>NZ_CP082333.1:1551250-2952500 GCF_019890935.1 Exiguobacterium acetylicum
CCATCGGTACGGCGCTCGGGGGCTGGCTCTATGTCAGTAACCAATTGCTGTTGTTCTGGATCTTGAGCTTCACGTCGTCCGTTTTACCAATTGCATACTTCCTGTTTCTTGACGACACACCACGGACATGGCAACGTCAAAAACTTCGTGGTGTCCTCACGGATATTTTCACGAGCTATCAACTCGCTTGGCGGGACCGTCCGTTCGTTAAGGTTGTCTTCGGTTCGATGTGTATCTTAGCGGCTGAGTTTTCGATGGGCAGTTATGTCGCCGTCCGACTCGCCGATTCGTTTGAACCGTTATCATTTGCCGGGTGGTCGATCAACGGGGTTCGAATGATGAGTATCATCAACATCGAAAATACGTTACTCGTCGTCACGTTGACGTTCATCGTCCAGCGACTAGCGAAGCGCTTGTCTCCGCGCCGGACGCTCGCTGCGGGTCTCATGCTGTACACGATCGGTTATGTTGTCGTGACGAGTGCCAACAGCATGACGGCACTGATGGTCTTCATCTTCATCGCAACGATTGGCGAGTTGCTCTACTCCCCGGTCTTGAACACACAAAAAGCGAATATGATGCCAGCCGATCAACGTGGGGCGTACTCAGCATTCGCCGGGACGTCGTTTGCTGGAGCGGACTTACTTTCCCGGTCGACGATTCTCGTCGGGACCTTCTTGATTCCGTCGATGATGAGTGTATACCTTGGATTGATCCTCTTGACGGGCTTTGGATTAGTCTATACGAGTCTGTTCGTGAAGGAATCGGTCGAACGAGAGCGAAACGTATCTTAATAAGGGGGAATACAGATGAACTTACCAGATACTATCGAAACGCCACGGCACCTGTTACGCCGTTGGCAAGAAAACGATGCAGCCGCATTGTATGCTTACGCCAAGGATCCAACTGTCGGACCAAAAGCAGGCTGGGCGCCGCACGCGTCACTTGACGAAAGCCAAGAAGTGATCGGCATTTTCCAAGCGTCACCTGGCGAGTATGCCGTTACCGATAAGGAGACGGGAGCAGTCATCGGGAGCTTCGGATTTCACTTCAATCGTCGGCCGGACGATTCGATCACCCATGACCGTCAAGTCGAGATCGGCTATGTCCTCGCACCTGATTACTGGGGAGAAGGGCGGATGCCGGAAATCGTTGAAGCAATACTTAATTTCATCTTCCGGGAACTACCAATCGATATCGTTTGGTGTGGTCACTTTGATTTCAATGACCAATCACGCCGTGTCGTTGAAAAACTTGGGTTTACGCCTGTTCTTGACCGACCATTCGTCTTAGAACGAATCGACGGACGGACCGTGACGAGCCATGTCTACAACTGGACGCGTGAGCGGTATGAGGCAGAGAAGGGAATACAGAATAAATAATATACAAAAACGACCTCAGCGATGGGGTCGTTTGAGCGAGAAAAAGATTCTTCACAAAAGAAGAGTCTTTTTTTGTGCATGACGCGTGTGAGATCTTAGCGAAACAATAGCTATTTCTTTTTACGAATCATCGACCTTAACCTATACTGATATAGCCTAGAAAAATTTATGTGCTTTAAAATTGGAGGATGAGAGTAGAGATGGAAAACTTCCCGACGATTCGAATGAGAAGAAATCGAAAGGACGACTGGAACCGTCGTTTAGTCGCGCAACATGAGGTGACTGTGAATGATCTAATTTGGCCAATCTTCGTTAAGGAGGAGAGTGGTGTTGAGGAAATCGATGCGATGCCAGGTCAATTCCGAGTCGGTTTAGATAGCGTCGTACAACATGTGAAGGAAGCAGTAGAACTCGGAATTCCGGCAATAGCATTATTCCCAGTCGTTCCAGAGCATAAGAAGGACGCAATGGGTACGGAAGCATTGAATCCCCATAATGTCATTTGCCAGGCAACGAAGCTTCTCAAGGAAGCATATCCGAATGTCGGTTTAATCGGGGATGTCGCTTTAGATCCATACACGACTCATGGTCATGATGGGATAGTCATTGATGGATACGTCGATAATGACGAGAGTGTACGAGTGCTCGTACAACAAGCATTAATTTTAGCGAAGGCTGGAATTGATGTCATTGCACCTTCTGATATGATGGATGGTCGTATACATGCGATTCGAACTGCGTTAGATAACGAAAACCTCTACAATACTAGAATCATGTCATATGCGGCAAAATATGCTTCAGGATACTACGGTCCATTTCGTGATGCCTTAAATTCAAGTAAGCATCTCAAAGGGGATAAAAAAACATATCAAATGGATCCAGCCAACTCTGATGAAGCCTTGCGAGAAGTCGAATTAGATATCAAAGAAGGGGCAGATATGATCATGGTGAAACCAGGTCTCCCTTATTTAGATATCGTTCAACGTGTCAAATCGACATTTTCTGTTCCGACATTTGCTTATCAGGTGAGTGGGGAGTATTCAATGATGATGGCATCATTTGAAAAAGGATGGCTCGACCCCGATGTAGTGATTCTCGAAACACTCCTAGCTTTCAAACGCGGCGGATGTGACGGTATTCTCACTTATTTTGCATTGGATGCTGCTCGGAAGTTACAAGCTCGAAATAAATAAATCAATAGGATTCGAAACAAACGGTCTACCTTATCTAAAAGGTAGACCGTTTGTTTCGAATGGAAGGTATCGTAGGGCTGTCCATTGCTTTAAGTAATCCCTTGTAGAAGTAATCAATTTGTCTGAGTCTGTTTGGATTCACGGATGAAAACAATGGTGATCGTAATGGCAGCAACAGCATATCCGACGAGTCCGGATGTCAATTCAGACCAATTAAATACAGAACGGAGAATGATTTGGGGAGCGAAATAGACGAACACTGCAATCGGTAAAATCCATGTCTTCGTCTTCCATGCCGTGATTAGAATCCAGGCAATTAGAAGGGCGCCAATTAACCACCCGACGCTTGGAGATAAAGTGATTTTGGGCGAATCAATGAGTCCGTTGACGATCAATAGTCCAATGATCAGGAGAATATGAACACTTCCATGAATACCATAACGCATGATGCGAGGGCGAGCGCCAGCACGTAATGCGTCTTGACGGAATAAAAACGCCAGGGTCGTCAAATAAACAGCGCTTATCAGTAGGAAGCCACCAACTAGCAAGATACTGAATGTTGTTGTTCCATTCAGCAGGTTTTGGAGATAGAGAAAACTCGATGCACCGAGAAAGACTTGCATGACGATCCAAAATGCTTCTATCGGATCGAACGCCATCTCTTTCGAAATCGACTGGATGTAGTCAGCCGGACTGTCACCCGTGATCGCGCGAACCGATTTGCCATCCGCTTCCGCTTCAATCAGATGGTCTTCGAGTTCCAGGACGATCTCGTTCGTCGCTTGTTCATTTTTTCCCGAAGCAAGCAGGTAGACCTTCAAGTCTTCCAAAAATCGGGTTGATTCCGTTGATAGGGTCATCTCAATCATCCTCCTTTAAAATACTTTCAACACTTGTCGAAAGGTGTTGCCATCTTTCCTTGAATGCGGTGAGTTCTTCTGCACCGCTCGTCGTGATCGAATAATACTTCCGTTTTGGACCGGACGGAGAGACGCGTGAAGTCGCTTCGATCCAGCCCAGTTTTTGCATCCGGATCAATAAGGGATAGATTGTTCCTTCGCTGATGTCAGCGAAACCGTATGCTTTCAGTTTCGTCGCCAGTTCGTAGCCATAAATCTCTTCTTCCGCGATCAGTGCAAGTAAACAACCGTCGAGAATCCCCTTTAACATTTGCGTCGATGACATCCGCATCATCCTTTCGCTACTTGGTATTACAAGGTAATGATATACTAAGCTATTTTGTATTGCAAGGTAGCAGGAGGAAAAAGATTCATTTCCCTGAAAAAAAGGTAAACAAATCATAAAGTAGATACGTCGCTTGTTTAGAAAAGGGAGGTATTGATCGTGGATAAGCGGAATACTGTCGTCTCGGCGACCGTCGTCTTCATCATCATGGGTATCGTCATGGCTGTCTCTGCGTTTGGTTTCGGCATTCGTTACGGTGATCCGGAGTTGTTACGTATCGCGATCTTCGGTGAAGTCGCAACAGCGATTTTTCTCGTCTGGTACATTCGTCGTCATGCCACGTTTGCTGCTGTTGGGTTTTCGAAATTGCAGTCGCGGGGTCTAATCTGGTACATTCCGTTACTGCTGATCGTTCTCGTTCAAGTCGGATTGATCGTCAATGCGTTGTTCACGTCCTCGATATCATCATCGGCACTCCAACTTGTCGGAATCGTCTTCCTGACGACCTTATTCGTCGGTTTCAATGAGGAAGTCTTGTTTCGCGGCATCATCTTACGCTATCTCAAACCGAACGAACATCCGTATCGTGCCGTCCTCATCAGTGCGCTTCTGTTCTCATCTTTCCACTTGCTTAATTTAATCGCCTTGATTCCACCGGCAGCGATGTTATTCCAACTTGCGAACACATTCGTCTTTGGTGTGTTCTTAGCGATCATCGCACTGAAGCTGAATAACCTCTGGCCATTAATCATTTTTCATGCGTTGTGGGATTTCGCGAGCATCGCTGCGGATGTCGTGAATGTTAATTTAGGAATTACGGTTCTTTTGGCGCAAGTCTATCTTCTCGTTGCGATCGTCATTCAATTAATCTTGTTGAAACGACATGATCTCAGCCATCTGAATGGACCGATGAATCCACGTAACGTTTGAATAGTTGACTCTCCGTTTTTTGACGGGGAGTTTTTATATGGAATAAAGGTAGTATCAATGATTAATATGTAATATATTACTTATATGAAACCTACAGATGATCTAGCCATTACACGACTTCCTCTTAGTGAGGAAGTGTATCGACGTTTACAGCATCACATCATCACCTTACGCCTCGCCCCAGGTGAGAAGGTGAACGATCAAGCGCTCGCGGAAATGTTCGGAGTCAGCCGAACACCGGTCCGAGAAGCCTTGAAACGACTCGAAGAGGAAGGATTGATTTTTGCGAAACGGGGCTCGCGGACGATCGTGACGGAGCTTGATGCTGAACAAGCACAGCAAACCTATCCGATCATCGCGACGCTGCACGGACTAGCAGCGCGTCTAGCGGGACCACTCTTGACAGAAGACGACTTAACGGAGCTTCAGACGATTCACCAACAGTTCACGATGGCAATCGATCAACAGGAGACGGAGACGGCGCTGACGCTAGACGATGCCTTTCACGATGTCTTCGTGTTGCGCAGTCAGAACGCTCAGCTACGGGAAACGATTCGCCGATTGACGCCGCTGATCCGCCGGCTCGAATACGCCCAGTTCGATCGACTCGGTCGTCAATCGATTGCCGATCATGCGGCGATTTTGATTGCATGTCAACAACGGGATGTCGAGCAGCTCGTCCAGGCGACGGAACATAACTGGAACGGGCTCGGACGTTTACTCGTCTCGACACTAAAGGAGGAGCGCTGATGCGACCAATCATTTATGGGATCTTGGCGGCGATGTTCTTTGCCGTCACCTTCATCTTGAATCAATCGATGCAAGGAGCAGGGGGGCACTGGATCTACAGTGCGTCGCTTCGATTCTTCTTGATGTTGCCGTTCTTCGTCGTCATCGTCTTGATGCGTCGGGGAATTGGTCGCGTCTTACAGGCACTGCGAGCAGATATCGGATTTTGGTTACTGTACGGAACGATCGGTTTCGGACTGTTTTACGGTAGTATTTGTCTTGCTGCCGATCATGCGCCAGGCTGGCTGATTGCCGGAACGTGGCAATTGACGATCCTAGCCGGACCGCTGCTTGCGCCCTTGTTCAAGCAACGGATTCCGTGGTCGGCTCTCAAGTATTCCGTCTTGATCGTCCTTGGCGTCGTCGTCATGCAGTTATCCGTCGCAGTAAGTCTATCGCTACAATCCTTACTGTTCGGTGCCTTGCCGGTGCTCGTCGCTGCGATTGCCTATCCGCTTGGTAACCGGAAGATGATGGAACGGTATGGGAATGAGCTCGATGTCTTTGAGCGGATCCTTGGAATGACGATCGCGAGTCTACCGTTTTGGATTGTGCTCTCCGTAATTGCTTACATACAAGTCGGATTACCAAGTGTCAGTCAAGTGACCCAGTCCGGCTTCGTCGCCTTATTCTCAGGCGTCATCGCGACATCGCTCTTCTTCTACGCGACGTCACTCGTCCGGACGGAACCGGTCCGGTTAGCCGCGATCGAGGCGACTCAGTCGTTTGAGATCGTCTTCACCGTTATCGGGGAGATTTTGTTTCTCCATGCAGCACTACCGACTGGACTCGCGACATTCGGGATCATCCTCGTCATGCTCGGGATGACGTTGCATAGCCTGAATCAGGCGGAGCGGACGGTCGTCCGTCCTGCGAAACGAAAAATCAATTGAGAAAGTAGGCTGTCAGATGGTTTTAACAGGTACACTCGTCAATACCGTCCTGATCATCATTGGGACGTTGCTCGGATTGATGTTCCACCGGATTCCGGAACGGATGAAGGAGACGGTCTTGCAAGCGATTGGTCTAGCCGTCGTCGTGCTCGGGATCCAGATGGGGATGAAAAGCACGAACTTCTTGATCGTCATCGGTAGTCTCGTTCTCGGAGGTGCGATCGGAGAATGGTTCCGCCTCGATGAGAAGCTCGATCGGATGGGGGCATGGCTCGAACGTAAAATCAGTCGCGGTCGACCATCGAATATCGCCGAAGGCTTCGTTACCGCGACGTTGATTTTCGTCATTGGAGCGATGGGTGTCCTCGGTGCGCTCGACGGTGGACTGCGTCAGGATCACGACGTCCTCTATACGAAGGGATTGATTGACGGCTTCACGGCGCTTGTCCTCAGTTCAACGCTCGGAATCGGCGTCATGTTCTCGGCGATTCCTGTCTTCCTCTATCAGGGGGCGATTGCACTGAGTGCCGTTGCGATCACGAAGTTCATTCCCGACGCCGCGCTGCAAGAATTCATCTTGGAGATGACGGCGACCGGTGGAGTGATGATTGCAGCGATCGGTCTCAATCTCGCCGGAATCACGAAAATCCGTGTCGCGAACTTGTTACCGGGCATCGTCATCGTCGCTGTCATCGTGACGGGCTTACATCTATTCTAACGAAACATCCCCGCCTGTCCGAAAGGACGAGCGGGGATGTTGTATTATGTCTCAATCAATTCATGTGTCTCGTATGCCGTGATTGTATGGCCATCATAATGAAAGTCATGCAGTAAAGGGTGCTCGGTCGACAGAGCAATCGGTAGGTAGTGCCGGAGGTTGCTGATGACACCCATGTTATCGTCGCCTAAAATCCAGTCGAGTGATTTCCAATCGAGGATTCCTTCAACTGTCATGACCGGTGTTGGAAACGGACGATCTTCTAAATCAGCCAGGTAGAGGTACATGCCAGAAGTCTCTTTCCCATGTAAGCGGACGATGCCTTTCGATGTCACTGAGGTGAGCGGGATGCCTGTCTCTTCAAACGTCTCGCGGATGACGGCGGCTTCCGGTGTCTCGCCCGGTTCGATCTTACCACCGACACCATTCCACATGCCCATCGCCGGACGTTTTTGCCGATTGACGAGTAAAAAGTGGTCTGCGTGGCGGATTAAACAAAGTGTATAACGATCCATGATTTACGACTCCCGTCCTAAAAAGTGTGTGTTGTACAGCATCTCTAATTGGGCGGGACCTGCGACCGGTAACTCGGTCGTCGTCGTTTCTTCAATCCGTAACGTCCGCTCAGTCAACGTCTTTTGTCCGGTTGGCGTCCGCATCGCGACGAGGCGACCTTTATTGAACGGCGAAGCGTCGCTCTGCTGGATGATCTGTTCCATCTTCGATAAGTCATCTGTTGTAATGGACGTCTCGCGGTCGAACCGGTATCCAGTCACAAACTCTGCTTGTCCCGTTCGCTTCATCTCAAGTATGTCATTATTGATGATCCGGTAACTGCCGCTCGCGGAATGAACGGTCTCCCCATTCAACGGAACAGGGACGAGCGGTAAATTAACGCCGAAGCCGGTATCGAGCAAGTGTGTTTCATTCCAAATGATCGCGACATGGGTCGGTCCGGTCGCTGACCAGGCGTCCGACTTCGTATCGTAAACAGTCGCTTGAACGAGCCGAACGGGACAATTCAGTTCCTGCAGGACCCGGTGCAGCAGTCCATTCAAGTCATAACAGACACCACCGCGTCGCTCTGTCAGAAACGTTTCGATGAAGCGCTCGTCGCTAAACGGACGGATGCGCTTCTCAAGGACGGTCGTATTCTCGAACGGTAACTGGTAGGCGAAGGCTTCGAGTAAGTCAGGTAATTGATCAAACGTGATTGCATCGAGCTGAAACTCAATTCGCTGTTCTAAGTCTTTCATCCAATCCATCTCTGGTCCCTCCTTTGTTCACTACCTGATTATCCCATATTCCTTCAGAAAATGTGGATTTCAGTCTATATTATCTGAAAATAAGGATTTCCCTTTTGTTCAATGGAAATCTTTGATATGCTGAGACAGGATTAATTAAGAATGATTCTCAATGTCGAATCACGAATTAAAGGAGGTCTCACCATGAGACGGAAAACTTGGATGACAGCGTTGACGCTCCTCGTGTTGAGCAGTTTGATGCTTGCAGCTTGTTCAGGTCAAGCAGAGCAATCGAACGAAAAGACGCGGACGATCACGCACGAAGCAGGAAAAACGAAAGTACCGGAAAAGCCGAAGAAAGTCGTCGCGCTCGAATTCTCGTTCGTCGATGCATTAGATGAACTCGGCATCACACCGGTCGGGATCGCACAAGAAAACAAGACGGATGTTTCTGGATTACTCGGAAAAGACATCTCGTTCACGGAAGTCGGTACACGCCAACAACCAAACCTTGAAGTGATCAGTTCCTTGCAACCGGATTTGATCATCGGCGACTTCAACCGTCATAAAGGAATTTACAAGCAATTGCAAGAAATCGCACCGACGATCATCTTGAAGAGTCGCAATGCGACGTATGAAGAGAACATCGATTCGTTCAAGACGATTGCGGAAGCGGTCGGCAAAACGAAACAGATGGACGATCGCCTTGCCCTGCATGAAGAGCGCTTGCAGGCAGCGAAGAAGAAGGTTGATCCAAAAGATGACCGGAAAGTCATGGTCGGTGTCTTCCGCGCCGATTCACTGACAGCACACGGTGAGACGTCGTTTGACGGTGAGTTGCTCGAGAAGATCGGTATCGAGAATGCCGTTACGAAAACAGCGGAACCGACTGTGACGATCACGTTAGAGCAGATGGTCAAGTGGGATCCGGACGTCATCTTCATGGCGGAAGCTGATCCGAAGTTACTGAAAGAGTGGAAGGATAATCCGCTCTGGAATCAGATCACAGCGGTCAAAAACGGAGAAGTCTATGAAGTCAATCGTGACCTCTGGACACGTTACCGCGGTCTGGACGCTGCTGAACAAATCGTTGACGAAGCAATTCAATTGCTCAAACAGAAATAACGAACGACAAAAGCCGGAGCAATCTGGCTTTTCGTCTTAGAAAGGGGAAAGATCCGGTGCAGCGGAAACGTCTGATTTTCGTACTTATCTTACTCAGTGGCTTGGCCGTTTATAGTAGCTTGTTCTTTGGTATCACACAGATGAATCCGGTCCACTTAGTGCAGGAGTGGATCAGCGGCACGACCTCTAAAGCGGGACTCGTCCTGACGAATCTGCGCTTGCCGCGTCTCTTGCTCGGATTGTTGCTCGGAGCAAACCTTGCCGTCGCTGGAGCGATCATGCAAGCTGTGACGCGGAACCCGCTCGCTTCACCACAAGTCTTTGGGGTCAATGCCGGTGCGTCGTTTCTCGTCGTCTTAAGCCTGCTCATCTTTCCGTCACTCGGGACGGCGAACTTGCTTTACTTCGCTTTTGTTGGTGCCTTACTTGGTGGCGTGCTCGTCTTTTCGTTCGCTTCGATTCGCGGGATGACGGCGTTAAAACTTGCCCTCGTCGGGATGGCAATCCATCTCTTGTTGACGTCGCTAACGAAAGGCTTGATTTTGTTCAACGACCGGATCACGAACGTCTTGTACTGGTTGTCTGGTTCGCTCAGTGATGCAAGCTGGCTCGAGCTCCGGATCGTCTTACCATGGTCGCTTGTCGGTTTGATTCTTGCGGCAAGTCTCGCGAAGTCGCTCGCCGTTTTCCAACTCGGGCAAGACGTCGCGGTCGGACTCGGACAAAAAGTGACGCGGATCCGTCTGCTTGCCGGCATCAGTGTCGTGTTACTCGCAGGCGTGACGGTTGCCGTTGCCGGAGCAATTGGCTTCATCGGTCTGATGGTGCCGCATATCACACGTCGACTCGTTGGCGAGGACTACCGAATCGTCTTACCCGTCTCTGCCGTCATCGGTGGTCTGTTGTTGACGTACGCCGATGTCCTGGCGCGCTTCATTGCCTATCCGTATGAATCACCAGTCGGCATCGTGACGTCATTGCTCGGGGCACCTTTCTTCCTTATCTTGGCACGTCGCCAGATGAAAGGGGGATTACGATGAGAGAGATGCGTCGGATTCTACTTGTCGCAGTAATCGTTTTCGTCACAAGCTTCGCCTTATTGTCGGTCGGTTCGATTCAGTTATCGTTAACGGAACTCTGGCAGTCGTTCTTTGGTGGAAAGGATGCTTTCATCGTCCAAAATTACCGTCTGCCGCGAACGGTCCTCGCCTTTTTAGCAGGAGCGAGTTTCGCTCTTGCCGGGGTCATCTTACAAAGCGTCATCCGTAATCCATTGATCTCACCGGACGTAATTGGGGTGACGAACGGAGCGTCTCTGTTCGCTGTTTTGACGATTGCCCTCGTGCCGGATGGTCCGCTCTTGTTGACACCGATCGCCGCCTTCATCGGAGCAGCACTCGTCATGCTGGCGTTGATGATGCTTGAGCGGGGAGGAAACGTCTCCCGCAGTTCGTTTGCGTTACTTGGTATCGCCGTTAGTGCGATCTGTGCTTCCGGAACAGAATACCTGTTGATTAAATTTCCACTTCAGACGAACGATTCACTCGTCTGGCTTGCTGGCAGTCTGTTCGGGAAAGGCTGGCAGCAGGTGTTGATCTTAGCGCCGGTGCTCGTCGTGATTGGTGCGATCCTCTTCTATCGACACCGTCAACTCGATGTCTTATCACTTAGTGAGGAAGTCAGCATTGGTCTCGGTTTACCGATTCAGCGGACGCGGCACGTCTTCTTGGCGCTCGCTGTTGTCCTAGCCGGTATTGCCGTCGCAACAGTCGGTGCAATCGGCTTCATCGGTTTGATTGCTCCACATATGGCACGCCGTCTTGTCGGACATAAACACCTCGCCGTCTTACCGATGGCGCTGTTACTCGGCGGCGGATTACTCGTCGTCGCTGATGCGCTCGGTCGCGGGATTCATCCGCCGCTTGAAGTGCCAGCCGGATTGATCACGGCGATCATCGGTGTACCGTACTTCCTGTATCTCTTACGGAGAGAGAAGGCGGCTTGAACAAGTTATTTAAAAAAAGACTCTCGGAAACCGAGGACAAGTGTGCAGCATCTGTCTTTCGGTCAGAGAGTCTTTTTTTGTGTTAGTCGAGTTCTTGAAGCGTAATCATTCGATCATGTCGATTCGCGACATCTAGGTCATGCGTAACTGTGATGATTGTCGTCTGGACTGTTTGATTCAAGTCAAAGAGTAGATTCATGATCTTTTCTTTATTCTCGGTATCTAAAGAAGCAGTAGGTTCGTCTGCTAAGATGATATCAGGTTTCATGATTACGGCTCTTGCGAAGACGGCTCGTGAGCGTTGACCACCCGAACATTCATGTGGTTTCTTCTTTAAGATTGAAGCGATCCCAATGCGATGCACGACTTCCTTTACGTACGCAAGCGTCGTTGGGTCTTTCTCTAAATTAGCATATAAGAGAGGTAACTTAATATTATCTTCAATAGTCAACGAAGGGATCAAAGCGGATTCTTGGAGGACGAATCCGATTTTTTGATTTCGCCATGTGGCCAATTGTTTTGTGGTCAAGTCAGCCGTAGATGAATCGAAAAGTGTATAGGTGCCTTCATAGTGCGTATCAAGTAGTCCGAGTATATTCAGTAAAGATGTTTTGCCCACGCCGGACGGACCGACGATCGCCAGTTTTTCACCGGATTGAACCGTCAAGGTGAAGTTTTTCAGTATTGAAAAGTTCGATTTCGGAAACGTCTTCTGTTGAATTTCAAGATGAATGCAATTACTCATTCTAACACTCCTATTGAGATTGGAATCTGCTTTATTTTTTTCATCGTCAGTTCGACGATGATCGTACCGATGACGATATCGATCACAAGAACTGCTGCTAAAGCAACCCAATCGATATCGATCAAACCGAGGAATCCGTACGTGACGAAAGCGGACTCTTTGGTCGTCCAAAATAGATGACGGCTATAAGCGACTGAAGACATTAAGACGACTAGGTTGATGAAAAATAGAATTGCGAAGTAACGATAGAACAATTTTCGGAGAGTGGCGTAACTCAGTCCGACGAGTAGATGAATCGTAATATCCTTGATCATCAGGCGAACACTGACGAAGCTGATCCAAATGCTTAACAGGAGAACAAGGAATAGCAACGCGACAGATAGCAGACTCATGAGCATCAGCGAACTGCTGTAGTATTCCTTAAAAAATGCATAGTTGTCTTGTTGTGTATAGAAATTGAATGTCATACCTGTATTTTGATGAATAAGTGTTCTTAGCTGGTTCATTTTTTTCTCGGATGAATCGAGCAGTACGAGATCCATCAAAGCATTGACGTGGAGGTCAAGACCGGCATTTTGAATAAACGCTGAATCAACGGGAACAAACACTGCAAAGTTATAGTAATGCTTCGAATTCGGAGCATAGAAGCTAGACCGATAGATATTTTTCTTTAATATGCCTTGCACATGTAACAGGACAGGTTTGTTCGTAACGGGATTGATCGTTTGGATCGTAGAACCGAGAGAATACGATTCCGCTAGACCGGGACCAATCAAGACAGGTAAGTGATCTTGTTTCCTTGTCTCCTCAAATTGGAGAGGTTTTCCTTTAGATAATGGAAAATCTCTTAACTGATAAGCGGCTTCGTTTATGTAGTTGAATTGAACTTCCATGTCCTGCTTATTCTTTAATGGAACGACGAACCCATCCGAATGGAGAACGTAGTCGAAATTTTGATCTAAGTATTGATAAATTTTTTGAGTATCTTCGATGTCGATGCTGTCAAAGTCGGGATTACTATCAGGATCTAAGTTCGCTACGAAAGCGTTTCGATCATGTAAGGCGGTCATTTCTTGATATCCCTGATATGTACTGATGATTGAACGAACGGTAGAGAATGTCAGGTAATTCGCTGCAAAAAGCAAAATAACCATACCGAATACGAGAAGCCATCTTTTTAAGAAGATATTCCTGAAGAAATAACGGAAAAGTTTCATTTTTGATTCACCCAACTTGTGAATAGAATGATGTAGAAGACAAAGATAAAAACGAGTAACAGGCTACTTGTGATGTGTACCTGCAAAGACATATGAAGAACGAGTGAAAACATGAAGCAACAGCATAAAATGAGTAAATGGTGGAGCATATAGCGGAAGGCGATTTGTTGTCTAGTGTCTCCAACAAGAATACGACACAAGATTTCAATTTTTCGTTGTCTTACAAATTGATACTGAAAAATCAATACGAGTAATGTCGAGAACACAATCACGATCAGTTTGACATCTAAGATATTTTCAATGAAGGATTTAAATACCGGATAACGTTCCAAGTTTAACGTTTGTGCGATTGACAATGCTGTATTGATAGAAAAACAAATGATGTAGAGGAGACTCAGCTCCACGTAGTCTCTTCGTCGAAATAAAGAATGTTTCATCGAATACTCCTTCATTATGATAATTGGAATTTAATTTTATCATATATTGACAATTATTTAAAAAAAGGTAACGATTTTCACCTGTTCTTCGATGAGTAAGAGGACGCTAAGAAAATGAAACACCCCTTCATTTCGTTGTGAAATGAGGGGGTAATGGATTGAAAAGGTTATTTAGTGAGGGTATCAAGCGGTACGTTTTTCCATACCTAAATTCAAGAAGATCTCTTCCAACGACGCTTCCTCAACTTCGAGTCGATACACGTTAACGTGTTGCGAGACGAGGTAGCTATTGATCGTAGCAATATCGTGTTCACTTTGGACGATGAACGTCGAGTGAGTAGAGGAGACGTTGACGTCTTTCGCAAGTGTCGACAACTTGGTCTGCAGATGTTGTTGTGTATCATTATCGAGCGGTGCATGTTTTACGTGAACGGTGATGTTCTTCTCATGTTGTTCCCGTAACTCCTCCATCGTGCCTTGCGTCTGAATCGTTCCGTCCTGCATGATCGCAATCTCCGTACACAGTTTTTCGACCTCGTCTAAGTTATGAGACGTTAAGAAAATCGTCGTTCCGTCTGCTGCGATCTTGCGAATCAACGTATGAATCCCGAGAATCGAGTTGGCATCAACGCCAGACGTCGGTTCATCTAAAAACAGGATTTCCGGTCGATTAATCAGGGCTTGGGCGATCCCGAGCTTTTTTTTCATCCCGAACGAGTAGTTCTTCGTTTTTACATCGATGGCGTCTTCGAGTTGGACATCACGGAGGAGTTGCTTTAACTCGTCCGTCGTCGTCTTCAGACCGAGGACTTTGCTGAAATACTTCAAGTGATCGAGCGCCGTGAAGTTTTCGTAAAAGGTCGAGTAATCCGGCAGGACGCCGATTCGAGTTCGGACGTCCTTCAAGGAATCGTTCGGTGCTCCGAGTAACTCGAACGTTCCGGATGTCGGACGGACAAGACCTGTGATCATGTTGATGAATGTTGATTTACCGGCGCCATTTTGACCAAGGAAGCCGAAGATGGCCCCTTGTTTGATTTCGAGATTCAACTGGTTGACGACGGTCTTATTGCCGTACTGTTTCGTTAGATTGGTTGCGCGAAGGGCTAGCATCATAAATCTCTCCTTTTAAAGATCATCAAGCTCGCGATGACGAAGACGGCGATATGGATCAAGACAAGATACGTGTATGCAGTGTTTTCTTGCGTATAGTAATAATAGGGCGTCAAGTAAGACAACGTATCAACGATGACATTCTTCGAAATAAGACTCCACATCCCAATGACCGGAAGCGCGATCGAGATGAAGATACCGACGAACATCGTCATTGCAGAGCTGTTGACGACTGTCGAAAGAAACAGCGACAGACCGATGAAGTAAGAGACGAAGATGATGCTTTGGATCAAATCGACGATCGAGAACGATTTTGAAAACGGAACGATCAACAAGAGGGCAACTGTCAGACAGAGGACCCAGAACGAAACGTTGCCTAAAAACTTTCCGAAAATGATGTTCTCACGAGATGTTTTCGTCGCAAGAAAACGAATCGTCTTCGATTCAATCTCTTTGTTGACGCTACTATGAGAAATACTCGTCACGAATAAAGGAGATGCTAAGAACAGAAGCAGCATCAAACCGATGATATAGGCATTGTCACCTAGACCGAGATCACTGAGTTGTCCTTTGAACTGGCTGACGAGTTTAGCAGAACCAATCGTCACACCGAACAAGACGGCGATGATCAGGATGGCTCGAATACTTTGGAAAAGCGATTTAAATTCTCGAAGTGTAATCGCGAACATACCGACACACCTTTCTGTTTGAGTTTAGTATTGTCGTGCTATCTTTTTATTCTTCGTGACGTTAGTGATACCGGCAATCAAATAAGCGATTGAACCAAAGACACCGGCGAGTAATGTGAAGATCCCACCGAGAATTGCAGTAATGATCAACATCTTTCCTGCTGAACCGTTTTTGCGAATCCGGACGATCGAGACGATTCCACCTATCGTACATAAGAGAGAGACGGCACCAAGGTACAAGAAGAATTGTTGGAAGGATGTGAGGATTTGGGTAGACGTGACATCCGTAATGTTCTCATCCTGGATGAATTGATCGACCAACTCCTTCATGCCAGCGTGATCCGCAATCGATCCAGACAATAGAAACCCACCTAAACATAATGATCCAAACAAGACGATACCGATGACAGCAAATATGTATTCCGTTGTTCTTTTCAAGTAAAACACTCCTTTTCCTTATTTTTCCGATTTGACAATCCTAAACTACCATGACTCGAATCACTATGACAAGCGAAATAATGAATATATTTTAATTATTTATTGGTTAAATGTTTAATTAATATCAAAAATACTTTAACTTTATTTAAGTGAATGCTATTATGGTGACATGGGAGGGAAATGGTAAATGAAAAAAGATGATGTTCCAGATTGGGTTTTATCTCTAGAATTGGAAGAGATGGAATTCGTTAAAAAATTCATCGTAAGCTCGGGTTCTTTGAAAGAACTGGCGAAACATTATGATGTCTCCTATCCCACAGTCCGGATTCGCGTCGATCGGATCATTCAGAAAATCGAAGTGAATGAGAAAATCGAGAATGAACCGTTCATCGCATACATTAAACAAATGGCTATCGAAGACCGGATCACGATTGAAGATGCCAAAAAAATCATCGAAAAATATCGACTTGAGAGGGGTAACAATCAATGAACTTTTTCATTTCTGCTCTAATTATCAGTATCTGTTTAGGAATACAGTATTTCTTATCAAGCCGTCACAATCCGTATCTCGGTATCATCATGCCAATCATTTTAGTGATTTTCCTGACATGGCGTTACTTTGATGGTAGATACAATAGTTTTTTAGCCTATGTATTGATTTTAGGAGTCGGCATGATTTCACTGTGGGAACAATGGTCGCGTGGTCGAAAGAAGCTTAAAGAGAATCAAGAAAAAGAACTAGAACGGATGCGCGTCCACGATACATTGTGAGTTACAACCATACATAGCGTTTTTTAGAGAAAAATGAGAGTCGCCTCGGTTTCGATGATGAAACCGAGGCGACTCTCATTTATGTGATCCGGGCTAGATTCATATTACGTCATTTTAATCGAGTTCAATCTTCACTGTCGTATCCTTTGGAAACGCATCATCCGCAGCAAAGAGAACGAATACCTTCTGGTCATCAGGAACTTGATAGACTAAATCAACGGTTGACTTATATGGTGAGAGATACTGATAACTGTTTCTGAATGCTTTCTTATTATGATTGACGTAATCAACGGTTTCATATTCTTTTCCGTCGAGCGACGTCAATGTAAAGGTGCCGGGTCGGTAAATAGCATAAGCGCCTTTTACTCTATTGTCGGGATCGTACATGACAACAGGAACCGTAACGAACCGATAACCGCTCTTTTCCTTTAGATCGAGTTCTTTCGGTGTTGGAATGAGTGATTTAGCATAGAACAGTTCAGAGGTGGCTTCCGGATCGCCCGGATACGTTTGGATGACTCCTTTTTTCATCAGTTTTTTTAGTGCTGTTTGATCACCTGTTTTCTTGTCAGCAGATGTTTTTGGATCAGTGGTCAAATCCTTTAATTTTTGTCCGCTCGTCTGTTGCTGAGGAGCACTCTGTGTTGTAGTCGTCGAGGATTCCGTTGAGGCGAACAAGAATAGGCTTGCCACTCCGATACACAAGGAAGCGGCGATGGATCCAAGTGCCCATTTGAAACGCCGTTCTGTCGCTTGCGTATTTTCGACGATACTGCCGAGTGCAGCATTTGGTGTAATCCGGACGGCACGCTCGGCAGGGAGCAAGGCACCTAACAGACCCGTGATCACTGGAATCAAGAGCATGATGCTGAGGAAAGCAAGCTCTTGGACCGGGAATTGCCCGTAAACGAAGCCGATCATCCCAAGTGCTGTCAGAAGACCAATCACGCCAGCACATAGTCCTGTCATCATGCCTTCACTTAGCACGAGTAAACGAACTTGACCGTCTTGCCAGCCCGTTGCTTTAAGGACAGCAAGCTGATTCTTGCGTTCATTGACGTTTTGCCACATGATTTCTGTCGTCGTCAGGATGGCAATCAGTAAAGCGACACCCATCGCGACGTAATGCATCGTCCCGACTTCAAGCGCGACATATTCGCCGAGCCACGTTGCGTACAAGACGCCTTTCAGTCGGAACGTGATGAAGAGGAAGAAGATGAACAGACTCGTCGGTAAGGCGATCGCAATGACCGAAAGCAATGTCCGTTGCCAGTAGGTGACGAGCTGATTGATGCTCATCCCGAGGGCGCTACGCGCACGAACGAAACGGCGACCTTTTGAGACTTCACCGGAACGCATGCTTTCGTACGGTTTGATCCGACGGATGAGCGTCATCGGCACGAGCGTTCCACCCCAGTAAATAAGTAAACCAGCAAGACCAATCAATAAAATTCGACCGATCGCAATCGGGTTGTCCGTCGTGACCCAGAAAGAACCGAGAATCGTCCAGGCAATCAAGACGACGAGTGTCCCGAGCAATGTGGCCTCGAGGAACAATAGTTTCGACAGCTGACGCGGGCGCCAACCAAGTGATAGTAAAATCGCGAATTCTTTCTTTCGTGCATACAGCAGGATGATGTTCGAGCTGAAGACATAGACGAGCGCGACAGCGATGACACTGGCGATGATGCCGCTCATCCCGATTTTTGCTTCCTGGAAGATCGCAATCGACGAGCCGAGCTTGATCCACGGTTGTTGAACCCAGCCGAGCGCTGATTCGTCTTTTAGACCCGGTAAATAGGTCAAGGCGAGCTGCGGTGACGAGCCGAGGGTCACGTCCGTGATTAGACCTGTCTTCTGTTCGATTTCTGTCGCCACCTGTTGGAGCTTTTTCTCGCTAGCAGCATTCATCGTCTCGACACCTTTGACGTTGACGCGGATGGCAGAAATCGCTTTGGCACCACGAATTTTAAACGCAGCATCGAGCGTCGTCAGCATCGACGGTGGTTTCGTCAGGAAATCATATGGATCGTTTGTTGGTTTAACGTCTCGAACCGGATTGACGGGACGTTCATTTTTATCCATGACCCACTGGGCTTTTGACGGGAAGTACGTCTCCATCGGCAGTTCTGTCAGCGGGTCTTTCGAGATATTCAATTTCTTCGGATCGAAGACCCCGATATAGTTCAAGTTGACTTTGGGCCAATCCACGCTATCTTTTCCGAACATGCGCGCTTCCCGGTACATGCTGCGTTTAGCGAGCAAGGAATCTTGGTCGACTTGTTTCGGTTGGACTTGATAGGTGAACGGCCAACGTGATGCGTACGGACTTTTGATTGAGCGGTAGTCGATCGGAGACGGTTTTAAGACAATCCATGTAAAGGAATTGCTGTTCGTCTCTTCAGCAGTCGGTAACGTATGTTTTAAAATATCATTGACGAGCTTTTTCTGGACATCTTGTGTCGTGATCGTATAACGTTTCGCACCACTTGTCGGTAAGGAGTCTAAGTATTTTTTTCCGCCTTTTTGTTCGACTTGTTGTACTAGATCGTTAATGGATGTCTCTTTCGACGGCAGCTCGACTTTTTCGTACGTGTAGATGCGCGACGCATCGACGTATTCACGATTGTTCAACAGGATCGGAATTTGGACACCATCTTCCCCGAACGAGGTGACCTGATCATCTTTTGAAAAATAGTTACTATAGGTTCCTTTGGTCGTCGCTTTGTCCAAGCCGACGAGTGCGGCTTCCGCTTCGGGATCAACTCCCGCAATCATGACTTGGCTCCCATACTCAAACAGAGGCTGCTTTCCAAGTGGGAGGGGCGACACACCTGATTTTTTGGCATCCCCTGTAGGTTCCCATCCTGCTGCTAAGTAGGTGACGCCACTCGAGGATTCGTTTTGTAATCCGGTATCTTGCATGTCTTTGATCGTCAGTTTATAAATCCCTTCTTGATCGATCGTATGCGTACCGATACTCGAAAGTGTTTGATTATACCCAATCATCGCGATGGGGGCAGCGACCTCGACGTCAGTCATTTTTTTGATTGTCTCGTATTGTTTGCGCGTGATGCCGCCATCGAGACCACTCATGTAGTTTGGCTCGAGTAACTTCAAGTCTTCCGTCACGCTCCGGCTGCCTTCTGGTCGGACGACGATGTCGTAAGAGGAGCCCCAACGCTTTTGCAGTTCATCGACGACGGTTCCGTTATTGGCTTGCGTCGTTCCAATCAAATAGCTCAGTCCAGTACTGACGATCAGAACACCGACAAGTAGCAGGATGAAACGCTCTTTGTTGCGCCACCAGGAATTCCAAATGAACTTAAGCATCGGCAACCCCCTCCTGGAGTAAGATGTACTGTCTTATGATGGACCTTGCATTAACCATTAATTGAGGTGACGTGTAGCTATGGATGTGTACCGATTCAGTCATGGATGAATCCTCCTTTGAAAGAACGTTTTTTATTCCATATGTAAGTTAAAAAATCCAATCATTACCTAATTATAATTGAAGATTAAGAAAGTGAGCTACAAAAAAACAGAAAAATCAGAAAAATAGGTTGATCATTCAACTAAATATCATGAAACCTGAAGGAATGTAAAAGCGTTAATGAATTGACACACGTTATACATTAAAACGAGAGAAAGGAGCGGATGGTCGTGAGCGAATCCATTGTTTATTTTGTAATTCTTATCCCTCTGCTAGTGTTTGCTATCGTTCTATCGAAAGGAAAAGGTGCATCATTGCTTGCAGGATATAATACGTTGTCTGAAAGTAAGAAACAAGACTATGACGAAGTCGCCCTATGTCAATTTATGGGTAAAATCATGTACGGCGTTTGTTTTAGCATCCTGTTGATCGCTGGGAGCGAGCTGTTTGGATATCAATCTTTGTTTAGTTTAGGCGTCATGCTACTATTCTTTCTTATTGTATTCGCAGTCGTCTATTCGAATACGAATGACCGATTCAAGAAAAAGAGATAATTTTGTTCACGTCAGCAAGACCATTATCATTTAAACCATAATGAGAAATCCTTTAAGACGATTAACATCAAATGACTTTCGTCGTTTATATGAAGATATCAATCCTCATCAATCGTGTATGAAAAAATGTGTATGGGTAACTCCGTCGTCTCGATCGTCTCGACCAATGTCCATCCTAATTTTTTATAATATGCTGAAGCGTTTTCTGTTTTTAAATAGATTGTTGTGATCTGTCGTGATTTGGTGTAGACGATTAATTGATTGATGAGTTGCTGCGCGATCCCTTGATTCCGATAGACTTTTTCAACGAATAAAGAAGCGAGCCAAGGCGTATAGGCTGGTCGTTCGTTCAAGTCATTTTCAAAGAGGGAAACGGTTCCGATACACGTGGCATCATCTAAGGCAACGAACGTTACAGGATACGGTACACTTGGCTTTTTGTCTAAAAAGGATTTTATTGGTTCATAGGGTACCGACCCTTTTTTCTTTTGAACGAATTCGGTATGAATCATTGTGGCAACCACTTCTAATTGTTCAGGATGATTCGATAATGTATCAATGATCATCTTCTCATCCTCCTTTCTACAATTGTTGTATCAATCATTAAATTAATCTGTCCTCATCAGAATAAAGGAGCTTTGAAATGAACTTCGAACAATACTGGCAACAACATTTTGGGAAGGTGAACTTATTTGATCGTTCCTTTGTCGAGAAGGATTTAGTATTCCACGTAGACTTAGTGAAGGACCTGTATCAGTTAAAGAAAAATTCAGATGAAATCAACGAGGAATACTTCAAACAGGCATACCAAAAATCAAACGAATTGTTTGAGGATCTATTCCGAGAAGAGGAGTCTCTTTATTTCGTCGTGCATGTGAGAAGGGGGCGCGGTAAGTATCAACAGTCAGCGTCGAAAGTGTTCCGTCACTTAAAAAGAAGAGAAGATCAATACAACATAAAGTTCGTAGAGAAAGTGATGGATGAAGACGAGCAGGTATCCGAATATGCCGTGTTATTACCGAACAAAAACGCATTAGATTATAAACGTTTAATCAAAGCGATCTGCCATCAGGATTTCCCACCGCTGCAACCAAGATTTCGTCAAACATATACATACTATCCGGAGGTGTTTTTCGTGAACGTAGATCGAAAGATCGTCATGAATATTTATGATGATCGCGGTTGTTTCCTTCTATTCGGTGATTCAGTAACGTATGACGTGTTCAATAAGAACTATCGTCATGATATCAGCTAATCAATTTTAATCGCATTTAGAAATACTCAAGCTAGTGCCAAGAAACCGATCACTGAAAAAATAAAAAGTACCAATAGAGAAGTGAGCAATGTTAACGCGAGGATTTTCCCCGTATTTTTTAGACTTATGATGGCGCACACTAGCGCAAGCAATAGTCCAGCTAACATATAGTTCGTACCCCAAAAACCATTGAACGGTAAGAGCTTAACAGTAAGGAAAGTGAAAACGACGATGCCGATTGAGATCCATCCCAGGTGCTTTCGCATAAACTGCCTCCTCTTAAAATGAATACGTATAGTCATAATTTGGTTCTTTTTTAGCATATCATTACAAATGTTTACAGCGAAAGAGTTTTGTAATTGTCTCTTAAAGATAACCTGAATGAAATACGTGTCAGACAACTGCTCGTCACGGGACGTACCAACAAGCAGAAAACATTTGAACAGTCATCGACCGACAAACAATCCCTCACTCTAATCAGAATGAGGGATTGTTTCGTTTCATCATTAGATTGTCAACTCAATCACATTACCTTCCGGGTCAGCGATCGTACTTTCATAATACCCGTCACCCGTCGTCCGAGGACCATCAAGATGTTGTACACCGGCATCCTGTAACCGAGCTGTCCAGTCATCGACTGCTTGTTTACTGCCTAGCGAAAAGGCGAAGTGGGCATACCCGAGTGCATTCATCGTCCGTTCCGTGATATCCGTCCGTTGCATCAACTCAAGACGCGCACCACTCGAGAACGTCAGGAAATACGACGTGAACCCTTTCGTCGGATTATGATACCGCTCGCCTGCCGTAGCATCAAAATGTGTTTCGTAGAATTGACGCATTCCTTCCAAGTCTGCCACCCAGAGGGCGATATGTTCAATCTTCATCTCCATTCCTCCTTTTTCAAGACGCTTTTGCCAATCGCTGTCTGAACAACATCCGGTTCAACCCTTCCGTAGCGACCAGCATCAAGAAGATGAGACT
Organism: Exiguobacterium acetylicum; assembly: GCF_019890935.1. NCBI lineage: Bacteria > Bacillati > Bacillota > Bacilli > Caryophanales > Exiguobacterium > Exiguobacterium acetylicum. The sequence goes on from NZ_CP082333.1 coordinate 1,574,348, forward strand.
GATCGTAAACCAATGGAACAACGATAAGGAGTAGGACGTCGCCAGCCATCCGAACAATGGCGGCATGAAGGTACTACCGGTATAAGCGAATGCCATTTGTACCCCCATCAGCCGTTGCGCCGCAGCCTCCCCGAAGCGAACCGGTGTCTCATGGAGCATTGCCGGGTAAATCGGTGCGAGACCAAGACCGACAAGTACGAAACCAAGCGGCATCCAGGCAGCGGGTGCGAGGATGAAACAGGCTGCTCCGATGAATGCCGTCCATTGACCGACACGAATCAAACGACGATTCGACCAGCGTAGCGATAGAAAACCACTGATGAAGCGCCCCGCAGTGATGCTTCCATAGTAGACGGAAATCCACGTCGCTGCTGACGTTACGGAAAAGGACCGGACTTGGACAAGATAACTACTGCCCCACAGCCCGACGACCGCCTCAACCCCGCAATAAAAGCAAAACGCTGCGAGAGCGGCGACCAATCCGCGTGGTTTTCCGGATGATGTGTTCACGGTCTGAACCTGTTCAGACACCTGTTTCGGAGCCCGCTTCCAGAGGGGTAAGCTGACGATTAAGACAATCATCAAGACGAGTTGCAATGCGCCGACGACGAGGTAACCTAAACGCCAGCCGGAATCGAGCAATACACCAGCCATGATGAGCGGACCAGCCGTCGCACCGATGCCCCAGAAGCAATGGAGCCAGTTCATATGATGTGCTTGATAATGGGTGGCAACGAAGTGGTTTAACGCCGCGTCGACGACTCCAGCACCGAGTCCAAGCGGGATTGCAAGGACGAAGAGCCAAATCAAGGACGGAGCAACGAAAAAACCGATCAATGCCAGTGCCGTCAAACCAGCAGAAGCTGCCGTGATCGGACCCGTTGAATAACGTTCAATCAAGCGACCGCTAAACAGACTCGAAACGATCGTTCCGGCAGCGATCGTCATGAAGAGCCAACCTGCCATGTCGAGCGGTGCGTCGAGATCGAGCCGCATCACAGGCCACGCTGTACCGAGTAATGCATCCGGCAGACCAAGACTGATGAAAGCGAGATAAATCAAAGGTAACAGTAAACGGGTCATCGGGCGAGACCTCCTAACGGAATTTGTTCAATGAATGACTGAATACTCAGTTGCATCAGACCATCTAAATAATCAGTTTCCCAGTCGCCTTGCCTCAATTGAGGTAATTTGTCGAGCGGAAAGCGCTTGGCGCATCGTTCCGTCAACCGTGCTAATCCGTCATCCGAGACATCGGACGCTGTAAACAAGATGACATCTGGATTCAAAGTGACGCTAAACGAGAGAATGATTCGACATAACGCTTCATACCAGTCGTCAGAGTGCGGTGCAGTCGTCGCGAGGACTTGACCGACATTTCGCTTCTCGTCAAACGGGATGAACGAGATCTCTCCAGCGAAATGATGCGCTCCGCGGATGACATGACCGGAAACGGCGACGCCGGCGCCCGGTCCGTTCGTCCCGAGATACACATAGACAGTCGTCTCGTTATCAGAAGCTTGTGCACGGACCGCCGCGTTCATATCATTTTCGACGATGACGGGTCGCCCGAACCGTTCCGTCAGTTCTTGTTGCAAGGGGCGACCGTCTAGCGTCGGATAATCTGGGGCGAATAGGATCGTGCCGGTGGTATCAACGGCACCAGCAACACCAATCGCAAGCGTTTGAATAGATGGATGATCGTCGAGTAATGTTGTCAGCGTTTTCAATAAAATAGATCCATGATCCGACGAATCGAACGTCAACCGATCTGTTGCGATCAGATGTCCACCGACGTCGTGGATGCGATACTGCAGATACGTGCGTTCGAGATAAAGAGCAAGTCCGTGGAAGTGATCCGCGCGATAGCGATACCGTTTTGCCGGACGCCCTCCGCGAACCAATTCAAGTGGTGTCTCTTCAATTTCCCGAGCAGCGATCATCTGATCGATCTGTTTGCTCGCAGTCGGAAAACTAACATCCAAAACGTGACGAATCGCAGGGATCGTATCGAGATGCTCGACTAAAAAAGCGTGACGTGTACGTGAAATCAGTTCAGTCAAACAAAGACCTCCCATCTAAATTACTTATTAAATTAATTTAATAAGTATCGATTTGAGTATAGCAGGTTGGGAACAAAAGACAAGTTTAAAAAAGAGGTGTAGGATATGAATATTTAGAGAAAACGCGTTTCATTCCATCGCTGTCTGGCTATATGTAAAGAAGATAAAAAATTTTAGTCATATATCTTTAATTCATACTATTCCGATTTGTAATATCTTGGATAGCCTGTAACAGGAGGTAGATGGCGAGAGGAGCTTGTAATCATGACCACCCAACTTTCAACCGACCTAGGATCCCAAGATATTTTAGCCTCCTTGCGAGATAATGTCGCAATGATTCGATTCGATCGGCAACGTCGTGTCGTCGACGTTAATGGTTTATTCGCAAAGACGATGAAGTATAAACGAGAAGAGATGATCGGAATGCAGCATCATCTCTTCTGCACGACGGAGTTTGCAATGAGTGACAGTTACCAAGCATTTTGGCAGAAGCTGTTTAGTGGCTTCAGTACGGCAGATAAAATTGAACGCATCGATGCGCATGGTCAATCGATTTGGCTAGAAGCAACCTATATGCCGATTTACGATGGAACGGAAGTGACAGGTGTCTTGAAGATTGCCTCCGATATTACGGATCGTCAGCAGACGATTCAAAAGTTCGCGACTTCGTTTGACACGATTGCTAGTGATTTGAATACGCGATCGACGCATGGCGAGCAGGAAAGCGAAGCGTTACGGCGAACGATCGAACAGATGGCCGAGACGACTCGTGATAATCATCAGACGATTGAACGGTTGCAACGCCAGGCACAGGACATCACTCAAGTGACGGAGACGATCAAAACCATTGCGTCACAGACGAATCTCTTGTCACTCAATGCATCGATTGAGGCAGCGCGAGCTGGAGAACACGGCAAAGGATTCAATGTCGTCGCGACGGAAGTCCGAAATCTCTCAAAGCTCGTCGAACAAGCCGTCGTCGATGTCCGGCAAACGACACAACGAATGAATGATGAACTGCAGCGGATTGCCCGTGCGATGACGCAAGCAACGACCGATGCGCAAGCAAGCGTCACGGTCGTCGCGGAAACGGTCGATCGTTTCCATGACGTGCAGAGTGCAGCATCGTCGTTAACGGAGACAGCGCGAGATTTTACAAAAGCGATTTAAGTGAGAGACGGCATTCCGATAACCGGAGTGCCGTTTTGTATAAAAAGTACCCCTACACTTTGGAATAATATGTTAATATACTACCAAACGAAAAGGGAGCGAACTTCTGATGAACATTCGTACTGCCCGTCCTGACGATTTTCAGGCATTGATTCCATTGTTCCAGCAAATCCACGATCAACACGTCGCCTTACGACCTGATCATTACCGTCCGCACGAGATGCCGGTTCCGGAAGACTTATTTCTGTCGCAACTCGAGAATCCGGATTATGCATTACTCGTTGCGGAACAAGATGGGCTTGCCGGTGTGATCGTCCTAAAGGAAGACATCTTCGAAGGAAGTGGTTTCGTCTTCGATACGCATTACTTACGCGTCATCAGTCTCGTCGTTGCGGATACGCATCAAAAACAAGGAGTTGGGAGACGATTGATGCAAGCCGCTTACGCGCACGCGGAAACGATTGGCTGTGACAAAATCGAACTCGGCGTCGATGACGCCAATCAGGAAGCGATTGCCTTTTACGAGACACTTGGAATGGCTGTCCGCTCGAGACGAATGGAATGGAACGTGACGTCAAGCAGGGAAACGACGACGTAACGTCAAACAACAGATACTAGAAAGGGGAGAGGTCATGTTCAGGTTACAAGTATCCGATCACGTATCGCTTCAATTAATCGAACGGTACCATGCGGAAGAATTATTCGCCCTCGTCGATGCCAATCGTGCCCATCTTCGCGAATGGCTCGGTTGGGTCGATGGTGCAACAGAGGCAAGTACATATCAGGAGATCGTCATTCCAGCATGGCTACAACAGTTCGCCGATGGCAACGGCTTTACGTGTGGCATCTATCTTCAGGACGAGCTCGTCGGAACGATCAGTTTACATGAAATTAATCGGCATCTTGGGCAAACGTCGATCGGCTATTATCTAGGAGAAAAGGGACTACGAAAAGGCGTCATGACAGACGTCGTCCGGTTCGTCACGCACTATTGTTTCGAGACGCTCGGATTGAACCGGGTCGTCATCGAGTGTGCGACCGGAAACGTCCGAAGCAGACGAATTCCGGAACGACTCGGGTTCACGGAAGAGGGCGTCTTACGGGACGCTGAGAAATTGTACGGGACGTATCACGACATCCAGATCTATGCGATGTTACGACGGGACTGGACGAAAACGCAGGAGGTGGCAGCATGCGCATCGAGCAAATGAGTCAAGCGACGTATGAGACTTATTTACCGGTCGCAATCGATGAGTATGCGGCAGAGAAGTGTCGTGCTGGTACGTGGTCAGAAAACGAATCGCTCGAGAAGGCGACAGAAGAGTTCGCAACATTGTTGCCAGAAGGTCTGAAGACGAAGGATCACTACTTATTTACGTTTCGTGACGAGACAGGGAACGATCTTGGAATGGTCTGGGTCCATGTGACAGAAGAATCACGCGGACGTTGCGCTTTCATCTTCGACGTCAAGATTACGTCTGAAAAGCAAAACCAAGGATACGGCAAGGAAGCGCTCCGCTTACTGGAAGTGATGTTGAAGCGGATGAACGTCAAGAAGATTTCCTTACACGTCTTTGCGCATAACGAACGGGCGATTCATGTGTATGAATCGCTTGGGTACGAGAAGACGGATTATTATATGTCGAAGTCCTTATTGGATAAATAATGACAAAACCCGCCTGAAGTGAGGGCGGGTTTTGTCATAGAATGGGTGACAAGAGCCTAGAAATACTCTCCTTGAAACGAATCATCCGCGAGCGAGCAGCATATTTTTCAATGGTCAGCTTTTCGCTATCTGCGACGTCAGACAAAAAGAGTAATTCCAATTCTTCTGCTACGGCTTGGTGATAGAGAATCGCATTCATTTCAAAATTCAAGCGAAAACTTCGCGCATCGATGTTCGTCGTTCCGACCGAAGCGATCTTTCCATCGACGACGATCGTCTTCGCATGCATGAATCCAAGTTCATACGTATATACGTCAGCGCCATGTTGAATCAATTCACCGACAGAGGCATAGGTTGCCCAGTAAACGAACGGATGATCCGGTTGATTCGGGATCATGATTTTTAGTGTCACGCCTGAGGCAAGAGCGATTTTGCAGGCATCCATGAAACTCGTATCGGGGATGAAGTAAGGAGACTGGATATAGATGGACTTTTCTGCTGTAAGAATCATTTGAATTAACATGTTCTTTAAATATTCCAATTCAGATGTTGGTCCCGATGTGACGATTTGAACCGGTACAGGATCGTTCGTTCGGTCATGTGCTGGAATCGGGGTCGTCGACCAATCCGTTCGTTCTTTACTTGCCGCATCCCAATCTTGTTCAAAATGATATTCAAGCTCTTCAACGACAGGACCGAGGACGCGTAGGTGCGTATCTCGCCAATAGCCGAAATGTTCATCTTCCCCGAGATACTCGGAACCGACGTTAAATCCTCCAATGTAGCCGATGCGTCGGTCGATCGTACACAATTTTCGGTGATTGCGGTTATTGATTCGTAGGTTCAAGATTCCAAGCGGTGATGAAAAGAACGACCGAACCTCACCACCATCGTTTTTGAACGCATCAAAGTCCTTCGCTTTTAATTTCCAAGATCCGACGGCATCATACAGAATCCGAACTTTGACACCGCGCTTGGCTTGTTCGAACAAGGCAGTAAGAAGTCGATCGCCGAGCGGATCGCGTTTCAGGATGAAATATTGGATGTTGATTTCGAGTTGTGCCTTTTGAATATCTGCCAGTAAGGTATCGAATTTCTGATGACCATCGAATAGTGTCCGGACATCTGTCGCTTCTGTTAAGAGGGCACCTGACGCCCGATTGGCTTGAATCAATTTACGATAAGGAAAAAGAGAGGTGTTGGGTGCGATTTCGGTTTTGTCTTGTGCAACGAATTGTTGTTCACGTACTCGGAGGCGTTCTTCAGGCACATGGTAAAAGGAGTCCTGTTTTAATGAGCGACCGAGTACTAAGTAAACTAAGAAACCAATGATCGGTAGGAAAAAAAGAATCATCAACCAAGCCCAGGTCGCGCTGATGTCGCGTCGCTCGAAGAATAGGATGGCGATGGCTGCGGCGACGTTGGCGAAGAAGATGGCGTAGAACAAAATCGATAGAATAAGGGTATAGTCCATCAATACGAACACCTCGTTTTCAAAAGAATGAAGTTGACAGGAGGAAGGGACGATGGTCTTGGAGTGGGTACGCTTCATCTCACGCATCATTTTCATTCCGATTTCGGATGATTTATTGGTCATCCGTCAAATTTCGAATTGGCTACAGCAAGGTCAAGTGCCGTTCGCCATTTTTTTGTTGGTCTGGTCAGCATGTTTCGTTTGTTTTATTCTCTTTTACGGTATTCCGCGTTTGTTCCGAGAACTCCCTTTTTTCCAAAAGCTTTTGACGAATAAACATCTGGCAAAAGCAGAGGCGATTCTAAAAGAGAAGGGAACGATTGCCATCGCTACATCGTTTTTTCTTCCTGGTGTTCGTCGTCCGATCCATTACATGGCAGGGTTGCTCGCCTATCCATTTCGACAGTACGTACTCGTGACATTAGCCGGAACCGGTGTCTATGCGTTGAGTTGGACGTTTTTGGTCCATCGTTTAGGAGCTTACGGATTGTTGAACCGATTCTCGGCTTGGTGGGCGGCGCATAGTCATGTCCTCTTGGTTCCTGGAATCGTAGTGGCGTGTGGTATCTTAGGTTGGATTTTCCGGGATATGATCCGGAACTGGTTCGTCCGATCGTAATGCGGTATGTCGAAGCCTAGCAAGTTTGATGACATTAAGGATGGTGACTTTAGCAACGGCGTAAAACGGAACCGCGAGTAACATTCCGAGGATGCCTGCTAGTTGCCCAGCAACGAGTAAGACGACCGTGATCGTGATCGGATGGACTCTTAATGATTTTCCTTGAACGAGTGGGGAAATGACGTTAGCATCAAGCTGTTGCACGATCGTAATGCCAATGATGGCGTACAGTCCTTTGATCGGCTCATCGAGAAAGGCGATCACGACTGCGGGAGCTGCTCCAAGGAAAGGACCGAGATAAGGAATGATGTTCGTCGCGAAGATAAACAGGCCGAGTGGCAAGAAGTAGGGGATATCAAGCCACCAAAGGACAAGTGTCGCGAGGCTCCCGACGAAAGTACAGACGATCAATTGGGCACGGACGTATGACCGAATCGTTCCATTCATGTCTTTTATTATGAATAGGGCTTCTTTTCGATAACTCGCAGGAATGAACTGGACCAAAGCGTTCGGTAATTTTTTTCCGTCCACTAACATGAAAACATATAAAAAGAGGGCAATGAACAATGTGAAGACGGTTGAAGCAATGAATCGAATCAACCAAACGACGGACCCTGCGATGGATGAAAAAACATGACCAAGAAAAGTCGTCGCACTTTTCATCGAGTTTTCGAACGATGCGAAGTTATCTTCAATGGATGGGATGGAGGTGCCGTATTTTGCATACAACGACAAGGATTGTGCATACAATCGTTCAGCAAATCCAGGAACGGCAGCTACGAAAGCAACCAATTGTTTCGTGATCAAAGGAAATAACGTCAAAAAGAAAAGAAGAACAAGACTGAATAAGCCGATCAAGACGATGACGATAGCTAGTTTACGTGAGCGGAGTCGGCGTTCAAGTGAATCGACGAAGCCGACCGACAGATAGAATAATATACCAGCGATGATGAAAGGTGTGAAAATCGTCGTGAAAAGAACGAACAACGGGTAAAAGAGAAAGTCGACGAGCCGTGCCATGTAGATGATTCCAAGCACGAGCAAGATGAACAATCCGATGCGAAAGGAACGATTGGAAATCAAGCGAGACAAAACGATCACCCTCTCTAAATATCATGGACATGTTGTATCCTTTCCCGAAAACGCCTAAAATAATTTGAATATTTTGAACAATATATTCTTTTTTACATATAATTGTTATTTTCTAAACAGAATGGGTAATCATAAGTTAACTTGATCGCATCGTTCTTATAAGTGAAAAGCCTCATTGATCTACTTCGCACACTCCCTTCATTCCTTTTCGTATGAGGCTGCTAAAACATCGCATTGACAAGCACAGTACGCCTTCCTGATTATTCTCATCATCTCTCTTTGATTCTCCCAACGGATTCATTCACTCGACTAAACCGAATAAACAGTTGTCGAACATGCTCAAATCATTTCATGATCCATTTCATCAAGCACTTAGGGGGAGGAGGAATCAAGATGTCAACGTCGCGACTCTTACAAGAATTCATGGAGTTGGTTCAAATCGATTCTGTATCTTACGCAGAAGGGGAGTTTCAGCATGCTTTAATTCAGCGTTTTCAAGCACTTGGTTTGACGATTTTAGAGGATGATACAAAAGGGCAGACAGGACTAGGTGCCAATAACTTCGTTGCCCGTCTTAAGGGTGTTGAAGGAATTGAACCGATCTTCTTCTCCTCACACATGGATACCGTTTCCCCCGGTCAAGGCATTCGTCCGCGAGAAAAAGACGATCGGATCGAGTCGGATCAGACGACGATACTTGCTGCGGATGATAAGGCAGGGATCGCAATCATGCTCGAATTGATTAAACGGATTCAAGAACAACGAATTCAGCACGGTCCGATCGAATTCATCCTGACGGCAGGGGAAGAGGTTGGTTTGCTAGGGGCGATGGCCGTCGACATGGCGATGTTAGAAGCGACCTATGGATATGTCCTTGATAATGGAGGTCCCGTCGGTGGGATCATCACGACGAGCCCCTCGATGTATCGGTTGGATGTAAGCGTGACCGGTCGCGCCGCTCACGCCGGTCTCGAACCTGAAAAAGGGATATCGGCAATTGAAGTCGTTGCTCAGGCAATCAGTCGGATGAAGCTAGGACGGATTGACCATGAAACGACAGCGAATATCGGTCAGATAAATGGTGGAACGGCGATGAACGTCGTCATGGAACGGTTAGAATTCGTCGCAGAAGTTCGTTCGTTCAATCATCACAAGTGTTTAGAACACGTCAAGATGATGGAGACGTTATTAAACGAAGAGGTCACGAAGTATGGAGCAAAACTGGACTTTCAGGCGACGCCCCTGATCACCGGATATCATTTTGAAGAGACGCATCCACTAGTGGTCCATGCCAAAACGTGTCTTGAGGTAGTCGGGCGTCATGCTCGTTTTGAGCGGTGTGGTGGAGGAACCGATGCTAACGTTTTTAATGAAAAAGGGAAGCATGTCGTCAACGTATCGATCGGTTACGAAGAAATTCATACTGTGAATGAATATATTCTAATCGAAGAATTCGAACATGCCGTCAACTTCGCTCTTGAACTCGTTCGACAGATGCCTTCTTTCCCATCGTCAAAGTAAGGTGTTCTTGGTCATGGATAAGCTGCCGCCTGGTCGTCTAAAAGGGAGGAAACCGCATGCAACCCATCATCGCCTTTACGATCATCATGCTCATCTGGACTGTCAGCGATTATGTTTCGAAAAAAACGAAGGCCTTATTATCTTCCTTATTCGTTGCCTCCATTATTTTCTTAATTGGATTCAAGACGAATCTTTTTCCAGAAGATTTGTTACCGACGTCCTCATTACTGCCACTTGGTCAAACGGTCGTCGGTATGATCATCGTCCACCTCGGAACTTTGATCAGTCTTGATGAATTCAAGCGACAGTGGAAAACGTTCTTGATCGGGGTATCAGCAGTGTTAGGCATTAGTGTCCTATTGTTTACGATCGGACGATTACTGCTTGATACCAATTACGTCTTAAGTGCGATTGCTGCCATCAGTGGTGGAACGATTTCCGTCATCATCGTGCAGGAGGAAGCATTAAATGCTGGACTAATCTCTGTCGCTGTTTTTCCAGTCTTGATTGCAGCCTTACAAGGATTGATCGGTTTTCCGCTGACATCGATCATTCTTCGGAAAGAAGCGCTCCGGATTCGGGACGGTGTTCGGGATGGTAGTATTACGAAACGTACGGAGCTTAATCCAGAACAAACCACTGAAAAGCAAACGATTCTTCCGGAACCGTTTCAAACGACGGCAGGTACATTGTTCGTCGTCGGAGTCGTCGTAATCATCTCGACGTTTCTCAGCGGTTTGACGAATGGCTGGCTCAATACGTTCGTCATTGCCTTGTTGCTCGGTATCGCCTTACGGGCAACTGGCGTCCTAAAACCAAACGTCTTGAACGGAATCGATGCCTATGGTCTGATGATGCTGGCGATTTTATTAATCATCTTTGGACCGCTTGCGACGACTTCATTTGCGGACCTCGTCGAACTACTCGTACCACTCTTGATTGCCTTTTCTCTTGGTGTACTAGGTATCGTATTGTTCGCGATGCTTGCCGGGAAACTGCTCGGATATTCCTATTCGATGGCGATCGCGATTGGTTTGACGTCCTTATATGGCTTTCCAGGTACATTGATTCTCAGTCAAGAAGCTGCTAAAAATATCGGGGAGACGGAAGATGAGGTCCAAATCATTGAAAACGAAATTTTACCGAAGATGGTCGTCGCCGGTTTTTCGACGGTGACGATTACATCCGTCTTCATCACCGGTATTTTAGCGTCGTTCATCTATTGAATGGAGGTTTGGAAAATGGGATTACAAGAGGATATTAGTCGTCTGAAAAATTATTCAGGCAAGCCAGTCTTATCGGTCTATCTGAGCACTGCACCAGACAAACGGAATCAATGGCAAACGATCTTACGTAATGAGCGAAAACGTATCCTGTCTGAACACGAAGATCAATCAGCGATTGAAGGGTGTTTTGATGCTGTTGAGCGGGCGATTCAAGAACATCGGACGCAACTATTACGTAGTGTCGTTGCTTTCTTTACGGACGATGGTCAATTGAAGGAACTCCATCTGCTTCAAGTAGACGTGACCGATGAGGTCAGCTATGGTCCAAAAGCGAACGTCAATCAATTGGAGGTGCTTGATCATCAGTTTCCGAAAACGGGTATCGTCTTGACGCATCTCGACTCGGCATCGATTCTTGATGTTCGAGTCGGAGAAGTCGAATCAAGACGGAACTATGAACTTGATTTGGATACGGGACAATGGCGGCGTTATCAAGGACGAAGTGCACGGCAAGGGGCGTCAAGCAGTAGTCAGTCAGACGATTTCCAAGCACGTGTCAATCAGCAAGCGGAACGCTTCTATCGTGAACTAGCGTCTGAAATCGATACATTACGACGGACACAAGACTGGGAACGACTGATTTTAATTGGTGAGCGGAGCCAGGCGAGCTATTTGGAACAAGCGTTGAAGGCAAAACCTGATCAAGTCATTCACAAAAACTTATCGCAAGCGAGTGATCAACAGTTACTGCAACATGTATTTTGAACAAAAACTCCCTTAGTGAACCGTTCACTAAGGGAGTTCGTGTATTAACGCCACGTCTGTAATGTATTCGCGAACTGAATGTTCGTCTCCAGTTCACCTGTGATCTCGCTTGCTGTGAAGTCATTGCCAGCGAGCCAGTCGGCAAAGTCGAACGTGACCGGTTCCTGATCACCACCAAGCGCGAACCAGACCTTCAACTCTTCCGGGAAGTAGGCAGACGTATGAATCGTTCCTGCCCACTGTGCATATAAATCAGCGAAGACGCCTTTATCAGTATCGTTGAGCAGTCGGAAAGCGGACTCCGCATCTTGAATCATATGTTGATGCGTCTTTAGCTCCATCATCCGACGTTTCGAGTCATCCAGGTGATAGCGGTTTTCGTGTTGCAGCAAATCGAAGTGATTGGTGCACATGTTCGATTCCCGCACTTGGACGTCGCGTGCCGTCGCCTCGATGACGAACGAACGCGCGGATTTATCATGGACGACGTACGTGAACGATCCGCGATGTGGAATCTCCTTGACGAGTGAGATCGCATCATCGACCGACGTGCACATCTCGAGGATGATCCGCCCGATCATGAAACTGACGAACCCATCGCCCGGGCGGCGACGGTTGATGAAGTTATAGCCCATCGCAAGCCCATGTTCATTCATCCCGTCCATCCGACCGGTCACCCGTGAAGCGGGACCGATAATTGCTGATCCGCCATCATTCGGTTGAAAGACGGAAAATCGACCATCGTATGTCATCGGATGATAGTCGTAATTGCGGACGAGGAAATTATCACCGGTCATGATCGAACAACCACTTTTCGGTCCTTCGACCCGGTAGTGCCCAAAATGCAGTAACGTATCCGGCAGCGATAGTTCAAGTTCGTCTTGAAGTCCGAGTAGCTCGTCCCAAATATGCGGGGCGTAGCGGAGGAACATCTCCTTCGTCTCGACCGGATCGACTTGAAAGCGCGGAACACGGATCTTCCAGTTGTCCTCCCGGTTATGGAGCAACTGGTTTCGTTTGACGTAACGCCCTTGTTCGCGACCGAATTCATAATGACTGCCGCGGAATTGTGTGATTTCATTGGCTACACGTTGCATACGATTCATCCTTTCTTCAACTGCTGTATGCTGATTATATCGAACGCGAGCGAGAAAGTCGTATGGCAAGTCTTTATGAAGCACATCTAAAGTATGGGAATATTGAAAAAATAGTCAACTTTTTCATTCTTGAACCGATAACAAAAACGGGAGGGGATGGAATGAAACACATGTCAGTCAGACGGAAGATACAAGCTTTGATCGCAACAGCCGTCGTTGCGATGCTTTTGATTGCGGGGGCAGGACTCTATTTCTTGAATCAGATGTCGAATGCTTCCCGAGCGATGTATCAGGAAAACTTATTACCGATCCAGGAAGTGGCTCAAATCCGGATTGATACACGCGCGCTCGATTCGTTTTTAGTCGAGATGATGTTAACGAAGGACGAGGCACGGGTCACGGAACTGCAAGCTGACATCGATACGCGTCAGGAACAGATTCGCGCATCCGTCACGAAAATCGAAAAAGCAGGACACTTTAATGCGCAAGAGAAGAAACAGCTCGAAGAATTAAAGGATAATGTCCTCGCCTATGATAATTCGATGACGATCGTCCAGGATGCGGCGACGCGCAACGAAACCGAAGAAGCCTATACGGCATACACGCAAGGTCTAGAACAAGTCCGGGATAACGTCGCAAATTCTGCGAAGTCATTGATGGCTTCGATGACAAAACAAGCAAAGACGCTAGATGCTCAGAATCAAGCAGAAAAACAAACGGCCTTTTACTTAATGCTCGGTATTTTTTTACTCGCGGTCCTCTTGTTTGCAGGACTTGCCATGTACATTACACGTCTCATCACGCGTCCGATTCGTCAATTGCAGGGATGGATGGATCAATCGGGGAACGGGGATTTGACCGTCCGTGGAACATACGACTCAAAAGACGAGCTTGGACAGTTGACGACGTCCTTCAATGAAATGATTGCGTCACAGCAACAAGTCGTGCTTGAACTAACCGGTACGGCTGACCGTGTCGCTGTTGCGTCGGACGAGTTGAGCGTCAATGCGGAATCGACGACGAAAGCGACGGAAATGGTCGCCGTGACGATGGAAGAGATGGCAAGCGGTGCAAGTCAACAATTGCATCAAGTATCGGATGCCTCACGGACGATTGAAGAGTTGACGACGTCGGTCCGTTACGTCGCCGGTAATGCGCAACAAATGACGGAACGCACAGCGGATGCGATGGAAAAAGTCGCACTCGGTGGTCAAGTCGTTGGAACTCTCGGGACCCAAATGGAACGAATTCAAGAAGATGTCTCTCGACTGAGCCGTGTTATTGATGGTCTTGGTAACCGATCGCAGGAAATCGGTCAAATCACGGATTCCATCAAAGGTGTCGCGGCACAAACGAACTTGCTCGCATTAAACGCAGCAATCGAGGCAGCTCGCGCCGGTGAACAAGGGCGCGGATTCGCCGTCGTCGCAGCGGAAGTCAAGACGCTCGCGGAGCAGTCGGCGGTCTCGGCAAAACAGATCGAGTCGTTGATACGGGTCATTCAACAAGAGACGGAAGCATCGGTCGCCTCGATGGAGAAAGTCTCAACCGAGATGACGAGCGGGATTGCCGTTGCCGATCAAGCCGGTGCCTCATTCTCAGAAATCGAGACAGCGATCACCGACGTGACAGGGCACGTCGAAGAAGTGTCTGGTGCCGTACAGGAAATGGCGGCAGCAAGTGAGCAGATTGCCTCTGTCATGCGAACGATTCAAGCAGTGACGGAAGGGACTGCTGCCGGAACACAAAACATCTCCGCTTCGACCGAGGAGCAGATGGCGTCGATGGAAGAAATCTCATCCGCGTCCCAATCACTCGCGACGATGGCAGATGATTTAAAACAAGTCACAGGTAGATTCACTGTGTAAGATATTGAACGACGACCATGTGGGTAATCCATCATGGTCGTTTTTTTTATTTGTGGTAATGAATGGAAAACAAGCAGGGGAGTAAGCGTGTGGCGTCGTATGTACAGGTTAAGTAAGAATGATACAAAGCAGCAGATAGATGTTATGAAAGTGATTGAAGAAACTGTTTGACAGCACGGCGGGACGTCAAATGAATGACCTGTTTATCGGACGTCGCTGTAAGCGTTGAGAGGATATTCGGTCGTTTATCAATCGGAAAACGCCAAATCCATTTCAGAAAATCGAACGATAGTTTCTCCGGGCAGTCTGCTGCCATATCCGGTCGACCGGTTTTGCGGTAGCGCCAGGTCCGTTTCAGCGCCCGGTACAGACAGAGTGTCCGCGGTAAATCAAGGAAAATGATCGTATCCGCGGCATTGATTCGTAAGTCAAGCGTTCCACCGTAGTTGCCGTCAATGATCCACGTGTCGCGCGACGTGAGCGTATGTTGAATCTGGCGTTGCTCCTCACGCGAAACCGCCTCCCAGTTCGGGCGCCATAATAAGGTGTCGAGGTGATCGACGGGATAACCGAGTTTTTTGCCCATCTTGCGGGCAAGCGTCGATTTACCGGATCCACCGGAACCAATCAGGATGATCTTTCGCATGCAATACCTCCTATTTTTTGTCATAGGAATCGATCATACCACGGTTTTCTAGTCGAGGATAGAACGAAAGGAGTGAAAAAGATGGTACCAAATTTCATAATCGAAGGGATGACGATCGTTTTTACACTACTCGTAATCGGTTGCGGCGTGATATTCCTGCCGCAGCGATGGAAGCGGTATGGTTTGATTTTACTTGGTTTGGTGGCAATCGGGTGCAGTTCCTTTTGGTACATCCGACCGACGCTCGTCAATCAACAGATTGCTGAGAATACGAAGCGCGCAAAAGTAGAACTGGCACGCCAGTTTCCAGGTGAAGCATATACGATGAGACCACAGAAGTTTTCATACGAATCGTCAGCAAATCCGTATACGATTGAAGTCGAATTCGCGAATGAACCGAACATGATTTATATGTTGCAATTTCGTGAAAAAGATATCGAGTTAGCGGGTTATGTCATCAAAAATGAAGACATTTCTTATGAACAACAACATCAATTCAAATAAAGACCGGATGTTTTGAGCATCCGGTCTTTTGATTAAGTGGATTTCAATTTTTGTGTTGCGGACATCGTCTTGACGGCGAAGAAAGCAATCAGACCGAATCCTACCTTGTTGATCAAGTCCGCAAAGTTATAGATCAATTCGCGGACGAGCTGCACTTCGATGCCGGGTGCAAACAAGGTGACCGCGTAACCGACTGGATAAATCGCCCATCCAATCAAGATGAACAAGCGCATTTGCAGCAAGGCTTTGCGAATTGGGGCAGGCTTATCTTCAGCGGCTTTCGTGACATTCGTGAACAAGAGATAAATGATATAGAACCATGCGACACAACCGACGACGTATGCCCAAAGACCGAGTTGCGTGAAGCCACCCGCCAGATTAATCGACGACTCGCCGATATACCCACCGATGATCATGATGATGTCGGCGATGACGAGTTTCGTTAGAAGGGAACGTCCTTTTCCACCTTTTAAACCGAGCAACAGCGGAAACTTGATCAGCAAGAGAGGCGTCGTCACAAGCCAGTCGATGTAGCGGATTTCAGTCGGAAAGCCATCGATCTCCGACAACAAACCCGATTCCCCGACAGCTTGCTTCATGAAATAATAATGAATCGCAGCGACGAACGTGACGAGTGCAGCGACTGTTGCGGTCGAGCGGTATTCCGGGGCGAGGGAATTTCGTTCGATGAGAAAATAGAGCGTACCGGCGGCCATTCCGACGAATCCGACCCAGAACATATACTGGGTCGCAAGAACGAGAAGGTTGACGTCTTCCATGTTGTTTCGACTCCTTTTCGTAAGTGGACACGACCTTTCATACTTTTATTTTACTGACGATACAGTCTTCAGACACCATGTCGAAACGCTCTTGATGTGTGGTCTATCAACGGTTTGACAACATTTTGACACACTTGAGGAGGAGTGACGGATGCCGAGTAAACGAATGGATCATATCAGCCTGAACGTCGTGAATTTAGAAGAAGCGATTCACTTTTTTTCGCTTTGTGGTCTCGAAGTACGCGGACGATGGGAGATGAAAGGAGAAATACTCGATCGTTTATTAAATTTAGAGGGAGCGGAGACGGAGTGTGTTGCACTCGGATTACCAGGTGAAGCAATCTGGCTTGAACTCGTTCGATTTAAACACCCGCGTGACACGCCTTCCGTGATCCAATCCGTCCACGCAGGTGGATTGCGTCATCTCTGTTTTGAAGTAACGGCACTCGCCGCGATCGTCGAACGTTTAGCGGACAATGGATATCAGTCGATTGGCGACGTCGCGAATTACGAAAATGAGTATCGCCTATGTTACGTAAGAGGACCAGAAGGCGTGATCATTGAGTTGGCAGAAAAAATCGGACCTGTCTAAGACTGGTCCGATGTATATTGTTAAGAACAACAGGAAGTCGATGATTGTGGCAGGGAAACGTTGCACACACCCGTCTCTGGTAATGATAACTTGACCTGCTTCGCACGTGCCTCGTCTCCGACAAGAAAAGCAACGATTGATCGAACTTGTTCATAACCGGTCGCAAGCAGGAAAGTCGGAGCACGACCGTAACTTTTTGCACCGACTAGATAAAGTCCGAGATCTGGATGACGTAACTCTGCTTCTCCATGTGGACGGACAGTTCCGCAACTATGAAGGTTCGGATCAATCAGAGGAGCAAGTATTCGACTACTCTCGGTGACAGGGTCGATGTCAAGCCGTACTTCCTCGAGGAACGAAAAGTCGGGTCGACTTCCTGCGTTGACGATCAACTGATCGATGTGATGCAGGGACCGGCCATCTTGAGCAGTGATGTCAAACGACTTCCCTTTCGATTCAATGGATTGGGTCTTGAAGCTGGAGTGAACCCTAATCTGATCTCGTTCAACGAGCTGACGGATACGCGAACCGAGTGCTCCGCGACCTTCCAATGCATCCTTGTCTTCTCCGCCGTAGGCTTGAACGGGGTCCGATTTGCGAAGAATCCAATGAATCTCCGTTTCAGGGTGTTGCGCTTTAATGGAAACGAGTTCAAGGAGCGAGTTCAAAGCCGAGTGCCCGCTACCGATGACAGCGACGGATTGATTCGCGAAAACAACAGTATCACGTTTCGCATCTACGATCGAATACCGGACAGATAAGTTCTGCTCGATTTCGACTCGATGTCCGGAACTGATTGCAGGGTTTGGTCGCCCGAGGACGCCAGACGCATCGATGACCGCGCGAGCGAGAATATGTTTACGACCATTCGGCGTATCTATAACTAATTCGAACGGCGTTACTTCACGTGAGGCATTTGTCATCTTGTCTAGGCCTGCCCGTGAAATCGAGAGAATCTTATGTTGGAAATGTAGAGAGGGAGCAATTTCCGGTAATGCAGCAAGTGGGGCAAGGTATTGTTTGATCAATTCAGTTCCGGTCGGCACAGCATCGTTTGCTGGTGCGATCCATTCCGTCAGCTCGAGCAAGTGACGTGCTGCGTCACTAATATTGTATTGCCACGTCGAAAACATCCGGACGTGCTCCCATTGTTTGATATGATGGGCAATCGAAGGACCTTTCTCAAATAGTAAAAACGATTGACCTTCCACTACAAGTTGAGCTGCAGCTGCAAGACCGATCGGACCGGCACCGATAATGACGATGGGGTGGGAAGAAGCGTATGACATGAATAAAACCTCCTTTTTATTTGTAAGTTGCAAGTATTAGAGACATGGTTTACAGCAGACGTCACTCTCGCCCATCTTCGTATTCAGCAAGTCGATTGCCTGGAGGACATGTGCTTTTTCGAAGGAAGTCATTGATGAGAAGATGGAATCAAGATACGTGTTCATCTCTTCGTCAATGGCTTGAGCAACACGTAACCCTTTCTCGGACAGGCGAAGTAGGTGAATTCGCCGATCGTTGATCGCGGGACGCTTTACGAGTAGGTCCCGCTTAATCAATGTTTGCACTTGTCGGCTGAACGTAGTGATATCAAGAGCGAGTTGGTCCGCAATTTCTTGCATTGCGGAGTCAGGATGTTTGGCAACCTGATACAGCAGATGACTTTGAACGAGAGAAATTTCTTCTTCTAGGACGGCACAACAATTCTTATTCAATAATCCGAAGCGCCGGGTGAACGTTTGAAATAATTCACGCGTTTCATTCATGTATAGCTCTCCTTTCGTTATTTTGCTTATGAATCAGTTATACGATATAAAGTTGCAAATTGCAAATAATAAATATATGATTTTCTCATATTCAATTGTAAATCAGGGAGGGGGAATTCGATGCTTGTTCGTTCGATGGAAGAGAAAGATCGTAGCACTGTGATAGCTATCTATCGTCAAGGAGTAGAAGAAGGAAACGCGACGTTCGAAACGATGATTCATGAGCAAGAGTGGTGGACAACGCTGATGCAATCTGAACGATTCGTTCTAGAGCAAGGTGGAAAAGTGATTGGCTGGGCTAAACTGGGATGTGTTTCTGAACGTCATGTCTACCGTGGCGTTCGAGAAGTCAGTATATATCTAGAGCGTTCCGCTCGAGGACTCGGTGGTGGACGATTCTTAATGGAGGCATTGATCACCTATGCGGACGCCAACGGGATATGGACGCTTCAATCACACATGTTCCCAGAAAACATCGCAAGCAGACGGCTGCATGAGCGACTTGGGTTCGAGCTAGTCGGTCGACGACGTGCCATCGCACAGCATCATGGTGTCTGGCGAGACACGTTGTTGTTGGAGCGACGAAATGACCTCCGGTAATGTAGTGATGTTTCCGCGTTTGATTGTTCAATTCAATTTTTCTACCATGACCTACCTTCGCTGAAGCGAGGGTTTTTTAGTTTATCCGTCGATGGAAGAAGGAAAGTACTAAAGACGAATGATGCTACTTAAAATGACGGAGGAGGATGGACGGATGTTGCACGCTTTATTTTTAAACTGCACCTTAAAAGCATCACGTGAACCATCGAATACGGAGGCACTGATCCGTGACGTGATCGCATATTGGAAACAGGAGGACGTCACTTCAGAAATTGTCCGCATCGTCGATCACCAAGTCGCGTTCGGCGTCACGGAAGACGAAGGCAACGGGGATGAATGGCCCGTGATTTTCGAAAAGGTGAAACGAGCGGATATCGTCGTCATCGGAACACCGCTCTGGCTGGGGGAAAAAAGTAGTGTTGCGACGCAAGTCATTGAACGATTATACGGAGGAAGCGGCTTGACGAACGATCTCGGACAAGCGATCTACTACAACAAGGTCGGTGGCGTCATCGTCACGGGGAATGAAGATGGAGCTAAACATGCGTCCGCTTCCATCTTGTACGGTCTGTCGCATATCGGCTTTACGATTCCGCCGAACGTCGATGCTTACTGGGTCGGTGAAGCGGGACCAGGACCATCGTACATCGAAGCAGGACGGAACAACGACTTTACGAAGCGACACGCACAGTTTTTAGCTGCCAACCTATACCATTTTGCGAAGATGTTAAAGGAACATCCGATTCCAGCAGAAGGGAATGTGATGGAATGAAAAAACAACGTTTAACAGGGTACGGTGTCGCGACATTGTTCGCGATGAGTTTAATGCTTGCAGGTTGCGGAAATGACGAAACGTCGACGGACAAGGTCGAAGAAGGATCAACGAATTCGAACACAACCGACGATACGATGCAAGACAAGGATACGGTAACGAAAAATGCCGACACGGATTATGGCTTCAACAGTTTGTCGATTGAAGCGGACGTTGAAGGGGATAACGATGCCATTGATATCAGCTATGATCGGGATAATGACGGAACGGAAGCGGAATATCGCTATAAAGGGGGGCAAAAGCAAGGAGACGACGCGATGGCGGAACTCGACGCAAAGTTCAAGAACTTAAAGATTGATGCGGATACATCTGAAAAAGAGGTCATCAGTGAGGTTGAGCGTGTGTTTGCGATTCAAGATGCTTCCCGCTTAGAGGTTGAAATCGAATTCTCAGACGGAACCGAAAAAGAATATAAAAAATAAGCAACAGGTCTGCGCCCGTAAGGGGTGTAGACCTGTTGTCTTAGTGTAGCGTCACATGAGCGAGGACACCGTAATGATCGCTCGGTACAAGGTGATGCGGCAGTCTATGATTTCCGATCAGCTGGACGTTCTGTAAGGTCACCTGTGAAAGCGAACGCTGACAGAGTAACCAATCATATCGAACGGGGCTTGTGATGCCGTCGTTCTTCCTTGCGTACGGATTCGTCACAGAATCAAGCGTTGCGGCGGCAATTTGTCCTGTACGAGCGGCAAAACTACCGGCGAGATCGACCCATTCCTTAAGCGCGGCGTGATGCAGAGCGGAGTGTGGACCATCATTAAAGTCACCGCCTAAGAACTCGATCGTCGTGTCATCCGTCTGCGAGGCAATCCATTCGTTGACGAATCGAAGTTGATCGAGTCGAATGTCTGAAGCACGCCAGTTGAAATGAATGTTCGTCACGGCAAAACGAACACCCTCAATCGAAAACGGGATCCGAATCGCACAGTGGTGGTTGATGTTTGCTGTCGCAGCGGCACTCGAATCGGTTCGTTCAAACGGTAATTTCGTCAGAATGGCAAGTCCTTCGTCCGGTGAATCCATGTAAGGATCCATCATCATATACGGATAACCGGTCGCCTCTGCGAGGTGCTCAGCGATCGAGACGAATGGTTCATCCGGATGAAACGTCGACATGACTTCTTGCAGGAGGAGAATATCCGGTTGGTGTTGCTTGATCTCCGCGCATAACGCCTCGAACCGTTCTTGTCGTTTGTGCGGGTGATGCCAGATGTTATATGTCGCAATCGATAACGAAAGACTCATAGCTGTAAGCCCATCAGAACCGTATCGTAAAAGCAACCGTCCGATAGTAACCGGTCATGACGCAGTCGTCCTTCTTCTTGAAATCCATGTCGCTGATAGAGACGAATGGCGCCGAGGTTCGTCTCGACGACCTCGAGCTGAATTTTTTGCAGGGATTGCGCTTTTGCCCAAGCAATCATTCGTTCCAGCAGTTGGGTACCGATTCCTTGCCCCCAGTCGGATTGAAGTACACCGAGTCCAAATGATGCCTTGTGCGCGAAACGTTTTAAATGAAAACCACGACATCGGGCGTAGGCGATGAGTCGTCCATCGCGCTCGACGACGAGGATACGATCCGGAACCGAGGAAGCGCGTAACTGATCTGCGAAATCCGTCGCGGTCATCACGTCCTCACCAGGCATTCGGTCGAAGTATTCCGTTTCCGCATCGAGTGTTTGGCGGAGTTCAGCGAGGGCTTCAGCGTCACTGAGTCGAGCCGGTCGAATCTGGTACCGTTGTGTATCGAACGAGTGGTGCATCGTCTGCATATGTAATCCTCCGATCTAAATGGAATATGCTATCATTATGGCAGGAATGGTATCATTTGTAAATTTAAGGAGAGAAGAAATGAAATCAATTAGGGTCAGAACAATACGAAGGAATAACTCAAAAAAGAATGATTCGTCTTTTTGCATTTTTTCTATCGGAGATTCGTGTGACGCGCCATTTTTTACAAAGATAAGGGTGACAGATGATTATTCTGCCACCCTTATCTTTGTAGAGAATAATTTATGAATCACCCTCCATGATGTGTTCAACAAATGTTGTTAACGCCGGACGTGCACGATCCAAGCCGACATGTACGTCAGTGTTCCGATCGATAAGACAAGAGCAATCGCAAAAAACGGAAACGCTGGATACAGTTGAAGTAACGGTTGCTCGAACAAAAAGGCAATCATCAGGACGGGAAGACTGATCATAAAAGCAACGTACGCTGCTCGAGTCGCTTTACCGGTGATCAGTGCCTCACGTTCGTCGGAGTCGGAAAATTCTGCTGTTGCGAACGAACGCGATCGGTCTTCTCGTAAGAAATAGCTGACGATCGAGAGGACAATCGCAATCACTAGCACTGGAAGGACACCCATTACATCTAATTTCAGCGACAATCCCGTACCGGATACAGGATCATCTTGAAATAACTGCAGATTAGCATGAATGACACTAATGAGATAAGCAGCTAAAAAGTAGAGACAACAATTAAGTAAAGATTGAGTGACGACACGTTTCATCGGGATTCCTCCTCTAATTGAAATAGTTCTTCGATCGGGCAATCAAAGACGCGGGCAATCTGCATCGCGAGTAAGAGCGACGGCGTATAGCTCCCTTTTTCAAGCGAGATGACGGTCTGGCGAGTCACACCGATTCGTTCCGCGAACTGCTCTTGTGTCCACTTGTGCTGTTGACGATAGAGGCGGACATGGTTCGTCAGTTTCATCTGACGACCTCCTTTCCAGTTGTTTACATTGTAAAGTCAGTTTTACATTTTGTAAAGTAGACTTTACGTCATGTATGTAAAAAATGGAGCTGACTCAAAAGTCAACTCCAGTCATGTGATGATCATCTAAGTCATTCCAGAGGATCAGTCCTTCGAAGCCTAAGTGAATATTAAAATACGTAAGGTGTCAAAATGACAGCCGTGAGACAAGCGAACGTCGTCCATCCCTGATGATGATGTAAGGATAAGAAAAGCGTGACCAGCCCAGTGATCGTCATACCGGATAAAATCCATCCTAGCCCAAACTCCGTGCTATTCGAAGCAATCGGGATGCTTAATAAGTAAGCTGTCGCGTGTGGAAAGAAACCGATGGTATCTAACAGGATACCGCCAAAGACACCAGTTAGCAGCAAGCCGATCGACAGACGAAATAGTGCGTTGCGTTTAATCATATGCATACTCCTATTCTGTTTGGTTGACGCAAGAAATCCTACTTTGCGCCTATTCAATATGTTTCTACAAAAAGCGATGAATTCCTTTCTGTTATCTATCCCTGAACTTTATCAAAAATCCTCGCTTCTGCACATCAATCGGAATATTCAGATAATTATCGGGTATTCTGTTGAAAACGCCATCGCCGATTCAGTGGAAAGGAGAAGAGAAGATGATGCCTGAACTGATACCGGATGACCGGGAGCTCGAACGAAGGATTCGGATCGTCCATCTATTGCGAAAACTGGGGAAGACGGACGAAGCGATTGCCCGATCCTTGTATGTTTCGATTGAATGGGTTCAATCGATTTATGAAGAAGACGACTGGCAGCAAATGCAATCATCCTAAGGCAAGGACGTCTCGTCCTTGTTTTTTCGCGTGTTCCGGTATACTAAAACAAGCATCTTAAATCGAGAGGATGAAGTGAAATGAACGTTGCCATCATTGGAGCAGGAATCAGTGGTTTGTATCTCGCGACGCGTATGCAGGAGCTTGGACACGACGTGACGATCTATGAAGCACGCGACCGAATCGGCGGGAGAATTGAGACGGTCGATTTCAACTTAGCAGGACAAGCATATGCGTTTGACCTTGGACCGACTTGGTTTTGGCCGGACAGCGAACCACTGATGGTTGATTTGATCCATCGATTCGATTTACCGACACTGGAACAATATACGACGGGTGCGCTTCGACTTGAACGGGCTAACGGCATCGAGGCGCATGTGGTTGCGAATCAACCGACGGCGCTTCGCCTTCGTGACGGAATCCGCTCCGTTGCTACGGCACTTGCTGCACGACTCACACCGGGAACGATTCGACTCAAGTCTCCCGTCAGTCAGATTGATGTCACGAACCGGAGGGTCATCAGTTCAGGAAGGAAGAGTCAACCGTTCGATGAGATCGTTCTCGCACTCCCACCACGTTTAGCGGCAAGACTATCGTATGTGCCAGCTTTACCTGAAGCAGTCCTGGATGAACTCGAAGCATTACCGACCTGGATGGCGCAGCAAGCGAAATGTCTGATTTTTTACGAGAATCCGTTTTGGCGTGATTCGGGCTTGTCCGGTCAGGCAATCAGCTGGACTGGGATGGTGCAAGAGATTCATGACGCTTCCCCACAAGACGGACCGGGAGCGTTGTTCGGTTTTTTCCGGACGCCGGCACGTGAACGACGGTTATTGACCGAGGCGGAAATCAAGGAAACGGTACTCGCGCAGCTGGTTCGTCTGTTCGGTGAACAAGCGCGTCAGTCGATTGGTTGGGCATATAAAGACTGGTCGACGGATAGTTGGACAGCAACACGAGCCGATGCAGCACCGCTCGTGGATTTCCCGGCATATCATGCCGTTAATATCGGAGTGGAGCATGCAGCGATTTCACTGATTGGGACAGAGACCGATCCAAGTTATGGTGGACACTTAGAAGGCGCCTTACGATCCGTTGAACGCTATTTAGAAAAGAGAGGAGCAGAAAAATGATCGAGACGCTACATTATGATGTGTTCACAACGACGCCAGGTAGCGGTAATCCAGCTGGGGTCGTCTTAGACGCCGATCAATTGACTGAGGCGGAAATGCAACGAATCGCTCGTACGAATGGCTTTACCGAGACGACGTTCGTCCTGTCATCCGAGCAAGCGGACTACCGCATGCGCTACTTTGCACCGGAACGGGAAATGGACTTATGCGGACATGGCACGATCGCTGCATTGACGGCACTTGATTCAAAAATCAGTTTATCTACGGCATGTCAGATCGAGACAAAGTCAGGCATCTTGCCAGTGATGCGTTTAGCGAACGGCATGTTACGCTTGCAACAGGGACAACCACGATTACATCAGTTTGACGGTGACATAAAGCACGTTCTAGCCGCGATTGGTCTTGAATTGACACATCTCGATGACCGATGGCCAATCGTATACGGCAGTACTGGGAACTGGACACTGCTCCTCCCGATTCGTCGACTTGAGGACTTCCACCGGATGATACCGGATAACCAAAGCTTTGCCACCGTGTTGACCGATCTCCCACAAGCCTCGATTCATCCGATTTGTTTCGATACATATGACCGACAAGCGACGATCCACGGACGTCACTTCTCGGCAACAGGAGCAGGGAGCATCGAAGATCCGGTTACGGGAACAGCGAGTGGTGTGATGGGTGTCTATTATCGAAAATTCATCCAGCCACTTGAAACGGAAACAGCGATCATCGTCGAACAAGGACACGAGATGGGACGACCCGGACAGGTCGGAATCCGTATTTCTGGCGAAGGTCTTGATCACAGCCAATGGAAAGTCGAGATGGACGGGCAAGCCGTCTTTGTCGACGTCAAGAGAGTGGGAGAGGAAGAGGCAGATGTTGAAACATTTCATTTGGGATTTTGACGGCACCTTGTTTGATACGTATCCGGTGTTAGTCGATGTGTTCGTGGAATTACTCGAGCGAGAGGGGCGAACGGTCGAACGTGAGCAAGTAGCAGAGTTGATGGCGATTTCAGCAAAAACGGCGTATGAGACGTTTGATGTGTCTGAAGCATTCATTCTGAACTACAAGCAACAAAAGATGATGATCGAACAAGAACGATCTGAACCGTTTCCCGGAATTTGTGAACTGCTAGAGGCGTTATCGACGAGAGGTGCGACGCATCATATCGTCACCCATCGCGGAACATCGATTCATGCGTTGCTTGCAAAACACGGGTTGACCCATCATTTTCAAGACGTGTTGACGGCACCGGATGGATTCGCCCGGAAGCCAGATCCGGAAGCTGTCACGTATTTAGTCAATCGGCATCAGATGGCACGAGACGAGACGGTCATGATTGGAGACCGGGAACTCGATGTCTTAGCCGGACATCGTGGCGGTATCAAGACGTGTTTGATAAGCGAACATACGAGTCAGACCGTTGCGACGTATACCGTAACGTCGCCTGGTCGATTAAAGGAATTGTTACTGACATAACGACAGCCCCGCTTCCAGTGATGGAAACGGGGCTGTTTTTTAAGAAGACATTCGATCTGCTTCGGTGGCTTCAGCGCGTGGTGCACGCCAGAAATACGTCAGTAAAATGCCGACTGCGAGCATGACTGTCGCGAAATAGAACGGATAGTTCAAATTGACGTCAAAGAGTAGTCCACCAACGATCGGTCCGAGGATGTTGCCGATGCTCGTAAACATCGAGTTCATTCCGCCGACGAATCCCTGTTCATCTCCGGCAATTTTCGAAAGATAAGTCGTGACAGCGGGGCGCATCAAGTCAAAACCGACGAAGACGACCATCGTCACGAGAATGATCGAGAGATAGTTCGTCACGAACGTCATCAAGACGACGAGCAGTGTCGAACCGATCAAACTGTACCGGATTAAACGAATCTCACCGAACCAGCGTGTCAAACGATCGAACAGTCCCACTTGGACGATGACGCCGACGATCGCACCGAGAGAAATTGCGAGCGCAATGTCCTTCGCTGTGAAGCCGAACTTCCGGTCGACGAACAAGGCGAATAACGACTCGAACGAGGCGAGACCGAACGACGAAATCAACAGGACAAGAAAAGCGATGAAATAGAGCGGACTGAAAACTTTCCGGAAACCGGTCTGCTGTTTGACCGTCGTTGTCTCGTAGTGACGTTTCGGTTCTTTAAGCGTAAAGACGGATAACACCATCGCTGTTAAACCGAACGCAGCAGCAAAGAAGAACGGCGTCCGCGAGCCGAGGTCAGCGAGAAATCCACCAATCCCCGGTCCGATGATGAAACCGGTCGAGATGGCAGCAGACATATACCCGAGCGCTTTCGGACGAGTCTCGTTCGTCGTGATGTCAGCGATGAATGCCGTGACGGCTGGCATGATGAAAGCCGCACTGACACCACCGAGAATCCTTGACGCGAACAGGACTTCGACGCTTTGACCGAGACCGAATAAGAGCTCGGACATGCTGAAGATGAACAAACCGATGATGATCATCGGTTTACGACCGTACTTGTCAACGGCGCGTCCCGCGAGTGGTGAAAGAATCAGTTGCGCAAAGGCGAAGGCGGAAACCATGTAACCGACTGTCGCCCCGGAGATGTTCAACTCGTTCATGATCGTCGGTGTGACGGGAATGACGAGTCCGATACCTAAAAAGGCGATGAATAAGTTGAGCAGGAGTGTACTTAAAATCAATGTATTGTTTTGCATAGTTCACCTCAATAGAATTAAATCGTTTTTGACATACCGCGCCAGACGATCGGCCAGACAGCTTGCTGTCGAGCGTGAAACGCGTCGACACCGTTGTAGACGAGTTCCGTCAGCGTACCTTCCGCAACCGTCAGATAGGCGAGAGCGGCACTTTTGTAATCCGTCGAATAGAGAATCTGTTCCGTTCGGTCTCGTTCGCGTAGTAATCGCGTCAATAGATCGTGCAGTGAATCAAAAAACGGATTGAAACGGTCCGTCATTTCTTGTTCGAGCTTCTCCGGTGGAAAATAGGCAGCCCGAAGGATGAATCGCATCAGGATATCGTCTTGCTGTTCCGAAATGAACCAATCGAAGAAGCCGTGCAGCGATTGCTCGAGCGGCTGCTGCCGCGTACTCGTGAAATACGTCGCAAAGCGGCGCTTTTGTTCTTGCAAGGCATACGTCGTCGCTTGCAGGAACAAGTCGTCCTTCCCTTTATAATGCGCATAGATCGATGGCTTTTTAATACCGACCTCTGTCGCGATCTCTTGCAGTGATGCCCCTTCATAGCCATGCGCGGCAAAATGATGGATGCTCGTCTGTAACAATTGTTGAGCTTTCAGATGAATCACCTTCCTAACGGTCGTTAGGTAACACTGTAACAGTAAATTTCAAATAGAGTCAATCAGATTGTCTTACCGCACAAAAAAACTGACTCCGCGAAGGCGGAATCAGTTAAGGAAGAATCATTATTTATTCATGACACGACCGCGTGTTGCGACGCGTGAGCCGACGATTCCTGCGAATGACGTAAAGATGAGTGTCAGAAGCAGTCCGACGAACGCCCAGATCGAAACTTTTGACGCTGTTTGTGTCGCTTGTTCCGTTTGCTCGCGGACATCTTGGACCGTTTTCTTGAGGTCAGCCGATGTCTCATCAAGCGTTTGTTTGGCGTTTTCGATTTGTTGCGTCGTTTCTTTTGTTGCCGTGTTGAGACCATCGACGATATTTTGTGTCGCTTCTTCCGCTTCAGCACCTGTCAAATCGGTGTTTTTTGCGACTGCATCAGCGATTTTATCTTCATCGACCGATTTCTCGATTTTTTCAGCTCGTGCTGTCAACGAATCACCAAGATCCTGGACGATCGTATCGAAATTTTCTGGTTTCGTGATTGCTTCCTTACCAGCAGCCGTGACGTCTTCTTGTACAGCGTCAAGTTCGTTCTGCAAGTAACCTGGCTGCAATTCTTTGATGTCCGTGTCTTTTAAGATTTCGTCGACGTTTCCTTCAAGTTCTTTCGTATCAACTTGAGACACGTTTTTCGTAATCGAATCGAATCCTTTCGTCGCAGCGTCTTGTGCTGTTGAAGCAACGGATCCGATACCGTTACCAGCCGCACCACCGACTGTCCCGAGTAGTGAGCCGACCGATTGTAACGTATTGACCGTCGTGAACGTCAAGAGAGCGAACAAGAGGATGACGCTCGTCGACCATGTCAAGAAACCGTGGACGAGACCGGCACGTGCCGACGTCACACCGGAGACGAATCCGGCAACGAACAGCGAGATGAGCAATGAAAGGATTGCCCAAATGATCAAGCCCGTTCCAACACCATCGAATGGGTTATTCGACGTGACGTCCGTGACGCCGAGTCCGATCGCTGAACCGATTAAACTAAATAAGATCAATAAAGATAGAAATGATACCACACCTGCAAAAATCGAGCTCCATGAGATGTTACGACCTGCTCCGTCCGCTTCCGCTCGGAAATGCGACGAAAAGCCTCTGTTTGTCTTTTCCATAATAAGCACTACCTCTCCCCAAATTGGTCTTTCAAGTTCGAGATGTTCATGAATGTAAAAGCTTCATCTCAAGTTTCTTACGCGCATAGCTCTTATATAGCCGGTAACTAAATAAGAGAAACCTAGTATTACAGGTACATGATTAATGGTCGTCTGAACTTCAACGAAGTGATATTGGTTGCGTTTGAAGAAAAAGCATCGTACACTCTTATCAAGTGTCACGTTATACTGTACAGTTTAAAATTAAAAGGAGGTGATCCCCCGCTTTTAGGGGGATACAAGTTGGACATCGTCTTAACACTGAATTTGTTGTTGCTCGTCGTATTGATTGGTTTGACCGCGTTTTTCGTCGGTTCGGAATTTGCTGTCGTCAAAGTCCGGATGTCACGTCTCGACCAGATGGTGCAAGAAGGAAAAAAGGGAGCAGTACTTGCGAAGAAGGTCGCAGGAGATCTCGATTATTACTTGTCGGCCTGTCAGCTCGGTATCACGATCACTGCACTTGGTCTGGGTGCACTCGGGAAACCGACGGTCGAGAAATTGTTGACACCGGTCTTTGATGAACTCGGTGTCGCGGTTGCGCTGTCAACGATTCTCTCATACAGTATCGCTTTCATTTTCGTGACGTTTCTCCACGTCGTCATCGGAGAGCTCGCACCGAAGACGCTCGCGATCCAGTATGCGGAACGGATGACGTTACTGCTAGCTCCTTCACTCTATGTATTCGGTAAGATCATGTATCCGTTCATCTGGATCATGAATGGTTCGGCCCGTGTCCTCTTGCGGACGTTCGGTGTGAAACCAGCCGGTCACGAACAAGCCCATTCGGAAGAAGAGTTGAAGATCATCATGGCACAAAGTTTTCAAAGTGGTGAGATCAATCAATCGGAACTCGCTTTGATGCAAAACGTCTTTGCGTTTGATGAGCGTGTTACGCGCGACATCATGGTGCCACGGATGAACATGATGGTCATTTCGGACGAGATGAGTTGGGAAAATCTATTACAGACGATGTCTGACAATCCGTATACGCGTTACCCGGTCAGTGAAGGAACGGATAAGGACCGGATTAGTGGTTATATCAACGTCAAGGAAGTGCTCGCCCATCACGCGGTACAAGACGAACGAGAACTTGCATCGTTCCTTAAACCGTTGCCGGTCGTCTCGGAATTGACACCGCTGCAAGAAACACTCTTGAAGATGAAGCAGACACGGTCACACATCGCTCTCGTCATCGACGAGTATGGTGGGACGTCCGGTTTGATCACGATGGAGGATATTTTGGAGGAAATCGTCGGTGACATCCGCGATGAATTCGATGAAGCGGAGCAAGCCGAAATCGAACAGTTGCCGGACGGCTCGTACCGCTTAGCGGGTACTGTCCTATTAGTTGAAATTGAAGAACGATTTGGTCTTCGGTTCACTGAAGCAGAGGCGGTCGACACGATTGGTGGGTATATTCAATCACGGACGGCTGCTTTTCAAGAGGGAACGATCGTCACAGATGAGGCGTTTACGCTTGAGATCTTGCGTTCTGCTCAATATCAGATTCAGGATGTCAAGTTGACCTTGCCGTCAAGCTAACAGAAAGACCCGTTTTGCTTAGTAGTTCAATCTACTAAGCAGACGGGTCTTCTTTATTGAGCGGAGGGGAGATTGGATTCGGTTGACGGTAACTGTTCCTTCAAATACAGAGAAAAAGCTTCTTCCGATAAAGGACGCGCATAGTAATACCCCTGACCGATGTGACAGCCGACGGATTTAAGATACGAGTGCTGCGCCTCGTTTTCGACACCTTCTGCGATCATCGTCAGACCAATCGTTTGTCCCATTGCGATGATATGTGGGAGTAAAGCAGCTCCACCAGTTGTTTCCGGACAATCGTCGACGAATGATTTATCAATCTTCAGCGCATGAACTGGCAGTTGATGCAGGATGGATAAAGAAGAGAAACCGGTTCCGAAGTCATCGATGGCACAGTGAATTCCCTGATCGCGCAACGAATGTAACATCTTGCTGCTATCTGTGACGTCTTGTAAGACGCTCTCGGTAATTTCGAGTTCCAGATAAGCTGGAGATAAGTTCGTCTCAGACAAGGTCTCTTCAATCATGTTTAGGAAATGTTGATCCTTGAACTGGGGAACGGAGATGTTGACGGCGACGATTAGCGGATAGCCTTGCTCATGCCAGTCAAATGTCCTGCGGCATGCCGTCTTTAGAATCCAGCGTCCAAGAGCGATGATGTGACCGCTCTCTTCAGCGATCGAGATGAATTCGACGGGAGAAATCAAACCAAAGACTGGATGATGCCAGCGAACGAGTGCTTCCATACCGATCGGACGGTTTGTCATCAAATCGACTTTTGGCTGATAGACCAGTTGGAATTGATCGTTCTCGATCGCTGCCGGCAGATCCATTTCTAGCTGGATCTTCCGATTGAACCATTGGTGGAGTCGTTCATCATACCGGACGCAGTGCATCGGTCCTTGTTGTTTCGCTTGAAGAAGTGCCGTATCAAGACAAGGAAGAATGTTCTGGTGCAAGGAAGTGTCTTCGACGAGACAACTACCAGCATGGACGGTGACTTGAATCGAATAACCGCGAATTCGGAACGGGCGCTCGAATTGGTGTATTATAGACTGTTCCAGAGCGGTCAACGAATCGTTTGTCGCGTATGGAAGGATGAGCGCGAACTCGTCCCCACCGACCCGGTAGATCTCCAGGTCATCGTGGCGCAGGAGGCGAAGTCGATTCGCCGTCTCAATCAAGACATGGTCACCCGTCGCATGCCCCATCGTATCATTGACGATCGTCAAACGATGTAAATCCAGCGAGACGGCCGCAAAAGAACGCGGTAAGTCGTTCGTAAGCCGTTCGATGAAGTGTTGCCGATTCGCGAGCTGTGTCAGCGAATCGTGGTAAGCGATGAATGAGACTTCGTTTAGCAAGCGGTTGTTGCTCCGTAACGTAAAGATTTGCCGACCGAGAACAAGAAAGAACAAGAGCAGCCAACCGCTCGATAGAATATTGAGGTACCAGTCATAAGTCGATAAGACGAACCCTGTCAGTAAACCGATGCTGACATAAGGCAAGATGAAATCGCGTTCCGTTACCGTTCGCTGAGAACGAAAGAGCCGTTCTTGTTGCGGATGCTGTCTTCCTTCTAAATGACCACTCCACCCGATGGACAGAAGCGCAATGATCCAGAAAACATCGACGAGATGTTCAAGAAACGGACTATTGTTAAACGTAAAGACGGTAAGTATGACATCGCCGCACACT
Source organism: Exiguobacterium acetylicum (assembly GCF_019890935.1). Lineage (NCBI taxonomy): Bacteria > Bacillati > Bacillota > Bacilli > Caryophanales > Exiguobacterium > Exiguobacterium acetylicum. The sequence goes on from NZ_CP082333.1 coordinate 1,607,099, forward strand.
TGGAACAAAAAACCAACGACGAGAAAACGGTGATGCGGTTTTCCTTGATTATGACGAATATGGTAATACAAAATCGTACTGAAAAAGAGGAGTAACACATCAGCAATGAGAAATCCGAAGGTGGAGATCGTTCGCTCGAGCGAGGGATTCAGGATCTCAAAATAGGGTTGCAATAAATAATAGTCGCTCATGACGAAAGCCGTCGTCATGAACACGACCAAATTGAAGATGTAGTTCTTATTCGTGAAGTTCAATCCGATGCTACGCATCTTCGTGATTAGCGCTAAAACATAGCTGAAATAAGACGAACACCAAAGAATGGTCGAAACAATCGGTGCATCGACCCGTCCGTCTGTCAATTGGAGGAACAGCCATAGACCACTCCCAAGAACGTGTAATAAAAGACCCGCGAACAAAAAACTTAAAAAACGGAGGTGTGGATTGCGCTGTTCAATGCGTGCGCGAATCATCCAATAGGCGGCAATCAGACCCGCCATCATATGAAAGATGTTGATTCCGATCAGGTGTGCCCACTCTTCAGCAGGTCCAAAACGAATCCAACCATAGAAAACGAGGAATACAGGAAAGACGATGAAAGAGAAGTAACGCCACATGAGTTGAACGGACCTCCTTAAGTTAAAAAGCGAGAAGTGTTATATAGGTATCGGTCAAATTTTCCATTTTTTGAAGGGTGCTTATCTAGAAGGCCTGAAGAAATTAAGGAGTGTCGCACATTAAAAATATCAATCATGACGGGATGTTCCACATGAAATTGTTGGATTTTCGATTGATAGCCATTCAAATGTCATTTATAGATGACGATAAAGAGAATGAAGTCCATCTATGAATGAGGGAGAGAAGCATATGAAATGGTTCGCGAAATCAGCATCACCGTCCTTCGATGCGCGCATCGAAGGCGAACGCGCTCATGTCGTGTTGAATGTTCCGACATCCTTACATGAACAATTACGTTTAATCGGTCTAGAAGCAGTCGATTTACAAATTGTCCGGGTCATCCGCGAAGATGTATCCCGTTGGATGCCGAGCATGGTCGACGCGTTCTACGAGGAGCTGGTTCGTGTTCCATCTCTCCGACATTTGATTGAACAGCATTCGACGCTCGAACGATTGAAAGGCACTCTCGCTCGGCACATCCTACAAATGTTCGATGGTCAGGTGACGATGGACTACATCGAAGCCCGGCGTCGGATTGCTGAACGGCATGTTCAAATCGGGTTGCATAATAAATGGTATATCGCTGCCTTCCAGAAAGTCTGGAACGTCCTCAGTGAACAGATTGATAGCAGTGACTGGCCGGAAGTCGAACGTGTCCGGATCATGCGGGCAGCGGGGAAACTCTTCAACCTCGAACAACAGATCGTCATGACGATGTATGAGGATCAAGTCGATGAGGAGCGTCAAGCGATCGCGACAGCCAAACGGCACGTCGGAGATGGCGTTCAAAAATCAACGGAAGAACTTGCCGCGATGAGTGAGGAGTCGTCAGCGAACTTCCAAGAAATCGAACGGCACGCGAAACACGTCTCGACGACGACAGACGCGATTTCGATTCAGTTGACAGAAGCGGTCGGTGAAGCAGAAGCCGGTGTTGTGCTTGTCGAAGAGGAGACACGACGCTTCCAGGAGGTTGTCGCAGATTTATCACGAACGACCGAACAAGTCGCTGAACTGTCTCGTCTGTCGCAGGAAATCGAGCGAATCGCCGGGATGGTGACGACGATTTCTGATCAGACGAACCTTCTTAGTTTGAACGCCTCGATCGAAGCGGCACGTGCCGGGGAGATGGGGCGCGGGTTTACCGTCGTTGCGCAAGAAATTCGGAAACTCGCTGAAGAGAGTAAACAGTCGGCAGCCGAGACGTCGCGGATCGCCCAAGAAATCACGCAAAAGATGCTCGTCGTCTCAGAGCGGATGGGAACGACGGAGACGGCGGTTGTCCGAACGACGACGGAGATGCAACAAGTCGTCCGTGCCTTCTCACGGATTTCGGAACAGACGGATGCGGTCTCGCGGCAAATTCATGAACTATCGACCGATACGAAGGATGTCGCCGGAACGATCGAAGGCATGCGTAAGATTGCAGAAGCGATTGCTGAGACGGCGGATGACTTACAAGAAGTCGCAGCAACCCTATAAGTTATTCCTCCTTTCTACGGGAAAGGAGGAATTTTTTGTCGCTTTATGGAAAAATGAAAGTGGAGGTGTGAATGGTTTATGGTTCAGAGTCTACTACTGATTGTTTTATGTTTTTTCGCATTGATTGGATATTATTTGATGACAGGTGAACTCGCTCCACGTGAGTTGTACGGATTACTCGGTGTAGCAGGCGTCGCTTTCGTGATTGGTGGAGTCGAATGGTGGCAAATCCGGCGTGATTTACGCTATCGCGGACTAGATGAAGGAGTGTCCGTTCGCTTAGCGGACCGGGCGAGCCGAAAGACGAATACGGTCTTTCTCGCGCATGAACGATGGCTAACGTTCTCACGACGTTACGCCACATGGTGGCAGGCAATCCTTGCGCGCTTCGAAAAGTTCGAATCATTTTTTCTCGACGTGACGTTCGAAGGAGACGGGGAACAATTACAAATTAAAGAGACGAAGACGGAGTGGCTCCGTAATACGACACATTTTGTGATTCGCAAAGACGGACGCGATATCGGAACGATTCGCACCGATGCGGCACTGCGTCAACAACTGCAGCTGCAAGAGGTCTTACTCGTCTCGTATGCCGATCAGGAGTATCAGATTCGGTCCTCGACGCTTACGCGAAAAATCGGCGTTTATCAAAACGGCGATTGCATCGCAACAGGGTCACGGCATGGGGCGCAACTCGTCTTTGACTGTGACACGAATGAACGTCTCTTAGCCGTCGCCAGTATGATCGTTTTTCGACTTGTTTATTCGAAGTGATTTTATTTCACTGACCGTATAAATAATTTTATTGTTTACAAACCAAAAATCACTAAGACAGGTCATTTGCCTATTAGATTCTATGGCTACATACAAAAAGCGCGCTGATTCTCTTTTGTAGAGATCCAGCGCGTCTTTTCGTTAACCGGTCTTTCGGATCGATTCGAATAATCGTCCCTTATAGACGTCGGCAATCGTATTAAGGAACGTCTCGCTCAACTTTTTCGGGAAGAACGGTTTTGCATATACATAATGATACGCCTTCTTCAAATCATCCCATTGTGTACACGGTTCCGTTTGACGGAACCGAGCGACGTCGATGATCCGTGTTCCGTTAGCGGTCAAAAGAATATTGCGTAAATGGATGTCTGACGGGTTCAGACCGACGGATCGTGCTTGTGCTAAAGCCGTATCGACTGTCGTTAAGACGGATTCCGGGATGAACGTCCCGCTGACGAGACATTCGAATAACGTTTGACCTTCAATGTATTCGAGCACGATATAATCGGCACCATATTCATAGACTTGCGCGTACGTCGGAAAATCAGTCAGCTGTGCGTAGATGCTCCCTTCGAGATCTGCAAGCGTTCGAAACGACGGGTAAAATTTCTTGATGACGCGATCCGTGCCGCGGATGCGAAAGACGAACGCACTTCGTCCTGTCCCGATTAAGTCAAGTTCACTTGGAAGATGCTCGATCGTACAAACGAAGCCTGTTTCTTTCAATTGGATCAATTGCGCTAACTCAGCGTCAGTTTTCAATGGTGTCACTTCCTTTCCTCCTTCATTTCTTATACCCATTATACGCTCATCTGACAGGAAAAGTTTCAAAAATCGCTTGTGTGTGAAAGTTTTGAACATTATGTGATATGCTAAAAATGCTACACTGTTACATACTTTAAGGGGGTTTTTAATCATGTCAACGACACAACAATGGCGCGACCATTTCGATGGTCTTCGCGCATACGAAGAAGCCGTCGCATTACTTTACTGGGATATGCGGACATACATGCCGGATCAAGGCGCAGCTAACCGTTCCGCGTCGATCGGATTCCTCTCGACGGAGAGCTTCCGTCGTCGGACGGGCGAAACATATCAACAATTACTAGCAGCAATGGAGCAAGAGACGCTGACGGGCATCGAAGCGATCTCGTTCGCAAAAGCAAAAGAAGCATTCGATCGCGACTCGAAGATTCCAGAAGCCGAGTATCAAACGTTCATCACGTTGATCTCTGAAGCAGAGAGCGTCTGGGAAAAAGCGAAGGACGCAAACGATTGGTCGATGTTCGAACCATACCTCGAGAAAATCGTCGCGATGGAGCGCCAGTTCGTCGAGTACTGGGGCTATGACGCGCATCCATATGACGCACTACTCCATGATTATGAACCGGGGATGACGGTCGCGACACTTGATCCGTTGTTCGCAGAACTCCGCCAAGCGATCATCGGTCTGCTCGGTCAACTCGAAGGAAAAGACTTCCCGACGCTTGATTGGTCAGCGGACCGCGAGACACAGATCGCCTTGAACCAAGAATGGCTCCGCGATATCGGGTATGACTTCACGTCTGGTCGTTTAGATGAGACGGTCCATCCGTTCCAGACGACGATCAACCGGAAGGACGCACGCATCACGACGAAATACGATGAGAACGACTACCGAAACTCTGTCTTCGGCACGATGCATGAAGCCGGACACGCGACGTATGAGCAAGGCATCGAACCGGAACTCGATTCACTCGGTCTCGGTGACGGCGCTTCGATGGGGATTCACGAATCACAATCGTTGTTCTTTGAGAACTTCATCGGACGTAACCAAGGTTTCCTCGAAGCACGCTATCATGGCTTACAACAAGCGATCCCATCACTGGCTGACGTTCCGTTCGAACGATTCTATGCCGCGGTCAATGAAGTCAAACCGTCACTGATTCGGATCGAAGCCGATGAATTGACGTATGCGCTTCATATCATCATCCGCTATGAGCTCGAAAAACGCTTGATGACGAAAGAGCTCGAAGTCAAGGATCTCCCGCAAGAATGGAACCGTCTCTATAAAGAGTATCTCGGTGTGGATGTGCCGAGTGACGCAAAAGGCGTCTTACAGGACGTCCATTGGTCAGGTGGCTCGTTCGGTTACTTCCCAAGTTACGCGCTCGGTCTCGTCTATGCGGCACAGCTAAACGAAGCGCTTCGTCGTGACGTCGACAACGTCGATGGTCTGATCGCAGCGGGAACACTTGCCCCAATCAAAGGCTGGCTGAAAGAAAATATCCACCGTCACGGGAAATCGAAGACACCGGCTGAACTGATCGAAGCAGCAACGGGGCAATCGATCTCGGTTGCACCACTCGTCAACTACTTGACGAAGAAATACACGCGTGTCGTCGAGGCACTCTGATGTTGTGGTTCGCACACCGCGGTGTCAGTGACCGTTTTCCGGAGAATACGCTTGAAGCCATCGCTGCTGCGATCGAAGACGACGTCGATGGGGTCGAATTCGATGTCCATTTCTCAAAGGACGGCGTCGGTGTCATCATTCACGATGAGACCGTCAACCGGACGACGAACGGGAAGGGGCGCGTCATCGACATGACGGTTGCCGAATTGCAGGCGCTGGATGCTGGAGCACGATTCAAAGGGGAACCGATCAAGACGAAGATTCCGACGCTTGACGAAGTCCTCGCAATCCTCGCACCAGCGACGCTCCGGCTCAACATCGAGCTGAAGACGGATACGATTCGCTATGACGGGATTGAGGCGTATGTCCTGGAACGTTGCGCTGCACACGGCATCGCGACTGACCGGCTGTTATTCAGTTCGTTCAACCATTATTCGGTTGCCTTGATCCGGAAGCTCGACCCAAGCGTCGAGACGGCGATTCTCTATCCGTATCCGATCTATCATCCGGAAGAACAAGCCCTCCGAATTGGGGCGACCGGTATCCATCCCGATTATCGACGGGTGACGGAAGCGGACGTCGCGTTCGCTCACGCGCAAGATGTCACGGTCCGGGTTTACACTCCGAAGACAGTCGAGGATGTCCGGCAGATGCAGCGGATCGGCGTCGACGCCGTCATCGTTAATGATCCAAAAGGGATGCGCGATACACTCGAAGGATGAGGAGGAGGAAGGGATGCGCAAGGAATACGTATTCGTCATCAGTTTGTCGCTCGTCGCTTTATTCGTCGGACTTCAGCTTGGCTTTGCCCGCTTGCCGGAACCAAAACCGAAGCAAGTGACGACGACACCGATGCGCCCTGCCGATTATCAGGCAGGACTTGCGTCAGCGAAACGGGAACTGAAGCAGATTCAGCGCTTCACCTTGAAAAGCACCCTTCCTGCGGATGGAACGACGGTGACCTGGATTTATGAGACCCCATCCGATGAACGAATTGCGGTCGATTGGTATTACGTCGAGAGTTATCCGGAAGAACAAGTCCAGATGACACGAAACGAGACATCCCGGATCATCTCGTACGAACGCTATTTAATCGTCATCCGACCGATTTACGGAACGGTCGTCGATAGTGAACTGGAACAGTTCGCTCTTCGCTTTACAGGTTACTTCACGACACAACAACAGGGGGAAAACGATGTCAGGTAAAATCATTCTCTTGATTGGTGGATCGGGCAGCGGAAAGTCCTCCCTGATCAAACGTCTGCGGACGGAATACGCGCACGTCCGGTTCATCCCGTCGGTCACGACCCGACCGAAACGACCGACGGAGATTGATGGAGCAAGCTATCATTTCGTCGACGTCAAGACGTTCCAACAATTGATCCAAGACGACGGCTTCATCGAATACGCCCACGTCCACCGAGCGTGGTACGGGACACCGCGTCAAGCGTATGTCGATGTCCTCGAACAGGATCAAATCGTCATCAAGGACATTGATCCGAAAGGGGCGGCGAACTTCAAGCGTTTGTTTGGCGACCAAGTGATCACGATTTTCGTCTCGGTTCCACCCGACTTGATGAAGGAACGACTGTTGATGCGCGGGGATACACCGGAGTTTGAAGCGCGACTCGTCGATTACGAGGAAGCGTGGAAAGACCGCGATCATTATGATTATATGATTGAAAACATCGATTTTGAGACAGCGTATGCCGATCTGCTTGAGATCATTGCTGGCTACATTCCACAGGCATGACGAAGAGGACGCAAGATGCGTCCTCTTTTTGATGTCAGAAAGGAGTCTTCATGCTACCTTTGCATCCCTTACTCACGCACGTTGAGAGCGAAAGAAAGTTATCTGGTCGATCGCGCCAAGCCGTCTGGTCCGTCAAGACGACAACAGCGCACTACATCGTCAAGGTCGTGACGGATCCGTCTAGTCGTCAATTTGAACGAGAAGCCGCTTTAGCGATTCCAAAACAAGCGGGATTGTCTCATGCCTTACCGCTAGCGACCGGCCGGACCTCAACGACTGCTTACGGCATCTATCCGTACCTACCCGGACAAACCGTTCGAAGCGTACTCGAGGAGTCACCGGAATTAGCACCCCGACTCGGTCAGGAGACAGGGCGAGCGTTGAGACGCATTCATGACGTCACCGCACCGAGCGAAATGACGTCTTGGAGCGAACGTTGCCAGGCGAAACATGACCGCTACCGCGCAGCGATTGATGGGTTGCTTGAGCCAACATGGATTGAGCGTCTTGATCGATTCATTAGCGAGCGGATTCCGTTACTTCAGACACGTCCCAACCGGTTGCAACATGATGACGTTCATCTCGATAATCTCCTTGTCGAGGATGGGCATCTTTCCGCCTTCCTTGATTACGGGAACCATGATTATGGCGATCCGTGGCATGACTTCGTCAAATGTGGTCTGTTTCAGGTCGAGACGAGTCCGCTATTTGCTCGTCACATGATTGAAGGGTATTTCGAGAACGAAGTACCGTCCGACTTTTGGCGAATGTATAGTCTTTACATGGCGATGGTCGTCTTTTCAGCACTCGTCTGGGCGAAGTGGTTCGATGTAGACGGAATGCAAGCAATGCAACGACGCGTTCAGCGAATCATGCAGGATCATGCTGGCTTTCAGCGGGACATCCCGCTTTGGTATGAAGGGCAAATTCATGATTAAAAAACAACGGGTTCGTTTCTTTTTAAGAAGAGACGAACCCGTTGTTTTTATCGGTGAATCTTAAGATGAAATTAGAGATTACCACTCGAAGCCTTCTTCACTATACTTGCCGTTCGAATTGAAGAATCGTTCTTCTGTTTTACCGTTTACCGTACTCGTATAAATGACGTAGACGTCGAGATGATCATTCTGATCCGCCATCTTTTTAGCAGCTTTCTTAGCATCGGCTTCATTCGTATAGGTCTCTGACTTGCTTGCCTTGCCGTGTTTTTCTTGTCCTTGTTCTTCGTAACCTTCTACTGTCCATACTTTTTTTGATGACATCCTTAACTTCCTTTCCTGCCAAAAGCGAGTCCGCTTGGCTGTTACATTATGCTGTGCAAAACGAGCACTCGTCAACCGTTGCCGTTCATTCTTTGACGATCTCGTCCAAATGATCGGCATAATAACGGATTGCCCGGTCAAAAGTCTGGATCGAGGCGTCCGACGACGTCGTAGCAAGACTCTTCAGCAACCGACCGACTGCCTGATCGGCTTGACCGAGATTGTACTCCGTCATCGCGAGGAAGGCTTGCAGGGCATGGGCGTCCGGAAACTCACGGAGCGCACGATGAAACACGTCTGATGCTGCCTCGAACTGACCGATGACACGGTACGTACTGCCGAGTCCGATATATGCCTGTAAGCGGTCCTCACCTGCAAGACCGAGCGCTAGGGCTTGTTCGTAATAGGGAACAGCAGCCTGCTCCTCACCGAGACTATCATGACACCACGCCATCTGATAGAGAACGGTCGGGTCGTTAGGTGCCGTCTCGACATACTGATGAACGACAGCCTTCGCTGCTTCATATTGCCCCGTCTGTCGTAACTGTTGCACCGATTCGAAATCAAACATCGTGTTTCCTCCTCCTGAATAAATTAAAAAACGGACCCGGTCGTCCTGACCGGATCCGTTCGATTGAACAGATTAGATTGTTTTTTCAAGCTTCGTCAAGAGCGTCCGGAACAGTTCGAGTTCCTGATCCGAGAAGTCCTCGAAGACGTCTGCGAGGTAATCCATCTTCATCGATTCGAGTTTTTCATAGAGCTCGATGCCTTTTGGAGTGGCGCGGAGTTCGACGACACGACGATCGAGTTCGCTTCGCTCACGCGAGATCAACTCTTTTTTCGTCAATTCGTCTGCTAATGCCGTGATCATGCTCGCTGAGAATTGGAACTCCTGCGAGAGGGCAGAGGCGATTTGCGGACTGTTCGCACAAAGGGACTTCAAGATGAAGAACTCATTGCGTGTCAAGTACGTCGTGAACATGCTACGCACGTCCTTCTTGATCGCGCGGTAGTTCATCCGTAATCCTTTTTCTGTATCAACGATCAACTGATCGCGTTGTGCTACTTCTAGTGTAGTTGCCATGTATCGTTCACTCTTTCTATACCGTAGTTTCTTTCACTCGTGATTTAGTATAGTGAAAAATTTTAGTTTAATCAATATTTTTCTCTTGAATCATCTGTTTCGACGACGCGGGCGACTTGGGCGACGATCTCTTCGACGTTGCGCAGTTCCGGGTAGAAGCGGCGGAAGAAGTAGTCGATTCGGTGTGTATCTTCGCCAGCGATCGTCAGCGCCATGCAGATATAGGCGATGCCGATTCCTTGACGAGGCAGGAACGGATTCGGCATGACCTTCGCACAGCGTAAGGCGAGCGGACTGTGCGTCGTCACAGCTTCAATCAACTCTCCGTACGTCCGGATATCGACATAATGGAACATCCGAATCAGTTCGTTGATCAGTTGTTGATCGGAATCGAGCATCATCTGCGATGTGACGAGTCGTTTATCGAGCTCGTTGATGACCGGGGAGTGATCGATGAAGTAGTTCAAGTTATCTGCCGTGATTCGGACTTGATGGGGGTCAGACAAGATTTGTTGAACGGTCTCGTCTTCAAATTGTTTCAACTGTTTCTTGATGTTAACGAACTCCTGATCGGCGATCTCGAGTAATCCTGCGACCCGACTGAAGCTGCGCCGGACTTCTGCCGGGACACTGTTCGGGTTTTTATATCCAAGATCATGTTCGATCTCCGCCCACGCGTGTTGCAGGATCGAGCGGATCTGGATCTCAGCCGTGTAGTCCTTAAAACGTCCATACTCGCTCAGTGCAAGCCGCTGATCGCTCAGTGAAGCGACGAAGTGGACCGAAAGATAACCGAATTCCGTCGTATCGAGCAAGGTCGACTTATCGACCGATTGATCGCGATCGATCGCGAACTCATTCTCGATGATGCGTGCCGCTTCCCGGACGTCGTCATGGAAATAAGTGACGATCCGGATTCCGGTCAAGTCATGGACGTCCTTGAGTGAACGGTATTTGTTCGGTTGCCGTAAGACTTTTTGATACAGACTCTCGGAGTCCTTCGTCCGGGCGACGATCGAGTGGTATTTGATGCCTGCCGCGTCGAGCAACTCGGACAAGAGCATCTTCAACTTGTCGGCGTAGGCATCATATTCTTCCTTATCGTTGACATATTCGAGCATCATCGTATTTAAATCTTGTGATTGCACCGTTTCGCACCTTCCTCATCCTGTAGTCATCTAGCCATATTGTAGCACTCTGCTTCGTTAAACGCACAGCAAGACCCTGTTTGAAGCAGTACGATTCGTGGGAAAAAGACAAGTAGTACGTGTCCGGGAGGAGATTAATCATGGAAATAGTGGATGCCCGTGCTTTACCCGCCGATCATATGGATGTCTTGCATGTCACCCCATCGTCGATCTATTTTCGACGTCGTCTCGATGACGCCCGTTATCACATCAGCCGGTATGATCTTGAAGATCAAGAACAGGTCGATCTAACGCCAGAAGCCTTGACGGATCACGGACCAACCCGACCGTTCGTGCGGCACGGAAGGGTCTATTGTTTGAATGAACATACGCAAGAGCAGGGCGGGGAGACGGAAGTGCTCGTCATCGATCTCTTGTCCGGTAAACGGGAGCAGATTGCGTCGTTTTATGTCGAAGGGGATTTGACGCTCTACTGGGTGCTCAACGAGAACTATCTCGTATTCTTGCAGACGACGGATACGACGTCCGCGTTTTTGTATGACGTCAAGGATGAATCGCGGCAGACGATTCGCGATCCACGACTCTACGGGATGACGGAGAATTACCGGGAACTCTATTTCTTTCTCGTCACGCTCGAAGACAAGGAATACATCGTCTGTAACGCCCGGCTCGATGAGTTCTCGTTCTATGACGCCCTTGAAAGTGGTGTCATCTCACCGGAAGATCCGATCGACCACTCGGAAAGTCTGTTGATCGCTCCACTGCCGACCTTGATTGAAGAAATCGAACGCGGTGTTGAACACTTATCGTTTGCAACCTTATTGAAGTTAGAAGGGGAAGGGGATACCGTCCAGTATCTCGGGGAACAGGAAGGGCATCTGATCTTTAGTGCCTATACCGATCGTCTAAACGAAGAAATCTTTTACCGGATTGATACGGAAGCGAGTGTCGAAGAGGTTGCCCGGATTCAGTGGAGTGACTATGAACCGCTCGACTTCACGTACGATGACGTTGAGTCGACGATCTTCATCGTCAATGACCGGTCCGAGCACCATCATGAAGTGATCAACTTACGCAACGGTGCCCGATTCCTCGATAAAGAGCCGTTCGAACGTGTCTTACGTGGACGCTTTTATCTACACGAAGCGATCGGAGACGATGCGGAACCGATGGTAACCGTCTATGACGCAGAACACAATGAACGCTATCGGTTCGAGGATGCCTATTATGTCACCGTATCCGGGGAACTCGTCATCTTATCGGTTCATCAACTATGAAAAAAGAGCGGTTGTTCTTTTCGTGAGAGCAACCGTTCATAATCAAGAATAAAATTATTTCAACTACCGAAATTTATTATAAAAAATAAAAACCAGCCAAGAGTAAACCTCAGGCTGGCTAGAAATGCTACACTTATTCTGCGTCAGTCGTACGTGTATAGACGTCGACTTGGATGTTTCCAGCAGTTGCACGCGAGTAAGGGCAGACCGTATGCGCGACTTTCGCGAGTTCAGCTGCCGCTTCTTCCGAGATTCCGCGGACGAGAACATCGAGTTCGACAGAAAGCATGAATCCGTCAGCTGCTTCGTTTAATGTCACGTGTGCTGTGACTTCACTGCCATCATGTTTGATGCCTTGTTTACGTGCGACCATGTTTAAAGCAGAGTCGAAGCAAGCAGAATATCCTGCAGCAAAGAGTTGTTCTGGGTTCGTTGCTTGTTTTTTCGATCCTGGTACCGGCATTGCGAGAGCGACGTCAAGGATTCCGTCCTCCGATACGACGCGTCCGTCGCGACCTCCGACAGCTGTTGCAGATGATGTGAACATTGGTTTCATGTGTGTAACTCCCTTTCGTTGTTAGATTCAAATAAGTAGCTTACAATTAGATTGTATACAATTTAAATCGAAATGCAACTCGTTTGCTCACGATAGGAGGAATTTTTTTATGAACCCATTAGCCTTAGATGAACAACTCTGTTTTCCGTTTTATGCGATATCGCGTGAGATCACGCGTCGTTATCGTCCGTTACTTGAACCACTTGGTCTGACGTATCCGCAATATCTCGTCATGCTCGTCGTCTGGGAAGAGGAGGGACAATCGCTGAAAGCCATCGGTGAACGGCTCCATCTTGATTCGGGAACGTTGACGCCGTTACTGAAGAAACTCGAAGCAGCAGATCTGTTGCGACGCGTCCGTAAGCCGGAAGACGAACGGCACATTCAGATCTTTTTGACGGATGCCGGTCGTGCGTTACGGAAACAAGCAGAGACCGTTCCGCTTGATCTCGTCCGGACACTCGACGTCGACGAAGAAGACTTACGCGTCGTTAAAGCGGCACTGAATCGTCTCGTCATGAAAATGAGCGACCCGGATTAACCGGATCGCTCATTGTCTTATTTACGGCGGAAACCTTCTTCTTCAAGATAGTTCGCTGCTTCCTTATACGAGTTGAATGCACCGTCTAAAAGGTCACCAGCATAGACGAGCCACGTGTCGATGTCTTCATTGAGCAACGTCAATTCAAACTGATTATCGTTGACCCATGTTTCTTCGAGTGTTTCGACCGATTGGACCGTCGAGAGTGCTTTGATTGCATCTTCTAATAAGAGAATTAAAGCAGGCTCTGAGAATTCACGGATGTTGACGAATCCTTTTTCGTCCGTTTCATAACCTGGTAGACCAGCGGCATAGACGAAGCCGTTTCCGTTCGGATGCAAATGATAGACGAGATTCTTCTTCTCATACTGACTGTCCGGGAATTGGAAATTGACGCGCTTTAGCGAGACATCTTTGCGGACGAGCTGTGGGAAAGTCTCGATAATTCGTAGTTTTTCTTCAAAAGTTAACATGGTTCCTCCTTGGTGTTACAGTTCTTCACTTCTATATATGCGATGAAATCAAACAAAATGTCAACCGCTGTCTGAAACCAAGCGACGTTTTTAACCGTAAATGGAAACGAAAGGAAGTGTTTTTGATGTCTACTGTACAATGGCATACATTGCCTGAACGATCGATTCGAGCAGAACGGCTCGGATTGTTGCCGTTACACGGCTTGATCGCCGTCATTTTAATCGGAACGACAATCACCCAAGTCATGTGGCTCGACCTGACACCCTGGTGGATGGGTATCGTCGGTCTGCTTTGGCTGATCTATTTCATTCCCCGTATCGTCTACATACCCGTTCTTCGCTTGAAGTATATGCGTTATCGCATTGATGAGGAATTTCTCGTCGTCCGCAACGGGATCTTTTTCCGCCGCGAAGTCACCGTGCCGCTCGTCAAGGTGCAATTGATCGATAGCCAAACGGGACCGATCCTGCGTCGCTATGATTTGATCACACTGGATATTCGAACGGCATCCGGCTTCGTCACGTTGTCACGACTCGATCGTGCGCAAGGAGACGCGCTACGCACACAAGTCGAACGCTTCGCGAAACTCGAGGAGCGGGAGGAGGAATCGTTATGACCCGGCGTGTTCACCCGCTGTTCATCGTGATGTCGAGTATCTCGATCATCCGCTCGCTCCTGATTCCATTCGCCGCCTTGATTTTTAATGCAATCCGCAAAGGCGAGATCAACACCTATACGTGGATCGGGATCAGTGTCGGGATTGTGTTCGTTCTCTTATACGGGATCGCCTCCTGGTATTTCTATACGTTCACGATTGATGCCGAGACGATCCGGGTCCGCAAAGGGATTTTCCAAAAAAGTGAACGGACGACGCAACGTAAACGGATCGAGTCGATCGGCATCCAGCAAAACGTCATCGAACGACTGTTGCGTCTTGCGACGTTGACCGTTGAGACGTCGTCCGAGAGCGGAACACCGGAAGTCGAACTGAAGGGGATCCGTCTTGATTTTGCGAAAGAACTGAAGTCGTCGATCAAAAACGAAGGACAGCCCGTCGTCGAAGAACAACAGGCGGAAGTCGCCTATACGATCCCGGTCCGCGATTTAGCATTAGCCGGTGCCTTGTCAGGACGCGTCGGACTAGCGCTCGTCGGGATCGGGACCGCCTATCAATTCATCGATCAGTTCATTGAACGTTATGTCGACCGTCTGTTCTCGGAGCTCGCGCATTTATCGTTATTCGTCTTGACGGGGCTTGGCGTAATCGTCTTACTCGTCATCTATATCGGCTCGATCATCGTCTATATCTTGAAATACGGTTCCTACCGTGCTGTCTTGCAACACAACCGATTATTGATCGGGTACGGAATGTTGAACCGGACCGAGGTCGCGTTTCATGCCGATAAGATTCAAGCCCTCGTCATTCAGGAAAGCTGGATTCAGCGGTTGATTGGACGAGCGAGCCTGTCTCTGCACATCATCTCGGCGACTGGAGAAAAGGAGCGACTGTTGCTCCATCCGTTCATCCGGACGAACGAGATTGATCCGTTCCTAGCGACATATCTGCCGCGCTTTCGTCAGTTCCATCCGCAGCACGAAGTCGCACCGATCGGCTTTCGCTACCGGGTTCGTTGGCCGTTACTCGGTTATGCGCTGTTGTTTACGGCACTAAGCAGTGTCGTCATCATCGTCCTTGATTCTTCCTGGCGCTTCTTGATCTTACTTCTGTTCATTTGGTTACCGTTCTATTATCTCGCTGTGCGCAGCGGATACCGAAAGACCCGTTTCGGCACCGGCCACGATCTCTTGATGTTACGCAAACAATGGGTTCAAAAAGAGACCGTCTATACGCCGCGACTGAAAATTGAGGAATTGACCTGGTCCGTCTCCCGCTGGCTCGAAGCAAAGGAGATTGCCCGGATTGAGATTCAACTGCGGGGCAATACTGCCTTTAACGCACTCTATTTTGAACGAACGGATATCGATACCTTACAGCGCTGGTATAAACAATCGTTCCTTTCGACCCCGTTAGCAGGGGAAGTGAAAACCGACGACGAATAAGGAAAGACTCACTGTCGGAAAGGAAGCGAAGCACATGCGCAAATGGGGAATCGGCATCGTGTTGCTCGTCACGTGTCTGCTATTGTTCATCGTCTATGATGGATACCGGATGCAAGAAACATTGATCGGTCAGTCGGACGCTTCTCCGATTCTGAAGACGACAAGAACGGACGGACAGGTGACGAACGACGAGACATGGTTTAAACAAACGAGCGAGACGCAGCAATGGTCGAAGGACGGGATCGTCCGCTTCGGGCGTTATCTACCGGTTGACGGTAGTAAACAAACAGTCCTCCTCGTCCCGGATGAGATGATGTTTTCACAGACCGGTGTTTATGCGCTTGCCCGCTATTACCATGAGGCTGATTTCAATGTCTTACTCATCGAACGGCGTGGGCAGGATCGAAGCGGTGGCGTCCGAAACTACGGTTGGCTCGATCGACTGGATGTCTTGGAATGGACGAAACGCCTGCTTGCTGAAAACGGAGACGATATACGGATCGTCTATCACGGACTTGGTGTCGGCGCAGCGACCGTCTTACTTGCTTCTGGCGAGACCGTACCAACCCAAGTCCGGGCGATCGTCGCTGAAGGAGCTTACGCCCGACTCGACGACTGGTTCAGTCTACTCGCGGACGAACAGATCCGTTACCCGGCACTGCCGTCTCTGACGGTCGCGAGCATGTGGAACAAGGGCGAGCAAGATTTCTTTTATGGCGACGTCTCGGTGACCCGTCAAGCAACGAAGAGTCGGGTTCCGACGATGTTCATTCACGGAATGAAGGACGAACTCGTCCCAATCCGGATGATGTATGAACTGTATCAAGCAAAAACGGGATTAAAACAATTGTATCCGGTTCGTGATGCCGTTCATGACGAGACGTATACGATGGACCCGGATAACTACGAAAAACGATTACGCTTATTCTTGCAACCGTACTTGCGGGAGATGTAAAGAAGGGAAGACTGATGCATGCAGACGACACATCCATCCTACTTCTGGGTCGGATCCGACGAATCATTCGTCGACACGAAGCAGATTGACCAGATTGGTCGGATAACGCTCGGGCGATTCGGAGGCTGCTCAAGAAGCGGTCAATATAAAAACGAAGACGGGGCTGCCATCTTGATCGGCGACGATTGGGAGATGATCGTCGTCTTAGACGCTCATAAGACAGCGGATAGTGCGGCACTTGTCTTACAGCAGTTGGCACAACACGAGTCGCGCATTCGGACTGATCTTGATGCCCCACTTACGGACGCATTCCGACGGATCGAGACGACCGTGCTGGATCTATTTCAAGATCCGGACTTTTTAGCGGCGTGTGCGACGTTGCAAGGGGAGACGGCGTGTCTGATTGCGGTCCGCAAAGGACGGTTCATCTGGTGGTTCTCGGTCGGTGACGTCGTCTTGTATCTGTTTCACCCAGATTTGATGAAGATGGGACAAGCCGCTTTGAACCAGCGGCAGTTTTATGAATGGATTGGACGCGCGAACACCTTTGCGTTACCGGTCCCGAGTTATACGCGTGGCGTCCGCGAGTTGCGACAAGGCGAGAATCAGTTGTTCGTGACGACGGATGGTTTGCTTGAGTGCCCGGGAACCCCATATGCTGACGCGAGACAGTTGGAGGAATCTTTACGATCAGGTGGTGTCAAAGAACTTCTCTCGACAATCGAGGCACAGGGTGTTCGTGACAGCACGACGGTCGTTACATGGACCGTCACGATTGACGAACGCGTCACCCAACCTAGTGATACATGAAATAACCCGCGCTCAAGCATGAGCGCGGGTTATTATTATTATTATTATTCTGTTTCAGGCGTTTGTTCCTGTTGCTGATCGAGTTCGACCGGTTCTTGGTCCACGGGTGGCTTCGCTTCAGCCAATGGGAAGGCGATACCCGCACTTGTCAACAAGGTGATCAAGGCGGCGCTCGTCAATGTTTGACGCATGGTCCGACACGTCCTTTCTGTCTGATTCCGACACTATATTTTAATAATTCTGAACATTCTTCATCGTTTCGTCAAGCAATCTTTTACTTCCACTACGTATTTTTCCCAAAAACCCAGTATACTTAAACATGAAAAAGGGGGAAATCGATTGAAATTAACGAAAGCCAACACACGTCTATTAGAAACCGTTTTACCACGCTTGAATCTGAATGTCGCAGAACCGGACCGGACGGAAATTGAAGACCGTCTGCGGGCAGATATCTATGAAGCCCAGCGGAAACAACGACCGTTCGAAGAGATTCACGGTCTATCCGTCGAAGCACGCCTCGATCAGATGATCGCTGAATTACCACAGCGACACCGGATGGAGACGCAAAAGCGTTGGACGCGAAACTATGTCTCGTCAATCCTGATGTTCATCTTCATCGAAGGGATCGACGGATTGTTCCAATTCGCCCTGATTGATTACTTATTCTTCTCGATCATCGCTCTATTCTTGATCGACGCGATGTCACAAGTCATCACGGCACCGAAGCTTAAACAAGTCAAACCGCGGGTGTGGATTCAATTCGTCATCAGCTTCATTTTGTTTTCAACCTACAAGGCACTGCTCGTGACGGTCTTCCCGGCACCGGACGTCTTGATTCAAGTCAGCGGAACGCCGTCTTATCTCATCGGCATCGCGGGACTCGTTGGTCTTTACATCTACTGGTCAAAGAATCCGTTACGAAAGCGCGGCGCATAATTCGCGAGAGGAGAGGGTTGCGTGGAGTTTACACATTGGAAACGACGGCTGCAAGATCATTTCGAACGAATGGGCTTTTCTCTACTGACGGAACGATTAGCATCGCAGGACATGGTCAAGCTCGAAGCGACACATGGTGCCTTCTTGTTCTTTCCGGTGACGATCCATCTGTATGAGCGGTCCGGCTGGAAGATGATCGCCTTCGAGGCAAAGACGGAGGAGGAGCCGCAACTCGTCGAGCAGCAGATTGCCTCGTTATTCCAACTCTTAATGGTGACGTTTCAAGAAGAAGAGCGCGAGTTCCTGCTCGGATTTCACGCGAATACCGGTCGTTACCTGACGGACCGTAATGCACCCGTTGGCCGGCTCGTCCGTCTGATCGAAGAGTGCTGGTATGACGGTGACGTCCTGCGAGTCGACACATTCGATCCGTTTCCGGGACTGTTCGTCGCGCCACCTTTCGCCCATCAAAGTTATGCCTTCATGCCGGAAGAACGGACGTGGCGCTTATCTGTTGGGCGTACTGGACGTCCGGCGAACGATTATCGATTTGACGGAACGATTTTATCGCCACACCGCTTACCGGAATCGGAATTATTCACCGTGACACCAAAGACGGTCCCGTTAGAGGATGAAGAAACGATCCGAACCTTACTGGAAACGGAACGACGGACGATCACTAAATTCCATGATCGCGCCATGGCGACGATTCGGGCGTACGACCCATCATTTGGTTTTGCTTGGCGCGGTACACAGACGTTTTTCCACGGTGTTCCGGTCAACCCATTCGCACAGCGCCTGTGGCTCGAGAACGGTGTGACGCGATACCGGATTCTACAACAAGGATCGACGAGATTGCTTGCCTCAGGTGAGACTTGTGACGCTGTCATCGAGATGCTCGACGATGCCGTCAGCAGTGAAGAACCGGATGGTCAATCGGTCAGTCCGATTGGTCAACTGATCCTCGGGATTTGGCAACAGATCGAGTCGGACGAAGCGACGTATATCACGAACGTCGATTGCCGCGGCATCTCGCGCACACAAGCCGATAATCGGATTCGTCACGCGCTAGCACGACAAGAGACGATTGAGTGGGTACACCGGGCACCGAACGAAGATGATAGTTGTCGCTTTGCCGGTCTGACGTTGACCTTCCCGCATCGTCCGCCGGGTGTCGTCACGATTGAACGAACGGAAGCAGAATAAAACGAACAGGCACGTCCGCGAGTAAGCAGACGTGCCTGTTCGTTTTTTAGTGCGCGTGCTGTGACAATCGATTAAAGACGACGGATAGACTGTAATAAATCATTGCCGTCAGAGCAGCGATCGTAAAAGAGAGCGGCAGATCAAATGCGTCCTTCGTCGTAAAAAGAATCAGAAGACTCGCAATCACGATGCCGTACACTCCGTAACCGAGGACTGTCGGCACATACGCTAATGTCGTCGATGACCGGTTGATGATCATGCCGATGATGAAGTCGAGTAAGAAGCCGGACAGCAAGATGATGGGTAACGCGAATAAGGTGTAGGAAATGAACGTCGAACCAAGCGATTCATACATCGTATTTGCTTCCCTCTCAGTAATCGGCGTATAGGATATGTATGCTAGGACAGTGCAAACGAGCGTGGTGGTCATAATGACGGCAAGTAATCGTTTCAACATCAAGGTTCCTCCTTTATTTTCCTTTTTGAGTATACCAATCCACACCAAAAAACACACCCTCCTGGAGGATGTGTCAAATGATCTATATTCCGAGCGACGCGATCAACCGTCGCACGTCCTGATCCGCTTGTTTAGGTGTTAAAATCAACAGTTGATCGTCTACGAGGACACGTGTCTGACCACGCGGCGTCAGAATTTCATCTTCACGAATGATTGCAACGACGAGCACATCCTGGGGCATCTCGATATCCTGTAGTGTCTTCCCCGCAATATGACTGTCTTGCGAAACGCGGACCTCGATGATCTCCGCTTGTGGATGGGTGACAGTCATGAATTTCAGGAACGGTTCGACCGTCGTGTCGTGCTGTGTCTCAAGCCCCATTCGCCGGACGATCCACGGCAAGGCCGTTCCTTGCAAAAGGGCAGACGTCATGACGGTGAAGAAGACGATATTGAAAAGAAGCGGCGCTTCCGCGAGACCACTTGAAAGCGGATAGGTCGCGAGAATGATCGGAACGGCGCCCCGTAATCCGGCTGCCGTGATGACACTCTGTTCTTTGATCGTGTATCGAAACGGCAGCAACGACAAGACGACCGCAAGTGGACGAGCGAGCAGGATCAACGTCAAGACGATGACAGCCGATACGAACAATGTCCGGGGATCGAGCAATTGTTTTGGAAAGACGAGCAATCCGAGCATGATGAACATGCCGATCTCTGCTAAATGCGACAAGCTGCCACTAAATCGTTTGAGCGTCTCGCGGTAGACCATGTCATGGTTGTTGATCCAGATTCCGGTCAAGTAAACCGCAAGGAATCCACTCGCATGTAATATCGTCGCGAGACCATACGAGAAGAGCGCTCCACTGAACAGGAGCGTTGGATACAAGGCGGACGATGGCAACTCGATCCGGTTCAGCAGTTGCGTGACGAGATACCCGATCGCAAGACCAACTAGTGTCCCGAGTCCCATCTCGTAGATGAAGGAAAGAATACCCGCACCGATCGAGAACGATTCCGGCGCTAACGCAAACGATGTGAACAAGATCGTCAGGAAGACGGCCATCGGATCATTCGTTCCGGACTCCGCTTCAAGCGTATGTTTGACTTTGGCATCAACCGGTCGTCCACTGAGCAGGGAAAAGACAGCCGCCGCATCAGTCGAGCCGACGAGCGCGCCGATCAACAGCGCGACCGGCCAAGAAAAATCAAGCAATAGATACGCAACGATGGCAATGATTCCGGTCGTTGCAAGGACCCCGACGGTCGCAAGCGACAGGGCAGCGGGGAGAATTTTCCGGAAGTGTGCCCATTTCGTATGCAAGCCACCGTCAAACAGAATCAGAACGAGCGCCATCGTCCCAAAGAGACGGGCTTGTTCAAAATCACCAAAGTTGATCCACCCGGTGACATCTGACCCTGCCACGATCCCGACGACGACGAACAGGATCAACGTCGGTACATTTAACCGGACGGCAAACTTCGTCGTGATGATCGCAATCAATAATAACGTTCCTGCGACGAATAAGATCGTCCCTTCTTCCATCCGACCACCTCTTTCGTGATAACATGTTCTCCTATTAGTATACGTTACTTTTTGAAAATTTCGAAAAATAACGTCAAAACGAGGTGTACAAACGAAAAGAAAAAGGAAAACTAGAAACAGAACTAGTTGCGTTCAAAATGGAACACAAGGAGGAAAAGGGATGAACATCTGTATCGTCACAGGTGCCAACTCCGGTATGGGGATGGTCACGATTCAAGAATTATTGGAGCGGGGAGATCGGGTCATCGCTACCGTCCGTTCGCAAAAAAAAGCGACGGCACTCGTGCAACTACTACGGGAGCATGGTGTATCGCATACGCATCTCGAAATCGAGATCGTTCAACTCGATCAACTGGACTCCGTCCGTCGCTTCGCGGATCGTCTGTTTGATTTAGTCGGTCGGATAGACCGCTTGATTTTAAACGCCGGTGTCATGGTACCGCCGTATCATGTCACGAAGGACGGCTTCGAATCACAATTCCAGGTCAACTACTTGAGTCATTTCTATTTGATCGAGCGCTTATTGCCGTTACTTGAGAAAGGGAACGACCCGCGCGTCATCTCGATTTCGTCACTTGCTGGTGAAGGCGGCTTGATTCGGACCGACGTTGAACTCGAAGCGATTGCCCACGTCAAAAAAGAACACTATAGCCCGATGCGTTCCTACCGCGAATCCAAGCTCCTGCAAATGATTCATATGCGTGAACTGGCTGAAAAACACGGTGACCGGATCACGTTCGTCAGCGTCCACCCAGGGATCGTCAATACGGATCTGTTCTATCGCGGCAAGTACGGGAAAGTGATGAAGACGTTACTCAAGCCAGTCGCGCAAGTCGGATACTGGACCGGAAAACTCTATACACCGGAATACGGCGCAAAGACGGCACTCTATCTCGCAACGACCGAAGATCCGCTCGATAACGGCGGCTACTATGCGGACTCTGCTCCACGACTCAGTAATCCGATCGTCGAAGACGACGAGTACCGGGCGCAAGCACGGAATTTGTCGCGTCGCTGGGTCGAACTCGCCTGAACGACAAAAAACGACCGGCTCGTGGGAAGCCGGTCGTTTATCCGTTGTGACGACTGGGGGTCAGATCACTCCTAAAGGATACGTTACATTGAAATAAAATTGTGGAATATGAAAAAAATCACAAAATAATGGGCAAACGTGAAATCTTGAAGCAAAAAGGTTTTCTTCTCGCTGTACATTCGTTAGGATAGAGAAGAATTTTTTGTAACAGGAGGAATAACATGATACGACAAGCTACATCAAAAGACGTTCGAAACATCGCAACCCTACTTGAGCAAAAAGCGCTCTCCCTCAAAGCCAGTGGCAGTAGCCAGTGGTCTGCTTATCTCAATCAAGACATCGAGCAACTCGTCACGCGAGATTTAGAAGCCGGCCGCTTGTATGTCTTTGAGGATCAGAACGAGCTGCTTGGTTCCGTTGCCCTGCTTCCTTCGCTCGAATGGGATCAATCCTTGTGGGATGATGTAGAAGGTCTGTATATCCATCGAATCGTCGTCAGCGACCGCGCCAAAGGACGTGGTGTCGGTCGGAAACTGCTGGAACACACGATTGCTGTGACAGAGGATGAAGGAGAAATCCTACGACTCGACTGTGTCGCTTCAAACGAGTTTCTCAATGCGTATTACACGTCATTCGGATTCGTCCATCAAGGAACACGAGACGGCTTCTCGATTTATGAGTATGAACGTATCGAAGCGACGGCCTGAAGCGGTTCAATCAAGACAACGGTCGTTTCGTTTGGTATGGTAAGAGAAAAAGAACGGTTCAAGGAGTGATCGGATGCGATTGAATATCGGCTTCATCGGCTTTGGCAAAAGTACGACCCGTTACCATTTACCGTACGTGATGATCGAGGACAACTATCACGTCACCTGGATTTACAATCGGAAGGAAAAACCGGAGCTGTTCGCCTCCTATCAGGATCGACTGCCGGATGCCCGTTTCACGACGGATCTGTCCGAAATGCTTGCTGACCCGGCACTTGATGTCGTTGTCATCAATACACCACCGGCGACACATTTTGAATACGCATTGCTTGCGCTGCAACATCAAAAGCACGTGCTCGTCGAAAAACCATTCACGGTGACGGAAGAGGAGACAAAGCGTCTATTTGCGGAAGCACACGCGCAAGGCGTCAAGATTCTCGCCTATCAAAACCGACGTTACGACAGCGACTTCCAAGTCGTCGCGCAAATCATCCGTTCCGGAAAACTTGGTCGTCTCGTCGAGGTCGTCTCGCAGTTTGATTTATTCCGCCCAGAAGCGGCGTCAGCTGACGCCCGTCACGAAAACGGCGCGCTCTACGGACTCGGCGTCCATACGCTCGACCAAATCATCGCCTTGTTCGGAAAACCGGACAAGGTCGCCTTTGACGTGCGCAGTGTTCGACTGCCGCACAATCCAGACGACGCGTTTGCGATCGATCTCTATTATCCGGAGCTGAAGGTCAGCGTCCGGACGAGTCACGTCGCACTTGCCCCGGCACCACGATGGATGTTACACGGCACGAACGGCACGTTCATTAAGCAACACGTCGACCGGCAAGAGCTCGATTTGAAAGCGAACTACTTCCCAGGTGAAGAGGGGTTCGGTGAGGATTCAGAAGACGATTATGGTCGTTTGATCTATCATGATGAACACGGTCATCTGCAAGACGTCCGGATTCCGAGTCCTGTTGGTGATTATGGTAAAATGTATCGCGCCTTTTACCGCAGTATCGTCGAAGATGCACCGCTTCCAGTGAAAGAAGAGGATACCTTGTTCGTTGCCCACCTGCTCGAACAGGCTTTTGCGCAACCGTCTCCTTATATCTTGACGATCCAAAATTAAATTTTAATTTGATTGCAGGTTGATGACAACTCGACTGTGCCCATAGGCATGTTCGGGTTTTTTTGATATAAAGAACAGGTGCATTCCTTATTTTTCAGATTTTTCTAAAGAAATGTTGATTATTTTTTCAAAAAGTTGGGAATAAGGGAATGTCTCACCAAATCAAATCATAGGGGGTCTATCATGAAACGATTCTTATCCGCATTGCTCGTAGCGGCTGTCGTCGTTGGGGTACTCAGCCCTTCGTTGATCGCTGAGGCCGCGACGAAGTTGACCGTGACGACGGATGTCTTGCGCGTCCGCGAAAAACCGTCGACATCGAGTAAGATTCTCGGTAACGTCTACAAAGGGAATGTCTACACATCAAAGGGAACGTCCGGCAGCTGGTATAAAATCAGCTACAAATCCCGCACAGGCTACATACACAAGAACTACGTCAAATCGTCCTCGTCGAAATACACATCGACTGGGACGAAGTATACGACGGTCGGTACGCTCAACGTCCGGACAGGTGCTGGAACGAAGTATAAAGTCGTAGGGCAGCTGAACAAAGGGGTTGCCGTTTCGACATATGGCACATCAGGGAGCTGGACACGGATTCTTTACAAGGGAAGCTACCGCTATATCTCGACACAATACGTCTCGAAGTCGAAACCATCGACGACGACGAAGAAGCTGAACGTCCCGTACTACAACCAATATTCACTCGGGTATCCATCTGGCTGTGAGTTCGTCTCGTTGAAGATGGCACTTGAATACAAGAAAAAAGCCGTCTCTGCTGCGTCACTCTACAATCAAATGCCGAAAAGCATGAAGAACGCGACGTATAAGAACGGGAAGTATTACTGGGCAGATCCAGAAAAAATGTTCACGGGGAATCCAGCCGGAACGCTTGATTACTACAAGAACTGGGGCATCTATCCGAAAGGGATCTTACCACTTGCGAAAAAATACCGCAGTGGTGCCGTTGATATCTCGAAAATGGGCGTCTCGAAGATTGAACGTGAAATCCGCAGCGGTAACCCGGTCATCGTCTGGGCAACGGTCGATTTCAAGAATCCATATGGCTACTTCTCTTGGATTAAACCGGACGGTAAAACATTCACAGGTTACCGGAACTATCACGTCATGCTCGTGACAGGTGTCTCAAGTGGTTCGTTCTACGTCTCGGACCCATACCGCGGCAAGTACAGTGTCAGTCGCTCGCAGTTCACATCCGTTTTCAATCAAACGGGACAATATGCGTTATCTGTTCGTTAAACTCTTATCCGGTCGCTCCCACGCGACCGGATTTTTGTCATTTTCAGGCATATCGATACGAAATCTACTGTAAAATGAAGGAGTTCACCTGCTAGGTGTGTAAAAGAATGACAATGTATCCATGAAAGGAAGTGAAGAGATGGAAGATCCACGGATCACGCGTCTCGAGCAGGAGATTGCGGCGTTACGACAACGAGTAGCTGCCCTTGAAGGACAGAACACTTCGCCTGTCGCACCTGAACCGAGCGAACCAGAAGTAAGTACAGTCGCTCGCCCAGCTCCGCGCCCTGCTTATACGAAACGAAAGCCGGTTGTTCCTCCACCAACATTTAAAGAAAAACGCTCCCGCGAAGAATGGGAACAGGTCATCGCGACCGTCTGGTTACCTCGGATTGGAGCGATATTCGCTGCACTCGGGGCTTTATTCCTTTTCTCCTACGCCTCGGTTGCCGGTCTGATCAGTCCGCCTGTCCGCATCGGAAGTGGGGTCTTGATTGGTCTGCTCGTCATCGCTCTCGGAGAATACCAGTATGAGAAGAAACGACGTGAGCTCGGGGTCGGACTCGTTGCGACCGGTACGATCGTCGCCTTGGCGGCACTGTTCGCCGGGATGGCCTTATATCAATTCTATCCACCGTCTTTAGCTTTCTTACTTGAGCTCGTCGTCGTCTTCATCGCGTACGGTTTGATGCTCTGGATGCGATCGCAAGCCTTGCTCGTCCTTGTATCCATCACCGGTTTCTTATTACCATATCTACAATTATCAGACGAACCGAACTTACCGCTCTTCTTATTATACGAAGTCGTCCTGTTCGCAGCGATCTTCTTTGCGGTTGACCGACTGAAGGCCAAAAAAGCGTTCGTCTTCGCTTGGGTAATCTTGACGATCGCACTCGCGTTCGGATTGTTGTCATTGACGCTTTCCTGGTACGACTATGACAATGATGCGCGACGACTTGATGAGTGGTCGGTCTTACTTGCGGCACTCTTTGGTTACGGCGCGACGTCGTTCGTCGGACGACGGATTCAGTTCCAGCAGAATGTTCCAAGCTGGCTTGCTGGAGGTGTCGTATTACTGACGTTACTGATTCTCGATTGGTCGTTCGGAGCATTTGCCGCAATTCTATTCGCAGGCATTTCTTATGTGCTTGCTGATCGATTAAAGGATCCCGCTCAAAACGGCGTCGGTCACGTTGCCTTACTCGTCGCCGTTCTCTTGATTCCGGCAGATGCCCTCAGCTGGACCTATCAACTACGTTACTTTTTGATTGCCGGGTTGATCGCCGCATTTTGGTTCGTTCCACAGGCACGCATGCCGCATCAACGGTTGTTTAACGTCGGCTTGTATGTCGTCTTTATCTTTTCAGCCGTCGTTGATTATGAATCTTATCAAAGCCTAGGTCTCTCCTACGCCTTGACGGTGCTCGCGATGGTCATCGCTTCGACGGCATTCGTCTTGCTCCTCGTTCAGACACATCGTGATCCGGTCTGGAAAGGGTCATGGCAACTTGTCCTCGTCTTAGCCGCAATCGGTGTCTTTACGACATACACGTTGATCATCATGGAGTTACCATTCTACCGCGGTCTTGAAGAGACGGCGCGTAGTACGACGTTGTCCGCTGCCTATATCGTCCTCGCACTCGTCCTTGTCGCGATTGGTCGGATGCGGACGTCGTCGACGTGGCGATTATCCGGTTTGTTGCTACTGACGATCAGTGCCGTCAAGCTTTTACTATTCGATTTGTCGTTCCTGAGCTTATTCCAAAAAGCATTCGTCTTCATTGGCTTCGGAATCGTCACGTTCATCATTTCACGGACGTACTTCAAAAAACGCAAAGAACAAGCCTGACACAGCGCTTGAATCGGTTGAAATGAACCGGTTCAAGCTTTTTTATTGCGCAAAAGTTTTTATTGATAACGATTATCATTGTCGTCTATACTATTTAAGGAACTGACTTAATTAGTAACAGGGGGAACCATACATGAAACAAGCATTATTGATGACAGGGGCGCTCGCCGTCGTTTTAGCAGGTTGCAGTGAAGCGAAACAAGCGGAGACACCGGCACCAAAAAAGACGAATTTTGACCAGGTCGTTGCGGATTACCGGACGTACGCGATCAACGAAATTGATACGTTCGTCCGCGAGACAGAAAAATTCACCGATGCCGTACAGGCTGGCAAGCTTGAAGAAGCGAAAGCATTATACGCACCGACACGGATGTATTACGAACGCGCAGAACCAATCGCAGAAGTGTTCGGTGACCTTGATCCGAAGATCGATGCGCGAGCAGGCGACGTTAAAGCGTCGGAGTGGGGTGGCTATCACCGGATCGAGCAAGGGTTATTTGAAAAGGGAACGACAAAAGGTTATGAAGATTACGCGAAACAATTGATGAAGGACGTCCACTTACTGCGGGCAAAGGTCGAGACGGTCGAGGTGACACCGGAATTACTCGTCACGGGGGCGACTGATCTATTGAACGAGGTCTCGACGTCAAAAGTGACAGGGGAAGAAGACCGTTATTCGCATACTGATTTATATGACTTCGCGGCAAACGTCGAAGGGGCTGAAAAAATTTACGAATTGTTGAACCCGGCGCTGAAAAAACAAGATGCGGCGTTATCAAAAGAGATTGCGGCTCGCTTCAAGGATGTCCACGCGTTACTCGATGCGAAGAAACAGGGTGACGGCTATGTCCTCTATACGAGTCTCTCGAAACAAGACGTCAAACAGATGAGTGTCGCCATTAATGAACTCGCGGAACCGCTCTCGAAGATGGGCATCGTACTGGAGGGATAAGCATGAAACCAATCCAAGAAGGTGTCACGCGGCGTGACGTCCTGAAGGTCGCGGGTTTGACGAGTCTCGGAGCTGCCCTTTATGCCAGTGGTCTTGAAAAGTTCCTTCCACGGACATTGACTGTTGAAGCCAGTGACCAAGAGCCGTTCTACGGGACGTATCAAGCGGGAATTCTGACACCCCCACAAAATCATGTCCAAGTCGTGGCGTTTGATATCAAGACGGAGCGACGCGATGAGTTGGTCGATTTATTAAAACGCTGGACGCGGTTATGTGCCAGACTTGCTGCCGGATTACCATACGGTGATTCCGACTCCCGCTACGTCCCACCGGAAGATACGGGGGAAGCGGATGGTCTATCGGCGGGTCACTTGACGTTTACGTTCGGATGCGGTCCAAGTCTGTTTGACGGTCGCTTCGGCATCCGTCATAAACGACCGGATGCTCTTAAAGCGTTACCAACGTTCGATCTCGATCGTCTCGACGAAAAATGGAGCGGAGGCGACCTCGTCGTCCAAGTGTGCGGTGATGATGCCCAAGTCGTCTTCCATGCAATCCGTAACCTCGTCCGTGTCGGACGTGGGACGGTCGCGATGCGTTGGTCCCAAGCTGGTTTCCAGCGCAGTAAAGCAGCAGATGCCTCTGGCGGGACGCCGCGTAATCTATTCGGCTTCAAGGACGGTACGGGGAATCCTGACGTCTCGAAGAAGCAGGTCCGGAAAGAAGCACTCTTTTGTCAGTGGCAAGACGGAACACCATGGTTGACGAACGGCTCGTTCCTCGTCGTCCGTCGCATCCAGATGCACCTTGAAGTCTGGGACCGGACGATTCTAAAAGAGCAAGAACGGACCTTCGGGCGCGAACGCGCTTCCGGGGCTCCGCTTGGTTCAACAGACGAGTTTGCTTCCGTCACACCAGCGAAACGACAAGCTCGTGGCGAAGCCGCCTTACCGGTTGACTCGCATACCGCTGTCGCGCACGGGGACGGGAAGACAGCGATCTTACGCCGTTCCTACTCGTATCAGGATGGTATCGATGAAAAGACAGGTGCCCTTGATGCTGGACTACTCTTTTTATCGTATCAGCGTTCACCGAAACAATTCATCGAGATTCAGCGTCGTCTTGCCGCACAGGACCGATTGAATGAATACATCACGCACCGTGGAAGTGCCGTCTTCGCCTGCTTCGGTGGAATCTCGAAAGGAGGCTACATCGGTGATGCGTTATTTGCGTAATCTCGTCCTTGTACTTGTATTCCTTATAGCCGGTCAACACGCGGTGCCTGTCCATGCTGCATCGACGGATGATCTCTATGTCGCAATCGGACAAGCACTGTCTGCCGTCGCAAGTGAAGATCGCACAGCACTGAATCAAGCGATTGATGAACTAGGACAAGCTGCTCAAGATTTACCTGATCAACAAGCGGCAATCACGAAAGCTGTCAAACAGGTCGATGCGAAACGGGAGGCAACGTTTCCAAAAGTCCGCGAGCAACTGACAGCACTCTCTGCTGCCGTCCGCAAGCAAGAAGAAGCAACGAAACCGAAGACGGATCCGGTCGCGAAAGCAAAGGTGAAACAATTGCTTTCGTTGACGAAAGAGATGCGGCAAGTCAAAGCGAGCGACCGTCCGGCAGCGGAGCAACGGTTGTTGACCGCTTGGGCGACGCACGAGAGTCTTGTTCGTAATGACAGTGTCGGTCACTATGGCAACATCGAGATGGCACTTGCGTCGATCCGAATCGCGGCAGCGCGAAAACCTTCGGATACGAAGGAATGGAAAGCCGCACTTGATCAGTTCGATACGGCTGTCCAGTCCTTCCTCGACGGAAAGCAGGTCCAGGCGAAGAAAACGGGACTGCAGTCACTTCTGACGCCACTTGAAAAGGCGCAAACCGCACTTGCGGCAAATGATTTATCGCAAGCGAAAGAAGCGCTTGAAGCGTTTCTGAAGACTTGGCCACGTGCGGAAGGTGAGGTTCGGACACGTAATGAAGGTCTCTATTCCCAGCTTGAATCCGATGTACCACTGTTACTTGCCCGCCTGAAGCCGGAAACGAGGGAAGAGACGGCAAAAGAACTCCAGTCGTTTGAGAATGCTATCGCACAATTACAAACGAAGACGCATTATACGTTTGTTGATGCAATGCTCGTCATGTTGCGGGAAGGTCTCGAAGCGTTATTAATCGTCAGCGCGCTTGTTGCTTTCGCGCGGAAAAGTCGATCGAAACAAGAAGGAAAGGTTTGGGCAGGCGCTGGGCTTGGTCTGATCGCAAGCGGTCTGTTAGCGCTTATCTTGCAGACGGTCTTTCAGGCCTCGTTCGCAGCGACAGGTCGGGAACAAATTGAAGGATACACGGGCATCGTCGCCGTCGTCGTCATGTTGTTCGTCGGCTACTGGTTGCACTCGAAAAGCGCCGTCGCCAAACGAAAACACTTTTTGTCGACGCTTTCGACGACGTCTTTGTTCTTCGTCAGTTTCTTGACGATCTTCCGAGAAGGCGCCGAGACGTTGTTGTTCTATATCGGAATGGCACCAGCGATGACGAAAACTGCCTTGTTATCCGGAATCGGTCTTGCAATCGTCATCATCGGTCTCGTCTCGTACGCAGTCATTCAGATCGGTGTTCGTTTACCGATCCATCGTCTGTTCCAAGTCGCATCGTGGTTGATCTATCTGATGGCGTTCAAGATTCTTGGTACGAGTCTGCACGCGTTGCAGCTGACGAACATCTTACCGATTCATCCATTAAATGGACTCGGAACTGCCGGGTGGCTTGGCTTTTATCCGACGCTCGAGACGCTTATCCCGCAAGTCGTCCTGATGATTCTAATTGCCTTGTTTACGATCTGGCAAAAGCGGCGTGCGTCTTCAATCCAGACTGCTGCTTAATCCATTTTTCAATTTCAGGTTTCAACTATTATGTTTCGGGTATAACTTCTTATCAGCAGCTTGCTGCATGAAGGAGAGGGATTTTTATGCTTGAAACACGCATCGTACGAAACATGACCGCTGTCGACGCAGAAGTGACGAGCCTCAAATCAAGTGGCTATTCGAATAAACAGATTTACATCTTTGCGAAAGACGAAGAACTCGCGGAACGGATCGCGAATGACACGCAGACGTTACCGTACCGTGTCACGAAGAAGTCGTTCTTCGAGACATTACTGTCAGCCGTCCGGAGCAATCGGAAAGACCGGATCGCTCAGTTGTCCGAGCTCGGCATGACGAAGGATGTCGCCGAGGACTTAGAAGATGAAGTCCGGCACGGTCGGATCGTCATCGTCGGTTCGAAGTCCGATTTACTGAATCCAGCGTTCGCAGCGTCGTACGTGACGGATGAAGCAACCGATTATGGTGCCGGTGTTCCGAAACTCGAAGATGAGGAAACGACGACGACGTTACCAGCGGACCAAAACGTGAAGTTAAAAGATGAATGATACGTAAACCTCCTGTTTCTTAGTTTAGAGACAGGAGGTTTTTGTTTAGCCTTCTCTTGGAAGGGAATGGGAAAGTGGAGAGGAGGAAAGACGATGCAATTCTTATATACCGGCTATTATGACGCAGAACGGATGGATGCCTTATCGAAGGAAGAAATTGACGCCTTAATGTCACGTTGTGATGAATTGATGAACACGTTCAATGAGCGAGTCAACGTCTTATCAGACTGGTATCCCGGTCTTGCAACACAAGCATTCTACTGGCAGGATGGGGTCGTACAGAAGAAAGTAGAGCCGGATCGAACGCATGGAGAACAGATTGGCAGTTTGATCGTCTTTGAAGCACGTGATTTGGATCAAGCGATGGAACTGGCTTCTCTTCATCCGACGACTCAAGTCGCAGAAGGGGAAACATACGGGTGGCGCGCAGAAGTCCGTCCGTTAAGTACTTCTTGATGTACGGATTATGGACGACGTTTACGACTCAATCCGGACAACGCGACAACGTCATTGCCCTGTTACTTGAAGCTGCGGCTTCTTTTGCGACTCATCCGGGTTGTCTGCACTACATCATCAGTAGTTCTGACGAGCCGGATGTGCTACATGTCCGCAAAATTTGGACGGATGCCGCCGCCCATCGTGCATCCTTAACGTTACCGTCGACGAGACAGTTGATTGCTCAAGCGCGCCCGTTGCTCGAGCATGTTGAACGTGTACTCGAAGACCAACCACTTGGTGGCAAAGGGCTCATGTAAACCAAAACCCCTCCTCTAGTCGAGAAGGGGTTACATGCTGTTAAGTTGTTTTCCACTCAATATCGATGACGTCTGACGCTCGTACCATCCGGCGCATACCTGTCGATGTGACGAGTTCGATCGTTCCGCGATCATGAAAAATCGCTTGGATCGAACCGGATACCGTATCGAGTTGTTTCAATCGGACGTGGACCGTCTGTCCGGTCCGGACGGCACGTTCCATGATGTGTTGTAAGGAGAGGCGATCACGAACGATCGTCTCTTCGCGTGATTGATACAGATGCTCAAGATGAAGGATATGCTGGCGTGAAGTCAGTTGTTTCCACTTGCGATTCGATCGTTTTTTAGATGCGAACATGGCTGACCACCTCCTGAATTGAGTCGTACGCTAGATAGTCGTGCGCTCTGCTTCAGTTATTTCCCTTCACGAACAGTGCTTAAACACGTGCTCCTGACATTTTTTCACGAAACGCCGCGATTGCCGCAATCGCTTCTTGATCGTGTTCGACCTCTCCCGGTGCATTCCCTTCGGCAAGAATCGCTGTCTCAAGCGTCGCGCCAAGGAACGATGCGATATGCTCGAACTGCGTGACGAGCGCTTGTCCTTTAACGCGTGGATTATCTCCTCCGACTGCGATCAAGTGGAATCGTTTCCCCGCCATCCGGCTTTTGAAGTCAAGCTCTTCGTCGCGCAGGGACTCGCTGAATCGGTCGATGAATAATTTCATCTTCGTCGACATCGAGTACCAATAAATCGGAGTGATGAACAGGATGTCATCGTGTTCAAGCATTTCTTCGACGATCCGGCGATAGTCATCACCGATCGGCAAAAAGCCTCCATGATGACGGCGGTCTTCAATCGGCTGAATCGAGACGTTTGCCAAATCGACAGCAACATGAGGAATTCCTTTCAATGCTTGTTCCCCGAGCCATTCACTGTTTCCTTTACGTGAGCTACCAAAAATCGTATACATATCGTGCATCTCCTTTTGAATTCGATTGTTCTATTCTATTCCAAACTGCACTGTCAATACACCGATATGCTCACAATTGGTTTTGAATAGGGGTTTTGCGGAAAAAGACAAGAAGACGAAAAACAAATAGGGGAGGAACGGTCGAATGGAGAGAAGCACGCTCATTGCGCTAGAAAAACACTTATATGCCATCCACCTCGAGATGGATGGACTGGCGCGACTCATTACGAAACAATTGATTCATTTGAGCCAAGTGGCTGCATCCGTCGAACATTTTCGACGGATGAGCTTTGATATCTATAAACATCGGACGTCACTCGAACAGATTCCGTCACAAGTCTTGTATGAGACGGCACTCGATTACGAAGACTGGCTCGAGGAAGAGTTTGATGAGATTCCTGCTAGCTGGCAACTGGCAACGAAAGAAGAAGAGGCACTCGAACAGCTGTGGTGGTTCGAATTCTCACGAATTCAAGCGGAGCTCGAAGAATGGCTCAGTCTCTATCTGATTCGCCGGATTCGAGAAGACGTTCGTTACATGCCGCCGGTGATCGAGAAAAATGCCTATGCTTTATCAGAGGATGCCCGCCATGTCTTTTGGCGTCTCTTACAACGTTCCGTCGCGAAACCTTCATCAAAGATCAAAGCGAATCAATTGTCATGTCGAATGGGCATCGCTGAGATTGCCCGCTGTGCCCGACTTAATCAAGACCGGACACGTCGTGCGATTGGTGAACTGACGCGTCGTGGTCTGATTGCAATCGAAGAGGATGATGAGAAGCTAAAAATGCGGCTTCGCCTTCAAGTCATCTGATTGAAGGCGATGAACCGTTCGATCATCCGTTCATCCCGACGCGCGGATGGACCGATCCAAATCAGGTGACCGGGACTTTTCGATTCAATGAACTGCGCGTGAGGAATACTTTGTCGTGCATGTTCCGAATGCTCGAACGGAACAGCACGGTCTGACTTCGAATGGACGATCAAGACGGGACACGTGACGGCTTCAAGCCGTTCTCGTTCGATGTCTTGTGTGATATCAAACAAGACACCTCGCCCAGGACCATTTTGAAGACCAACCTCATATAATAACGACGCATCCGTCTCACTAATGTGGGTACGGATCGTTTCGCGTGGTAAAAGACTCGTCATCTCGACCATCCGAACCGCTGCTTCTTCAGGAAACTTGCGAATCTTATCCTTCACATACGTCCAAAGCCCCCACTGGATGAACTGCAGGGGACGTTGTAAGACCGGTTGGATCAGAAGACGATGATACGGCAGGGAGATCCGGTGCGTCATCGCACATGCTAAGACGAGGGCACGGACGCCTGGATCCATTCCCGCAAGCGCGATTGCCGTCGGTCCGCCGGCAGAGATGCCGTAAACGGTGTACTGTTTAATCTGGCGGGATGCCAGCCAGCCAGCGTAAAACGTCGCAAGCGTCTCTGGACTATCCGCAAGCTGAAGTGGCGTTCTTCCGTATCCCGGACGTGACGGTACGATGACGCGATATCCTGCCGTGATTAACTTCTCGACATGATAGACTTCTCGGTAATCCGACTGCGTGCCATGAATTAAAAGAATGACGGGACCGCTCCCGCTATCCCGGTAATCAAAGCGCTGACCATTCCATTCTGCGATATAATGCATCCAAATTCTCCTATCTCTTAATTTTTACCATTTTATTGTTAATCTCATATTCATTTTCATGTATACTGTAAAGTATAACCAAACCATTGTGACTTAGGAAATGAGGATGCGTAGTGTCTAACGAAAAGTTAACGAACCGTGACCGCTTACTTGCTGTACGAGAAATCTTCGAACGTCAGTCGGATGAAGACCATACGTTGACGCTTGAAGAATTGAGCATGGAACTCTCGAAACGAGGACTGATCGAGAAGCTATCCCGAAAATCGTTGAAGGATGATATTGCGGCACTTGCCAAATCAGGGTTTGACGTCGTGGCGGAAGAGACGAAGAATGGACTTGCCATTCCGTATCATCTCGTCAGTCGTCCCTTTGAGCATCATCAGCTCCGATTGCTCGTCGATGCCATTGCCAGTGCAAAGTTCATCTCGGAAAGTGAGACGACGTCGCTCGTTAAGACGATTCAGTCGTTGACGAGTGATAAGATGGCCGAGTCACTCCAACCGGTGCTACATACTGTCAAAAAACCAAAAGGAATGACGTCGCGCTCGATCGATACGATCCAGAAAGCCATCAGCGATGGTTTCGTCATTAGTTTCCAGTATCAAGGAAAGTTCAATGAACGGACGCGGAAGTTCGAGTTACGGAAGGATGGCGAGCATTATCTCGTTTCTCCGGCTCACCTGTTGATGGATAACGGAAATTACTATTTGATTGGTCGCGATGAGCGGATCAAAGAGATCCGTACTTACCGGGTCGACCGAATCGTCGATTGTAAAGCGTTCGAACCGATGGAAGAACCGGTTCATGTCGAGCCGAGTTACCTAAGTAACATGTTCAACATGTATGGGGGAGAAAACGAGCAATTGACGCTTAAATTTCAGGAGAGTCTGATGCCAACCGTCGTCGACCGGTTCGGAACGGATATCCGTTGCCGTCGCCTCGATGATCTCTGGTTCGAGGTCAAGGTCGATGCGCTCTTTTCCGACGGATTCATGATGTGGCTGATTCAATTCGGCAATCAGGCGGAAATCATCGCGCCTGTCGAACGTCGGGAGACATTCAAGAACAAGGTGGCAGGTCTTGCGACGATGTACCAAATTGAAACACCTGCTCTTTAAGGGCTGAAGCAAGGTTCACTTGACCGTGGATCTTGCTTTTTTTAATTGTCGAGTAAAAAACTTTTTGTCGTTTTTTGTCGGATATTCATATTTGAATATTTTAAGCGAATAGTTCCAGTTACTATTAAGGATATCTGATACTTATGTAGGAGGAACGACATGCAACAGATGCAAAAAAGCCGATCAAACGGGATGCGGAAACTAGGTGCTTTCCTCTTCTTCGTTTGTTTATCCTATACATCTTGGTACTTATTCTCACTTTTTGTCTTTCATCTCGTGTTTCCAGAGGATGTCGTGACATCATTAGATATCGTTGTGTTCGGATTCAGTCCGGTCATCGCTCTTGTGGTCACCATTGGCTCGTTACGCTTGATTGAACGACGCATGAAGCCTAAGTTCACACCACTATTATTCATTGGCTACACGCTCTCGACGAGTATCTTAATCTATTACTCAGTTGCCAACGCGCTTCTGCCCCGACTGTGACTTGCAACTCCTAAGCAATTGGCATATGCTACGCTTATAGCTTGCTAGGTAAGGGGGGATACGATGAACGCACAGTATATCCTCGACTGGATGCCGCTCGTGATTCCTGTCGGTGCCATCGTCTTTATTGTCGTCATTGCACGCAAGGCTTCAAAAATCGATGCTGAAAAGTAAGAAGACTCCAATCAGGGAGTCTTTTTTTATTGGATTCTGTTGATACTTTATTCGCACGATTTCCCTATTGTACAAAAACATAACGTCACCCATTTTTATGGTATAAAGGAACTAGGTGAAAGACCTAATATCAGGAAATCATGGAGGGACAGATGAAACAGAGAACCGTCATGACTTTACTCGCACTCAGTCTATTGCTTACCGTATCTATGATGAAAAAACCGACGTTGACGCCAAAAGCCAGTACCATCGATCTTACCATCGCCGTCGTCGGAACGCCTCCAGTACTTACGCAATCTCCGGACTTCCACTCGATTGATCTGCACGAGATCAAAGGAGATTTACGACGCTACGATGCCGTCATGATCATGCCGGAGTACTTACATCAGGCATCGGGACGCGACTATGCCACCGTCTACCGGAAGGCACATATTCCGTTTTTCTTCATCGGCTCTCAAAAATCCGTCGAACCGTTTCTTGATCCGAGTCTCTCCTATGAGGAAAGCATCTCGGTGCCGAATCCGACGTTTGCGGCTGGTATGCTCTATGACGATACACAAGAGACGACCTGGTTGTTCGGTGAGGGGATCGAACGACCGAATCGGTCAGAGCAACTGCAGATCTATCAATCGATCTTTCAAACGATTGAACAGAGTCGCTTCGCAAAGTAACACTTACATGAAAACAGATCGAAGCGCTCGGAAGTACATCTACTTCCAAACACTTCGATCTGTTTTTTTTCGTCAATCGAGTTGCTTCGTCGGAGCTAAGACGATTTCCCGGATGTTGACATGTTGTGGTTGCTCGAAGGCGAATAAGACGGTATCCGCGACGACTTGCGGATCGAGTCCACCATCAATCGATTGTTTCCATTCGTTGTAGCCGTCCTTGATCGCGTCACTTGTCGTATGACCGAGTAATTCCGTCTCGACGACTCCTGGTGCGATCGTCATGACGCGGACACCGTGAGACGCGACTTCACTTCGGACGTTCTCACTCATCGCGTGGACGGCGAATTTCGTACCGACGTACGCGGCGTGGTCGGCGAACGTCTTTTTACCGGCAATCGAGCTTATGTTGATGATTGTGCCGGTCTTGCGCTCCACCATCGACGGAAGGACGGCTTGCATGCCGTGTAAGACACCGAGCGCGTTGACATCAAACATCTCTTCCCATTCTTCCGCGTCTTGTGTCTCGATTTGACCGAGTAACATCCGTCCTGCATTATTGATGATGGCTTCGACCGGTCCGAACGCTTCCGTCGCGTCTGCTAAAGCAGCATCGAGGGCTGCTCGGTCGGTGGCTGCGACTTGGCGAATCAAGACATCGTCTGAAGCAAGGCTTTCAAGACGGTCAATCCGGCGTCCGAGCAATAAGACGCGGTACCCTTTCTGAATGAACGTTCGCGCAATCGCATGCCCGATTCCTGACGTAGCACCTGTGATGGCAATGAATCCTGTTTTCATGATATCGTCTCCTTATTATTTGGTATGATAGAGTGAAGATAACAGAGGGAAACCAATCCGAGAAGTACGCACTTTTAGGTCAGTCGGTTACCTTTTGGTAAGGGAGGGGACGGTATGCCGTATTTAAATGAGTTCGATGCGACGATGCGTCAGATTCAAGGCAAGTGGAAAGTGATGATCTTGTACGAGCTGCATGAGGAAGGTGCGGTGCGGTTTAATACACTCGAGCGTTATATCCAGGACGTCTCACCGAAGACGCTGACACAGCAATTGAAGCAACTCGAACAAGATGGCTTGATTACGCGGACCATCTACCCAGAGATCCCACCCCGCGTCGAATATGCCTTGAGCGAAAAAGGAATCTCCTTGATTCCCTTACTTGATGCGATTTGCGACTGGGGACTCGCGACGACACCACGCAACCAATTGCTCCGCACATTATGCGACGAGGAAGCCCCCGCTCCATGAGCAGGGGCTTTTCGTTAGCGTTCGATTTGTTCCCGTACTTGACGGCGGAACGTCTGAATGTCGTAAGCCGGTTCACTTGGACTGAACTCGATTCCGTCAATCAGACGCGCGTTTGATGACGCATCCGGGAACTCGATCCGTGTCAGCCATTCAAGCGTCGTCTCTTCATGGCGTCTTGGGAAGGCTTGCTCGAGTTGAGAGGCAATCTTCAGAAACGGATGATGACTATGCCGCTTTGGCACATGCGCCCGTGCCGGCTTGGAGTGCTTGACGGTTTGCTCTCTTTCGATGGCTATGACTTTCCGCTTCCGGATGACATAAAGTGTAACTGCAACTAAGATGACAGTCAGAAGCGTCGTCGCAATCCAAATCCAATCCGGTGTTCCTGCCTGGACCGTTGCTTGCTTCACTTCTTTGACGCCTTTAATGTTTTCAAGTCCCATTGCCCGGTTCGTCATCGTGTCCGCTTCCCGACCAAGTGGCTCCGTCCAAAGGAACAACGAACCAAATGCTTCAAATAGTGGACGAATCGCACTCGTGACGGATCCGATGAGCGCTTCTTTCGTAAGCCGGAAGACGACAGCGATGATCAACCCCGCGCTAAGTACGAGCGCGACCGTCGGGAAGATACGCCGCCATTCTGTCATGTACGTGACGACGAATGGATACGCGACGACGAAGAGCAGAAGTAAAAAGGCGCCAATCGGTGGTGTCACTCCCGGGAACAATACCATTACGACGCCGATGACCATCGCACTCGTAGCGTATCGCCACGCCGAATCGACCGTATCAAGAAACGCGGACCAGGCGACGAAGACGAGCGCTAAGACGCTAGCTACGGGAGAGAGGAAATATAAGGATCCCGCTACGAGTAGCTGTAATCCGATGCGAAGCGAACGATGTGGGACGAAGGCAAGTGCCGGAAGAGCGACCGCGAGATAGAACGGAACCGGTAATAGACTCGCAAGGAATATCCACCAGAGAATCATGCGCTCACTCCTTTCTGCCGGTGACCGAGATGGATCTCCGCCGTCGTCGACGGTACACTACGTTGCAATCGCTTCGTGAAGTACCGGCGTTCGAGCGGTAGATCGTATTCGGAAATCCGAGCAAGGCATTCCATCGTCCGTAGGAATTGATGTTTTCCCGTCCCAGACGGAACATGATACCACTGCCCGGATCGGTTGACCATCGAAATCCAGAGGCTGTAGGAAGCCCCTTGTTTCTCGAGTTCACGGATGATCGTCGCGGCACGCGATAACAGTTTCTCGAAGTCCGCGCGGAGGGCGAGTCCGTCTGCGGACAAGCCATCAACGATGACGGCATAATCATGGTTACGTTTCCGGTCATATTGATACGAGTACAGCTCATTCGTCTTCGCATAAGCGGACCAGTAGATCGACTTCGCATCTCCGGAGTAAGGAACGACGGAGTGGAAACTCGAGCGATCGGTGAACGGACTCGAGCGATCAATCGTCTCACCGGGAATCATCCGCTCATTCCACTCGACCGACGCTGGTGCAAAGTCAGGGAAGACATGACCCAGCTCTTGGATATCAAGCGTCACATAGATTGTGATCAAATGAAACGGATCCGAGATCATGACGTCAAACGACTGAATGCGAATCGTTCCCCGGTGAGCAGCAATGACATCGATTGAAAATGGCACAATCGTCTGTTTGCTGACATATAAGTGTTGACGCCAAAATTGACTACTCGCATCAGGAAGCTTGATCTGATCCCCGAGCAACCCAGAGATCGTGATGCGACCGAGTGGTAACTTCGTTGGGTTCGATAACTCGAACGGTATCTGGATCGTTTCCTCTCGAAAAGCGCGAACGGTCTCAAGGAGGCGGACGCGAAGCCGCTTCGCAACGTATTCGAGATAATACGGCATCACCCAGCCATATAATGTATAGGCGAGTAGTAAAGCCGCGATCCAGACAGGACCATAGAGCCCGACGATGACGCCACTTGCACCTGTCATCGTAAGAATGATGAGGTTAAAGCCTTTTGGTATGATCAATTGCATGATTACACCTCAGTCGGAACAGTGAGTGAATCGAGAACCTGCTCGACGAGACGTTCGTTCGATAGCTTCAGCGTCGCTTCGAGCGTCAAGACGAGACGGTGGGCAAGCAATGGCGGTGCCAAGTGCTTGACGTCCTCTGGTGTGACGTACGTCCGCTCCTGCATCCAGGCCCGTGCTTTTGCTGCTTTTAAGAGTGCGAGCGTCGCTCGTGGACTCGGTCCGATCTCAACGTCACGATGGGCGCGGAGTGCGTCACAGACGTCAAGTAAGTAGTTTTCGACGCTATCGTCGATCGAGACGGCGGTGACTTCCTCTTTCCAGTCATTGAGTTGTTCGAGCGGAATCTGTAATTCGGCTGCTGTTAAGTGTGCTCCACGTAATAATGCTTTTTCTGCTTGACGTGTTAGCGGAGCGAACGACAACTTGAACAAGAAACGGTCGAGTTGGGCATGCGGCAGTGGGAATGTGCCGTGTCCATCAAACGGATTTTGTGTCGCGATGACAAGAAAGTGTTGCGGTAACGTATAAGACGTATCCCCGATTGTCACTTGTCCTTCCGCCATTGCCTCGAGCAATGCTGATTGTGTTCGTGGCGTCGTCCGGTTAATTTCATCGACGAGGACGATATTCGCGAACAGCGGACCAAACCGTTGTTCAAACGATCCTGTCAGCGGGTTGAACAGTTCCATCCCAAGCAGATCGGTCGGTAACGTATCCGCTGTACATTGAATACGTGAGAACTTCGCTTCGAGTGTCTGCGCCAGTGCTTTTGCTAGTGTCGTCTTACCAGTCCCCGGACGGTCTTCGAGCAACACATGGCCTTCCGCGAGCAAGCCCATCAATAAATGATCAATCACATCGTCCTGACCAAGAACAGATTGTTTGAGTGATGTACGTAACGTTTGAAACATAGATGATTCCCCCTTTAAGATGCATCGTATTTCTAAAGTGTACGAAAATTCAGAAAAAACCGCTAGTGATTTTCCAGGAATCACGCATAAAGAAATACGTCTATCTTTTATACTACCAGTTTCATCCAAAAGTTTCGTGAAATATCAAAAAATTTAAAGAAGGATTAGTGAAGTCACTTAGCGAATAAAATATATAAGGTTGTTAAGAGAAGGGGGAATGGACTCATGAAACACCATACTACGGAATCCGCTACTACTCCAATCAATCGACATGACATCGCCCATAGTCCGCTCGATGATTACCAACGTATCGTCGCTGGAGGACCCCCGAATCGCCGAGCCTTTGCCGCGATTCGTCGGCTCCCATTCGGATTACGTTTGCTGACGTATACGATCGGTTCCTTATTCACAGCAGGCATCATCGCTGGACTCGTCATCAGTTTACTGGGTTAAAAAAGACTCCCTCAGCGTACCGAGGGAGTCCCATCATTCTTCAAAGAGGTCATCCATCAATGCGGTGATCTCTTTTTTACGTGCGTTCGTCTCGTCGCGTAAGATCCGAATCGAGCGTCCGGTCCAGTCAAGTCGGTCGCCGATCGTTGCCTGGCGCGGCAAACGACTTTTCGGTAATGTGATCGTCTCACGGTCGTCGGTTTCGCAAATCGCTAGATCGTCTTCAAAATCAGCTAGGGTCAATCGCATCTGATGCACCTCCACGTCTCGTTATTCCGGTCGTAAATCGGTCCGGTTCGATTCCTTGATACCGTCACCGGTCGAGATATACTGAATCGTTCCACTTTGATCGGTTCGGTCAATCGTGATCTGTTCTGCTTTCAGTTCCTGTAAGACGGAGGGACGCGGGTGACGGTAAGCATTATCCTTTCCGGCTGAGATCAACGCTCGCTTCGGATCAACGGCTTGCAGGAAGGGCAGGGAGGACGATGTGTCTGCTCCGTGATGCCCAAGCTTCAAGACATCGGCGCTAAGATCGGCATTTGACTCAAGCAATTGTCGTTCCGTCCGGATCGGTGCGTCGCCCATGAAGAGGAACCGATCCTGTCCATGTTCGACCCGCAGGACGGCACTCCAACTGTTAAGATCCTGTGTCCCGTCCGTTAGGGGTGCAAGGAACGTAAAGCGTGCGGCTTCACTCGGTATCTTAAGACCCGCCTTGACCGACTTGATCGTCACTCCTTCGCGTTTGACGGCTAGAAGGAAATCGCGGTACGTCTCCGTCGTATGCGTGACACGCGGGGCATAGACGCTGTCGACTGGAAAGGCATCGAGGACGGTATCGAGTCCACCGATATGATCGGCGTCCGGATGTGTCGCGATGATCGCTGTTAAGCGTTTAACTCCCAATTCTTGCAGGTAGCGGACGACATCCTCGCCTTTACCGTTATTCCCACCGTCAATCAAGATCGCGTCTTCCTTCGTCCGGATGAACGTGCTATCTCCTTGACCGACGTCAAAACCATAGACCTCCATCTGTCCTGCCGTTGGGGCAGGGGGCTCTTCATCCCGGGTCGTGTAGAAGATGACGATCAGGCAGAGTGCTAACAGAATCGTTGAGCCCCATTTCAGCATGTCGGTTCCTCTTTCTCGAACAGATAGAGCATACCGTTGCGCGGATGACCGAACCGGGGTCCACGATAACCGCGACGCTTCAAGGCAGCCCGCATCAGAATCATCATGCCGCCGTGCCCAACAAGTAAGACCCGTTCGTCATCCTCGAACATCAATTGATTCAACAGGACCTCGATCCGTTCATTCGCATCCTTGATTTCCGCTTGAATCCGTTTGCTGAACGGGGCTGCCAGTCGACCGAGGACCGCCCAGCCAAGAAACGGTAACCGGAGATTCGAGCGAATCGTCGGGAACGGTACTTCCCGCAGTAAATCCGTCACGATGATCTCTTGATCGTAGACGCTCTTCGCCGTCTGGACAGCGCGTGGCATGCTACTGGCATAACAGACCGTCCAGTCGATCTGACCGAGCTCGACCGGTTGAATATCGATGTCTGACGTATCATAGCGTTCAATCCATTTTTCAATATCGCTGGCGCTGATCCAGCCTTTCGTCGGGTATCCTTCCGTCACCCGGTGATGTCTCACTAATCCAATTTGTTTCATACTTCGTGCGACGGTCCAAACCGTCTCCCTCACTTTCATTCATCGTTTAGAATGCGACGCGAATCGCCAGTCCACATAAAATCGCACCTAAGATACTGAGCAAACTCCCGATGATGTAATATTCCGCAAAGCGGCGATCTTCAAACTGTTTAAAACGAGCCAGCGCCTTCAAAGCAATGATGAAGCCGATGGCTCCGGTTGCGTTCGTGACGACGAGCAGGGTGATGATCGCCCGTTCGACGAGACCGATATAACGCCCGATCCCATTCAATTCCGTCGTATAACTGCGGGCAGAATCTTCGACTTCATGTGTGACAGTCCGCGAAACGCCGTCGAGTTGCTCCTTACGTGTCACTTTCCGCTCGAAATGCGCTTCGATCAAGCGTGGAGCGAATGGTGCGAGCATCAAAGCAATCCCGTGACCGAGTAACTCCGTCGTCACTAAACTAAAACATAGAATCCACAGAATTTGTTCCGGTCGCGAGAACGACAACGACCAATCGATCGGAACAAACACCCATGTCAAGGCAATGATGGCAGCGATATGTAACGCTTGATCGATCCAGTACGCCGCTGCTTGCTTGACGCGACGCTTGAGCGGGGAGGCATCGAGTAGGCCGTGAAACACGAGAATGCTCCCTCCAAGCCATCCGGCGATGTCGAGGGTCAACTGTCCTCGGATGACGAAGAACGCAAGGACAAGTAGCATCAGAGCCACATGGACGGCAAGATGTTGGACCAAGATGCGTCGGTGTCGATGTTTCAGTTGCGCCATCCGTCTCGTCTGTAATGGAAAATCAGCAAGTAGGTGGACAAGGATAAGGCTAAGTAAGACAGTCACCGAATCGCCTCCCA
Organism: Exiguobacterium acetylicum; assembly: GCF_019890935.1. Classification (NCBI taxonomy): domain Bacteria; kingdom Bacillati; phylum Bacillota; class Bacilli; order Caryophanales; genus Exiguobacterium; species Exiguobacterium acetylicum. The sequence continues at coordinate 1,651,882 of NZ_CP082333.1, forward strand.
GACTTGGAATTGCTCCAGTGCCTGTGCCAAGGCAGCTTCAAGTCGCTTGCGTTGCTTACGCTGCGAGCGAGAGACGAGTTTTGCGACATTCGCGCGGGCATCTTGTTCCTTAAAGCCCATCTTTAGACCAATCTCTTCATACGTATCATCCGGATATTGATCCATCAACCGGTGCAGTTCAATCTGACGGTCCGTCTTTCCAAAATACGCCGGATAAAGCATCTCGAGATAGCCATTTAGCAGGGCGGTCGGTAAGTAGGGCGGTCCAGCAAAGGCGATCCGTGACGGAAGTGTCTTCGCGTGTTCCTGTGCTTCAAAGGCATGAATAATCGCACTACCGTTAGCTTCTTCGGCTTGTGTCGTTGAAATCGTCTCATATTGACCAAATCCGATCCCGATGTAACCCGGCAATTCTTGATTCAATAAGTGCAGCATGACCGGATAACTAACCGGATAATCCGCAAATACCGCTAGTAAGCTATCACCAGATTTGATTTGGAACGGAACGATACTCGTAGGAAATGCCGTATTCAGATCGTTCGCGAGTTCTCGGAGCGCTTGAAGTAATGCTTCTTTGCTCGGATAATCGCGGGAGCCTTTGACATCAAACGACAAGGCAACAGCTTGCATGACGATTCCTCCTGTTTATTTGTTGCCACAATCATGGAAACATTTTATTTGTTACCGATAAAAAGGTAACATTCACGATGTTACTGTTATTAGAGTAACAAAGAATGAAGAGGAAGACCAACAGGACGATAGACCGATTTTTAGATGACAGGGGGATGAATGCATCTAGATAAAATATCATTTTTTTATTCAAGTTAACATAACATATATTATCAATAGTTATAAGATTTTGTCTCATAATCAAGGTAAACTTAAGATAGTGAGACAAAACAAAAAAACACGGGATTAGCCGTGTTTTCGACAATCATACGGACGTGTCCGTTCCAATCGATGAATCAAACGATCCAAGAAAATATGATGGCGGCGTTCGAGTTGCGTGATCCGTTCAAGTGGCAACCACGCGAAATCAAAGAAATCACCGCAATCCTGACCGTCACCAGCCACACAATGCGTCCAGCGGTTCTCTTGGCATTCGATGTGCGCATGGTAGAAATACGTGTAATGGACCCGCATTCGCTCTGGGTACCGCATCTCTTCTTCGCCGATATACTGGACGGATGCTAACGAGAGACCACTTTCCTCAAGCGTCTCACGGACAGCCGCTTCCTTAGCGATTTCAGCATCTTCGATCGTACCTGCGGGGATCTGCCAATCACTCTCAGGAGCCGATTGTGGATGAAAAACAAGTAGTTCCCATCCGTTAGGTTTTTCCCGAGTGATATAGATTGCTACTTTTTCGCGACGTCTGAATTTCATCTTCATCACCTCTCCAAGGTCGGCAGATTGCACAACAAGCAGCTAAAGGGACGGTCCCGTAGCTGCTTGATCAATTGACGCTATAAGCAAAGCTGCGGAGACGCGTGACCCGACGCTTGTTCGTGACGAATCGTGACCTGACTATTTCTTATATTGTAGCCGTTATTGGTCAGTGTTTCAATTTGTAAACGATATTTATAGCGATAAATCTCAAAATTCGGAGCGTTCGTCTCAAAATCACCCTCTCCTGCCCCGCTAGATCTAAAAAAGCTCCCCCGTTATCCGGAGGAGCCTCGTCTTATCGTGTATACCAGTCGAGTAAGGGACCAAATTTCTCTTCATCGTAGGCAAATGAACCGTTCGATAAGCGGTCGAGGAACGATAACGAACCGATTTGGATCGTTTTCTCCTGTTCTTTGCCGCTAAGGACTAATTCTTTCGCCTGCGTGACATCGATCAATGCTGCGACTTGGTGTGGTTTCGATTTCAAATCACGCAGCAACTGTAAGCCACGGAGCGCACGGCTCGAGACTTGGAACTGATCCGCGAGACGCATCTTCTTCAAGGCACCCCGTTGCGTCAAGAGGACGATCTGTGGCGCTTCCTTGAAGCCGATCGCGCCCGCGACGACGTCCTGATCCTTGAGGTTGATCGCTTTAACACCAGCAGCCCGAACACCAACGACCGGAACGTCATCTTCCGTAAACCAGAGCCCGAAACCGTTCTGTGTCGCAAGGAACAGCTCTGTTTGACCCGTTGAGACCTGGGCGTACAAGACTTCATCGTCTGCCTTCAAACGGACACCTTGAAGTGGTTTTGACTTCCGCTGGGCGTTGTAGTCACTCAGTTTCGAGCGTTTGACCATCCCTTGACGAGTCACGAACAAGCAATGGTGCGATTCGTCGAACGAACGAACGATATCTGCGGAGAGGACCCGGTCACCCGGTTCGAGTGGGACGAGGTTCGCGACGTGTTGACCGCCATCCTTCCATTTCGTATCCGGTAATTGGTGGACCGGAATCAGCAAGTAATTCCCGCGAACGGTCCAGACGATCAAGTGGTCGGTCGTCATCGCTTGCCCTTGGAGCAACGGACGATCCTGTTCCTTCAAGTCCGGCAAGTCGTTCGAGGCACCGAATGAACGGAGTGACGAGCGTTTGACGTAACCGTTTTTCGACAGGAAGACCATTGTTTCCTCGACAGCGATCATGACTTCCGTCTTCAGCTTCAGTTCTTCAACTTCCGCTTCGATCGTCGAGCGACGTTTGTCCGCGACTTGTTCCTTCAAGACTGTCAATTCCTTGATGATGAGACGATTCCGTGTCTTTTCATCGTTGAGGATCTTCTCGAGACGCGCGATTTCCTTCTCGAGTTTCGCAGCTTCTTCCTGCAACTCGACGATATCGGTATTCGTTAACCGGTATAGCTGGAGCATGACGACGGCTTCCGCTTGACGGTCCGTGAAGTTGAAACGCGTGATCAGCTTGTCTTTCGCGTCCGCTTTGTTCGACGCAGAACGAATCAAGGCAAGCGTCTCATCGAGGACAGAGATTGCTGTCATCAAGGCAGAAACGACTTCCTGACGGCGTTTCGCTTGTTCGAGGTCAAATGCTGTCCGGCGGATGACGACTTCCTTGACGTGTGCAAGATAGGCATCAAGCAACGTCAAGACGCCCATTTGCCGCGGTGTCCGCTCATGGATCGCGACCATGTTGTAGTTATAAGCAATTTGTAAGTCAGTCTGTTTGAGGTAGAAGTGTAAGACACCTTCTGCGTCCGCTTCCTTCTTCAACTCGATGACGACGCGTAAGCCGTCGCGGTCGGTCTCATCACGAACTTCCGCAACCCCTTCGACCTTTTTATCGAGACGGAGTTCTTCCATCCGTTTGACGAGATTCGCTTTGTTGACCTCATACGGGAGTTCCGTGATGACGATTTGCTGACGACCGCCACGCAGTGTCTCAATCGTTGAACGCGAGCGGATGATGACTTTCCCGCGTCCTGTCTCGAACGCCTTCTTGATGCCATCAAGCCCTTGAACGACACCACCAGTCGGGAAATCCGGACCTTGCATGTGCGTCAATAAGTCATCGACGTTCTGGACCGTCCCTGAGATCCGACCAATCGCAGCATCGAGGACTTCTCCCGCGTGGTGCGGTGGAATCTCGGTTGCGTAACCGGCGGAAATCCCCGTCGAACCGTTCATCAGCAAGTTCGGCAGAAGTGATGGTAAGACGAGTGGTTCCTCTGTCGTATCATCGAAGTTCAGCGTGTAATCGACGGTCTGTTTGTTGATCCCGTCGAGAATCAGACTTGAAACTTTCGATAAACGGGCTTCCGTATACCGCATCGCTGCCGCGCTATCACCGTCGATTGACCCGTTGTTCCCTTGCATATCAATCAGCGGGTAACGAAGCTTCCACTCTTGGCTCAAACGGACCATTGCTTCATAGACCGACGAATCACCGTGTGGGTGATAGTTACCGATGACGACACCGACTGTCTTCGCTGATTTCCGGTAGGCCCGGTCGAACAAGTTGCCTTCCGTATGCATCGCATACAAGATTCGGCGTTGAACCGGTTTCAGACCATCCCGGGCATCCGGTAAGGCACGATCTTGGATGATATATTTCGAATAACGACCAAACCGGTCGCCGACGACTTGCTCGAGCGACAGGTTCAGGATGTTTTGTAGATTAGACATGTTCGTTCACACTCTCTTTCGTCACGTGCTCGTTCTCGATGATCGAGAGGTCTTCCGCGAGACCGAAGGCGACATTGTCCTCGATCCACGTCCGGCGGTGCCCGACGTTATCGCCCATCAGGACTGAAACGCGTTTTTCCGCTACGGCAGCATCGTCGATCGTGACCCGAATCAACGTCCGTGTCTCAGGATCCATCGTCGTTTCCCAGAGCTGTGGTGCATTCATCTCCCCAAGTCCTTTGTAACGCTGGATCATATAACCTTTACCGAATTTCTTCGTCGTTTTCTTGAGTGTTTCTTCGTCCCAGACATATTCGAACTTCTCCGATTTGCCTTTCCCTTTGGAGACACGATAGAGCGGTGGTAAGGCAACGAAGACCTTCCCAGCGTCGATCAACGGGCGCATGTAGCGGAAGAAGAACGTCAACAGCAAGACTTGGATGTGCGCGCCGTCGGTATCGGCATCGGTCATGATGATGACTTTGTCGAAATTACAATCCGACAAGTCGAAATCGGCTCCGACACCGCCACCAATCGCGTGAATGATCGTGTTAATCTCTTCATTCTTCATGATGTCAGCGAGTTTCGCTTTTTCCGTGTTCAAGACCTTCCCACGGAGTGGAAGAATCGCTTGGAACGTCCGGTTTCGTCCTTGTTTCGCAGAACCACCGGCAGAATCACCCTCGACGAGGAACAATTCATTCTTGTCCGCGTTTTTCGAAGCAGCAGGTGTCAGTTTTCCGTTCAAGATGCTCGAACGTTTCTTCTTTTTCCCGTTTCGTGCTTCTTCGCGGGCTTTACGTGCTGCTTCACGCGCTTGTGCTGCGCGAATCGCTTTTTTGATCAACAGCGTCGCCGTTTGTGGGTTCTCTTCCAAGTACATCGAGAGACGACGGCTGATGACAGCATCACAGCTTGTCCGTGCTTCCGGCGAACCGAGTTTCGACTTCGTTTGCCCTTCGAATTGGAGGAACTCTTCCGGAATCCGGATTGAGACGATCATCGTCAACCCTTCGCGGATATCATTTCCGTCAAGGTTCTTATCCTTTTCCTTCAAGAGCGTGTTTTTCCGGGCATATTCATTCATGACCCGTGTCATTGCCGTTTTTGCACCGACTTCGTGTGTTCCACCGTCGCGTGTCCGGACGTTGTTGACGAACGACAGGACGTTTTCCGAGTAGGCATCTGTGAACTGGAAGGCGATATCGACTTCGATCTCGTTTTCCGTACCTTCGAACGCGACCGTCGGATGCAGTGTATCTTTATCGTCGTTCAAGTACTGGACGAATTCACTGACACCGTCTTGGTACTGGAAAATGTCCTGTTTATCGGACCGTTCGTCCGTCAGCGTAATCTTCAGACCTTTCAGCAAGAATGCAGATTCGCGTAAGCGTTCTGCGAGCGTATCGTAGTTGTATGTCAACGTACTGAAGATCGAGCCATCTGGTTTAAAGTAAACGCTCGTTCCTTTTTGACGCGTCGTACCCGTCTCAAGCAACGTCGTCTTCGGCATCCCACCGTTTTCAAACGTTTGCTCATATTGTTTCCCGTCACGGAAGATCGTTACTTTCAGATCCGTTGACAAGGCGTTAACGACCGACGCCCCGACGCCGTGTAAGCCACCGGACGTCTTATAGCCACCTTGACCGAACTTACCGCCAGCGTGAAGGACTGTGAAGATGACTTCAGCAGTCGGTTTTCCAGACGCATGCATCCCCGTTGGCATCCCACGTCCATGGTCACGGACCGTGATTGAATTATCTTTATGGATCGTAACGTCAATTTGTTCCCCGAACCCTGCGAGCGCCTCATCGATCGCGTTATCGACGATCTCGTAGACGAGATGGTGAAGTCCACGGTGATCGGTTGAACCGATATACATACCTGGGCGCTTCCGGACTGCTTCGAGTCCTTCGAGCACCTGTATGGCATCATCATTGTAGTTATTTAAGTCTGTCGCCATTCATTTCACCTCAAAATTCGAAAGTACGACGTCGTTTTTACAAACGTTCGTTCGTTATTTCGAGTAGTCTGTCTCTAATTGTAGGCATCTTCTTGCTTCCTGACAAGCATAACCTGTAAAGCGCATGAAAAAAGACACCTTCACGAACGGGTGAAGATGCCTGAAATCGTGCGATGACTCACAGATATTGATGCTCGATTTTGATGCAACGATTCTCAATATATGGAATACCAGCACCAAGTGCGAGACTTTCTGCTTCGACACTCGAGAGACCAAGCTGATTCCAAATCATCCCGACGTCACCGTGAGCAACAGCATCTTTGGCGACATCCGCTAAAAACTCAGACCGACGGAAGACGTCAACGATATCGATGTGTCCTGGAATGCTCGCGACACTCGGATAGACTTTCTGACCGTTCCACTCATTTAATGTCGGATTGACTGGAATGACTTCGTATCCATGTTGGACTAAGTAATCCGCAATCCAGTTTGCCGTTTTTCCGGAATCACTCGAGACACCGACGACGGCAATCCGTTTCGCATCCTTCAAATATTGACGTGCTTGTTGATCGGTAATCATCTAGAACTCCCCCTTATGAAAATAACTCTTACCTAACACTCTATACCCGAACCGAGATGAAGTATGCGAAATCGAGCACGTTTTCGACGTTTTTCAGAAATCGTCTTGAAATCAAATGAGTCGAACGATGACCCGTCGAACGACTTCTCGATGCAACTGAGAGCGAAATTGAATATTCATTCTTTTTCGATGATTTAGGTGACATAATACTATTATTGTCATTAAAGAGAATGTCGTATCTCAAAAACGATAAAAATAGGTTAAATTCTCACGTGCATCGAGTTGACCAACGACCCGTCTGATGCGTTGTCGATGCAACTGAGCGCTCCCTGTCTGACAATTTATCGTTGCGTGAAATAACTATTTCACGCAAACAAGTGTCTGATGTACCAACGTTTGGTATACTACCACTAGAGGGGTGATTGTCGGATGAGTTTATTTAAAAACCTAGGAAAAACGATACATAAAACGACCGTTTCAGCTACAGCACCAGCGATTCCCGGTTATGAGCGGATGCCACGCTTCATTCAGTCCTATTTGGATCAGTTAGCAGCAAAACATTTCTCATTAGCAACGATGCGCCGCTACGTCTACGACTACGAAGCGTTCTTTCAATTTGTTGCTACAGCGTCAGGTGAAGAAGTGACGGCGCGGGATATTCCGCTCGAAGCATTCGTCGAGATCGATGCAGCGGGGATCGAAGCTTACGCTGAATACCTTGCCTTAACTAAACAAAATGCATCAAGTGTCATCAACCGAAAGTTATCAGCATTACAGTCGTTGTTCCGTTATTTGGTCGATACGGGTCAGTTGTCGGAAAACCCGGTCGCCAAAGTCAATCGACCAAAACAAGCGAAGCGAGAACCCGTTTACCTGACGAAACGCGAATGGGATGAATTGATTCAGTTGTTACCGTCGAACGTTGAGATGAATGCCCGGGAAGCGTCGCATTATGAACGGGACCGTGTCCGCGACGTGACGTTATTCCAACTACTCGGCTATAGCGGGATGCGCCTCAGTGAGATGACTCAACTCGTCTGGAACGATGTCGATTTTCACGAAAACACGCTCCGCGTCATCGGAAAAGGCAACAAAGAGCGGCTGATTCCGCTCGCAAAACCAGCTCGGATTGCCTTACGAAAATATGCGATTCATTATCAGATGCCAACGAGCGGCGCCGTGCCTGTCTTCCAAAAACACGGGAAACCACTCAGTCCACGTGCAGTCCAGCATATTTTGCAGCGGCACACGGAACGATTGAAACCAGTCCTGCCCTTTTTAGAGCGCAAAAAAATTACACCGCATAAATTGCGGCATACGTTTGCAACACGCCTTGCGACCGGTGGGGTCGACGTTCTGACGATCCAGCAGCTACTCGGTCACGAATCCGTCGCGACAACACAAGTCTATGCCCATATCGGTGATTCCGAGAAAAAACGCGCCGTCGATTTATTTGATGGTGAACGATAATCATATTATGTTAACTAAAGGAGGGATAGTATGAATTACGGGCTCAGTGAACGCAAAATCAAACAGATGTCTGATGCTTATGCCTTTCGACGGGGAAAGAAGTATGTCGCCGCCCGTAAGGTCACGTTGCACAATTACCGGATGGGTGACGAACTGATCGAAGCGAGCGTCGACGGTGAGGAACGATTCACGGTCACCGTCCGCGTCAAAGCGCACGGTGTCGACGCTGGATGCAACTGTCCGTCGCTTGCGATGGATACATCGTTTTGTGGACATATCGTCGCTGTTTTACTGGCGATGCATCATGTACAGGCACATGGCACACCGACGCCGCTATCGCCGCAGATCCGTCCGTTCACGGCGATTCAAGTCGATGACGCTGGCGCGCGCCATTATTTACGCAGTCTCACACCAGATCGTCGGGTAGCGATTCATTTCGAACTGACCGGACCCGTCGTGACGCTCAAACGACTGACGGACAATCAACAGCATCAACTGTCTCTGCCCTACTTCGATCGTTTGCTTGGACAGACGGAGTATTTGCAGCGAGTCGCCGATGTTTCGTTCAGTCCTGATTTGCAAGAACGAATCGTTTCCGGGACACCAATCGTCAAGTTGCATCTTGACCGAACGGCTCAGGAAGTCGAAGTCCGCGTGTCGTTTGATTATCAAGGGATTCAGCTGAATCCGCTCGACGAGACGATTTACGCTGGTCGCGATCAAGTAACGGAACAAAGTGTCTTACGCTTCTTACGTGAATTCCAAGCAACGCCACGTGACACGCGCTACATCATCACGCGTGACGCCGCGCAATATGCCTTTCTGCGGAGCCTGCTTGACGAACGGGTCGAGCTCGGTCAACTGGAGTTATTTGCAACACAAGCGATCCGGACGACGTTACCAAAAGGACCGTTTCATCCGCGGATCGAAGTCGACGTGACGGACCGCCTCGACTGGCTCATCTTCAACTTTTCAATGGACGGAATTCCAGAAGATGAGCTGAAACGTGTCCTGAAGTCGCTCGTCTTACAAAAACGGTATCACCGCTTGAAATCCGGACAGTTCGTTTCTTTAGAAACACGAGCTTTCCAGCAGTTGCAACGGGTTCTCGCCCAGATGGAAGCAAGTGAACGCGACTTACGCGATGGACGAATCGTCTTACCTGCCGTCCGGAACATGAAGCATCTGATCGGCGCCTCCGTCCTCCATCTTCACGCTGATTTGCTCGAGAAATGGCTTGAATTAAAATCCGGACAAGGATTCCGGCTCGACTTGCCGAATTCGTTAGAGTCACGACTCTATCCGTATCAACGGACGGGCATCCAGTTTCTGAAGAATCTGGACGCACAAGGATGTCACGGGATCCTAGCCGATGAGATGGGGCTCGGGAAGACGATTCAAGCGATTGGTTATATCGCGACGATTCCTGACCGTCGTGCGCTCATCGTTGCGCCGGCGTCACTGCTCCGCAACTGGGAAGCGGAACTGAAGCGCTTTTTACCCGATCGACCGGTTCATGTCGTCACCGGTTCTCAAACTAGCCGACTCCGCGAACTGGAGCACTTACCTGACGATACGGTAACGATCGTCTCCTATACGACGCTTCGGACCGACGTCCGTCGCCACCCTGTATATGACGTCGTCTTCTTTGATGAAGCACAGCACTTGAAGAATCCGCGGTCGCAAACAGTCAGTCAACTGCGACACCTGCAAGCAAAACGACGGTTCGCCTTATCAGGAACACCGCTCGAGAATCGACCGCGTGATATCTGGTCGATTTTCCATGTCCTGTTTCCGGAATTACTGCCGGATTTAGCGACGTTTGAGAAATGGTCGTTTGATGATATGCAACAGTTCATCCAACCGTTCTTATTACGGCGTGAGAAACAAGATGTCTTACAGGATTTACCGAAGAAACAGATCGAACATCATTATGTCGAGCTCGGTCCGAACCAAAAACGATTATATGCGTCGTATCTTGCCAAACTGCAACTGGAGACGTTGCAACACTTAGACGAGACGAAACGCGAAGATCGTTTGAAGTTACTGGCTGGGTTAACGCGTTTGCGGCAAATTTGCAACGATCCAGGGTTATTCGTTGAGGGATATACAGCGGAAGCAACAAAACGAACGCGTCTACTCACATTGATTGCCGAAAAACGGACCGCCGGAAAGCGGATCTTGATTTTCTCGCAGTATACACAAATGCTCGAACGCATTCGCTCGGATCTCGCGCAACGTCACCTCCCCCACTTCCTGTTGACGGGTGAGACACCACTCGAAGACCGAGTGGCATTATGCGACCGGTTCAATGACGGTGAAGTCGATCTCTTCTTGATTTCCCTGAAAGCCGGCGGAACGGGATTGAATCTCGCAACTGCTGATACCGTCATCCTCTTTGACAGCTGGTGGAATCCGGCCGTCGAACAGCAAGCTACCGATCGTGCCCACCGACTTGGACAACAATCCGACGTTACGGTCATCAAACTGCTGACACGCGGGACGATCGAAGAAAAGATGACGGAATTACAAGATCGAAAAGCCCAGATGGTCGATGCCGTCCTGACGGCTCCAGACAGTGATGCCTTGACCGTCAAAGAACTCGTTCATCTCGTAGAAACAAAGGAGGAACATCGGTGATCCTTGATCTCCTGCTTGGTTACCTTATCGGCAGTATTCTTGGCGGTACGCTCTGGAAGTACGTCAGTCGTACCGATTTGGCTCAGGTCGGTTCCGGAAACATCGGTGCCCGCAACGCCCATCGTGCCGGTGGGCTCCCGGCCTTTTTATTCGTGTATCTGTTTGATGCCGCGAAGACGGTTCTTGCACTACAGATCACAGACGCATTTTATCCCGTTGCTCTTGCCGTGCTCATCGGTCACTTGTTTCCATTGTTTCATCCGCGACGCGGCGGTAAAGGGTATGCCGTATTTTCCGGCATCGTCTTCGCCATCACGCCGTGGGCATATCTTGTCGGACTAGGCATACTCGGTCTGTCTTATCTCGTAACGAAAGATAGCGTCAAAGCGGGGCTGATTCCGGTTGTTCTGCTCCCGTTACTCCCCGTCTACTTTGACGCGGGACCCATCAATATCTTGTGTACCGTTGCCGTAAGTCTACTTGTCCTGTGGGCTCATGATGCACTTCACAAGCCAGTCATTACATAAGGAGGACGTCTCATGATCGACTTTTCCATTGCCACCGCTTCGGACGCGGAAGCAATCCATGAACTGAACTACCTCACCTTCACGGAAGAGATTCCGCAACATCAACCGAATATCGAACGGAAACGGATTGACCGGTTTCATGATCAAAATACCTATCTGATCGGCAAGGAAGACGATCGACTCGTCGCGATGATCGCCATTCGGAAGCATCGCCCTTTTTCACTTGAAGAAAAAGGCGTGACGTTAGATGAGACACTGACGGACCCAGCGGAAATCCGTTTACTCAGCGTTCGTCCCGAATACCGCAATAGTCGTACGTTCATGCAATTGATGCGCTTTCTGATGGTCTACTTGGAGCGGGAAATGATTGATCATGTCTATATCAGTGGTACGACACGGGAAGCTAAACTATATGCGCGGTTCGGCTTCACACCAATCGCAGCAACGCTCGGTAGTGGCGATGCCCAGTTCGTACCGATGTTGTTGTCACGCGCAACATACGAACGATCCGTCATCGCGGACGTTTTACGTCCTCTGCATTTTCTAGCCGGTCCGGTCGAGGTTGCACCAACAGTCCGCCAAGCGGCGCAACAAGCACCGCGCCCGCATCGGACGGCTTCGATGCGACAGCTCGATCAAGATTTACGTGGTCGGATGTGTCAGTTGCTGGATTTGCCACATGTCTCGATGGCTGTCGGTAGTGGCACCCTCGCCAACGATATCGTCGCACAACAACTGAGTGGACATGGGTTGATCCTAAACGGTGGTGAGTTCGGTCAACGCTTGATTGATCACGCGGCACGAGCTGGGAGGTCCTTTGATGTCCACTCGCTTCCACCCGGTCATCCGATCGACTTGGAACAACTCGCGAGTCAACTGCATCAAACGGAATACGACTGGATCTGGTTGACGCACTGTGAGACATCAACGGGCGTCCTCTACGATCTCGATGCGGTAAAAGCGCTGTTAGAACAACGAACCGCACTCATCGTCGATGCGATCAGCGCCGTCGGAACCGGGCGTTTCTCGTATGCCGGCTGCAGATTCGTCACGACCGTCTCCGGAAAAGCAATTGGTGGTTTACCGGGTCTTGCGTTCATCGGTCACATAGATCGCGTCTTACCTTCTCCACGTATTCCACGTTATCTGGATCTCGGACTCTATGCGGAAGGCGTCGCCTTTTCCGGCTCATCAAACTTGTTGCTTGCTTGTCAGGCAGCGCTCGATGCCCTTGATCTCGATCAAGCCGCCATCAAGATGACTTATCTCGAACAGGCCGTTCGCGCGACTGGTTTTAACCTGCTTGCGACGCAAGAAGCACAAGCGCCGGGAATTCTGACGATCGTCCATCCGTCGGCAACCACTTTAGGAGACGCTCTCCGGATCCAGGGCTATCATGTTCAATATGAAAGCGACTATCTCGTCCATCATCAATGGCTCCAAATCTCAACGATGGGACAGACGACGATGCGGCACATCGAACGTCTTATCCGAGTATTAGTCCGTGAAAATCAACGCATTATCATAAAAAAAGAAAAAAATGAAAGACCTCTTAACCCTTGATTTCAAGCGGTTTGGAGGTCTTTCGACTTTAAAAAAATAAAAAAAGAGGTTTAAGGATTTAAAACATAGGGGTATAAACTCACTAGCACCGCATCAAACGGTGACTTACTCACACATGTTTCTCAATATCAGCGTAATGACCTGGGAGAGAAATGCAAAGTCACGAAAGCGTCAGATTTCAAAAGAGTCTGAAACCGATTGTCTTAGCATATTTAAATTGTTCAGGACTTGTCCTGCTCCTACATTCATTACCTTTTGAGGGCTATACCAAATTCAAGGGGGAAATGAACATGTCAGTTAAATTAACAGTCGAAAAACGCGAGGTACGTCCACGCTCACTCCGTAAACAATTACGTCATGAAGGAAAAGCTCTTGGTGTCGTGTATGGTTACAAAGTGGAAAGTACGCCAATCGCATTCGAAGAAAAAGAACTCATCAAGATCATCCGTGAAAACGGTGAAAACGTCTTGATTTCACTAAAATTAGATGGTAAGAACGTTAACGTTCTGATCAACCGTCGTGATATGGATGTCTTCACACCAACAATCGACCACGTCGAATTCATCGCCGTCAAAATGGATGAAGAGACAGAAGTCGAAGCAGACGTCGTACTCGTCGGTGAAGCAGCTGGCGCGAAAGTCGGTGGATTCCTATCACAGACACTCTTTAAAGTAACAGTCGCAGCAACACCAGATAAATTACCAGAGAACGTCGAAGTCGACGTCACGAACCTCGAAATCGGCGATTCGATTTCTGTAGCTGATCTTCCGGAACAAAAAGATTTCCGTATCGTCACAGAAGGCGACATTCAAGTCGCAGCTGTCGTTGAATCAACGCTTGAACAAGAGCTTGAGGAAATCGAAGAAGCAGAAGCTGAGGCACAAGCGCAAGCTGGTGAAGACAACGAAGCGGAAGCTACGGAAGAGTCTTCAGAAGAATCAAAAGAAGAGAACGAAGACAACAAATAAGTCGTTTATCGATACGCCCTTCGTGGCGTATCGTTTTTTTGTGTCTTGACAATAGACAGAAGATTGCCTAAAGTGAACAGCGTATCATCTATTACCATATCCACTAGGGGAGCCCATTGGCTGAGACGATTCACTTCGGACCCTTCGAACCTGATCTAGTTCATACTAGCGTAGGAAAGTGGAGCGATCACATCCAATGACTCCTGCTGCGCGCAGTTTTTCTGAGGACCGCTCTCTTTTTTACGGAGGGCGGTCCTTTTTGGTGTCTCCCCCACTTAAAGGAGGACGAACACGATGCAACACTGGAAAATGAAAGAAATCATGGTCATGATGATGCTCGCCGTCGCTTGCGGCGTCATCTATCTCGGTTGGTCAACACTCTGGTTACCGATGTCTGCAATCTTCGGACCAGTCGGTGCCAACTGGATGTTTGGGATCTGGATCATCGCGAGCCCGCTCGTCGCAGCAATCATTCAAAAACCAGGTGCCGCCCTCATCGCGGAAATCGTCGCGGCAGCTGTCGAGCTGTTCACGGGTAGTCATTTTGGTTTATCGGCTCTACTAATCGGGGTCTGCCAAGGGCTTGGTGCGGAACTCGTCTTTGCGATGACGCGTTATCGCCGCTATGACACCTGGACATTGATGTTATCAGGTGTCGGAGCCGCGATTGGTAGCATCGTCTATAGTCTGATCGCAAACGGATTTGGTTACTATACGACGACGACGTTGCTTGCGACGACTGGCTTACAATTGATCAGTGGTGCATTACTCGGCGGCTTGCTCGCAGCGATTCTTGTCCGTCGACTTGTTGCGACCGGTGTCTTGAACGGATTTGCGGCAGGACGTGCGAAACGGGAAGTCGCATGATTACTGTCGACGATCTCAGCATCCGCTATCCGGGTCAGACGAAATCCTTGCTCGATCATGTATCGCTGACGATCGAGCAAGGAACGACCCTTCTGCTCGGACGAAGCGGGAGTGGCAAGACGACACTGCTTCATGCCCTAGCCGGACTGACACCAGAGACGATTGAAGTCGAACAGACGGGAACCGTTACCCGGTCCGGTTCGGTCGGAGTGCTGTTCCAAAATCCAGAAGAACAGTTCTGCATGGAAACGATCGGACGCGAAATCGCTTTTAGTTTAGAAAACCGGTCGATTCCACGCGCAGAGATGGAGGAACGCATTGAACGCTTACTCACACTTGTTGGTCTCCCTCTCCCCTTCTCGACACCAATCGCGAGTCTATCCGGGGGGATGAAACAACGCCTCGCACTCGCCGCGGTCCTGGCACTTGAGCCGACGATCTTATTACTCGATGAACCAACAGCTCAGATTGACCCGATCGGGCAACACGAGCTGATGGCGTTGATCTTTCGGATTCAGAAAGAACATGATTTAACGATCGTCTTGATCGAACACCAACTCGATGTCTGTTTACCTTACATCGACAAAATCGTCTTACTTGAGAACGGATCGGTGACTGCGACGGCGCATCCGCAGGATTTGTTCCCGCAGGGGTATACGGAGCTTCAATCGAAAGGGATCGCTGTTCCCTCTTTGTATCCGTACACGTTAGAGACGTTACCCATAGATGGACCACAAGCGGCGCGACTTCACGTGCTTCCCTCAGTCGCTACAGCAGGCACTGCCTTGTTACACGTCGCTACATTATCGACGAAAGCACCTTACCCGCTGACCGATGCGACATTTTCCCTAATGACGGGAGAATGGGTGATGCTGCTCGGGGCAAACGGCTCCGGGAAAAGTACGTTGCTTGCAACACTCGGTCGGTTGCTCTCGCATCGTGGAACATATCGGTTCCAGGAACGTCCGGCTCAGCGTTACTCCCGGCGACGCTTTTATGAGCACGTCGGCTATGTCTTCCAACAACCGGATCTGCAGTTTCTCAAACTGACAGTCGAAGCGGAAATCGACTGGAGTCACCGGGCAGCGACGAGTGACGAGCGCATAACATTACTCGAACGGCTGGAACTCGCATCCGTCAAACAGCAGTCACCGCTTGCGCTTAGTACGGGGCAACAACGACGGCTCAGCGTTGCGACGATGCTCGGACAGACGAAGGATTTATTGTTGCTCGATGAACCGACGTTCGGACAGGATGGATTGACGACGCGGCGGCTCATGGAACAGTTGTTGACGGAACAACAAAACGGAACGACACTCGTCATGGCAACACACGATATGGAACTCGTCGCCCGATACGCGGATCGTGTCCTCGTCATGGAGCAAGGGCGGATTGCTTTTGACGGGTGTCCGAACGAGTTGTTTGCTGACATTCCGTTACTCGAACGCTGTCAGCTACAACGTCCACTTTCGTATCAATTCCAGGAGGTGAAGCGCAATGCAGACAAACGCGTCACCGTTCGCTAAACTCAATCCTGTCATCAAGGGGAGCGGATTGTTTTTGATCATGTTTGCCTTAATTGCAACGAATGACTGGATCAAGACGTTGGTGTTCCTGAGTTTTGCCATCGCCTTGCTACTCCTCTCCGGATGGGGTCCCGTCGATTTCTTGAAACGGCTCGCACCTTACAGTCTATTATTCTTATTGACGTTCTGGATGATGGCGGCGTTTGGCAAAGGTACGAACACGCTCTGGTCGTTCGGTTGGTTTCATGTCACGTCGGAAAGTGTCGTACATGGCTGGTTACTTGCCTTACGGATGGCAACGTTCGTCTGCTTAAGTTTCGCTTTCGTCACGACGACCGATGCGACCCGGTTCGTGATGAGCTTGATTCACCAGGCAAAGGTGTCGCCTCGCTTCGCGTATGGGTTCCTTGCCGGGATCCGCTTTCTGCCACAACTGGTCGAAGAAGTCCGCGTCTTGCGGCAAGTACGGATGATTCGAAACGTGCACAGTCGCTTTCCTGGTGATGCGTTCCTATCGATCGGCTTACCGCTCTTCTCGCGATCGATCCAGCGGGCAGAACGGATGGCAATCGCTTTCGAAGCCCGTCATTTTTCAGCAGAGCGGACATATTATGAAGTGCCAGTCGTTCAGCGCCAGGATATTATCTACCTCGTGGTCATCCTCCTGTTCATCAGTCTTGTCTTTTGGCTATGATTACCGCCACCCGTATCCGGGTACATTCTAGCAAGACAGATTGAAGGAGAACGACATGAAACGAATCCTCTTGATTGGTGCAGGACACGCTCACCTGCATTGCATTACACACGGACCAACAGAAGACGTCGAGTGGCTGATTTTAAACGCCTCGACGTACCAATATTACTCGGGCATGTACTCCGGACTTGCTGACGGAACATACGACATTGATGAGATCCGTATTGACGTCGCCGCACTATGTCGCGCCTATGATAAACAATTCATCGAGGAGACCGTCATCAAAATCGACCCCGTTGAAAAAGTCGTCTTCGGTGCATCCGGCAGACACTATACTTATGACGTCGTCTCGACGAATATCGGCTCGTTCGATTGGTCGGAAGATACGATACGATTATCGATCAAACCGAACTACCGGTTACCGGATACATTAAAGCGTCTGCAACAAGCAAAGCGTCCAGTCGTGA
Source organism: Exiguobacterium acetylicum (assembly GCF_019890935.1). Lineage (NCBI taxonomy): Bacteria > Bacillati > Bacillota > Bacilli > Caryophanales > Exiguobacterium > Exiguobacterium acetylicum. The sequence goes on from NZ_CP082333.1 coordinate 1,669,237, forward strand.
TTGGAAGCGGTGCAGCGGCCGTCGAGATGGCCGCGTCCTTAAAAGCAGCGGGTGTGCCGATCACACTGATCACGGATCCAGAGTTGCTTTCAGGACACCCCGCAGCGGAAGCCATTAAACGACGCTTACAAGAACTCGATGTTCATTGGATTCGAGAACGACCACTGAATGAGTCGTCTCCTCTTCGCTTTTCACATCACCCACCAATCGAGTCAGATGCCATCATCCGCTTGACGGGTGCGAAAGCACCGGTATTGTTTGCAGACAGTAAGCTCTTCACGGAAGACGGGTTCCTACTCGTCAATGAGCAGTTGCAAGCGCTCAATCATCCAAGTCTGTTTGCTGCGGGTGACGCAGCGACCCTCGTCGCTTATCCCGATATTCCAAAGAACGGCGTCACAGCTGTCCGGCAAGCACCGATCTTACTGGAAAACCTCTTGCGGTACGTCCAGGAAGAGGCACTACAAACGTATCGTCCGCAAACGAACTACTTGACGATTTTATCGATTGGCCCCCGTCATGCGGTTTCCCTGTATGGTAAATCGTACTCAACTAATCGACTTGGTTGGTACCTGAAACGCTGGATCGATCAACGGTTCATGCGGAGGTATCGTCCTTAAAAGTATGCGCCGGCGCATACTTTTTTTGTACACAAAAACAAGCCATGGACAGGTGTCCATGGCTTGTTGGATTAGACGGTTTGATTTCCTTTAACATACGACAGTAACGTTTCGTTGAACTTCTCTTGTTCATCAAGCAACATACCGTGCCCACTCTCTTCGAAGACTTCAAGTCGTGCATGTGGGATTCCCTTTTGCATTTCTTCCGCGAACTCGAACGGACAGACTTGGTCTTTTTTACCGTGGATGATTAACGTATCGACTTTGATGTTCTCGAGTTTTCCACGCAAGTCCTCATCACGTAAGGCAATTGCTGACTGAATCGTACCGTGGGACGAAGCGGCGATACTAAGTCCATGGAACCATTGTTGAAGTGGTTCTGGATGTTCCTTCGCAAAGAAGATTTCCCCGAATCCTTTGAGCATTGACGGACGATCCTGTTTCGTGTCGGCAATCAACGCATCGACTTCTTCTTTTGTCATCCCGTATGGATAGCCGTCGCGTTGTGTAAAGACAGGGGCTGCGGCTCCAGCGAGGACAAGTTTACTGACTTTTGAATCCCCGTATTGCAAGAGATAGGACAAGGCGATTCCTCCTCCCATCGAGAAGCCAAGCAACGTGACGTTCGTTAATTTCAACTGTTCGATGACTTCATTAATGTCGGACGCCATCGTCTTATAATCGTATCCCGTTGCCGGCGCATCTGATTTGCCATAACCGCGATAATCGATCCCGACGTAACGGTACCCTTCTTCGACGAGCAGATTCTTTTGATACTCGAACATGTTGTTGTTTGCCGGCCAGCCGTGTAAAAAGACGACCGGTTGACCCGACCCGACATCCTCGACGTAAATCTTCGTGCCATCAACTGCTTGAATGAATGTACCCATCATAAAACCCCCATAGTAATAGATTGACCGTGCATGCATCTATTATTCCCGAGTCAAGAGATGTCAAACATCTTGATGTTAAAGTGTTATAGAAAATTCTGTCTATTATTGAAATTATGGTAAAATATAGTCATTAAGATGAAGGAGGTTTTTCATGAGACGCTATATACATACCGGTATTCTCGCAGGTGCAGTTCTACTTGCAGGATGTGGTAAAGAACAATACTTAGATCTTACATATGACGCCAATTACTGGGGCGGTATTTCGACTACCTTTGATGGGCAAGAGATACCGGATCTCCCGAAAAAACAAATCGCTGCTTTGTTGAAGGTTTGTCAGCAAAAACCAGATATGAAGCGCTTGCCTGATCGGTATGTGCAACACGAAGGATTTGACTTATACTTCCTGCCCCAGAGTGTTCAAGGACGCGAGTTCCAACACGTCCGTTTCCTGTCAGACGAAAAAAAGGACTATCTGGCCTGTCAGCCGATTCGCCACGCAGATTATACGGTTCATCAGATCAAGCGAAGTGATTATCCATTCGTCGATTGGTCAAAACAACCGGTTAAAGCTAAATCGACAGTCATTCGCTTTAAACCTGTTCCAAAAGAAATCACGGATCAACAAAAACAGGAAAACGAAGATCAGAAAGAATTAAAAACGCTCGGACGTTATCTCTTCCCGTCCTATCAACTGTCCTTACCACCGGAAGGTCAATTCATTATTTTTGGAGAAGAAGACGGAAAAGAACGCACATTCTTCGAGACGACCGAATCGCTGTCCAGATCCGACTTGAATATCTCTTTCCGTCACAGCCCAAAAAACGGGATGCAGTCCGCCATAATTGATCTCACAGTAAGCGGAACACGCGAGGGAAACTCTTCAGTCATTCAAGAGTATGCGCAAGGGCAATCCTACCAGATTGAACGTAAAGAATTACCTGATGTCCTCTCACCCGATCAAATGATTCACTTTGCTACCGTTCAAAAACTAGAAAAAGATAAAGTTGTCCAGGAAACGCCAATCTATATGCGTCTCAATAAGTCATATAAAAAACCTTCAAATTTCAAATATGCTTTTATCAATATAAATCAACCCGGTTATGTCGGTTTCATTCATCAATCACCGAAACAGCTCATTGATAGCGATTATAAGTTCGTCTCGGCAATACCGGATAAACTAGCCAAAAAAATCGCTCAGGAATTAAAAGAGACCGAAGTGATGGAGCCGCAAGGCACAAAACTAAAGCAGAAAAAAATGACGTTGATGCGCGAAGGGAAAAGCCAGATGTTTGAGTTGTATGAACGCAAACGCGCCAAAAAACTTGAAATCTATGTCGTTAAACCAGGATCAAAGAATGGTGCGAAGCTGTCGGGTACGACCAGTGAAGCACTCAGTGAGGTGCTTAATCAATGAACAAACGTTACTGGATCGGACTCACACTCGGTGCAACGCTAGCCTTAAGCGGTTGTCAAAGCGATGCGCCGAATTTCAAATGGGGTTACTTATCGCAAATGTATGACGGAGGGCAATTCAACGAAAAAGAATCTCGCACCTTGTCAGCTAAAGAACGAACTGTCATCCAAAAAACGTGCGCCTCTAAAGTGAGCGATGCACCTACCGATTACGCTGTCGGCGATATCTATTCCGTCATGATGACGAATCCGTTCGAGGATTATGAAGGTCAAACCGTTCGTTACGTGAAAGCTGGAAAAAAGACGTATTTATATTGTCAGACATCGTTTAAAGGCGGGTACTATCCGTTAGCAAAGAAAGACGATGTCTTCAAGAAGACTGCTCTGACTCCACAACGGAAGAACTTTAATGTGAAGCCTACTGTAATAAAAAAAGACGACTGGTTCAATCCTGATGAGAAGATCGCCGATCATTCTGCTCGAACATTAGAACTTCCGGGATCAGGTTACCTCGTCATCGAGGCGACGGATGTCACAAAAAAAGATACACGTACGACGTCTTTCGTATATACGAATTCTCTGACACCGTTCACCCGTGATGTCGATCTCTATCTCGTCTACAATCAACAATTCGGTTCGACATACGACGTTTCGGTTCGAATACCACAGTTGTATGGTGGACGGCGTGCGGAACACCCGATCCATTCAATGAAACATCCAGGAAAGGTCCGGTTCATTCCGGGTGACGGAACACCCGAGCATTATGGAACGGTCATCGCAACGGAGAAAAACGGACGCGAATTCCGCTACGAATTATCGATTCGCCACACGACTGAACAACCAACTGAACTCCAAGAACCGAATCAAACAACAGATGATCTTGTTGTGGATAATGAAGAAATGACGTTGATCCATCAAAGACAGTTCTCACATGTCCGTTTTGAAGAAGATGATCAAGGAAATCGTATTTCGGAGAAAGGTCTCGATTGGGACCATATGATCATGATGACCAGTGATGAATCCGGGAAATTAAAAAAAGCAATCAAGACAAGTGAACAGGCTGACGTACGAGGAAAACGGGCGAAGTGGAAATACTTGACGTTCCGAGATGGAGTGAAAGGACAGCAATACGAAGTTTATCTCGATAAGCGTGTCAAAAAGACCGATGTTTATTTAAAAGATCCGAAGCGTGACGTGTCGATTCACCTATCAGCGACAGGTCGTGACATCCTCCTTCCTTTGTTCGAGCAGTACGAAAAATGACTCACGCCATGAAGACGAGATGTTGCAACAAATAAATCAAGGAACACAAGAAGATGAAAGCAATCCCCTCGCGTAACCACTCTTTACGCGTCAACGGTTCACGTAAGAAGGACACGCAAGCGAATAGTAAGACGAAGAAGTAGAGATAAATGAAGCCACCGCTCGTCAAGAAACCAAAGAGCAGGATCATACCACCGAGGACGGACAGGCTAGAGACGACAGGTTTACGATAGACCATGCGGTGTCACCTCGTTTCATCTAGTTTGTTAAAGTATACCCAGATTACGGAAAAACAATCTATTTTATTGTACTAGACAACACCCCTTGAGAGGCATCCTCCCAAGGGGTGTTGTTGTTTATTCCACGACGGCACTGTGATCAGCGACGATCGCATATTCCGTAACGGTATTCGACGTCACAAGCGGTTTGACTTCGGACGTTCCGTTATCCCGCTTATGGTGCACGCCTTTGTACGCTTGACTCTCTTGCCATGCATGAAATGCTGCTTGATTCGACCATGTCGTCATAATCGTGACGATGTCTTCTTCTTCCTGACTGATATCGACGAGGACTTGCATCCGGTGGAACCCTTCCATCCGTTCAATTCCTTTCGTCGTCTTAAAACGCGCTGCGACCTGATCTGCTGCACCTTTGACGACGTGTAACTGGTTCATGACGATCCACATGTTCTTCTCCCCCTTTTTCGTCTTCAGTATACTAGAAGTCACGGGTCGTAGAAAACACGGATGCGTTGTCGCTTGGTAACGTCAAGCGTTGGATCGTCTCTTTCCCGTCTACGCTCGTCGCGATCATCTCGAAATAGAGCGAATGCGGGAAGGCATCCGGTAACGGTTGGACGGTATGGAAACGTTCCTGATCTGCTACCGGCAATGAGCGTTGCATCGGACGAAGGGGCGCTTCGCCTTCAGCCGTCGTCTTATACGGCTCGAACCGGATCGATTTCATTTGTTTCGAACCATTCATGCCGTAGGCGACAAGGTATCGACCTTCGTCCGTCGTCAACAAACGACCTTCAAACCAATCCGACTCCCTCGTCTGTTTCGAGCGAATGATTCGGTCGATTCGTTGTGACTCATCGGTTTGTTGCAGGAGCAAAAACAAGCGGTCGTGCTTCGCTTCAAGATACGCGACGGCATAATGGTCAGATAGTCGTTCGACGAAGTAGACATCACGTGCTTCGACTGGTGTGCTTGTCATCTCTGTATATAACTGGGCGACTTGCTTCGCCGTAAAGGAAACGGTCTCTTGACGTGGATGCATTCCCGTCAGCGTTCCGAGCACGAGACCGAACAATAAGATGAGGAAAAGACGCCGTTTCATCAGTCAACCTGTTTGACGAGCAGATGATAGCTCATCCCTGGTGGATAGTCATCGATTCGTCCGACTTCGACGAATCCCTGCCGCTCATAAAACGGAAGCGCTTGAAACGAGAACGTCTCGACGCGAATTCGCTGAACATCCGCTGCTCGTGCCCATTCCTCCAGTTGACGGAATAACTGAGTACCGAGCCCACTTCCCCGTTCTTCTTCGACGATGAAGAACCACTCAATATGTAACCAGCCCCAGTACATTTCCCCTGAGATGCCGCCGATCGGTTGATCACTACGCGTCGCAAGTAATGTGACGGCTTGTGTTCCCTCGGAGCGTTTCGTCGCATGAAGCGGTGAACGTTCGACATTATATTGACGCACTTGCTGCCTAAGCCAGTCCTGTCCGTCCTCATTTTCATTGAGTTGAAATTTCAACATTTCCGAATCCCCTTTCTTGTTATAGTAGTAGTGGAGGTGAATCCGATGGAACCTACATTCCAGATTGATTGTACGAAGTGTTTTGGTTTATGTTGTACCGCACTCGCTTTTTCGAAATCCAGTGATTTTGGTCATGACAAACCGGAAGCAACACCGTGTCGTAATCTTGACGCGGATTACAGCTGTCGCATCCATGACCGGTTACGCGATAGCGGCTACAAAGGCTGTACCGTCTATGATTGTTTTGGTGCCGGACAGCATCTGTCACAGCAGACATTCGAAGGCGATGATGCACCTAAGCGACGCCAAGCGATCTATGCTGCCTTCCCGAAGATGGTTCATTTGTTTGAAATGATGTGGTACATAACCGACGGGAAACGTGATGTCACGCGTGACATCCACGATCAACTCGATGAGACGCTTGCCGCACTGACTCGGTACGCGGCATTACCAGCCGATCAATTTGAACGACTTGACTTGATACCGGTTCGTCAAACCGTCCGACCACTCCTTGAAATGATTGCATCGCGTGTTCAAGCTCAGTATAGCGGAAGACGCGACCAGACACCACGCGACTGGGTCGGAAAACAGCTACCAGGACGTAATTTCTCAGGTGCCAGTGTTCAGAATCAGTGGTTGCTCGCGACGAACTTGTCGCACAGTAACCTGCGCGGAGTCAACTTTCTCGGGGCTGATTTGCGAGACTGTAACGTCAAGGACGCCGATCTGACGGACGCGCTCTTTTTGACACAGGCACAAATCAATGCGGCAATCGGTAATGCCGCGACACAGTTACCGCGTCGCTTACTCCGTCCGTCCCATTGGCGTTAAACAAAAGCGAACGATAAGGAGGCACGTTTTCGGTCGATTGATCCGAAAGCGTACCTCCTTTTGCTTGTTATCGTTTACCGAGCGTAAAGCCGTCAAAATAACGCCCGCCGAATGGGGCAAGATAATCATCGACTAACGCGACGACTTCTCGTCGGTCATCTGATTGATAATACGACTCGAATGCCAGCGTATGTCGACTGGCATAGTCTCCGTCAAACTCCGCAAGAGCACGAATCGCCCACTTCCCTTGTCCGATATAGCGACGATTGGCACGAAGGACGAACTCGATGCTCTGTTCATATAAACGTGACGCAATCGCTAAACCTTCCGCGCGGTTCGTCACACTCTCGAAGTCGTTGAGCATATCACTTAAAAAGTAACGTGCGCGCTCTTGTTCCGAAGTCGTCCACGCGATAGGTCCGTCCGCTAGTTGTTGAGCCGCTTCCTGACGGATAGATGCAAGTCGCGGATGATCCTCGATCGTCCAACTGTCAGCAATCATTCGTTGCAGGGACGGGCGACCACGTTCCCGGTCACTCTCGAAAAACGACTGAATCGTCTCAAAGGAATGGACGAATGCTTCGACCGGGACACCATCATGAATGAACGATTCCCGGTATGCCTGACCTCGACTCACTTCAAAGATGATCACATCGACATCTGATTGAGCGGTCGCTTGCTCACGCGTATGACTGCCGGCAAGTAAAATGGCACAGTGATCCGGGTAACGTGACGCAACGAGCGGCATGATCCAGTCGCACCACTCCATGCGTGTCTTAGTCTTCAACTTGTTCACCGATTCCGGAGAAGACGGCCAGTTCGTCACCCGGTACAGCAACGATCGTTGCGTCGGCTCGGTGTGGTGCGAGACCGATATCGATCGCCCACGATTCATAATATGTATCCGATCCGTTCAAGACGAGCGTTTGTCCGTTGCTAAACGTTAGGAATAAGTGGGGTGCCGTCTTTCCGATCCGGACACCGGTGATGCGTTCCGCGTGAAGCGAGACGATCAAGTGTAACATCTCTTCCTTCGTCGCATGGCGGACGACCCAGTCCTGTGTCGTCTCGACATCGCCATAAAACAGACGATCCGTCTCGATCCGAAGTCGTAGTTCAGGCGCAGTCGTATCGAACAAATTGATGAATTCGAGCGTGACGTAGCCTGCGACATGGACCGTCGCTAACTGTGTGCCGATGAAATAGGTCGTCAAAAGCTGACGGGCGAGTTGATGATCTTCTTTGTTCATGATGAGCACCTCATTTAAAAAGAATGAATGGTATCGGGATGAGTCCGAGAAACTTACTTCCACTCAATTTACCACAAATTAGTCGATACGAACATGAGAAGAAAGGCTTGTTTTCGGTTTTCTGCGGCACGGAGGTGAGAATACGGTATACTGATGAGGAACTGACGTCGATCGTGATCGACAGAGAGGAGCTCCATCCATGCAATATTTCTACATGAGACCCTATCCGGATGATCCAGACTGTTCTACGCAACAAGCGGAAGCCGACAAGATGAATGTGACGACACGTGTCATCGAGACGCATGATTCAGCGAAACGACGGACGGAATTAGAACAGATGCTCGAGACCCTTCAGACGGGAGACGAAGTCATCGTCACGCATCTCTACATCTTAGCAGACTCGACGCGGCACTTGATCGAGATGCTCGAGCAGATGGAGACGCGCGGTGCGACGCTGTGGTCACTCCGCGAACAGATTCGGACGAGCGAGCGTGCCTCCTTGTCGTTTCTTGAAACGGCACGCCACCTCGTTCAGCTGCAAAGTGATGTCATCAGCATGTCGACGCGTGCCGGACTCTCAAAAGCAAAAGAACAAGGAAAGCAGACCGGTCGACCGCGGAAGCCGGATGAAAATGTCCGCCGCGCGATCGCGATGTATCAAAGTAAAAATTATTCGCTCGCTGATATCCGCGAACAGACCGGTATTAGTAAAAGTACGTTGTACCGATATCTCGAAAGCGAGACAATCGATGCAACGGATAAAGGCTGACTCCATCATGGAATCAGCCTTTTTTTCAGCTATTTTGCTTTAAGGTGTTGCCGAGCCATTTTTGGAGGGCTTTTCCGCCTTCATAGAATGAGCTGTCTCGTAATTCATACGTATGACCGCCTTGTTCGATCAAGTCGAGGAACGTATTCCCGACGTCCCGGTTTTCCCATTTCCGCTGATCCGTCAAATACTTGAAACCGAAGTTACATTCGACGTTGAAGATGATGTGGAACGGTTCCTTGAACGATTGGACGGCACGAATCATCTCGATCAAGATCATTCGTTTCGGTGATGACGCTTCGAACGTATCGAACAGCGTCGTCCGGCGTCCGTGAAACTCGATGACGCGGATCGCGCGACCGGTATCCGCTTTAAAATCATAACTCGTCCGAATCGAGACGATGATCTCGCGCTGGTCTGGTTGTACTGGCATGGTGTATCGCTTCCTTTCTCTCGGTCGATTATAGCATGGACTTGCTCGATTTTAATAGCTGTCAACGACTCAGTCTCAAGAAGGATTGTCGTAACCTAAAATTTGTCTTATACTAAAATTACCAAATACATAAAGGAGCGTTTTCGTGAAACATCTATTTTCGATACTCCTCTCGGCGAGTCTTTTGTTCACGGGTTGCTACTGCACTCTCGACGAACGGACGGACGAGCCACACTTCAAATCGCGTGCCCGCTCTATCTCCTCGTACCATACCTTCGACATCGAATATGCGAAAGGATTACGGAAGGAGCAAGTCTCGAACCGAACAGTCACCGTGACGGATTCGAACGGTGAGCGGATGCAAACGGAAATTGAAGTCCTTGACGGCAAAGAAATCCGAATCAAACCACCGCGCTCTGGATACAAAAAAGGACGCCGCTACATCATCCACATTCGGGATTCGATCGACGCCCGCAAACAAGTCCATACGAATACGATTCGGGAACGAACCTTCACTGTCGACCGCTGACAGACAAGGTTCGTTTTTCATTTGGATCGAGCCGGAAAAATCGTATAACTCATCGAGATGACCCCATCGATCACGAGGACGAGTCCCCACAATTGTAACGTCCGTAAGAGACTCTTCGTCTGCTCAGCATCTCCCAGCCACAGGATCATGGCACCGAGTAACGCCCCACCAATCAAAAAGGCCAGCACATGCCGATAGAACCCATTTCGCTCTTTGCGCGCCTTTGAAATTCGCTCCCGCGATACTTGTTCTCGCAGGATGAACCGGCGATACCTCTCGTCCGCCCAGGCAATCATCTGCTTGCCGAAGGCAAGTGAGACACCGATATAGATCGCAGCAAGTCCGTGCGCGATCGTTGCAGTACTGCCGCGACTTAAATCAAACACTGTTAAGAGCAGTAAGACGATATCAATGACCGGCGACATCGCCATCAATCGAAAACCGAGTCTTTCTCGCCTGAATCCATAACGCACGATCAGTCCGGCGACGATGAATACCCAAAATAAAATCTCACAACAGACGATTGCCCACGCGACGAGTTGCATATCAATCCTCTCCTTTTTAATACGACTGTATCATAAAGATAACACCTCTCCCATAGTTTGACTAGTCTTTTTAATACATTTGTGCTAAAAAAGATGATATACTCAATGTATGCCAAAACAAGTCAATCACGAAGAACGCAAACGCCTCATCGCGGAAGCGACGTGGCGCACGATTTCTCAAGTCGGTATTGAACAAGCCAGTGTTCGGACGATCGCCAAGGAAGCGGGACTCTCGCTGGGTGCTTTGCGGTATTACTTCACGACCCAGGACGAGTTGCTCCGCTTCTCGATGGACCTCGTTCAAGAGCGAGTCCAAGCACGCATCACAACCATTTTTGAGAAAGGAGGAACTCCGGAAGAAACGTTATGTGACGTCTTACTTGAGGTCTTACCTTATGCACCCGAGCATCAGCTCGAGATGCAGGTCTGGTTTCAATTCATGATGTCCGCGTATACATCGCAAGCGGTGGAAAATCCGGATGATATCTACCATATGGTTCAAATACTGTTGACACAGATCCCGGACGGTACACTCCGAGCAGGTTTAGACATTGAGCTTGAGAGTGAACGGCTCGCAGCACTCGTTGACGGGTTAGCCTTTCATGCTCTGTTTCGACCAGAACGATTACCAAAAGAACGCCTGCGTCATGTGCTCGTCCATCACTTGAACGCCCTCTTCGTCCGTCCTTTAGCGATCGACGACAAATAACCCGCTGTTCCCTTTGCGCGCGAGGGAAACAGCGGGTTTTTCATCGTCTTGCCTCTACGAGAATCAACGAGACGGAGCGAATCAAGAAGAACGTCAAAAACGCTGCCCAGACGCCCTGATTTCCAAAAGTCGGTGTCAGCAGGAGGACGACCGCAAAACCAATGCCTGCTTGAATCATCGAATTTCGGACGGGTGTTGCTTCAACCCGTCCGGCAAAGATGCCTTCATAAATCATCGCCCAACCGGCGAGAAGCGGTAGGATGATGATCCAGAAGTAATAATCGCGCGCTGCGTCTAAGATCGCCTCTTCTGAAGTGAACAACTGAAGGAGCGGTGTTTCAAGGAATAGGAGCACTAGTGACCAGAAGACGACCGAGTAAAATCCGAACGTCCGTGCCAAACGGACACTCGTCCGGTATCCTGCCTGATCTTGATGCCCTCTCGCCCGACCAACGAGAACCGTTGACGCATGACCGAGTCCACCGAACCAGTACGAAATCAAATACTGGATTTGTAGCAGGATCGCGTTGGCTGCGAGGACATCCGGTCCGAATTGTCCTCCAGCACGTGTGAACCAGCCAGTGACGAGTAGAAGGAAAATCGTACGAATGAACAAGTCACGATTGACTTGAAAGAATTGACGGTACGCGTGCCACGCCGTCAAGGCACGCCATTCATCACGCGTCATCGCCAAATGACCACGGATCAGATACAGAGCACAGACGACGATGCTGATCTCCGCGATGACGGTCGCAACCGCAATTCCAGCAACACCGGCATCCAATCCGTAGACGAATCCGATATCGAGAACGACATTGACTCCTGTACTGAACAATTGGACGAACAAGGCGTGCTTGACCTGACCGGTACCAATCAACCAGCCGAGTAACGCATAACCCATCAACACGAACGGTGCGCCGATCATCCGGTATGAGATATACGTTTTGACTGCACCGAGCAAGTCAGCGGGTGGTGCAAGTAAGTACAGTCCGATTTGCTCGAGCGGCTGTCGGAATAACAGGATGAGCAGACCGATACAAGCTGCTAGAAACAGCGGTCGGTAGAGGGACGTCCGTAAGGCGTGCCCGTCATTCGCCCCACTTGCTTGGGCGCTGAATCCTGTCGTACTCACTTTTAAGAAACCGAACAACCAGTAAATCGTATTGAAGAAGACGGCTCCGACGGCGATGCCGCCGATCGCCCGCGGATCACCGGATTGACCGATGACGACGGTATCGGTCACACCAAGCAAGGGTGTCGCAATACTTGAGAGAATCAGCGGATACGCGAGTAACCAGTACGTTTTGTGCGTCGGTTGTGCGTTCACCATGTTCCGGCCTCGACGAATCGTTGGGTATACGCACCACCTGATTCCAATCGATCAATCAAATCAACAGCACGACCGTCACGTAAGACGAGTGTTTCCGAACAGAGACGCCGGATGAAGTCGATATCATGCGAGATCAATACAAGACTGACACCAAGTGTCTGTTGCAAGCGTTCTAGTAGTTCGATGATCTGTGAGCGGGAGACGACATCAAGCCCCGTCGTCGGCTCATCCATCACAATGATGTCGGGTTCAATCGAAATCGCGCGGGCAATCGCGGCACGCTGAATTTGTCCCCCGCTCAATTGATAGGGCAATCGATCGAATAACTGTTCCTCGACCCCGACCGCAAGTGCGAGGGCAGTCATGAGATCCTCTTCTGACGTCGCTGGGAAATGCCGCAAGATCGGACGATGCTGACGAAACGGTTCAAGAATCGATTCCCGCACCGTCCATTCTGGATTAAAGGAAGCGAGAGGATGTTGAAAGACGGCTTGAATAGCTCGTCGCTCGTTTCGTTGCCCACTCGGAAATACCTTTCCATGTAAGGAAATCAAACCATGTGTAGGTTTAAGCAGACCGAGGATCAATCGTCCAAGTGTCGTCTTGCCACTCCCACTTTCCCCGATGATGCCAATTGACGCCTTTTTCCTAATGTGAAACGAGATATTCGACAAGAGGGACTGATCCTTTATCTGATAAGTAAGATCTGTTACGGATAAGACTGGTGACATGAACTCTTCCTTTCTTCCAGTGACGTACGATGTGCTTGCATCAAGGCAAGCGTAAACGGATGACGACTTTGCTCGATCATCTGTGGTGTTCCCGTCTCGATGATTCGTCCATCCTGCATCAAGACGAGTTGCTGACCATAATGTAAGGCAGGTCCTAATTCGTGGGTGACGAACACAATCGTTGCCCCGTACTGGTGTTGGTACTCAGTCAACCAGTCGAGTAAACGACGTGTCAAGACGGGATCGAGTGCCGTCGTTAATTCATCCGCTAAAATCAACCGTGGTTTTAAGGCGACAGCAAACAGAATCGCAAACCGTTGTAATTGCCCACCGCTCAACTCTGCCGGATACCGATCCAACCAGGTCGGGTCCAACTCAAGTGTTCGCAAGACGTCATCGATATAAGGATGATCGATCTTGCGCCCATGTGCGCGATATGTATCCCGTAACATCTGACGCATCGTTAAAAACGGAAGAAACGCATCGGTATACTGCTGCGGTATGTAACCGATATCGAGACCACGTCGCAGGGGTTCGTCCGAAATGACTTCTCCCCTCGACGACATCCCGTCCGGCAATCGATCCAGTAACCGTTTCAGCAAGAGCGTCTTACCACTCCCGCTCGCTCCGACGAGACAAATGAATTGGTGAGATGGTAGCGATAGATTCACGTCATGCAGAAGGACGTGTTTCGCCCGAACGTGTAAGCTCCGAATCTGAATCATTTACGTGTCCTCCTTTTTTCTTCATCCATCGCGTCCATCCCATCGTCGCGACGACGGTCAAGACGATGCACGCACCTGGCAAAAGCATGAGCCGGGGTGCCGAACTGAAATAGGGACGTCCTTCATTCAACATCGCTCCCCACTCTGGCAGTGGTGCTTGGACACCAAGCCCGATATAAGAGAACGCTGATAAGAATAAGATGACTTTGCCGACATCCAAACTCATTAACACGACGACTTGCCGGATGATGGGCGGTAAGATGTGGCGTCGTAAGATCATCCGGTCTGTTAACCCGTTGATGCGTGCCATGCTGATGTATGGCTTTTGCATCGTCTCGGTCACGAGTGTCTCACTTAATCGCGCGTAGGAAATCCATTTGATGAGTAAAATCGCAAAGATCAAACTTTGAGGACTGGCACCAAATAATCCGGCGATGACAAGTGCTAGAACGGTGTCCGGAAAAATCACGAGACCATCTTCTAATCGATGAATCAAGCGCTTAAGACGTCCATCATAAAAACCGGCTAGACAACCAAGACAGGTACCGATGCATGCTGTGAGCAATACCGTAAGTAGGCTGAAACCTAAGGATATCAAACCAGCTAAAAAAAGACGAGCTGCGAAATCTCGTCCTAAACCGTCTGTTCCGAGCCAATATTCGAATGAAACAGGCTCAAGTCTTTTAGCTACGTTTGTATTAAATGGATTAATATATACGGTATATGAAATAAATATCAGTAGACATCCTCCGAAAATGAGCCATTTTTTTTTCATCTCGTTGTTCCTTTCTGCCAATCTGGTCGTAACGCCCGGTTTAACGACCGGATACCTTGATGCAAGACAAGAATGATGCCTGTCGTCAGCAAGATGTAGCCTTGGATCAGTGGGTAATCGCGTTGTAGAATCGCATCGACCATTAATTTTCCGACACCTGGATACGCGAACAGAACTTCGAGGACGACGACACCCCCGGCAAGACTGCCCAGCGTCAGACCGAACACGGACAGGACCGGTGGCACACTGCCACGTAACGCATAACGCCAAAGGATCGTTCGCTCGGATATCCCACGCATCCGTGCCAACTCGATGTACGGTTGGTTCAGTTCACGGCGTAGATTCAGTCGAATCAATGGAATATAAACGCTCGCAAGTGGAAAGCCGAGCGATAGAGCCGGGAGGACGAGTGACGTCATCCCTTCCCGTCCCATCACAGGTAACCACCCGAGACGGATGGCAAACAGATCGACGAGCAACAGACCGATCCAAAAACCGGGCACGGCCGCTCCGCTCATGCTGACAAGGTGCGCGAGACGGACGACGCTTCGGCGCGTCGTCAAGGCGCTACCAATTCCTAGGGGTAAGGCGATCAATAAGGCAACCAAAATACCGCCAAGTGCCAGTTCCGCTGTCACGAGATAACTCTCTAACAACATCTCGATGACCGGTCGCCCCGTCTGTAACGAGTTTCCGAGACGGAAGGTAAGGATGTCTTGTAGCCAACGGACGTACTGGACGAGCATCGGCTGATCGTATCCTAATTCACGGCGCGCGGCCTCGATTTGTTCGGGCGTTGCTGATAATTCATCAATATTCAATAACGTCAAGACCGGATCACCCGGCAGTAACCGTAACAAGACAAAACAACTGAACGTGATGAGTAGAGTGAATAGACTCAGCGATAGCAGTCGTTTGACGATCGAACGCATCAATCGGTCACCTGCAACGTGTTCGTGATCATGTAGTATTCACTCTTTTCCGTTTTCCATCCTTTGACGCGTTTGCTGTCATAGGCGACGAGTGTTGAAGGATAGAGCAAGAAGCTATTATAGCGTTTCTCATCGACATATCGCGCGATTTGCTCCGCAAGCCGTGAACGTTCCTCGATCTGAATCGTTTCATTCAACGTCTCGATCTGTTTCGTCAACTTCGGATCCGCGACACGACTGAAGTTCAGTCCCCCGTTCGGATGATAGGTCGCGTTCAAATAATATCCAGCATCCCCACGCGGAGCTGTCAAATTGCTGTACGTCGCGATATCCCAGTCCCGGTTACTCGCCATGTATTCTTCTGGGACATCGATCTGTTTAATCGTGATCGCGACACCAATCTTTTTCGCGTCATCTTGAATGACTTGAGCGATCAACGGCAGGTCTGGTCGAGCCGCATACGTCAATAACGTCAGCTTTAAAGGACGACCGTCCTTTTGCATCCGTCCGTTTTGTTTTGTATAACCAGCTTGTTTGAGCCATTCCTCAGGCGTCTTCTGCTCTTGTTGCGGATAATTCGGAGCAAATGGGAATGACGATAGGAATGGACCACGTGCTGGCACCGCATATCCTTGGAGGACGTGATCGACGAGTTGCTGTCGATTGATTAAAGCATCCATTGCCTGTCGGACTTCAAGCGATTGCATCGGACCGTTCGCGACATTCATTGTCAACTGATGGACACGGAACGTATCCGTCGCTTGGACTGTCAACCCTTCAGACTTCAACTGCTTGATACTCTCGATTTCCGGTCGATAGACGATGTCCGCCTGTCCGGCACGCAAAGCGTTCGTCCGTGCGCCAGCATCTTCGTTGAAGACAAAATCAACGGAATCAAGTTTCGCTTGTTCTTGCCAATAGGACTTGAAACGTTTTAACTCGACTTTTGTTCCCGGAGCGAACCGCTCGACTTGGAACGGACCGGTTCCCATTGGTTCCTTCGTCACCCCGCTCGCCTTCGTGTCGATGATTGCTGTGTTCGGATTGACGAGTTCCGAGATGAACTCTGGATATGTCGTCTTCGTTTGAATGAGCAGATCCGGTCCGTCCGTTTTAATCGTCTCGATGTTCAAGGCATTCTTGACACCGGGATTTTCGTCAATCGAGCGTTCGAGAGACGATTTGACGGCTGCCGCATCAAGTTTTTTCCCGTTATGGAACGTCACGTCTTCCTGTAAGACGATCCGCCATGTTCGCTTTCCTTCGTACGACCATTTTTTCGCAAGCCACGGTTCGACCGTCAATCGTTCGTCATCAAGACGGACGAGCGTCTCCGTCACGCCTGCTCGAAGCGGAACATAACTGCTGTCGCGATGCGGATCGAGCGATTGTGTCGCGAAGTTATAGACGAACGTCAAATGGTTTTGCTCTTGTGGCGTATCAGAAGCAGCACAACCGGCAAGTGTCAAACCGAGGAAGACACTGCCGATGAGGCTCGCAGTTTTATATGTAGACATTGTTCTCCACCTTTAATTCGGAGTAATTACGTTTTACATCATATCGTAATGATTCCGATTTAACAAGCGTCTTTTCTATTTCTCTATATTGAATTCGCCATCAAAAAAATACCGAATCAACTACAAGCGAACAGCTCGTGTGATCCGGTATCGATGTGTGTCATAAGACATGGACGAATTGTTTTGCCTGACGCTCGAGTTGTTTCGCTGAATCAGCCAATTGATCGAACTCACTGACCGTATGCTCGAGTTGACCCGTACTGTCCTTGACCTTAGACGAAATGCGCTCGATGCTGTGCGAAACATCTTCAATCCGCTCAACGATCCCTTCAATGTTGTTCTTGATCTCCCCGATTGAGTGGGACACTTTGTTCGACAGGTTTCGGACTTCGGTCGCGACGACATCGAACCCGCGCCCATGTTCACCAGCACGTGCCGCCTCGATCGCCGCATTCAAGGCGAGTAGATTCGTCTGCGCCGCAATATCACGGATCGTCTTGACGATATCGGTGATCGAATTCGCATCCTTCCGTAAGGCAACAAGGCTCGACAGATTCTCGACGGACTCCGCCTCGACTTGTTGGACGGTCGCCAGTACGTTTAGACCGTCCTGACGACCACTCTCCGATTTGACCGTCAAGAACGCGGATGTCTCGTTGAGTTCAGCTGCCATCCGTAAGACGTCCTGTTGGCGAATCGTAATGTCCGATGCAATTTTCGAGACACCGACGACCCGGCGCCCGTCATCCGAGTAGATTGGCATATACGTCGCTTCGAGCCATTTTTGTTGCCCATCGGCAGCCCGGCGTTCAATCTTGTCCTGATAGGTGATGCCTTGCATCAATTTGCGCCAAAACAACTCGTAATCTGGACTATTGACGTACGCTGGAAAGCAAAGGTCACGGTGGTATTTACCAATTAGCTCTTCCACTTCATACCCCATCGTCCGGGCAAACAACTCGTTGACATATGCGACTTTCCGTCGATCGTCGAAGCGAATGATTGCCAGATTTTGCTCGATTGCTCGAATGACTTGTGTGTCGGTGACGTGTGCTGCCTGTTCTTGCATCGACATGCCGATTCCTCCCCGGATTCAAACTCAAGGTCATAATGCTCCTATTGTCATATTATCCCTTATATCGACAAGTTCCTGCCATTTTAAACTGTAATCTAGTAAATAGGATATGATTTTTAATACGCACTCCATCCACCATCGGCGACGACGATCGCCCCGTTAATAAAGCTCGCCTCGTCAGACACGAGGAACAATGCCAACTTTGCGATCTCATCCGGCTGACCGGCACGTGGATTGAGTCCCATGCCAAGCATCGCGCGGCCCATCCCGAATTCATTCAGGTTCGTCATTGATTGGCCGATGTTCGTCTCGACGGCTCCAGGTGCGATCCCGTTACAGCGGATTCCCTCTCCGGCGTAAAAGAAGGCGGTATTCTTCGTCAGACCAATGACGGCATGTTTGGAAGCGGTATAGGCTGCTCCTGCCCGGGCACCGTTCAGACCACCGATCGAGATGTTATTCAAAATGACTCCACCTTTTACTTGCTTGAAGTGCTTGACCGCTTCGCGCATCAGACGCATCGTTCCTGTCGTATTGACGGCGAGAACGTGATCCCAGCGCTCATCGGAGATGTCTTCCACTCCCTCCATTCCGTCCATGATACCGGCATTGTTGACGAGAACGTCCAGTTCGCCGTAAGCCTCAAGCGCTTGTTGGACGAGTTCTGTTGCTGCGTTAGGTTTGGCGACATCACTCGCAACAGCGATCGATTCTCCACCCGCTTCCTTGATGTCAGAGACGACCCGTTCGACGGTATCCAACCGAATGTCGGCTGCGACGATCCGTGCGCCTTCTTGTGCAAACAATTTGGCCATGGCTTCACCCATTCCTGAGCCAGCTCCCGTGACGATGATCGTTTTACCTGTTAGTCGCATCTTGAATCATCCTTTCGTTTATCGTGATACTAATCTATTCCCGAAAAAGGCTCTAGTTTAGTCAAACGTCGTGTCGATTCCATGAAAAAAGACCCGACGAGTTCGTCGGATCTTTGGACTTCCTTATTGCAGTTCGCGGCTCTTTTCTTCTTGTTCGTTGTTCGATTTATTTTTCGCTTCAAATTCAGCGCGTGTCATGACGTCCTCGACGTGCATGTTGACCTCGACGACTTCAAGTCCTGTCATATCGCTGATTGATTTTTTGATTTTAGCGACCGTCTCTTGGAAGATCGACGGAATATTTTTACCGTATTCGACGATGACTTTCAAATCGAGTGCGACTTGGCGTTCGCCGACTTCCGCACCAATTCCTTTCGTGATGTCTTCTGAACTCCGGAGACGATCCGTCAGTCCACTCATGAATCCACCACTCATTGACAAGATACCTGTCACTTCATTCGACGCGATCCCTGCGATTTTTTTGATGACTTGATCTTCGAACGTCAATTTATTCTCGCGTACCACTTCGTTTTCAGTTGTTGTGTTTACTTCGTTTGCCATTTGAAATCTCTCCTTTTGAATGTGTAGTTAGATATATATGAATCAGTCCCGTTGAAAGAACTGAATCCACCCTTCGATATCGAGCGCACCATCGCGCCACTTCCCAATCAAGAATCCGATCGCTGCGAAGGCAACGATGAGAATTGTCGGACCAAAGCCAATCGTCAAAAATAAGATGGCGAGGATTAGACCGACAAGTCCTCCGATCAGTCGGAACCGATACGGGTAAAGTGCTTCCCTTGTCTTCATGTTCCCTCTCCTCTCTTAGACGACACGTTCCGATGTTTTTGTTTTCGTGTCACTAATCGTGACCTTCGTACTCGTGACTGGTAACTCGAGTAAGGATTCGACGGCTTGTTTAGTGCGTTCTTGAATATCCTTTGCGATCGTCGGCAGTCCCTCTTGTCCGAAGACCGAGCAGTCGACTTTTAAAGCAACTGTCTCTTTTTTCGAATGGATGTCGGCATGGACACGAGGTGTCCGTACGCCACCAATCCCACGAATCGACTCCAGTGCCGTCCGTTCGATTGTTTCCTTCGAAATCGTGATCGTTCCGTCGCCCGTTTGAATCAACAAACGTTGACCTTTTGAGCGGCTGAATAATCCTGTGAATAATAGAATGACGAATACGAATGCTAAAAATCCTCCGATGGATAGAACGGTATAGCTATACCATTGCTGATCCTGCCACTGCTCGATTAACGAACTGAGCCGTGGAACATCATACACACCGAGCACAAGCAGCCCGACACTGACGAGTCCGAGTATGCCTATGATGACGAGTAAGAATCGATTGAACCCATTCATCTGCACCTCTCCTTTACGATTGTTAGCTTCTTTCACCTAGGTGATTCAACACATGAACTATTATGTGTATGATGTGTTTATTCCCGTTCATTCGAACCCGAAACATTTACATACACTTTTGTTAAAATGTTCATATATTCTGATTATTCGGACTATGATTAACGAAACCAATAGATTATTTACTATATTTAACGAAAAAAGACCTCTTTTAATAAAAGAAGAGGTCAACGATTCATTTATTTATCACTAAACATACATCCTGTCAATATGTTTTTATCTTGCCGTTCATTTCACTTCAATCGGAAAGGCGAAATCGCCAGCACCTTCTTTCCAGTCGGCTGTGATCTGGTAGACGTATCGTCCGGGAGTCGAGGGAACTGTAATCTGCCCAGTCTTCTTATATGTTTTAATTTCTTTTTTATCCTCGACCGACCATAGAACAATCGTGACAGACTTCGGAGTTGGTCCCTCTTCAAAACGAATCGTCAAGCGATCTTCAGGCTTTGCTAGCGTACTCGGATCGTCTTTTACTAAATCGATGGCTTCGGCCTTCGCATCCGCTGTTTCTCCGCGAAACATTCCTGACCAATCGTAGGTACCGATAGACACCTTCACGTCGCGATCCTCGATGGTTACAGTAGGTTCTGGTGGTTGATGCCGAAATGGATCAAGCGATAAAAACCATCCGATTGCCATTGCAATCACGATCAACCCGATCCATACATAGCGTTTCATAAATAAACCTCCTATACGATGTTTTTAAATCAACAAAAGCGGCAATACCTCTCAAGGAGTACGTTATTCAAAAGGAGGAGTTCAGATGATTCAGGATAAAGTCGTCATCATTACAGGTGCATCAAGCGGGATTGGGGAAGCAACCGCTAAAGAACTTGCAAAACAAGGCGCAAAACTTGTTCTTGCTGCACGCCGGGAAGATCGTTTGCAAGAACTCGTCAAAGCCGTTGAAGCAGAAGGTGGTCAAGCCGTCTATCAAGTGACGGACGTGACTGATCGCGAGCAAGTCGATGCACTCGCTAAACTTGCGAAAGACAAGTTCGGCTCAGTTGATGTCATCGTCAATAACGCTGGATTGATGCCACTATCACACCTCCACAAGAATCAACAGGATGAATGGAATACGATGGTCGACGTCAATATCAAAGGTGTTCTCCACGGAATCGGAGCCGTCTTGCCGTACATGCGCGAACAAAAAAGCGGACATGTCATCAACATCTCGTCCGTCGCAGGTCACGAAGTCATGCCGTCGAGCGCTGTCTATAGCGGTACGAAATTCGCCGTTCGCGCGATCACGGAAGGTCTCCGCAAGGAAGAATCGGTCGACAATCACATCCGTGCAACGATCATCTCACCGGGAGCGGTCGATACAGAACTGAAGGACCATATCTCGGATGAAGAAATCAAACAAGGGATTGGTGACTTGAAAGCGATCGATGCGAGCGCGATTGCGCGTGCCATCGCTTACGCCGTCAACGAACCAGAAGATGTCGCGATCAACGAGATCTTGATTCGTCCAACGGCTCAACGTTAATTGAATGTAGAATTTATTAACAGGACCCCTCATTAGCCAAACAGCTAACGAGGGGTCCTGTTCTGTTTAGAGTAGTCGTTCCGCGATGAGCTGGTACGACTGTAATCGTTTTTCTTGATCAAAGGCATTGTTGATCAGTAAAAATTGATCCGTTTGATAACGCGTTGCTAATACCTCTAGCTCACGCTCAACGACATCCGGTGTCCCAACAATTGCTCGTCGGCGATCTTTGCGGATCCGTTCTATTTGCACGTCATTCCAGACCTTTGCTTCTGTCGTCGTAAACGACGGAACGATCGAATTCCCGAGTCGGACGCCTTGAATCCAGGCATCCTGTGTTCGAGCGAGACGTTCTGCTTCTTCTTGTGTCGGAGCACAAATAACGAAAACACAAGCGATGACGTTCTTCCCGCCTGCCTCGCGATATGTCGAGAGCGTCTCTTCCCAACGATCCGGATTGATGAAGTGACCAAACACGAGACCACGATCTTGTTCGGCTGCAATCCGCGCGCTACGTGGTGACAGACCCAGGATCGAAATCGGTGACGGTTTCCTGTCACGTGGTGTCGTCTTGACGATCCGGTATGGGTGTCGATTCGATAGACTGTCTGTTAAGAAGCCCGCCGTTTCATCGACGAGTCGACTAAACTCCGCTGCCCGGTTTTCTTCTCCATCCGTCAACGCAAGTCGTGTCCGTTCGCTCCCGCCCGGCGAATTACCGATCCCGAGTTCGATCCGCCCCGGATAAAACGCATCGAGCGTCGCAAAGCTCTCGGCGACTTTCAGCGGATGATACTGCGGCAACAACACGCCACCTGAACCAAGCTTGATTTTTGACGTCTTCGCACCCATTCGGGCGATGAACAACTCCGGTGCCGCACTGAGCAAACCGTTCGTATTATGATGTTCGGCGAACCAGTACCGTTCGTAACCGAGTCGCTCGGCTTCTAAGACGAGTCGTTCCGTCGCTTCCATCGTCGCTTCGACCGTATCGCCCTCATGTAACGGTACTTGATCCAGTATTCCTAGTCGCATCACGCATTCCTCCTCTACCCTTTCAGTGTAAAGGGTGGAGGAACGGAGTTCAAAAACGAGGCTCAGACACGCACGAGACGATCTTCGATGATGACGCCATCTCGCATCTCGATCGTTCGGTTCGCCCGTTCGGCGAGTGCCGGATCGTGGGTGACGAACAAGACGCCGCAGCCTTTTTCTTCGTTTAATGACCGTAAGAGATTGAAGATGATTTCTCCCGTATCCGTATCGAGGTTCCCTGTCGGCTCATCGGCAAGCAACCATTTCGGTTCATGGACGAGTGCTCGGGCAACGGCGACCCGTTGTTGTTGTCCACCGGAAAGTTGCGACGGCAAACTGCCTGCTTTATCAGCAAGACCGACTTGTGCAAGTAACTGCTCGGCGCGTTCTTTTTTATCATATGGTACTTTTCGACCGAACAAAGGCGCCATGACATTTTCAAGCGCCGTCAGCGTTGGAATCAAATGAAACTGTTGGAAGATGAAGCCGATGTTCTCGAACCGGAAGTCGGATAGTTCTTTGCTGTTTAATTTATTGATTGGTTTTCCGTCGTAATGCAACTCCCCGCTCGTCGGACGATCGAGTGTTCCGATCAAACTGAGTAACGTCGACTTTCCAGAACCTGATGGACCGATGATTGAGATGAAGTCACCTGCTTCAAGCGTCACTTCGATGTCTTGTAACGCATGTGTCTCGACACCGTCTCCCGAAAATGATTTTCCCATCTGTTTGCATTGAAATGTTCCTTCCATATGTAAGCCCTCCATATATTCGTGATAACGTACTATTCAAGAATTTATTGGGAATTCCTTCTAAATAAAAGGAAATAAAAAAACAGCATTCTTGAGGAACAAGAATACTGTCAAGAAACACGTGGTTGAATGGAAACGAAATTTTTACGATAGACGATCTCATACGGTAAAACGAATAATAGACAGGCAAGAGCCGTGAACTGAATCATGCTTCCGGTTGGTGGGAGCGGAGACAGCGATGCATCATGCCACGCTTCATACAAACCAATGAAAAGAAACAGGACGACACTACTCGTCGTCACGTAGATGAGTAAACGAAGGGTCAATGGATAATGACGGACGATCCATAACATCGGTAAACCAAAGATAAAATAGGATAACGTCATCGCAAACGTTCCGAATTGATAGACGATCTCAAAGTCGATCGTCGTCAAGAACGAATATGCTGTGAACGCTAAGAACGAAAGAATCGTCACAACAGCCGCATAACTGATCCAGCGCATACGGTTGGGCTCCTCTCCTAAATGTCGTTCCTGTACGCGCGATCGCAACAGAAACCGGATATGTACAATTAGTGTAGGCAGTCCGATTTCATTTGTCAATTGTCTTCAGATTGACTTATTCAGTCACTAAACGATTGCACTGGAAACGGATTCATTGAATAATGGAAAAAACGAACTAAGAAAGTGAGGTTTTACCGATGGATGAGCAACTCACGATGTTTCGTGATCGTTTTGAAGCTACTTCTGATCGCCACGAGGGTCTTTCGTATGACGAGGTGGAGTCACGACTGACGTCTTCGAAACAAGCAGCCCTCGCTTGGATGGAACAGACAGGCGGAGAGCCGAATGTCGTAGCTCTTAATGGACGACTCGTCATCGTCGATACTGCCAAAGAGAGTCCGTCTGGTCGTCGAAGTGTCTGTTTGGACGAATCCGCTCGACTTGGTCGAAAGAAAAATGCGCCTGCCGCAAGTGTCGAGTCGATGATTGAGGCGCTAGAGGTGCACCTCTTAACACCAGAACAGTATCAAACACTGCAGACGCAGTTTTCGTTTGACGAAAAAACCTCCAGTTGGCTTAAGACGCCGGACGTGATTCGTCAAAAAGGTGGCGCTTTATTCGGAGATCGTCGTTATGAGACGACGTTCATCTATCACAACGGGGCTGATTCTTATTACGCAAGCCGAGGATTTCGTGTCTGCATTGAGCTAGATTAATCCAAAAACACTCTACGATTGAAGTAGAGTGTTTTTTGTAAATTATAGGTAATAAAACCCAATTATGATATGATGGTCGATGAGTAGAGGAGGTGGACGTCATATTTGTATTGGGATTGATTGTAGGTGGTCTTATCATGTTGATCAGTTTCCGGTTATTCCGCCAACAACAGCCGGATACGATCGCACTGTGTAAAGATATCTTCTACGTGTTCGAAGTGCAGCCGGAATATCGGTTTCGTTATATCAGTCCTTCCCTCGATGACCATATGGGGAAAGGCGTGGCAGCAGCCAGCTACATGGATCCGGACGAGTGTTTCGCGCGGATTCATCCGGAAGACATCGAAGTCTTGATGTCGAAGATTTCGGGCGACTGTGACTACGATCAGCCGTTTCGGCAACGCTGGCGGACGAATGACGGAACGTACGTCTGGTTCGAAGAGTATGCGACACCCATTTGCGAAAACGGGCAAATCGTTGCCATTCAAGGGGTGATCCGTAACATTGACGAACAGTTGAAATCACAACAGGCATTGCTCGATCAATACCGGATCGATGCCTTGACTGGTCTAGGGAATCGCCATGCCTTCAACGAGGCTGTCCACACACTCGATCAAGAGAAGACGGCATATGGGGTGATTCTGCTTGACTTGAATGAACTAAAAGAGCTCAACGACCGGTTCGGTCACGCGGTCGGTGATGCCTTGCTTGAACAAACAGGACTTTGCATCCGCCGCTTGACAGACCATGGCTACCGGATCGGTGGTGATGAATTCGTCTTGATCGATGAGAGTCCGTCGATTGAGCTGTTCGAGGGATTCGTCGAACACGTCCGCTCGACGTTCGCGACACACGAAATCGGGCTCGCAATCGGCGCCGTACATACGACAACAGGACGCCGTGTCGACGACGTCCTGCATGAGGCAGATGAGCAGATGTATCAAGAAAAGATGAATGATCGCTTAAGTCGTCAGCATGGATTGATGCGCTTGAAGCAATAAGGCGTTGAAGCGTTCCGGTTGATCGAGATTCGCCGTATGCCCGGCTCCCTCGACCGGTAAAACGATGACGTGTGGCACATGTTCCGCAACGAACGCGGTTGCGTCGACTTCGTATGTTTCATTCGTTCCGTTTAGGATGACGACCGGTAAGGTGATCGACTGCAGCATCGCTTCCGTTAGTGCCGGAAAACGGAACGTCATCAAATCGAGGACTGCCCGCGCCGTCGTTTTCCAGGCAGGACCATGCAACTGTTCGAACTGGTCGGCAATTTCCGGTGCCTGCTGTTCGAGGTCGAGGAAGAACTCTCGTTGCTTGCGCATCAGCGGTTCCATCGCTTTAGGAATGAATGGTGAAAAACCCGTGATACATACCCCTTCGAGTTCGTCCGGTGGGTCGAGTGCCAGTTGCATCGCAAGCGTTGCGCCGAGCGACAACCCGAGGATCCATCCTGGACCTTCCTGTGCCATCCGTTCGCGGATGGCACGTGTTGCTTGTGATAAGTAATCTTCCGTTGCCGGTTCCGTCGTCATTCCGTGACCAGGCAGATCAATCGGAATGAACGTAAAATCATCCGCTAAAGCGGATAGCTGTGGTGCAAAGTGTGTTGCTGCCGTTCCCATTAAACCATGTAGTACATACATACGTGTCATACGGTAAACTCCTTCGATTGATGTAGTGTCAATATCGCGTCTACGATGACGTCCGGACGATCGCGATGCATCAGGTGTGATGTTCCCGGAACGAACGTCACGTTCGCCTGATAGGATAGATTCGCCTGTCGCTGAATCAATTCCTGCCATTTTTCTTCCATCCGCTCCAGTTCGTCTTTTGGAAAACCAGCAGCCATCATCGTTTCGATCGACTGCGCTTTGTCCCGTCCAAGAACGGTCAACGGAACACCGAGATCGCGCATGCGTGGTTGAAGATCTTTCGCATCACTTTTCCACTGCGAGATGATCGCATGCATCGCCAGGTAATACGCCGGGTTCCAATCCGTGCGGTCATCCCCGTCCGGGAAACGGTCACGTAAATCAGTTGCTTTTGATAGTTCTTCGAACCGATCGATCCAGACGGCGTCATCTCCTTCTCGGTCGAGCATCGGTGTATCCAGCTGATCGAGTTCTGCTAAATCAATGGACGTCGCATCCACGAGAACGAGACCGGCGACACGTTCTGGATGATGTAGAGCAAAAGCTTGCGCGACAAGACCACCGTAGGAATGACCTACGAGTGTGACCGGAGTCGCAATATTCGTCGCGTTCAGGAACTGATTGATTTGCCGTAAGATGCCGGTCGTCCCGTCGATGTAATCGTCCGACCATTCGTGTGGATGAAAGCTGACGACGCGATAGTCCGGTGTCAGTTTCGTCAGAATGTCCGCCCAGTCCTGATACATCCCACCGAGCGAGGGTAAGAGTAACAACGGTCGACCTGTCGAACCGTCGTCATAATACGTCACTTGTTTTCCCTGATGTTGCATAATTCGTTCCATTATAATCACTCCTCTATACTTTGAAAGATGGTGTTTACCTTGATTCGTGCTTTATTGTTTGATTTAGACGAGACGTTACATGACCGGTCCGGTTCTCTTCCCTATTTCCTTCGGGATCAGCATCAACGTTTTCGTGAAGTTGCGCCTGTTCCGATCGACGACTATATCACGACGTTCTTGGCGCTTGATCAAGAAGGACGCGTCTGGAAGGACGTCGTCTATACGGAAATGATTCGTCGCTTCGAATTGTCGCTTTCTGTTGAAGTACTGCTACAGGACTACGTGACGCGTTATCCGATCTTCGCACGGAGCTTTCAGGGGGTCGACACCTTTTTTGCGCAATTACCGCCTGAGCTATCCATCGGCTTACTATCGAACGGTCGGACGACGTTCCAACGTGCCGTCTGTGACGCAATCGGACTGTCTCCCTTCTTTACGCAGATTGGGATCTCGGAACAAGAAGGCGTCCGTAAACCGGATCCGATATTTTTCCTTCGCTTAACGGATCGTTTAGGTGTTCGCCCGGACGAAGTCCTTTATGTCGGCGACAATTACGACCACGACATCTTACCGGCACGCGCCCTTGGCATGCAGGCGATTTGGAAGCGCACAGGCGATGTTCCATTGACTGACACGCAATTTTCGGACTGGTGCCAGTTACCTGCCCCACTCCAAGACTTGATACGAAAGGAGAACCAGCCATGACGGAACAGATTCGCCGTTTCCAGCCTGACGATTTTGAGCAGATTCATCAATTGAACGCATTAGAAGGGTGGCAGGATCTCGTCTCTGATCAAGAGCGGACTCGCAACGCGTGGATGAATGCAAATGCCGCTTTCGTCCTTGAGTCTGACGGAGAAATCCTTGCCTATGTCCGCGCTTTAACGGACGGTTCAGTGACGACGTTCGTCTGTGAGCTCCTCGTCAGCCGAAACGCACGCAAGCGTGGGTACGGACAACAGTTACTCGATCACTTGCAACTTACCTATCCGACACGGATCGATCTTCTGGCAACTCGTCAATCTGCTTCTTTTTATGAACAACAAGGATTTCGTGCTTTCCATGGTTTCCGTAAATCACGATGAAGCGAGTGATTTCGAATAACTCGTGCTCGTTACGCTGTAGCCCATCGCATGGTAAAAGTGATGGGCTGCTTCGCGTTCTGGTCGATTACCACTGTTCAGTAAAATGGCAGTTGCTCCTCTTGCCTGCGCCCAGTCTTCCGCTGCTCGGATCAAACGGCGTCCAATTCCCTGCCGACGATGTTTCGCGTTGACGACAAACGCGACGATTCGGACATAGGTCGTATCATGCTCGAACGCTTGCGCCTGAAATAGACCGACGCAGCCGAGAAGCATATCGTCATCTTCTAGCACAAGCAATTCATAATCCGGATGACGGGTGACCCGCGAAAATCGTTCGCGTAACACATGCTCGCTCGCCGGATACCCGAGCTGCGCCATTAAACTGACCAATTGCGGCAAATCGCTAGTTATCCAGGACCGAATGTTCATCTCCCTTTCCCCCCTTTTACTGTTCTGGTGACAGAATCATCACCCGTTCTCGTCCCTCTTCCTCACCAACGACCAGCACGTGCTCAGATACCGGATCGTCCTTGACTTGATAGACGGTAAACGCATCGAGGTTCGACGCAAAATCAGATGTGTCCTGTTCCAGTTCCGTATCGGTCAAGACATCATCCGTGACGCCGAGTCGCTTCCCTTTCAGCTGTTGCCAGTCTAAATTCGTCATCTCTTTTGCAACTTTGTAGAACTGTTCATCATAATACATGCCGACCCTCATCGATTGCGCTGATTGTTCGGGAACGGTCTCTTGCAAGGAACTGAAACCGATGATCGTCAGACCGGCAGCGAGACAAGCAGCTTGTACCGAGCGCCGGCGCCGTTTCGCTTTGCGGATACCTTGGATTGTCCGTTGCCTGACAGATGACGGTACGTCGATCAAGATTTTTGGCTCGTGATTCATAGACTCATCCCCTTCTGTCGTCGTACTTTCTCGAGTGCGCGGTACAACGTGCTTTTGATCGTACTCAGTGGCACATTGAAGGTTTGCGCAATCTCTTGCAATGACAAATCTTCTTCATACCGGAAGTAGACGATCGAGCGCTCGGTCGGCTCGAGGACATCCAGTAAATCGTCCAAGTACAAGCGATCGACGAGACGCTCTTCAAACGACGTCGTTTGACTCGGTTCGATCGCGAGCGGCTGAAACGACGCTCGATGTTGCTGGAAAGCGCAATTCATCGTGATGCGCGTCAACCACGTCTTAAAATACGAAGTATCCCGTAAACTCTTTCGCCCACGCCATGCCCGGTACGCGACCTCTTGGACATTCTCAAGCGCTGCCGCCTCCTCTTTCAGATAAATGAAGGAAATACGGTACACATAGTCTTCTTCTGCGAATAAAGCTGCTTCAAAAGCAGCGTCGGATAATGCTGCACCTGACTTTCGAAACACATCGGCATCCTCCTTTTTCTCAATCACTCCCCTATTAGATACGCGACACGTTTAAAAAGTTTCATTTTTTTCAAATTTTTCTTATAATTCCCTTTTCTTGCATGAATGAATTCGATAGGATGGGAAGCAGAGAGGATGATGAACGTGTACAAGAAACTCATTGCTTTACCGGAGCTTACGCATCTCGAAGGGGCGGTCTCCATCCACCAGCAAGGTGAACAAATCTTTAGCCATGCTGACGGATTCGCACATCGGGGCTACCGCGCATCGAATACAGAAACGACACGATTCGGCATTGCCTCTGGTGCAAAACTCTTCACGGCAATCGCCATCTTACGGTTAGTCGAGGCAGGAAAGGTTGCACTCGACGAACACGTCGCGCCGATTCTACCGGACATAGAAATCGATCTAGACGGTGTGACCATACATCATCTGTTAACCCATACATCAGGCATCGGTGATTATTTTGACGAAGCGACGATGACCGATTTCGAGGAGGTTTTTCAAGATTTCCCGATGTATCGTTTGCGTCGTCCCATCGATTTTTTACCGTTGTTTCAGGATCAAAAAAGACAGTTCACTGCGGGCGAATGTTTTCATTACAACAATGCGGGATACATCCTGCTCGGTCTCGTGATCGAACAATTGACGAAACAACCCTTCGCGGATTACGTGACGAACGAATTATTCGCTCGTGCGCAAATGACACAGTCTGGTTACTTCCGACTCGACTCCCTACCGGCAGATACAGCCACCGGTCATATCGAGAATGAAGACGGAACGTGGCGAACGAATCACTATACGTTACCGATCATTGGCGGACCTGATGGCGGCGCCTTCCTCACAGCATCAGACATGGAACGTTTTTGGCGAAGTCTTCTGACGCATCAGTTGCTGTCTGAATCGATGACTGCGCAACTGTTTCATCCCCACGTCAAAGTCAACGATGTTGCGTCTTATGGTTACGGCGTCTGGCTGAAACGACTCGATGCCTCGCACGAGAAGTGGCACATCATGGGCTATGATCCGGGTGTCAGCTTTCATTCCGCCTATTATCCACAATCGGAAACGATCGTCACCGTCTTATCGAATACGTCTGACGGAGCCTACGCGCTCGTTCAGGCTATCGAACAACTTTTACTTGAGAAAGGAATCCATACATGAACCTTTATATCGCTTCTCGCTTTGATCACACGTTGACCGTCCGCTGGCTCCGAGATGAACTCCGCTTGCGTGGACACGATGTAACATATGACTGGACGATGAATGATCGGGCAGAGGATCCCGAATCATTACGAAAGATTGGTCTTGCTGAATTCGAAGCCGTGCAACAAGCGGACGCCTTCGTCCTCGTGTTACCAGCAGGAAAAAGTAGTCACGTCGAACTCGGGATTGCGCTCGCGACGAATCGCCCGATTTACTTATGCATGCCGGATGCGACCTACTTCACCGGACCATTGGCCAGTACGTTTTATCATATCGGACGGACGACCTCTTGCTTCGGAACGAAAGAAGATTGGCTCGCGCAGATTCTCGCTGATCGCTTACCGGAAGAACAACTGACATCATGAGGACCGTCCTGTTGACGATTGGACCGACCCATGCCGGGAAAACGACCTTCGCACGTCAGCTTGCTCAACGTCTACCAGCAAGCCTTGTCATCGATCAGGATCTTCAAGCTCGCTTTTTGCTCGAACATTATTCGGACCTCGTTCCAACAGAAGGACCGAATCAGATCAAACATGACTTGACGGGATGGTTGATCGACCAGGCAATCACGTCTTCCGTTGAGACAATCATCTTATGTAATGCCAACACCACGCGGATTGGTCGGAAACAATTATTAGATCCATTCTCCCGTTCGACGTTCCGCTCGATCCTCGTCTGGTTCGATTTACCCGAAGCCACTTTTTTAAACCGACTGACTCACTCCAAACGCGATGGACGAGAAATTCGTGGCGACTCGTCGTACTACGACATCTATCAGCGGCAACGAATCGAGCCGCCAGTTACAGGTGAAGCGGACCAAATCGTTCGTCTTCGTTCGACGGAAGACGTTGACACATTCCTCGATCATGTCACGAATCCGACGCTTGATGCACTCTTCGATGCGGTGTCGACTGATTGAAAAACATGACAATCGTGCGTAAAGCACCCGCTTCTGCATCAACGCATGCAAAAAGACTAGCCGATATGTAACCGATTACAAAAGAAAGAAGGAATATTCATGTCTGAAGAACAACGATTGACCGGCGGAAATGTCTCCGCTGTCTATCAAAAAGGTGAGCATGTCTATCGCTTACAAAAGGAGAACAGCAACAACGTCCAACGGTTATTATGCCACTTAGAAGCGAAACGCCTATCCGGTGTTCCGCGTTTCGTCGGCATCGACGAACAAAATCGAGAGATCCTGACCTTCCTCCCTGGCGAAACGGCCGATTATCCGCTAAAAGCATACATGTGGCATGACGACGTATTGGACGATGTTGCGCATCTGATGCGCCAGTATCATGACGCAACAGTCGACTTCGACGTCTCACCGGACTGGGCACCGTTGCTCAATACCCCGACTCCGCACGAAGTCATCTGCCACAACGATTTTGCCGTCTACAATACGATTTTTCAGGATCAAAAACTGAGTGGCGTGATTGACTTTGACCTCGCAGCACCCGGTCCACGTGCTTGGGATATCGTCTACACGCTCTATACGTTCGTTCCGCTTAGCAGCAGACGACAAGCACCTGACGGATCCGTTCTTGCTTATTCACCAGAGCAAGATGACACACGTTTCGCCAAGCGAGTGAGTCGGTTCCTTGATGCGTATGGCTATGAAGGACCGCGTTCCGAACTGCGATCCATGTTATTGTTACGCGTCGAAGCCCTCTATCTATTAATTGATCAAAGAGCTGCGGATGGTGATGCTGCCTTCATCAAGATGAAAGAAGAAGGTCACGACACACATTACCGCGCGGAATACCGTTTCATCGCGGAACATGGGGAGAAGTGGTTCATCGATAAATCTTCGATAACATAATATTCGACAACATCAATCATCACAAAGGAGTAATTTTTTGAAGATTATTGATCTCGATTTTTTACTGACGACTGAAGAATATGATCTCGAACTGGATACAATGTCGTTAAAGGCAAACGACCATTACGCGATTGATTTCTATTTTTATGGCGCTGACGAAACATTCAAGCTTTTGATTGACGATCCTTCGCGCGATTACTTTTTGATGCGTTTCGAAAAGTACGCCGTTTTCCTAGGAACGTTGCAAGAGCATGGCATCATCGACGACAGACTCCGAAATCCGTACCCGGTCGTGAAGTCAAAAGAATCGATCTTGGGAGAGTTCGCTGCGAAGTATATGAAAACGAAGGAAATTTATACGGAACGGGGAGACTTGCACTTATTTGCCATCAGGACGCATGAACAAGATTTTTATATTCTGTCCTACAGTGATCCAATCATCATTGATCATATGGCGAAAGAGGATTAATTGAACAGCAGATGTTGTTACACCTAAAAAAGAGGGGGACGAACGTATCTTGAAAAAATCACTGATATTTTTTTTAACTGCTCCCGTTCTGCTTTTATCCGCTTGTACAGAAGTGCAAAAGACATCACAGCCTACTACTCAACTGATGTCAAAGAGTGAAAAAATACAATCCGAATCAATAAAAATTGATGACGAAAGTAAATTGAACATTGTTTTTCTCTATGAACCGTACAAAAAATATCTACAGGCGTCTTTAAAAAACAATGATCCTGAAATAGATAAAAAGAATTATGCGAAGTATGTCTTAAGCTATATCGACGAAGTCGGGGAAAAGGAGCAGTTCGCGACAGCCGACTTAAAAGGTTCTCTGATGTTGCAATCAACCGTATACGAACAAGAGCTACTCGATAAAATCGAGAACTTGATGAAACAACAGGATAACATTAAAAAAATCATCCAAAAAAAATTCATCGCTTCACATAAGATCCTTCCTAAAAAGAAAAGTACTATTATTGTCGCTCCCATTAACCCTGAATCTTCTCTCGATATCCAGCCGATGAAAGGTGTTACTGGAGCCGCCTATAAAGATGCTTTCATTCTCTACCTGGATCCAAACTACGATCAAGATGTCTTAGCATATACGACGGCACATGAATATCATCACTTAGTCCTCATGGATACACCCGATTTTAGTTTAAATACGACTCTTAATTCCGTCATTGTCGAAGGAAAGGCAGATGCCTTTGCCGAGCGAATCGTCAAAGACGTTTCCACTCCTTGGAATGTGGATATGGATGAAGCAACAAAGAAACATGTCGTGCATCTCGTCAACAGCCATGAAGTATCACAACTCGACTTCGTTGTAGGTAACGAACAAAAAGAGATTCCTCGCTGGAGTAACTACATGTTAGGGCGTGATATCCTCAATCATTATTTTGAGTTGCATCCAGATCAGTCCATTGCTGACTGGACCTATACGAATCAAACAGATATCTTAAAAGGATACAAGTATCAAAAGATTCTTGAACAATGAGGTGCTTTCATGAAATACACATGTCCCGTCTGTGGATATGACCAAATGGACGACGGTGCTTATTATGAAAATGGTGACGCCTCGTTCGAACTTTGTTCTTGTTGTGGCTTTCAGTTCGGAGTAGACGATGATGTCGAAATCGAGGACGGTATCTTCTTATCAAGAAGTGAAGCACACGACTTGTATCGCGCGAACTGGCTCAAGGACGGTGCTAAAATCTTTAGTGAATATTCCTGTACACCTGATCAAGACGCAGGTGACCCTTTGAAAAGAAGGATACTACACAAACAATTACGAAGGATGCATATCAAGCTAGACAACTAAGCAGAATCCACATTGATGACTTACGCAAAAGAAAAGGAGCGCTACACTTCACGATAACATCGTGTATGTCCGCGCTCCTTTTCGTCTGTCATCATTCACGCGTCTCGTGCGCCGTTAACGTAACGGTCACGATTGCGCCTTGCTCCGACTGATTCCTAATCGTTAACTCACCGTCATGTAAATCAATGATTCGTTTAACGATCGATAATCCAAGACCATGTCCTTCATTCGCTCGTGACTGTTCGCCTTGATAAAAGCGATCGAACACGTACGGTAAGTCCGGTTCTGCGATTCCCGGTCCTTCATCGCGGATCGTGACACGAATGTTCTTTCCTTCACTTAAGGTCACTTCTAACACTCCCGATTCCGGCGAAAACCGAATCGCGTTCTCAAGCAGATTGAGCCAGACGTGCTGCATCAGTTCCTCTTCCCACTCGACGAACACTTCTGGTAAATGAAGCTCCAGTCGAAGTGATTTCTCCGTCCACTGTCGTTCCAGTAGTAAAAGACATGTTCGAAGTTGTTCATCAAGGCGATACCATTTCCGCTCGATGATCGTCTGATGATCAAGCCGCGATAAGCGAACGAGATTCGACGTCAAGCGTGATAGACGGGTGCTCTCTTGCTCCATGATCGTCAAGTACTGCTGCCGTTTATCCGAATTTTCTTCTGTCTGTAACAACCTAGAAAATCCTTGAATCGAAGCAATCGGTGTCTTCAGCTCATGCGAGATCGAGGCGACGAGATCTTTTGCGAGATGGTCGTTTCGTCGCAGTGCTTCGGTCATGTGGTTGAAGTTTTCAACGAGGAGTGCGACCTCATCATTTCCACCTTCCTTGATCGAGACATCATAGTTCCCGTTCGTCACTTCAATCGCCGCTTCACTGATGCTACGAATCCGTCGTGTCACGAGCGTGACAGCGAGCCAGGTCAGGATGAAGGCGACGCCGATCGTGATGACGATACCGATCCCAGCTGACGTTCGTAATCCGTCAAGGATGCGTTGTCCGGCAATCGGTGTCGAGACGAGATATCCTGTCTCCGTCTGGCGAATGTATTGCGACGGTTCGAGCCACGTCCCATCGATCGTAATTTCTCCTTTTTGCTGTAACTGGTCACGTTCTGACGACGATAATGATTGTACTTGATTGAGCGACGTGTATTGTGTCGTTTGAATCAAAGACTGATCCATGTACTGACTCGCCTCAGCGAACGACAGATTTTGGTCTTGCATCAATCGTTCAATCTGATCCGTTCGTTGTTGCAATTGATTATTTAGGTCTTGATCGACTTCTTGGAACTGGAACCAGACCGTCATGATGAACGGTAACAGCAGTGGTAGTAACAATAAACCGAAGAGGATGACGAAAAAGCGACCGGAGATCGAGCGGATGAAGCGTTTCACTGGATCACTCCCTTATAACCGAGTCCCCAGACCGTCTCGATCGTAAAATCATCATAGGCGCTGAACTTGTCACGCAACCGCTTGATGTGGACATCGACCGTCCGACTGTCGCTCTCGACATCATATCCCCAAATCTCGTCCATCAACTGCTGACGCGTAAAAATCTGCTTCGGATGTGCGAGCAAGCGATAGAGCAGTTGAAACTCCTTTTGTGGTAACGGTATCTCACCATGAGGCGTTACGACCGTCGCGTCCGTCATCCGTAGTTGCAGGGCACCCACGATTAATTCTTGCGCTGCTACGATCTTTGACCGGCGTAACAACGCTCGGATCCGCAGTAACAGTTCGTCCAAATCAACCGGCTTGACCATATAATCATCAGCACCGGTCGTGAACCCGGCTTCCTTATCCTGAAAGGAATCCAGAACCGTCAGCATCAAGACAGGTTGTTCGTATCCTGATTCACGCAGCAGCTCAACCAGTTCGATCCCTGAAACGTGCGGCATCATCACATCCGTTACGACGAGATCGACGTGTTGTTGATCCAGTTGGTCGAGTGCGTCTTTCCCGTCTCTCGATTCAATCACCGTAAAGCCGGCGGACCGGAGTGTCTCGCCCAATAGTAGACGGACATTCCGGTCATCTTCGGCAATCAAAATCGTTACCATCGTCCTCCTCCTTCACTTAAACATTTCGTAAGGCTTCGATCGGATTCAAACGAGATGCCTTTCGCGCTGGCATATAACCGAACAAGACACCGACACCGATCGAGAATCCGGCGGCAAGCAGAATCGTGCTCACGGAGAGTGTGAACGGTGTACTGATCATCAGACTGACGCCAAATGCGAGCATCGCTCCGACAAGAATGCCGATCACTCCACCCATCAAGGACAGCAGAATCGATTCCAAGAGGAACTGAAGGCGGATCGTACGTGGTTTCGCACCGAGTGCTTTTCGTAAGCCAATCTCTGTCGTTCGTTCCGTGACCGAGACGAGCATCATATTCATGATGCCGATCCCACCGACGATCAAGGAAATCGACGCAATACCCGTCAACAAGAGCGAGAGCATCGTATTGATTTGGTCAATCGAATCGAGGGCTTCATCCAAGCTGACAACGTCATACGTATCGTCGCGTCCGTTATAGAACTGGTACAGCTTTGCCGTGACATCCCGTTTGACGGTCGCGACGTCAGCTGCGTCCGTCTTGAAGATATCCACTTGCTTAACGGCTGTCACCCCAAGCGTCCGTAGGACCGTCGTATAAGGAATGACGATTTGATCGCCATCCGCGTCACTGACACCGACGATCTGGTAATTGAGTCCATCGAGCTGGATCGTCTTACCGATCGCGACCTGACCCGGATAGAGTGTTCGGGCGACGGATGGACTGACGACGGCGACGTGTGTCTGTTGTTTCACATCACTGATGACGATGCCGCGTCCTTGCGGGACATCTTCAGATTCCCGGTAATAGATGTGATTTCGCCCTTCGATCGTCACCTGGTCGAGTATATGATTTTCAACACGGAGGTCCCGGACCGTCGAAACGGTCGGTGAGACACCGCGTGTTCCTTTAATCGTGTTTAACTCTTCCAGTTGTGCAGGTGATAATCCTTCTTTCAACGGCGTCTCTGTCGTTTGGACCGTTAATTTATTGGCACCGAACGACGCGACCTCTTCATTAATTGAGGCCGTCGCGCCGTTGACGATCGAAATCAAGGCGATGATCGATGCGACACCGATGATGACACCAAGCGTCGTCAAGAACGACCGCATCTTATGATGCCAGATATTCGACCATGCCATCCGTAACGTTTCGCGAATCATGTCGTCACCTCCGTCACCTGACCATCTTCGATCCGGATGATCCGGCGGGCTTGCTTAGCAATATTGACATCGTGTGTGATCATGATGATCGTCTTCCCTTCCTCTGAGAGGCTCTCGAACAACTCCATGATTTGTTTCCCTGTCTTTTGATCGAGCGCTCCGGTCGGCTCATCAGCGAGTAAGATCGTCGGTCGCGTCACGAGCGCCCGGGCAATCGCAACCCGTTGTTGTTGACCACCGGACAGTTGACTCGGTAAGGCATCGGCTTTATCTGTTAATCCGACACGTTCCAGGAGCTCAAGCGATCGCGCGCGACGCTCTTTGCGCGAGACGCCGGCATAGATGAGCGGTAATTCGACGTTTTGTAAGACGCTCATGCGCGGTAGCAACTGGAACTGTTGAAAGATGAAGCCAATTTCTTCGTTGCGAATCATTGCTAGCTGATCCTCGGATAGATCGTGGACGAGCTGCTCCTGCAAACGATAGACGCCGTTTGAAGCGACATCGAGGCATCCGATGATATTCATCAGCGTTGATTTTCCTGAACCCGAAGGTCCGAGGATCGTTACATATTCACCAGCCTCGATCGTCAGCGATACTCGATCGAGGACGATGTGACGATTGGTTCCTTCGCCGTAAGCTTTTTGGATTTCTTGCAAGTCAACGACCGGCATCAGGACGCACCTCCTGGTGGAGTCGGAAGAAGACCGGAACCACCGTCTTCACTCGGCAGGAAGACTTCGTCTCCGGCGGACAATCCGTCCTTGATTTCAATATCCTGTCCGTCCGTCACGCCCGTCTCGATGTATTGACGAGTCGTTTCCCCGTTTTTTTTCACATATACATACGGACGATCCGACTTCGAATACGAAATGACATCGAGCGATAAGACAGGTACATCTTGTGCGAGTTGATATGGTAAACGTCCCTCGACCGTCATGCCGGGTAACCAGTTTGACGAGCTCGGTACCGATACCTTTGCATTGAAATACGTACTTCCATTTTCCGTCACAGCTTCCGGACTAATCGATTCGACCTTCCCTTTGATGGTTTTATCAGATGCATCCGTCTGTAGTTCAATCGTATCTTCAACTTCAATCCGTTCGATATCTTGTTCATCAATTTTCAGACGAGCGATCAACTCTTTGTTGTCTGCAACAACGAAGAGGACAGTATTCGGGGCATAAACTTCGCCTTCCGTGACGTCAAGACGAACGAGTTGTCCAGAGCGAGGTGCCTTGAAATCTTCTCCTCCTTCGACGCTGACGATCGTTTGACCCGACTTAACGGTATCTCCTTCTTCAAATCGAACGTCGGTGACACGGACATCACGATCACTGATGACCGTCTGTCGATCTTTCGCTTCAAGCGTGCCCGAGAAGTAGAAGAATGTTTTTAATGTCTTTGACTCGACGACCTCCTTCGTTCCTTGTGCCTCTCCTCGTCCTAAAAAGAGCGTGGAACCGATTAACAGGAGTACCAGGATGACCCCTCCACTGATCCATAACCATTTCTTGCGTGTTCGTTTCATGTTAAATGCCTCCCTTGATTGGTGTTAATCCGATCATAGAGAGAAGTTATGAACCAACTATGAACAAATGTAAAAAAAGTGGTTGGATCAGAAATAAAAACGCAATAGACAAAATTTTCTAAAAATAATACACTAAACATAACCAAATTATGTAAAAGGAGTGGTCATATGGATATTACCTTTCAAGATATTTCGCATACATTTGAACGAAGCGGTGTCCGGACCGATGTCTTGCATCAACTAAACGGTCAGTTTTCGCAAAGTGAGGTGACGGCACTCGTCGGTCCATCCGGGTCTGGAAAATCAACGTTCCTGAGTCTCCTTGGTTCGCTTGATCGTCCGACGTCCGGGCAGATCCTCTATGACGGGCAGGACATCACGTCTTGGAAGAACAAACGGTTATCGCAATTCCGCTCGCAAGAGATCGGCTTCATCTTCCAGCAGTTTCACTTATTACCGGCACTGACGGTGTCCGAGAACTTAAAGGTCGCCTTATTAAAGCAAAAGACCTCTTTCAATCAAGATGATCGGATTCTCGAGCTGCTCGAACGGGTTGGACTCGACGATAAACGGAATGCTTTACCGGCTCAATTATCCGGTGGACAACAACAACGGGTGGCGATCGCCCGTGCCCTGCTTCATCATCCGCAATGGATTCTCGCGGACGAGCCGACCGGTAATCTCGATTCCGTGACCGGTGACGCAATCTTCGAGTTGTTACTAGAGCTGCATCGTGAAGCTAAATGTGGCGTTTTATTTGTCACACACGACCTAGAACTCGCCGAACGTGCCGACCGGATTCTCTTCATGCAGGACGGACGAATCGTTGAAGATCGCCGGAAGCGCACGGTGCAAAGTGTCTAAGTACTGTTTATAGGGAGGTGTTCCACGTTGCACACGTTTCGTGCCAAATTAATCACGAGCTTCATCGGCTCAATTGTCGTTTTTCTGTTGCTATCGGTATCGACGCAGTCCGCGTATGAAGCATTTCAGAATGCGGACTTCTCGGAACAGGAGACGACGATCGTTCGGGGATGTGGAAAAGATACATTATCAAATCTGCTATTTTCAAAATATAATTGCCAAGACGATGGCATAATTGACGAAGATTCTGAAGGTGAGATTTTAGGTATAAGTACAGGTAAAACGGAAAAAGTGGATGGAACAGCACGTGGAAAAGCCAATGCTACCAAGTCGCCAGGCTTTTTGGAATCAGCCGAAGAAAAGGCAGGCTCTAGTTTTTCGATCATCCTTCTCTTGTTGCTTCTTGTCGTAAGTTTCATCATTTATTTTGTAATCAAAAAACGAAAGCGACTCACAGGAAAACATACTTTAGACATTACGGAGACTATGGAAGATCAATCAAATCTTTCTTTCAAGAATAAAACTTCGTCTAAAACAACTCAGTCTATGCCTACTCCTCCTATAGAATCATTACGCCTGATGCTATTTGATTTTAACCAACGATTACCACGTGCCCTTCAGCGACGAAGTCACGAATCGTTGACAGACTGGACAGAGCGCATTCATCTGGTGACGCCACTCTCCCCTTACTTCGTCACCCGCTACGCAGCGCAAGCAGAAGTAGAAGCACTCGATGCACAAGCGATTCACCATTTCGAACAAGATCTTGCGCGTTATTTAAAGACGCAGCTCTCCCAATAACAAGCAAAGGAGACTACATATGTTACGCTTCGTCATCAATCAATGGCGCCGGCAGCGCGGGAAGTTCATCCTGACGCTCGTCGGTGCCCTCATCATCAGTGCCGGACTCAGTTTGATGTTCAATCTTACCGACTCCAGTCAAGGAACGGTCGAACAGACGTTACAAAAAAAATGGTCGTCTGCGTATGACATCGTCGTCCGACCGAAGGGAAGTCAGCTTGCAAGTGAGTCGAACGATTTACTGGAACCGAACTATTTGAATGGAATCGATGGTGGGATTTCCTTCAAACAATACGAAACCATCAAGAAAATGAACGACATTGCCATTGCGGCACCGGTTGCTGTGATGGGTTATGTCAAACTTGGCTTACGCGTTGATGGGCAATGGGACGTTCCCGATAAACCTGGCTTTTACCGTTTGAGAGAAACGCTGACATCACCTAACGGTTTCGGGGAAAAAATCCTAAGCGACGAAGCCGTTTATAGTGTCAATGGCAATCAAAACGCACGAGTTGCTGATATACCAGGAGTCTTTACAACTAAGTCCACGTCGCGAATCATCTATCCTCGAACATTCAGCTTGCTGGTGGCAATTGATCCTGAAGCTGAAGCCAAGTTAGTAGGTCTTGACCGTAGCATCATTCCTATAAAAGGAAATAGTCGCTATTTTACTAAAAATGATAAAGCAACCGAAAAAGCAGATCCAAATACGATACCAATTCTTTTAAATCCAAATTCATTCAATCAAGGGACTTTTCAGTATTCAATCGAACGACTAGATGTTCCATTCGGTACACAAAAACAACAAAATACATTTTATTCAAAGATTCCAAAGGATTTTACACCTGCGTTTGAGATGCTGAATGAGATTCCAAGTAAAACAATCAAAAAATTTACGATCTCTTCAAAAGATGTTGAGCAAAAATTTTTTAACACTTTAACGAATACTTCAACAAAAAATATCCAATCATCACGATTGGATGATGCAACGATTGCTGA
Source organism: Exiguobacterium acetylicum (assembly GCF_019890935.1). Lineage (NCBI taxonomy): Bacteria > Bacillati > Bacillota > Bacilli > Caryophanales > Exiguobacterium > Exiguobacterium acetylicum. The sequence continues at coordinate 1,711,405 of NZ_CP082333.1, forward strand.
TTACTTACAACTCGAAATCACAACTGGACCGCTAACGTACCAATCTGAAAAAAGTCCGTATGCCGCGCGTTGGTCAAATGCCTATCAAGTTGAGAGTCAGAAAATTCAAGTCACGAATCCATTTTTAAAGGATATAAACTCTTTACCTAAAACCGGATATCGTTCCACGCATTCGTTAGAAAAAAAAGTAAAAGACACTATGGGTAGCGGGAATGATATTTATTATTCTCCCGGCTTTTCAATGAATGTCATCGGACTTTATGATCCTAACAAAATTCGTGTATCAAAAGATCCACTTAATGAGTTACCGATGGAGACATATCGTCCTTCTTCAGCTGATCTGGTCTTAGATGCAAACAGAAAACCAATCAATCCAGCTAAATCTATCAATACTTCAGGCGACCCAGTCGGATTACTGACTAACTCACCGAATATGTTGACGACTTTAGACAGTGCACAGCAATATCGAGGCAACAAATCGATCTCATCGATTCGTCTAAAAATTAAAGGTGGCGAAACACTCAGCGAAGAGTCCGATCAACTCTTACAACAAATCAAAGCAACCATCGAGAGAGATCCTGGTCTTGTCGCTACGATCACTAAGGGTTCTTCCCCACAACCGGTCGTCACGAAAGTCGTCGAACAAGGCAAAACACTCGGTTGGATCGAACAACCATGGGTTCATATCGGTGCTGCGATGACGATTTTCCGCGAGACGAGCGTCGGGTTCTCCGGTGTCATCTTCGCGATGCTCGCCGTCGCGATCGTCTATGTCCTCGCGACGAGTTATGTTTCGATGCTCGCCCGCCGGAAAGAATTTGCCGTTTTACTCGCACTCGGCTGGCGGACGAAGGATCTCTACAAAATCGTCTTGATTGAGGCGGCGATTCTCGCCGGATTCGTTTCAACAATCGCCCTGATCGTCGAAGGGATCTTCTCATATGTCCGTAACGAAGCGATGAACGGCTGGAGTCTTCTCTGGATCGCGCTGTTCAGTCTCGTCATCTACCTGGCAGGTGCGACGTGGTCAGCGTGGACGATTCGCCGCATCTCACCGTACGAAGCGATCAAGACCGGTGAATACGCGAAAGCGGCTCGTGTCGGACTGAAACTTCGTTCGACCGTGACACTTGCACTAAAGGAACTGATCGGGAAATGGAAGCGCAATAGCCTGTCCGTCCTCTCGATTGCTTTACCGACAGCTCTCTTAACCTTCTTCCTGTTCGTGACATTCCATTTACAAGGTGTCCTCTATACATCGTGGCTCGGACAATTCGTTGCCCTGCAAGTCGGTCCAATGCATTACGTAACGATGGGTGTTGCAATTACGATCGCCATTTTAACGACGGGTGAGATCATGTGGCAAAACGTCACCGATCGCCGTGCTTCACTCGCTGTCTTAAAAGCACTCGGCTGGACGAACGGTGCGATCCGACAGTTGATTGTCCTCGAAGGTTTCCTTGTTGGTCTGATTTCTGGAGTCATTGGGCTGATTGTTGCCTACACGACGATTTATGTCTTATACGACCTTGTTCCATGGAATGAGCCTTTGTTGATTGGCGTATCGCTCGCCTTACCGATTCTGTTCGGTGTCATTGCGGCGTTCATCCCAGCACAACTGGCCGCACGTGTTCAACCGTATCAAGAACTAAAGGACGCAGGATAATTAATTCCTGTTGAGTAATAATTTTTATACGTATGTATAGCTAACCAGTTGAACAATAGGAGGTTCTATATGAAAAAGAGGCTATTAAGAATCGCTACAGAAATTATTGTCGGTATATTAGTTTCTACAGTTCTATTTTCTTTCGTTATCTATTTCGGATATACAGAAGCCTCCGCACGCAATAGTGCAATAACTATCTTCGGATTAGAAATCTTTAATTTTGAAAATGGTACAGAAACTCCTAATTCAAACAATATGATGATACTCGGCAGTGTGTGTTCTTTTCTATTTGTCATTATTGGAGAGTTTTTATTCGGACGAAAGAAAACTGTTTTGAATAGAGCAACATAAAGAATCATTATCGATACTAATGAATGTGAAGGTATCTCTCTAATCATCTTTTCGAAATAATTGAAGACCGTATTATGTCACTTTTTTTAAATGCATTTTAATATTTACCGGAGGGGCAACAGGCGTTGTCCCTCTCTTCACAGGAGGAAGTCTATGTTCCCGACATCGATTTATTCGTTATCAGCAGGAGCGGTCGTCTTGAATGACCAAAACGAGATTCTTTTGATCCAAGGACCGGATCGCGGCTGGGAGTTTCCGGGTGGCATCGTCGAGCCTGGGGAAAGTGCAGCTGACGGTATCATTCGCGAAGTCAAAGAAGAGTCTGGAATTGAGATTGAAATCGTGAAATTTTGCGGCATCTATCAAAACCTCGAGGCGAATGTCTGTGCGACCTGTTGGCTTGCAAAAGCGATTGGTGGTCAACTGCAGACGAGCAGTGAAAGTTTAGCAGTCGGTTTTTTCCCGCTCGAAGAAGTGTTACGACGCGTAACGTGGTCGAACTTCAGCGAACGAATCTTACATATCTTAGATGAACAGTCTCATCCATTTTTCGTAGCCTTTACCCCATAAAAGGAGGAATGACGATGTTCCGTTTTGTCTTAAATCAATGGCGCCGGCAGCGCGGGAAATTCATCCTGACGCTTGTCGGTGCACTGATCATCAGTGCCGGGCTCAGTTTGATGTTCAACTTGACGGACTCCAGTCAAGGAACGGTCGAACAGACGTTACAAAAGAAATGGTCGTCTGCGTATGATATCGTCGTGCGACCGAAAGGCAGTCAGATGACGACCGAGTCGAGTAAGTTACTCGAACCGAATTATCTCAATGGAATCAATGGTGGGATTTCGTTTAAACAATATCAACAAATCAAACAAATGGATGCGATTGATATCGCAGCCCCGGTGGCTGTCATGGGATACGCCAATATTGGCATCTCGATTCCAAATCAAATCCACTTTCCGGATGAGCCTGGTATTTATCGACTGAGTAATTCACATTATGGTGCTGGTGGATTTTCGAAAGAACTCATTGCACAGGATGGTGCCTACTTTTCAACTATGGAAGAGCCGCTCGTTCCTCCGAATACGCGATTGATCCATCTTCAAGATCCGAAAGGTTTTTCATCCATACAACCCTTTACCTATAGTCTTATCGTCGGAATCGATCCGGAGGCGGAAGCGCAACTCGTCGGTTTGGATAAGAGCATCCTCAATCAGAAGAAGTTTCGTTACTTCAACCAGGAGGATGTCCCCTCAGCCAGCAAGAAGAGTTCCAATGAATTCAATATCCCGGTATTGATTAATCCAAAATCCTTCAATACGGGGTATAGTCAATTTAAGTTAGAACAAGTTAACGTCGATCTGAAAACGAAACAAGCACGCGACACATTTTATCAACGACTAGCTCAATCGAACGCTCCTCAACCTCTCGATCAAGAAAAACGAAAGATCATCCAAGACATTAAAGTCGATGCCTCTAAAGTCGAGAGCGCTTTTTTTGATTCCCTACTCGGTCAAAAAACTAAGGTATTTCCGCATTCGGAAGCAAATACTAACGCTCAACTCGTCGCCCAGACAGGCTCATTGACTTATCAAACGGTGAAGAGTCCGTTCCCTACACGATGGGAGAATGCTTATGAAGTACACACAGCACCTACTGCATTCAAAAATGCTATATTACCATCCTCTTATCTTCCGAAGCGTGGCTTCCGGACGGTAGATTCTTATGAAATAAAAATGAAAAAATCGGATGGATCTGCTTTTAAGTCAATGAATCCTTATCTGACGTTTAATGTCGTCGGTTTGTATGATCCGAACAAGATCAATGTCTCCAAAGATCCATTAAACGAATTACCGATGGAGACCTATCGACCATCGGCTGCGAGTATCGTACTTGACTCAAAAAATGAACCGGTCAATCCTGCCCAACCGATCAACACGACCGGGAATCCAATTGGTCTGTTGACGAACTCTCCAAACGTTCTTACGACAGTCGATAGTGTCCAAGAGGTGATGGGCGATCAATCGATTTCATCGATCCGATTGAAAGTAAAGGGGGCTTCTACTGTCGGTGAACAGTCAGATAAAACCTTACAACGTATCAAGTCGGAAATCGAACAAGAGACTGGTCTTATCGCTACGATCACCAAAGGTTCCTCTCCTCAACCCGTCGTCACGAAGGTCGTCGATGACGAGAAGACGCTCGGTTGGATCGAACAACCGTGGATCCACATCGGCGCTGCGATGACGATCTTCCGCGAGACGAGTGTCGGGTTCTCAGGTGTCATCTTCGCGATGCTCGCCGTCGCGATCGTCTATGTCCTCGCGACGAGTTATGTCTCAATGCTCGCGCGCAGAAAAGAATTCGCTGTTTTACTCGCACTCGGCTGGCGGACGAAGGATCTCTATAAAATCGTCTTGATCGAGGCGGCGATCCTCGCCGGATTCGTTTCAACAATCGCCTTGATCGTCGAAGGTATCTTCTCAATCGTTCGGAGAGAAGCGATGAACGGCTGGAGTCTCCTCTGGATCGCACTGTTCAGTCTCGTCATTTACCTGGCTGGCGCAATCTGGTCGGCGTGGACGATTCGACGGATCTCACCGTACGAAGCAATCAAGACCGGTGAATACGCGAAAGCCGCTCGCGTCGGACTGAAACTTCGTTCGACGGTGACACTCGCACTAAAGGAACTGATCGGGAAATGGAAGCGCAATAGCTTATCCGTCCTCTCAATCGCTCTCCCAACGGCACTGCTGACGTTCTTCTTATTCGTGACGTTCCATTTACAAGGAGTGCTTTATACATCGTGGCTTGGTCAATTCGTTGCCCTGCAAGTCGGTCCGATGCATTACGTGACGATGGGTGTTGCGATCACGATCGCTATTTTGACGACGGGAGAGATTATGTGGCAAAACGTCACCGATCGCCGGGCTTCGCTCGCCGTCTTAAAAGCACTCGGCTGGACGAACAAAGCGATTCGTCAGTTGATCGTCCTTGAAGGTTTCTTAATCGGACTCTTTTCCGGTATCGTCGGACTGTTAATCGCTTACACGACAATTTATACACTGTACGATCTTGTTCCGTGGAATGAGCCGTTGTTGATTGGCGTATCGCTCGCCTTACCAATTTTATTCGGTATCATCGCCGCGATCATTCCAGCACAACTGGCAGCACGTGTTCAACCGTATCAAGAACTCAAAGATGCAGCTTAATATTTTATTTTGTAGCGAGGGGCAACAGACGTTGTCCCTCTCTCTTCACGGGAGGAAGGATTATGTTTCGTTTTGTCTTAAACCAGTGGCGCCGGCAACGTGGAAAATTCATTTTGACGCTCGTCGGTGCGCTCATCATCAGCGCTGGACTCAGTCTGATGTTCAACTTGACCGATTCAAGTCAGGGTACGGTCGAACAGACGTTACAAAAGAAATGGTCGTCCGCGTATGATATCGTCGTTCGACCGAAAGGCAGTCAGATGACGACGGAGTCGAGTAAGTTACTCGAACCGAATTATCTTAATGGGATTAACGGTGGGATTTCGTTTAAACAATATCAACAAATCAAACAAATGAATGAGGTTGATATTGCAGCCCCGGTCGCTGTCATGGGGTATGTCATGTCTAATGTTTCCTTTGAAAAAGCGATTAAAATTCCTTCCACACCAGGAATCTATCGTTTTACAGAAACCACTTATATTCAAAACGGCTTCAAGAAAGAGCGACAATCAAAAACTGTGCTTCATCTTGCTCAAGGAACAAAAGTTCAAGTTCCTGAGAACGCTTCATTCATTTCTGAACAAATTGATGGTTTTTCAACGGCTGTCGCTAGAAATCCAGTCCTGATCGTCGGTATTGATCCAAAAGAAGAAGCACGGTTGGTCGGTCTGGACAAGAGTGTACGTACGACGAACAAATCCCGATACTTCAATTCGACCGATCACCATGAGTCAGACGCGGCTAATAATCAAAATATCATCCCGATCTTAGTGAATCCGAATTCTTTTAATAAGGGAAGTTACGACTATGATATCGAACGTCTCGATGCTCCTTATCAAACCGAACAAGACCAGCAAAAACTAATTGATAAGGTCATCAAAACACAACCAAAACGGTCTATTATCAATTCTCCTCTTGCCTCTTATCCCGCTAAGAGTATTCAACACCTTTCCATCCCAACCGCTAAAGTAGAAGAAACCTATCTGCGAACGATGGTTGAAAAAACGAACAGCTTACAAACGGATTCTGAATATGCAGAAGGAGGACAATTGGTTTATCAATCTGGCCCTCTTCAATTCCAATCAACGCTTAGTCCATTTACAAGCCGATGGAGCAACGCTTTCGAAGTATCCGCGACGTCGACACGAATTTCAGGAATCGGTATTGAGAAGGAACTTATTTCAGATAAAGGATATCGCTCCCTCACATCGATGGGACAAAAGGTTAAAAAACCAGAACCAGGCTCATCTAATGTCCGCTTTCCATTTTTACAATTTAAAGTCGTTGGTCTGTACGATCCGAAAAACATCAAGGTCTCAAAAGACCCGCTGAACGAGTTACCAATGGAAACTTATCGTCCTTCGTCTGCCGATCTTGTTTTAGATGCGAAGGGGGAACCTGTCAACCCAGCGAAATCGATTGATACGTCTGGTAATCCCGTCGGACTGTTGACGAGTTCTCCAAACATCCTGACGACGATTGACAGCGCGCGAGCAGTCAATGGTGAACAAGCCATTTCTTCGATTCGCCTTAAAATCAAAGGCGCTTCGACCGTCAGTGAAGCATCGGAGCAACTACTCCAAGACGTGAAAAAGCAAATCGAACAGAAAACTGGATTAATGGTCACAATTACTAAGGGTTCCTCTCCTCAACCCGTCGTCACGAAGGTTGTCGATGACGGTAAGACGCTTGGCTGGATCGAACAACCGTGGATCCACATCGGTGCTGCGATGACAATCTTCCGCGAGACGAGTGTTGGGTTCTCAGGCGTCATCTTCGCGATGCTTGCCGTCGCGATCGTCTATGTCCTCGCGACGAGCTATGTCTCGATGTTAGCGCGTCGGAAAGAATTCGCTGTTTTACTCGCACTCGGATGGCGGACGAAGGATCTCTACAAAATCGTTTTGATCGAGGCGGCGATTCTCGCTGGATTCGTCTCGACGGTCGCCTTGATTGTTGAAGGAATCTTCTCATATGTTCGTAATGAAGCGATGAACGGCTGGAGCCTTCTTTGGATCGCGTTGTTCAGTCTCGTCATCTACCTCGCTGGTGCGACCTGGTCAGCTTGGACGATTCGCCGCATCTCACCGTACGAAGCGATCAAGACCGGTGAATACGCGAAAGCCGCTCGCGTCGGACTGAAACTTCGTTCGACTGCGACACTCGCACTAAAGGAACTGATCGGGAAATGGAAGCGTAATAGCCTGTCCGTTCTCTCAATCGCTTTACCGACGGCACTGCTGACGTTCTTCTTATTCGTGACGTTCCATTTACAAGGTGTTCTTTACACGTCGTGGCTCGGTCAATTCGTCGCCCTGCAAGTCGGTCCGATGCATTACGTTACGATGGGCGTTGCAATCACAATCGCTATTTTGACGACAGGTGAAATCATGTGGCAAAACGTCACCGATCGCCGCGCCTCACTCGCCGTCTTAAAAGCGCTCGGCTGGACGAACAGAGCGATCCGACAGTTGATTGTCCTTGAAGGCTTCCTGGTCGGTCTGATTTCCGGAGTCATTGGACTGATTGTTGCTTATACGACGATTTATGTCTTGTATGACCTCGTACCGTGGAATGAACCGTTGTTGATTGGCGTATCGCTCGCCTTACCGATTTTGTTCGGTGTCATCGCCGCCTTCATCCCAGCTCAACTGGCAGCACGTGTCCAACCGTATCAAGAACTAAAAGATGCTTCGTAAACTAAGGAGTTGTACACATGAATTCTATTCAGGCAATATTTCTTGACCGAGACGGAACGATTGGTGGAGATGCTACCGTCCACTACCCTGGAACGTTTGCGCTATTTCCATACGTTTCTTCGCTAATCGAACGCTTACGTAATCAAGGGATTTTACTGATTGCGTTTACGAATCAACCTGGTATCTCAAAAGGATTGGCGCGTGAAGAGGATTTTCGGACAGAATTACTGAGCTTTGGCTTTGATGATACGCTGATTTGCCCGCATGCCGCGGAAGATTGTTGCACCTGTCGCAAACCATCACCTGAATTATTAAAACAAGCACAAGCAAAACACGATCTCCGACTCGATCAATGTGTCGTCATCGGGGACCGATGGAGTGATATGATGGCAGCTGCGCACGCCGGGTGTATCAAAATTTTAGTCCGAACCGGTGCTGGAGAGAGCTCCATTCGTGATTACGCTGATCGCGTGGAACAAGCAAACGTCGACTATATTGCCGACGACTTAACGGACGCGATCGCTTGGCTCGATACACAAAACTGAACAAACAAAAAGGCGCACTTCCACAACGGAAGTCGCGCCTTTGTTAATGCTTTGAACGTTTTGGTTGAGAAGATGCGTAGACACTGACCGCTAACACAAATAAGATTGAAAACCATGTCCAAAATGACATGTTATCGCCTCCTTTGAATGATGCGTAGGTACTTTAACTATCTTCTTTTCATTACCAATAAACCCCTGCAATCATTTATTAGCGATTTTTCGTAACAGATAAAGCGCGTAGATGATCGATGGAACAGCCATCGCCATGAGGATGAGATGGACACTTCCGAATAACACGTTCACAGCTAGATTAAAATCTGACACTTTTGTTTCCTCCTACAGCTTAATACTACTTCTAGTTACTCTTCTAGAATAATACATTAAATCGTGTTCGACGCCTTACAATTATGTAATAAATTTCAATTCACATTCTTTTTCCAATACTTCACGTTACACTGAACGTATGAGAAAGAGAAAGTACTCATCGATGGTCTTCTCTTTTACTTGAACAATTAGCTGATATTGTACACCTGTTTTTGATCAATCATCATTATGAATCAGCTAATCGTTATTTAAAGGAGTGAACGTAGTGCATATCTTAACTAACCAATTAGTCGAATTCATTATCGAGAAGTATCAGTTAAATGATTACATTCTCTATGAGTCATCTTACGCTCGACACAAACGGAACGACCAAACCGTCTACTCTTTTGAAACGTTTTGGATTCCACGAGATGCATCGGTTATCGAGGAAGAGGATAACACGATGCTTCCTGAAGGAACCGTGCAGATTACAATTGACCCTGTCACGAAACGAACGACGACGTTATCCTTACACGGTTCGACCCCGATTCATTCCGTTCCTGACGATTTACGTGAGCCAACCACTCGGATCGCTTGGATCGAATCAGAGACTGATATGATCCATGGTACGCATTTCATGCTCGAAGAAGAAAACGACACTTTTTTCAGTTATGTGAGTTGTCACGAAGGGATTCGGCTTTCACCCGATTGTTTCATTCACTTGACGTTAACGGAAAACGGTCAACTCGATGAGTTGTTCCTATACGGTCCTCACCCGAGTGATCATCATGTGAATCAGGAACCTTTCGCTTTAACGCTCGAGGACATCGACTCGCTAGCTAAACAACAAATAAAGTGGTTCTCCTATACAAAACCAGGACATCAATACGCGCATACTGTCGTCGAGACGATCGTGACGCAAGAAGGGTCTATCCTTGTGCCTAGTAAACTGGATTTCACGTCATCACTTGATCGAAATGACATCTTAACGTGGGCAAATCCGTCAACTTCAATTCTCAAGCGCCATCCTTTCCAATCAGCAGCAAGCGTGACAGCAGAGGATGTGATCATGCAGACTGAACATCCTGATTTTCATCCAATCCAGCAAGAGACAGTGAATGCCTGTCGAATTGCGGTTCAAGAAATCGTCCAAAACGTCTACCCCAGTGAATCCGGACAATGGGCGATTCGGTACATCTACCGGCAACATCCCTACCTTGCTGTCAAATTGTCACGCGCGTATCCGACGTCATATGTTGATCAGCAAAGACGCGTCACAATTCTCCTTGACGAAAAGACGCTTAACTGGATTAGCTTGACCGACGATCAGGAACTCCATACCGCGCTCGCATCCGTTACTGCACCAAAGCTCGAGGATGATCAGCAAGACATCATCTTCAATGCATTACGTCCGTACCTTTTGCTCACGCCGCGTTATGTGTTCGATATCTCAAAAGGTCAATACGTTCTTTGTGGCAAGCTTGACTCGAACCATGCCTACTTACCAGCAACAAATGAGGTCGTTTTAATACGTGATCTATAAAGTGAAGATAGATATAAAGGAGTGAACGAGTTGCATCCATTAACGAAAGATTTAATCTCCCATATCCAAGACAAATATCAACTGAACGATTATGTCTTACATGAAACCTTCTATCGCCGTGAAAAAATTCATGGTGAAACGCAATATTCGCTTGAGACGTGTTGGTTACCCATCAATCACGGCCCTTGGTCTGAAGATGAGAGTTATCCAGACGGTACGATAGAGATCCAAGTCGATACGGCTACAAAACGAACGACTGCGATCCACAAAAATGGCGCTGTCGCGATTCATTCAGTTCCAGAGGATTTACGTGATTCAGACATACGGATTGCTTGGCTTGAGCAAGAATTAGGAATGACGTTCGAGAAGCAGTTCATGTTCCTTACGCATCAAGATTCTCTGTATCAGTACGTCAACTGTCATCACGGGATTCGCCTCTCCCCTGGTCTGTTCATATCGCTTGAGCTAACGAATGAAGGAGCGCTCGATTCTTTCAGTGTCTATGGAACCCCCGCGCTGAGTAACAAGTATTCGACTGAACCGTTCACATTGTCACCTATACAAATCGCACCGATCATATCAGAACAAATACGGTTCTTTTTTGCACCTGATGACCAACAACCAATACAAGCGCATGCAATTGAAGAAATCTTTGTTTCTCAAGACGGCTTGCGCACGTATCTTCTAAGTAATCCCGAAACTTCGTCCGTTGCCATGAACGAGATCGTGACATGGGACAAACCGTCCACCTTCTCCTATACGCGCAAATTGATTAAGCGGCGAGACGCTGTCACGGCACTCGATGCCGAAGCTCAAACGCCACATCCGGATTACCGACCGTTGACTGACGAGATGCTGGAAACATGTCAGTCGATTGCTGTAGATCTCATCGCTGCCGAATATCCGGAGGAGTCCGGAGCGTGGACGATTCAAGAAATCCATCGGGATTTTCCATTCATTAACGTAGTAGTACGCCGGACTCTTGACGACATAAATCTCGCTTACAAACGTCGTTTAACGATTCTTTTGATCGAAGATACTTTTGAAGTCAGCCTAATCGTTGATAATGAAGCATTTATTGACCTCTATCATGACTCGACACAAGGATTGCCTGATAGCGTTCCGGAAGAAGTCATACGTCACGCACTCATGCCTTACCTGACATTGAAACCGTATTATGTTTTCGACCGGGCACTTGACCACTATGTTCTCTGTGGTTTGCTTGACTCGAACCACGCTTACTTACCGGCAACAAATGAGGTCGTCTTACTCGAAGACCTGTATGTCATTTCAGCCACTGATTGATTCGTTTCTTTACTATTTGCGGAAGAACGAGGCTTCTCAGCTGTTCGAGACGCTTACGGTCGACTTCCTGTTTCGTAAATACGTCTTCAATCATCGTGACCTTTTGTTCCCGCCCCGGAATCAGTTGATAGATGACGTACCAATCGACGAGTGCCATGAACGGAAGTCCAACTGAATCGATCGATTGTTCAGCAAACGGATAGACGAACACGCCCTCGTCATGGCGAACCTGTAGTCCGCTCATCAGATCGAGATCGATTCCTTCGATCATAAATTCTTGGAACACTTCCGTCGCGTAAAGTGACGTCTCGTCTTGTTCAACGACAGTTCCCATCTCAGATAACAATAGGACTGCCCGTTCGGCGTCCGCTAACGCGACGACGAGATCGATGTCGCGCGGAGTGACAGGCAGTCCATGATGGTGTAACAATAATGAACCACCGATGCCAAACTGAATCCGTTCTTGCTGCAAACACGCGACGACTTTTTCTAAGACTTGCTCAAGACTCATCGTCGGAACCCCGCTGCTCGAAACGGCCCTTCCATCGAAATCGTAAAGATGATTCGAGCAATCTCTTCCGGTGATGTCTCGTTTGAATGGCTCAACCAGGATTCGATGACACCGAGATGGGCGGCTGAGAGATAGGCAATGAGATAATTTTCTGGAACGAGCCGTTCTCCTTGTTCCGGTAGTCCTGAAAACAGAATCTGTTGCATGTAATCACGGACCCGGTTCCGAAACATCCCGTCACTCGTCGGACTGAGTAGGATTCGCATCAGCGTCCGGTGTTCATAAAGAAACGTCAGAAACGGAATAATTCGTCGGTACGGTGAGTCCTCCTTTTGGTTGATTAAGACAAAGGGAATCTCGCGTTCAAACGTCGCTTCAATCTTTTCAAAAATCTCATTCGTCATCCGCTCGAGTAGTTCGTATTTATCCGCGTAATGATGATAGAACGTCCCGCGGTTGACTTCCGCCCGATCTGTCAACAACTTGATCGTCACGGCATCAAAACCAACTTCGTCGATCAGCTGAAGGAACGTCTCACGAATCCTCCGGTCAGTCCGGATAACGCGTAAATCCTGTTTTTTCATTGAAATCGCCTCTTTCTTCAACATTTTAGAAGGATGTGTCGCTTAAGCGACAGATGGACGTCAACTGGTCATTGCTCCCAGTTTCTCTCCCTTTTATAATGAAATTAATCAACACGTTGTTCAATAATTATTTTATAAAAAGGAGGGAGAATACGATGGATTTACGACTGAACGGTGTATCAAAATCGTTTCATCAACAGAACGTCCTCCAACAGATTGATCTTTTGATTCCGTCCGGTGAGATTTGTGGCTTGCTCGGTCCGTCAGGTTCTGGTAAGACGACACTGATTCGTTTGATGATTGGTGCGATCCAGGCAGACGCAGGTTCGATTCAGATTGGTGACACTTCGATGCCAAGCTTCAAGATGTTATCGCAGATTGGTTTCATGCCACAAAACGATGCTTTGTATGAGGATTTATCGGGGCTTGCGAACCTGCAATTTTTCGGTTCCTTATACAACATGTCCCGTCAGGATTTAGCAAAACGCATCGAGGAGGTCTTGACACTCGTCGATTTAACGAATGATCAAAAAAAGCTCGTTCGCCATTATTCCGGCGGGATGAAGAAACGATTGTCCCTCGCCATCTCAATCTTGCATCGTCCGACCGTCTTATTCCTGGATGAGCCGACCGTCGGGATTGATCCCGTGTTACGCCGCCAGATTTGGAATCAATTCCAAGCGATTCGTGCGCAAGGTACGACGATTGTCGTCTCGACCCACGTCATGGATGAAATCAATGAATGTGACCGGGCAGCATTGATCTATAACGGTCGGATCATCGCCTACGATCCGCTCGACCGTTTGCTCGCACAGACTGAAAACGGTCAGGTCGAGGAACTGTTCCTGCTCGCTGGAAAGGACGTGACGTGATGTGGCAACTCGCACGACGGGTCATCCGTCAAACGTTGAACGATAAACGAAGCGTCGGACTGATTTTGCTTGCTCCGTTATTAATCTTCACCTTGATCTATTTCCTACTTGGAAACGATGATTACACGCCTGTCGTCGCCATCAGTCAAGATGTACCGGCACCGGTCTCACAAGCGATCGAAAAACAGGATCTGTCGCTTAAAACGTATAACGGCAGCGATGCGGACGCCTACCTCAAGGACCATGAAACGGTCGACGTCGTGTTAGACATGAAAGATAACCAGCTAGCATTGAACCTCCGCGAACCTTCAACGAAAAGTTCAAAGGCACTACGCGAGATTCAAGCTGGACTGGCATCGCTGCAACCGACGATGCAACTCGAGACGAACTATCTGTACGGAGATGTCGATCAATCAACGTTTGATGCGCTCGGTTTCGTTTTTTTATCGCTGTTCTCGTTCTTCTTCGTCTTCATCTTATCAGCAATGGCTCTCGTCAAGGAACGCAGTGGTGGCACGCTCGAGCGGTTGATGATGACACCGATTCGCCAAACCGACGTCATCTTCGGCTATACGCTCGGTTATAGCGTCTTCGCCTCCATCCAGGCGATTCTTGTGGTCCTGTATGCAACGACCGTTCTTGACTTACCGTCTGAAGGTTCGATCATCTGGGTCTTCCTGACGATGCTTGGACTTGCCGTCGTCGCGGTCTTGTTCGGCGCAACGATTTCGATTTTCGCCCAGTCTGAATTACAAGTCGTCCAATTGATTCCTTTTACGATCATTCCGCAGATTTTCTTCTCGGGATTGATTCCGCTTGATTTGATTCCATACGGACTCGGTAACATCGGATACATCACCCCGATTTTCTACGGAGCGAGTGCGATCAAAGAGGTACTTGTCTACGGCAACGGTTGGTCGAGCATCTGGCCGTACTGGCTCGGACTATTTCTTTATGGTGCAGCACTGTTCCTCTTAAATATGCTCGCCCTTAACAAGTATCGCGGACACCAAAAAAGACACGGCTGATTACACGAGCCGTGTCTGATTTTGCTTAAGCTGTTCGAGGAAAGCAGTCCGTTGAGAGGGATCGAGTGTCTGTTCTGCTACGTCGGCATAGCGAACGAGCTGATAGATTTCATGCGGGACTGTGACTTCTAAGCGTATTAACCACTCCGTCAGCGTTTCATATGTCCGCCGTTGCTGCGCTGGAGCAAGTGATTGATTGAACGCGCGCACCGCTTCACGAATTTTTGAATCAAGCATACTGTCTTCTAAGGAGAGCTGGACTTCAGGGGTTAGCGGAAGCGATAGAGCGGTTCGTTTCGGTTGATGCTTTGATGGGAATGACCACTGCATGCGGTTGAATCGTTGTCGACGATACAGATAGATGATCATCACTAGAGCGACAATCCAAGAAGCCACGCGAGTGATTTGATTGATTGCATCCGTCCATGATCCCTTTCCCACTTCAACAACAGGTTTCTTATCCGGCTCTTTCCGATATCCTTTGTGCCCATTTTTTGAAGAGTTCAGTGCCTTTGTGATCAAATCTTTTTTCGCATAAATGACTTTTTTAGTCGGTAAAATTGTGCTCGGGACATGTACCCAGTTTCCTGTCGATTGATCAATCGGAGGATCAATCAATGCCTGATACGACATTTTTACGCCCACGACGCCTAAAAATAGCACTAGGCACGTCAAAAAAGTCATTCCAATGATTCGATATCTCATTTCATCCTGCACCTCCAAACCGAATTGAAATCCGTGACACAAGACCTTTTCCCATATGTTACCATGAAAGGAGGCGATTCAGATGAGTTACGAAAAAGTATTTCAAATGCCAATGTTGCAGCTGTATCAGGTATACCGTCAAAAAGTCGAGCGTAAGCAACGGACACAAGACGAACTCGATGACGTGCTGTTCTGGTTGACCGGACACACGCAATCCACTCTTGAACAAGCCATACAAACCCAAAACGTCGCAGCCTTTTTCGAGCACGCACCTGCCCTGAATGAACGTCGTTTTTTAGTCACTGGCGTCATCTGCGGGATTCGTGTGGAACATCTAACGGATCCGCTCATTCGTAACATCCGGATTCTCGACAAACTCGTCGACGAACTGGCGAAAGGAAAAGCGTTATCTAAAATCCTACGATAAGGAGGAATGCTGATGTCTACTTTACTCAGTACACTGGCGATCCTCGTCATGGTGACCAGTGTGATTTATTTCATCGTCTATCAAGTTAAACGAAATAAAGGAACCCATCGTTCCCCCGTTTATCGACTTGTCTTTGGTGGTCTGTTGGTCGGCTTGATGGTCAGTTATTTTTTGTTGACGTGAGTCGTGATTTTCAGTTTTTAAATTAAACAATAAAATCATTAATACAGTATTTGAAATAATGAAGGAGGTATACGCTTGAAACTTCGAAAATGGTTCCTTCCACTTGTATTGCTCACCTGTCTCGCCTCTCCGAATGCTGCGACGTCGTATGTGAAATGGACGGTCACTCCAACAGGTCACTATCTCGAACGTCTGCAAGCGGCTGACATTCCTTATAAAGTCCGCCAACACACGCTTTACATTCAAGAAAAGGATCTGCGCCGCGTCACGTCGTGTTGTACATGACAACGATAGAAAACCCCCTCATTTCGCTGAAATGAGGGGGTTTTCTGATCAATCACGATTTAGCGGATTGTTTTTAATGCTGTTGCCCACGGAATGACTTGATCGAGCATTTGGTTGACCGATGTTTCTTGAACGGCTGCCGCTTTTAAGACCGATCCGTTCTCGAAATCCGTGAACAAGGATAACGCCGGATGCACCCGGACATCGGCAATCAATAACTCACCGAGGATGCCGCGCAAGTGTTCTGCTGCCCGCGCTCCACCGACAGAACCGTAAGAGACGATCCCTGCCGCTTTATTGTTCCATTCGACTCGTAAATAATCGAGCGCATTCTTGAGTGACGCTGCAATCGAGTGGTTGTATTCCTGGACGATGAAGACGAATCCGTCTTGCGCTGCGACATCCTTCGACCAATCAGCAGCACCCGACGAATCCCCATCCTTTTCACCTAGAAGCGGTAATTTGTAGTCGGCGATATCAAGAATCGTGTAGTTTGCATCCCCCCGTTGATCGGCGAGTTGTTTGACCCAGTTCCCGACTTGTGGGCTGAGACGTCCTTCACGTGTGGATCCTAAGATGATACCAATGTTTAATTTCTCCATTTTCATTTCCTCCTCTTGTTTAGATGCGGTTGGCTACGTTATCGTTACGTTCTCTTAAAGGTATTCTTTTTCGATCTTGCGCGTACTCCGGACCGTATCGATTGGACGGACCATTTGTTCGATCTGTGCTCGTTGCGGCTCGAGGAACGGTGGTAACGACAATTTCTCCCCGACCGTTTCGTATGGCTCATCCCCCATGAAACCAGGACCATCCGTTGCCCACTCGAACAAGACACCGCGCGCGACACGGGCATAAAGGGACTCGAAGAAAAAGCGATCGACGTAACCGGACGTGTTGAAGCGTAGCTGTTGCATCCGCTCGATCCATTCTTGTAAGGCAGCCGTATCTTCAACGCGGAAAGCGACGTGGTGGACCGTTCCGAATCCTTGACGTCCGCTTGGTAGAACGACGTTGTGCTCAACGATGACTTGGGCACCATTTCCGCCTTCGCCCATCTCGAACAAGTGCAGGGAACCCGCTTGATCGACTTCGCGCATCAACATCGCTTGTTCAAGTACCGCTTTTAAATTGTCGAATTCCGCGATCCGGATGTGAATTGGACCGAGTCCCGTGATCGCGAACTCGAGGGGTACCGGACCGTTTTGCCACGGTGTGCCGGAAGCGACACCTTGATTATGCTCGTCAGAGATCAACATGTATTGTTGCTCATCAAAATCGACGAACGAGAGCGTCTGCTTGCCGAATTGTTCTTTGATACCACGGTGCTTGACGTCGTATTTGTCAAAGCGTTTAATCCAGTATTCGAGTGCCGCATCCGTTGGAACACGGAACGCTGTCTTAAAGATTTCATTCGTTCCGTGTGACCCTTTTTGAATACCAGGGAAATCAAAGAACGTCATATCTGTGCCGGCAGATCCTTTATCATCGGCGAAGAATAAGTGATACGTCTGGATGTCATCCTGATTGACGGTCTTCTTGACCAATCGCATCCCTAGGACGTTCGTAAAGAAGTCATAGTTTTTCTCGGCACTGCTTGTAATCGCCGTCACGTGGTGGATTCCTTTTAATTCATTCATGAAAAATCGCTCCTTTAATGGTTATTATCTCGAATTCGAGATATCAGTCTAAAAAATTTTTATTGTTTTTTTGCTTGATAGCCGATCGTTTTGGCTGTCTCGATGAATGCTTCGAGGTCTGACGGGGCTATTCCTTGAAATACTTGATTGATTGCTTGCTCGTGCTCCGGAAAAATCGTTTCCATCAATTGTTGCCCTTCAGGTGTCAGTTCCGCAAATGTCACACGCCGATCCTCTGGACATGCTTTGCGGACAACGTAATTCTTCTTTTCAAGCTTATCGATGACGTATGTGATGCTACTGCTCGTGATCAAGACTTTTTTCCCAATCAATTGAATCGGTTGCCTGCCCCTGTGAAACAGCAACTCAAGAACTGAAAAATCCGTTGGGTTCAACCCCCATTGCGCAACGTCCTTCTTGATGACTTCATGTAACGCATCGACTGCACGCACCATGACCGTTAATGCTTTCAAGTTCGGATTCGATGGAGTCATTTCGTTCACCTCTATTGTATCTTCAATTCATATATCTTTAATTCGAGATAAATATACCATCTTGATTTTTGTTCGTCAACTGTTTTGATGATTATTTATATGACCATGATGCCTAGTAAACAAAAAACTGAGCCGAAGAAAAATTTCGGCTCAGATGGGATGAATCACATAGTTTTTAAAATAGCTTGAATATTAGACCCAATCAACGAGATCAGCGATGGCTTGACGCGTTTGCGCATGCGCCGGTGCTGCATTTCGGTAACCGAACGCTGCCATGACCGCGACATTCAGATTGTCCGTCAAATGTCCTTCTTCACGTAACAGCTGTTCGACAGCTTGTTGGTCGAACCCTTCGATTGGACACGAATCAATCCCGATTTGTGCCGCGCTGGTCATCATGTTACCGAGCGCAATGTATGTTTGTTTTGCCGACCAATCCCGCATGGCACGCTTTGATGACACAAGATCGAAGTCGGATTCTTGGAACTGACGATAAAATGAATGACGACCTTTCTGTGCTTCAGGCGTTAATCCGATCACGTCCTGCATCATATGGTTGATGTAAGGCGCGTCAAAATGCATGTCCTGTTCATTTCGAGCCAAGAGGATGACGAAGTGGCTCGCTGTCTCAAGTTGTCCAGCAGCGCCCCACGCAAACGGTGCAAGACGCGCACGAAGTGACTCATCTTGAATGACGAGAAAGCGCCACGGTTCGTAGCCAAACGATGACGGTGAAAGACGCCCCGTTTCAAGAATGAAAGCAAAATCATCTTCCGGAATCTGTTTGTCCGCAAATCGTTTTGTCGCGTGACGGAAGGCGAATGCCTCGAGAATCTGTTGTTTTCGTAAATCGGTAGTCGTTTTAGTTAACATGTTCTAGCCTCATTTCGTATGATAGTGACATCTGAAGTGTATGCCGCTTCCTAGCAAGCGACAAGTACGCACTTTGAAGTGACATACTATCAATCATGTAACTAAAGGAGACGATCCACATGCAAAACGAAGAAAGTTGTGTCTTTCTAAATATCTATTCTTGCGCGACGGCAGCGACGGTTGAAGTGATCGGTGGAAAATGGAAAGCCATCCTGATCCATCAATTGCTTGACGGTCCGCTTCGCTTTTCAGAACTATTGAAGACCTCCGAATCCATTAGTCCGCGTATCTTGACCTTACAATTACGAGAACTCGAGTACGATGGGCTGATCCAACGTGTGACATACGCAGAAGTGCCACCTCGGGTCGAGTATTCGCTTACCCCACTCGGTGAGACCCTTCGTCCACTCGTCCTGATGATGAAACAATGGGCGACCGAACACATGTCTAGCGTGCTCGAACATCGTGCTACAGGAGAACTCGTTCGATGACGTTCTCACTATATGAAGCGCATCTACCGGTAACTGATTTACATCGATCGATTGTATTTTACGAATCACTCGGATTGACCTTTGATCATACCGTTGACGATCGAATCGCATTCTTATGGATTGAACCCGGGAAAAGCTGGATTGGCCTTTGGCTTAGCGAGCACGCGAACACGCCGTATCATCCTTCCATCCGACACATCGCTTTAACTGTCGATATCGACTTTTTACGGAATGCTCCGAATTGGTTGCGCGAGCGTCAAATCGAACCACGCGCTGCATTTGGATTTGGACCAGATGAGCCCTTCGTGATGACACATAAGGATTACGCCCATGCCAAACTGCATTTCAATGATCCAGATGGCAATAGTCTTGAATTCATCTGTCATTTATCGAATCCGAAACGACTATCGAAGAAGATGACACTCCTAGAGTTCGAGACGCTAACGTTCACATAATCTAACGCCCATACAACGCGTGCCCTTCTCCTACTCGATAGTGATCTGTCCCGGAAAGAATATACGCCGTATCATCAGGTAATCCGATGGCATGATTCATTTGAGGCAGATGTTCCTGAAAACGGGTTTCCCGTTTTTCCTGGTTCAAGTGCGGACAAAGACAGCCGCTCAGCCAGCCTTGCCCCGTATCCAGACAATAGTCCGTTCCGTCCTCACTCGTACGGATTCCGTATTCCATCGCATAGATCGCTCCAGCACTGACACCGACGTACCATGTTCCACGCTTAACGGCTTGTTCAAGCAATACATCCATGCCTTTTAGAGCAAGCGTCTGAACGAGTAACGGATAATTGCCACCCCCGACATAAAGAATGTCGGCACTATCTATTAATCGTCGTTGCGTCGCCATGGATTGTTTGTCGTCAAACAGCGTGACGATCGAGACGATCGCGCCAAGTGCTTCATATGTATTTCGAAATTGGTGTTGGTATAACGATTCATCCCGACTTGCCGTCGGCAGGAAGACGATATGTGGCGCGTGTTTCGTCAGTTGAACGACATGCCGATTGATGAATTGATGAGATGGAGCAACCAGTTGACCGCCTCCGATTAGCATGAGGTTCATCTCTTTTCTCCTTTGCAACGACTTTTTAGAAAAAGGAATACAGTCCGTGTTCGTAATAATCAAATTCTCGTGTAGTCAATCGCTCGAAACGGTAGCCTTCGTAAAAGGCATCGAGGGCTCGCGGATCATCGATGATCGGACTGATCGCAAGAGCGATGTCATACCGCCGATCGCCCGGTCTCATTGCACCGACATCAATGAACGACAGCGTTCCGTCCGTCGCGACCAACAGATTGTCCGTCGTACAGTCGCCATGAATCCAACTGGCAGTTATCGCCTTCGGACAGGAGGACTTTAATCGTTTCAGTAAATCCATCGTACCAGACGTCCAAGCAGATGCGACATAACGTTCCGCTGTCATAAGTCGTTCCGTTAGCCACTCCTGTGACGTTCCCCCTGTCGTGCGTTGATGAAACTGGAAAAGATACGTTCCGAACGCTTGCCACAGCTGAATCCGCTGCTCGCTTGTCGCCTGTCTTAAGGCTGTCGACAACGTCATCCCGTCTCGCCACTGCATCAAGAGATGGCTTTGCTGTTCCGTCTTAAAAAAACCAACGTACTCCGGTAGGAACCCTGGTTCTCGTTGCATCCATTCTTCTAAGACAATCGCTTCTTCTGCGAGCCATTCTTGGTATCTCGCTTCCGTAGCAGTCTTTAGTAAGTAACTCCCTTTTTTTGCTTCAATCCGGTACACAATCGAAGTGCCCCCTTGCTCACCAAGCTTTTCGACGTGCCCGATATCCCCCGTCAGTTGTTCGATCCGTACACGTGTCGCTTCCGTCATACCGTATATCCCGTGAACGGCACTGGCGTCGACAGTCGAATCCAGGTCGACGGTTTGCCGTAGACCGATGCGTCATCAAGAAAATGTTCCAGTGTTGTAACGGACGCCGTTTGCAACTTGACCATGAAGTTATAGCTACCGGTCAGGCGGTGACACTCGACGACTTCTGGATGTCCTTTACAAAATTCAATCAAGCCTGCGCAGCGTGTCTCTTCGAACATGACGATCGCGAGTAACCCTTGCGCGAGTGCTTCCGGATTTATGACAGCGCGGAATCCTTCGATGATTCCCGCGTCCTCCATTTTTCGGACTCGTTCGATGACGGCAGGTGCCGATAACCCAATCTGTCGTCCGAGTTCCGACCACGGAATCCGGGCATCGTCTTGCAGAATCCGGACAATCTGTTGATCAATTTGGTCCATTTTTCATCTCCCTTTCGAATTAAAACCACTTTCTTCAAATTACCACGGAATCAAAGGAAAATATAGCCTTTCCCTATGTTCTCCTACTGTGCTCCTCAAAGTGCTTTTCTTATACTAATTACAGGAGGTGATACATATGGAATCAACCTGTGTCCGGTGTCAAGAAACGATTGAAACGACGGTCTATCAGTGCTCGCACGCTTGTACGTTTTGCGAACCGTGTACGAAAACGCTCGATCATATTTGCCAAAACTGCGGGGAGATGCTCGAACCCGTCACGCCAGTCGCGACATAAAAAGACGGATGCCTCGGCACCCGTCTTTTGTCTATTTAGATCGTCTCTTGTGATTGCCGCTCGGCTAAGCGCCCTTTTGCTTGTTCTTGATGCGGCTTGATCGCCGACTCCCCGAGTGCTTTCGCTAGACCTCGTGTTGGAAGATTGACATACATCGACTCATAATTGCTGACTTCGAACGTCTCATGAAAGATCCCGACCGCTTCTGTTGTCCGTGCCTTCTGATTGAATCGTTTCCACGCCGTCAAATGACGGGAACCATGGGCATATGCCATCAATTCTTCCGTCGAACGCCAATATTGAATCAACGTCACGGAACGCCAACCGACAAGTGACTCATGCGAAATCAGACCGACATCGTTTGCATAACACTCTTGTAGCATCGGTCCCATCGCCTGGACCGTCGGCAACCATTGCCGGACGGAACGCAGACGATTGATCCGTAAACCGATGATGAACACGACGACGTCTTTGTTCGGAGTCGCAATGATCCGTTTCATGTCAATTTCCTCCTCCAAGGGTCTCAAGGGAAGCGTCACACCAATCGAGTAACGCCCGTGTCTTCCGAATGCCATAATCAAGCGTCAATAACCAATAGACGGCATCATTCGAGTCCGGATAAGAACGAATCATCGCATCGATTGCTTGATACGTCTCAAGCCGTTCTTCAAGCAATCGCGCGTGCTCCTGAATTTTCTGCAAGGTAACCTCTTTTGAAGCATGTCGAGCGAAGTACAGCTTCAACAACAGGTCGTTCCGTTGCACCGGCAGCTCGACGGACGGTTCAGCGACCCATCGCGCAAGCTCCGCATGCCCGTTTTCCGTCAGGGCGAATTGTTTCCGTTCCCCATCCGTGACCTCTTCAACGATCAACCCTTCCGCCTCTAACCGTTTCAGCGTTGGATAGACTTGTCCGAAGCTAATTTTCCAAAAGTGATTCAAACTCGTATCGATCGTGTGTTTCATCTCATAACCAGACGTACACCCGCTTGCAAGAAGTCCGAGAATCGCATAACGGGTCATGTTTTCTTTTGGCATCGGTCCCTCCTATATCTAAAAGATAGTATCTTTTAGATATAGTTCCCGTTCATTCAAATGCCAAACAGGAAATTTACTGGATGAAGCAGGAATTTACGTTTTAAGTCCGAATTCTTGTTCACATACTTAATTAAAAGGAGTTCTCATATGACATACGCTAAAGCTTCTATCTTCTTTAGTTTGCTCGGTCTGCTCATCGCCTATATGATTTTCCCACCGCTCAACTGGTCGTTCGGACCGAACTCGATGCTGACGATCCCAATCGGACTTGTCATTTATCTGTTTGGAATCGGACTTGGGATCGTCGCCATCAAACGACGCGAATCGGGAATCCTCAAATACGTCAGTCTCGCCTGTGCCGTTCCGCTTGGTGTGTTACTACTGCTCTTTCTCGGTTTCATCTTCAGTGGGCAGATTTAATCATTTTACAATAGTTGTTCATGAGACGTTTTCCCGCCTGCATCGAATGTCAGCTGATGGATTGTTGGACTCCCCATCGCGCCCAGCCACTCATTTGCCGGTCGTTCAGTGTAGTGTTCGAGCACTAAAGCCAACACGAGACCATGCGTCGCGACGACCACTCGGTGGTGCGGGTGGGTTTTAAGTAGCTGATCGATGACTGTTAGAGCACGATTACGTGCTATTTGATTCGACTCTCCACCACTTTGCGCGTAATCATCATTTTGAAATGATCGCTTCAACAGTTCTTCTAGCCGTTCAGGCGATAAACGTTCGTCTGTTTCCTGAAAACGCCGTTCCTGAAACGCTGCCTCGTAGATTCGCAAACCTCGTTGCTCAGCAAGCGGGCGAACGGAGTCCATCGCTCGTTGCATCGGACTCGAGTAGATGGCGTCAATCGGTATCTCTTTAAAGAACGCTACGAGTTCCTGTGCTTGTTCTTGACCTGCATCCGTTAATCCCCGCCCTTGATCACTGCCTGTTTTGATCGATTCGCAATGGCGAATGAAATAGATCGTCCTCATCGCAACTGGACCCACTTTCCTTCAGAAATCACGTCTACGTTCGAACCGATAACACGAATCGCTGTCGCGTCGTCGATTGCGTAAGCTGGATTCGTCAATGTCTCAGCCCATGATTCGGCAGCTTGTAAGTGATTATCTGGTAACTGCGGATGATCGAGGTGTGGAAAAATTGAAAAGTCAAAGAGACCTAATGTTGCGTCCGATTGCTCCGGCGTCTTTTTCCATCCAACGAAATCTGTTCCGATTCGTGGCGTCAGAACCATGCTACCGGCGCTCATCCCGACATAAACACCGGTCAGTTGCGGTAATAGTCGATCGAAGCCCGATTCGACAAACCAGTGATGTAGAAAGAGTGGATCACCACCATTAACGAGAATGACATCCGCTTGTTCGACCGCTGGTTGCCAAATTGCTGGATCAATTACCGAGACCGCTGATAATTCCAACAGACCGACTGATTTCCATCCTAAATCGACCATCGGTGCCTCATCTTTTCCTTGAATGAAGTTGACAGCGAGGTCCGTTCCTCTGCCTAATGCGTAGGAAGCTGTCGTGATTGCAATGGCACGGCATTCTTCAATCGGTTTTCCGAGCATCTCGCGTAACGCGTTATGAATCGAGAGATTCTGTACCCCACCGGACGTTAATAAATAGTCCATCGTGACACCTCCTGTTCTTTGCTTCAGTTTACAATATTTGTGCGTTTCTGGTATTCTTACTTTTATTAACAACTTACTTCATCAGGAACTTTTCTCCATTTTCTTTCGTATCAAAACATACAGGCTCATATTTTGACCAATTTTTGTGAACAGGAGGCACATATGTATTCGATTCCTAGCTACTTCATACTCTACTTAAAAATCATGCTGACGGATAAGATTCCGGTCTTTTGGTCGTTGATTTTCCCGTTGATTCTCGCCTTTGTCTTCGGGTCACGACTTGACTTCACCGAGAACAGTTTCCTCTCGTTCCTTGCGCTCTTTTGGGGCTATATCTTGCTCTCGATTTACGTGAACAGTATCGGACTCCAACTTGCCCGGATGCGGGAGCATGGTTTGATGAAGACGTATATCATGATTTCCGGTAGTAAGATTGGTTGTATTCTCGCACTCGTACTCGTTCAGCTCGTGTTTGCAGCCGTTAGTTTGACGGTCTTTACGACGATCCTGATGCTCGTATTCGGTTACTTCTCACCTTTGACGTTGTTACTCGCTTATCTCGTCTTGTTGCTCAGCATCCCGCTTGCTTTTGCAAGCATTGCCTTGACGATGCTTCCAGCAAAGATTTCGAGTATGTCGACATTAATCAACATCGTCATGTATCCCCTGTTCTTGTTCGCAAATAGCCAACCGGATCGCTTGTACAGTTACTTGAATCCTTTTTATGTCATGAAAACACTTGGTCTCGCCGTCTCTGAGCACGTTACGGGAGCATCGTTACTGATCTTGACCGTCGTACTCGTCGTTTATCTGTTACTTGGTCTATTCTCTGTCAAACGCTTTAATCTGATGTCATTACTGACCCGATAGGAGGATTCAGATGCACGTTCAACACGTACGCTTCAACTATCCGAAATCACCTGATCTGTTACACGATGTCTCCTTTTCGCTTGTTCCCGGGAAACTGAACGTCTTGATCGGGATGAACGGTGCCGGGAAAACGACACTGTTTGATTGCATGACCGGTGCTTTACCGATCACGTCCGGAGAACTGGACTTACCCGATATCTCGGACATCCTCTATTTGACGCAATTCATCTATTACTCGGATGAATTAAAGGGTAAGGATGTCGCCGTTTTCGTCGGTCGGCTCGCTCGTTTGAAAGCATATCGCAAGCAAGAGACCTATACGCGTCATCTGAAACAGCCGCGAGAGCTCGATTTATTCGCTCATCTGTGGGAGATGAAAATCGGTAAGATGTCCGCTGGCGAAAAGAAATGGTTGTTCGTGACCCTGTTGACGACAGTACCACGTTCGCTCTACATCTTTGACGAGCCGACGAGCGGAGTCGACCCGGCAACACGGCTTCATATCATGCGACGCTTCGAGCAGATGACAGCAAACGGTCAAACATGCCTCTTCTCGACGCATCAATTACACGATCTATTGCATACCGATGCCCATGTCATCTTCCTTCATCAAGGTCGTATTTTGTACGAAGGTGACTTCAAGGATTGGTTGAACCGATTCGAGACGACGGATCCGGACGTCGCGTTCGTCCAAATGCTAGAACTAGCAGGGTAACGTTAACCACCTCTCTTTTGGAGGTGGTTTTTTGTAATATTTGAAATATAGGTTTTCGAAAAACATGTACTGGATATACACATTATAAGAAAGGAGGTCGTCCGATGAACTTCATTTCCGGTCAAGCATTTATCACAATGATGGATTCACTTTTTAGCGAAGAGGAATGGAATCGACACGTCTTATACATCACTGCGAATTCAGCAGCGATCCACTTACAAAAACGATCTACCACCATTCTCTCGCAGCCTTTGGAATGTCAGATTTCGTTTCTCGTGCATTTACCAACGCTAGAAAAACGACTGATCGTCAAAACGAATCAACAGGAGACGCGTCAATTTTTCTTTGATTCAATGGCTTCCATCGATTGTATGTGCACTAGTTTGATGCCATGGACGAATCCAGGGCGATTCAATAAGGAGGAAAACGTTCATGTCCACCAACACTCTTGAACAACGCATGAATGCCGTCCTCGATTGTTTGGCGGCCGCAAAGGACTACCAACGCATCGCCGGACGGCATGATGTGTCGTATCAACAATTGTATAACTGGGTCCGGCGCTATGAGAGCGGCGGTATTCCTGCCCTGACGGATCGCCGTGGTCGGAAGTTACGAAGCGAACGATTTACTTCGACTCAGCATACGCCTTGAACCGATCAAGGATCGCCTGCCAGCCCGCTTGTTGCATCTCAGGCGGGTTGCTTGTTTCGGCATCAAACGATTCGACGACTTCGGTCTGTTGCCCGTTCCGAGAGAAGTCGATCGTCACCTGGCGACCATCTTCGAGGACATACGCAATGTGTTCGTAAGGAATGATTGTCTCGTATGTACCCGTGAAATCAAATCCCATGCTACCGTCTTTTGCTTCCATTCGATTCGTGAATTGACCACCGACCGTCAAATCATTCGTTGACGCCGTCGTATGCCAGTCGTCAGACGCTGCGTTCCAGCGTTTGATGTCTTCTGGTGCGTTCCAGATCTCCCACACGGTCTCGACTGGACGGTCAATCACGGCTTGAATCGTTAGTTTCGTCATCTTTTTTCCTCCTTACTAATTGAAGTTCCCTCCCTATTTCGAGGATGATTAAATGAATTCCTTGTTATTTTCGATTAATTCAGGTGTTAATTTGAACGCTTTGTTTTCCATACCATGAACAATAGAATCGCCGGAATGAGACAGATGATTGCATCGGTAACGGTCGGCAGTCGTAACGCGGGACTTGTTAAAAAACGAACGCCTTCCACCGTCCAAATCGTTAACATACAGGCGGTCAACGCTGCAAGCCGCCAGCGTCTTGGAATCCGAATCCAGAAAGCGAGGAGTCGCTCCGATAACTTCATCTTCCTTCCACCTTTCGGACCGCTTTCAGAAAGCTTCGTTCCGTTTTATAGGAGGCGTCGCGCCACATGAAACGTTTTGTATGCTTGAACGTATTTTTTTCAAACTGATTTCCAGAACTCGTCTTGAAGTAATGGGCGACACTTAACGAACCATCGAATGTGTTCCCGATGATCTTGTTGTCTTGGACATCATGCTGGACGAGCAATTGACCACCCTCGAGCCCTTTCGTATCATTCCCGATCAGCTGATTTTGCTCGATCCGGACACGTTTTGTACCGCCCCGCTTCGTGTCATACCCACCAATCGCAATTCCGGTGTAGACATTTTGCCGTACCTCATTCTGGCGGACGATGATATCTTCTGCGTACCGTCCGGCATGTTCACTCGTCACTTCAATCCCGATATCACTCGCTTCGACGAGATTCTTCTCAATCGTCAAATTCTTCCCACCATCGACATAGATACCGGCTGCGCTGTATTCCTTCCCGTAAGCAGGATTGCCGTAGCTCGACGTCCGGTAGACACGATTTTCCGACACGACGCCCTCACGGACGTAGTCGTCTTTTTTAGACTGAGCAATCCCTTCGTGTCCGATCAAATCAATGCCGATGTTGTCGTTATCCCGTACGACGTTCTTCGTCACCCGGAAATGTTTGACGTTTCCGTTTAAGACGAGGGCTTCGCTGAAACCGAGACGATTTTGCTCGACTCGGTTGCCGGAAATCGTCAGGTGACGAATCGCTCCCGTTCCGTAAACGGCGATGCCGTGTGCATTCCCATCTTTCGCGAGCGTCTTGATGTCGCGAACCGTATTGTTCTTCAACGTGATGTAGGATCCTGATCCCGTGACCAAAATGCCAATCGGTGTCGCGTCCGTTCGTTTCGACTGAACGGCTTCGATCGTCAGTCCTTGGATTGTCACATATTTTCGATCCTTAATCTGTATGATCGGTAAGGTTGCGTCTCGATCTTTAATGTTTTCCCCATTTAAGACGACTCGTTCTTGTTTATAATTCCGAAAGACGATTGGATGTTGTTTCGTTCCACTTTGTCTAACGTCCAGCTTCTCGTGATACGTTCCTTTTCGCAAGTAGACCGTCGTACCCGCAGTCGCTTTTAGTGTCGCTTGCCGGATTGTTTTAAACGGGTGCTTCAACGTGCCTGTATTTTTATCACTGCCGTTCGGTGCGACGTATAACGATTTTGCCGTCGATTCGGCCTCTTCACTTGTCGAGGCACAACCGACGAGCAGGACGGTTGCTAATAACCATTTGCCTTTCATGATTTCCTCCTTTATTTAGCAAGAACATTGTTGGTATAATCTAGGTATCATTTCTAATTTTTTGAATATTTCAATTTCATCCCGATTCACCATGACTACGGAAAAGAGGAACACGTCATGAAATATGCTCTCTTATTCACCCTAACCTTCTTGCTTGCTGGTTGCACAACGGAAGCAACCGTCCTTCCAAAAGAAACCGTCAAGATCAAGAAGTCTTCCTTTTCGATTACACCCTCTACCGCAAAGGACGCGTCGCAGCAACAGCGGACATTTTTCTTAACTGGTACACTCGATCGCCCGCTCCAGCTCAAGGCGGTCCAATTTGACGATACAGAACCACCAGAGGTGCTGATCGACAAATCGATTCCTGCCGGTACATATGATCGCACACCGTTCCAGTTGACGTATGATTTGAACCTACTCAACGATTCGCATGCCTTCACCTATTCGCTTGATGCGAAGAATGGTATTCCTGAGACGAAAACGGCCTATACCTTACCTCAAAACGTCCAGACTGACAGCGGTCAATTCAATGATCAAAAACAGACGAATGTTTCGTTCTATCCCTTACTCCTCAAACGCTATACGACAGGAGAATCGATCATCGGTCGCTCAATCGACACGTTATCCACTCCTCACCTAAAGGTCAGAAAACAAGAAGGCGCAATTTTGATTTATTTGACGAAATCACGATAAGGAGAACGGCGGACCGAGAAAAAGTCCGCCGTTTTTTTAGTCTGCTATGACATGCGACATGTCAGCTTCTAATCGAATCACGGCTTCCCCATCCCTGTATTCAACGATCGTCAAACTCGTTCCATGAATGAACGGCGGATCCCATAATGTCGCGAACGGCTTTCGTTGAAGATATGTCAGCAAGATGTTAAGGAAGATGCCGTGGGTGACGATTAAGATGTTTTCGTCTTCTTCATGATCTGCCAGTCGTTCCAAAAATGATAGAATGCGCTCCCGGACCGCGTCAAAGGATTCTCCACTCTCTGGTATGTAGGTATGCGGCGTTTGCCAAAACGCAGCATGAGCAAGCGGGTGTGCGACTTCAATTTCCGCCGCCGTCCGCCCTTCCCAGGTCCCCATGTGCATTTCACGCAATCGATCGTCGATGGTGACCGGAATCGCTGGATCGAGATCCAACATTCGAACTGTTTCTCGGACGCGACCAATCGGACTGATGTAGAGGTGATCCAGATGAACTTTACGTAAGCGGTGACCAAGGTCCCGCGCATTTTGCCTGCCCTTTGCTGTCAAGGGAGAGTCTTCCCAGCCTTGCATTCGTTTTTCTAAGTTCCATTCCGTCTCGCCATGACGCGTAATGTAAAGTGTTGGCATCTGTTCCATCCTTTCGATTTCTAGTTTCTTTCAAAAGTGTATCAAACTCTGGCTGCTTTTTCCTTCAACTAGAGAAAACGAATCCAGAAGAGCAATTCACCAATCCGTTCGGTATGATGAAGATAGACCTAAAGGAGGAATTCGATGAATCGCCAAGAGATGATTGACCTTGCCAAACAAATCCGCTCGGATGAGGAACGACCTCAAGTCACACCTCCTCATCCACCGCAAGCGACCACGACTACGCTACACGTGCCGACTTCAGTCGGAGATGTCCGAGTGTTGTGTCACTCACCGATTGATGCAGCAGAACCGCTACCTGGATTCATCAGTTTCCATGGCGGCGGTTTCATCACCGGAACGCCAGAGATGGATGAACCATGGAATCTGTTTCTCGCTGAGACCGCCAACTGTCATGTTCTCAATGTCGAGTACCCGTTAGCGCCGGAGCATCCGTTTCCTGTTCCGGTCCACGTCGCCTATGAAGTCGTTCAATGGATTTTCCAACATGCTGAGACGCTACATCTCGATGCGGCGCGCATTGCGATTGGAGGGCATAGTGCCGGTGGGAATCTTGCGACTGCCATATCGTTATGGAACGCCGAGCAGACGTATCCGGTTCCGCTCATCGCTCAAATCCTTGATTATCCTCCGCTCGATCTCGCGACGGATCCCGCGGACAAACCGTTCTTCGAAGAAGCGATACCAGCTGAACAGGCACGTCAGTTCAATGCGATGTACATCGCACGACCGGAAGACGCGTACCATCATCTCGCTTCACCACTTTATGCGGCTCAACTCGAAGCATTACCACAGACGCTCGTCCTGACGGCGGAGCTCGACTCGCTGGCGCAGGAAGCGCGGCAGTATGCGAAACGTCTTCAAGCGGCAGGTGTCGCTGTTGAGCACCAGGAATTCGCCGGTCAAGCTCATGCCTTTACACACCACGGGGACATCGACGCGGCGCTTCAGGCGTGGCAACGGATTGCTGATTTTCTTCGGCATGCCTTTCAAGCTACTGAACGTTCGTAATGTCGCATTATGAAGTACAACAGTCCCTCACTCCATCGAGTAAGGGACTGTTTGGTTTGCCGTTATTCGTTTTTGTTATCTTCTTTCCACCACAGGGCATCTTCTGGATTTTTTGCAATTTCATGGACTTCCTGTTCCGAAGCAACGGTCGGATGTGATCCTTTTAGCGCCTTCCCTGCCGTGTTCTCAAAGAAAAAGAAGAACGTGATGAAGCCGATGACGCTGACGGCTGTCAGGTAGTACGCAGGCGCAAGAGGGTCCTGCGTCGTATGCACGAGCCAGGTCGAGACGAGTGGGGTCGTCCCTCCGAAGATCGACACCGCAATGTTAAACGTGACGGAAAGCGTCCGGTACCGCACATCGGAATAAAAAATACTTGGCAACAAACTTGGCATCGTTCCCTCAAAGATTGACAAGAAGAAACCAAGGATGAAGATTCCGAGACCGACGTATAGCAACCAGTCTTGACCGATTAGGAAAAATGACAGGATTGATGTGAAGGATAATCCCGTCAATCCTAGCAAGACTAGTCGGCGATTGCCGCGCCGATCGCTCAGGCGACCAAACGAGAAAGCGAGCGGAATCATGACGATCATGACACCTGTGATCAACATCGTACTCGTCGCACTCGGTAGACCAATGATTTCGTCCAGATAAGACGGCATATAGGATAACAACATATAGTTCGTGATGTTATAAAAGGCAACGGCGATGAAGCAGACGATGATATCTTTCCGGTGTTCTTGAACGATCGTTCGAAACGTCGCCTGTTCCTGCTTACTTTCATTGATCTCATTCTCGAAAATCGGTGACTCATCCAGGTGACGCCGGAGATACAGACCAAATAATCCGAGCGGTGCGCCTAAGATGAAGGGAATCCGCCATCCCCAAGATGACATTTGATCGTCTGACAAAGAGACGAACAAAATCGTCGCTAGCACGGAAGCCAGAATGTACCCGGCTAATGTTCCGATTTCAAGACCACTGCCATACGCACTCCGGTGTTTATCGGGTGAAGATTCGGCGATATAGACCATCGCCCCAGCATATTCACCACCGGTTGAAAAACCTTGCAAGACTCGTGCCAAGAGTAAAAGAATTGGTGCCCAAACACCGATTTGATCATACGTCGGCAGCAATCCAATCAATAAGGTCGAAAATGCCATCATGACGATCGTTGTCGTCAAAACGACTTTTCGTCCCAGACGGTCACCCATACGCCCAAAAATTACGCCTCCGAGTGGTCGCATCAAAAAGGCAATCGCAAACGTCGCGAACGTAAAGACGAGTTTCAGTTCATCATTTTCCACACCACTAAAGAAGTTTTGACTGATGATGACGGCGAGGTAGGAGTACAGTCCAAAGTCAAACCACTCCATCGCATTGCCGATTCCGGTCGCATAGACACTCTTTTTCGTTTGCGCCGGATCGACGACGTTGACGCGTTCCCTTTTGAATCGCATGAAATTCTCACTTCCTTTACTATGAATGCGTTACGGTTAACATCTCACCTCACCTTTTTGATCATCGATCACTTTCATTATTTTCAACATATGATTGCATGAATAAGATTCCCCCTATGCATGACCGATAAACGCTTCTTGACCTCAACCATATACAATTTCTCGTAGGGTTACGGAAAATAAAAAAAGACCCACCGAGGCGGATCTAAAAGTCATCGGATAGTTCCGAAATCGGACTGTCAGGAGATGCCGTTATGAGCCGGAGCAGGACTTGTTCCGGTCGATCACTGACGATCCACATCACGTCCGTTCCGTTTTGGTAGGCAAGATTGAGCTGTTTCCCTTGCTTTTGAACGTGTACCTTCAATCCGTTAACGGTACGTATCCGTTTTCCAAATTGTGCCGGAATCTGCTCACTTTTCAGTCGTGTCTCAATCACCGTGTAATGACGATTCGTGACAATTTTCGTCGTCATTTTTTTCTTGTTTCCTTCCCACGCTAGACTCCCTTCGATCGACTCGCCTTTCGTGGATTGATCCCGAATGAGATCCATCGAACTGCTTAACATCCAGTTCGACTTCTTTTCATAAATCATTAGCGAATCATATCGTCCATCGATGACGCTTGCTAGCAGTAAATTATAGTCATCGAATCGCGCGTCCACTTGGAAATCGTCTTGCTTTAACGTATAGGTGGACTTGTCACTCAAGTCATACTTAAACTGATGCTCGGCCGTCTCTATAGCAGTCGGGTAGGACCCACTGTCGAACAAACTCGTACCATCAACTTGAATCTTTTCCTTCACCTCGTTCTTTTCCGGTGCGCATCCGCTGATACAGAGGAGTCCTACTAGTAGAAGCGGTATCGTTTTTTTATAACTGATTCGTTTCATCACATACGCTCCTTCTTGTTTCATGTACATATTTGTAGACCCGGGTCGTCTTGCCATCCTTTTTCGATCACCCGTCGCTGAAAAATCGAATGACGCGCGGTACCGACTTGAAAAGATGGCGTCGGTCGAATGATCCGATCCATAAAGTCATCTGCTCCATATGGAAGGTAAAGTTCAAAATCTGGTCGTCTCGTCACGCCGATTGCTGTGACGGTCTCAGGAAACTGTGAAATCGCATCCGTTGCGGACTGATAAGGTGGTAATCCATTGACGAGATGCATTCGCGTTTGATTTTTAACAGACCACGGCAAATCCAATAATTTTCGTAACTGTTCTTCATGACGTTTTTCCGTGGCTTCCGAAAGATCAGTAGGATCGAAATAGACGATATCGATGTCCGATGTCGCCTGTCGTTCGACGTTCCAAATTTTCGAACGTAAGACACCGGCACAGATCCACCAATCAGGCAAGTGGAGTGTCGCTACCAACGCTAGCATCTTTTGTAACTCATGATCGTTTCGTAATCGCTGTTCAATTTCTTTATGATCCACACTCATCTCCTCCGATTCGTAGAACTATTTTCCCTTGATACTGTCGGGATTCCATCAACTGATGTGCCTCTTGCACTTCTGATAGTTGAAACTCGTGAATCATCGGCATCTTCAATTTCTTATTTTCGAGTAGAAGCAGGATATGGGATGCAGCCCGTTTAATCCGATTTGGATCCAATTGACGCGTCGTTCCAAGGCTAAATCCACGAATCGTCCGGCAACTGGCGTGGACATCAGTCGTCGAGAGCTCACCTGCTGATCCGCTACTGTTACCAAATTGTACGAGTGTCCCGTAATTAGCGAGACAATCAAGACTTTTTCGCGTTACGTGACCTGCGACAGAATCAAAAATGACATCTGCTCCCTTCCCATTCGTCAACAAAAGGACGTTTTCGGCAAAATCATCATATGTGAATACATGTTCCACACCAAACGATTGTACGTATTTTATTTTCTCAAGATTTCCTACTGTTGCGATGAGTTGCTTCACACCTCTATGTAACGCAAGCTGAATCAATGCAGTTCCTACTCCACCTGCTGCACTATGGATAATGATTGTGTCGGTCGGCTTCACTTGACCAATTTCAGTCAGTAACATCTCGCTCAGAATTCCTACCGTAGTAAATAAGGTTGCTTCGCGCAACGAGATCGATAGTGGGACTCGATATACGAGTCGCTCGTCCGCTCGAACGATTTCGGCATATGATCCGGTTTTTGCAAATGCCATGACACGATCGCCTATTTGAAATGCCGAATTTGGGTTAGAAGCTATTACAATGCCGGTTACGTCTAAACCAAGTACGAACGGAAACGTACCCGTTGCTTTTCCTCCTCGGCGTTGTTTAATATCAGCAAAATTCACACCCGCCCAAGCAACTCGAATCAAGACCTCTCCAGGGTTAAGTACTGGATCCAAACATTCATCTTGTTGAAGCACGTTAGCCTCTCCGTATGTATGTTGTATGATACGTCTCATCTTATTCCTCCTTATCATCCTTTCATTTTACCTCATATTTCCATTTAAAAGCATAAAAATAGACATCTGCAACCGACGGATTGCAGATGTCTTTGATTTACAGCCGAATCAATACGATACCACCAAGCATGATGAGCAAGCTGACGATTTGCACCCCTGTGACTGGTTGTTTTTTTGCACCGAACCAACCGAAACGATCAATCAATAGGCTGCCAGTCAGAAGACCGATCGTCACGATGACGACAGCGAGTCCTGTACCGACGAGCGGAACGATGAAGGCATTCCCGGCAACGAACAACGCACCGATCAATCCACCGATCCAAATCCAGGCAGGTAAGGATTGCGACCGATCGATGTGCCACTTCGTTCGGAGGATCAGATTCAGCAATAGCAAGCTAATCGTACCGATGACAAATGAAATCAAGGCGCCTTTGACGGCTGACCCGAGAACACTTCCGAGATGACCATTGATCGCCGTCTGGGCAGCACTCATCATTCCGGTTAGAATTCCGAGCAGACGCCAGACAAACAACGAGTTTTCTGTTGATCCCACCTGCTGTTTACGACGGCGTGCGAAATAATCACCGAGGGCGACCGTCCCAACGACACCGAGTAACACTAGCACTGCACCGATGACCCGTGTCAACGAAAGTGTCGTGACGTTCGCTTCAAACAATCCAAAATGATCGATCAACAGTCCCATGATGACTTGACCGAAAATTGGCATGATGACCGTTTGGACACCACCGAGTCGCGGAAACAGCAAGATGTTTCCGGTCAAATAGATGACGCCGAGCAACCCTCCACCCCAAATCCAGAACGGTTCATCGGCGGTAGCTGAGAGACCTGTAAAATCCCCATCGACGAGCAAGACGAGAAGCAGTAAGAAGAGTGAGCCGATCGAAAAGGAAATCAGCGAAGCGAGGAACGGTGAACCGACGACACCCCGTAATCGTGTATTGACACTCGTTTGAACCGGTACGAGCAGACCGATGATGAATCCAATGATGATCGCAAGCATACGAGGACCTCCTTCTTCATGTGCCTTTCCATCATACGGCAGTCTCGCACGCGGAAGCGACCGGAATGCTCAAAAAGGAGCCGGTTCATCGACCGGCTCCACGAATTAGATCTTTTTCCACGACTTCGGATACGTCCTTAACTCCTTCTTCGTCGGATGCTCGGCATCGAGACGTTTTCCGTTTCGTTCAAGTAGCATATCGGACACGAGCAAAACAATCGCAAGGACGACATAGACGGCAAAACTGAGGAAGAATGGCAAGTCGAATACGATGATCAGTGGGAAAAATAATCCCATTAAGATCACGAACAAAAAATCAGTCACATACTGCCATTGAATGATTTTTTTCATCTGTGGTTTTACCGTTAATGCCATATCACGTTCGACTTCTTGCGAGTGAATCCGCGCAATCCAGACCAATGCTACAAGTAAAAAGAACAATGGCCAGTACACGTCCCGATTGGCGACGACTAATAAAATACTGACGCCGTACAGCAACGAGCTGTACAAACGTGGTTTGACGAGTTGACGCTTTTCTTCTTGAATGAACGCGATGCGTTCTGCTTTTGTTTTCATTTAAATCCCCCAACTGATGTGACGTATCTTTTTAATCTGATCGAACCGTCCGTGATCGACCGATGTACTCGACTTTATTTTGAAGTACACGATACATCCGGTATTCTCCCGTCGGTGCCGACTTCAGCTGAACGGCAATCTGATGACGTCGTGATTTCGATGATTCCGACGCTACGAAGTACGGTTTGACCGATGCGATATCATCACGTCCGAACTGCTTCGTCACGTGTCGAACGACTTGCACTTCAACAATCTGCTCATAGGTCGCATCCCGTTCACCTGCGATCATCCACCAACCGACACCGCTAATTACTACGAGTAATAGAATCGCCCCGATCGTTTTTCGCATTTCGATCCCCCCGGTTCACTTGCCCTTACTTACTGTTTCAATTCGTGAACGAGGTTTTCCTGCTTTCGTCGGGTGACGAACCAAGCGATGCCTATGACAAGCACTATCAAACCGGCACTGGTTCCGGCAATCGTCGGTACATTGAAGTAAAATGATCCCGTATCATCGATCCGTGTCATGAAGAAGGTCGCACCAAGACCACTGATCAGTCCAAAGGTGATGCCACTCCCAATGAATAAGAGCATTTGAATGAGTGTCAGCTGACGAAGCTTGTTCTGTGTCAACGCAATCGTTCGTAGCAAGGCGTATTCGCCTCGTTTTCCACTCACGAAACTGAGTAAGGCGTTCGCAAGTCCGAACCAGACGGATCCACTCATGACGACGAGCGCAATCAAGAAGACGAACCAGCGTTCCGTCGTTTGTTGCTCTGCATCGCGAAGCGCGTCAGATAGTCGATTCACTTGCAATGTCGGATAACTTTCTGTGATCTCTGATAATGTTGTGGTCATTTGCGCCTTCGATAATTCGGACGGAACGTCGATAAAGACATTCAATATCTGATCGTTCGGTTGCCGCAGCTGCTCGTTCCGCCAATCCACGAGGATGTCTGGTGCCATCTTCTTTTCGATTCCAACGATTCGGAATTGACCGACCGAAACGCTTCGTTCTTGTTCCCCGTCCCACCGCCCGAGCGGCAACGTATCGCCTTTTTCGAGACTGTGTTTTTTAGCAAAGGTCCGTGAGACGATGATTCCTTCTGTGTCACTCGTCTGTTCTCCCGCTAAGACGTCAAGACGACGATAGTCCGTCAATTCGTATTCAATCGAGACATCTTCTTGAGGCGACTGGTATTCGAGTGAATTTCGAGACGACAGGAAGGTCGCTTTTGCGCCAGGTAGTTCCGTTTCAATTTGTCGAATCAATTGCAGCGGGTTTCCTTGCGATCCTTCATCTAAACGACTCTTTAAGACGACCTCCGTCGGATATTGGCTGATGATGTACTTCCGCTCATTTTGTTGTACCGTCTCAAGGAACGTCGAGCCGATGACGACGATGATCATCAAGACTTGAACGATCAGCATCAACCAGGCATTTTTCCGAAGTTGCGGTAATACGCCCCGGAAGGCGACGAAACTTGTCGGTCCCGCTAACCGACGAACGATCGGTTCCGCTCGCTGGAGCACTCCCTTCAAGAGGAGTGGCGTCACAAGATACATCGTCAGTAAAAAGGCGACAGTCGCACCGAGCCAGGCGATTGCCCGTGACCCTTCCGTACTGGCAATCACTTCAGCGAATAACACCAAACTGACGGTCAATCCACTACTGAACAGGACGAGACGTTTTCGCCGGGTCGGTCGCGACGCCGTTTTCAGATTTTCTCGCAAGACGTGGAGTGGTAACACATCCCGTTTTCGGTAAGCCGTACTCGCGAGCAACAGCAGAATTAACAAAGCACTACCGAACGTTACGAGCATCAAGAACGCTCCCTGTTCGATCATGAGGGAGACGATCATTTTACCCTCTGTCGGCCATACGAGTTGACCGAGTAACGGGAAGAAAATACTGCCTAGAATCGTAAGCATCGTGCCCGCTAAGACAATCAATCCAGATTGAACGAAGAACAGCTGAAACAGTTGCCGTGTCGTCGCCCCAAGCGTCCGCATGATCGCAAATTGGACGGCATATTTACGTAAATACAAGTCAAAATTCGCCATCAAGATGAAGCCGGACACGACAAGGATCAATACTGACAAGATTCCGATGTAGCCGTTCAGCGCCGGTGAGAGCGCTTGCCCTTCCGAAAGTTCAATCCGGAGCTCCGGATTCGCTTTGACGAGTGTATCGGCATAGTGGACGAGATCCGCCTCTTTTTTTAGATTGAGCAAGACGGCTTTCGTTTCGATCGGATGATACTTCTTCAGATCAGCATACGAAAGCAAGACTTGATCGTGCGAGACTCCCAGTGTTTTTGAATTTGGTAAAATCTCACGGATTCGATACGTCGCTTCTCCGACGCGAAGCGTTTGCCCGACACTACGATCAAGCGACGTCGCGAGTCGATCTGACACGATCACTTCTCCCTGTTTCAATTCGTTCGTGAAATGATACCGACTTTTCGTCAGGGCATCCGAATGAACTCCTATCGTCTCCACGTCGGCCATCGCTTGACCAGCGACGCGCGCTGTCGTCTGTAAGATCGACTCTGCGCCCAAGACATCGTGATCCTTTTTAAGTTGCTCAAACACGGACTGATCCGTCCGCTCGTCTTCAGGTGTATATTTGACCGTCAGATCGACTTGACCATATCTTTGTACACGATCTGTCTCGATAGCGGCTTGATTATGTAGTAAAAAAATGACCATCGTTAAGACAAGACCAATCGAAATCATGACGCTTCCGATTGAGGTCACTAAAATCATCGGACTTTTACGGTACAGTCGGTGGGAAAGACGAAAGAGATGTTGTCGTTTCATACAGCCCCCACGAACTGCTCGTATGTCTCTAAGATCGGCGCCACGTCTCCGGTTGACAGCTGATCGGCAACGATCTGTCCGTCATGGAAATACAGCACCCGTTTCGCATGAGCAGCTACGGTCGCATCATGGGTCACGAGCAGGATGCTCGTTAATTGTTCGCGATTGAGTTCTTGAAGCAACTGCATGATTTCAGCAGATGTCTTGAAATCGAGGTTTCCCGTCGGCTCATCCGCTAAGATGATCGGTGGTCGACTGATCAAGGCACGTGCGATTGCGACACGTTGTTGTTGCCCACCCGACAGCTCTTGCGGTCGATGATTGTTCCACTTCGTCAGTCCGACTCGTTTGAGCCAAGTGTCCACCTCTTGATTGATCGTTTTATCATCCATCCCCTTCAGCATCAATGGTAAAGCGACATTCTCCTGAACCGTCAAATCATCGAGCAGATGAAACGATTGAAAGATGAACCCGATGTGCTGTTGTCGGTATAACGTCGCAGCAGGTTCAGTGAAGATGTCGCGTTGCCGTTTTTCCTTTAAGGTCAACGTACCGCCGGTTGGCGCATCAAGCGCTCCCAGGATATTCAACAGTGTACTTTTCCCGGAGCCACTCGTGCCCATGATGGCGATGAATCCTCCTTCCTCTAACGTAAAGCTGACTTGTTTTAATGCATGGATTGTCTCCGTTCCACGTATGTAGGTTTTTGATAACCGTTCGACTTCTAATAAAGCTGACACGCATATCCCTCCTTAGTTATTCCGTCTTTATCATAACCATAATAAGGATGATTTAGAAGTAAATGCAAAAAAACTCCTCATTCAAACGACGAGGAGTTACTGGTTATTGTCGGACATATTTTAATGGAATCAAATCTGCAATCCGGACTTTCGTCAACTGATCGTCGATCGTTAAGAGGACAAATGCGTCCGGTGCATAGTCGGAAATCAATTCGCGACACATGCCGCACGGACTGACGACGCGGATCGTTCGGTCAGCCTCATCCGAATAGGGATGTCGGACGGCGACGATCGTCTCAAAATCCGTCAATCCATCCGTGATGGCGGAACCGATCGTGATGGCTTCCGCGCACACCGTCACCCGTCCGACATAGGCTTCGACATGAACCCCCGTTTTTATTGCGCCATCTTTTGTCCGCAACGCAGCTGCGACGTGATGTTTATCGTCAGCGTAACGGCTTTGAATCGTTTCAGTTGCTCGTTCGACCAGTTGCAGGTCGGCTTCAGTAATCGGATAAGTCTGCATAACGTGCTCCTTACGTGTCTTTTTTCTTATAGGTCAAACCGATGAATTGTGCTTTTTCATTGAACAGTCGACGGTAGGATAGAAAACCAACGAGGACCGATGCCATCGCCGCCGTCGTCAAAATCAGGAATAGAATCAATAGTTGATAAAGGACCGCTTCCATTGGATCGGCGCCACCGATGATCAACCCACTCATCATCCCTGGCAGTTGGACGAGCCCCATCGTTTTTTGCGCTTCGATCGTTGGAATCATACTTGTCCGGATCGCGCCTTTTAAGCTCGTATCAATCGCTGTCTTCGCATCTCCACCAAGTGAAAGAATCAGTTCGATGACCTCGTCGCTTCGTTCGACCTCGTCCTTGAACTTATTGAGAAACAATAAGGACAAGATCATACAGTTTCCGATGACCATCCCGCTGATCGGAATGACTTGCTGGGCTTCGAACGGAATGATTTGTAACCCGAGCAAAATGCCCATCGTCAATGCTTCGACCGCAATCAGTGTGAACAAGATGATCCACTGGATCCCGGGAATCCCGTCCCCTTTACGGATGACGTTCAGTGTCGCTGCACCGATCATCAACAGAATCATCAGTAACATAAAAATTGGACTGCCGCTTTCAAAGACGAACGTCAGAATATAACCGATGATCAAGAGTTGAACGATTGATCGAACGGTTGCGATGAGGATGTCCTTCTCTAGACCAAGCCGTAACGTCCGCGCTAAAACGAGGGGGATCAAAATGAAGATGAGTGAAGTTGCCAGTTGGAGGTAACTCATACCGATTCCCCCTTCAAGAAAGCTTGTGTCTCTGCTTGACCACTTGAAACGAGTTCCTTGAATGCACCAGACTCAATCAATCGACCGTCTTTTAAAAACCAGACGTCGTCGCTGACCCGCTTGGCTTGCTCTAAGTCATGCGTAATCCAAATAATTGTCGTCTGTAACTCCTGCTGTAAATCAAGAATTAACTTCTCAATCTCCTGTACCATCCGGTAATCGAGACTTGCCGTGATTTCGTCAAGCAGCAGGACGTCCGGTCGATTGACGAGTGTCCGCGCGATTCCGAGTCGGCTTCGTTCGCCACCGGACAAATCTTTGACCGGTCGCTCAAGTTCGACGGATAGGTCAACTTGTTGTAGCAAACGTTCCGCTTCTTCGCGCGGTAACGATTCACCGAAGATCGATTTCGGCAAATTGATATTATCGTAGACAGTACCCGGAATCATCGGCGCGCTTTGGAACGCCATCCCGATCCGTTTGCGGACGTCGAGCAGATTCATCTGCTCTAGTCGTTCGCCTCGAAAACGAATTTCGCCGCGATCGGGAGAAATTAGTCCATTGATGTGTTTCAATGTCGTCGATTTCCCGGCACCACTTGGTCCGACGAGCGTTGTAATGACACCTTCGCGGAACTCACCTGTTATTTCGTGTAAGATGTGTTGATAGCTGACTTCGTGAAACGTAAGAATCGACATACCGTGTGTTCACCTGACTTTCTACAAGTTTCGGGTAATGCTCCTGTAGTGTTGTACCCGAAAATCCGTCACGTTAGTACGTCAAGCGACACTTCCTTAAACGTGGATGATTTCTCC
Source organism: Exiguobacterium acetylicum (assembly GCF_019890935.1). Taxonomy (NCBI): domain Bacteria; kingdom Bacillati; phylum Bacillota; class Bacilli; order Caryophanales; genus Exiguobacterium; species Exiguobacterium acetylicum. The sequence continues at coordinate 1,754,135 of NZ_CP082333.1, forward strand.
AGCAAAGTCATACGGTACCGTTCGACCAGCAAAGAGCGATTCTTTTGATGCTTCCGGTAAATTGAGGTGTTTGAACGCTTCTTCACGGTCCATCCAGACGAGTCCGGAAATTTCTTCTGGAACATTCGTCTTTAATTGACCGGAGGTGATTTTTCCCGCGAAGAAGAAAAAGAGACAATGTTCCCCCGCTTGCGGGAAGAATGCTTCTGCCAGATGGACGATGTCACCTGGTATGATTGTAAATCCTGTCTCTTCCAGAACTTCACGCGTGATTGCCGTATGTAGCGTTTCGTCGCGCTCGACTGTCCCACCGGGCAATGTATAGTAGTCACCATGATCGCCACGATTCTCGACCATCAATAATTGATCGCCGGTTTCATTAAATAATGTCGCATAGACGATGTTTTTGCGGATATTCATGTTCGTCCTCCTATCGTTTTGTACATCTGCTGTTTCTGATTAAAACGTGTTGTTTTTAATATGCCTTTTCTAACTCATTTGTCCAAACTTCAATTTGACCTTCTAGGAACGCCATCAACTCCTTCAGTTCCGCATCACTTGGTAAGAAGGATACGCCAGCTCTCGCATAGACGTCTTGGATCGAATGGGTTTGACTAAGCGCCAAGGCTGCGATGAAATCTTTCAGCGTTTGGTCAGGGTCTTTCGTGAAACGGTGATAAACCTGGAGAGCGGCGATTTGAGCAATCGCGTACTCGATGTAATAAAAAGGTGTCTCAAAGAGATGGATGACACTCATCCATGCGTGACCTTTCCAATCGGGTGTTTCCGACCAATCGATGACGTCCGTATCGTATGACTCTCGGAGATCAGCATAATAGGCATGTCGTTCTTTTGGATCATGACCCGGGTAAGCATAGAGCCATGATTGAAAACGATCGACGATGATCGTCTCGGGTAAGAACTCGACAATGGAACGAATCTGTTCCAGTTTTGCCCGGGCAACGTCTTTTTTATCCGAAATCACCTGATGCCATTCGTTCATCGTCAACAACTCGAGCGACATGGCAGCGAACTCCCCTACTTCAAGCGGAATTGGTTGTAGTCCGTCGTACGTTTCTTTCATCGCATCATGATGGACGGCATGGCCGATCTCATGCATAAAGATGACGAGATCATCGAAGGTATCGATGCGATTCATGAATAAGAACGATTGTTGTTCGACCGGTAAATACTCACAAAACCCTCCGCCCGCTTTGTTCGACCGGGCACCGATATCGAGATGATTCATCAGTCGCATGTCTTTTAATACGTCAGCAAAATAGGGGTGAACGCTCTCGAGGATGGCTTGAGTCTGATCTAAGAATGAAGTATCAGAACCGCTCACGTGATGATCAATCTGTGTATAGGCCGATTGCCGGACATCCCACGGATGGAGCGCCTGTTTGCCGAGAAACGTTTGTTGTTCGCGCTGAAATCGCCGTTTGACCGGTAGAAAGTCGGATTGAATGATGGTGGCGTAATGATCGACATCTTGACTCGTATAATCAACGCGTCCGAGTTCTACAAAAGCTAGTTCCTCGAATCCGATCTTACCACTTGCAGTGGCACGCGCTTGTCGTAACTCAACGAGTCGTGAAAACAACGGTTGAATGACGGATTCCTTCATGCGGAACGCTTCCTCAATCGATAAGAGCGCTTGTTTTCGAGTGGATTCATCCGCGTCAAATAAAACAGCATAGAGATCCGAAACCGGCTCTCCCGACTTTGTCAGCATCGTCGCCTCAATTCGGAGATAGTCTTGAATAAGACTAGCTTCCTCTTCTGTCACACTTGTTGCTCTGAGTGATTGTTCAAAACGTGCTCTCGTTCGAAGTGTGACGTCATCACGCGAGACGATATCCATTTTTACGGAACGTCTCAACGTATCGAGCTTATCCGATAGCTGCTGACGCCCTTGTTCGTATTCAGAAATGGTACCGGGGTCTGTGACGTCCTGGAGATACGCATTTTTTTGTTTGAGCAATGTCTCTTCCATTTGGAGAATCGAATGAATCCGACTCTCCATGTTCTGATCGTACAAGACATCATATGTATGAAATTGAGATTCTTTCAAAATTGTTCACATCTCCTTTCATCTTATTCTAGTATACAGTTTATTCCATTAATTTGATTCATTTATCGTTAAAAAGGAGCATCCAGTCAATCGACTGGGTGCTCCTTTAGATGCTTTCAAAAATCACGATGATTTTGTTGCTGATGGACATCATGTTGGTTCAGTGTGTACTCCTGATCGTCGAGCGAGCGATGTTTCGATTGACTCCGCGCTGAAATGAACCAGACGACTCCACCAACGGCGAGAAAGATAGCAATGAAGATCATAGACACCCTCCTTTAGATTCCTTTTTTACTTTATTCTTCCAACTCCCTGGTTTTTCCTTTACGATAAGATAGAAGATATTAATTTATAGGGGGCGTTAGGATGTTCGGCAAAGAACCGACATGTATGCATTGCGGCAAAACGATTGAAGGAAACGAAAAAGTCTACATCCAGATGCGCTATCCGAAACATCGCGGGATGACGGAAGTCAAAGCATACCTAAAAAGCGAAGGACGTTTCATTTGTGAGCAATGTTTTGCTGAAAAGACAGAGTCAAAGGGGTAAGCACTTATGAACCTGAAAGAGAGTACGATTTTAATTACAGGAATGACCGGGACGCTTGGCTCTCGTGTTGCGCGACGTTTTCTAGAAGAAGCGCGTGAAGTGCGCGGTTTGTATCGCTCTAAGGAACAAGCGGATCAATACGCTTTCAAAGATGTCCACGCAGTCATCGGTGAGCTCGGTGATCCGGATTCGCTTCTTACAGCACTTCAAGGCGTCGATCTGTTGATTCACTGTGCTGCCTATCTCGGAGACGATCCCGATTTAGCACAGGAAGCAAATGTCACAGGTGTACAACATCTCGCGGATGCTGCGACAAAAGCTCGTGTCAAGCGCATCGTTCACATCTCGACGACTTCCGTGTACGGCGAAGTCGTGAGTGGACATTTTATGGAACCGTCACCACTCCTACCGTCCGAACACGTCTACATTCATACAAAACAGGAATCCGAACGCCTGTTACAGGAAAATACACCCGATTCCGATTTAATCATCTTACGTCCAGGATCAATTTGTGCCGAGGAGCAGTCCTACTGGGGGGATCGTCAAGTCGAGCGGATGAAGGAGGCGGATGTGATTACCTGGGTGCATCCGGATGATGTCGTTCCGTGGGTCCATACGGATAATTTAGTCGAAATGATCGTCATCGCCGCAAAAAATGCGCATAATGGGGACATCTTTAATGCGATCGATGCGAATCTACCTGAGACGGATTTCCGGATGAAGTTGATCACAGCAAGTGACAAGCCGTACCAAACACCGAATCGTCCGGCGGAATGCGCTACTTTCTCGAACGAACGAATCAAACGACTCGGATATATTCCATTACGAACGCCGCAAGAGACGATTGAACAGTTGGTCAAATCGTTTTAATAACGAAATAGGCATCGAATTCGAGTGATTCGGTGCCTATTTTTATGCTTATCTTACGGATATCCACCTGATCCAGCGATTCCGGTCGTGCGCTCGTAATTCTTCTATCGTTAAAAGGACTTGCTTCGTTCCAAGTACTCGTTCCGCCTCAGGGATTCCACTTTTCCCAAGTGAGCGATTGAGATTAAAATTCAGCCAGTCGAGCTTTCCTTGAACACTGCTATCGATGACGTGCGTCCAGTCGACATCAGGCAAACGTTGGTTTGTCGCGTAACCATCAAGAAATGCGTTAAATCGAACGCGGTCAAACGTATCGTTTTCCTGCTTCGACCAATAACAGGCTGTCTCGAACACGTCGACCGCTCGATGGATCAGACCCGCAGACTCCCAGTCAATCAAGACTGGACCCATTGGTGTCCAGAGGACGTTCTTTGGATCGAGATCACGATGACTGACGATCCAGTCTATTGGCAGTTGCTTCTGTGCTTCCTGTGCTAGTCTTTCTATTCGTTGCAGCTGTTCCTGCTTTTCCATGAATAGTTGCAGCCACTTTGCTCGCTGCCGTTTTCCTTCTTCTACATGACCGTCCCAATCGATTGAAGTACTTGAGGTATCCGGCTTTACAAAGCCAGTCGTCGCTATAGAAAGACCGTGCAACCGTCCTAATTGAACTCCGATTTGTCGTGCATGTGCCGGTCGAAGTTGATCGGTTGATAACGTCTTGCCATCGATCCAATCAAATAAAAGGTAATCCGAGCCGTCAATCGTTTGTACCGCTTGGTCTTTGATGCGACGTGCTGGTAATGCTGCTAAGTGAAATGACGCTTGCATGGCGACCTCTTCAGACATTTTAAAATTATTTCGTGCTTCAGGGCGTCGCATGATGTCGGGATTCAATCGTTTTAAAACGTAAGATCCAGTCGTCGTATGTAGTCGCCATGTCTCATGCAAGAGTCCGCCTGTCAATCGTACAGGTTCGCTAATCATTTGCCCTAATAAAAAACGTTCACAAATCAAATTCATCGTTTGTTGCATCCTATTCTCCATTTCGTTCGTTCCAACCGATCCGTGAAATGCTACACTAGTTTTGCATGATTTCATTGAACACGAAGGAAGGTTTTAGTATGAAACAAATTCATCACATCTGTATTCAGACGACGGACTACGCTGCGTCTAAACAATTTTATGAACAGCTTGGGTTCTCCCTCGTTCAAGAGTCACCTGGTTTTCACGACCGCGCCTTTAACAGCTGGTTACGACTCGGTGATTTCTATATCGAATTGCAAACACCCAAATCGGGTCAGCCGTTCACCGATTATACGAAACAAGCAGCGGGTCCCGTCCATTTCGCACTTTACGTTGACGACTTGCAAGAAGAAGTAGCACGCTTGGAACGACTTGGGATGCCTTTCCTACCGAAACACGGCGGAAACATCTACTTCGTCGTCGATGGTCATCTTAGCAAATTAAAAGCACCCGAAGGAACAATCATCGAATTACGGGATACGTTTGCGATTCATGGTTGAATATTGAAAATACCTTCATTGATGATTTTTTATGAAAGAATCTAATAATAATTAAAAAGCTAACGATTTGTAATCTAAACATTTCTAGATCAAAATCGTTAGCTATACCTTTATTTGATTTTAATATGTTTTTGATTTTCTATAAAGGCACCATTTGATGCAATTACTTTTTTATACCAATCAAATGACGCCTTTTTTTGTCTTCGATTCGTTCCACTGCCATCATCATGACAATCTACATAAATATAGCCATACCGTTTTGCATATTCTCCGGAAGAAGCACTAACGAGGTCAATACAGCCCCAACTCGTGTAACCGATAAGTTCTACACCGTCTTGTATCGATTCGTACATTGCGCGTATGTGATCTGTTAAATAAGCAATTCGATAGTCATCTTGAATGTTTCCTTCACCATCCAATTTATCAAATGCCCCTAAGCCATTTTCGACGATGAATAACGGGAGTTGATAACGGTCATATAACTGATTCGCCGTTAAACGGAGTCCTTTCGGATCAATCGTCCATCCCCATTCCGATTGATTCAAATATGGATTTTTAACAGTCGGGAACACATTCCCCGCTGTCATCTTATCCAATATTTCTGGATCAGTACTGATACAGCGACTCGAATAATAACTAAAACCAATAAAGTCCACTGTGTGGTTGCGTAATAGTTCAATATCACCTGGTTCCATCTGAATTTCAATTCCAGCATCTTTCAATTGTCTTAATGCATAACCAGGATAGGCACCGCGAGCTTGTACATCAATGAAGAAGAAATTCTCACGATCACGTTCCATCGCTTTTTCGACGTCATCTGGGTTACAGGTATAAGGATATGTCATGGCTGCTGCCAACATACACCCAACCTGAAGATCCGGTTTAATCGTATGAGCAATTTCCACGGCACGCGCACTCGCTACCAATTGATGATGTGCTGCTTGATACTGAATTTGTTGCCGATTCTCTCCTTCAGCGAATACTAATCCAGCTCCCATATAAGGAAGATGGAACAACATATTTATTTCATTAAAAGTCATCCAATAACGAACTTTTGAATGATAACGGGATACGATCGTCTTCACATATTGTTCAAAGAATGTAACCATCTTTCGATTGCGCCAACTTCCGTAATGCTCTACTAAATGAACGGGGACATCAAAATGCGCCATCGTAACAACCGGTTCAATTCCATATTTCAATAATTCATCGAACACATCATCGTAAAACTTCAATCCTTGTTCGTTTGGTTGTTCTTCATCACCATTTGGAAAGATACGCGCCCATGAAATCGATAGACGAAGTGCTTTAAATCCCATTTCAGCGAATAACGCAATATCTTCCTTGTAGCGATGATAAAAATCAATCGCATCATGGGATGGATAAGTTAGTTCTGGGAGCGGCTCATAATGAGATAAGTCTCCTTTCATGACGGCTCTTCGAGTCGACCCATTAGGAATTAAATCAACGGAAGATAATCCCTTTCCATCGGATAAATAGGCACCTTCTGCTTGATTAGCAGCAATAGCGCCACCCCATAAAAAGTTTTTTGGAAATTGCATCGTCTCATCCTTTCTTATGCAAAAGCAGGTTTATTGTATTCACTTACTGAAATTTGATCTTGGTCAATCGTAATTTGTCGTTCTTCTGATAAATTCGTGAAAATCACAGGTGTGATGATGTCATAACCTTCCGCTTGAATCGATTCCATATCAAAAGTGATTAATACATCCCCTGGTTCGATTTTCTGGTCTTGTGTGACGTGTAATTCGAAGTGAGTTCCATCTAAGCGTACCGTATCAATCCCAACATGGATGAGGATCTCCATTCCGTCCTCTGACCGAATACCAATCGCATGTTTGCTTGCAAATATAGCAGTTACTTGTCCTGACACTGGAGCGATCACTTTTCCTTCAGTCGGAACGACTGCGAAACCTTGTCCCATCGCTCCACTCGCAAACACACTATCCGAAACTTTTTCGAGAGACACGATTTGACCTGACACTGGGCTTGGAATCGTCATCTCTGTTGATGGACGAACATTTTTTCCCACTTCTTTTTCGATCGGATCATCTTCAAATCCAAGGATGTATGTTAAGACCATTGATAAAAAGAAGGAGACACCGACACCAATTAACAACCCGTAAAACGCTGTCATACTATCTCCAATGAAGACTGGTAACGTCAATAATCCCGGAGGACCAGAAGCAACTGCTACACTTCCAAAATGTCCTACGATTCCTCCACCTACTGCTGCACTAATGACTGCTGCAATAAAAGGACGCTTTAAGCGTAACGTGACTCCATATACGGCAGGCTCTGTAATACCAAATAATGCGGTAATTCCCGTAGAACCTGCTAATGTTTTTAACTTTTTATTTTTTGATCGAAGCATGACACCAAATGATGCTCCTGCCTGTGCAAAAATTGCTGGTGCAGTTGCCGGTTTGATATAGTCATATCCTTTAGTCGCAATGTTATTGATGAAAATCGGAACAACTCCCCAGTGAATACCGAAAATGACGAGGATTTGCCATACACCGGCAATGAACGCCCCTGCTAAAATCGGATTAAATGCTAGTACCTTTAAAATAAAAGCTGCAATCAAGTCACCTGACGTAACGCCGATTGGTCCAAACACGATTAATGTCAATGGAACGATTGTAACGAGAGCAATCAAAGGAGTAACAAAGTTTTTAACACTCTCATGCACATATCGATTGAAAAATTTCTCAACATAACTCATAACCCAAACGGCAAGAATGATCGGAATGACTGTAGATGTATAGGACATCATCATCACGGGTATACCGAAGAATGTCGTCGCGACTGCTTCCGTCTTCAGTTGAATGATTGTCGGATAGATCAAGGCACCTGCTACTGTCATGGCAACAAATTGATTCGCACCAAACTTCCGCGCTGATGTAACCGCTAACAAAATAGGTAAGAAGTAAAAGAGACTATCCGCTGTAGCATTTAAGATGATATACGTTGTTTCAGTAGGAACTAACCAACCTGCATTCGTCGCAATCGCAAGTAACCCCTTTAAGATACCAGCTCCCGCCATGACACCAAGCAACGGCGTAAAGATACTTGAAATAATATCGATTGCTCGACCAAAAATATTTCCTTTTTCATTTGTTTCCCTAGATTCTGTTGACTCTTCCATCAGCTTTGTTTGTTTCCCAATTGCTTGATATACCTCAGGTACTGTATTCCCGACAACGACCTGAAACTGCCCTCCGCTCTCTTTTACAGCAATGACACCTTCTAATTTTTCAAGTTTTAATTTATCTGCCTTTGCTTTGTCTTTAAGTACGAAACGTAGTCGGGTCGCGCAATGAACAAGTGAACTAACGTTTTGTTCGCCTCCGACAGATTCAATGATTTCTTTTGCCAATTGATCGTATTTCATAAGACACCTCCATAGTTGATAGACACAAAAAGAAACCCAGATGAGAACAAGTTACGTATTTCATAGAAATACGCATTGCTTCACCTAGGTTTCGCCTGCTTGACCAGTAACAACCCTATTAGATAAATATATATTTATTAACCATATAATAACAACAATACATTAATATGTCAATCTTTCTTTTTTTCTTTAATCAATCTTGTAATATGAACCGTTAGGTATAATTTCTCTTCATCCGTCAACCGATAATCATACTTTGTCTGAATAAAGGAACCGATTTTTTCAGTGCAGACATAGGATTTTGGATATTGCATTTTCACTAGATCAAAAAGTGCACTCTCATCTCCTTCGTATTCAGTACGTGTCACGAGTCGTTGCGCAAAAAATTTTAAATGAGTAACAAAACGATGATAAGCGAGAGCATTCTCATCCCATTCTAGTGCAAAGTGATATTTTACAAGATTCAATACTTCTTGAATGACTTTTGTCATTGAAACGATGTTCGGCATTTCTTCATTTAATTCAGCATTCACGATATGAAGAGCTATATAGGCTGCTTCGTCTTCAGGTAGTACGATATTAAATTTTTCTTCAACCAGTTCAAGCGCTTGCAAACCAACATTAAACTCATCTTGGTATAAACGTTTAATCTCCCAAAGCAATACATTTTTGATCTCTAAACCTTTTTCATGACGTTCTAATGCAAAATGTAAATGGTCGGCAAGAGCGATATAGACAAGTTCATTGAGTTTTTTTCCAAGCGTCAATTTAGCAATCGTTACGATATCATCAGTCAAGACGATGATTTCTTCAGGAATTTCTTGAAGTAGTAATTTAAATCGTTCATGATTGCCAGCATCATCGAGATAAAAGACTTTTTCAACATCGGAGGCTAATATCGTCTGCCCTGAATTCCGCTTAAATCCGATCCCCTTCCCCATGACGACTCGCTCACGCCCTGCTTCGTCAAAAACACTGATGACATTGTTGTTGAAAATTTGGTGAATGATCATCGGTGACCTCCTTTCAAATCAGAAAAATAGAAAAACCCAAATCAAACGTCACTCACGGTTCCAGTGATCGCTGATTTGGGTTTCGCCTGCTTGACCAGTAACAATCCCTATTCCATTATATTCTATACCATTGTTGATAACGGTTACAAGTATCATTTTTATAAACATTCACTTCTTCACATCTTTCGATTCACATATAGCAATGTGAGTGGGAAGAGTAAAACTTGTCCTCCAAATGCTAATAACATCGCAAACTGAATGTCTTGAATGATAGACAGATTAACGAGAACCAAAATTACGAAAAGATAACCGATACTAATTAAATAGGCGATATGCCCACTACGTATTTTGACCTCGTATTGCCGCTCATCATGCGGTTCGTCCGGTGAGAAACTCACCGCTGTGATGCGTGAGGAAACACCTGCTAAAATCAGTACGATTCCAGTCATTTTCATTTCTGGTATCTCCATCGTCATGTATATCCCCATTCCAATTAAAGCAAGATCCAACAATATATTTAATCGCTTCATTCTATTCCCTCCTCGTTCGTTCGATTCGGTGTAAAGATGTCTTCGATTCGCCGTTCAAACAGATCAGCTAGTGAAAACGCGAGGTCGAGTGACGGATTATACCGCTCTTTTTCGATGGAAATGACCGTCTGACGCGACACGTTCAATCGTTTTGCCAGTTCGCCTTGCGACCAACCTCGTTCTTCGCGCATCTCCTTGACCTTATTTTTCATGATTTCACCTCGTAGTCCCACTATATGTAAATAACACACTACCTGTCAAGTTTCCTTTACACCTTCTTCATACGCTCCCACATGATATACCGATCGTCTCTCCCGACCTGAATCAATCCTGCTTTTTCGAGTACTCGGATTGATGCTTGATTTGTCGACTCCGTCTTCGCAAGTACCCCTGTCACTTCCGTTTGTTCAAACGCCCATTCAATCAATGCTTGAACTGCTTCCGTCGCAAACCCTTGATTGAGATACGCTGGTAACAGACCATAACCGATTTCGACCGCTTGTCGTATGTCCGGCTTCCCCTTGAATCCGATATCCCCGATTACTTGACCATCCTTTGTCACGACGAGCCAGTTGCCCCAGTATAATAGCGAGGGATCTGACGCTATTGACATCAAATGATGCTGAACTTCCGGTCCGTTATCGTAGTGCTGTTGTTGTAAACGCGGTAGATCCTTCGCTGTACATGGATGAATCGTCAATCGCTTTTATCATTACTTTGTCTCCTTTTTTAGGTTTGCCACCACTGTTGTAGGTGACGTTGGATATACCAACAAGCAATAAAAAAGCTCGTCGCACCGAGTATACTGTAAAAAATAGGAATACCTAAGCGAATCAATCCATATAAGACGGCAAGCAATAAGAACGTCGCTGGTAATCCGAGTAACACACTCTTTAAGAATGTACTCAGTTCTGCCCGTTCACTTCCCTGTTTAACGAGCCAGGCAAAGCTGATCAGACTGACGACGGGCAATGCAGACAACACACCACCCAGTGACGGTGAACGCCGGGCGACTTCCGTGACAAGACCGATGACCAGTGCGCTCGACAGCACCTTAACGAGAAAAGCAGTCATCTGCCGCCTCCCGCAACAATCGAAACGCCTGTTCAATCGCCTGTTGGTCTGTTTTTGACATCGTAGCAAGGACTTGATTCAACCGTTCAGGATCGAGTTCCGTATGACGACGAACGATTGTATCTCCTAAGTCTGTCAAACCAATCGTCACTTGGCGTTGGTCTTCTGGATTCCGTTTTTTTTCGATATAGCCTAATCCCTCCAACTTTTTGACGTGCTCAGACGTCGTATTATGTGAGAGGCGAAATGCCTCGGCAATCTGCTTGATCGTCGGATTCACCGCAAATTGAATGTATTGCAAAATACGCACACTTTGGTGAGACAGGTTTTCTTCGAACCGTGGATGTAGTTGATAATAAATTTTTGCAAAATCAGCTGAAATCATAATGCTCCCCCCTTATATCGTATAATCCGAATATATCGTAAAACACGATATATTAATAGAGAAAGAGGTGTGTTTCATGAAAAAAACGGTAGCTACTATCGTATTGGTCATTCTTTTTCTCAGTGGATGCTTAGCGGAGACGACGATGACAACGACGGACCTCATCGCGGCGGAAGCCATTAAACAAGCTCAAGACGTCATCCGCTTGAACGATCGCGTGTATCGACTAGATCAGGTCGTAACCGTCTCCGATCTATCCTTGACTCCTGGTCCACGTGTTCAAAAAATAGCATCCGAAAAGACGCTCGAGGACGGCATGGCAACTCATCTTAAGAGCGGTACGGTCATCTATCAAGAAAAAGATGATACGATGTTTATATATGTGCAGCGAAACAAGAAGTGGTATCGCTATCAATCCATCCCTGAAGGATGAGGAGGAAAACAGATGCAGTATCCAACGACATTGGGCACGAAAAATGGCTACATCCATAATCCAACTTCCGCTGAAGCGATTCCTGTCCGTTATCGTGCCGTGATTCAGGACGTCGTCGCCTATGTACAAACCTTATCCGCGTTTCATGGCGTGTACTTGTATGGTAGCGTTGCCAAAGGAACGGCGCGTCCCTTTGAATCCGATCTCGATTTTACACTGATTTTGACAGAACCGTTGACGGAAGAAGAACACATGCGGTTAGATGAACGCACGGAAGACTGGTTGAAGGACTATTCATTCGTCACCAAAATCGATTATGACATCGGTCTGCTTGGCGACGTCATACGGGATGACGAAGTTCTTCGCTGGGGTGTCTGGTTGAAATCCGTCAACTTGTTTTTGGCAGGCGAAAATCTCCAAAGCCGATTTCCATCCCTTCGCCCGACACGCTCTCTTGGCTTCGCGTTAAACAATGGAGTATGTGAGCAGTTGAAAACGGATTTATTTCTCCTAGAAACAGGTCAGGTCGCTTTGCTTTATTCCGATTCGATCGTGAAACGGATTGTTCGGAGTGCCTATCACCTTATTCTAGAAGACGATCAAAGCTTCGTGCATGACCTAGAGACACTCCGTCCGATCTTGCTTCATTATTTCCCTGACGAACCGCGCTTTTTGTCACTGTTCGCCGCATACGATACACATCAAATCGTTTCGCTAGAATATGTCCACTACTTTGTGGACTGGTTCGCGTCTCGAATGCCGGACGAATCAATCCTTTAATCGAAACAGACCAGTCCACAGTCCAGCATGACCAAATAATTCCTCCGGATTGTCGACGGGTTTCATTTCCGTTAGTTCGATGACGTCGAATGCATCGAAGATGGAGAGTAATCGCTCTTTCGTGTATCCGAGTCCACCTTGAAGACTATTTTCTTGATAGACCTCCCAGTCCGTCAACGTCGCCCCGCCAAGCGGACCGCCCGCAACAAAACACGTCAATCCGAAATATCCTCCTGGGCGCAACATCTCCTTCAGTCGCGTCACATAAGTCACACGTCGATGTGGCGCCATATGATGAAAACAGCCGGAATCGTAAATGAAATCATATGTATTCTGTTCGGTCGTCGCTAGAAAATCTTGCTTTCGAAACGCAACATGTGCCCCAGTCTGTTGCGCTTGTTCCGTTGCCCAGTCTAACGCGGTTGCTGAAAGATCCAGTCCCGTCACCGAGAAACCATGTGTTGCGAGATAAATCGCATTTCGACCCGGTCCTGTTCCGAGATCTAATGCGTCACCAGGCGAGAGCCAGCCCTCTTCGACGTAGCGAACTAAGTTCTCGTCCGGAATGTTCTTAAAAAACGGGACCGGTTTCGACCGATCTTCATAAAACTTGCCCCAAAACGGTTCTGGTTCACGTAATCGTGCGTCGAGCATCTTTAAAATATCCTCCATCGTATCAATCGTCTGTGTTTCTGTCATTGATCAGTTCCCCCTCTTTTCTTCTATAATATTGTATTCGTGTTTCAGCTCTGATTTCCCTGTATTTCCTGGATAGAAATGCACTATTTTTCTTACCTTACGATATTGTTAGTATGTTCTCGCAATCCCTCATGCTACACTAGCCTGTAATTGGAACAACCATTCAAAAGGGAGATATCTTGCATGCGTCAACATCCGACTTCCACTTCCACCTTAGCAACGGATGAGAAGATCATCCGCTTGATTCAAGGTCTTCATCAAATGCACCATTCACCTATGAAAGCTACCCATTATCAAAAGTTAGCAGCCCAACTTCCTTATCCTTCTCTTGAAGAGATCAACGCCCGATTCGGTTCGTGGGCGCACCTGTTAGAACGAGCTGGAATCGTCAAGGCTTCCCATTTATCGACGAAAGACCGCATGACGCTGAACCGTCCCGCTGCGGTCAAGCGAACGAAGCGGTGGTCGATCGAAGAAAGCGTCGCTTTTTATGTCGCTCAAAAAGGAACGAACATGACGATCCGCTCCTACACGGAATTGCGAGATCTACACCCCGAGATGCTGAGTGCGAATACGATCATTCGTCGGTTCGGCACCTGGAAAAAGGCCTTGGCACACTTCGATCTTACCTCGAACGGCTTCTTCACAGATCAAGACTGCTTAGACGCTCTTCAACAAGCTGCAGCCACACATGGACCGCTTCTGACGAGTCAACAATATGCCAAGTGGGCGCGTGCGCACCAAGCACCTTCACTGACGTTGTTGATTGAACGCTTCTCCAGTTGGCGCGAAGCCTTGCGTCGTCTCGACAGCGAATAAAAAGGATCGTGCCCGCTGATTGATTCGACGGGACACGATCCTTTTTGATTATTGTTTTGGCAATCGTAAGAGCTCATGATCCGCCCCTTCAGCGCATTGGCGTAACGTATAGACCGACTGTTCCTTCTCGCTTGTCTTGACGAGTCGCTTACAGACTTCGTTTTTACGATCATCGTCTGTCGTGCCGAATTGATCACGCGATGAATCAGACGTGTATTGATACGACTTGCCATCATACTTGACATCATACAATACCGGGTCTCCTTCAGTCGTAAATGCCGTGATGCGGATCTGATCTGATTTGCCTTGCGTTGACTTTTTTAAAAAGGATTCAAATCGGTCGCTGTTCGTAACATCATTCTGGACGATGATGTCGCCATTCTCCTTCGCCTCTTCCATCGTATATTTTCCACAACCGGCTAAACAAAGCAGACATACTATAAGACCAAGCTTCCGCATCCCTCACCGACTCCTTCTCAACGTTTTGCTAATAATCGATCAAGGCAATACAGTTGCGACGTAAAGCCTTCCTTCATCCCCATACTGAGTACTTCTTGCACGGCTGCTTCTGTCTCATAGGTTGACTCGAAGACAATCAACGTCGTCTCCCCGTGGTCGAGGAATGTCGTGACATTCTCGCTTCCTGGCAAATGTTCAGAGATCGCTCCTGACGCGTCCGAGAAATAATCGGCATGACTATACGTGTTCGGAGCATCGATGTGTCTGAAAATCGCTTTTCCCCACGATTCCATGCCGTAAAAGTCACCTTGCGCCGGATCAACACAGCGCATGCAATAATGCCATACACCACCCGGTTGAAACTCAAACGTCTTGATCGTCGTCTCCCAGCCTTCCGGTCCCCACCACGCTTCGAGCTGCTCTTTTTCCGTGAATGCGGCAAAGACGCTATCTCGTGGTGCCTCGCACGTCCATTCCATTCGTAGCGTCTTTCCCTCAATCGAAGTCTTCAATTTCTTTTTCATTCGTCCCGTCTCCCTTCACGTTCGGCTGAATCTGCTTCAAATGTGCGTCTAGACGATGCATGCGGGCTTCCATTTGTGTAAGCGAGTTGCTCCACATGACGAGCTCTCGAAACGCTTCCGGGCGAAGGCTATACAAGCGACGATTCGCCTGCCGTTCGACAGTGATTAGTTCCGCGTCAAGCAACAGCTTCAAATGCTTCGAGGTTTGCGGTTGGCGTAAGTGTAGTTGTTCAGCTAACTCATTGACGGAGCGAGGACCATCTCGTAACGCTTCGATGAGTTGAATCCGTGTCGCGTCTCCGAGAGCTGAGAATCGTATTGGTATCCGATCATTCATATCCGTTCACCTCTTTATTTTATATATCCCCAATTTAGAATATTCCAAACTAAGAATATAAAAATGCAAAATGATTGTCAGATGCATTCAAATGGCGTACGTTCTAAACAACCTGTATGAAAAGAGCGTGAACCAATGAAGACAGAATGGATGGAAGCATTCCTCGTCACCGCGGAGACCGGTAGCCTGACGAAAGCAAGCGAAGTACTGCATATGACGCAACCGGCGTTAAGTAAACAAATCAAAAGTCTTGAGAGTGCACTCGACGTCTCGTTGTTACACCGTTCGGCACATGGTGTCACGTTGACGACAGCTGGCGAAATTGTCTTTGAAGAGAGTCGTGAACTGCTTGACCGGATCGATCAGATGAAACGACGGATCGGTACGATCGACGAACGGACGACGTTGACACTCGGATCATGGCCAAGCGTCGCGATGACGTATCTCCCGCGTCACGTCTCGCGTCAAGCGACGGCCCCGGATCTCAAATTGAAGACAGCGCATACGACGATCGATTTGATGCAAGGTCTTGAAGAACGCCGATACGATGCTGTCTTACTCGACGATCGTCACCATGTCCATCCGTATCATACGACGCATTTGTATACGGAGAACTTTTTGCTTTATGTGCATCAAGACGACGAACGATTTATAGGCTGTACGTCTGTGGCGTTTGAGCAAATTCGTGACGCCTCTTTCTTATCGCTTCCGATCGATTGCGATTCGACGAACATCCTAAAGGACGCGTTCATCGAGCGGGGGGCCGTCTATCAAGCAGAAAACGAGATGGAATTCGGATCGAGCGTCCTCGGTTTCATCCGTGCAGGACTTGGTATCGCTCTATTGCCGGAGATTTTCCAAGATGGACTGTCACCTGAAATCAAGACGTTACCGGTCGACGGGTTTGATGTCGTCCGCGAATTGTCACTCGTCTCACGAGACGCTTCCCATCATGCGATCCTGCTTGATTTACTCGGTCAGTCGCGCTGAAGGTGCACTTGTAGTTCATGTCTTAGATCATCGACCTGATTTTGTGAAATCGCCGAGTCCGGTGTCTCACCGTACCGGACGAGATGATAGATTGATGGATCGAGCGTGACATCAATCCGCTGTAACCATTCGCCGACCGTCTCTTCGGAGCGGCGGCGTTTTTGTCGTGTCAGTTGCCGATCGAACGTTTGTAACAGACGGCGAATCTCTGACTCTGATTCTTCACCAACAAGTGTTTGTCGTATCGAACGATTTGGGGAAAACACCGGCGGCGGGTCCATTAAATCGTCGATTACCTTCTCTCGTCTGCGTCGTTTTCGCAATCGCTTCAAGAGGTAACGTACACTGAAGATGACAATCAGTAGTATGACAAGACTGACGACACCGTAAAATGTAGCAACACCTAAAGTATCCCCATCCTCCCCGCTGCTCTGTATCTCATTTTTCGGTTTTTTCTCTACTTTTGGTTTAATGTTCGTTTCTTCACCATCGTTCGTCATAAAGCGCATTTCATAAGATGCCGGTTCATAAAAGAAATAACGGTAAACTTCCGTACCGACCAATTGAATCGCAGCAAGGCTTACGAGTGCTATACATAATGTCACAATTAACCCACGCTTCATCCTATCCCTCCTTTTCAATATTTTACCATCTCCATTCTACCTCGGAGTGATTTTTCTTTCTTTTCAGTCAATTTTTCATTAGAGTAAGTGGTGACTCTCAATAAAAGGACGTGACATCATGTATCTTCCAAGTTTTTCGTTAACCGATCAGACGTTTCTTATCACTGGAGCTGGACGAGGCATCGGACGCGCGCTCGCCATCGGGATGGCTGAAGCCGGTGCTAACATCATTCTCGTCGCCCGGACGGAACGGGATTTGAAGGAGACGGCACAAGAAATCGAACGACTCGGTCGAACGGCTTACATCTTCCCGTGCGACATCACTGACCGAAAACAAGTCGTCGAGACGGTAGCTCGTGCCTACGAACAAGTACCGCAGATTGATGGGCTCGTTAACAACGCTGGAATGAACATTCGCTCGAAGGCACTTGATGTAAC
The DNA here is from genome assembly GCF_019890935.1 of Exiguobacterium acetylicum. NCBI lineage: Bacteria > Bacillati > Bacillota > Bacilli > Caryophanales > Exiguobacterium > Exiguobacterium acetylicum. The sequence goes on from NZ_CP082333.1 coordinate 1,771,673, forward strand.
AGAAGACGAGTGGGAAACGATTCAACAGACAAATTTGAAATCCGCCTTCTTCTTCGCTCAAGAAATTGGGAAACGGATGCAGGAGACAGGTGGAAGCATTCTGAACATCGCCTCGGTTGCTGGTCACGTCGCCTTACGGACCGGCGTCGTGTATGCGACGACGAAAGCAGCAATGATTCAGATGACCAAAGTATTGGCGCTTGAATGGGGACCACGAAACATTCGTGTCAATGCGATCGGACCGTGGTATTTTAAGACACCATTAACGGAACCATTGCTGAAAGATCCTACATACCTGCAAGAGATCGTTGACGTGACACCGCTCGGTCGGGTTGGTGAATTAGAAGAACTGGTTGGACCAGCTGTCTTCTTATCGTCTGCTGCAGCCCGTTACGTGACCGGACAAACGCTTTATGTCGATGGTGGGATGACGATTAAAGGTTTTTAAAGACAGAAGAAGACGGATGCGCATCTGCTCATCCGTCTTCTCGTATCTGAAAGGAGTTTCATCATGTCAAAACGAATTGCACTCGTCGCTGGCGCCTCGCGTGGTGCCGGACGTGGCATCGCTTATGCCTTGGGTGACGCTGGAACGATCGTCTACGTCACGGGACGGAGTACGAATGAACAGACAACGGACAACCGTAGAGAGACGATCGAAGAGACAGCTGCTGGTGTCACAGCACGCGGCGGACTTGGCATTCCCGTCGTTTGTGACCATACAAATCAAATGGACATCGATCGTCTGATTCAGCAGATTCAGCACCAACATGGTCGAATCGATCTCCTCGTCAATTGTGTGTTCGGTGGTTCGGAAAGCCACTTACCGTCTGGAACTGGACGACGGTTTTGGGAGCGACCACCGGAACATTGGGACGCGATGATGTCTGCCGGACCAAAAGCGTATTTGTGGACGATTCGGGCTGCGATGCCCTTGCTACAACAAAGTCCAGCTGCGCTCGTCATCAATTTGACGTCATTCACTCCAGATCAGGTGGCCGGAAACCTCTATTATGATTTGGCGATGCAAACGATTAATCGAATGACACACGTCATGGCGCAGGAGTTAGCTCAGACGACCATTTCTGTCATCGCGCTCTGCCCCGGTTTCATGCGAACGGAACGGGTCGTTGATGCTGGTTTCGCGAGTGCTGCGACTGAATCGACGACTTATATCGGACGAGCCGTTACAGCGCTGATGGCGGATGACGCCGTTAGCCATTATTCTGGACAAGCCGTCTTCGTTGCCGATCTCGCGAAGACCTATCACTTTACGGATCAGGACGGGACGCAGCCACTACCGTTTTGAGCTATACCGTTTGAGGAGCGTGAACTATGTGTCCTGAAGATAATCAATTGATTTCGATCGCTCTATCACGATTTGGGATTTCATATGATTCTGCTATTGATCATTCAATCTCTTTATCGACTTTCGGAATTCATGGTGACAAACATTATCGAATAATCTGTAATAGTAACGCTTATTCTTTACGCCTTCTTGCGGATGATCGATATAGTTCTGAGACAGAACTTGCCTCTGCATCTGATTTGAATCAGCAATTATACGCAACTGATAGAATACGTGCACACGGACTCCCCTTCATGAAACGCGTTCAACCGACAACTGACTCAAATACATTTTCAATGATTCAGGATGATGCTGGTCAAGCATGGCGCTGTGTCCTCTTTGATTGGATAGACGGCACACATATTACTGCACAAACTAAATCATCAGCGTCAAAAATGGGTGCGTTGCTCAGGCAGCTACATGATATACCGGTCGATTCACAATTTTCTTTTCCGGTCGTTGACCATACCGTCGCCTACCAAAAATGGCATCATGATTTATCAAAGGTGGATACTGTCATCACCTCAATAGACCAACAAAGGTTAGGTAACTATCTCGATCTCGTCCAGTTCCATATCTATCAGGCACAACGCAGATCGAAGAACGATGTGCTACCTGTTTTATCAACAGACCTCAATGCACTAAATATATTATGGAAGAACGATCATATCGTCGGAATCGTTGATCACGAACATATCGGTTACTCTGATCGTATACAAGACATCGCATGGATCCTTAAATGGTATGCACGGAATGAAGGGATTCATTCTTTTAGCGTGTCCCCTGAACTAGCGCAAACGATTTTAGGAAACTATGACATGAATATTTTTGATCACGATGATTTTGTTCGACTTAAATCGTTACTCTGGCTTTCGGGTTGTTTCAATTTCCATTTCGTCCAACAAACATTCAACCTTTTATCTGATTCTTTCGTTTCAAATGAGGAATTGAGCAATCACCTAGAACGTTACCGTCAAAGAGGAGATGCTCTCCTCTCACTCCTAGCAAAATGATCTATGGAACGGTTCACTTCCGTTCCGGTCGTACTGAATCAAAGACCTCTTTCGCATTAAAGAATGGATCGAGTACGCTCGTCTTTCCAGCAACGGCTTGACGTAAACGAATCCCATCAACGTTGATCCGGGCTTGGCGGAAGTAGTCGGGTCCAACTTGTTTCCACGCATGTTGACTCGCATCAACATTAAAGAAATAACGGAAACCGCTATCGATGAGCAAACGATATTTCTCACCCGAATACTCATGCCAATCCCCGACATCACTGCCATATGGATAAATCAGTTGCGTCGTTTTTCCGATCAGCGGAGCAACGTCCTGTTTGTAGCGTTTAAGATCCGCGCGGATCGTCGCGACTGATTCTTTTCCGACCCAAATATGTCCGTACGTATGACTCGCGAACTGCCAGCCGTCCTCTTTTAATGCGATGGCGGTCTGTTTCGCTTGTTTTCGTGCCGTTTCGACCTTTTTATTGTGTCCATATTGATTGTAGGAGGAACGATACCCGAGCACCCCGTTATAACCTGTGATACCGAGCAACCCTTTTGCTCCTTTATAGGAAAAGTCAGGATGCGACTGGACGAACGCATCGACGATTGGTACGAGATCATAGGCACCATCCGGCTTTCCAACCATCGCGTTGACGATTTTGCCGTCCTTCACTTTTAAATTCTTCGCAAATCCATCGCCTTTCATGTATTCGTAATAATTGACGTCATCTTGCGAGAGCACGAGCGGGTGTTTTCCTTTGGGTAAACGGACAGGTGTTTCAACGATCTTCCCGTTCATCTCTTTTGCTAAGTCTGTTGGTCGGACGAGTACGTAGTTGTTTTTGTACAACGCATCCAAGATCCGTTCGAACTCCTGTTGCGTCACCATGTAATCATCGTACCCCGCTTCCTTCCGGTCGCCGTCAAATGCTTGTTTTGGATCAGCAATCAATGAATGGAAGAAGAGATGCGGCACAGGTTTTTTCACAGGCAGGAGCGCCTGCTTTTTCTGTTCATATTCTTCCGTTTTCTGTTTCGTCTCTTTTGTGCGCACGGGTTTTAACACCTTAATCGCCCGGTCATAATCGTACTGAGCAGCGTAACGATCCGCACGCTGCAGCGTCTTTTCTATGTATGCTTGTTGCGAAGCTTGTCTTTTTTGCTGTGTCTCGCGTGGTTTGTCCGACTTTTTATCAACGACTTCTTTTTCCCCACATCCACTTAGCAGTAGGCTCAGCGTCACACCGCCAATGATCCAGTACCGTTTCATTTCTTTCGACCCCTTTATCAATTTTGACATTTTGATTCCCCATATATTGTAACTGTTCCCGATTATTCAGTCGATTAACTATTTTGTTGAGCTATTCCGTTTCGTTATGACGGTCCATCCAAAGCGGAACTTCCGCTCACTCGTTTTGAAGTGTTTAATGGAGGACGTAATGAAATTCACGGAGGTGCAACAAGATGATTGAAAAGAACTTAATTAATGGTGAATGGTACGATACAACAGAAACGATTCCGGTCTACGACCCAGCAACGAAAGCATTGCTCGGACATGTTCCAGCAAGTTCAGCGGAAGACGCACAACGTTCCGTTGATGCAGCGAGCGAAGCATTCGTCAAGTGGTCAAACGAAACTGCAGACACACGTGCAAATTTAGTCGACGCCTGGTATCGCTTGATCAATGAACACCGTGAGGAACTCGCCCGGATCATGACAACAGAACAAGGGAAACCGTATGTCGAAGCACTCGGCGAAGTCGATTACGGCAATCAATACGTCCGTTGGTACGCTGAAGAAGCACGCCGGATTTACGGTGAAACGATTCCGGCTTCTGTTCCAGGAAAACGACTCTTCGTCGAAAAAGAACCAGTCGGTGTCGTCGCAGCGATCACACCATGGAACTTCCCGGCAGCGATGATCACACGCAAACTTGCTCCTGCTCTTGCAGCGGGTTGTACGATTGTCCTTAAACCATCGGAAGAAACACCGTTTACGGCACTTCGCCTCGTTGAACTAGCAGAAGAAGCTGGTATCCCTAAAGGAGTCATCAACGTCCTAACAGGTGATGCAGCAACAATCAGTGGCGTATGGCAAGCCGATTCCCGTGTCCGGAAGATCACGTTCACAGGTTCAACAGCCGTCGGGAAATTGATCATGCGTCAAGCAGCCGATACGATGAAAAAACTATCACTTGAACTCGGTGGTCACGCACCCTTCATCGTCACGGAAAATGCGGATCTCGATAAAGCTGTCGAAGGGGCAATGCGCTCAAAATTCCGGAACGGTGGACAAGCGTGTGTCGCGACGAACCGCTTCTATGTGCAAGCATCTGTCCTTGATGCATTCACGGAAAAATTCACAGCAGCCGTCAAACAACTGCAAGTCGGTAACGGGATGGACGCTGACTCGACAGTTGGTCCATTGATCAATGAGAAAGCCGTCGCAAAAGTCAAAGCACACATCGATGACGCTGTCGCAAAAGGAGCAACGATCTTGACTGGTGGTACGATTGACGAATCTGTCGGCTACTTTGTCACTCCAACCGTGCTTGCGAATGTCACTGAAGATATGCTCTGCATGCAGGAAGAGACGTTTGGTCCGCTCGCACCGATCTCTGTCTTTGAGACGCTTGATGAAGTCATCGAACGGGCGAACAATACACCTTACGGACTGGCAGCTTACGCGTTCTCTGAACGCATCGATGAAGCATTGATGCTCGGGAAACGACTCGAATACGGGATTGTCGGTCTGAACGATGGCGCACCATCTGCTGCACAAGCTCCATTTGGTGGCTATAAAGAGAGTGGTCTTGGCCGTGAAGGTGGCGTCTACGGCATCGAAGATTATCTCGAAGTCAAATACTTGTCGCTCGGTTAATCCATCAGACATTTCGTTTGAAACGAACGATCATTATTCATAGGTAACCCCTCATTTCTTGAGCGAAATGAGGGGTTTTTATATGACGCATGCTTACATACCAATTTGTAAGGTATGATTGAATTCAAATGATTATACGAAAAGGAGTGATTAAACAATGGATGTTATCACCTTCGGGCAGAGAGAACAGAACCAACACTACATCACGAGACCTGCTGTTTATGCGGTCATGCGTGACTCTCAAACAGGTAAAATCGCCGTCATTCAAAAAAGGGACGGTAAGTTGTTTCTTCCAGGTGGCGGTATTGAGGACTATGAGACGCATGAAGACTGTCTTAAAAGAGAGGTACTAGAAGAAACAGGGATGGACGTCGAAATCGGTGATTTCATCGGACGAGCCAATCAACATTTCTATTCACAAAATGAAACGGCATATTATTTGAACGAAGGGCAGTTCTATCGTTGCGATGCTGGGCAGAAAGTACAAGATCCGATCGAGGATGATCATGTCTTACGATGGATCGACCTGGCTGATGCAATCAAACACCTATTTCATGAACATCAAAGATGGGGTGTTCAGAATGCACTAAAGAAAAAATATGAAAGTGTGTAGAAAAAAGTAAAATCAGGGACTATCAATTGGCTGTAAATTCATGATAGCTCCGTAGTATTGAGATGCTGTGCAAAAAGTAATGAATGCACATAACTCACTGATTTCTGGAATAGTAAATGTTTCATTCATGAGTAAAAATATTGAATCAGGGATATTTCCTTTCACCTTTATAAAAAGATCTGCAAATCCAGTTGCTAAAATCATTTTCTCATCCATCATGTTTTTCTTTGGCTTTCCTTTGGCCTTGCAATATGCACATCCATTGGATTGTGCTAATGTTCTTCTAACTTGTTCTTTCACATCCAAACTTAAGGTTCCCTCTTCAATCAAATCTCTTTCTAACATCGTCCAACTGTTTAAGATTTTAGGGTTATGACCTAGTAATTTTTGAAATGGTGTTTCTCCTATTTGGGATAAAGGTATTTTTGTCATTTTATTCACTCCTTCTACAATAATTTTATATAATGATTAAAAATTATCACATTTTATTTGAAACAAATATTGAACTAATACTTTATAGTCAATAACTTATTTTGAAGGAGGGTTTACATTTGAAAATTGATTTGATTGATCGACAAATATTAAATGAACTGGCTCTAGATAGTCGACTGTCGATGCGTTCAGTCGCAAAACGTGTTAATTTATCAGCTCCTTCAGTAACAGAAAGAGTCCGCCAAATAGAATCTTATGGACTCATAAAACGATATGGTTTAACAATAAATTACGAAAAGTTAGGTTCCCCTATTGAATGCTTAGTAGAAGCAACCATTAAAGAAGGGCGCTATGATAGATTCAAAAAGTACATACAGCAACTTTCGAACGTTGACTTTTGCTATCGAATTTCTGGTGATTCTTGCTTCATGCTAAAGTTACATTTCCAAACGTTCCAAGAGGCGGAATTTTTTATTGAACAAATCCATCCATATGCCCATACGGTTACTCGCTTTATTTTTTCAGAAGTAGACACTCGAGTCACTTTATAAAAAAGACAAGAAGAGCATTCAAAGATTGCTCATCTTGTCTTTTGATAAACATTATTCAACGTATTCGTAGAGGACGACACTCTCGATGTAGTGAATGAAGCGGCGTAGTTCCTTCTCCTCTTCGTTCGAGAGATCGCCTTCTTTTGACATATTAGCGATTTCAAGACGCTGAACTTCGATCGCTTTCAAGCAAAGTTCTTCTTTTTGCTGATCGACGTCCTTCCCGCCAATCGGTGACGACCAGCGCGTATGTTTGAAGCGAAGTCGTTTATAGAACTCCAACACGCTTTGAACGACGTCTGGCGGATACGATGAACGGCAATTCTCGAGACGTTCGATGACTGTGCCCATCACCTTTTCATATAGTTCATGCTCGACTTGCGTCATTTGAATCAACGCGTCAGACGACATATTCGATCGTTTCCGTTTCCACCAAAGTTTACGAATCGGTTGGACGATCTGGAAGCGCGAATCCTTCCCGATCGCCTTACGACGGTTTTCGATTGAGCGGAAGACATCCTTCTTCAATAAATCCGGTACCTTGTGTTCAGCAACGAAGCGTTTCGATTCTTCCTTCTCCCACTGAACGGCTTCAAGACGTAGGGCTTTTAATTGATCATTGAACTGGTTTAGTTCTTCCTGACTTTTCTCCTGCGCTCGCAGTAATCGAAGCATGACATGATATTCATTGAGAAGATCAAACGCAACGACTGCATTGTCTTCGTCCGTCACTTGTTTGATCTCTGAGATCGCCCGGCGAATCATTCGTTGTTTTTGGGCGTTCAAGTCGAGTGCAATCGGTGTTGACGCTTCGCCCCGGTTTAAAACCGGTAAGAGAATCGTCGCAAGAACGAGCGTATAGATGATGACACCCGCTGCAAGGAAGATGATCAACGAGCGTTCAGGGAAGGCTTCACCGGACTCCGTCAGGAATGGTAATGATAACACCCCGACCATCGTGATCGTTCCGCGAACACCGACCAGTGTCGTAATCAAATCTTGCTTAAAGGACGGTCGACGGTGTTCCCGGTCCTCTTTTTTGAAGAACCGATGATCAAACCAATTGAAGAACATCGTCCAGACGAGACGGATCGCGAGAATGAATGATCCAATCTCGATGACATATAACATGAGACGCCAGTTGTTGATCGCGTCATCTGCGAAAATCTCGCGTGTCGCTTCTGGCAACGTCAAACCAAGCAATAAGAAAATGATCCCGTTTAGCGTATACGCAATCATCGTCCAGATGTTATCTGTCAACGTCTGCTCTTGCGCAAAGAACGTTTCTGTTCGTTCTTTGATCAAGGCATGCAAGATACCACCCGTGACGACGGCGATGACGCCTGAAGCATGAAATCCTTCTTCAGCAACGAAGAAAATGATAAATGGTGTCAGGATTTGCAGCAAGGCATAAAAGACGACGTCTTCAATACCCGCCCGGCGCAAGCGAACCTTGAGAAAGTTCATCGCGAGCGAAATTAACAATCCAATCAACGCTCCAACGAAGAACATATAAAAGAATTCTGTCGTCGCACTCTGAATCGAGAAATAACCCGTGACGACAGCAGCAACCGCATAACTAAACGCAACGAGTCCCGATGCGTCATTAATCAACGATTCTCCGCGAACGAGCGTCAGAATCTGTTCTGGAATCTGGACACGTTTCGCGATCCCGTTGACGGCAATCGGATCCGTCGGCGATAAAATCGCAGCCAAAGCAAACGCAGCAGCGACTGGAATGACCGGAATCAACCAGTTGATGAAGTACCCTCCGACGATCGTCGTCAACAAGACGAGGATGATTGCGTTCCCGAAGATCGCTGTCCGCATCCGCCATAAATCTTCTCGTGGGAAGTGAGAGCTATCGTTATAAAGTAACGGTGCGATGAATAAGAGGAGGAACCACTCGGATTCGACCTCGATCGTCAAACCACTCATTAGGAGAGCGGCGACGGTTCCGGCAATGATTTGAATCAAAGCCGTTGGGATGAAACGGATGTAATGTCCGATGACTTGCGTCAATAAAATAAGAGCAAGCATCAATAAAATCAATGATAGTGTTTCCATGGAAGACCCCTTCCTCTATTGTTTCTTTCTACCTATATCCTAACATAGTTTTTTAATCAATCCTGTCCGAGTGCCTTATCGGATCGTTGCACAGCAATCATTTCTTCTGCTTGCTGAATCAACTGCTCCCGGAGTTCGAGTGGTTCAAGCACTCGCACTTCCGGACCCAGTCGCATCAATTGGCGTCCGAGATACGACAGTTCGGTTTCCGGAACCAACCATGTTCGTTCCGACTTAATCGGTAAAATCCCCTCTAGTAACCGTTCGCCTAATGGTGATACTTCCAGTTTCACCGTCGTCATCGGTAGACGTGTCATATCTTGTTCCAAATCTGAAAAAGTTAACTCCGTTGCTGGCAACTCATGAAGCGTCACGTCTTTGATCCGATCAACACGGAACTGGCGATACCCTCGATTCGTCTGTCCATAGAAGTACCAGCGATTCTGTTCGAACGATAAACCAATCGGATCTACGACGATCATGCGTCGTCCTTTTGTCGTCTCATAGAGAATATTCCCCATCCGTCCGCTCTCTAACAAGTCGAGTAACGCAGGATTTTGCGGCGACGGTGGTGTATCAACCGCTTGAAAGCGAAAGCGGTCTTTCCATTTTACGATCTGTTGCTCCGTCATTTTCGGTAACTCGTTCGCATAGCGTTCAGCGACTTCCTGACGAATCGTTCCGAATGGAAAATCAGGAATCTGACTAATCCATTCCAGAAGGATGAAGAAGACAATCGTCTCTTCATCCGTCAAAACGAGTGGCGGCATGTTCCGATGTGGCAACATCCGGTACCCCCCTGCTACGCCAGGTTCGCTGTAGATTGGATAACCATTTGCTTCAAGTACCGTCATGTCTCGTTGAATTGTCCGGATCGACACCTGACATTCTTCCGCGAGCATCCTTGCAGAGAAGTGTTCGCCCCGGTTTAACAAGCGTACTAAACGCCATTGTCTCGTATTCATACAGTTCCTCCTATAATGACGACATCTTTTGTCGTCATTATACGCTAAGATGAAGTCACACGATGCAAAAGGAGGAATTATGGATGTCACAACCTACGACCGTTCTTTATATCGCTTGTAGTCTTGACGGGAAAATTGCCAGACTCGATGGTTCACTTGATTGGTTATTTGCCGTTGCCGGAGACGGGGATAATGGTTATCAAGCGTTCTATGATCAAGTCGGTGCCGTCATCATGGGACGAAAAACATATGATGAGGTCCTGCAACTCAGCGAGACATACCCTTACGCAGATATTCCGAGTTATATCTATAGCCGGACGCAACGAACGTCTGAGACGGTCACCTATACGGATGAACCGCTCGATCAACTGCTTGACCGGATTTCGCCAACGATCGAAGGTAACGTTTGGCTGATCGGTGGTGGCGAGTTGATTCAAGAAGCGTTGCGCTTAAAGCGCATCCGCTCGATTGAACTGGCGATCGCCCCTGTCATCCTTGGAACAGGTATCCCGCTGTTTCCGGAAGGGACGAATGAAACGAATCTTCGTTTGACAGCGAGTCGCCATTCGGGACAATTCCTGATGGCGACGTATGAAGTCTTGACTTAAAACAACAACAACCGGTTCGGGAAAGCGAACCGGTTGTTCGTTTATATCAGTCAGGCATTTTTCTTCGTCTTTTTCTCTTTTGGTTCCGTCCACTTGAAGATTTTATTCATGACGTTGTAAATCCGTTTTGATTCCTTCGTCATCAACGGTCCGAGGATGGCGAGAATCAAGACGTACAAGGCTGAGAATGGTGACAAGATGTCCATCAACCCACCAGCGATTCCGAGATTCGCGACGATGATCGAGAATTCCCCACGCGAGACGATCGTCAAGCCGATGTTCGAGGATGCTTTGTGTGACAAACCTGCTTTACGTCCCGCAATCATACCAGCCACATAGTTCCCGATGATCGTGATGACGACGGCACCAAGTGCGAGCCAGACGGCGTCAAGTAACATCGTCGGATCGATGCTCAATCCGAAACTGAAGAAGAAGATCGCACCGAAGAAATCACGGAATGGTACGACGAGATGTTCAATCCGCTCTCCTTGATCGGTTTCCGAGAAGACGAGACCGAGTAACAACGCCCCGATCGCTTCTGCAACATGAATCGTTTCCGAGAATCCGGCGATGAAGAACAAGGCAGCAAAGACGACGATGATGAAAACTTCATCCGAGGCGATCTTTAGCATCTTATTCAAAAGCGGTGTTGCCTTCCGAGCGACGATGAAGAACAGCAACATATAGCCGAGGGCGATCAAGATTGAGGTAAGGGACGCAAGTAACGTCGTCCCACCGCCGAGAAGCAGTCCCGATAAGACCGACAAGTAGACCGCGAGGAAAATGTCCTCGAACATGATGATTCCAAGAATCAATTCCGTCTCCGTGTTACCGGTCCGGCGGAGATCAACGAGGACTTTCGCCACGATCGCACTCGAGGAGATCGTAATGATTCCGGCGATGACGAGTACTTCATAGAGTGGGAATCCGGCGATGAATCCGTATAAGAGACCACCGGTAAAGTTAATCGATAAATAAATCGTTCCACTCGTGACAATCGATTTTCCGGACCGGATCAACTTACCGATCGAAAACTCGAGCCCGAGATAGAATAAGAGGAACAGGACACCGATTCGTCCGAGGAAACTGATGAATTCAGCACTTTCAATGAACTTGAAGTCTAGTATCCCGATTGTCGGAGCGTGCGGTCCAACAATCATCCCGAGAATGATTAGAAACGGGATGATCGAGAAATTGAGTCTGTTCGCGAGCACTGCCGCGATCGCCACTAAGATAAGCGCGGTACCGACTTCAAATATGAGATGATCCATATATTATCCGCCTCCTTCGATTGAGAATAATGCTTTCGTGATGTGACGGACGTTTTGACGTTCTCCTGACAGGACAATCGTATCTCCCGCTTCAAGTCGCGTTTCTGGTCCAGGATTTAACGATTTCGAACGGTCATGTTTAAGCACTGCAATGATCGAGATGTCATATTGGTTACGGACATCGAGTTCACCAATCGTTCGATTGTTGACCTTTGAATCCTGACCGACTTTGAACCACTCGATGACGAGATCATCAAACGCCAGTTCAATTTTTTCAAGATCCTTTGGCTTATAAGATAATCCTCCGAGAATCCCTGCCATCTGACGAGCTTCTGCATCATTGAACGTCACGCTCGAGATGCTCTCATCAAAATCATCGTCATCGTAGTGATGCATCTCGCGTCGTCCGTCGTCATGGACGATGACGACCACCTTATCTCCTCGTGTCGTGATGCCTTCGAACTTCCGTCCGATTCCTGGTAAATCTACTTCTCGCATATCCATCTGTTATTTCCTCCTTTTTTGTTTTTACAAATGATGATTCGCTTTGTGGATGAGCGTCTTGAACGTCTCATCGCTCAATATATCTTGAAGGTCATGCAGCTGTTTCAAATCCGCTTTCGCCATGATGACAAACCCGTCCTCCTCAATGAATGCCACGCGATCTCCTTCCTCCACTTGCAAGGCCTGCCGAATTTTTTTAGGGATGGTGATCTGTCCTTTTGACGTTAACTTTGATAGCTCCATCACGAACTTCCTTCTTTCTGTGTTTTTTCTTGTATTCCTTACTTCCTTACTTTTCTTATTTCCAATATAGCATACATTTAAACTTATTCCGAGTATTTTGCTTTGAATTAAAATTAAAAAATCGATTTTCTTTTTGTTCAACCATATTCATACGATTATTTTCAAGACATCTTACAATAAACATAGAAAAACGCATCCTAGTCTAAATGGATGCGTTCTTCGTCTTATTGTTATTCGGAGGTGATTTTATGTCGCAATTATTTTTAATTGCGTTTGTAATCTATATTTTATCGTTGAATGTGGCAGCGATCTATCTTATCTACAAACGACTTATTTCTTCTATTCTCGCTGGTTTAGCAATTTTTTTCTTCATTCTTTCTGTCAGTTCGACCGTTATCGTATTTTTTCTATTTCTCACACCATTTACGGACTGGTTCACAGGTATAGGAAATTTATTAAGTATCATTTGGATTGGTCTGTTGAACGGATGCTGCTACATCTTATTCGGAATCGTTAGATGGATCAATTCAATGATTCGGAGATGATTCTTTGGCTGGATTAATCTTTAGCCCTTTTTCACCTAGGTGATGGATGGACCGTTCAATCGCTGTTTCGATGTATCCGTCCAATTGATGAGGCAACAAGATATCATATTCTTGTGGCAAAACGGTTCGTCGATCTTCCTCTACTTCTCTAATGAAATGCGGAAGTGCTTTCCATCTCGACTGCACACTCACTTCATGAAGCGCTCCGTTGATCGCTTGTTCATTCCAGTTCACGAACGGAGCGATGCGTGTATTGTACCGCCTAAAATCATCATGATATCTTGAACCGATCGAGGCGTCGGATATGATCGCTTGCCGCAACCAGGTCATATAAAAGCCGCGTAACCAAATATCGTCCGCTATCAGATGGACGTAATAGCCACTTCGAAAAGATGGATCCCAAGACGTCGAGTCTCTCCAAAATGCTTCGTAGTCAATTGCTCGTGTCCCGTTCGCTAATTCACCCGTATAATAGTGGGCTTGCTCCTTCTCGTCATAGCGCGCATCAGGAGCGATCGTACCAAGAAGAAATCCAGCGGGGTCTAGTTCCGGAAGTAACGTAATCAATCGTTGTCCGATGTAGGCATGCATCAGTCGTGAACCCATCGCTTACTTCCCTTCGTAATCGCTACGCGTGATCGCGTAAATTTTTAAGTCCCAGAAACGCTCTTTAACGAATAAAGCACTCCGCGAGATCCCTTCAAACGTCATACCGATCTTTTCCATGACACGAGCGGACCCATCATTCGCAACAAAACAACGTGCTTGAATGCGCTCGAGTCCGAGTGTCTCAAAACCGTACTGTACAAGACGCGCTGCTGCTTCCGGCATCAAACCCTTCCCCCAGTACTCGCGCGACAACGCATAACCGAGTTCTGCTTGCTGTTGTTCAAACGAGACTTTGATGAAATCAATCGTCCCGATGACTCGTCCGCTCGTTTTGTCTTCGATTGCCCATGGTGCCGGATTTCCTTGTTCGTATTGGCGAAGGATGTGATCGACGAATTGCTCAGAGTCCGTGAGGCTTTGATGCGCATGCCAGCTGACATAACGCGCCGTCTCTTCATCTTTCGTATAGGCATAGATATCTGCTGCATCTTCTGTGCGAACCGGTCGCAAACGGAGTCGTTCCGTTTCAAGTACAGGCAAAGCTTGATATAAATCGATGGTCGTTAACATGATCGAACCCTTCTTCCTTTGATTTTTTCCAAGTATACCCACTCTTCCATAAAAAGTATAGAGATATACGAAAACGTTATCAGAATTTTCTGGTATACTATTGGAAAATGATGTAAGAAAGGGTGTTGTCATGTCTTCTCGGGAACGAACGCTCTTAAGTGCGCTCGGTATTTCACAGTTTGGTGACTTCATTTATCTCGTTGCGATCAACGTATATATCTATCGCTTGACCAGCTCAGCGTCAGCCGTTGCTGCGCTGTGGATCATCAGTCCGGTCGTCTCTCTCGTCATCAAGTCGTTCGCAGGAAGTTGGGTCGACCGATCCGACTTACGTCGACTGTTGATTCAGACTGATTTGTTGCGTGCTTTCTTAATCGGTATCATGCCATTTTTACCACTATCGTTGCTTTACATCGACTTGATCGCCTTAGCCATTATCAAAGCGGTCGTTGAACCGGCAACGTTGACCTACATCACGACGCTTGTTCCGCAAAACGACAGGACGTCGTTTAATGCCTATCGTAGTCTGATCACGTCAGGTGCCTTTTTGATTGGTCCTGCTCTCGCTGGAGGACTGCTCTATGTTGCTTCTGCCGACGTTGCCATTTGGCTCAACGCTGTCTCGTTTCTCGGATCAGCTGTCCTGCTGATGCGCTTGCCGCGTTTTACCGCTTCGGTCGAACGAGGGATGCGGCTGCAAGACATTATATCCGATTGGCGGCTTGTCTATCAGTTCAGCAAAAGTGCACGTTACGTGACCGGATTATACATCCTCGCGATGCTGATGATGATCGCGACACTTGCACTTGATACGCAAGAAGTCGTCTTTTTACAGCGAAGCATCGGCTTATCGGAAACTGATTATGGTTTACTAATGAGTCTGACTGGGATCGGTTCCGTCGCCGGCAGCTGGGTCGTCGCCCGCTACGCCAAAACACTCTCCGTTCGGATGATGCTGACGATCGGCTATGTGTTCGTCGCGGTCGGTTACATGCTCTATGCGAGTGCGAATTCGTTTTCAATCGTCTGTACCGGTTTCTTGTTACTCGGTTGTTTCCACGCATTTGCGGGGACCGGTTTCCTAACGTTCCAACAGACGAATATCCCACTTCACTTAATGGGACGCTTTACGAGTCTATACGGAGTCGGCGTCAGTCTGCTACAGATTCTAGCAATCGTCAGCATCGGTCTGATTGGTGATATCTGGTCGATTCGCTTCAGTACGATTCTATTTGCCTGCCTCCTCGTGATCGTGACGATCTGTTTTCTCGGATTGATTCTCCTCCCGCGCAAGCAACGGTACTTTACGACAAACGAAGTTAAAGCAGAGCGACACGCCTAAAAAACAGGGAACCCCGTCAACGCGGTGTTCCCTGTTTAAGTTGCTGTTCTAACCGTTTTTTCATTACTTCGGCATGTGCGACGAGATGAAAAGATCCATCTTGTAGTTGTTTTTGCAGTCGCTTCGCTTCTACCCAAGCGAGCGCATATTCCGCTTCTGAGACAATCCCTTGCTCACGTGCTGCTTCCAGTTCGTCTGTGTCGACTAACAAAACTTGTTCCGATGGCAAGGCGATCAGATCGAGAAACAAATCCTCCCAGTAAATACGTTCGTCCTCCACTCCAGTACGAAGACAGATATCGATATAGGTTTGTACCAACTGACCTGTGGCGTCAAACATCGAGGTCACGGCATGGTGAGCATCACTTGGGAATTGTTGTACCCAAACGTAACCAGCGTCAGCGATTCGAATCGTTTCGTCACCATAACGGACATCTAACGGTGAAGCGACTTCAATCAGTTGAAGAAGTGTCACATGTCCTTTGAACACTTCGTTTTCTACCTGTTCATGAACATAGTGTCGTTGTGTGATGCGACGCCAGTCATGTCGATCGGCATAGCGTTTTTTGATCATTTACCGGTCCCCCGTTTTTTCCTTAGTGTGCCACACCCCTCTTCTTTTTCATTCTAATTCTTTAAAAAAAGAGGCAACGGATTTTTCCGTTACCCCTTACTTCATCATTTGGCCGTCTCTGAACCGTGTAACGCAGCACCGTTTGTCTCGATAACGTGACGGTACCAATCGAACGAGTCTTTTTTCATCCGTTCCATTGATCCGTTGCCCTCGTTATCCCGGTCAACATAGATCATGCCGTAGCGTTTTTTCATTTCACCAGTCGTAAAGGAGACGATGTCGATGACGCCCCACGGCGTGTAGCCAATCAATTCGACGCCATCTTCGAGTACGGCGGCTTTGAACGCTTCGATATGCGCACGCAAGTAATCGATTCGTGCCGTATCGTGAATCTGACCATCCTCGATTGTATCGATTGCACCAAAACCGTTCTCGACGATGAACAACGGAATCTGGTAGCGATCGTATAGACGATTCATCGCATAGCGCAGACCAACCGGATCAATCGCCCAGCCCCAGTCGCTCGACTGGATGTATGGGTTCTCGACACCATTCGCGAGACCACCGTTGACGATGTTACCTGTATTATTGACGACAGCATCATGTTTGACGGTCGTCGACATGTAGTAACTGAATCCAAGATAGTCGACCGTTCCGTTTCGCAAGATTTCTGCGTCACCGTCTAGGATCGGAATATCATACCCTTCCCGTTTGAACTCATTCAACGCATAAGACGGGTAGTAGCCGCGGACTTGGACGTCCGGGAAGAAATAGCGCTGACGCATCGATGTCTCAGCGAGCAGAATGTCTTCCGGATGCGATGAGTACGGATAGATCGGTACGTGCGAGACCATCGCTCCAATCTGGAAGTCCGGATTGATCGCTTTCCCTTTTGCGACGGCAAGTGCACTCGCGAGTAACTCATGGTGTCCCGTTTGATACATGACTTCCATCGCGTTCTCTTTCGGATCGAGGAGGACACCGGAATTCGTCCAGAGGAATAATGGATTGCTGACGTCCATCTTGTTGTTAATCTCATTGAACGTCATCCAGTACTTAACCTTGTCTTTGTAACGCGTGAAACAGACTTCCGCAAATTTTTCGAAGAACAGCGCTACTTTCCGGTTGCGGAATCCACCGTATTCACGTGCGAGATGGAGTGGCATCTCAAAGTGCGACAGCGTGATGATCGGTTCGATGCCGTATTTCAATAATTCGTCGAAGACGTCATCATAAAACTTCAGTCCTTCTTCGTTCGGTTCCGCTTCGTCTCCGTTTGGGAAAATCCGACTCCAACCGATTGACGTCCGGAGACATTTCAGTCCCATCTCAGCGAACAGGGCAATATCTTCTTTATAAC
This sequence comes from Exiguobacterium acetylicum, assembly GCF_019890935.1. Classification (NCBI taxonomy): domain Bacteria; kingdom Bacillati; phylum Bacillota; class Bacilli; order Caryophanales; genus Exiguobacterium; species Exiguobacterium acetylicum. Next base: position 1,789,159 of record NZ_CP082333.1, read on the forward strand.
GGTGATAGAAATCAATCGCCTCGTGGTTCGGATAAAATTCATTCTCCTCTACTTGATCCGTGATGCGTCGTGCGACGCCGTGTGCTCCTGCCGTCAATACATCAACGACGCTCGGTCCTTTCCCACCAGCATTCCAGCCACCTTCGAATTGATGCGCCGCTAACGCACCACCCCATAAGAAATCGTTTGGTAATGTCTTCATCTTCATGTCCTCCTTCTTTTTCTCTTTTCTCTTACTTGATGATCGTCAAAATCTGTGTATTTGCCGTCGTGACCGTCTCGTCCGTCGGTAAGATTTGCGCATAACTCTGCGTGTTCGTAATGATGATTGGTGTGATCGTCTCGAGTCCATGCGTCTCAATCTCTGTCGCATCAAACGTCACGAGGAGATCACCTGTCGTCACCGCCTCACCTTCTTTGACGTGAAGTGTAAACGGTTTGCCGTCGAGCGTCACCGTCTCAAGACCGACATGAATCAAGACTTCAACACCACTCGTCGACCGTAATCCGATCGCATGACCTGACGGAGCGACCATGACGACGGTCCCGTCAAACGGGGCCGTGACCCGGTTGTTCGTCGGACGAATCGCTATCCCTTGTCCCATCGCACCGGATGCAAAGACAGGATCCGGTACATCCGATAAGGCAACGATTTTTCCTTCAAGTGGTGCGCGAAGCACCTCTTCGTTTGTCAGCGTAGCGCTGACTTCTTGTTTTGCAACTGGTGTCGCTGTACTTGCAGGTGCTACGACCGGAGCAGCCTGCTCCCCGAAGCCGAACACTTGAATCAAGACGATCGGTAGAATCAAGGCAATTACCGTTCCGATCAATAAGCCGATGATCGACGATGGATAGTCGGAGTCGATGCCGTTGACGAGCGTCAATGGTCCCGGTAATCCAGCATAGGCAAAGTAATATGGTTTAAAGAAACTTGCCGTGACAGCACCGATTGCTCCGGAGATACAGCCATAGATGAACGGTTTCTTAAAGCGGAGCGTCACCCCATAGATAGCCGGTTCCGTGATACCGAAGATACCTGTCAGACCGGCCGAGACCCCCACTTTTTTCGTTTCTTTGTTGCGTGCTTTCAAGATGACTCCGATGACGGCACCGATTTGGGCGATGACGGCAATCGTTTGGTAGGCCTGGAACGAGTCGCGTCCATATTGCTCGAAGTTCGCGAGCACCATCGGCGTGACACCCCAGTGGACACCGAAGATGACGATGACTTGCCAGAAGCCACCGATGATGAGACCAGCAATCGCAGGAGCATTCTCTGCTAAATAGTTATACCCGTTTGCGATCCCCTCTGCACCCAGTGTCGTGATCGGTCCGATCAAGAGAATCGTAAGCGGCACCATCAACACCATGCTGAAGAACGGGACGAACAACGGACGGACGACTTCATGGATCGTCTTGTTCAAGAATCGCTCGACATAAGACAGAATCCAGACGAGGAATAATGGCGGTAAGACCGATGACGTATACGTCGTCCCGGATAATGCGATTCCTAAAAACGTGATGGATTCACCAGCCGTGATGCGTGCTGCGATATCTGACCATGTTGGACTGACCAGTGCCGCACTACAAGCGACCGCGATGAAGGCGTTGACCTTAAAATGATTCGCTGCCGTGATAGCAATGAAGATCGGCAAGAACGTAAACGGTGCCCATGAGATGAAGCTGAAGACTTCATAAGTACCCGTCTTCGCAAATGCTGGAAAAGCGAGCGTCGTCAAAATCAAAGTTCCCTGCAGAATCCCCGCTGCAGCTAAGATGTAGACGAACGGTGCAAAGACCGCTGACATCGTCGCAATGATTCGGTTGAGGACCGTCCCTTTCGGCGCCTCTTCCGTTTCCGATTGTTCCAAATCGACGAGCTTCAAAAATTCTTGATGGACTTCCCCGACGTGTTGACCAATGACGACTTGAAACTGCCCGCCAGACTCAACGACCGTAATGACGCCAGGTAATGCACTGACTGTTTCCTTAGCTGACGAATCCGATCGTTTCAAAACAAGACGAAGTCGTGTGGCACATCGGACGGCGCTGATGACGTTGTCTTCTCCCCCGACAGCTTCTAAAATCGAATGCGCCAATTGTTGATAATCGCGAACCTTGCCCATATCGTGTACCTCCCCTGAATATGACGATTGAATACCCTTTCATTTTAATTGTACATGCACAATTAATCAATACATAAATAATTGAATTTAACATGTTATTAATCAAGAGAAGGCTTATGCTATACTGAAGAAAGAAAAAAGTTCGCAAGAAAAGAAGGTGTCCTATGCTGAAATACCAACAGACAGCCGATGAAATCGAACGGTACATAGAACAACATGAGTTGAAACAAGGGGACAAACTACCGATTCTCGAAGAGTTGATCCGGCAGTTCGCCGTCAGTAAGACGACGATGACAAAATCACTTGAGTTACTTGAACGAAAAGGAATCATCTTTCAAGTCCGTGGAAGCGGGATTTTTGTCCGGAAGACGAATCGCACTGGCTACATTCGCCTGTTCTCGACCCAAGGATTCAAGCAGAATCTCGTCGGTCATACGATCGAGTCGACTGTTCTCGCACTTGAATCAATTGCTGCAACCGATAACATCGCGAAGAATCTCGGGATCGAGGAAGGTGAGACGATTTATTACGTCAAGCGAATCCGCTACATCGACGGCAAGATCCTCTGTCTCGAAGAGTCTTACTATCGTCAATCGATCGTTCCGTACTTAAATCGTGAAATCGTCGAGCAGTCGATCTTCGAATACTTAGAGACGGCACTCCAATTGAATATTGGGTTCTCGGATATGTATATGCACGTCGGGAAGTTAAGCGCTGAGTCGGCTCGTCATCTGGGTCTCACCGAGGGCGATCCTGGATTAACGATTGAGACAGTATTTCATTTGACGAACGGTCGTCCGTTCGACTATTCCGTCATCACATACCACTATGAACATTCGCATTTCGTCGTTCAGGCAAATGGGCTATATTTATGAGGAACGGAGCTAAATCAAATGAATCGTGAACTCATTCTGTATTATGGAATGCTTATACTCGGAATCATTACACTTTTTGGTGGTATCTTCTTTACGATTGATACATGGAAAGACTCGACAGAAACATTTAAAGACAAACTTCAGTTCATCTTTATCACGTTACTTGGAGTTGGACTACTTTACTGGACGGTCCCTAGCCTATCGCAAATCGTCTTCAAGGACTACGCTGTCATCAAAGGTGACTGTTATGTAGAGGAAAACTCAGGCAAGACACAATCCATGTCTATTATTTTCGACGCAACCGAGGATTATGAGGATTTTACCTTTCAAGATTATCCGGAATTAGGAGCGTACGGAGAAGACGTGCCCTATTTCTGTCGCGTCATTTCAACAAAGAACCATCGATTTCCGATTTCCTATAAAATCTACGATTTTAAGACACATAAACAACTCTCCTCTTCCGAAGATGATTAAAACAAAAAGGATTGCATGGGCAGATGCCCATGCAATCCTTTTGAAGTTCTTACAATAATGAGACAAGCCAATCGTTGTCTCATTTCATTGTGTTATAACCGAATTTCTTCTTTACTCGAATTTTCGAGATACAGTTCCCCATCAAACGTCGTCAAGGCAATCACTTTCCCGTCTTTTTCATACCACGCCGTTGCGCCTTCACGATCGAGTTCTTTCCAACCGGCTTGGCGAATCCGCGTTCCATAGAGTAGACCCGGTCCATCGGTTTCCGAGACAAGACGCGTTTTGATTTTCCACTCACCTTGTTTTTCAACTGCCGTAGCAAATCGTGGCACCGGAAAACCTGATACCTTCGATTCTTGAAATCCAGCATACCAACCACCGACGACTACAATGAGCCCAAGACATATAATGGCGATCCATTTCTTTTTCATAAGCATTCTCCTTTTACTTTCCACCCTCATTTTAAAATTACCAAAATATAGTCTTCTTTCCCTCATCCTAAAGGCCAATTACTAATTTTTTCGTCGTGAAAACACATGAAAATTGTCTCGAATTTATGAAAACATCCAAAAAATTTTCAATTTTTTTCATAAAAAATGCACACCTTTGTTCGTCCTTAGAGTCGCAACGGTTTGACAACTCTAGGCACAGAGCCATTTTCAGTCATTTTCAAGTGGTTAAGCACATTAGCAACTTGACTTCATTTCCTGCTATGGTACGATACGAACTTATTAAAGGGAGTGAACAGAACTTATGAAATTCAGAAAAGAAAAAGTCAATGTCGTTGACATGAAGCAAACCAAAAAAAGTGTCTACGCGACCGGAATTGGGAATGCGATGGAATGGTTCGATTTTGGTCTTTATTCCTATCTCGCAATCATCATCAGTCAAAACTTCTTTAGCGCTGTTGAAAATGATGAACTGAAGCTCGTCTTTACGTTTGCGACCTTTGCGATCGCTTTTTTAATGCGACCAATTGGCGGAATCGTCTTTGGACGCATCGGAGACCGACTCGGGCGGAAGGTCGTCTTAACGACGACGATCGTCATGATGGCTGGTTCGACGCTCATCATTGGACTATTACCGACCTATGATCAAATCGGAATTTGGGCACCGATTCTGTTATTGTTAGCCCGTATTTTACAAGGATTCTCGACTGGCGGTGAATACGCCGGTGCAATGGTCTACATCGCTGAGTCATCACCAGATAACAAACGAAGTGCTCTCGGAAGTGGACTTGAAATCGGTACACTCGGTGGATATATTCTCGCCTCATTACTTGCTACAACACTTTTCGTCACCTTATCGGATGATCAAATGGCATCTTGGGGATGGCGAATTCCCTTCATTCTTGGGGCACCACTCGGTTTATTTGGTCTCTATTTACGTCGTCACTTGGATGAATCACCGATTTTCGAAAATGAGATCAATGAAAATACAGAAGAACCCGCGACATTCCGCGAAATCCTGCGTGACCACAAACGTGATATCATCGTTTGTTTCATCGCTGTCGCCTTCTTCAACATTACGAACTATATGCTCTTGTCCTACATGCCATCGTACCTCGATGAAGTCATCGGTATGTCAAGTTCGACAAGTACGATTCTCATCACCGGTGTCATGGTGATCATGATTCCGCTCGCTTACTTCTTCGGGAAGCTAAGTGACAAAAAAGGCAATCGCAATATCGTTCTTTTCGCGTTAGCCGGACTATCGTTGCTTTCAATCCTGTCGTTCTTCTTGATTGGTCTTAAACCTCTCTTGTTCGTCGGAATCGGAATCTTCATCCTCGGCTTCTTCTTGGCGATCTTTGAAGGAACGATGCCAAGTCTTCTACCGAGTATCTTCTATACGGATGTCCGTTACCGGACGCTATCCGTGACGTTCAACGTCTCGGTCTCAATCTTCGGTGGAACGACGCCACTCGTTTCGACATGGCTCGTTCATACGACACAAAACCCGCTCGCTCCTGCTTTCTATCTAACAGCAGTCAGCGTCATCGGCTTCGTCACGTTCTTCTTCTTCTTTAAGAATACAGCTGGTAAGGCACTCAAAGGATCGCATCCGACTGTATCGAGTGAAAAAGAAGTCGCGTCGATCGCGAAGAAACCAGACGACGCCCTCTGGTGGGCAGAATAATTGCTATAAGTAAAAGGGAGGACAGATCATCGATCTTTCCTCCCTTATCTCGTAATAAAAAAATGACGCGTCACACGCCACTCCTACAGGAAAAACGCATTTATGCGTTGTCAGAGACGAACAAGACCCGCTTTCCTGCTTCAACAAAGCAGGAAAACTGGCTTGTGTCTCGCCTGAGGAAAGGGCGTGAAAAGACGCGTCATTCTTTTTTTTGGAGTCAGCCCCCTTTTTTAGTAGACAGCACTCAACTCTTTTACGACGCGGTCTGCGACTGCAAGTTCCTGCTCTTGTGCAAAATCGAACTGACAACCGATTGCTAACAGTCCGTTCGCATGCGCCGCTTTGAAATCAGATATGCGGTCACCGACAACGTAGCCTGACGAGATGTCGTGCGTCTTACAAATCTCTCGTACGAGTGCCGATTTATCACCGGAACGTATGTCTTCAATACTATAGACATGATCGATATAGGCTTCGAGTCCATACGTCGTCACGATCGCTGACAAGTAGGATGGCCACCCATTACTGGCGATATAGACGGAGTGATCCGCTTGTTTCAAACGACTTAGCAACTCGACCGATCCTGGATATAGGCAACCGTGCCCCGCCTTGACTGCCTGCTCTATGCTACGGCGAAACTTTTGATCCGCAGCCTGTTGGTCTGTGGCTGAAAAGTCCGGCAACAACGTCTGCCAGACTTCCGGTAACGAGACGCCCATGATCCGCTGATAGAGTGCGACTGGTGTCTCTCCTTCCCAGCGCCCCGTCTGACGCAACTCACGAAAGACATCTTCTAGCGCATGCGCAAGCACAGCATTCGTTTGAAACAACGTTCCATCCATGTCAAAAATGTAATGTGTCATTCGCTCTCCCCCATCTGCTCTTGTTTTATCATTCGAATCACGGATTCTATCGATCTATCCTCAGCAATCAGACGATCCGTCGAGCGGTGATCTTGATCAATCCACCAACGTTTCATATCTGTCTCAGAAAACTCCGTCGGCTGGCGCATTGCATGGCGACGAATGGTTTCTTCGAAGGAGACGTCAAAATAATACGCCGCGTACCGTGACGTAAAGCGACGTTCTAACCGGTCAATCATCTCACCGTACCAATCCTGTGCAAGAATCCCTTCCAGGAGAATCGTCGCGTGGCGTCCGTCAGCAAGTCCGACCAACTCCTCGATCCAGCGAATCGCCGGATTTCCTGGTCCATCTTTTACGTTCAACATCTCCCTGCGGATGACATCTTGCGAGAGCAAGATGCTATTCGGCAAGACCGATTGTAACGCTTTAGCAAGCGTCGTTTTTCCACTACCAGAATTCCCGCGGATGACGATCAATCGCGACTTCATGTCGTGAACCAATCCCCGTTCAAGGCAGCAATGTACCGCTCTGCAGAGCGCGCCACTGCTTGAGACGCACCGGTTTCGATTTTCCGATGAAAGGCGTCATATAATTTTTCAAAGTGAAGCGGACGTAACGTTTCTGCCATTCGCGCGACCGTCTTTGCCGGAAGCGGAATCACATTCGGATAGCTGTACATGAAACTGACCCAAGCCCGATCGGCAACGATCCGAATGATGTCCCCTGTCAACAATAGCCCCGCTGATGCGTCTTTTCGTTCACAGATGACTGCTCCTTTGAAGTGACCACCGATGCGATGTAACATCACATCTTCCGCCAACTCCAAGCGTTCACCACTCCAGAAGACAATGTGTTCGCTTGGTCGCGTCACGAACGACGCATCATCTTCATGAATATAGATTGGTACGTCAAAAGTCTCCGCCCATTCGACCTGTGTCGCGTAATAATGCGGATGTGATAAAGCAATCGCCTGAATCCCGCCTAATTCGTCAAGTTGCTTTTTTGTTGTTGAATCAAGATATGTAATGCAGTCCCATAACAGGTTAAACGATTTTCCTTGGACAAGATATGCCGTCTGACCGATCCCGAACGCTGGTGTCGTCTGAATCGCATAGACGCCTGCTCCGTCGTCACTAATGACGTTTTGATACGTTCCTGACGTTTGCATGGCAACGAGCGTCGTCCACGTTTGACCAGTGGGATTGACATACTGTCGTTCCTCTAAGCAAATCGGACACGTTTCGCGATGCGGATTGATTTGTTCGACACCACACGTCGTACAGATGATGGTTTCCATATCATCATTCCTTTCCAATTCGTAAATGATTTTCCTGATATATCATACCATATTCCATTTATAGGGATTGAAGGAATTAAGAGGCGTTTATCGAAAGGAACATGATATGAAAAAAGGAGGAGATTCTCATGTCAATTTCGACCCATCTCATTGCGCCTCGCTTGAATGCTGTCTTTTTGCATGTTCAGGATGTGAAGCGTTCCGCTGCATGGTATCACCAGTTACTACAGTTGCCGTTTGATGCGTCGCATGTCTCGTCACCTGTTTACAACCTCCCACTCGAAGGTCCAACGAGTTTGACGCTCGACGATCATACGAATGACGCAACGTACCAACATCACCCTTCCCCTCATGCCTTGTTTAATTTTTATACGACAGATATTGATGCATCTTATCAGTTCGTGTTGTCGTTACAGGCACCCATCATCCGCGACATCGAGCGTTTCGATGATTTTGCTTACTTTACGTTTGCGGATCCTGACGGTAATGTCTTAATGCTCTGTACCGGATAAGACAAAAGCAGGTCGAACCACTACTGTGGCTCGACCTGCTTCGTTTATGACACCGCTTTGACAGCTTCAGGTGGTAATTTCAATCAACTCGTGTTGGTGCCATTAGATCAATCAACGTGTAAGCACTTAACGTTTCTTTGAAGGACGAAAACGCCCGATCGAATGCACGACGCGTATTTTGTAAACTGCTATCGTCATGTGTTACAGACACGTTTTCCAGATAAGATACTTCTTCAAATAAGTGAACGACTTCTCCCAGTGTGATCGTGTCCGGTGATTTTGCTAATCTAAAGCCACCATTACGACCTTGTACAGAAATGATGAGACCAAACTTGCTCAATGCATGGACGATCTTCATTAAATGGTTCTTAGAAATATCATAATGCGTTGCCACTTCTTGAATTTGTACGAGACGGTTCGGACGCGACGCTGCAAAAATCAGCACGCGAATGGCATAGTCCGTAGAGCGAGTCATCTTCATTCATTTCACCTTCTTTTCTGATCCTTCATATTAAAGATTAAGAACTCATTCTTCTCAAGAGTCTTCAAATGAGCCCCTATCCAATTCGGGCGTGCATCTGCACATATATATCGATTATCTTAAAGGATAGGAAGGACTGAAATCTATAATTTTTTTCAGAAATAGGTAGAATGATATTTTAATTATCCTAATCTGTATGCTAAACGAGAAAAAATCCATGTACTTAATAAAACCGCGACCAAATTCGTCGCGGTTTTTCATCTTTAGTCGTGAAATCGAGCTCGCGTCTCTGGAGACGGCAGCGCGCACTGCTGCTTTTGTCCAAACCAGCGATGACGATTGTTCGCAATGAAATCATAGACGCGATCCCGAAGTGAACGTGGAACAATCTGAAGCACACTCAACAGACGCCATCCACCTCGTAAATGACGGGCAATCCGTAATGCAGCATCGGATTTAATATAGGGTACACCTCTGTCAATCACGACGACACTATCAATTGTTTCTGGGAGATGATGACGCCGGACTAACTCTTGCCCCGTCTCCCCTTGCAACGAAGCAAAATCATGATATCCTTTGTCTCGTTTCAAAATGAACTGGACACTCGCGTCACAGAGATTACATTCTCCGTCGAATAAGACGATTGCTTTCATGATCGATTCATCCTTCCCCACCTGTTTAACGAATAATTTCGTACACTTTTCTTTACCACATTTCAAGTCAAAACATGCATTTAATCAGTATGTTAAATCATGATAACGCTTCCGTTCATTGTCTTTCTTACGCTATACTGTTTTTGTAAACATTTGGAACCATTCATTTATTTGAATGTATCTATGTAAAGGAGCGTACATATGACGAAACGACCGATTGCCATCGTGACCGGTGCCAGTCAGACACGCGACATCGGAGCTGCGATTTGCCGCCAGCTTGCCTCGTCTGGACATGACCTGGTCTTTACTTATTTTAAAGCAACAGCGGATTGGGCGGCTAGTTTTACGACCGAACTTGAAAATCAAGGTGCCCGCGTCCTTGCGATCGAACTTGATTTAGGTCAAGCAAATGCCGCTGATGATTTATTCGATCAGGTAGAAGACTTTGGAACACCAAGTATCCTGATCAATAACGCTGCCCATTCGACGATGACGGATTGGCGAACACTTGATGCAGCAAGTCTTGATCAACACTATGCCGTCAATCTCCGGGCACCGTTGTTGCTCGCGACACGTTTTACGAAACGATTCGTTGAAGCACACCTAACGTCCGGTCGTATCATACAACTGACGTCCGGACAGGATCTCGGTCCGATGCCTGACGAGATTGCTTACGCTACGACAAAAGGTGCCTTGTCGACGTTTACGAAGACATACGCGGCAGCCGTGGCACCGCTTGGCATCACCGTCAATGCGGTCAATCCGGGTCCGACAGATTCGACCTGGATGGATGAAGCAACACGGACGGCGCTTAAACCTAGTTTTCCGTTCGGACGAATCGGTGCGCCGGAAGACGTCGCACGATTGATCCAATTCCTCGTCAGTCCTGACGGTGGCTGGGTGACAGGGCAAGTCATCCATTCCGAGGGTGGCTTTGAACGCTGAATATGTCGTATGTAAAAACATCCCTCTGACGTTAAAATCAGAAGGATGTTTTGTGTTATCGAAAGACTGGACCCGGTTCCGTCAAAAAATCGTTCCAGGCGGTTTGATGCAGTTCACTATAGAGTTTTGGCATTTGGTATCTTTCAAAAAAAGCAACATCGAGTGATTCATCGGCATCAATCGTCAATTGTCCCTCATTGATTCGGCAAACGAAAAAATGGACGATCGGTTGGGCGACATCCCCGTTTGGATACATCTCTTCGTATTTCGAATAGACACCACTCAAACGTTCGATCCTGACATGAAAACCGGTCTCTTCCAAAATCTCACGCTTTACGGCTTCAACGAGCGACTCTCCTAGTTCCAGTGCCCCGCCGGGAAAGCCCCATGCTTGTTGCTCCCGCCGTTTTTGAAGAAGAATGCGCCCCTCCTTGTCAAAGACAATCCCACCGGCAAAGTTCAACATCACTTTTTCCTGACCAACCTTACTGCGAAGAAAACGTATGTAGTCCATCTGTCGCTCCTTGAAGTTTGACGTGCTTCAGCCAGGCAATCAGTTGCTCGATCATGGTATCAGTCACGGTATGATTGACACCTGGAAAAACGTCTAATATGGTCGTTTGCGCCATACCTGCTTGTACAGCGGTTGCGTGATAGAACTGCTGGATCGATAGTGGAATGATATCATCGGCATCCCCGTGCAGGAGCAACCGTGGACGCTCATCCATCACACTGATTGGATCGAGCTTCCATGGTACATCTTCCTTTTTGATGGCAGGTCGCCCGTCGCGAACGCGGAATTGACGTTCCGCTTCAAGATAGGCACCGCCCCCATTGATCGCAACGAGTGCTTTAATCGGCTGACGCGACATAATTCCGTGGGCAATGAACCCACCCATCGAAACGCCGATCGCCATCACGTCTGAAACATGCCAGCCTGAATGTTCGATGATAGCTGCCGCTTCCGTAATCGATTGTTCGACGATGGACCAAAAATAGGTCATCGTTATTTCTGGATCAAATGGATGATCAAGCGGATCACGTTGATCATGTCGAAGAAGTTCCGGGATGAAGACATCGTACCCTTCTTCAGATAATTGTCGCGCAAACTCTAGATAAGAAACAGCCGTTCCGCCCCAACCATGATAAAGCAGAATGGCTCCTATTGGTCGAGAGGCACGAACACTATGGACATGAAATTCAAGCTTCATTTTTTAGCTTCTCCTGGTTCAAGCGGACGATCGTTCTCGCGAAGTCATCTTCCGGTAATCGTTGTCCGTTCTCAAGAAACGGTTTCCAGTACGGTCGAATCTTAAATAGCGAGACCGTATCACGATAGACTGTTCGGCGGACGATTTGTTTTGTCGTCAACGGCAATCCGTTCTCACTTTCAACCTGAATGCCGCAAATCCGACCACCAATCGTTTTTCCGTTCAACAATTTTAATTGCGCGACTTCACCTAGAAAACTGATCGTCGGTTGTGTCACGACGGCGTGAACGACTTCTGACTTCACACGTCGCAACACCGTTTTTTCGATGACGAAGGAAAGTCCGAAATAAACAGCTTGGTTGATGATATACGCACCGATTCGTCGTTTTGTCGTTGAATGCATAAGTGGTCCTCCTTATACGTTGAAATAGACGACAGCGCCAAGTCCACTGACAGCAATCAAATAAAAGACGATTGCGAGTCGTTTGTTTGCGGCAGAAATATCCTTTCGGACGAGGATCTTACTATACCGATACGTCAAAAATGCAAACACAAGCAATGCCAAAATCAATAATGGTTCCATTTGATTACCTCCTTTTCTTTTTTATTCTACATCATTTCTAGTTTCGAATTGTTATATTTTACAAGTGAAGTGGTATATGCTTGATCCATATGTCATCAATCCAACAATGAAATGAGGTTTACATATTGAACACTACAACAATTTGCTGTCTTGTTGAGTCGAAGACACCTGGTTATCTTGTTCGGGAACTGCCGCCGCTTGGCATCCATGACGTCCACGTCCGCACTCTAGCCGGTGCCATCAGTATCGGTGCCGAACTTCCGCAATGGCTGGAACAAGATATGACCGAAACCAGCTATGACTATCCGCTCGAGACAGGATATGAAAATTATGGCGAAGTGCTTGCAGTTGGTGACGCCGTCCAAATCGTCAAGCCCGGTGATCGGGTTGTCAGCTTCTACGGTCATCAAGATCAGGCGATCGTTCCTGAATCGAAGGTCATCCCGGTTCCTGCTCACGTCTCACCACGTGAAGCCTTACTACTGATTCTGTCTTGTGACGCGGCAAAAGGCGTTCGTAAGCTGACATTGACATCCGACACAAGTGTCTTAGTTTCTGGAATGGGTACGATCGGTTTGCTGACAGTGCATTACTTGCGACATTATGTCAATGTTCATCAGATTAATATCCTCGAGCCGCTTACGTCCCGAGCGGAGTTAGCGCGTCAATTAGGTGCACGTGTCGTCACATCGGGTTCAAGTATGTATGACGCCGCCATCGAATGTTCCGGACGCCAAGCGGCCTTTGCCGAGCTTCAGTCTGCTGTTCGTCCTCATGGTGCAATCTGCGTCTTATCGGACGGCAACCGGGAAGCCTTGACGTTGACGCCCGCGTTTCACGCGAAAGAACTTCAGATTATTGCATCGAGTGACGGCTGGGACTACCGCAAGCATGCAGACTGGCTCTTTTCAGACGATCGTCACGCGACATTGCCCGCATTGTTCGAACACGAGACTTCGTTTTCGGAGCTTGCCAGTTGCTTCGCTAGCTTAATGAAAACACCAGATCTCCCGATCAAAGTATTCGTTGATTATGAGCAGACGAGCTGAACACCATTCGGATCCGTACCTACGAGCGATACGTCGGAAAAGACTGCTTCTTGTAAGACGGTCTTCTCCCCACGGACGGTTTGGATTTGTGAAATCGGTCGATCGAACAGTTTCGCTAAATCTGCCTCTAATCCTTCGCGCGGCGTCGCTAGGATCAGACGCTCGAGTGTCGTTCCATCCGTATCCGCAATCGCATCTTCATGGACTTGCAGTTCAACCCGTAATCCGTATGGTGTCTGCAAGAACGTCCGCCGCTCGTTCGCTTGAACCGTGAACGATAATGTTTCTGCGCGATCAAGAATCGTTTGCACGTCACCAGGCTGAATCAAAAATCCGATGTGATCGAAGCGAACCGTTTTTCCGAATCCGATCGTCACATTGACCGCTCCCCGTTTCATTTCAATGATTCGGAATAAAATTTGATCTGCTCGAAAATCATCCCATGATAGAGGTGGATTAAACGACGAAAATTCTCCGTCCTTTTTCCCAATCCGCTGAGAAACGTGAAACCCGCGTGCCGTATACCAGGCTTCTGTTTCTTCCAAATGTGGTGTCCAAATATGGTAGTGAAATAGCATTTACATACACTCCTTTTCGTTGTTCCAATCGTTCCACGTCATCACTTCGACTTGGTTCGATTCATTCAAATATTGTCGTAATAACGGGAGGTGCCCAGCACCGTACAAACAGACGATTCGTTTGTTCGCCTGAGCGAGGTGCAGTAAACGATTTGCAATCTTTTGATTACGGACTCGCCAGTAGCGTTCAACCCAAATCCGCCCGCTCTCCAGTCGTTCGATTTGATCATAGACCTTAGCCGACGCCGCAATCGTTTCTTCAGCGTGCAATCGATCGAGCCATTCGGAAAAAGACAACTGCTCCATCGCGTGCTCTAACTGTTCTGTCCGCTTCATCTCAGCAGCGACGATCGTCTCAAAGGCTTCCGGATGATGTGAACGGACGATTCCTAAATCCGGTACGCCGGGTACGATTTCGTTCCAATCGACCCCATGGAGATCTGCTACTCCTGCCATCCGGGCTAAGCGAAAGCCGATTTGTTGTCGTTCATTTTCGGTTAAATCGCTCTCGTGTTGATAGGTTTCATATGTATGTTGCAGGTCACTCATGCTTTCAGGTGCCGTCTCAAGGGCAACGCCTGTCGGTCGAAATGCATTCAATCGAGCAACGACTTCTTGGATTTCTCGTTGCCTTCTCTCTGACGCGACATCAAAAATTGCTGGACGAATCATGTCACCATTGGTCGGGCGATCGAGATGGAACATGCCTAACAGTAAAATCTGAGGTTTCATCTATCCCCCTCCTTTTCCTGATTTTACCTTATACTTGGTAAAGGAAGCGACTTTTACTTATCAGGAATTTACGTTATTATTCAACAATTACTCATATAAGGAGGTTCCGATGAAAAAGATAATCGTCATTGTGTTCATTGGATTTTTATTCGGATGCAGTCAAACCGGTACAGAGGACGAAGCTAGTCATGCCATGATCGTCATTGTGAATAACAAAGAGTATAGTGGAACAGAAGCAGATGTGGATGCATTTAAGCAACAAGGAGAAAAAATGAGTACGATATTAAAGAAAACAAAAGCATATGAAATGCCCCAAGCGAACAGCCAATCGAATCTTTTTTCAGTCGGCTCCACCATCTATTCTGTTAAAGGAACAGAAGATTTTATCATCGTAAAAGACAAAGAAAATAAAAAATGGCTTTTAAAAAAGGTAAGAGATATTAAAAACAATTTGAATCAATGAGGCACTTTAACACTTTTAACGTGGTACCTCTTTAGAAGTACCGACAGCAGAGATGTTTTGTACTTTTACACGAGGTATGGTGAAAAGTAATTAAAAGGGGCTGACTCAAAAAAGAATGACGCGTCTTTTCACGCCCTTTCCTCAGGCGAGACACAAGCCAGTTTTCCTGCTTCATTCAAGCAGGAAAGCGGGTCTTGTTCGTCTCTGACAGCGCATAAATGCGCTTGTTCCTGTAGGAGTGGCGTGTGACGCGTCATTCTTTTTGTTACGAGATAAGGATGGCAGATCATCATTCTGCCACCCTTATCTTTGTAGAGACTGACTTTTGAGTCAGCCCTTTTTTTATCCTGTTAAACTTGATTTAACGAGTAAAATTTTCCCGCTTTCCTCGGCATCGATATAAGAAACGGCTTGTACATCGAGATGGATATCACGACCGAATAAACGGTACAGCCGTTCCATCAGAATTCGTTCGTCTGATTGACTGAACCGCTCTGCGTCCGGAACATAGTAGATCGATACGCTATCTGTCGTCATTTGAACATATTGAATACGCTCGATACTGTTTGGCAAATGTTTGACGAGACTCGACAGTTGCGCTTCAAAAATCTTTTGACCATCCGGTTTTTGGATGAATGCCCGCCCCCTGCCGTCAATCGATTCGATGATTGGTCCCGGGTGACCACAGGAACAGGTGCGCTGACTGAGCGTCATACGATCTCCGACCCGGTAGCGAATGAGGGGGGTTCCGTGTGTATCAAAACTCGTCACAAGAATCTCCCCGTCTGAATCGAGTTCGATGATCCCCATCTCATGGTGCAGATGTTTTTGACCAAACCGGCATTCAGAAACGATAGGTGCCCCTTCAGACGATGCATATTGATCAAAGACTGGTCCGTGAAACACTTCTTCGATGACTTGGCGCTCTTCCGCGTCGATCCGTTCTGCCGTCGGGAAAATCGCAACCGGTTGACACGTCAAGCGGATCCCTTCTCGCTTCGCGAACCGGGCGAGCTCAATCATCGCTGACGGAAGACCATCAATCGTTTCTGGTTGAAAACGTTCGATGGCTTCAAGATACGCTGCCATCGTCCGTGGGGATAATCGTTTCACCGTGAACAAGAGTTGATTCGCCGCTCGATTCATCCGCCAGTAGACGTCCACCTGTTGACGCTCGGGTACGAGATCCTGTGCCGTAAAGCTGATTCGTCGCATGCCACGGTAGACACCGTGGGTCGCCTTGAAATAATCCAGATGGGCCATGCGAATTTGCATATCCGGTATCGTATATCGTACTTGCAGTGACGTGCCTGTCGTTCCACCCGTTTTCCCTATGATTGGCGCAGCGACATCTGTTTGAATGTCCTCCATGTGTGTTCGTAATATTTCTTTTGATAGTACAGGAATATGTTTTAGTTCGGATAAGTCCGTTAATGGCAGGCGAATGCCGTGTGAAGTGAAGAGCTGACGGTAATAGGGACTGTGTTCAGTACAGAAGCGAAGGAAGTCATTTAAACGATCAAGTTGTTCCGCTTTGACGTCGATCGTCGTATGTTCTCGTTCGAGGAGCATCCGGAACCGTTCTTGATAGACCGGTCCATAACGTTCGCGATGCAATTGATACCCATAGAGGGTTGTGAAGAGGTGCTGGAGAAATAGAGGAGAGCGATTGTAGATCTGCTCTTTGATACCCATGTCATCACGTCCTTTCGCAAGGGAAGTAACGGTTTCGATGTCTCTACAATAGCCTATGTACCTGACAGGAATATGACAAAAATAAGGGAACATGCCTCCTGACAAATTGCTATCACCTTGGACAGGTTCAACGATCATCGCTCTACTATACTGAAAACAAGGAGGTGACAAGATGTGGCTCGAATCGATTCAACGCGTTATTGACTATATCGAAGATCATTTAGAAGACTCGCTCGATCTCAACGTTTTGACAAAAGTCGCTCAGATGCAGGCTTATCCTTTACAACGGGCGTTTTCGTTACTTGCGATGATGACGTTACCGGAATACATCCGAGGACGACGTCTGACGCTCGCAGCGCAACAATTGACACAGACGGACGAAAAAATCATCGATCTCGCCTTACGTTTTGGTTACGAGACGCCGGAAGCTTTCACAAAAGCTTTCAAACGTCAGCATGGTTGTTCGCCGACGTTGATGCGAAACGAGCGACGTCCGATTCACGCCTATAACCGCCTGAGCATTCAGGTGACCTTGAAGGGACTGGAGCAAATGGATTACCAACTCATTGAACGACCGGCTTTACTGATTTCAGGATGGCGAAAACATTTCTCGACGCAAGATGGTGCCCAAAAACAGCTGATTCCGTTGTTTTGGAATGATGTAAATCATTCTGGTCAAGATGCTACTTTGTTCAAACAAAATGACGGTCAGATTGAAGGTGTGATTGGTGTCTGCTCCAATTTCACCGAAACATCGATGGATTATTGGATCGCGACGACGACAACAGAAATCCTTCCCGGTCAGGAAACGATGACGATTCCGGCGAGTCTTTGGGCGACGTTTCCGGTCGTTGGTCCAATGCCGCATGCCATTCAAGAGATGTGGCAGCGTATCTATCAAGAGTGGCTCCCATCGCATGGATATGATCCTCTCCCTCACGCTGAACTCGAAGTTTATTCGGCAGGCGACCCATCTGCCGCCGATTATCAATCTGCCATCTGGATTCCGGTGCGCCCGCGCGACTGATGGTTTCAAGACACACGAAAAAGCGAGATCATCAGTGATCTCGCTTTTTCGTGTGTCATGCATACTGTTGTTTAATCAGTAGTGTCTTTCCACTGATTTCTTTCGGAATTTCCGGTACCGCGCGCATGACGACATTCAATTGTCCGTCAAACAGTCGGTCCAGAACAAAAAAGAGTTTCTTCTCATGTTCTTTCTCGAAGCATCGTTCATCCGGAACATATAATAAAACAACCTCGTCCCGCGTCTCTTGAATGTATTGTACGCGTTCGATACAGTTCGGGAACGCTCGAACGATTCCCGCAAGTTCGCCTTCAAAGACACGGTGTCCGTTTCTGAGTTGAATGAAGCTTCTCCCCCGTCCGTCGATTGAAGCGATGATCGGACCTTGATGACCACAAGGGCACGTTTCCTGACTGAGCGTCATCCGATCACCAACGCGGTAACGGACGAGAGGTGTTCCGTGCGTATCGAAGCTCGTTACAAGAATTTCGCCGTCCTCATCGCGTTCAATGATTCCCATCTCATAATGTAGATGTTTTTTCCCATACGGACATTCAGCGACGATCGGCGCCCCTTCTGACGACGCATACTGGTCATAGATCGGTGCATGGAAGACGTCTTCGACGAGTGCTCGTTCTTCTGCCGTCATCATCTCAGCCGTCGGGAAAATCGCTTTTGGTCGAAACGTACAGGTCATGCCATATTTTTTAGCATATCGTGCGACTTCAATCATTCCTGAAGGCAAACCATCAATCGATTCCGGCTGAAACCGATTCAGTTGTTCAATGTATGCAGCAGCGGTTTTCGGGTTGATGTTTTTAATCGAGAACAACATCTGATTGATGACTTTATTCATTCGCCAATAAACCGGTGCCTTTTGATTCGTCGAAGCAAGGGTTTGACCGGTAAAACTTGCACGGCGCATCCCTTGTTCAACTCCATGGGTCCACTTGAAGAAATCAAGGTGTGCCATCCGGACTTGCATATCTTCCTTCGTATAGTGCACTTGAATCGATTTCCCAGTCGTACCGCCCGTTTTTCCGAGAATCGGGGCATGGACGTGCGCATGGACGTCCTCATTTTGTTGGCGTAAGATTTCTTTCGTCAAAGGGGGAATCTGTTTTAGTTCGTCAATCGATTGTAGCGGGAGCTCTAGTGCAATGGTAGAAAACAATTCCTGATAATATGGACTATGTGTTTGGCAAAAAGAAAGGAAGTCGTTTAATCGATGCAATTGTTCTGCTCGAACGTCAATCGGTCGTCCTAACTTCTGTTTCAGTTCTTGTAAACGTTGCTGATAGGCGGGACCGTATCGTTCATGGAACAGGCGACGTCCTTGTAAAGTCGTCAACAAGTTTTGGATGAAAATCGGTGAGTGAAAGTAGATCGATTCTTTGAGCTGCATGATGTCACTCCTTCCATAGTTAGACCACCTTTTACTGATACTTTCATCTTATTTCCAGTCGCCGCCCATCTCAATTAGTTCTTCGTGAATAAACTTAGCTTTTATTTTCATGGCGATTTATTTTAATGAACTCTGATTCACGAACATCTTCTTACCGATTCTTGAACTTACAACTTTTCTTCCCTCACAAAAAATCCGATCGACGAAGAGAAGTTTCTTCATCAATCGGATTCATACTAGTGTCATTACGTTTTCGCACCTTTTTGTAACATTTGACATCCGTAAGCCCGCAATTTAATCGCTTCGAGTACGAGCGACATCTGTTGCTCATCCAATCGTTCAATCAGCTCTATGATCGTGATCGTCGTTCGTCCATTATACAATTGGACGATCAAGTGGATGATCGCTTCTAACGCTGGACTCGGATAGGGTTCAGCTAGAAATTCACGATCAAAAAACTCACCGCTATCCGGAAAGAAGTAATCCGAGAACCGTTCGAGCACTTGTGGCTGTCCTGTCGCAAGGTACAGCATCGAGACCATCGCTGCATCTTCTCGTTGTTTCGGCTTTAAACGTCTCCACAACAGATCGAATCGTCGTTCATGTCCCTCTTGCATGAATTGTATCGTCTGCATGGTTGAAGCCCCCTTTGTTTTCATTCTTCCTGTTGGTTCTTATCCATATGTTACTATTCCCTATTCCATTCAACTGAATCGTCTCAACATATCCTCTTGCGATTGAACCGACTCGATTGGGGGTACATTACAACAGATATAAGAGAGGAGTTTACATCCATGCCAACGCGCTTAGCTTTAGCCGGAGCCACCGGATACATTGGTCACAATTTATTGAACGAACTAAAGAAAAAATATGACGTCATCGCCCTTTCACGAAATGGTGACGACAAGGACAATGAGGAACGCGTCGAATGGCGATCGTGCGATCTCTTTTCTCTAGACGATACGATCGAAGGTATGAAAGGAGCGGACATCGCTGTCTACCTCGTCCATTCGATGATGCCTTCTGCTAAATTGACACAAGGATCGTTTGAGAATATGGACTTATTGTTAGCCGATAATTTCGCCCGTGCCGCAAAAGAAAACGGCATCCGGCAAATCATCTACTTAAGTGGTATCATCCCCGAGGAAACAGAAAATCTATCGCGTCACTTAAAGAGTCGACTTGAAGTCGAACGCGTTCTCGGTGCATACGAAACACCGGTGACGACGATTCGGGCTGCGTTAATCGTTGGTCCGAAAGGTTCATCGTTCCCAATCTTATCAAAACTCGTCAAACGCCTCCCCGTCATGGCACTCCCACGATGGACACGTAACAAGACTCATCCTGTCGCCTTACCCGACGTCATTCATGCTCTTGGCGAAAGTGTCGACCGTGATGACGTCAAAGACCGAGCCATCGATATCGGTGGACCGGAAGCGATGACCTATAAGGAGATGATCCTTAAAACAGCCGACATCATGGGTAAACGACAACCGACGATCGATATTCCTTTATTGACCGTGAAGTTATCCCGTCTCTGGGTGACACTCGTGTCCGGAGAACCAAAAGAAACCGTCTATCCACTCGTTGAAAGCATGGTCCATGAGATGGTCGCAGATCCAGAAAAAATGGTTCCCGGCATCAGTGACGGTAAAATCACATTCGAACAATCGGTTCGAGATGCGTTAAAAGAGGAGGAGACACAACAAGAATCTTCTTCCTCGTCGTCTTCGACACCAGACGTCCTTGACGTCCGATCTGTCCAACGTGTTCTTTTGCCGAAGGATCGCGATGCCGACTGGGCAGCCGACGATTATATGAACTGGTTGTCATCATTTGCCCGCCCCTTCCTATCGTCAACCGTGCAGGATCAAGTCGTCGGAATCCACATTCCGTTTTACGAACAACCGCTGCTTGAATTGACGAAGGAAGCGATTCACGATCGACACATGGCGACGTACCGGATTACCGGTGGATTGTTTGCAAAAGTCGAGCAAGATAGCCGTGGTCGGATTGAATTCCGGCAAATTCCCGATACGCAGGAATGTATCATCGCCATCCATGAATTCGTCCCTGCCTTACCGTGGATACTCTACAAGGCAACACAGGCGAACGTTCACTTGCTTGTGATGTACCTCTTTAAATTACACTTGTTGCGTCGGATCCATTCGACGGAACAAGAATCGACACGCGCGGACGAAATCGTTCCGTCATCTTGATCCCGATCAAAACGATTCGCCTCTTCCTTGGCGAATCGTTTTTTGACGTTTGCAGAAGGATGACGAAACGGAAAAAATCGTGATACACTGGACGATGACTGAAAGAAAGGGGTTTCATTGCATGCGCTCATTTGAGGAACGATTATCGAACCAACTCGAGGCGACGGCTTCACTCGCCACATTGATTCAACCTTCAACGGATCAACTCCGTTTAGATAAACTAGATAAATTCGCTACAAAACTATTAAAACGAGAGTTCACGATTGCGTTTGCCGGTCACTTTTCTGCTGGAAAATCGAGCATGATCAACGCCTTGACGGGTGAATCGGTCTTACCGACGAGTCCGATTCCGACGAGTGCGAACATCGTGACCCTTCAGCAAGGTGAGATGGATTCAGCAATCGTTCACTTTCATGAACAGCCGTCTGTTCGTCTGACAGCAATAGAGCAAGAGGAGCATCTTCAATCGCTTGGGAAAAGTGGTGATGTCCGACAAATCGATTTGACGCATGCCGCGTCCGCGCTGCCTCCTGGTCTCGTCTTGATGGATACACCGGGCGTCGACTCGGTTGATGATGCCCACCGTGTCTCAACGGAGTCTGCCCTTCACTTGGCTGACATCTTGTTTTACGTCATGGATTACAATCATGTTCAATCCGAATTGAACTTCATGGTGACGGATAAATTACAAGCTGCCGTGCCGGAATTATATTTAATCGTCAATCAAATCGATAAACATCGTGACGATGAACTCTCATTCGATGCCTTCCGTCGTTCGGTTCATGCGTCCTTCGCCGAACACGGTGTCGTACCGAAAGGGATTTTCTTTACGAGCCTACGGGACCCCGCCCATCCGCATAACGATTTCACGGAAGTCGAACAACTCGTCAAACAAAGCATTCGCGACGCTCAACCGAAGTTGTTGACTTCTGCCGCTCTGACACTTGAAAGTCTTCACCAGGAGCATACACGTTATCTCACACGTCTCGTCTCAGAATCTCACGAGACGATGGCTGAGCAATTGAATGACGCTGAACGACGGGATCCGGCGAAAATCGAAACTGAATTAGCGCATGTCTTGCAACAGTTAGAAGCACGTCAACCGGACCGCTGGGTACAGACGTTTTCGCTGCATCGGGATCAACTTTTGAAAAATGCGACATTGATGCCGTTCGAGTTACGCGAGAAGATGCGTCGCTTCCTCGAGTCACGTCAGCGTGATTTTAAGGTTGGATTATTCCGTAGCGCGAAAAAAACGGAAGCGGCTCAAGCGGAAATCGCACAAGACGTGCTCCGTGCCTATCAGACAGTGACTGCTTCCGAAATTTCGCTTCATTTACGTAACTTGATGAAACAATCGTTACGTGACCTTGATCTCCTGCAGGATAAGCATATCGTCGCAATCGATCAGCTCTCACTCGACCCACCGCTTTCCGTACTCGAAAGTGCCTTGCCAACCGGTATTACGATCACAGGTGAATCAGTGCTCCAGTTCACGAATCGTGTCGCCGAACAGACACAAGCATGGTTCGTCAAGGAAACGAACGCGTGGCGTGAGCTTATTCGTCAAGAGTTGACGGTAACTTTCCCGAAAGAGCAAGCTGAGCTATTGCAGCAACAGACGACACTCCAGCATAAATGGAATAGCGTTCAGGCATGGCAACAGGCTACCGTATCACTCGAACGATATGAGCATGGCGTTGCGAGTCCCTCCGACCAACAACTCGAACAGGCTCGGACGCAAGTTTCCGTCTGGGAGGAGCAATTGATTCAGCAAGAAGCGGCGATCGTTTCCTTTACCGGGTACGAATCAGTGATAGAAACTACTGCGTTTGAAATTGCGACGACGATCAGTGAGCAACAAGCCGTCCGTTATGCACCGGAAGACGTCGCTCAAATCCGTCAGCATCTGAATGGTCTTCAAGGTTTTGAAGATGCCGTCGCTTATTTGAATGACAAATTGGACCGACTGACACACCAATCGTTCACGATTGCCTTATTCGGTGCCTTCAGTGCCGGAAAATCATCGTTTTGCAATGCCTTACTCGGAGATAAGGTCCTCCCAGTCTCTCCGAATCCGACGACCGCATCGATCAACCGGATTCACCCGGTTGACGCTGCACACCCGCACGGCGTGGCAGAAGTCACGTTCAAGTCGGAAGCAGCGATGCTCGAGGACTTAAATGAAGCGATGGTCGAAACGATGACGTTCGAGTCAACGAAACAGGCATACGATACGCTCTTACCACGTACCGCGTCACTGACGGATCCGTTCTTACGTGCTTTCTTGAAAGGATTCCCTGCCGTTCAATCCTTCATCGGTACCGTTCAGACGGTCGATCAAGACGCTTTTAAACAGTATGTCGCGCAGGAAGAACGAAGCTGTTTCGTAGATGTCATCGATTTCTATTACGATAGCCCGCTAACACGTCTCGGCGTGACGCTCGTCGATACACCGGGAGCAGATTCAATCAATGCCCGTCATACTGATGTCGCTTTTGATTACATCAAGAACGCGGATGCGATTTTATTCGTCACGTACTTCAATCATGCCTTCGCCCGCGCTGACCGTGAATTCTTGATTCAACTCGGTCGTGTCAAAGACGCATTCGAACTCGATAAGATGTTCTTCCTCGTCAACGCGATTGATCTCGCTGCGTCTGATAGCGAACGTCAAGATGTCTTGAACTATGTCGCGACGGAATTGCAACGCTTCGGGATTCGATCGCCTCGACTGTATGGCGTCTCGAGCTTACAAGGACTCATCGAAAAGCAACAAGAACGATCGGATTCAACTTCCGGTTTACCTGAATTCGAGGAGGCATTTCATCACTTCCTAGCAGAGGATTTGACCGGTCTCGCCAAAGTATCGTTGTCTGAGCAGACGGAAAAGACCGTCCAGCGACTCGAACGATTTATCGCTGCGACTGAAGCGAATCTGTTGCGAAAAGAAGAACGGTTGGCTGAGCTGTCTGCTTTAGAACAGCAGGTCACGGATCGTTTCGAAGACAATCGCGCCGCTTTGATCGAACCTGCACTCAAAGCAGAGATCCATGAGCTGTTGCACCATGTCGTACAACGCATTTATTACCGTTTCCCTGACTTTTTCAAGGAAGCCTATAATCCTGTTCGTTTTGCTCAAACTAGCAAAGGAGTGGCATTACAGGATGCGTTAACGGAACTGTTGACGTTCCTTCGGTTCGATTTTGAACAAGAGCTCCGGGTCACACATTTCCGTGTCGACCAATGGCTCGAAGCGGCCTTGATCCGGCGTCAACAAGAGGAGCAACAGTTGCTAGAGCAATGGAACGAATCCTTCCAGCTCGCGCCTGTCACGGTCTCTCGATTAAACGAAATGACGTTTGACGGACCCTTCGAAGATGCAACGCCTTATGTCGGCGTCAAACGCCACTTCCGGAATGCGAAAGCCTTCTTTGAGAAAAATGAGAAGGAGCAGTTGAAGGAGGAGCTTGCGACATTAACTAAACAAGAAGCGCTCGCGTATACTGCCACTCAAGAAGAACGCTTGCTTGCAGTTGCGGCGACACATCTGGACGTTTCTTTGACAGCCGTTTCAGAGCACCTGTTACGCCAAACACTCGAGCAACTTGAAAGTGAACGCGCAACGTTACAGGCACAAGAGACGCTGACCCCTTATAAACAAGCAGCGAAGCAGATTCGCAGTCTGACGCAACACGTCACTTCATAAAATACAATCGTTCAACACAAAAGACCGGAGCGCGATGCGTTCCGGTCTTTTTTCTTCATCGCGCAGGTGTCGGCCAGTACGACTGAAAATAGTGGACGATGTATTGATGAACGTGTCGGACGACAGGACGTAATTCCGTCCCGACGAGTCGGTTCAACGAGACATCCCATAACATCGGTGGGTCGAACGGGATGATTTTAATGTCATCCGCATGATGAAACCGTAGTATCGGTTCCGGTAGGATCGAGATGACGTCAAGTTCTTGGACCATCCCGATCAACAAGTCCCATGCCCCTGACATGAAGAAGATATTCGGTTCTTGCTGCACTTTACGAAACTCCGATAGTATTTGATGATGCAACATGAATCGGTCGTTCAAGATGACGAGTGGTTCATTTCCGATATCACGATACGATAGCGCTTCTTTTGCTTGAAACGGGTGATTCGGACGCACGGCGACGACGACCTCATCTTCGATTAATCGAAAACGTTCGATACCATAGGATTCGCCTGGTTCAATCAAAATCGCCAAGTCGAGTTCTTCAAGTAACAGTCGACGCTTGAGTTCAAACGCCCCCTCTTCGATGATTTCGAGTTCAATGCCAGGGTGTTCCGCCATGAACTTCGGAATCAACTGCGAAAATAAGACAGGGAGGATGACGGGGGGAATTCCGAGACGAACTTTCCCTCGGACGACGTTCGAGCGTTCACGCAGATGTCCCATCAATGCTTGATGACGTGTCAAAACGATCTTCGCATCCTCATACAATTGACGTCCCGTTTCCGATAATCCTGTCAATCGTCCGTGCTTTCGAATGAACAGTTCTACTTGCTCCAGCTGTTCGAAATCGCGGATCATCTGACTAAGCGCCGGTTGTGAGATCGACAAGTGCTTCGAAGCACGCGTTAAATTATAGCCTTGCTCGACGATCGTCGTAAAAAAGAGCAATTGTCGAATATCCACTTACATCCCCCCTTATTCATCAAACCAGCGATTTTTTTTGAAGAACAGAATCATCCCTAAAGCGAGGAGTCCCATTGCCCCTAACGTCACAAAATAACCATACCGGGTCGTCAGTTCTGGCATATGTTCAAAGTTCATCCCATATATACCGGCGATGAACGTCAACGGCATGAAAATCGTCGTGAAGATCGTCAATGTCTTCATGATACTATTCATCCGGTACGAGTTGAGGGAGATGAAATTATCCCGAAACTCAGACGTCATCAATCGGTTGTATTCAATCATTTCCGATAACTTCAATAAGTGATCGTAAAGATCGCGAAAGAATGCCTGTTTCTTCGGATGAATCGATAACCGCTTCGATTCAACGACACGATACAATAAGTCCCGCATCGGCATGACCGTCCGCGAGATTCGAAGTAACCGCGCGCGTAGTTCGAAAATCTCCTCCATCAACCGACGATCGTTTCCACGCGTCCGGTAGCGTTCCTCAAGCGCAAACAATTCATCTTCCGTCGCATGAACGATCGGAAAATAACCATCGACGATCTTGTCCATGATTTTATGAACGAGGTCGACCGTTTCTTGTTTATCGAGGCGTTGGCTACACTGTTCAAACACGATATCAATTTCTGGCGAAGATTGCTCATGGTAGCTGACGAGATGCCGGTCGCTTGCGAACAAATTGATTTCGCGACTCTTCAACGTTCCTTCATCGAGCGCATGAAGGACAAAAAAGCTATGTTCTGTATAATATTCAAGCTTCGGGCGTTGTAAGTAATGGAAACAATCTTCAATTGCTAGCGGATGAAAATCAAAGACCTCAATCAATTTTTGCTTTTCTGCATCTGTCGGTTGATCGAAATCAACGAAATAACGTGTGATGCCCGATTCCTGTATCCGACTTACATCATCGCTCAAAATGATTGTGTCATTCGCATCGATCAGTATACAACGAATCAACTTTTTCTCCCCCTTTTCCTATGTAAGCGTACTACATTTTTTCACATGCAACAAAAAAAGGATTCCTCTGAAGAGAAATCCTTTTCATATAGCAATCAACCATGTTCAATATAGAAACCGCTCCAATAGACCTGACGATACGTAAATTCTTTACCGCTTTTCGTCGTCACAAGCATTTCATCTTCTGCCATGACGGCAATTTTAATGGGTACTTCACCGTGATCAGTCAAATAATTGAGGATTTCAAGATGCCGATTTAACCAAAGACGACGGCGGAACCAACGAAAACGACTGAATGCCGCACTGAAGTGGAGTAAGGCGAGCGCAAGGATAATTAAAGCAAACGGAAGTGGAATATCGAACAACGCAATCAAATATACATCTGCAATCAGCAAGGATAACGAGAGACCCATTTCCGTCATCTCCATGAAAGATGCTTTATAGGTCGCGAAGTAGGTCATCACACGAAATAGGAAGATGACCGTGAGGTACGGTACGAAGTACATTTGAAACACATGGTCCGTGCCGCTGTTGACGAACATGAGCAGTGGCAGGAAGAATAGCAATTTCCAGATTAGGATGGCGGAATAAAATAAAGTATGATCCGTGTAGCGTCTGCGTACGATGGCTTGACTCATATTCATTGCCTTCCCCTCCTTCATGATGGACCGTTTCAAAGTCGATGATGACAGGACATGATGCCTATAAGGGTATGTTTCCGAATTCAACTGTTTCTAATCGTCAAATTCACAGTTTTTAGAAACTGTATATTTAGTATACGTCATGACGCGCCAAATGGTTCACTTTCCCCATCATTTCCCATCATTCGATGTGCTGCTAATCCGATACCTACTCTCGCTAGTCGCCTGGATCTTCTACTGCTACAATTAAAGATATTCCAATTGAACAGAATCGAGTTGAATCTTTCATGTACACCCATATCATCATCGGCGCCGGAATTCTCGGTGCCTCGACGGCCTATCATTTATCGAAGGCTGGTGAACGCGTCTTACTCGTCGATCGGAAAGAACCCGGTCGAGCCTCTCATGCGGCAGCCGGTATTATCTGTCCATGGATGACACAGCGACGAAATAAGGCATGGTACCAATTAGCGAATAACGGCGCTCATTTTTACAAAACATTGATTCCTGAACTGGAAGCACTCGGTGAGACCAGTACGGGTTATCAGCAAGTTGGCACAATCGCCTTACACGAAACATCAAAAATCGAAAAGATGGAGACGATTGCGCAAAACCGTTTTCCGGAAGCTCCTGCCATCGAACGTATCGAACGACTGGACCAAGATCGTGTCAAAACGCTCTTTCCACTCGTCGAACAGATCGAGGATGCCTTATTCGTTTCCGGTGGTGCACGCGTTGACGGACGTGCCTTGTGTGCTGCACTGATTCGTGGTGCTGTCGAACTCGGTGCGACCGTCCTAGAAGGAGATGCTTCTCTTGTCGTAGACAAGGGAGTCGTCACTGGTATAACTATGGAAAATGAACAGTACTCGGCAGAACAGTTCATTTTAACGGCGGGCGTCTGGTTAAATGATCTTCTCCGCCCGCTTGAGCTTAAAATCGATTTGCATCCGGAGAAAGGACAGATCCTACAACTCGATTTGACGGACTCTACATCAACGACATGGCCCGTCGTCATGGGACAACGTGGATTATATCTCGTCTCCATCCACGAAGGGAAACTGATCGTCGGTTCAACACACGAAAAGCAGACCGACTATGACTTGAAACCGACCGTCAAGGGGATGCATGCCTTATTGAATCGCGCCTTACCTGTCTTACCGCGTCTCGAGGAAACAACGATTGACGAACTGCGCATCGGATTACGTCCTTATACGAAAAATTCGTTACCTGTCATCGGTCCCCTTCAAGATCATCCAAACGTGTTCTTAGCGAACGGACTCGGTGCATCCGGTTTGACGATCGGACCTTATCTCGGTAGCCAATTAGCGAAGCTTGCACGTCATCAAACACCTGATATTGAATGGACGACTTATGAGCCGACCTACGTCTCTCTCGACTCCTGACCCACTCTATACTTCACTTTGAAAGGAAGTACACCATTGTCCATGAAACCAATCGTTCCTCTTGAATTATTCGATGCTTTAGATATCCGTGTTGGTACAATCCAGTCGATTTCACATCGTACAGACGGCTCGATTCAGCTTGAACTACAATTCGACGGCTTTACGCGTTCTTTTTCACTCGCTTGGGAATCACTACGACCGGATGTCCATGAATTGCTTGGAAAACAAGCGATTGCCGTGTTGAATGTACCTGGTCGTACGCCTGAAGAGTCGGGGCGGTTGCTTGAGATCGGACGTTCGGAACAATGGATGCCGATCCTCGTCGTACCGGAACATCCGATTCCGGAAGGCGCTCGAATCGAATAAACGCTTTCACCCACAAAAATACTCCCCTGCATCGCTTCTACACAGAAGCTTACAAGCGGGAGTATTTTTAGTTTTTTCGCTGTTACATTTTTTCTAAATAATGTACGCTGAATCGTTCATTGTCATCGATCCAGCAATTGACTGAATGAAAACCGCTTTGACGGGCAAGTGTCTCAAACTCTTCTTTACTGTACTTATAGGAGTTTTCCGTATGAATCGTTTCCCCTTGTTTAAACGGAACCGTCACATCTCCAACTTGCACGAGTTGATCGAGTTGACTCCGAAGATGCATTTCGATTCGTCCTTTTTCTTTATTATAAAAAGCATGATGTTCGAATCGTGTCACATCAAACGTTCCCTCGAGCATCTGATTCAAATGCGTCAACATGTTCAAATTGAATGCCGCCGTGACGCCGGCTGCATCGTTATAAGCCCGTTCAAGCACATCAACAGACTTTTTCAAATCAACACCAATCAAGAATCCATCTCCCGTTTCAAGAATTCGTGAGGAATGACGTAAGAAGCGCATCGCTTCCTCCGGTTCAAAGTTACCGATCGTCGATCCCGGGAAAAAGATGACTCGTTTTTGAGACTCCTCGACCGGTAAAGAAATCGATTGTGAGTAATCCCCACAGACCGCTTTAATATGCAGCGCAGGATACCGTTCCGACAATTGGCGTGCAGATTCCATCAGGAAGTCTTTTGAAATATCAATTGGCATATACGTGTCGAGATGTGTAAATGTCTCCAGTAACATCTGGATTTTTCGACTGCTGCCACTTCCATATTCAATCAGTGTATGCACATCGCCGATACTTCGTGCGATCTCCGCACGATGCTGCTCCAAGATGGCGAGTTCTGTCCGTGTCGGATAATATTCCGGTTGTTGCGTAATCTGTTCGAACAATTGGGATCCGATATGATCATAAAAATATTTTGCCGGTAAGACCTTTTGTTCTCGCATCAGGCCTTCGATGACTTCTAAACGCATGTTTTGTTGCGGCGTATATAAATCGTAGCCAATGACTGTCTCTCGCATCACATGTCACCTGCCAATCGGAAGCCGCCAAATAACCAACGTTTATCAGGCGGGAAGAAGTTGCGGTATGTCTCGCGAATGTGATCGTCAGGCGTCACGCACGCTCCTCCACGCAGTACCATTTGATTACACATGAACTTCGCATTGTATTCCCCGAGTGCTCCTTCGAGCGGTTTACTGCCTGGATATGAACTATAAGCGCTCGACGTCCACTCCCATACGTTTCCGAACATGCTCGCAAGCGTCGTCTCTGACTCTTCAACGGCTACCGGATGGAAGGCTCCGCTTCCCATCATATTACGCTTCGTGACAGAATCGACTTGGCGAGATGCCCATTCCCATTCCGCTTCTGTCGGCAAGCGTTTCCCTATAAAGCGACTATAAGCGTCCGCCTCATAAAAACTGACATGACAGACCGGTTCATCGAGACGAAGTGGTTCGACACCGTTCATCGTAAAGATCGTCCACTCTCCCGCGTCATCCTTCATCCAATATAACGGGGCTTTCCAGCCTTCTTTTTGCACCGTCGCAAAGCCGTCAGATAACCAATACTCTGATTTTTCATAGCCCCCTGCTTCAATGAACGCCAAATACTCACCGTTCGTGACAGGACGCGTCGCGAGTTCAAATGGATGCAGCCACGTTTTATGACGTGGACTTTCGTTGTCGAACGCAAATCCGTCTCCTGTATGACCAATCTCGACGAGTCCTTCCTCGAATTGGATAAACGATGTTTCCTTGACTGCATTTTCAGGCACATCTGATGCCAACGACTTTGATTGATAAGCAGGTAACAGTGGATTCGTGAAAAAGTTATACTTCACGTCCATCAAGATCAATTCCTGGTGTTGTTGTTCGTGTTGTAGTCCCATCTCGACTAACGCTTCGATTTTCCGTTGGTCTTCTGGAGTCCGTTCTTCCTTCAAGAACTCGACCATTTGTCCATCAACATATGCCCGGTAAGCAATGATGTCCTCGACGGTCGGACGTGACAACATCCCTCGTTGTTGACGAGGCTGGTAAGGACCGATCGAGTTGTAGTATGAATTGAACAGATAATTGTACTTCGGATGGAAAACGCGATAGTCTTCACTATATTCCTGTAGTATCATCCGTTCAAAAAACCAGGTCGTATGAGCGATGTGCCATTTCGGCGGACTCACGTCTGAATTCGCTTGAATGATGAAGTCTTCTGCTTCGAGCGGTTCAATCAAGGCAATTGATTGGTTACGAACAGTGGCAAATTTTTCGATTAAGTACGATGTCGTTTCAAATAGCATGTCAATCACTCCCTATCCAAAATATTCCGAATCTTTTGGTCCATTTGATGTATACCCCTCCTATGGAAGAGTTATGCTAAAGAAACAAAAAAAGTCCGCCCCGTTAAGAGCGAACTGATCATTTTAATATACTTTATCGCCGTTGAAGATCGAGTTCTTGACGACGACGTAGTCGACCGTCCGAATCGCCTGCAATTTGTTCCCGCCAGCATACGAAATTGCCGATTGTAAATCTTGCTCCATCTCGATCAACGTATCCACAAGACTCCCTTTATGCTCGACGAACATCTTCTTTCCTTCAACGTTCTTGCGTTCCCCTTTTTGGAACTCAGAAGCAGAACCGAAATATTCCTTGACGAGCACTCCGTCCACCTCATGTGTCTCACCAGGCGATTCTTCATGCCCTGCGAAGAGTGAACCGATCATGACCATCGACGCACCGAACCGGACTGACTTCGCGATATCGCCATGCGTCCGAATCCCACCATCCGCAATAATCGGTTTACTTGCTGCTTTTGCACACCAACGAAGTGCCGCGAGTTGCCAACCACCTGTACCGAATCCTGTCTTAATCTTCGTGATACACACTTTACCTGGTCCGATCCCGACTTTTGTTGCATCGGCTCCCGCATTCTCAAGTTCACGCACCGCTTCCGGTGTCCCGACGTTACCAGCGATGACGAAACTTGCTGGTAGAAGCGACTTGATGTGGCGAATCATCTGAATGACGGCTTCCGAATGACCGTGTGCGATATCGATCGTGATGTATTCCGGAGTCAGCCCTTCTGCTGCGAGCTGTTCGATCAGCTGATATTCCTCTTCCTTGACACCGACGCTAATTGAAGCGAACAGTTGACGTTCTTGCATCATGCGAACGAATGCCAAACGACGAGCCGGCTCGAATCGATGCATGATATAGAAATAATCGCCTTCCGCTAAGAACAAAGCGATCGATTCATCAATGATCGTTTGCATGTTTGCCGGTACGACCGGAAGCTTGAAACGACGACCACCGAACTCGACTGACGTATCACATTCCGAACGACTACCAACGATTGATTTTGCTGGAATTAATTGAATATCTTCATAATCGAATACTACATCCATGAATAACACCTCTAATTACGAATATTTTTTAATATATTGGCGATAATCATTCGCCCCTTGACTACTATAACGAACTGTCCTCATAGTGTCAAAGAAATTTTCGCATTTTTAAGGTTTTTCAAGAACTTTATTCAGATATCACCAGTTAAATGTTCGGATTTTACTGATTTTGACGTTGTAAATCTGTCAACCAATGTTCTTCCCAGTCAAAATAGCTTGTTGCTTCGGATGCTTCAAACACATGATCAGGATAAGGCAGTGCTAGAGGAGGACGCTCCTGTTTTGGAAAATATGCCAGTTGTTTCGATTCTCCATCGATCGCTTCGAGCGTTCCCCCGACAACCTCACACTCGAATACCGTCGCTACGTATTCAACTTCGTTTCCATCTGGGTACGTCAAACGAAACGACTCTCCACCGAAGGTCGCAATCAGACGAACCGGTCGGACGAATAGACCCGTTTCTTCATAGACTTCGCGAATGACTGCTTGCGCAGGAGATTCTCCCAGTTCGATCGCTCCAGCAGGCAAACTCCAAAACGGACCTCCTGGATCCTGAAAGAGGATGTGACCTGCTTCGTTTCGAATGATTGCTGCGACGCATGGTGTAAAAAGACGTTGCGTTCCGACAAGTTGGCGTAAATTAGCATAGTAATCAGAGATTGGCATGTTTTGACTCCTCTCGATCTTCTTTTAATAGGGCAAACAAAATAAAGTCTTCCCAGGCATCGTTGATGAAAAGATTTTGTTTCGCGATTCCTTCTTTACGAAATCCAACTTTCTCAAGGACACGGATCGAGCCGATATTCTCCGGCATGACTTCAGCACGGATCCGGTGGAACTGGTGGACATCAAATAAATGATCGACGAACAATCCGACTGCTTGCGCCATATATCCTCGTCCTGAAAAGGCCGCATCCAGTTGATAGCCGATCATGCACGTCTCCGCTGGTCCACGTTGAACGAACATCGCCGAAACATCCCCAATCAACTGGTCCGTCTCGGATAAAAAGACCCCATACGCATAATAAGCATCTTGACGCATCAACTCTTGGTGACGATGAATCCGTTCTCGTTGCCCTTCGATCGTGTATTGTTCTGGTGAAGGCTTGATTGGCATCCAGTATTCAAAGTGATCACGATTTCGTAAGTTCACCTCAAGGACCGCCGCTGCATCTTCCAAGATGTACGGACGAATGTATACAGGAAACATATAACGCTCCTCCATTTCCATTATTATCTTTAGTTCAAGAAGTTTGCGTGTTTCATAATTCATGTAGCGGGAATCTACATAATAGTTTCATTACATTACAGTGACAGCATACTATAGAGAAAACTGTCGAAGAAGGAGTGACTTATGTATTCAGACACTGATTTGCTCAATCAAATCAAACAACGCGACCCTGTCGCGTTAGAACGATTATACGATCGTTACGAAAAAACACTCTTTCTTCTGTTCCGTCGCACACAAGTGGAAGATGCACTCATTCATTCCGCGATGACGCAACTATTCAGAACTGTTTGGGAACAACCGACACGTTATCCGAACTTTCAAGGATTCATTTTGCATACATTACGACAACTCAGTAGTAAAAGAGAACATATTCCGACTCGTTGAAAGAATCAGTTATTCTCTTTCGACATGAGCAGAATGAACCCTTTAATTGTATGCTTTATTCAGAGAAGAACAGCTTCGTTTGTTCTTTTTTTGTTTTGTCCTTTCTTTTTCGATACAGGCATGCTATATTATTAAGTAATTATTGTTGTTCGGTGGAGATACGAAGTGTTTCACTTTATATTCGATGAAATTGATCACGGTAGTAATAATCAGTGTGCCAGTCACACGCAGGAGGCAATACACATGGAACAAGGTAAAGTAAAATGGTTTAACGCAGAAAAAGGATTCGGCTTCATCGAGCGCGAAAGCGGAGACGACGTATTCGTACACTTCTCAGCAATCCAATCTGAAGGTTTCAAATCACTTGACGAAGGTCAAGAGGTTTCTTTCGAAGTTGAAGAAGGTCAACGCGGACCACAAGCAACTAACGTTGTAAAACTTTAATTTCCTTTAGACCCTGCTCACGCAGGGTCTTTTTTGTGTTTATATATGCTACACTAGCGATTCAGGAAGAAAGGAGATGTAATATGACACTTGAACAAACCATGCAACACCTTCAAGAGGCTATGCTAAAAGGAGATTTATCACAAGTCTCGCCTCTATTATCTCCCGAATTTACGTTCATCGATGCGTTAGGGCGGTCTTTCGATGCCGAGACCTACCTCGATCATTACGTGGATCCTGCAAACATCCGCTGGTTATCCCGGACCGATGATTTTTCATACATTGATCATTTCGAAGATACGGCAATCCAGTATAGTTTGACAGAAGACCGATTTGAATACGGGACAACTCAATACGTTGGTCGTTTCCGGATCGTATCCATCTATCGTGCTACGTCAGATGGTTGGAAATGGCACTTTGGTCAATTGACATCTCTTGATCCGGCGTAACGGATTCAAGGGATGTTTTTGTTTTCATGTTCCATTCATCGTCAGTTGGAATTGCTTCTCATTTTTCATTCCGTTACACTTGAGTGGTACATATTTTCTGAAAATTCAAGAAGGAGTGTTCCTCATGACGGTTTATAACTTCTCTGCCGGTCCTGCAGTCCTTCCTGCCCCGGTCTTATTGAAGGCTCAATCCGAGTTACTCGATTATGAAAATTCAGGACAATCCGTTCTTGAAATGAGTCACCGTTCGCCGATTTTTGAATCGATTCGGGATGCGGCTGAACAATCCTTACGGAGACTGATGTCGATTCCCGATACGTACTCCGTCTTGTTTCTTCAAGGGGGAGCTACACTTCAGTTCGCGATGTTACCGCAAAATCTAGCAACGAAGACCGGACGGGTTGATTTCATCGATACCGGTGGTTGGTCGACAAAGGCGATGGCAGATGCCAAACGGTACGCCTCGGTCAATGTGCTCGCCTCATCCGCTGATCACGGATATCGCTTCATCCCAGAAGGTCCGTTCACGTCAACGGCCGACTATCTGCATATTACTTGGAACAATACACTTGAAGGGACAACGTATCAGACACCGCCTCTCGTTGATGTGCCACTCGTCGCAGACGTCTCTTCTTCGATTTTGTCTGAACCATTGCCAATCGAGTCATTCGATGTGTTGTATGCTGGTGCTCAAAAAAACCTTGGCGTCGCTGGTTTGACGGTCGTCATCGTGAAGAACGCGTTGCTAGATTGTGTTCCTGACACGATCGGCGCCTACTTACGGTATGACATCCATGCCAAACAGCGGTCTCTGTACAACACGCCGCCGACATTCAGTCTTTATATGACGAAATTAGTGCTCGAATGGATTGAAGAGACCGGACTCGAGACGATCGCGGCACGAAACGTCTCACAAGCACACATGTTATATGAAGCAATCGATCAATCCAATCTCTTTCATAACCATGTAGCCGTCAAGGATCGAAGCCGGATGAACATTCCGTTCTCGACCGGAAGTGAGTCGGAGGATGCTGCGTTCTTGAACTTTGCTGCGCGTCACGATTTAATCAACCTTGCCGGTCACCGCTCGATTGGTGGAATGCGCGCGAGTCTTTACAATGCGATGCCGACCGAAGGAGTTACGGCACTGATTCACATCATGCACCGTTTTGAACAGGGGGAACGTTAAATGTATCAAATTCAACTATGGAATGATTTATCGGACAAAGGATTAAAACGATTCACAGATGACTATCACGTTCAGCGAGAAACGGAACAACCAGACGCTTTTCTCGTCCGCAGCAAGGATTTACATGACATGCGCTTTCCAGATAGTCTTAAAGCCGTCGCCCGAGCCGGCGTCGGTGTCAATACGATTCCACTTGATCAACTCGCAAACCGCGGGATTCCCGTCTTTTCGACGCCAGGCGCTAACGCGAATGCCGTCAAGGAACTCGTCATCGGTAGTTTATTCCTGACGGCGCGAAAGCTCGTGCCGAGTCTGCTTTGGACGAACAACTTACGCGGACCGGATATTCCGGAGCGGATCGAAGCGAACAAAAAACAATTCGTCGGAACCGAGTTACTCGGGAAACGAATCGGAATCGTTGGACTTGGGGCGATCGGGGCAAACTTAGCCAACACTCTCCACGAGCTTGGCATGACCGTCACAGGCTATGATCCACACATGTCCGTCGAGTCCGCTTGGCGCGTCTCGAATCAGATTCAGCGGGCGACACAGCTTGAGGATCTTCTCGCGACAAGTGACTATATCACGTTGCACCTGCCGCTCGTTGACGCAACGACAGGTTTACTCGATGCATCACTCTTCTCGAAGATGAAACATGGCGCGACCCTACTCAACTTCTCGCGTGGCGAACTTGTCGATGAACAAGCGTTAGCAGACGTACTCCGGTCCGGTCGACTGGCGAACTATGTGACGGATTTCCCGAACGCCTTCATCTTGTCCCTCCCCCGAGTCATTGCCTTACCACATATCGGGGCATCGACAAGTGAAGCGGAGGAAAACTGTGCCATCATGGCGGTCGATCAACTGCGTCTGTTCCTTGAGACAGGAAACATCCGCAATGCTGTCAATTTTCCAGCCGTCGAGTTACCGTTCACTGGAAAACGACGGATTACGATTGCGCACCATAACATTCCGAACATGGTCGGTCAAATCGCTTCGGTGTTAGCACAAGAGTCGATCAATATCGCGAATATGATCAATGGTAGTAAAGATGCAATTGCCTATACGATCATCGATATCGATAACCATGCGGATGAATCAATCTCGCTCGACCGACTGAATCAGATTCCTGGCGTCTTGAAAACACGTCTACTTTAAAAGGAGTGAACTCCATGCCAACTTTCGAACCTTTTGCGGCGTTACGACCGGACTCAAAATATGCGGCAGAATTTGCCGCCTTACCGTATGATGTTTATTCGCGCGAAGAAGCACGTTCTGAGATTCGACGTCATCCGCTGTCTTTTTTGCGGATCGATAAAGCAGAAGCCACCCTTCCGTCATTGATCGCTGAAGATGATCCACGCGTTTATCAGCAAGCGGCGCTTGCCTTCGAAGAGAGTCAAACAAACGGCATTTTACAGCTCGACACGGACGAGACGTATTATATCTATCAATTGTCAGACGGGACACATACACAATCCGGTTTCGTCGGATGTGTTGCCGTCAGTGATTACGAGACGAATCAAATTCGTAAACATGAATTCACACGTCCGGATAAAGAGCGCGACCGTGTCCGACACGTCGAACAGTTGCAAGCACATACGGGACCAATTTTACTGGCGCACCAGACGGATGCACAACTCGAAGCAATCGTCACGACCGTCACTGCTGGCGATTCCCTATATGATTTCACCGTCGATGGAGTGACGCATCGAATTTTTAAAATCACTGATCGTAATCATTTGTTGACGATCGGGAGCCAGTTCGCCCGTCATGATGCTCTCTATATCGCTGATGGTCACCATCGCGCTGCAGCAGCAGCCATCGCTGCCAGTCGGACGGACCAGGAGGAAGCCCAACGTTTTCTTGGCGTCTCTTTCCCGCAGGATCAATTACGGATTCTCGGATACCATCGCGTCGTTGAAGATTTGTACGGTCAATCGGTCGTTGACTTCCTCGAACGATTAGCCCATCGCTTTACGATTACAAAAGGACGTGCCGAACAAACGAAGCCTCACCAAATCGAGATGTATCTCAATCGACAATGGTATACCCTTTCGTACGATTCTGAACGAATCGGGACGAAAGCGAATCTCGACGTCTCGATTTTACAAGAAGAGTTGTTGACACCGTTACTCGGTATCGAAGATCCACGGACGGACGCACGAATCCAGTTCGTCGGTGGTCATAAGGGGTATGCCGGTCTTGAGCAGATCGTGGACTCTGGGCATGCCGCTGTCGCCTTCCACTTACATCCGACTTCGATCGAAGATTTAATGGCTGTGGCTGATGCCGGAGAGGTAATGCCGCCGAAATCGACTTGGTTCGAACCGAAACTTCGGAGCGGTTTACTGATCCATCCGTTTGATTCGTAATGCACACCAAAAAAGCAAGTCGCGGATGCGATATCCACGACTTGCTTTTCTTATACGTGTCGCAAAAGAAGAGCCGACACAGGTTCTACTTGAATAGTGCCCGACAACGTCGTTGTATCCAACAGACTTTCATACGTTCCTTCAAGCGAAAGAGATTGCGCCTCTTCACTGACGTTGACGACGAGCAAGTAAACCTGTTCGCCCTGACGTCGCTCGACAATAAATGTCTGTTTTGTATCATCGATCCTTTGGAAATGATACGTTCCGGCATTTGCTAAAACCGGATGCTGTTTTCGAAGGGCGATCAACTGCGCAACGTGATCGAACAACTCACGGTTTTGTTTCGTCTCGTCCCACTCCATACACGCACGGTTGGCCGGGTCTTGCCCACCCATCATTCCAATCTCATCACCATAATAGATGACGGGTGTACCCGGAAACGTCAACAGTGTGGCGAAGAGTAACTTCATCCGATCAATGTTTCCTTTCGCACGTGTTAATGCACGCGGCGTATCATGCGAGTCAATCAAATTGAACATGACCTCGTTAACATTTTGAGAATGCCAGTTTAAATTTCGGCTGACTGCATGTGAGAAATCACGAACGCTCGTCTCGCCCGTCGCAAAACAAGTCAAAAAGCTCTCGGTCAAACCGTAATTCATGACGGCATCAAATTGATCGCCGAGGAGCCACGGTTGCGAATCCGTCCAGCATTCACCGACGATATAACATGTTCCGTTCGCAGCCCGGACTTCCTTGCGAAACTCACGCCAAAATGCATGATCGACTTCACTTGCGACATCCAGACGCCAGCCGTCGATTCCGAATTCCTCGACCCAGTAACGTCCGACGTGAAGCAAATAGTCTTTGACGTCCGGATGGGCAGTATTTAACTTCGGCATGTTCCGTTCAAACGCAAACACTTCATAGTTCGGAATCGATGGATCGACTGGGAAGGAACCAATCGTAAACCAATTGGCGTATTTTGAATCTTGCCCCTTTTCTAAGACATCCTGAAAGGCGGGGTGGTCTTCACTAATATGGTTGAAGACGGCATCGAGTAATACGCGGATACCGTTCTCATGTAGCACATCGATCATCTTGCGGAACGTTTTCTCGTCACCAAATGCAGGATCAAGCTTCAGATAATCAAGGGTATCGTATTTATGATTCGATGGTGCCTCAAAGACTGGGCAGAAGTAGACACCCGTGACACCAAGACGTTGTAAATGATCGACGTGATCGATGACCCCTTGAAAATCTCCACCAAAGAAATTCTGAAAAGCCGGTGCTTCACTTCCCCACTCCTTCGTTCCCGCTGGATCATTTGCTGAGTCACCATTCGCGAATCGTTCCGGGAAAATTTGATACCAGACCGTATCCTTCACCCACTCCGGTGTATCAAAGACATCCGTTGCATGAACATATGGCACAGAAAAATAATAGCCCGGATGATCGAGTGGCGCTTCGTCATACCAGCCACGCTCGGTTAAAACGGCTGTCGTATCGCCATGAACCTCAAACCCATATCGTACCCGCTTCCGTTCTGGACGGATTGCAACGAACCAATAGTCATACGTCGCATCACTTCCATTGTGTTGCATCGGCATCCGCTCTACTTTCCATGATTTTTCTTTCTCCGGATCAAAATTCCAATCTCGGTCTTCTTCTTTTTCCGCTTCCCATTCGTACGGATCACCATATATCAATTCAACTTTTTCAATATCGTCTTTAGCCGTCATGAGTCGGACATGGACCGTCTCTTGATCGTAAGCATAAACGAACGGTGATAATGCGCGATGAACTATCCCAGCCTGGTTCAAATTCTGCCACTCTCCCTTAAATTGATATTTCTCTATCGGTAAAGTTCCTTTCTTCCACATCGCTTAAACGTGTTTAATAGAAATTCAACGGTTCCACCGACATTTTAGTTCAGTCTGTCAGGTAGTTTAAGGTATACTGATAACGCATAGGAAATCACGGATTTCTGACATTACGGAAAGAGAGTGGATACGAAATGGGTCGTAAATGGAATAACATTAAGGAAAAAAAAGCATCAAAAGACAAAAATACGAGTCGGATTTACGCAAAGTTCGGTCGTGAGATTTATGTAGCGGCTAAACAAGGTGAACCCGATCCAGAATCAAACCAAGCATTAAAGGTCGTTCTCGAACGAGCGAAGACATACAACGTGCCACGTGCCATCGTCGATCGGGCGATTGAAAAAGCAAAAGGTGGAGCGGAAGAAAACTACGATGTCTTGCGTTATGAAGGGTTCGGTCCAAGCGGTTCAATGGTCATCGTCGAAACGTTGACGAACAACGTTAACCGGACGGCTTCTGACGTTCGTGCTGCGTTCGGAAAAAATGGCGGAAACATGGGCGTTAGCGGATCCGTCGCTTATATGTTCGATGCGACGGCAATCTTTGCCTTTGAAGGTAAAACTGCGGATGACGTTCTTGAATTGATGATGGAAGCGGATATTGATGTGCGCGATATCCTCGAAGAAGACGAATCTGTCATCATCTACGCTGAGCCGGAACAATTCCATGCTGTACAAGAAGCGTTGAAAGCTGCAGGCATTACTGAGTTCTCACTTGCCGAACTCGTCATGCTCGCCCAAAACGAAGTCGCGTTGTCTGAAGACGACGTCGCCCAATTCGAAAAAATGATCGATGCACTGGAAGATCTTGAGGATGTGCAACAGGTCTACCATAACGTAGAACTATAATCAAAAAGACAAGGGGATGGTCACGACCATCCCCTTGTCTTTTTGATTATAGTTTCTCTATCGGTTAACGCCCGGAATCGGTCACGCACCGTCTATATGTATCATAAAGTATGAAACGCGTTTCATAACAAGAACAAAAAAAGATTCATTTGTGATGTTTATTTCTTGAATTTAATGGGAATAGTAATATTCGGAGTTGATTATAACTTATTTTGCTTTGAAGAAATAAAAGGAGGAACGAACGATGACATATTCTTTAATTGAAACATTCAAACACATCGTAAGCGAGGCAACTAGCTTTAAGCGCGTTGATTTCGGAGGTTACGATATTTATATGCAGACAACAGATGGACGAACGATTACGGCACACATCCGTTATGATGGTGGTGGTACGGACTTCAATGAAGCTTATTTAATGCTTGAATCGAGTACCGGTCAACGTCGCACAGCGACCTTAACGCTTTATCAATTCGAACATCTCTCTTCTTATACTGCACACAGTGAACGGACACGTGCCCTAGTCACAACAAGTGCTTAATGACCATAAAACACGCCTCTCATTCGAGAGACGTGCTTTTTTAATTTTCTTCTCGCTCGAGGCGTTCGAGTTCTGCGTGTGTTTGTGGGAATCCATTCGCTTGCCAATCTGCCCGATGAATGGAATCCAGTTGTGTCAGTCCGACTTCAGCCGGATCGCGTTTCGCGTCGACACTTGGACGATGGTCAATATCATCTGAAGTCGATTTTCGTTGTTGGTATTGTTGATAGGCGATTGTCGCAATCGCTGCTAGACCACCTAAAATAACACCTGTCTTGAATGTTGCTCGCATGAAAGTTCCCCCTCTATGATCATTAGTTGTGCTCTAGATAAATGTACCCGCGTTCCTTGAGTTTGAATCATTCTTCTCATGGATCCACGTGTTTTTTGAAAAAAATCAAAAAAAATTTCAGCCTATTTCTGCCGTGTTCCTACATATTTAATAATCAAGAGAGAAAATGGCTCTATCCCTTATGCTTCAACGCTTCACGTCATGCAAGAAGGAAAAAAGTACGCTATACTTGTTTCAGAAACATCTTCGACGAACAAAATGAATCGTGTCTTCTACTGGACAGTTCCGAGCTTCGACAGCTTGCGTTCGCGTCCCTTTTTCATTTTTGGTCGTCGATGTCACAAAGGAGGGAATTTCGTGTCCGTGATGCACGGGGCTATTTTACTGCCCATATTGATCAGTCTTTTCATTCCGCTTCTAGCGAAACGCCTTCCGAACATTCATACCGGTTGGTTCGTACTTGTCGTACCAGTACTGCTCGTTTCGTATTTCAGCCGCTTTCTCCCTGGTACGATGTCAGGTGAGACCTTTACGGCACGCATGCCGTGGATACCATCGCTCGGTATCGACTTCGTCACATATCTTGACGGACTCGGCTTATTGTTCGCACTATTGATCACAGGAATCGGCTCACTCGTCGTTCTTTATTCGATTTTTTATTTAGATGCGAAAAAAGAATCCCTCGGAACATTTTATGTCTATCTGTTGATGTTCATGACCGCCATGCTTGGGGTCGTGC
Organism: Exiguobacterium acetylicum; assembly: GCF_019890935.1. Taxonomy (NCBI): domain Bacteria; kingdom Bacillati; phylum Bacillota; class Bacilli; order Caryophanales; genus Exiguobacterium; species Exiguobacterium acetylicum. The sequence goes on from NZ_CP082333.1 coordinate 1,832,340, forward strand.
TGTCAGATAACATGATCGTCCTCTATCTGTTCTGGGAATTAACGTCGATTTCGTCATTCTTATTGATTGCTTACTGGTACGAGCGGGAACGTTCTCGTTACGGCGCTCAAAAATCGATGCTGATCACCGTCTTCGGTGGACTAGCGATGCTTGGGGGAATCGCGATTCTCTCTACACTCAGTGGATCATTAAGTATTCGTGAGACGTATGCTTCACTTGAATCGATTCAAGGTGAACCCTTCTTTATGGTCGCTCTTGTTTTATTCTTGCTAGCTGCCTTCACGAAATCGGCTCAATTTCCGTTCCACATCTGGTTACCGGATGCGATGGAAGCACCGACTCCTGTCAGTGCCTACTTGCACTCGGCAACGATGGTCAAGGCAGGATTGTATCTTGTCGCTCGTTTTAGTCCGATTTTTGCGGATGAGTCGCTATGGTTCTATCTCGTCTCATCTGTCGGAATATTCACCTTATTCTGGGGTTCACTCAATGCGGTGAAACAACATGATTTGAAAGGAATCCTTGCTTACTCGACGATTTCTCAGCTTGGATTGATCATGTCCTTACTTGGACTCGGAGCTGCCGCCTTACACGTCGACGCGTTAGATGACGGATTATATACGATCGCGACAGTTGCTGCGATCTTCCACCTGATCAACCACGCGACGTTTAAAGGCAGTCTCTTCATGATGGCGGGAATCGTCGATCACGAAACTGGTACTCGTGATATTCGGAAGCTCGGTGGCCTTGCGCAACTCATGCCGATTTCGATGACGATTGCGATGATCGGGACCCTTTCGATGGCAGGGATTCCACCGTTCAACGGGTTCTTAAGTAAAGAGATGTTCTTGACAGGTGTACTTGAAGTTTCAGGATCTGACTTGTTCCACTTATCATCTTACGGTTGGATCATTCCTGTACTCGCCGTCGTCGGAAGTATCTTTACGTTCGTCTACAGCATCCTGATCGTCCGCAGAACGTTCTTCGGTAAGCGGCAAGACGACAAATTGCCGAAAACACCACACGAGGCACCGATTGGCATGTTGATTCCACCACTCGTCCTCGTCTCGCTCGTCGTCATCATCGGACTCTTCCCGAATCTATTATCGGATACGTTGATTCGACCGGCAGTCGAAGCGATCTTACCGCAAGTCGTTGATGCCGGTGGCAAGATTGATGTGCACATTACGATGTGGCATGGATTCAAACCAGAATTTTTCCTGACGTTACTCATCTTTACCGTCGGGTTCATCTTGTATAAGACACTGCCACGTTGGCAATCCCTCTACAATCGGATGCCTCGTGCCGTCTCCTTGAATCATCAATATGACGCTTTGTTACGTCGTGGTGAACAGACATCGACACGGATCCATGATACGGTCATGACCGGCTACATGCGGTCGTATCTCGTCTACATCTTCGGATTCATCGTTATCTTGATCTTGACGGCACTATACGGGTTTGATGCCTTCCGCTTCGCGGTTGATCCAATCAGCTCAATTCATGCGTACGAGATCATCCTTACACTCGTTCTCGTTTCGAGTGCACTCTCGATCACCTTTGCGCGTTCACGACTGACATCGATTATCTTGCTCGGTGTGACAGGTTATACGGTCGCTCTGTTCTTCGTCTTGTTCCGAGCGCCAGACCTTGCCTTGACGCAACTCGTCATCGAGACAGTATCGGTCGCTCTGTTCCTGCTCGTTTTCTATCGTTTACCGGAAATCAGCCGGAAAGAAGAGCGCATTCCGTTCAAGCTCGGCAACGCCTTGATTTCGGCACTTGTCGGATTGACGGTGACACTCGTCGCACTTGCTTCTCTCAGCCAACGATCGTTTACTTCAATCGCCAAATATTACATCGATAATGTCGCTGATCTGGCTGCTGGCGGTAATATGGTCAACGTCATTCTCGTCGACTTCCGTGGCTTCGATACGTTGTTTGAGATTGCCGTTCTCGCACTTGCCGGAATCGGAATTTACACGATGATTAAATTCAGACGAACAGGAGGGATGGATAAATGAAAAAGCAGACAAAAAAGCATACGAATGACGTCATCTTAGAGTCCGCGACTTCCTTTATCACGTTCATCATCTTCCTGTTTGCTGTCTACTTGTTCTTTGCTGGACACTATACGCCAGGTGGCGGTTTCATTGGTGGTCTTGTGACGGCGTCTGCTCTTGTCTTGATTTTACTTGCTTACGACATCAAGACGTTGCGCCGGATTTTGCCATTCGACTATAAATGGATCACGGCTCTTGGTATGTTGATTGCCGTACTGACGGCTTCGGGAGCGCTTGTCTTTAACGTCCCGTTCTTCACACATGCACATGACTATTTCAACCTACCGTTATTCGGTAAGACATCACTTCATACGGCGATGTTATTTGATCTTGGTGTTTATCTTGTCGTCGTCGGTGTGACGATGACGATTATTCAAACGATTGGGGAGAGTGATTAATATGGAAATCATCATGGCGATCGCCGCAGGCATCCTGACGATGTGTGCCATTTATCTCATTCTTTCGAAAAGTATTCTTCGCATTATCATCGGAACAGGGTTGCTCAGCCACGCTGCCCATCTACTCGTCATGACGATGGGTGGATTAAAACGAGGCGCGGCTCCGGTTTTAAAGGATGGCGTGACTTCCTATACGGATCCACTACCGCAAGCACTCGTCTTGACCGCCATCGTCATCAGTTTTGGTGTCACTGCCTTTTTCTTGGTACTCGCTTACCGTGCTTATCAAGAACTCGGAACCGATAATATCGAAGAGATGAAAGGAACCGATTCGAATGATTAACTTACCGCTTCTACCAATCATCATCCCTTTGTTGACGGGTGTCATCTTGATGTTTTTCCCGCGACACCTCAAAGGACAACGGATCGTTTCCCTCTTTTCGACGATTTTGACTGTCTGTGTCTCCATCTATCTTGTGCTGACTGTCCGGTCAAACGGCATCTTAACAGTCACACTCGGTAGTTGGCCAGCACCTTTTGGTATCACGCTCGTCTCTGACATGCTATCCGCTTTACTCGTCACGACGACGAGCATTCTTGTTCTTTGTATCATCTGGTATGCCATTGTCTACTTGAGCGTTTCCTATCAACGATACTACTATTTCATCGCCGTTCAATTCCTGCTCGTTGGTGTCAATGGTGCCTTTACGACAGGTGATATCTTTAACATGTTCGTCTTCTTCGAAGTCTTCCTGATTTCGTCTTATGTCTTAATCGTTCTCGGCGGGAAACCGGCACAATTACGAGAGTCGCTGAAATATCTTTTGATTAACGTCATCTCGTCCGCGTTATTCGTCATGACGGTTGCCTTCTTGTACGGAATCATTGGATCACTGAGCATGGCGGATATCAGTCAAAAGATTTCAGAGGTCGGACAGCCGGCAATCCTCAACGTCATCGCCTTGTTATTCCTGATCGTCTTCGGATTAAAAGGTGCGATCTTCCCGCTCTACTTCTGGTTACCTGGTTCTTATCAAGTACCACCGACGCCTGTTCTAGCTCTGTTCGGTGCCTTGCTGACGAAGGTCGGGGTCTACGGGATTTTACGGACGTATAGTTTGTTCTTCTCAAATGAGATTGGAACGATTCATCAAATCTTAAGTATCCTTGCGCTCAGTACGATCGTCATCGGGGTGATCGGTGCGCTCGCGACACGGGATGCGAAGCAAATCATCATCTACAACATCATCGTCGCAGTCGGGGTCATCTTGTACGGGGTTTCCCTCATGACACCGCAAGCACTAGAAGGTGCGATTTTCTATCTTCTTCATGATATGTTGATTAAAGCTGCTTTGTTCCTACTCGTTGGAATCATGGTCGGAATTGCCGGATCGAGTAAGCTGAAAGATATGGGCGGGATGATCAAAGCCTATCCTGTATTAGGTTGGACGTTCTTCATCGCGGCGTTATCACTTGCCGGGATTCCACCGCTCAGCGGATTCATTGGGAAATTCCTGATCGTTCGTGGTGGTATTGAAGCCGGTGAGTTGATTGGACCAATCATCGTTCTACTATCGAGTCTGCTCGTCTTGTATTCGGTCGTTCAATTGTTCATGCGTGCCTTTTGGGGAACACCGAAGACCTACTCTGGTGATAAACAAGCGCTTGTTCCAAAGCTGCTAGTTCCTACGATTGCCTTAGTTGCGCTCAGCGTTCTCTATGGAGTAGGTGCTGAGGCGATGCGTCCACTGATTCAACAAGCCGTCGAACCGTTGACGAATCCAACGCTCTATATCGATGCCGTACTAAAAGGAGGTCGTTAATTCATGCCATTTCAAGTCTTGCTCAACTTATTTCTTGCATTCTTGTGGATGTTTCTCTCCAACAATTTCTCGGCCTCCGGTTTCGTCATCGGTTACGCGCTAGGGTTGATTGCGATGTTCGCTTTCCGTCGCGGCTTCAAAGGACGCTTTTATCTCGGACCTGTCGTCGCACTCGTCCTATTGTTTTTCCGCTTTCTCTACGAGCTTGTCGTCGCGAACATCGATGTCTTGAAAATCATCTTAAAGCCGAAGTTAGATATTCAGCCTGGTATCTTCGCTTATGAGACCGAACTCGATCAACCGTGGCAAATCACGTTGCTGTCGATGTTGATCACATTGACACCGGGAACGCTCGTCGTTGATATCTCGGATGATAATAAGACACTCTACATTCATGCACTCCACATGCCAGAGGTTGATGAAGCAGTCGCTTCGATTCGTGAAAGTTTTGAGAAAGCCATTCTGGAGGTGAGTCGGTAATGTTCGATATTTTAATCTATATCGCACTCGGGGGTGTCTTTCTCTCGATGCTCGGTCTGTTTTACCGGGTCATCAAAGGACCAAGTGTGGCGGATCGTGTCATTGCTCTTGATTCGATTGGTATCAGCTTGATTTCAATCGTTGGCCTTGTCTCGATCATCTTACGGACGAGCGACTACCTCGAAGTCATCCTGTTGATTGGTATACTCGCCTTCATCGGTACGGTTGCCTTTTCAAAATATATCGAGAAAGGAGAGATCATCGAACGTGATCGCAATCAATGAATTGATCGTCGCGGTCTTCGCCTTGCTCGGTATGGGATTTAGTCTCGTCACCGCGCTTGGTCTGATCCGCTTACCGGATGTCTATACGCGTGCTCACGCTGCATCTAAAAGCGCGACATTAGGTGTCATGTCGATTTTAATCGGCGTCATCATCTATTTCGTCACTGAAGATGGATTCTTCTCCTCTCGTGTCGTTCTCGGTATCCTGTTCGTGCTCATTACAGCACCGATTGGAGGACATCTGATCGCTCGTGCTGCATATTACAGCAATGTGCCGTTATGGAAATCGTCTGTTCGTGACGACTTGTCTCAGAACAAAGAACATGTGGAACCAAAGAAACGCCAAGATGATGTATAAGTATCACCATGACAAAACCCTCACTTCCATTCATGGAAGCGAGGGTTTTTGATTAAGAACGCTGTAAAGGTGAGGCAGCAAACAAGAGTGCCAACTCATCACGATTATCCAGCAATTCTTCTAATGTATGCTGTTCCAGTTCCCGGATAAAAGCTCGAAGCGCTCGTCCGAGTACACCTTTTAGACGACATCCTGGTTCGATGACACAATGACCGTTGCTTCCAAAACACTCGACGATATCCATCGGTTCCATCTCCCGAACGACTTTCCCGATGTTGATATCTTTTGGATCACGAATCAAACGGAGTCCGCCTGACCGACCTCTGGTTGATTCGACATAGCCAAGTTTCGCTAACTGTTGTGTCACCTTCATTAAATGGTTGGATGAGATGCCATAATGATTTGCAATCTGCGGCATTGGTGTGATGACATCCCGGTGCACCCCGAGGTACATCAACACACGTAATCCATAATCCGTATACTGTGTAATTCTCACGATCCTCACTCCATTCCTTCCCAAAACTGCACTGTTATCGTACCATGAAATACGAAACTGACTACATTGTTTTGTCTCATGATTCGAAATTCTGATAAACCTCTATAGGGTTTACGTATGGAATGAAATATTGGATTTAATATACGAGTTTTAAAAACAAAAAAACTATTCCTCCTTTCCTGTTCGAAAGAAGAAATAGTGCTATTTCCTTTTTACCTTATTTTTTGTACAGTCCTTTCACGACATCATTAAAACGGTCGGCATAGTTCGTAAAGACTCCCGTGACACCATAATCAAGCATACGAACCATATCCGCTTTTTCATTCACTGTGTACGGGTGAAGTAACAAATCATGCGCCCGAATTGCTGCGACGTTCTCACGTGTCAATGCTTTGAAGGAAGGACCGACACCGACCGCATACTGGCGGATTGCTGTTAATCGATCATCCGTCAATGCCTTGACTTCATTTGCTTCCATCAACTGAACCAATGGAACGTTCGGGTCGATGGCTCTGACTTTTTGAAGACTTGCTTCACTAAACGACTGAATCAAGACTTGTCCTGATTTGACCTTGTTACTCGATAATCCGTTCTGCTTTAGTACGTCGAGCAATTTCTGTTCCATTCCCGGGTACACTTCCGGTGATTTCGTCTCGATGTAATAATTCGCATGCTTCCCATACTTACTCAAGACTTCTTGAAGCGTCGGAACTTTCAGACCGACATACGATTTTTTCGCAAGGGTCGGGTTCGCTTCATTGAACCAGCTACCGGCATCAAGTTTCTTGATTTCAGCAAGCGTTTTATCTTTGACGGCACCCGTTCCGTTCGTCGTCCGATCAACCGTTTCATCGTGCATTGCAATCAATTGACCGTCTTTTGTCATCTGTAAATCAATTTCGATGTAATCTGCTTTAAATGCCTTATGTCCCATTTCATAAGCTGGCATCGTATGCTCTGGCGCGTATCCCGAAGCTCCGCGGTGAGCAACACTGATGATGCGATTTGGATCGAGTAACGATTTTCCTTTTGAATGTGCGCTGACATCTTCTGTCGGAAGACCTGTGCTTAATACGGCTCCTGCTACCATCGTCAATCCAATTTGTTTCAACATAATCAATTCCCCCTTGAAATATTCTTACAACACTTATCCTAAATCGTATGTATGAAGCTGATATAGAGATGATGTAAATGTCGTTTCGTATTTTGATGACAAAGTGATATCAACAAAAAAGTGCAATCCTTCTCGTTAGAGAAAAATTGCACTTTGTCTTCAGTCTCAAAGACCCGCATCTAAAATGGGTTTTTTTATGATTACGCTTCGAAAATCAATGACTCTGGATCTTCGAGGAGATCTTTAATGTGTTTCAGGAACGTAACCGCTTCTTTTCCATCAACGATTCGGTGATCGTAGGAGAGTGCGACATACATCATCGGACGGTTTTCCATGCGTTCAGCATCGATTGCTACAGGGCGCAAGTTGATTGCGTGCATCCCGAGAATTGCGACTTGTGGACCGTTTAAGATCGGTGTCGACATGAGTGAACCGAATGTACCACCGTTCGTGATCGTGAACGTACCACCCGTCAAATCAGATAGACCGAGTTTGTTATCGCGCGCCTTGACCGCTAATTGAATGATGTCTTTTTCAATCTCAGCAAAGTTCTTTTTGTCCGCATCACGAACGACTGGAACGACGAGACCATCTGGTGCTGAAACGGCAATACCGATATCGTAGAATTTCTTCAGGACGATTTCGTCGCCTTGAATCTCAGCATTCAAGTATGGCATTTTTTTAAGTGCTGCGACTGCTGCTTTTGTAAAGAATGACATGAAGCCGAGTTTGACTTCGTTTTCCTTCACGAATTTTTCTTGGCGACGTTTACGTAGTGCCATGACCGCTGACATATCGATCTCATTGAATGTCGTCAACATCGCTGCCGTTTGCTGGACTTCAACGAGTCGGTTCGCAATCGTCTTACGACGGCGTGACATCTTGATTCGCTCTTCCGGTTTCCCAGGAGCGGCTGCAGGTGCTGGTGCCGGTGTAGCGGGTTTCGTAGGAGCCGGTTTTGCTTGCTCACGTGGTGCTACTTCAAACGTCGCGACGTCTTGGACGCGGATGCGACCAAGTGGATCTTGCGTCGCCACTTGTGCTAAATCGATTCCTTTTTCACGAGCCAGTTTACGGGCAGCAGGTGAAGCAATCGGACGATCCGCAACAGACGTACTTTCAGTCGCTGCTACTGCCACTGGTTGTTCCGCTTTTTCTTCTGCTTTTGGTGTCTCTTTTGGAGTTTCTTGTACTGGTTCTGCCGCAGCCGGTTTTGGAGCCTCGCCACCAGCAGAGATGACAGCAATCGTTTCCCCGACGCGAACTGTATCTCCTTCAGCAGCCATCACTTCCGTCAACGTACCTGCTTCATCTGACGGTACTTCGATGTTGACTTTATCTGTCTCGAGCTCAACGATGGCTTCCCCTTTTTCCACGTAATCACCTGGTTGTTTTAACCAAGACGCCACCGTTCCTTCTGTAATTGATTCGGCAAGTTCTGGTACTTTGATTTCCATCGTATTCTCCCCCTATGACTCGATTCTATCTTAAGTTATGATGTGTGATTCGATACGTGTGATGGTGCTGTTGGAGTAGAAGCAGTCGCTGTGAGTGCATCATTGATGATACGTGCCTGCTCTACTTTATGACCTGACGGGTCACCTTCCGCTGTACTCGAACGGCGACGACGACCGATGTAACGGACGGTTTGAATGCCGTTCGGTGCAACTGTCTCAAGACGCGGTTCCATGAAGGACCACGCACCCATGTTTTTCGGTTCTTCTTGCACCCAGACCATCTCTTCGACGGCTTCATAGCGCGCGATGACTTCTTGTAAGGCTTTCGCCGGGAACGGATACAACTCCTCGACCCGGACGATCTGTAGCCAATCGAGATTCTCATCTGATTTCGAAACGGCTTCCGCTAGATCGATTGCCATCTTACCAGAACAGAACACAAGACGTTTAACACGATCTGGTGCTTCTCCGAGCCCTGATTGTTCGATGACACGTTGGAAACTACCTTCCGTCAACTCAGAAACATCGGATGTCGCAAGCGGATGACGCAAGAGACTCTTCGGTGTCATGACGACGAGCGGTCGGACTTCCTCTTTTCCGAGAATCGCTGCTTGTCGGCGCAATAAGTGGAAGTACTGGGCTGCGCTCGATACGTTCGCGACCGTCCAGTTTTTCTCACCCGATAACGTCAAGAAGCGTTCTAAACGACCACTCGAGTGTTCTGGTCCTTGCCCCTCATAACCATGCGGAAGCAACATGACGAGACCTGACGTTTGTCCCCATTTCGCGCGGCTAGCTGAGATGAACTGGTCGAAGATGACTTGACCTGAGTTCGCAAAGTCCCCATATTGCGCTTCCCATAATACGAGTGTTTCCGGAGCGAAGACGTTATAACCGTATTCAAAACCAAGTACACCTGCTTCAGACAACGGACTGTTGTAGACCGAGAATGATGCAGTTGCCGTTGACAAGGCATGGAGTGGCGAGAAGCCTTCTCCTGTTTTCACATCATGAAGATTAATGTTCCGTTGTGCGAACGTTCCCCGTTCAGAATCTTGACCGCTCAAGCGGATGGGTGTTCCATCTGAGAGGATCGAAGCGAACGCCAACGTTTCGGCATGTCCCCAGTCAATTCCGTTCTTCGTCGAGAACGCATCCGTCCGGCGCTTCAGGACTTTCTCAAGTTTATGGAACACTTGGAAGCCATCCGGCCACTGTAATAATTCTTCATTGTACGCCGTCAATGTTTCGATCGAGACCCCTGTCTCGATTGTCGGAACGCCTTTAAAGACGACGTCCGGCATGACCCCACCATACTCTTTCTCGACGTTCGGTACTTTTTCGCGCGCCGCTTTCATTTGGTCATTGATTGATGTTTCAATCGATTGAATTTCGTCAGCTGTCGCATCCCCGTTCGCGACAAGTGTTTTCCCGTACAAGACACGAATTGGGTCATGTTTATGAATCAAATCGTATAAGACCGGGTTCGTATTCATCGGTTCATCCATTTCGTTATGACCAAAACGACGGTATCCGATCAAATCAATCATGACATCCTTCTTGAACGTTGCCCGGTATTCGCTCGCGAGCAACGCGACAGCAAGACAGCTTTCCGGCTCATCCGCGTTGACGTGGAAAACTGGGATCTCATACCCTTTGGCAAGATCACTCGAGTAACGCGTCGAACGGGAGTCCGTCGGCTCCGTCGTGAAGCCGATCGTGTTGTTCGCGATGATGTGAATCGTTCCGCCGGTGTTATATCCTTTGAGATTCGCTAAATTTAATGTTTCAGCCACGATTCCTTGGCCTGGGAACGCTGCATCACCGTGGATCAGGATTGCAGCAGCAGCCGCTTGATCTTGGCGTGGCGCACCTTTTTGTGAGCGATCATCTTGTGCCGCACGTGTGAAGCCTTCGACGACTGGATCAACGAACTCAAGGTGCGACGGGTTGTTCGCAAGCGTCATCCGCACGTTACGTGTCTCTTGCTCGAGTTTTCGGTTTAAACCGAGGTGATATTTCACGTCGCCCGTCCAACCGTACGTGATCCCAATCGAGCCTTCAGATGGTACGAGGTCGTGGTTCGGTGCATGTTGGAACTCAGCAAAGATCATTTCATATGGCTTCCCGAGTACGTGCGCCAAAACGTTCAACCGTCCACGGTGTGCCATTCCGATATTGATCGTCTCCGACCCGTTCGAGATGAGGTGTCCGACGATCGTGTCGAGCAATGGCACCATCGCATCTAGTCCTTCAATCGAGAAGCGTTTTTGACCGACATATGTTTTATGCAAGTATTTTTCGAAGAGGTCCGTTTCAGCTAAGCGTTTGAACAACTGTTTCTTTTGTTCAACATCTAGCGTCGCTGTCAAAGCACCTTGCTCGATTTTCTGACGGAGCCATTTCTTTTCATCGAGATCATCGACATGCTGAAACTCAACTGCGGCTGCTCCCGTGTACTGCGCTTTTAAATGTTCGATGCCTTCAAACGCGTCCTGTACACCAGTTGGTGGTTCAGGGCAAACGAGTGACACTGGCATTTTACGAAGATCTGCCTCTGTCAATCCGTACTGACTCAATTCGAATAACCCTGTTTCTCGCGGATGGTCCTTCAGCGGATAGATATCCGCCGCAAGATGTCCTTTTGCACGAATTTGTTCCGCTAAACGATTCGCCGCAAGATATTTTTCGAAATCTCCTGTCTCGACTTGCATCGGTACGACTGGTTCCGTCACGGGTGCACCATGCTCTTCGAAATAAGCACGTGTCTCCTCATCAACGGATGTCTTGTCTTCTAAAAAACGCTCGTACAATTCAATGATGTAGCCAAGGTTTGGTCCATAAAATGCTTGTTGATCTTGCTCGTGGCCTGCCATGTACGGTTCCCCCCGTTTCTATATTTCTCCCCACACATCCAGTGGATACTAAATGTGTTTCCAGCCCTCTACCTGTTAGCGCTTTCAAAAGGAATTGCATGGATGAAACGCTGAACGTCATGAGAAGGAATGATCGTGTCATTCTTCTATGAAAGTGCCTTCGTTACTATATTACTACTCTTTTCCTGTGTGTGCATTTCGAATTCCCAAATTCTCACGCTTAAATGTATAAGTTTTTCTTATGAGCGCTTAGCCAGTTATTTATGATTCGCCAAAAAACCGGCGTATCCGCATTTAGATACGCCGGTTCAATCATAAGACTTTACTGAGGAACGATTGCGTCCGTTCGTGTTGTGGAGAATCAAACAATGCTTGTGGTACGTTCTCTTCGACGATATAACCACCATCCATGAATAAGACGCGATCTCCGACCTCACGAGCAAATCCCATCTCATGGGTCACGACGACCATCGTCATGCCTTCAAGAGCAAGTTGTTTCATGACGGCAAGCACGTCACCGACCATTTCTGGGTCAAGTGCTGACGTTGGCTCATCGAATAACATGATTTTCGGATTCATTGCAAGCGCGCGGGCAATTGCGACCCGCTGTTTTTGCCCCCCAGATAATTCACCTGGATAATTATCGGCTTTTTCCCGTAATCCGACTTTATCGAGGAGTTCAAGCGCCCGCTGTTTCGCCTGTTCTTTATCCGATTTGCGCACTTTGATCGGTGCAAGCGTGACGTTTTCTAGTACGGTCTTATGCGGGAAGAGATTAAAATGTTGAAAGACCATCCCGACTTCTTCCCGGACCTTGTTGATATCGACTTTTGGACTCGTGATGTCGAAATTATCGACGATGACGGTACCACCTGTAATCTCTTCCAATCGATTCAAACAGCGTAGAAACGTACTTTTCCCAGATCCCGACGGACCGATGACACAAACGACTTCTTTTTCGGCAATCGAGACGTTGATGTCTTTTAAGACTTCATTCGAACCGAATGATTTCTTTAGATTCTTTACTTCAATGATACTCATCGTAATGTAAACCTCCGTTCCAAGAACTTCGCCACTAAGGACAAGAGATAAATGATGACGAAGTACATCAATCCGACGACGGACCAGACGATGAATGGTTCAAACGTCGTTGACTGCTGCACTTGACCTTGTTGCGTCAAGTCAGCGATGCCGATAATCGACAACAACGAGGTATCTTTTAAGCTGATGATCGATTGGTTCGTAATCGTTGGTAACATCCGACGAAATGCTTGCGGTAGGATGATCTGTACCATCGTTTGACGCCCTGTCATTCCGAGTGAACGTGCAGCTTCTGTTTGTCCTTTATCAATCGACTGGATACCAGCTCGAATGATTTCCGCAAAATAAGCACCGGCATTGATTGCGACCGTCAGTATCCCTGCATACATCCGGTCCATCGATAACCATTCGAGCGAATTGAGTCCAAAGTAGATGAAGAATAATTGAACGATGAACGGCGTTCCGCGAATGACATCGATGTAGACGATCGCGATCCCGTTTAAGATTTTTAATGGTGATAATCGCATCAATGCGACGACTAAGCCAATCAGAAAGCCGACGATGACCGCGATGATGAAAATATACAATGTGACTTGAAGCCCTTCCAAGAAAAATGGAAATGCGGTTTTGACCACTTCCATTGGTTATCCCACTCCCTTATCGCCTTGCGACTTATTTCAGATACGTGTCAACGATTTTATCGTATTCACCGTTTTCTTTCAGATTCGCAAGTCCTTTGTTGATTTTCTTCATCAGATCCTCGTTCTCACCTTTTAAGACAGCGATTCCGTAGTTGTCCCCGTTGAGACGGTCTCCGACAAGTTTCAATCCAAGGTTTTGTTGTTTGTTGGCATATGAGATGACAGGATAATCTTCAATCAAAGCAGCAGCGTTACCGTTCTTCACTTCTTGGAACATCGCTGGGCTGTCATTGAACTGTGTGACTGTGAAGCCAAGCTTATCTGCGTTATCCGTTGCATATTTCGCACCAGTCGTTCCCTTTTTGACGGCCACTTTTTTCCCTTTTAAATCGTTGACGGATTTAATACCATTCTCATCTTCTTTGACGACTAGAATAAGACCAGCTTTGAAGTATGGATCTGAGAATGTGACGACTTTCTTCCGTTCTGGCGTAATACTCATACCGGCAATGGCAACGTCCAATTGATTTGCTTGAAGTGCTGGAATGATGCCGCTAAAGTCCATCGCTTCAAATTGAATCTTGAAGTTCTGATCCTTCGCGATTGCTTTCATGAGATCGATATCGATTCCCTTGTACGTATCTCCGTCTTTATATTCGAATGGTGGATACGTGACGTCAATGCCAACCTTGTACGTCTTTCCTTCTGACGACTCTTCCTCTTTCGAACCGATGCTACACGCACCAAGCACGAGAACACAGCTCATCAAGAGCGCTAACAAGATACTCCCTTTTTTCATCTTTGTTTCCCCTCTCCTATGTGTTAAAGATTGTTAACTCTACTTAGTACTTTCCCTGAAGAGTACCCTCTTTAAAACGTATTTTACCAGAAAAGTTCTAAAAAGATAAACTTTTCTGAATTTTTATTCGTTGTAACCGTTTTCTATTCAGCAACAAAAAAGGAGGCAACCCCTTGTTGGGATTGCCTCCTTCAATCATTTATGCCGCCGAGAGGACTTGAACCTCCACGGTGTTGCCACCACTAGATTCTGAGTCTAGCGCGTCTACCAGTTCCGCCACGACGACGTTGATTTATGATATTAATATAGCGGGTAACGAACTGAGTTGTCAATCATTTCGCAAGATGTTGCGAACGAACTTCTCGACGACATCATCATACAATGCCGGATCCTCGAAATAGGCCATCGCATGAGCGGCATTCGGAATGACGACGAGTTCTTTTTCCGTTGGACAAGCTTCATACAGCTCATATACCATGTCTGTCGGTACGAACGTATCCGCCCCACCATGGATGAACAAAATCGGCACCTGTGCTTTTTTGACTTGTTTCAGCGCTGATGCTTCACGGAACGTATAACCTGCCTTTAGCTTCGTCAATACACTCGTCATCCCTAAGAACGGGAAGTGTGGTAGTCGGTACATCCGCTTCATCTGATACGCAAGGACAGCATTGACGGACGTATAGGCACAATCAGAAATGATTCCTTTGATTTGTGGTGGGAGTTGCTCGCCACTTGTCATCAATACGGTCGCCCCTCCCATCGACACTCCATGCAAGAACAGTTTCGCATCCAGTCCGATCCGTTCGATCAGATAGTTCGACCAACTGAGACAATCTTCCCGGTCATGCCATCCGAATCCGATATAGTGACCATCACTCATCCCGTGTCCACGATTATCGGGCATCATGACATGGAAACCGGCTTGATGGTACAGATAGGCGAATCCGGCTAAATCCGTTCCGACGCCTCCGTACCCGTGCACGAGAATGACGATCCGATCTGACGGAACAGGTGACGGAAGGAAATGACCGCGTAACGTTAAGCCGTCTTTCGCTTCAATCTCGATCCGCTCAAGCGGTTGCTCCTTGATCCACGTCTGACCAGGTTGCATCAATCGGACCATCTCGTCACTCAAATCTCGATTATTCGATAAGAATGGCTTTGGATTCGTAGCGATTGCCATCTCATAAAAATAATAACTCGCTGCTACTAATCCGGATCCGATGACTCCGATTCCAATTTTTGTTCTGCGACGCATCTGCCCCACTCCTTCTTTCCGTTATAGCTCGATCTTCAGTTGAGCAGCATGGTCATCCTCTTCATCCTGCAAGACTTGTTGACGTAATCGTTGTTCTTGTTGCTGACGCCGGTAGGCAAACTCTTGAATGAGCTCTGTACCCGTGAATCCATCTTCTACGAGTTCGCTCAATAAATCCGTTTCTGTCTCGACGACCTCGCCCGGACGTCGCATGACGAGAACATCTCCGACTTGTGCAATCAGCAATTCATCTTCTAGACGAAGTGCATCGTAAAATGGTTCCGGTAACGTCATCCGACGGGTCTCCGGGTTGATATGGACGCGTTTATAAACGCCTAATGCTTGAAACTTACGACGTGCCATTGCGTGCTCTCCTTTTTAGTTGAACGTCAGATCGATTCGTGAATCTTTTCCTTGAATACGAACCGTACCCGTCGCTCCATTGATTAACGTCAACTGTGGCGGCTGATGACCGATGTCAAGATCGTATAAGACTGGTAAGCCCGTCTCATCCGCTAGATATTGATACACGTCTAGCCATGTCAGGTCTTCTGTAATCCTTGCAGACGTGCGCCCGAATAAAAAGCCAGCCGCATGGTCGAACCACCCAGCATACGCCATTTGTCGCAGTGTCCGGTGCACCTCTGCAGAATTCGCTTCAGACACCTCGAAGTACCAGAGAATCGGTTCTCCGTTGATCTCTTCATGCTGGAAACGTTGCACATCTCCATACGGTGTCCCAATCAGATGGCGAATCGTCTCCAAACACCCACCAAGTAAACGTCCTGTTACCTCGGTTCGCTCATCAAGTGCTTTCCATTCCGTCGCTTCCGATAGCTGAAATAAAGAACCTGCTGGACGTTCTTCATCAGTCCACTCGGATTGATAACGATCGGAAGCCCACTGTGTAACGGTTCCTCCAGTTGGCGTCGCGAGCACCCGTCGCCAGGCACTTGTCGTCTCATCCCATTCTTCACTTCGAAGCTCAACGAAATTCGGACCATGTGCTGTTGCAATTCCCGTCTGCAGCGTCAGACTGAGCAATAACGTACTGATATCAGAATAACCAAGCAACCATTTTGTTTGGTAAGTAGCTAGCGTCAACTCGGGTAAAAGATCAATGGCACGTTCTCCACCAAATGGCGGGATGACGGCATCAATCGTCTCATCCGTCATCATGTGATTCAATTCCTCCGCCCGTTGTTTGACCGGTGCACTCTCAGCAAGTTGATGCGACCAAATCGTTTCACCTAAACGGACGTTCATTTGCCGTGCTTGTACCTGTTCAACTGCTCGTTCGACCCATTCCTGTTGCTGTTCACGTAATCCGGAGGAGGGCGCCGTCACTCCGATCGTTTGACCTGTCCAACCTAAAAATGGATATTTCATGGTGACCCCCTATAATGTCATTGTGTGAAACTATCTTCTCGTCAAAATATGAGTTCATTATACCGTTCTTATGCCGCATTACCAACTTTTATCCTGTTCGAACGTCATGATACGAACAAAAAAACACGATTCCGTACGAGCGACCTGAATGATCAAGTCACCTCGACGAAACCGTGTTTGATTTTTCATTAGCTTGACGCTGATAGTTCAGCGTATTCCTCTTGCGTGAACGCACGGGAGCGTGTCAAAAAACGTTTCCCTTCGACACCTTCAAGAGAAAACATTCCGCCTCGACCATCCACGACATCAATGATGAGTTGCGTATGTTTCCAGTACTCATATTGATCTTCATGAATATAAAACGGACAACCACCAATCTCTCCCAGTTTTTTATCCTGATCTCCTAGGAATAGATCACCCTGCGCAAAACACATCGGGGAACTGCCATCGCAACAACCACCAGATTGATGAAACATCAACGGACCGTGTTTTTCTCTCAACTGGTCGATTAACTCTAGACAAGCTACCGTCGCCTGAACACGTTCCACCATTTGCATCCACGTCCTTTCCGACTTAGAAGAAACCGAGTTTATTCGGGTTATAGCTAACGAGTAGGTTTTTCGTCCGTTGGTAATGGTTGAGCATCATCTTATGGTTTTCACGTCCGATACCTGACATTTTGTAACCACCAAACGCCGCGTGAGCTGGATATTGGTGATAACAGTTCGTCCAGACGCGTCCTGCTTCGATCGCACGTCCAAATCGATAAGCACGGTTCATGTCACGTGTCCAGACGCCGGCACCAAGACCATATAACGTATCATTCGCGATTTCGAGTGCTTCTTCTTCCGTCTTGAATGTCGTGACCGACAGAACCGGTCCGAAAATTTCTTCTTGGAAGATTCGCATCTTATTGTGTCCTTTGAAGATCGTTGGTTGGATGTAATATCCTTCTGCGAGATCTCCTTCGAGCATGTTGCGCTCTCCACCAATAAGACATTCTGCGCCTTCCGACTTACCGATTTCCAGATATGAAAGGATTTTCTCCATCTGTTCGTTTGAAGCTTGAGCACCCATCATGACGTCCGAATCAAGAGGATTTCCAATCTTGATGGCTTTGACGCGCTCTAGAACACGTTCCATGAACGGCTCGTAAATTGATTCTTGAATCAAGGCACGCGACGGACACGTACAGACTTCTCCTTGGTTCAACGCAAACATCAGTAATCCTTCGATTGCTTTATCGAAGAAAGCATCATCTGCCTGCATGATATCCTCAAAGAAGATGTTCGGTGATTTCCCGCCAAGCTCGAGTGTGACCGGAATCAAGTTTTGTGATGCGTACTGCATGATCAAACGTCCTGTCGTCGTCTCACCCGTAAAGGCGATTTTGGCGATTCGTTTGCTTGAAGCGAGTGGTTTCCCTGCCTCGAGACCAAATCCATTGACGATGTTCACGACTCCAGGTGGCAATAAATCCTCGACAAGTTCCATGAGCACCATGATGCTCGCTGGTGTTTGTTCTGCTGGTTTTAAGACGACACAGTTTCCTGCTGCGAGAGCCGGTGCCAGTTTCCAGACAGCCATCAGGAGTGGGAAGTTCCACGGAATGATTTGACCAACGACGCCAAGTGGCTCATGGAAGTGATACGCTACCGTGTCTTGATCGAGTTCGCCGACCGAACCTTCTTGGGCACGGATGACGCCGGCGAAATAACGGAAGTGATCGATCGCGAGCGGTAGATCGGCGTTGAGTGTCTCGCGGACCGCTTTCCCGTTCTCAAGTGTCTCTGCATAAGCAAGCATCTCGAGGTTTTCTTCCATTCGATTCGCGATTTTATTTAAAATGTTTGAGCGTTCCGTTACAGACGTTTTCCCCCATGCTTCTTTTGCCGCGTGTGCTGCGTCAAGAGCCAGTTCGATGTCTTCCTTACCGGATCGAGCGACTTGGCACAATACTTTACCAGTGACCGGTGTGACATTATCAAAATATTCTCCCCCGACAGGTGCCGTCCACTTTCCATTGATGTAATTTTCATACCGTTCCTTGTACTGTACCTTTGACCCTTGCTTGTTCGGAATGTCATAAATCATGCGTTATTTCCTCCCTCAACTAAAATGGTCAAGCAGTGAGACGGATGCTTGTATGCGCTTACATTTTAATATAGGCTAAACAGCCCCCTCGATACCATCGTACCAAAATTATATGAAAAGTCAAAAAATTCCGGTAAATATTTGCGGTTTTTTTCGAGAAAAAAACATCTCCATTTTCGGGAGATGTTTTGCCGGTCAAGACCGTGTCGGGTCAATTCCGTCTTCTTGGTCAGACGGTGTATCGGAACTACCGAAATCACTCACTTTCGAGAATCCATCCGTATCACCGTCGATGTCTTTCCCGCGGGCTGTGACAGATGGGTCCAGTACATCTTCTTCACTTGGTCGCGAATTCGGATCGTTCTCGTTTTGTTCTGCCTCTTCTTTTGCATGCTTGATACATAATAGCGTTTCCGGAATGATATCAAGACGTTCAATCTCAATCTCTTTTCCACAGACTTCGCAAATACCGTACGTCCCGTCCTCGATCGCTTTTAGGGCACGATCCACATCAGAGAGCATATCCTCTTGCATGTCCGTGATCGCTTGATCGCGTTCGCGCAAGAACAATTCATCGCCGGAATCGGCAGGGTGATTATCGTAACTCGACAATTCACCTTCATCGTAATCCGTATCGCGTTGTTCGATGTTTGATGTCGTCTTTTCTTTTTCCTTTAATAATCGTTGCTTGAATTCTTCCGTCTGTTGTTTAGATAACATGATTGTTCGACTCCCCTTCGTTAGAACCTCTGTTAAGAATGTAGCCTATTCGAAGAAGAGTTAAACCATCACGAACACTTATAAGAACGAATTGATCCATGAAGATCACAGATGACCGTCATGCATTCATTCCCATCGTTAAAACAAATCTGATGTGATCGTCCGTTCTTGGATGTCGTGATGTCATCAATCCACAGTTGCGAAGCATCTGCCGAAGACAGCATCGCAATTTTGTCACGAATCATGAATAAATCAAACGGTAACAGATTCAAGGATTGAATCGTCAAACCATGTTTACGGAAGAGTGGATCAAGCTGATATTGCGAAAGACTATACAAACACTTCTCGGCCCCACCAATCAACAACTGAATCGAATGGGAAGGTTCATGACTATCGATGCGCTCTTTATGCAGGATGATTCGCCCTCGAACTCCAGACTCATTGAAAATTCGTTGCGTATCCTCTTGTGACAGGCGTGGTCCGCCTTCCTTGACCTTTAAGACGATGTGAGCGAATTCCGCGAAATCCGGTTTTCCGATTTCAAGCGCTGGGATATGACGGACTTCTTCACGTTCAATGATTTCAATCAAGTCACGCTCGACTTGGACACTGACCGTATCTGTTGAAAAGACACGGACGTCGATCACGAATTGATCAAGTACCGCATTTACTTCGATCGTATACGTCAAATCAAGATTTTTTTCTTGTTCAACCAACAAACGATTCAAGATGAGTTGATGCAATAAATGGACTGGTGTACGTGAAGAAAACTGACTCGAATAAATCAAATGTTTTGGTCCGGTTCCTTTTGTTGCTTTCGGTCGTGCTCCGTTTAATCTATATACGTTCACTTTATAATTCAACATATGATCACCTTCTCTTACCTGAAAAATCGGAATAGAGATGTTCCGTTCATATAGCGTACAATGTATTTTAATCGTTAAATATTCGTTTTCGAATATTCCAAATTTAATATACAAATTGTAATCAAATTATGATAGAAGAATTTCAAAAACTGGTTATTTCGATGACGATGCGCTACATGTTATTTGAAATACAAAACCACCCTTCACGTGACGTGAAAGGTGGTGCGCACACTTATTCTCAAGCAATCGAATTGACTTGTTGTTGCATTGCTTCATAATGTTCAATGATTCGAGATCCAAGTGGATCCGTTGCTGACAGTTTTAGGTATGCGTTTAACGCATCTTCAATTCCATGTTTCGTGATATACGCATTCAATTCAAAAGATTCTGAATCATTCGGATCGAAATAGGTTAGAGCTGCTGCGATCCCACGTGCTAATCCATCTGCTTCAATCCCACGCTCCATCAATTCCTTCGCTGGTTTGACGAGTCGGTCACTTGGACTCAGTTTACGAATCGGTGAGCGAGCGACACGTATGATTTCATCATGAATCCGCGGGTTTTCAAAGCGTTTCATATTCTTTTGGATATACGCACTATGGTCGACCGGATTAAAGCCGTACTTTTCAAGTAACAACCACCCTGTTTCGTAAAGTGCTGTCTGGACACCACGACGGATGCGTGGATCCGTTAGACTTTCAGCAATCGTCTCTTTACGGAACAGTGCTCCGAGGTACGAAGCAATCGCATGTCCCGTGTTGACGGTAAACAGCTTTCGCTCAATGAACGGTTCGATGTTCTCGACATAGGTGACACCTTCGATCCGTGGATAGGCTTCCGGTAGTCCAGTCGTCTCAATCACCCATTCAAAGAATTCTTCCACTTCGACGTACAACGGGTCTTCGTGATGTTGAAGCGGTACGATCCGGTCAACCGCTGCATTCGGGAAATACCAGTTCTCCGCTACGGGGTGATGTTTCGCTACCTCTGCTTGTAAGTGTTTTGACCCACCGATCATGTTCTCACACGCAATGACGTAGACAGGTGTCTGTTGATCACGTTGACGTAACCCTTCCGCGATCAAAGGAGCTACTTTCGACAACAAGCTCGGGCCAACAGCTGTTGTAATCACATCTGCATCGCGAATCGCTGCAATGACTTGATCCGGTTCAGATAAACTGTTGAGTGCTGTCACGCCGTTGACCCGTTCACGTCCTCCTTGTTCAGAGGCATAACCTACTTCGTAGGTTTGTCTCGTTTTTAATGCATCGACGACCGTCGTATTGACATCTACGAAACAGACTTCGTAACCCGTCTTGACGAGTTGTAACCCGATGAACCCACGTCCGATGTTACCGGCACCAAAATGGATGGCTTTCATGGTTACACCTCCGCTGTCAATAAGGCGATGATTTCTTCTTTTGACGTCGCTGCCACGATACGCTCGACGTTCTCCTCATCGGAGCAAATGACCGCGATATTCGATAGCAACTCGAGGTGTTCGTCCCCAACGCCAGCGATGCCGATGACGAGTCGTGCTTGTTCCGTTCCGAACGCTACGCCTTGCGGTACTTGTAGAATCGATAGTCCTGTTTTCTTGACCTGCGATTTAGCCGACTCTGTTCCGTGTGGAATCGCGACATGGTTGCCGATGTAGACCGTTGATAAAGCGTGACGCTCCTGCATTGAATCGATATAACCCGCTTCGACATATCCGTGATCGACGAGGAGTTGACCGGCAGCCGTAATGGCTGCCGTCTCGTCTGCGAATTGTTGATCCAGTAGTACAAGTTCCGGTGAAAGGTTCATTGTCGTTGTCATGTTTATTCCTCCTTGAGTATCTCTATCTTTATTTTTAAGAAATCTTATTCCGTGCTGTTTCGATCTCATGGACAAGTTGATCATAATATCCGGCATTCAGGAAATTATCGACTGATCGGTGTTCTGCCGTTGGGACCTGCTCCATTGCTCGCTCCGTCAAATCACGATGCGTGATGATCAGTTCAGCGTTTTGCGGCAATTGACTGATCGACGTATTCGTCACTTTGATCGGTAAGCCCGCTTTGTTGATTTTATTGCGAAGGACGGATGCCCCCATCGCACTCGATCCCATACCAGCGTCACAAGCGAAAATGATATGTTCGACTTCTGCAAGTGGTTTAGCATCAGCTGAAACGAGTGTCGAGGCAATCGATTGTTTGCCTTTCATCGCACTGACGTTCGCGCTTGCTTCTTCAAGCGATGTCTCTTTTGCTTTGCTTGTTTTCAATAAGACAGTCGAGACAACGAATGTCACAGATGCTGAAACAAGGACACCAGCGATCAATCCGGCATAAGAGCCGCGGGATGCCATCGCAAGGACAGCGATGATACTACCTGGTGAAGCAGGTGCAACTAAACCGACATCAAATAGGACGAATGTGAGGATCCCACTCATACCACCTGCGATCATCGCAAGCAATAAGACCGGCTTCATCAAGACATATGGGAAGTAAATTTCGTGAATCCCACCGATGAACTGAATGAACGCAGCACCCGGTGCTGTTTTCTTTGCTGCACCAGAACCGAAGAAAGAGTAAGCGAGTAACAATCCGAGACCCGGACCTGGGTTGGCTTCGAGTAGGAACAGTACCGATTTTCCTGCTTCATTCACTTGATCGAGACCAAGAGGGCTTAAGATGCCGTGGTTGATGGCGTTATTTAAGAATAAAATTTTCGCTGGTTCGATGAACAAACTAGCAAGCGGTAATAAGTGAGCACTGACGATCGCACCAACTGCTGCAGCCATGATGTCGTCAAGACCTGTCATGAGTGGTCCGAATAACTTGAACCCGCCGAGCATCAACAAACCACCAATGATTCCGACCGAGAAATTGTTGACGAGCATCTCGAGACCCGGTTTGACTTTTCCTTCGATCAACTGATCGAACTTTTTGATGACGTATCCGCCAAGTGGTCCCATGATCATGGCACCGAGGAACATCGGAATCTCTGTTCCGACGATGACCCCCATCGTCGCGAGCGTCCCGACGACGCCCCCTCTGACGTCATGCATTAATTTCCCGCCTGTGTATCCGATTAGCAACGGTAAGAGATAGGTGATCGTCGGACCGACGAGTTCACCGAGTTCCTTATTTGGTGCCCATCCAGTTGGGATGAACAGTGCAGTGATGATCCCCCAGGCGATGAATGCACCGATGTTCGGCATGACCATACCGCTTAAAAAGCTTCCGAACCGTTGAACTTGTACACGGATGCCCCGTGCTCCATTTTGAGCTGTCGCCATTGCGTTAGCCTCCATTTCGTGTATGAATTGATAAGATGATTGCTTTGCTATGCCCTTATTGTAAGAGCATTGCAAGCGCTTACTCAATCTTTCCTAGTTCAGTCTTTGTCCAAGAAGTTGGACATACTGGAAAGAAGCCTGCCTGACCTAAAAAATCCCTGTCACTTCAGGAATGGAGTGACAGGGATTTTTCAAGTGTGACCTAGGAATTGATCAATGACCGTTCGAAACGTTCGATTCAAAAGCAGACGTATCGTCTGTTCCTCCCCGAACTCGAATTGATCCATTTGTTCGGGACTCTCGATGATCGCAGCACTGATCGAACTGAGTAATTCAAGTAGTTCATTCGAGGTCTCTTCCGGTGCGACCAAGACAAGGAGCCGTTCGACGGATTGTAACTGTTGATCCATCCCGAGTAAGTCGATCGGTTCAGGTAATTCAAAGATAAGAAATCCCCCTCGTTGAATCGTCGCATCGCGTCCGTGAAATAGCGCAAGCCGCGTTCCGGGAATACCGAGACCTGACATCTCATGACGACGTAACAATTGTCCAGAGAGCGAAATAGCTGATTTCGCTAATCCTTGCTCAACCATACGTGTACTGATCTCAAACAAGAGCGATTCAATCCCATCTCCCACCCGCTCTAACCGTTCCATTCGGAATCCGTCCGATACTTGAATGGACGATGCAACGAGCCGATGCAATTGCTCAAGATCGAGCCATTCCGTTTTCGTCTTTCGCGGTGCCGGTTGAAAGGATTTAGGCAATGCGAGAATTAATTTCCGAATCCGTTCGACCTCATCCTGAGGAAGCAACGGGTTGACGAGAAGATGTGGTGGGCGAATGTCAGGCAACGGCACAGTCGACAAAACGAAGTCGTACGAGTCGATTGGTAACCGTTCGATGCCAAACAGGGACGAGTTATCGATGTGCTCGAGTTCAGCGAATTCTTGCCGTAACCGGTTCATCAACAACTTCGAGGAACCGAGTCCAGCAGAGCAGACGACTAGAACACGATACGGGAGTTTTGGTGTCGGTTTGCTGAGAACGGCACCGAAATGCATGACCCAAAATGCTAAATCTACGTCTTCAAATGTCGCATCGGTGAAGATCGACAGTGCTGCTTGTTTGACCGCATCAAACAAGCGCGGATATTCCCGTTCAATTTGTTTGATGACATAGGACGGATTGACGCTATTTTGACGGGTGTACGATTGAATATGCGAGACGAGTCCGCGTTCTAGCGCATGATCCTTCGTAAAGTTCGTTCCATATAGTAAGGAGACATGCTCAATCAATCGTTTTACACGAAGGCGCGTGACGAGTTCTTCCGTATCTCCTGCGTCCGATTGAAAGAAAGCACGCAATTCTTCTGATAACCATTGGCGTTCGGCAATCGACAACGTGTCAGGTAATCGCTCTTCGACGCGTTCCACCCATTTGAGGATTTCGACCGGATACGCTTTTAACTCGTAACGCATCGGAAACTGCTCTTTGCGTAACGCTTGTAAAGCTAAGCTGAGTGTCGCACGCATGATTTGTCGGTCATTGAGACGCCCTTCTTTCGTCAATGGCGCTATGACCGCGTACGCTTGATTGATCATCTCAAGCCAGGATGTTCGATTCATGCGTAACAGATGAGGTAATTGCCCAGCGTCGCCTTGTAACAACCGATAGAAAGCGAGAACATCCCATTGCGTAAAGATCAATGAAATCAGTAAACGGCGTTTGTTGATTTCTTCGCCGATGACTTCGGCACCAATCCCTTTTTTGCGCTTGATTTCAAGGTCATATTGTAGAAACCACTCATCAATCCGCTCTAAATCCTGGCTAACCGTGCTCGGAGCCACATACATCGCATGGGCGATTGCCTGTAATTTGACCATCCCTTCTTCTTGTAGTAGCCGATACGCTAACTCGACTTGGCGATCTTCAGCGTTCGGTAATTGTTTATGTGACAACAAGAGTTGGTCCCGTAATGCATGTTTGGCTTCGTCCGTTCCCTCAATTAAGAGACCTCTGCCGCGAACATATGTCAAACGCAAATCATGATCTTCTAAAGACTGGGCAAGACGATCGCGTTCACGTTGAATCGTTCGTTCCGATGTCTCGAGCGTTTCCGCAATCTCTTGTATTTGAACAGGTTCCTCGCGTGATAAGAGGAAAAATAAGATATCATGTTCCCGTGGTGTAAATTCAGTCATGCAGCCTCACTCTTTTCTGCCAAGATTCGAGGATGACGTCATATGCAGTCGGATCAAGAATCCGCTCGACGGCATGAACAGTACAATGCGCTTTCCATACGTGTCGATGGACGAGTTGTGCCTCTCCAACGATAAAAGATGCCTGATTAGGAAGGTCTACGATTCGACATGTCTTGACGTCCGTCGTAATCCCGCAACCAAGTAAGCGCTTTCTTAAAATCGTAGCTCCCATGACACTACTTGCCATTCCACTCTCGCATACGAAATAGATGATTTCTGGATTCATCCGTCATACCTCCTCTTCATTTTATAAGAATAGCAGAAATATTTTCGGTGTTTCACCTTGAAACAAAATCAATAGTTATTTTCGAACTGGCAGATTTCTTTGCCAAACACAAAAAAGCCTGGATTTCCGATGTTGCCAGAAAATCCAGACGATGTGATTTAGCCGGTTTGTTGCATTGCTTTTAAATATTGTCCAACGGCTTCTGCTACTTCACGACCTTCGCGAATCGCCCAGACGATCAATGATTGACCACGTCTTGCGTCACCTGCGGCAAATACGCCTGGTCGGTTCGTCGCGTAACGTGTCGTCTTGATTTTCCCGCGTTCCGAGGCGACTGCTAAATGTTCGAGTACATTCTCTTCGACACCACTGAATCCGATGGCGATCCAGACTTGATCGACCGGGAAGTAACGATCGCTCCCTTCGATCTCCTCGAAGATCACTGCTCCCGATTCATTTTTTGTTTTCGTCGTCTGAATCGTCCAGACACCAGTGACTTGCCCGGATTCACTTGTCGTGAATCGCTTGATCGCGATCAAATATTCACGAGGATCCCGACCGAATTGTTGCAATGCTTCTGCGTACCCATAATCGATGGAGTAGAGTGACGGTGTATCGGGCCACATGTTTCCTGCTGCACGCGTCGTTCCCGGTTGTTCATGTTTACCGAATTGGACGACGGAACGACAACGTTGACGGAGTGCTGTTGCCACACAGTCTGCTCCGGTATCGCCTCCACCGATGACGAGAATATCTTTATCTTTTGCGTCATGATCAGCAGACAACGGTTCTTGCGAGAGCACGTGACGTGTCACCCCTGTCAAATAATCCATCGCATAACCAACTCCACGCGTTGGCGCGTCCATCAATTTGCGTGGTTCCGTCGCGCCGACACATAAGATGACGGCGTCATACTCCGCTTCAAGTGTCTCGAGAGTGATATCTGCGCCGATTGTGACGTTCGTCCGGAAGTGGATCCCTTCTGCTTCCAGCAAATCAACACGGCGCTGTACGACCTCTTTATCGAGTTTCATGGCTGGTATACCGTACGTGAGTAAACCGCCAATCCGATCTTCCCGCTCGTAGACCGTCACTTGGTGACCGACTTGATTCAGCTGATCGGCAGCCGCAAGACCAGCAGGACCAGATCCAACGATGGCAATCGAACGTGTCGATCGTATTGCTGGAATACGGGGCACGACCCATCCTTTTTCAAAGCCGATGTCGATGATCGTCCGTTCGATATCTTTGATCGCGACCGCAGGTTCATGAATCGACAACGTACACGATCCTTCACATGGCGCCGGGCAGACGCGACCCGTGAATTCTGGGAAATTGTTCGTCTCAAGCAATCGATCGAGTGCCTCTTGAAAACGTCCTTCTTCTACGAGCAAGTTCCATTCTGGAATCAAGTTATAGACTGGACAACCAATTTTCACTTGATCAAATACTTCCCCCACATGGCAAAACGGAGTGCCACAATCCATACATCGACTAGCTTGTTGACTCGCTTCTGCTTCCGTCAAAGCCGTCTTATATTCCTTAAAATCTCCCACTCGTTCGCTTGGATGTCGTTCCGTCCCACCCGAACGAGCAACTGTCATGAATTGATCGCGTCGTTTCATCGTACCCCTCCTGTTCTGCGCCCTAGATGTGTCTCAAATGCGAGCAACATCGCTTCTTCGGTGTTGTGTCCTTGTTTTGCGAAATCAGCCATCAACGTCGTCACTTTCTCATACGTTGAAGGAATGACGCGGATGAACGAATGAATGACATGATCCCAGTTCGCTAGAATCGCATCTCCCTGCTCACTTCCGGTCCGTGCGACGTGACGTTCGATGAACGTCTTCAGTCGCGCAATCTCTTCGACATGCGTGACAGGTCCCGTCGAAACGAGTTCGCGGTTGACGCGCTGTAAAAATTGTTCAGGATGACGCGGCAAGACATAGGCGACACCACCTGACATACCGGCAGCAAAGTTTTTTCCGACATCGCCAAGGATGACGACGGATCCACCGGTCATATACTCGAGTCCATGGTTGCCGATTCCTTCGACGACGGCGACGGCTCCACTGTTTCGAACCGCAAATCGCTCACCTGCCTGACCGTTGACATAGAGCTCTCCACTGGTCGCCCCGTAAAGTGCGACATTACCGATGATCGACTGATCGGACGAGACGAACGAAATCGAACGTGGAGGATGAACGGCGATGATTCCTCCGGACAATCCTTTCCCGACGTAATCATTCGCTTCTCCCGTGACATCAAGCGTTACGCCGCGTGGTAAATACGCACCTAAACTTTGTCCGGCAGATCCATTCAGTTCAAGTTTCAATCGATCCGTTGGCAGACCGAGAGCCCCAAACCGTCTTGTCAGCATGGCACCGGTCTGTGTTCCGATCGCACGGTCTGTATTTTGAATCGTTAAACGTAGTGTCTGAGGCTGACTGAAGTCTGCCGCCTCCAAATACGGCGAGATTTCACGCGCGTCAAAGGAACGCTCGACATGATGCTGTTGTTGTTCAGCCGGACCGTGTGTCACATGGACGAGGAGACGCGAAAAATCAAGACTCTTCGCTTTCCAATGCGTCCGTTGACGTTCTGACGGTTCGAGTAAATCCGTACGCCCTACGAGATCTTGTAGTCGGCTTACACCGAGCTTTGCTAAATGTTCTCGTACTTCCTTTGCGATGAACGTCATGAAATGAACGACGTCATCGGCAGATCCCGTGAATTTCTTACGGAGCTCTGGATCTTGCGTCGCGACACCAACAGGACACGTATCGAGATGACACGCACGCATCATGATACATCCGACGGCGATGAGCGGAGCTGTCGCAAACCCATACTCATTCGCTCCGAGCATTGCGGCGAGGATGACGTCGCGACCAGTCAATAGCTTTCCGTCGGTTTCAAGGACGACACGCTCGCGCAACCCGTTTAATGTCAACGTTTGGTGCGTCTCAGCAAGACCAAGTTCCCATGGCAGTCCGGCATGTTGAATACTCGTCTTCGGCGAGGCACCCGTACCGCCGTCATGACCACTGATGACGATAACGTCCGCAAGCCCCTTCGCAACTCCAGCTGCGATCGTTCCAACGCCACCTTTTGCGACAAGTTTGACGCTAATCCGGGCTTGATCGTTCGCGCGTTTTAAGTCATGAATCAACTGCGCCAAATCTTCAATCGAATAGATATCATGGTGTGGAGGAGGGGAAATCAATCCAACACCCGGTGTCGATGCACGCACCCGAGCAATCCACGGATAGACTTTTTCACCAGGCAATTGACCACCTTCACCAGGCTTCGCACCTTGTGCCACCTTGATTTGTAATTCGTCCGCGTGAACGAGGTAATGACTCGTCACCCCAAAACGACCAGAAGCGATCTGTTTGATTCGACTCATCCGGAAGTCACCATTTTCATCGCGTTCGTAACGTTCCTCCTCTTCACCGCCTTCACCACTATTACTCTTACCACCTAATCGGTTCATTGCGATCGCAAGCGTCTCGTGCGCTTCTTTTGATAACGATCCGTATGACATCGCACCCGTCTTGAAGTATTTGACGATTTCGCTGACAGGCTCAACTTCTTCAATTGGGATCGCCTTCGTCTCCTTGAACGTCAACAGATGTCGTAGCACCGTTGCCGGTTCCTCCTGAATGCGTTGAGCATACTTTTGATAAAGCCGGTAATCATTCGTCCGGCATGCGTGTTGCAACAAATGAATCGTTGCTGGGTTAAAGGCATGATGTTCTCCTGCTTGACGGTACCGGAAGACACTACCGGACTCTAAATAAATCCGTTCATCTGCAACCTGTTGTGCTCGTCGGACTTCTTCTTCCATCAGTTCAAGCGTCATCCCGCTCAATTGAGAAACCGTACCAGTGAAATGCTGGTCGATGACGGCGTGGTCGATTCCGACTGCTTCAAAGATTTGCGCACCACGGTAGCTGAAGACCGTCGAAATGCCCATCTTCGACATGACTTTGACGACGCCTTCCGTGACTGCTTTTTGGTAACGTTTGTCGACATCCGTAAAACGATCCCCTACCGCTTCTTCAAGCGTCGCATATGCCAGGTACGGATAAATCGCATCCGCACCATATCCGAGCAACGTCGCGACATGGTGGACTTCACGAATCTCTCCCCCTTCAACGATCAAGCTGAGATTTGTACGTAATCCCTTGCGGATCAGCGCATGATGAATCGCACTCGTCACTAAGAGGATTGGCATCGGCAATGTGCCGGGGCGTACGAGACGATCCGATAACGTCAATAATTCATAACCGTTTCGTGCAGCGGTCACAGCCTCATCAACGATCATGTCAAGCGCTTCTGCAAGCGAGTCGGTGAACGTCGTCGAAATCGTTTTTTGCTTGAGCCCACTTTGTTTGAGCGCATGGGCTTCGTCTGGTCGTAGAATCGGTGTCTCTAAGCGAACACGACGACAGTTCGCGCGGTTCGGCGTCAACAGCTCCCCTTGTCGACCAAGCCATGTCAGCGTCGAGGTGACGATCTCTTCGCGTAACGCGTCAATTGGTGGATTCGTGACTTGTGCGAACAGTTGCTTGAAATATCGGAACAAGGATTGAGGGCGTTCACTTAAGACCGCTAGCGGTATATCCGTCCCCATCGCACCTAACGGATCCTTTTGTTCTTCAACGAGGGGGATCAAGTATTGATCGATATCTTCACGCGTATATCCGAAGTGTCGTTGTTTCGTTCCAAGTTCAACGAGTGTTTCCTTGAAGTCGTTACTTGAAAGGGAAACGACTTCTTGCGCGAGCCACTCCGCGTAGGGATGACGTGTCGCGAGTTCCCGTTTGATCTCTTCATCTGCAATCAACTGACCGGACGCAAAGTCGAGTAAAAGCAGTTCACCCGGTGCTAATCGTTTTTTGTACAGGATGTCTTGTTCACGAAGAGGGAGTACTCCTGCTTCTGACGACAACATGAAGTGTCCATCGCGTAACAGCACATATCGCGCTGGGCGTAAACCGTTTCGATCGAGCGTCGCACCAATCTGCTTCCCGTTCGTAAAGACGATGGCAGACGGACCATCCCATGGTTCCATCATGCTACTATGGTACTCATAATACGCGCGCTTCGCCGGTCTGATCTCAG
Source organism: Exiguobacterium acetylicum (assembly GCF_019890935.1). Lineage (NCBI taxonomy): Bacteria > Bacillati > Bacillota > Bacilli > Caryophanales > Exiguobacterium > Exiguobacterium acetylicum. Next base: position 1,863,403 of record NZ_CP082333.1, read on the forward strand.
CGTGTTCGAATGGTTCCGGTACGAGCATCAGTGCTGTCTCAGCGAGCGAGAGTCCGGACAGATGAAGAAACTCAAACGCATTATCAAGCATCGACGAGTCACTACCTGTCTCATCTAGAATCGGTAACACTTCCTCTGCCCGATTACCATACGTCGTCTCAGCAAGTCGACGTTCTCGACCGCGCATCGCCCGAATATTTCCTTGCAACGTATTGATTTCGCCGTTGTGAATCAAATAACGGTTCGGATGGGCACGTTTCCAACTGGGGAACGTATTCGTACTAAAACGCGAATGCACGATACCAAATCCTGATTGATAACGCTCGTCTCGTAAGTCATCGAAGTACGCGCGCAATTGATCCGTCGTCACGAGTCCTTTGTAAACGATTGTTTCACTCGAGCTACTCAAGACGTATTGTTCAAGACCGAGTTGCTCCGATTCACGTTCAAATGCGCGACGAATCAAAAAGAGTGTTCGTTCAAATGTCAATCCTTCCATCGCTTGTGCACCAATGAAACATTGACGAATGACTGGCTCCGTGCGGCGGGCACCCGACCCAAGCACTTCGGACTGAACAGGTACGGTACGCCATCCTAAGACGTCTTGTCCTTCCGTCAAGATGATGGATTCTAACGTTCGTTCGAGTCGCATCCGTTCCCGTTCCTCACGTGGTAAGAACATCATGAAAACGCCATAATCCCCTTTTTTAGGGAAGGAAATGTGACGAACCGTTTCACGAAATAAACGATCTGGTAATTGCGTTAAAATACCCGCCCCGTCTCCCGTCTTCGCATCGCTTCCTTGTCCACCACGGTGTTCCATTTGACAAAGCATGGCCAATGCATGTTCAACGATTTCATGACTCGCTCGTCCTGTTTGATGTGCGTAAACCCCGATCCCGCACGCATCATGTTCCATACGAGGGTCGTATAATCCCTGCTGTTCAGGGTATTGATGAAATGTCATAGTAGCACTCTCCTTGCCTTCTTAATTTTCTGTATATTCAGTTAAATTATACTTTACACCCTTTTATGTTTATTCGCTACTATGCATAATCACCATTTCGTTCAACCTTTGAAGGTAGAATTACCATATATCAACATTGATAACGCTTACATAAACTTGGATATTCATTCAATATTTTTTTTGGTTGAATTCTACACTTTGTGCGCGTATTACTTTGCCCGAACATATGATTCCGTGGTATTTTTAACTATGAAAAGAGTTATTGATCATGGAAATAAAGAGAGGAATAATACAATGAAAAAAACAATGCAATTTACGGGTCTCTTGATCGCAGGAAGCTCGATCTTATTAAGCGCATGTGGTCAGCAAGAGGAGAAGGCAACCGCATATGACAAGATTCAAAAAGAAGGAACGATCGTCGTCGCGACGGCTGGTACACTTTATCCGACATCTTATCATGAAGAGAAAAACAATAAGTTGACTGGATTTGATGTCGAAGTCGTCAAAGAAGTAGCAAAACGTCTTGATTTGAAAGTGAAATTCAAAGAGATGTCATTTGACGGTATGTTGACAAGCGTCAATACAGGTCAAGTCGATCTTGCCGCTAACGACATTACAATTACCGATGATCGTAAAGAAAAATTCGCGTTCTCTAAACCATATAAATATACGTATGGTACGGCAATCGTCCGTAAAAGTGACTTATCAGGCATCAAGTCTCTTGAAGACTTGAAAGGGAAAAAAGCTGCCGGAGAAGCTACAACGACATATATGCAGATTGCTAAAAAATACGGTGCAAAAGAAGTCACGTACGATAACGCGACGAACGATCAATATCTTCGAGATGTCTCAAATGGTCGAACAGACGTCATCTTGAATGATTACTACTTGCAAACACTCGCTGTCGATTTCTTCAAGGACTTCGATATTACGATTCATCCTGATATCGCTTATAATCCAAGTCAAGTTGGTTTAATCATGGATTTAGATAACAAGGAACTTCAATCCAACATTAACGAACAACTCGATAAAATGAAGGAAGATGGCACGTTAAAGGAAATTTCGAAGCAATTCTATGCCGGAAAAGATGTTTCCCAAATGCCTGACGTCAAAACGACGATCGTCGATGTGAATTAACGATGTCTTCGATTGATTGGCGGTCCGTCTTCAATCCGGAATTGGCGGTCGAATCGTTTCCTTATATTTTAAGTGGACTGGGACAGACGCTATGGATTTCCTTGCTCAGTATGACCATTGGTCTCGGAATCGGGTTAATCCTTGCCCTTTGCCGTCTGTCTCGTTTTCGTGTATTGCGTATTGGAGCGAGCGCCTACATCTCGTTCATGCGAGGTGTTCCGATTCTCGTGTTGCTGTTCATGTTGTATTTTGGACTGCCGGTCATCAATATTCAACTTGACGCGTTAACAGCAGCCATCACCGGTTTTAGTTTGAACAGTGCGGCGTACATGGCGGAGATCATTCGCTCCTCCTTGTTGTCGATTGATCGTGGTCAAGAAGAGGCGGCAGCGTCACTCGGTTTATCTAAGTATCGGACGTTTGTCGGCATCATTTTGCCACAAGCGATCCGGATTGCCATCCCACCACTCTCAAACGTTTTGCTTGATTTGGTTAAAGCTTCATCGCTTGCTGCCATGATTACAGTTCCTGAGATTTTTCAAAAAGCAAAAATTGTCGGTGGGCGCGAATTCGATTATATGACCGTTTATTTTGTCGTTGCGTTCATTTACTGGGGAATCTGTTCTTGTATCGCAGTCATTCAAGAGGTTCTCGAACGTCGTTTTGCGAGGTATCTGTGATTCATTGATATACAGTTATACAAACAGGCGATGGACTATGTCCATCGCCTGTTTACTTTCTTTTTTTGATATATCATATCGTCAACCTTCTCGATACATCGTTAAAAAGTGTTCTAATTGTCTTGGTTGTAACGGGCGATGGAAGAGATATCCTTGCAACGTATGACATCCCAGTCGCTCGAGCAATGCCGCCTCTTCTTCTAGTTCAATCCCTTCAGCTACGATTGTCATATCTAATCGCTTCCCTAACTGAATGATCGTCTCGATCATCGCTCGTTTCTTCTCTGAATGAATGGCTTCTTGAACGATTTCTTTTGGAATCTTCAATTGATCGAACGGTAACTCCACTAATGATTGCATTGATGAAAAGCCTGTTCCGAAGTCATCGAGCGCAATCCGGATCCCGTATAAATGGAGGGCATTTAATGTCTCGATGATTTGCTCTGTGCCTTCAATGAAGATATGTTCTGTCATCTCGATTTCAAGTAATGACGGAGGGAAGCCAGACTGTTTTAAGATTGCCAATACGCGATCCATAAAATCAGATTGACGTAATTCCCACGGTGAGACATTCACGGAAATCGTTAACGGCTCCTTCCCCTCTTCCAACCATGCTTTTCCTTGGAAACAAGCTTGACGCATGACCCAAACGCCTAATGTCTCAATGAAACGTGTCCGCTCCGCAAGTGGAATGAACTCATTTGGCGGAACGAGACCATATTCCGGATGATTCCAACGAATTAATGCTTCGACTCCTGTAATTTGACGCGTTTTTGCATTGACCTGAGGTTGAAATAAAATAAAAAAGTCTCGATCCAGCTCTGCATCGTACAAGTCGCGTGTTAATTGAAGCGCCCGTTTTCGTTCATTTTGTGTCGCTAAATCTGTAATGGCATACGTATTTTTCCGATTGGATTTAGCTGTGAACAAGGCAATCTCCGCATCATTAATGACATGGTCCGTCGTTTCGTCATTTACATAGGAAACACCGATACTTGCAGTGACGTTAATCTGTTTAAAGTCAATTTGAACGCGCTCTGATACACTCGATAAAATATCGTCACAAAGTGTTCGTGCATCATAATGGTTTGGAGCATGCAGTAAAAAAGCACTTCCACTCGCTTTCGCAATCGTACAATCCGGAAAGCGATTCATTAACCGACGACCAATGATGTGCAAAGTGCGGTCACCTGTCCGGTAACCAAAAGCATCATTGACGGTTTTAAAATCATCCAGATCAACAAGACAAATCATGTCGCCTTCTCGTTTTTTCTTGTCCACTTCTATGACAAAAGAAGAACGGTTCGACAAACCTGTCACAGTATCCGTAAATGCTTGTTCTTGTAAACGTGCTAAGTAGTCAATATTACGTTCAAGACGGGTGACGTATTGATTGTGGATCAATAAACTGATGATCGTCGCAATTAAGATAAGTCCAATTCGTGCGATATGATCAGATGCAAACATCGTAACGTTTTCTAATGAAGGGGTTTGATACCAAATATAGAGCAGGGAGATCGTCGTGATGCTCGTTGCGTATAACAACATCGTTCGGTTAATAACAACAAGGGACGCTAAAATGAAAAGTAGCGCGCATGCCCAAACCGTCTGGACTCCCCGATCGATGAATGGATAATAAATATAAGGAATCAATAAAAAAATACTCGACATCATATGAGGTTTTAAACGATCTGACAACGAACTTTTACCGATGAAATACTGCACGATTCCAGCACTTGCAATGACGAGTGCACGTGTCCAATCCTCCCCGTTCAGACCAGAACGACTAAATACGTTGGCAACGATATATAAAACGGCACCACAACTCGTCAATACAAAAATGATCATCCCGAACAATTGATAATTTGCTCGAATCTCTCGATGATATTGAAGACTATTGGAAGAACGTCGCTGTGTATTCACCGCCATCCCCTCTTTCTAGTTCCTGTCGTTTATTTTCCTTATCAGAACCAAAATAAAACCTGAATTTTCTAAAAATAATAAAATATTGGGAAGTCATGATTTTGAGTAGAATGGGAATAGAGAGGTATAGAAAGGAGTAATGATTATGTCACATTTACTATTCATCGAAGCGAACGATAGCACACATCAAAAAAAAGGCATTAGCTCTGAATTGAACGATGCCTTTTTGAACGCGTATCGTGAAACACATCCGGATGATACAGTTACGGTTTTAAATTTATTTGAAGAACGTCTTCCCTTCTTCGATTTGAAACTGGCGAGCGCGGCAGGTCGCCTCTTTAAAGGCGAGGAATTAACTGGAGAGGATGCGACACATGCACAGCGACTTCAGGAGTATTTAAACGGTTTCTTAGATGCCGATAAGGTCGTCTTCTCATTTCCGATGTGGAACTTGACGGTTCCGGCACCGCTGCACAATTATATGGATTACCTTGCTCAAGCTGGTCAAACATTTCGTTATACGGCCGAAGGTTCGATTGGACTTGTTGAAGACAAACAAGTGCTGTTGATTCATTCACGCGGTGGTGATTACTCGACGAAAGAGAAAGCACCGAGTGAACACGCTGTTCGCTACATGCTAGATCTATTGGCATTTTTCGGTATTGAGGATGTATCGACTGTCATTCTCGAGGGACATCAGCAATATCCGGAACGTGCCTCTGAATTAATCGAACAAGCGCTTCAAGAGTGCCGACAATTCGGTCGTAAGTTTTAAGTGGGGAAGAGAACGTACTCTGCATGTTCTTCCAGAAGCAGCTTTTCATGAAGTGGCATATCAAATGCTCGAAAGACGGAATAGGCCATCGTAAAATCGCGTTGGATAGCTGAAAGATCGCCATTCAGTTGTTGAGTGAAATATCCTCGCTGATAATAAAAGTGACCTAAGAAATGACCATCTTCTATTTGAAGACTCTCTTGAATACCTTGTTCGGTGATTTTTAGACCGGCAAGGTATTTTTTTTGCCTAGAAAGTTGTTGTCCATAGTTATATAAAATCTTGATGCGAACCTTTTTCAATTCGATGGATGGATAATTCGATTGAATCAATACCTGGAAGATACCCTCCGCTAAATCGAAGTCACCGTGTTCAACATACAAATTCGCTATCGCCATCTGAATTCTTATATACAGAATAGCTGATTCAAACCAAAGGTGTTCTTTATTAACTAATCGTTCGAGCAATTGAATGGCTTTTAAGTAGTGAAGTTGACTACTTTTTTCCTGAACGATGACTTGATAATATGCTGCCAAATCACGAACTTCCTCAAAATCTACCGTTGAAAGAACATGTTCGATCATCTTTAAGGCATCAACGTATTGGTTAGTCCGCAATAGTTCTGCTAATTGCTCGTCATACGTTTGAAAAACATCACTTCGTAAATGATCTTGAAACAACATCGACAATGGTACCTTTAATCGTTTTGCGACTTGTTGTAGCAAATCGATGGTGGGTGAATTCTTACCATTTTCGATTTTACTGATTTCAGCTTGGCTACAAATGCCTTCACACAATTCTGCTTGTGTAATCTTTTTTTCTTTTCGAATTCGCTTGATTTCATAACCAATCGAGACGGGTAAGTGATCCATTATATCGTCCTTTCTTTCACTTCCGTCCTCACATTTGAAAGTGGAGAAATTGTTTTTTTCCTTTTAAGACTAACGCGGCATGATTATCATTGCCAAAGGCAGTAAATAGGGAATAGGCAAGAGTAAACGCATCATGAATATCACACTTTGGATAATTCAATTCTTCATAGAAACATCCTCTTTGATAAAAGAAATGTCCTAACATCGCTGTATCTTTTCGTTCGATGGATAAACAAATTCCTTGTTCAGTAACCTGTAGCCCTGTTTTAAAGTCATTTTGAAAATACAACTGTTGCGCATGATTATATATAATTTTACACTGTAATTTTTTGAGTGCGTATGTCGAATACTCATACGTTAATAAATCTTCGTAGATTTTTCGTGCATATGGATATTGACCGTTCAAATAATAATAATTCGCGACCGACATTCGAATACGTAAATAAAGAACAGGATACTCTATTTCCATTTGGTGTTCATCCGATAAGCGAAGCAATTGGGAGATACATGTCCGGTAATCGATATCTTTTTTACCTTCGCGAGCGACCCATTCAAAATATTGAATCAATAATTGAACGGAAGGAGGAAGACTAGTCGGTAAACGTTTCATAAATTCTAGCATCTCATCATAACGACGTTGCCTAGAAAAGTCCGACAGTTGTACGTCATAGTCCTGAAATAGCTTTACTTCATTTGAATCGATAAAGATTTGATCCATTGAAATATATAATTTTTGAGACAAACGTTGAACAAGATCGATCGTTGGCATTATTTTTCCATTTTCAATCTTACTTAATTCCGCTTGACTACATACACCCTTTGCTAATTCTTTTTGTGTTAAATTTTTCTCGATTCGTAGTTGTTTTATCTGTTTACCAAATGACTCGATACGCAATCTTCCTCCTCCTTTCTTATATTTTTTGTAGTCATCTTAGTCCAGTACAGATTGTAAATAAGAACCTTTTGTCTTTAGAACGATAGTAGCGTATTGTTTCATCTGAAAAGCAGAGAATAATTCATACGCCATCGTATAATCATGTTTCATCTGCATGACGTCCGTATCCATCCGTTCATAAAACTCACCACGTTGATAATACAAGTGCGCTAAATAGGAAATCTGTTTCAATTGTCGACTGAGATGTATGCCTTCCTCGATGATACGAAGACCCTTTTGAGGCTGATCCATTTTATATAATAATTTTGCATAGTTATAAAGAATCTTTAGTCGTTCACTCTTTAGACCGCTGATTTCTGTAGTAATGCGTAATACTTCATCATATATTTTTTCTGCTTGTTGGTACTGTCCGCATTCCGCATATAAAATGGATAATGCCATCTTGATTCGAAAGTAAAGCACCGGATCTTTCACCCATAAATCCTCTTGGTCCATCCATCGCGTAAATAAAACGGAGGTCGTTCGATAATCAACTTGTTTTTTTCGATATGCAATCACAATTTCATAGTAGGTCATTAATCGTTTTATTTCATCAGAAGATTCACTTACTGAGATTTTTTTCATTTCATGAAAACATTCATCGAAAGCATTTTCGCGTAGTAAGGTACTAAGTTTTTGATCAAAAATATTCACCTGCTCCAATTGATGTTCAGAATTACTCTTTAATAATTCTGATATAGGAACACGAAGTACTGTTGCAAGTTGTTGTAATAATTCCACAGTCGGCATCGTCTTCCCGTTCTCAATCTTACTAATTTCAGCTTGACTACAAATCCCTGCACTCAGTTCCTTTTGCGATAACCCATTCAATTTTCGAAAAAATTTGAGTTTCTTACCAATTGGATGTTCGTCCTTCATCTAATCACCTCATTGAAATAAACGAATTGCACTTTTCATGAAAAAACCTCCTTGTTTACCAAGAAGGTCACGTATCCTTTTTATTAATTCTCAAAAGTGAACAACATATACGACTCCTTCATGCGAAGAATCATCTTCTTTCGAACGTCGTGCTCAAACGCATGAAACAGTGCATAGGCGACTGAATATTGTTTTTGGAGTGACTTCTCATCCTCACCTAAGTATTCATCATAGTGAGCGAGTTGATAATAAAAATGACCGAATAGAAATGTATGATTATGTTTCAAACATAACTCATATCCTTTTTTGGCAATGACGATACTTTCCTCAGACTTCCCTTGGTACTCAAGAATCTGACAATGATTGAAGTAAATTTTCAATAGTGCATTTAGATAGGTATTGGACTGAAGAACTTCGATTTCATTTTCTAATTCCTGATACACGGATTCCGTTAAATGAAATAAGTCCTGCTCTGAATACATATTCGCAATTGCCATTTTGATTCGAATGTACAATTGAATGGACTGAGACCAGACTTCTTTTTCAATCAACAAGTTGCTAAGTAGGCTTGCTGCTGTCCGAAAATCGATTCGATTTTGCTTTAGGTCAATGATCGTCTTGATATAGCTTTTTAAAATGTAGACTTCGACGATGCTATCCTTTTCTTGCTGGTGAATTCGCTCTAACGCCTCTTTATATTTCTCTTCTCGAAGCAAATCGGATAAGAATCGATCTAGTTGAAAGAACTTTTCCTCATCGGTATGTTCTCGAAACAACAAAGAGATGGGAACTTGCAACCTTACAGCAAGTTGTTGTAATAAATCAACAGTCGGAGAATTTAAGCCGTTTTCAATTTTACTAATTTCAGCTTGACTACATAAATCAGCACATAGTTCTTTTTGAGAATACCCCTTTTGAATACGAAATCGTTTTAAGTTTTCTCCAATTGGATTAGCTTTAACCATTCTATCAAATCCTCCAAATATCTTAAAACGTCTCACTGTGTTTTGAATCATGCTTCGTATTTAAAGGTAGACTCAAAAGAAAACAATAAATGTTCTTTCTTTAGGTCAACGACTAATTGTTTCGTCGTTTGAAATTCAAATGCGTGTAACAATGTATAAGCTATCGTATATGTCTTTTGAAATAAAGCGTTACCGGCAGCTTCTTGATAATTTCCTAATTGAAAATAAAAATGCCCTAACAGAAAAGTCTGTTGAGAATCTAAGCATAAATTAATTCCTTTTTGAATAAACACGTTCGCTTCTTCAAATAAATCTTGATATAAAAGAATTTGAGCATGATTAAAATAGATTTTTATCAAAGAAGTGATATATTGGGAACTTTTGAGTTGCTCTAATAGCGTTTCAATATCGGAATAAGTACCCGTAGTTAAATGATATAACTCATGTTCAGCATATATATTTGCAATTGCCGTCTTAATCCGAATGAATAACGAAATGGATTCGTTCCAAACATCATACTCGTTTAAAAGGTTACTTAATAAGGAAGTGGCTGTTCTAAAATCAAATCGATTTTGTTTCATCTCTACGATGATCTTAAAGTAAGCACTTAATATGATTAAATTCATATTCTCTTTGTAATCATACTTTGAAATGAATTGTATGACTTGATCAAAATTCTCTTCTCGAAGTTGATCTGAAATAAATTTATCAAAAAAATCTATTTCTTCATTAGCTTGAGGATTCTCGAATAAAAGTGCAATCGGACTATTTAAACGAGCGGCAATTTTTTGCAATAATTCTACGGTTGGTGAATTTAAGCCGTTCTCGATTTTACTAATCTCAGCTTGACTACAAATACCCTCACATAGTGCTTGTTGAGTCAATTGCTTTTCGATGCGCAATTGTTTTATTTTTGCACCGATTGATGAAGTTAAATCATCCATCTTTATCTTTCCTCACTCACTTTCATCTACAGGAAATAGCAATAGATCTGATAAATGTGTTTCAAGAATTTTTCGGTATGCGTGATTATTCGTCGCAGTGAAAAATGAGTAAGCAATTGTATACGCTTCTTTAATACTTTTCTCGGAAGCGTTTAACGCTTCTAAAAAGAAGCCCTTTTGATAATAAAAGTGACCAATGTATGTTAAATCTTCTAGCTCTTTGGTTTCTTTTATCGCGTGTTCAACTTCTTTTAACCCTTCCTCGAATCGCTTTAACCGATATAAGTTACGTAAGTAATTATATATGATTTTCATTTTAATTTTTTTATACTCGCGTGTACGGTAAGGTAGTTTTAATAGCGCCTCATAAATTTGATGAGAATGCGTGTAATCATCATGATTCGTATATAAAACAGCAATTGCCATCTGAATTCTGGTATAGAGAAGAAATGACTTTTCAACTAAACTTTCTTCAATGACTAATTTTAATAACGCAGAAATACATGTTCTAAAATCGATGTTTCCTTTTTCATGTAATAACAGCTTTTGATGATATCGAATTAACACTTGAATTTCAAATTCAGTATTTGCTTTTGCATATTCTTCTAAATCCTTCTCCATAGCTGAGTAAGTTTTCTCTCTCATATGGCGCAACATTCTTTGGTCTATTTCATTTAACTTTTGTGAGACGATCTCATCTTCAAAAAACAATGAAATCGGGATGCGTAGTCTTCGACAAATCTGCTGTAACAAATCAATCGTTGGAGAATTTCGACCATTTTCGATTTTACTGATTTCAGCCTGACTACAAATTCCTTCACAAAGTGCTTTTTGTGTCATTCCTTGTTTTTTTCGTTCTTGTTTGATTTTATCACCAACAGAATGAATGACTGGATGCATAGAGGTCACTCCTCAAATCAAAAATATCGAACTCATGAAAAAAGTCTTCCGTTTCAAGTATATATCACTTGAGACGGAAGACGTATCTATGCTTCCGGCGAGAATCGAACTCGCACTGCAGCATTACCATTGCTGAGGTCTGCCATTAACCTACGGAAGCTTGCAAAACCTGATTCTAGTATAACTTATAAAAAAAGACAAAACAAGAAGTCGATGCTTTTCAGATCAACTTCTTGTCACTAATTTACAATGTAGTTTTCGTTAGCGAGTTATCATAGACGACTAAAACTGAATAATGTTCATCCGCTTTAGACGCAACGAATGTTGAAAATTTTAATGTAATGATGGCGTTCGATCCGACCCCATTATTTTCAAAAAATTCATTTAGTCTCTCCTCTAATTCCTCAGGCGATCGCCCAACGACTACTTTAGAATGCAACATGATCATCACTCCGTTTCGTTATGGTAGGTTCGAGTTTAGTAATTACCTGATCGTATAAATGTTAAACCTCTATTTTTTTCGACTTGCCCCACACTCTCTCTATCCGCTATGGTGAAATGGAGTCATTCAACTATTGAAGAACAGGAGTGAAGTCTGATGGAACAAATCAATTTTGATGAAACGATCGAGAAACGAAATACAGGATCCGTTAAGTGGGACGGGCTCCCTTCGCTATATGGATCAGATGAGCTGATTCCGATGTGGGTCGCCGACATGGACGTACGTCCACCACACCATTTGACAGAACGATTGACTAGACGTGTTGCTACAGGTCATTTCGGTTACTCGATGTTTGAAGACGAAGCAAAACGAGCGATTCAACACTGGTTTCAAAAGCGATATGATGTCACAATCACTACTGATTCCATTCTCTACTCGAGCGGTGTCGTTCCAGGACTTGCGCATACCGTCCTCGCATTGACGGAACCGAGTGATGAAATCATCATTCAGACACCGGTCTATCCTCCATTTCATCAAATCATTCAGTCTAATCAACGACAACTCATTGAAAATCCGCTTCTTTTAGACGGTGAGACGTATCAGACAGACTTTCCACTTCTCGAACGGCAAATGCGAACAGCACGTATGATGATTCTCTGTAGTCCGCATAATCCAAGCGGTAAAGTCTATCCGAGAGAAGAATTACAACAAATCGTCGAACTCGCGAAGCAACATGATGTTTATCTTGTATCCGATGAGATTCATGCGGACCTTGTCTATACAGGTTCCGTTCACACCCCTATTCTCGGTTTGGATTATGAAAAACTCATTTTAGTGAGTGCGCCATCCAAAACGTTCAATATTCCGGGTCTATATGCGTCTTATTTGATCGTACCTGACATCTCGATTCGTCAACAGATCGAGCGTATCCAGCAACGTCATTTCGTTCACCCGAATGCATTAGCTTCGACTGCGATTACAACAGCATATGGTGATGTTGCGAGTGAGCAATGGCTGTCACAATTACTTATGTATTTAGAAGGCAATCGTGACCATGCCATCCGTCGGATTCGCCAAGAGATGCCAAAATTAGACGTTGTCATTCCAGAAGCAACTTTCCTGTTGTGGATCGACTTCAAAGCACTCGAACTAGACAGTAAAACACGATCAGATTGGCTCGTCAAGGAGGCAAAAATCGCTCTAACGCATGGTTCTTCGTTCGGATCTGGTGGCGAAACGTTTGAACGTTTAAACATCGGTTGTCCTCGTGCACAATTAGATCAGGCACTAGACCGTTTAAGCGCCGCATACCAACGGTTTTGGACGAATTAATGTGACATAAATGATCCTAATTTATTAGGGTCATTTATGTTTTATTTTATTATTCTGAATATTTGGATTAGTAGAACTTCAACAGGGACTAAAACCGTCCCAACCCCTTAAGGCACTAGGCGTGGCGGCACTTTTCATGAAAATGAAGTGACTTGCAAAGTCGTTTTATCCCCTGTAAGGTGGGGAACATATCATTTGGCGAACAAGTCAATACATGCTTGATCGCTGAAAAAACTATTGCATTTGGAGGATTTAACTTTATGACGCAAGAATGGATTTCGATCATCCTGTATCTTGTTCTCATGTTGGCAATCGGTTATTTTGCCTACAAGCGAACGACGAATACAGAAGATTACATGTTAGGCGGACGCGATCTCGGTCCAGGTGTCACAGCACTCTCTGCTGGTGCATCGGATATGAGTGGATGGATGCTCATGGGACTTCCCGGCGCCATGTATGCAACAGGTGTATCAGCCCTTTGGCTCGCACTCGGTTTATTGATTGGATGTTACGTAAACTACATCGTACTCGCACCACGTTTCCGTCTCTATACAGAAATGGCAAACGACTCAATTACGATCCCTGATTTCTTAGAGAATCGTTTTGAAGACAAATCACGCGTGCTTCGTACTGTATCAGCACTCGTTATCATCATTTTCTTCACGTTCTACACATCAGCCGGAATCGTATCTGGCGGAAAATTGTTCGTCAGCTCATTTGGATTTGATTACCACTATGGTATGCTCTTGACGATTGCGGTCGTAATCGCCTACACACTTTTCGGCGGTTTTCTCGCAGTTAGTTGGACCGATTTCGTCCAGGGCTGTATCATGTTCATCGCACTCGTTCTTGTACCGGTCGTCGCATTGACAGACGTCGGTGGAATCGATGGTGCGTATAATTACGCTGAAAAATTAGACCCTTCGTTATTTGACCCATTCAAAGGGACAACCATTTTAGGAATCATCGGTTTCCTTGCTTGGGGACTTGGTTACTTCGGTCAACCCCATATCATCGTCCGCTTTATGGCGATTCGTTCTGTTAAAGATTTAAAAAGTGCCCGTCGTATCGGGATCGGCTGGATGTTCGTCTCAATCATCGGTGCCATGATGACAGGACTTGTCGGAATTGCTTATTTTGAAGGACAAGGAAATGGACTCGGTGACCCGGAAACAGTATTCATCCGTTTCTCGGATGTACTATTCCACCCGTATATCACAGGATTCCTAATGGCTGCGATTCTTGCAGCAATCATGTCGACGATTTCATCACAATTGCTCGTTACTTCGAGTGCGTTGACAGAAGACTTTTATAAAACGTTCTTGAAAAAAGACGCATCGGATAAAGAACTCGTCCTGACAGGTCGAATCGCCGTTCTTGTCGTTGCCGTCATCGCAAGTATTCTCGCGTGGAACCCATCAGCGACGATTCTTGCACTTGTCGGTTATGCATGGGCTGGATTCGGTTCTGCCTTTGGTCCGATCATCTTGCTTTCTCTCTACTGGAAACGGATGACGAAACAAGGCGCACTAGCTGGTATTATCTCAGGTGCCTTGACTGTCATCATCTGGGTTCAACTTGGACTTAGTACGACGCTTTATGAAATGGTACCTGGATTCTTCACAAGCTTGATCTTTACGGTCGTTGTCAGCTTGATGACGAAACAACCGGTCAATGCCGTTCAGGAAACGTTTGAAGAGATGGAAGACGAATTAAAAGACGCAGTTCAATAATCAGCGAATAGCAAGTAAGACCTCTGCCGAAACATCGGCAGAGGTCTTTTTTTGACTTACAGTTCAATCACGCCATAATGCAACTTCGACGTCTTCCGCTTTGTTCGTTCGAACCCAAACCGTTCAAACAAGGGACTCTCATAATGTGCTTTTAACACGATGCGCTGACGTGCCACACGCTTCGCCTCCACCATCGCTTCCTCGGATAAGGCTTCATAATTCGCAAGCGTTCGTAAAGCGTCGAGATGCGTCGATTCTTCGACAGTCTGTTCGAACATAGGATCAAAGTAGATGACATCAAAGGAATTATCCGGACATTCTTTTAAATAGGCGAGATGGTGTTTGACTCTCACTTCAATTCGTCGCATCGCTTGATTGATCGGTTCGTAGGACTCTTCCCACCGTTTTAATCCGTTCTTGACGACAAATGCTGTCTCAACCCGGCTTTCTAACCCGATGATCCGCCCCCGCTCTCCGATGGCATGACTCATGACGATGGCATCTGCTCCAAGACCAAGTGTGCAGTCAAGCACACGCATCCCTTCCGATAAGCGTCCGATCGCAATGAGAGGATCGCCTCCTCCTGCATCAATTTGTTTGATGCGAAACACAGCACTCGAAGGATGGAAAAAGAACGATGTCGCCTCGCCTAGTGGATATAAATCAAGCCGTTGTTTATCGACGACAAGCACCGGTAATCCTGTCTCCTGTTGCAAGTGTTCTATGCTTTTTTTCTGACGCACGACGTAGATAAAATGTATCGTTTCATCCGCTAACAACTGTTTCACACGATGATGCACGTCGTCAGTCGGACGAAGACATGTCGTCAGTCCAATGGTTGGTTTCATAACGTGTTCCTCCATAAAAAAATAAGCTAGCAGGAGCTAGCTCATTTCTTTTTCTTCAATAATCCTTCGATATCTTCAATCAATGCTTTTTTCGAAATCAGGTCTTCTTGCTTTTCCTGCTCGACTTTTGCATCGACCGTCGTCCGCTTCATGAGTGCCTGAAGCGTCTCATCGATGCTTGACTTCAAATGATCTCGGTCTTCTTTATTAAGGGAAAGATCATGTTGAACTTCATCCCCTTGTTCATCTAATTGGCGTAAGCGTTCCGTCAATTGTTTCGCTTCACGATTCAAGTCCGAATACAATCGTTCGATTTGCTCTAGACGCAATTTGATTCCGTCACGTTCTGTGAACACGTTTTCCAGCCCCTTCCAGTATGCAGTTGTCTACATCATTACTTTACCATATTCCGAGGTAATTAAAACAATCACAAGATGATTACAGAATGACTTTTTTTAGATTTCTTCCTACGGATCGATTCCAGTTAATTTTTGCAATTGCATGAAGGGTATCGCTATAATGTAAACGAAGCATCAATTGGGATGAGGGAGGATTTTGTGATGGAATTGAGACGTCGAACATTACGTCATGTCGATCAAGCTGAGTATGATCATTTCTTGAAGTATGGCGAGCAAGCATATGGACTGACTCCGCAAGAAATCAAAGGGTATGACCATGAGCTTGGAGAAGAGCGGGCTTTTGATTCCGTCGAGCACAGTTATCCTGAAGATTATTACTTTGATATCGTTGAAGCGGATACGATCGTGGGGCGGGTTCTGCTCTTAAAAATGGGTCACTACTTCCAACTCGACTTCATGGTGTTTGATCCCTACACGCGTCGGGGTCTAGCTACTCAAGCAGTTGCTGAAGCATTGACGTATTCTGGGGTACTAGATCGTCACGAAGTACGCGCGCGCGTCCTTGATCAATCACCGCACGCTTCGTTTGCAAAACGTATTTTAGAAGCGAATGATTTTACATCGACAGAAAACTATTTCGTCAAAGGAAGACGTCGTCGGTATTCGCTGCAACGAATGAGCTAAAGACCGTCCGAAAGACCATGAAACTCATGGTCTTTTTTTAATGTCCTCATCGCTTCATCACCTTTGACAGTTGATCGATTTCAGCGTACAATTTTCATCTGTATGAACAGAAAGGAGTACATCTCATGAACGAATGGTTATGGATCCCTTCCATTTTTTTAACGATGGGATTATTGATTTTCAGTTATTATTTATTTGGTAAGACAGGATTGTTGATGTGGATTGCCATCGCAACAATCATTGCAAACATCCAAGTCACACAAACCGTCGATATTTTTGGTTTCGTCTTTACGTTAGGGAATGTCGTATATGGCAGTTGTTATCTAGCGACAGATATCCTCAATGAAAAATACGGAAAGCAGGTCGCTCGTAAAGGCGTCTATATGGGGTTCTTCTCCTTGATCACGACAACCGTCCTGATGCAGTTCAGTCTCTTATATACACCACTTGCTGATAAAGCTGCACTCGAAACATCCGATTCCTTGCATTTATTGTTTGGACTCTTACCATGGATTGCTATTGGTAGTCTTGCCGCTTATCTTGTCTCGCAACTATTCGATGTCTTTATTTATTCAAAGATCCGTCAGAAGACAGGCGAACGGAAGCTTTGGTTACGGACGACAGGGTCAACTGTATTAAGTCAATTGCTTGATACGTTGACGTTTTGTGCGATCGCCTTTCACGATATGCCCTTCTCCATCTGGTGGCAAATCTTCATTACGACGTATCTCGCGAAATTCGTCGTCGCTTGGTTTGCGACACCATTCATGTATTTAGCAAAACGCATCCATCCGACGAAACAATCGACAGACGCTGCTGCATGACCTAAAAAAAACTAGAAGCCTTGACGAAATTGTCGGATAATGGGAGTGGAGGTGCCTACATGAAAATCAAACGGAATGAACCATTTCGATATACGCTGAAAAAACCAATAACAGGTGAATTTCATTTATTGAAAAATGACCAGCGTACTCCTAATGGATTGATGAAAATCCATAATATCTCACCGAACGGACTAGCAATCAGCACAGAACTAAAACTTC
The DNA here is from genome assembly GCF_019890935.1 of Exiguobacterium acetylicum. Classification (NCBI taxonomy): domain Bacteria; kingdom Bacillati; phylum Bacillota; class Bacilli; order Caryophanales; genus Exiguobacterium; species Exiguobacterium acetylicum. The sequence goes on from NZ_CP082333.1 coordinate 1,880,820, forward strand.
CACTCCTCAAATCAATGAAAATCGTTGTTGAGTTCTCATTGATCGAGGGTCAAGAACCTTTGTGCATCGAAGGTCAGTTATTGCATGAGAAGCCAGTGGGTCCCGAAAGACTGTATGGCATCCGCCTCAATCCGTCACCGACAGATCGTGATACGATCATCGCTCAGGTTAAACAAGTCGCTCAATTGGAGCGATAATTTATAAGGAAAGGGTGGCAGATCATCATTCTGCCACCCTTTCCTTATAAAAAATGACGCGTCACACGCAACTTCTATAGGAACAGCGCATTTATGCGCTTCAAAGACAACCAAGACCCGCTTTCCTGCTTCATTCAAGCAGGAAAGCGGGTCTTGTGTCTCGCCTGAGAAAGCGGCGTGAAAAGACGCGTCATTCTTTTTTTGAGTCAGCCCTCTGTTTTATGCTTAGATGAATCACCCTTCAAACGTACGGAAGACGACGGCTTCATAAGGTCGAAGCGTGAGTTCATCGGTAACAACGGACTCCTCATAGTTTCCGATGACCCGGTCTGACGTATCATGCGTAGACGGAATATTCACATCATGATCCGCAAACGAACAGTAGACATACCATGTCTCCCCTTCAAGCGTTCGTGAGTAGGCGTAAACTTCTGGATGATCTTCGAGTAAGAGTTCATAGCGACCATAGACGACGAGCTCATGGTCATGTCGTAGACGAATCAACTGTTGATAGTAATAAAAGATGGATTGCTCATCTGCAAGCGCCTGTTCGACGTTAATTTCCGGATAGTTCGGATTGACCTTCAACCATGGTGTTCCCGTTGAGAAACCAGCGTTCTTCGACGCATCCCACTGCATCGGTGTCCGCGCATTGTCACGTCCTTTGACATGGATGGAACGTAGTAGTTCAGCCGGTGAAGCTCCTTGTTCCGTACGTTCTTTCCACATGTTCCGAATTTCGATATCTTCATAGTCCGCAATGTCTTCAAAAGCGACGTTCGTCATGCCGATTTCCTCGCCTTGATAGATATATGGCGTCCCTTTTAACAAATGCAATAATGTAGCAAGCATTTTAGCTGACTCGACGCGGTACGTCGTGTCATTTCCGAATCGACTGACGACGCGGGGTTGATCGTGGTTGTTCCAATAGAGCGAGTTCCAGCCCGTCTCATGTAAGGCCGTCTGCCATTTGGTGAAGTTTTGCTTGAGTTTAAGTAAATCAAACGGAATGACGTCCCATTTCCCATTCGGACCTGAATCAAGATCCATATGTTCGAACGTAAAGACCATGTTGACCTCTTTACGTGCTGGATCCGTGTAAAGAATGGCATCATCCGTCGTCGCTCCTGGCATCTCACCGACTGTCAGGACATCGTATTTACCGAAGGAAGCTTCATTCATCTCGTGTAAAAATTCATGGACACGTGGTCCATTGATATAATGTTCCCCACCATCTCCATACAGTGCTCCTGGATGGACCGTCGCATCTGGTAAGCCGGGTGTCTTCGAAATCAAGTTGATGACGTCCATTCGGAAACCATCAATCCCTCGATCCAACCAACGACGAATCATCCCGTACACATCGTGACGCATCTGCTCATTTTCCCAGTTCAAGTCAGGCTGCTTCTTCGAGAATAAGTGAAGATAGTACTCATTTGTTGTTTCATCATATTCCCAGGCAGGTCCAGAGAAAATCGATCCCCAGTTGTTTGGTAGAGAACCGTCTGGATTTGCCGGGCGCCACATATAATAATCCCGATATGGATTGTCCTTGCTTTGACGCGATTCCGCGAACCACTGATGTTCATCTGACGAATGATTGATGACGAGGTCCATGACGATTTTGATATCTCGTGCATGTGCCTCATCTAAAAGACGATCAAAATCATCCATCGTTCCGAATTCCTTCATGATGGCTTCATAATCACGAATATCATAGCCATTATCGTCATTCGGTGAATCATAGACAGGACTTAGCCAAATGACGTCGATACCAAGTGTCTTCAAATAATCCAACTTTTCGATGATTCCGTTCAAATCACCGATTCCATCCCCATTCGAATCATTATAACTACGTGGGTAAATTTGATAAACGACACTATCATGCCACCATTTACGTTCCATCCTCAACACTCTCCTCTTTTATGTACGTAACGTGCTACATATTGAGCAAACGATTGCATCAATTTTTAAAAGCGCTTTCAATTATCACAACGTCATCTTAACATGTCCATGAGAGGTGCTCAAGCAAGAACCTTAACATATTTGATATCATGAAATATGAAATCCAAGTGTTTACTGCATCCAATATGATGGGAAAGAAAGGTATGAGAAAGGAGTGTGGACAAATGTATCGTCGATATTTGCTCTTCCTTGTCTGGGCGATTGCCATTGTCTTCATCTTATTATTTGGAAATAATCGTGTCTTTCCAGAAGGTTTCTTAATTTCGTTTTTACGTTTCGACCAAAGTCAATTTGATACATCCGCGTTAAGTTTATTTGCCTTACTCGGTATTTATCCGTTCGCTTTCTTTTTACTATTTCTAGATGAGAAACGATTCATGCGCCCCGGACCGCTCGTCGCAAGTATTGGATCGTTCTTCTTAGGTGCCTTCGTGTTGATGCCTTATGTCGCCCTCGCTATTCCAAGGAAAACGTTTCTTCCTTTTCGTCGTCGCGGGTGGATTCCGACCGTCGTCGCCTTACTTAGCGTCGTGACGACATTATTGCTTTGGATTGCTCTTGCTCGATCGGATTGGAGTATATTCCGCATCTACTTTGAGACCAATCAATTCGTTCGAACGATGACCGTCGATTTGTTATTATTCTACATTCTGCAAGTCTATCTGCTCCGGCGCATTCGTCTTCGGAATGCACAATCATTAGAGTGGCAAGACGTGATTCCACTCTTTGGCTTATTTCGTTATCTATTCGCAAGACATTTACCGACATCCTCAAAATCTTAATTTATGGTACAATGAAATTTGGATTTTTCGAAAAGGAGATGTCATCCGATGGAACAATATCATGCACTTTGCGAACACATTTTGGAACACGGAACAAAAAAGGAAGACCGGACGGGAACGGGAACACTCAGCGTGTTTGGTCACCAAATGCGCTTCTCCCTTCAAGATGGTTTTCCTCTCATTACGACGAAAAAGTTACATATGAAGTCGATCATCCATGAGTTGATTTGGTTCATCTCGGGTGATACGAATATTCGTTATCTACAGGAAAATGGTGTGCGGATTTGGAACGAATGGGCCGATGAGAACGGAGATTTAGGTCCTGTTTACGGGGCACAATGGCGCTCTTTTCCACGTCCAGATGGCACGACGGTCGATCAGCTGGCACAAGTCATTGAACAGATCAAAACGAATCCGGATTCTCGTCGTTTGATCGTCAGTGCTTGGAATCCTGGACAAGTCGATGAGATGGCTTTACCACCTTGTCATCTCTTGTTCCAATTTTATGTCGCTGACGGAAAACTATCATGCCAATTGTATCAACGTTCAGCTGATGTTTTCCTAGGCGTACCATTTAATATTGCATCTTATGCGTTACTGACACATATGATTGCTCATGTGTGTGGACTTGAGGTTGGTGACTTCGTTCATACGCTCGGTGACGCTCATATCTATTCAAATCATATTGAACAAGTTAATCTTCAGTTGACGCGTACCCCGAAAAAATTACCGACGCTGCGCTTCGCTCGAACAGTCGATCGTATCGAAGACTTCCGCTTCGAAGACATCATCATTGAAGGCTATGATCCTGATCCGCACATTAAAGGTGTGGTAGCCGTATGATCACACATATCGTAGCGTATACGAAAAATCATGTCATCGGTCGTGACAATGCGATGCCTTGGCACCTTCCAGCTGATTTGGCTCACTTCAAGCGTACGACGATTGGCAAACCGATCATCATGGGACGAAAGACGTTCGAATCCATCGGACGACCGTTGCCCGGTCGAGAGAACATCGTCATTACGCGCGATCAGACGTTTGCAGCCGAAGGTGTAACGGTATGGCATGATCTATCTGCTTTACAACCATACGTCGATTCAGAAGAAGAAGTCTTTTTGATTGGTGGTGGAGAATTGTTTGCTCAAACGCTTCCTCTTGCTCGCCGCCTGTATGTCACTGAAATTGATACGGTTCTTTCTGGAGATGTACATTATCCCGAAATCCCATCTTCATTTCAGATTACTTCCGAAACACATTATGATGCGGTCGAGGGCAACGATTATCCGTTCATCATTCGTCGATATGATCAGTAACCAAAAAACAGCCACATTGCTCCGTATAACGGACGAATGTGGCTGTTTTTTTAAGGAATTTGCATGATCCATTCAGCAATCCATTCCTCCATATCAGAATCGATCTGTGAGGTCATGATATAGTCTGTCGCACCGCATGATAGCGCCTTGGCTAAACGATCGTCTTCTTGATCCGTCACGACCAAAGAATCAATGATTGATTCCCGTTGTTGTCTCCACTCCTCTAATCGTACAAAGTTCTCGCTTGCTAACTGATCAAGTGAAAGAATCGCCAATTGTATTGGCGACGTCCGTTGATCATCTAACGAAATCACCTCAATATGGTATTTCGGATGATCCGGCATATCAAGCGTATGTACCTGTTTAAGGAGTCCTTGCTCGACACGGATATAGACCGGTATTTTTTCGATCGATATCGCTGTCGAATAGGACACCACTTGATTACGACCGTTACGTTTCGCTTGATACAGAGCTTCATCTGCCTCCGCTGTTGCTTGCGCCAGAGATGTGTGGAGATCAAAAGCAAAGGAGAGACCAATCGAAACCGTTACTTTTAATCCGTTCGCAAAAATATGACGCTCGACACGTTCGCGAATTTTATTTATACTCGCAACGGCTTGCGGTACTGTTTCTGCTGAAAACAATAAGATGAATTCTTCACCACCGAAACGAATGAATTCATCGTCGAGACGAGCAGCTTGTTGAACGACGGTAGCTAGTTCGGAGAGGACCAAATCCCCCGTTGGATGTCCATGTAAATCATTGATCCGCTTAAAATGATCGATATCAAAAATCGCTAACCCAAATGTCCGCTGTTCACGCTCGAGACGTGCTACGCGACGATCAAAAGCATTTTGGAGGTATTTCCGGTTGTAAGCTCCCGTCAGTTCATCGACCAGAATCGTCGAAGATACGACCCTTAATTTTCGTAAGAGTCTCGCTAGACGAACATGTCGTTCTTCATTCGTCACTGTCTCATCCCAGTAGTCATCGGCTCCCATCTCAAAGCTGTTTTGACGAATGTCAGACCGGTTCGGACCTACGATGATGACGGGAACGAATGCTGACTCCATTTGTTTGATCAGTTTTTGAGTCAACTCTAAGGATTCCGCGATAGATGCATGGTCGATGATGACAGCATCCATAGCAATATCATGTGATATCGACATCGTGTCTTCCACCGAACTGAAGAATCGTGACATATAGCGCTCCTGTTCGAGCGATTTCTTCCATTTGATATTCTCAAGAAAACGTCTTGTCACAGTGACGACCAATTCTTTTCGGATCCGATTGGCGCGTGAGCGTTCAGACAACTGATCGACGATTGGCCGCAGTAATTCTTTAACGATCGGCTGAGTGATGACCGCATTCATTTGCTCCCACGTCGCTTTTTCCCGACTCACTTGATCGGCAAGTCCTTTAAACAGTTCCTCTCTCCCGAGCCCTTCAAGCCAGCTTGCTAATGCGAGCAATTCTGTCCGTGGCACGGTCGGCATCCGAAGTAACGTCTCCACCATGATGATCGTCTGTTGTAATTGTTTTTCTATCCGTTTTCGACTCCGTTCCATCCAATCCCCTCTCTTTCTATACATCCGAAGAACCGTCCTCGGATAAAGAGAAAGCGAGGGAATTCCCCCGCTTTTTCAACTCACGCTTTTAAATTCGGACGGACCATATCTGCTGGTACGATCCATTGATCATATTGTTCTTCTGTTAGTAGACCAGTCGCAAGTGCTGCTTCTTTTAAGGTTGACCCGGATTGATGCGCTGCCTTTGCAATTTTCGCTGCATTCTCATATCCGATGTGCGGATTGAGTGCAGTGACGAGCATCAACGAACGTTCGACGTTCTCAGCGATGACGGATTGTTCTGGTTCGATTCCGATCGCACAGTGGTCATTGAACGAATGCAAGGCGTCTGTCAGTAAACGAACTGATTGTATGAAGTTATACATGATGACCGGCTTGAAGACGTTTAGTTCGAAGTTTCCTTGACTTGCAGCAAAACCAATCGTCGCATCGTTTCCAAGGACTTGCGCAGCGACCATCGTCAACGCTTCACTTTGAGTCGGATTGACTTTCCCCGGCATGATTGAGCTTCCCGGCTCATTTTCTGGAATCGTGATTTCGCCGATTCCTGCTCGTGGACCTGATGCGAGCCAGCGAACGTCGTTTGCGATCTTCATCGCGTCCATCGCTAACGCTTTGACCGCACCATGCGTAAAGACGAGTTGATCGTGGCTTGTTAGGGCGTGGAATTTGTTTTCCGCGCTCGTGAATTCATATCCCGTTTCTTCACTCATCTTTTGCGCAGCCAAATCACCAAACTCAGGATGTGCGTTGATGCCCGTCCCGACTGCCGTACCGCCGATTGCTAATTCCGTTAACGGATCAAGCGTCCGCTCGATCATCTGCTTCGAAAGTGCAAGCATCCGGACCCAACCGCTGATTTCTTGACCGAGTGTGATCGGTGTAGCATCTTGCAAGTGTGTCCGTCCGATCTTGACGATATCTGCAAACGCGTTTGCTTTTTCGTCAAGTGTCGCATGCAACGCATCGATTGCTGGGAATAGTGATTCTAGCAAAACTGTCTTCGCCGCTAAATGCATCGCTGTCGGATATGTATCATTTGAACTTTGTGATTTGTTGACGTCATCATTCGGATGAATCGTCGTCTCACTGCCTTGTTCTTTTAACTTGCGTGTCGCGACCCGAGCGATCACTTCGTTGACGTTCATATTGGACTGTGTACCTGAACCCGTTTGCCAAACGACAAGCGGAAACTCATCATCGAATTTCCCCGCGATGATCTCGTCACACACTTCAGCGATGACAACCGCTTTTTCTGCCTCGAGCACGCCCAAGTCGCGGTTCGCAAGCGCCGCTCCTTTTTTCAGGACTGCAAAGGCACGAATGACTTCAATCGGCATTTTTTCCGTTCCGATCTTAAAGTTCTCCAGACTACGTTGCGTTTGTGCGCCCCATTCCTGCGCTTCTGGTACACGAATTTCCCCCATCGTGTCACGTTCTACACGGTATTCCATAAACAAATTCCCCCTTTTGATTATTTCTCTTTTAGTTTAACGCAAAAGTAGACGGAATGGGAATGAGAGAGACAGTTTTGGGGAATAGTTTATTATCGAAAAAGGAGTGAAGATTTCATGTGGTTGATTAACTTAACGATTGTACTGCTTTTGATTCTAGCAAACGGTATTTTTGCGATGACTGAACTCGCTTTACTTTCCTCAAAACGGTCGAAATTAGAGAAAGCAGCGAATGATGGCAAAAAGTCAGCCCATGTTGCGTTAGAGTTACTCGATCGACCAACCGATCTGTTATCGACTGTTCAAGTCGGCATCACGTTAATCGGCATCGTCAATGGTGCATTTGGAGGTGCTGCTCTCTCAGGACCGGTCATCAATTGGCTGGCTCAATTCGCCTGGCTCGCCCCTTATGCCAGTACGATCGGCTATATTCTCGTCGTGACGATCATTACCTATATTTCGCTCGTCATCGGTGAACTCGTTCCTAAGCGTGTCGCCCTTGTCAGTCCAGAACGGGTCACGATGTGGCTTGCCCCTCCGATGCGCTTTTTCTCAATCATTCTTCGACCGTTCATTTGGGTTCTAAGTAAGTCGACCAGTTCCATCTTCCGTTTGATTGGTCTGGATCGACTGCAAACAGAAGACGAGACGGAAGACGAAGTTCGGCAATTACTGATTCGTGGTACGCAAGAAGGAACTTTCAATCGGTCAGAAGCGGAGCAAGTCTCTCGTGTGTTTGATTTTCATGATTTGTATGCGTACGAACTGATGGAGCCGCGTACCGTTACCGAATGGATTGACTTAGCGGATGACTCCGATACGATCTTACAAGAGCTCCGGCAAGCGCGACATCGAAACTTACCGGTTGGTCATGGTGATTTGGATCACTTCGTCGGTTTCATCGATGCGAAAGAGGTGCTATCAACGGAACGACCTGTTCAAGAACTTGAACGGCTGATTCAATCACCGCTGATCGTTCCCCGTCAATTAAAAGCAACTGTCTTGCTTGAACGGATGCGCAAAGAGACGGTATCCATCGCCTTTGTTCTTGATGAATACGGTGGTTTCCTCGGCATGATCACCTTATTCGACATCCTCGAAGCATTCGTTGGCGAAATTTCAAGCGTTGAGGAAGAACCGGAACTCGTCATGCGAAAGGATGGCTCCTTCCTCGCGGATGGTCTATTGCACATCGATGACTTGAAACGGACACTTGGCTATACAGAAGATTTACCCGGTGAACAGTTAAACGCCTATCATACGGTTGCTGGTTTAATCCTATATACGTTAGGTGATGTCCCCTCCCGTGGGAGTACTGTCGAAATTGGACCGTACCGGTTTGAAGTCGTTGATTTAGACGGACGACGCGTCGACCAAATTTTAATTGAGCGCATCGAACATGAACAAACACCCCTATCGTGAGGATAGGGGTGTTTGTCGTCAATCATGCTTCATATAATCGTAACGCCTCTCGTGCGACACGATCTGCTTTGTTCTCCGACCGTGGAATCCACTTCACGAAAGCGAGTGGTAAGAGTTGATAACGCGCAAAGGCAGGATCAAAGATCGTCTGCGTTCGTTTGTTCTTGACGAATTCACGTTCGACCGCGAGTGCAACTGCTTCTGAATCCGTCCGAAATGAAATGACGCTCTCGCCTTGTGCGATCAGTTCGTGCGCCCACTCAACGGCTTTTGCAAAAGCAATAAATTCTGCTTCATGATTGTTGATCGCTTGAATTTGATACATTTTTTCCGTGACTTCGCCCTCGGAATTTTTACTAAACAGTCCAACCGCCGCTTCATCATTTGAAGGACGGACCGTACCGTCAAAATATAGTTCAACCATGTTCAATTGCCGCCTCGATTCCTTTTCGTATCGCTTGTTCATCCAGCCCTTTCCCAATGAAGACGAGCGTCGTCTTTGGTTGTTCGCTAAATGCCTCTCTGATTGCTGTTCCATAAATCATGCCAGTACCTTGTAAAATGACCTTTCGATCCGTATCTGCAAAATGAATGATCCCTTTATAGCGATAGAGGTCTTCCGCGTACGCTTCTAACACCTCACGTAGGACCATGCCGAATCGATTTCGGTTCAAGGGTCGTTCCTCGACGATCGTCAATGCCGTGAAATCCTCAACCGATTGATGAATCTGATCCGTTTGTTGACTGAGTCGTACTTGCTCTTCTTTTGGAAAATGGAACGTTTCAAACAGTCGATCCGACTCAAGTTGAGCCTGTTCCGTTTCAATGATAGCTGCAGAAGGATTTCGTTCGCGCAGTAAAGCGGACAACGTTTCGCGCTTTGACTCGTCGATCAAATCCATTTTATTCAAGATCAGGACGTCAGCAAAGCCGATTTGTTTCACATTTTCTTGGAACATCAGTTGACGTTCCAAGTGATACGCATCGATGACCGTAACGACACTGGAAATCTGATAGGACTGTTCAACAGCCGGCTCAAAGTAGAATGTCTGTAGAATCGGTCCTGGATCCGCAACGCCTGTCGTCTCAATCAATAATCGATCAAACGATAACTCTCCATCTCGACGGCGTTTTGCAATCCGTAGCAACGCATCTCGTAAATCACCGCGAATCGAACAACAAATGCAACCATTCGTCAATTCGATCATCTCTTCGTCACTTCGTTCAATCAATGCTTCATCAATATGAACAGAACCTACTTCATTGACGAGCAAGGCAAACTTTTCTGTCGGTTGAGAAACGAGATGATTGAGTAGCGTAGTTTTACCGGCACCTAAAAAACCAGTAATGACGGTCGTACGTATTTTGTCTTGCATGATTTCACTCCTTAGCGTCCTTGTTGCTGACGCCATTTTTCTTTTCGTGCATCGAGTAGATCAATCGCATGAAGATACCAAGCATCTGTCGTTTGCGGCGTAACACTTGATCCCCACTCGCGTTTACCATGGTGTGATAATACCATATGCATGAGACGGTGATAAACAGCACGCGGTAATCGGATATCTTCTTCTCGAAGTGTTTGTTCGAGAACAAAACAACCATATGGCATATGACCCATCAATACACCGTCCGGATCAAGCGCAATACCTGCCAGTTCTTCCTCTTCCTCTGTTACTTGCAACAGTCTTGAAAAACGATCTGTCGATGCACCAGCATGCGTATACTCCCATAGCTTTCCGATGTCGTGCAGTAAAATACCGAGCAACAACTCATTCGGATTCGGTCGTTGATCTAACAGAGCAATCCCTTTTGCTGCTTGATAGAGAGCATCAAAACTGTCATCCCAAGAAAATTGACGTATCTCTCGTTCAGCTGCTTGGAATAGTTCATTTTTATGATCGGCTTCTGCTTCTTGAATACATTTGAGTAGCGTCAAGTATGGTTGTTCACTATCACAGATTCCTCGACCAATCGTCATCATACAAGCAGTATGTTTCAGCAACCCGCCGATATAGGCATGATGATGAAACAGAGCAGCCGGTCGTGTCGAAAAGTCCGCCCAGTACTGTCGCAGAATCGAGAGCGCGATTTCTTGGTAAGGAGAATCAAGTTGACCGACTAGTCCAAGCAACTGATCACGATACGTTTCAAGCGATTCATCTGCTGGTAACTGTGGTAGGAACTGCATCGGTGAGGCATCATGGATCGGAGTGACGCGCTGAACGGTCAATGACTTGTTTCCGGATTGCGGCGGATATTCCTCTACCTTTGCCTCGACCCGAACGATTCGTGTTTCGAGATATGGACGAAGTGCTTCTTCTGCCGTTCCTTGATTGATCCACTGTTTTCCCTTACAAGATCCAGCAGGTGAGTTGAATGTGAACTGCAGCCACTCTCGTCCGGTTTGACCTGTGCGGATTTCACCCGAGGCAACGAGTAACACTTCTTCAATTCGTTCACCCGAAGCAAGCGTCTCTATCGAAAGTCCAATCGGTTGATTCGATTGATGGATGGAAAAAGTATCATTTCCATAAGAAGGCATTTTCACTTCCGGAAGTGCTTTGAATAATTGAATCACGTCATCTCACTCCTTTTTCTTCACTCATATCATAGCAGACACGATTTCATCACGACTACTAGCAAACAGATATTGTAAGCGTTTTCTAAATGAATTATGATGAAACTGGAAGTCCATTTTATGTTTAAGGAGGAGAAACGATGATTCGACCACTTACTCAACTATACAGTGAAGCTGTTGGCACACTCGATCAATGGACGGTATCCGAAATCGTGACCCGCGATCAAATTCGGCAAGCTGTCCAGTTGTACGATCCATATCAAATGCATACGTCATATGCTTTGGAACATTTGTTGATTCATGAATTGCGTGAGGCTTGTCATTATGTCCAAGAACAAGGGCTAACGTTGGCTGATGCGCAAACAGAGCTTCTCATCCTCTCTGCTTTCCAAAGTGATGCCGGCTATCAAGCAGAAGAAATTCAAGATATGTCTCCCACTGCAATCAAACGGCACTTGTCTTCGCTAGACGCCGCCTTTAACCGACTATTACATCAACTGTTTTTACATCAATCGCAACCAGACATCCTCTGTCAGCGATTCATGACGATCCTTTCAGGTGCGGTCGCCACAAAATGTGCAATCCGTGCTAAACGCTTCAAAGAATCGACACTTGTTCATCCATAAAAAAAATCCTGACTCATGTGAGTCAGGATTTTTCATTCAACGACCTGGCATTCCAGCTCCTTGATTGATTTTGTATGAAAATGCGGCGTTCCGCTTCGTCATATTCTATAGTCATCATCCCAAACTATTCAAGCCCTGTCAATTCTTTTCTAAAAAAAAGTGGACCGATTTTCGATTGAAAATCAGTCCGAATGGAAGAGTGAATAATTACCATGGCAATGCTTGATTTCATCATACAATGCTATGGAAGCGTTTACAACCCTTTTTCGTTAAATTTTTTCAAGAAAATATTCGTTTGCGAGTGGCAAGTGGATGACTTCGATTCCACTCTGTCGCATGAGATTCAATCCGTCCCCGTATTCATACCCTGTCGAATAAACGACACGATCGATTTTAGAAGCGATGAGCGCTAAACTACACGCATGACACGGACTATGTGTGACATAAGCTGTTGCATGACGCGCGCTCGTCGAATCGGCTGCTAGCTTACCGAGCGCGTTGATTTCAGCATGAATCTCGTGTTGCTTCGACCATTCATGGTGTTCTTCCTGATTTTCGCACCGATAGAAGAGAATCCCGTTTCGTTCAACCGATTCTTCAACAATCGGGTGGTCAGGACGTGATGTATAGAGAATACCATCTTGCTTTAAGTAAATTTCGTTGCAATTTACATGCTGACTAGGTGTTCCGTTTATTCCGATCGAAATCGGCTTTTCATCTTTGACGATGACACAGGCAACGGATTTTGAGGCACATTTTGAATGACGGTCTGCCATCATCCGTGCGAATAATAACCATGTCGTATCCCATTTCAACTGCTTCTCTTCGTTATTCATTCAAAATCTCCTTTCATGAAGGAAAGGAACACGAAATGTCGTGTTCCTTAGTATGGTCGATTCGGTAATTCTCTGCTTTTTGAGGCGACTTCGATGACTTTTTGTTTCAATTCATTCTCCATTCGCTCTAGTTCATGCTCTGCGTCGCGGCGCTTTTGTTTTCCTTCTTGTTGGATGCGTAATGTCTCATCCAGTGTCTCGATCAAGTTTTGGTGCGCCACTTTTAACGATTCAACGGATACGATGCCTTTCTCGTTTTCTTCTGCAATTTCGATTGAAGATTCCTTCAGCAACTTCGAATTTTGCTCAAGTAACTGGTTCGTCGTATTGGTGACATCCTTCTGCATTTCAAGCGCTGCCTTTTGACGCGACAGACTCAAAGATAGAACAACTTGGTTCTTCCAAAGTGGAATCGTATTGACGACTGCTGATTCAATTTTTTCCGCTAGAATTTGGTTATTTTGTTGAATGACACGAATTTGCGGTGCCATCTGCAAGCTAATCGTTCGGGATAATTTTAAATCATGGATTTTCTTTTCAAAACGATCCGTCAATTGAATCAAGTCATTCAATTCCTGTAATTTTGTTTGATCCCGCGATACCTCGACTTCCGTTCGTAGCGGTTCGATTTCATGTTGACGAACGTGAGCGATTTTCGTCTCGCCAGCTGCAATATAGACGTTTAATTCTTCAAAATAACGCTTATTCTTTTGATACATTTGATCGAGTAACGTGATGTCTTTCATCAATCCAAATTTTGATCGATCAAGATTGTGTACGACTTCTTCGAGATAAGCGCTCATTTTCTCGTATTGTAAGAAATACGTTTCCGCTTTTTTCTTCGCCCGACCAATGACCGGCACGTTCGACCAGAAGCTCTTTTTTTCTTGAAGCGTATCTGGATCCATTTGGCGGACACGCTGCATTAAGTCACTCAGTAATTTCCCTGCTTCTCCGCCGTCCTTCATCTTCACTTCACTTAAGACTTGATCAGAGAATTGGGATAGTTCACGCTGGACGGGCGCCCCGAATTGCATGACGGCATCCGTTTTTTGTAGATCGATCACCTGCAGTAGACGTTCGATCTTTTGTCGTTGTTCTGCCGGAACATCCGAAGGAATCATTTCTTCGACAGGGCGAGCCGGCATTTTGGGCGGTGTCTCCGCTACGTTTAAGTCGACCGACGGATCAGAAATTGTCGGTTGATCTTGCTCATCAGGCCATTGTTGCCATGTATCTTTATCAGAATGGGTCATGTCGGTAACTCTCCTCCTGTTTTCGTTGTTCAGTCTCTTGCGTCAACACCTTTTCAATCGTTAAGAGTTCCCGTTCTAAATCAACGGTATCCCCTTCAAGCAACAAGGTTTGTTGTTGCTTTAATTTTTGTCCGATCATTTTCAAGTTCGAAATCAATTGATTTTTCGTATCCAATTGAACTTGAGCGCCACGGCGTTCCAAATCGGCATATTTTTCTGAAATCGACAATAAGGAATCCAGATAAAACGTAAAGAAGTCCCGAACTTTTTTGACGTCGCGTGGACTTTCATATAACTCCTCGAACAAGACATGTGCTTCCCGTGAGACGATCCGCATCTCACTTCTGATTTCACCATCTCGAATCGAGGGAACGATTTGATCGTACGTCTGGATTTTTGTGAATCCTTCTTCGATCGTCCGTTGCAATACTTGAAGTTCTAAATCATCCGTCTCTTCAAATCGGCGTGTCGCCCGTTCCGGTTTTAAAATGACACTTCCGACGAACTCATCTTCGTCATCAAGTAGTAATTTCTTTTTCACATTTTTTCGCTTGATTTCGGTCGATTTCCGTTCTGTCCGATATCGTCGACCTGGTTTTGTTCGATAACCGCTCCAAATGAACCACAAACCAAGAGCGATGAAGATTCCCGAGAAGTTGAACGTATCGGCCAATTGTAGAAATACGAACATCATACCGATGGAACCAAATATCCACCATGAAGACTTCATGTCATCCCCTCTTCCTTCGTACTGATTCTTCTATCAGGTTTACGTGTCTTTATTTTAACATTACGTAACGTCTAACAAAAAGTTTCCCGTTTTTCCGAAATGTTACGCCTCGTGTATTTATATTTCAACATACTTTTAAAAATATCGCATCAGACCGAAGAATGAGCTGTCCGTTCTTTCTTTCGGATGATTCTTTTGACAACAAATAAGGTAGCCAACAAAATTGTCGACTACCTTAAAAAGTGATCTATTATCCGAACAATGGCCATACAAGGATGATCAAAATCGCGATTGGACTCAAGTAACAAACACTCACACGCCACACAGGCACAATTTTTTTCATGAATGGACTCGTCACGAGTTCCTGTTCGACAAGAGCTCGATCGAGCTTGTACCCAGCAAAAATCGAAATCAGTAAAGCACCAATCGGCATTAAAATATTCGAGACAAGAAAATCAACGCTGTCAAAGAACGTTTTCCCCATGAATTGAGCATCACTCAACATACCGAACGAGAGTGCGGACGGAATTCCGACGATCGCAATCGCAAGTGTCGCGAACCATGTCGTCCGCTTTTTATCACGCGATGTCGCATTCTCCTTACGATCCGTTAATGAAGCAACAACGACCTCAAGCATAGCGATCGATGACGTGATCGATGCGAAAGCAAATAGAAGGAAGAACAGTGTTAAGAACAACGAGCCAAACTGGATCTGACTGAAGACAGTCGGCAATACGATGAAAAGCAATGCCGGTCCTTCTGCAGGGTCAAGACCCGAAGCAAAAACAGCTGGGAAAATCGCGAATCCAGCTAATAATGAGACGGCGACATTCATCGCGACGATCCATGCGGCGGAACGATTAATCTCGCCACGTTCCTTCATGTAGGAAGCATACGTCAGCATCGCCGATACACCGAGCGATAAGGAGAAGAACGCTTGACCAAGCGCACTCAGGACAGAAGTTCGGTTGAGGGCAGAAAAATCAGGCTGTATGAAGAATTTAACACCTTCCATTACACCATCAAGTGTCAATGATCGAACAACAAGGATGATGAAGCACACGAATAATAATGGCATCATGATTTTACTCATTTTTTCAATACCGGATTGAACACCACGTAAGACGATCCAACATGTCAAAGCGAGGAAAATCAATTGCCCTGAAATGACATATAAGGGTGAGGCGGAAATCGTTCCGAACAATTCACCAAGCGCACCACTGTCCATCGTCGTTAGGCGACCTGTGAAACCAAGAATGGTATAAATCAAGACCCATCCTCCGATGACGCTGTAGAAAGAGAGCAACAAGAAACAGGCGATGACACCCAGTACACCAATGAATGTGAACTTCTTATGACCAAGTGCCGAGAACGCTTGAAGTGCTGTTTTTCCACTCGTACGACCGATTAAAAACTCGGCAATTAAAACGGGCAGTCCAAGTAATAGGGTAAACACGAGGAACAAGAGTAAAAACGCGCCTCCTCCGTTCGTTCCAGTCGTGTACGGGAATTTCCAGATGGCCCCCAGACCAATGGCGGATCCCGCTGCTGCTAAAATAAATCCAACTTTTGAAGCCCATGCGTTTCCTTTCATGGTGCTCCACCTCCTTTTCAAAATACTTTTTCATTGTACAGAAAGAACCATTGAAAGTCATCCTTTATCAAATATTTTCTTTAAAGCGTCAAAGCATAACCGCATATATGTACTGAAAGATAAAAAAGAAGACCGTTTTTTTATAACGACCTTCTTTTCATTCAATACTTTATTATTGTGTGCCTCCATACATACGCAGATACTCCGGCAATACTTTAACTGTAACCGGTGTATGGATGGCTTTCTCACCATCTGTATCGATCACTTTTGCGTCTTTTGTTTTCAACTGAAACCCACTCGTCAAGATATGTGTAAAGGAAGGATCATTGGCAAGACCGATTTTTTGAAGAATCACATCTCGAATGGTTGTCAAGTTTACTTCATCGACGATCACTAAATCAAGTTTCCCGTCATTATAGGCTCCATCTGATAAGTTCGTCTCGATTCCACCGAGCGATTCTCCGTTTGCCGCAAGAATGAGAACCGCTTCGCCGGTCATGTGACGACCTTCATCTAAAATCAGTTCATACTCGAAGGGTTGTGCTTCTAGACTTGAGCGAATCGTTGATAGATAATATCCCATCTTCCCGAGGCGTGCTTTTTCTTCTGTATCGATGCCAATCGATGCCTCTGCGACAAGACCGACACCAAGGAAATTCAAGAAATAGCTATTTTCGACTTGTCCGAGATCGACCTGAACAACGTGTTGCATCGCGATCGCTTCTGCAGCAAGGCGAGGAGCCATCGGTAAGCCAAGCGTTCGAGCGAAGTCGTTACAGGTCCCTCCAGGAATGATGCCGAGTATCGGGCGATCATCCAGTTTTGCGATCCCGTTGATTGTCTCAAACACCGTTCCATCTCCACCGATGACGACGACCGCATCAAATGCGGACGAATCTTCCGCAAATTGCATCGCATCTCCAGCTTGCTTCGTATTCTTGATGACGATTTCATCGAATAATGTACTTAATGGTTCGATGACTTCTCCAAGTAAACCCGTGCCGTTCGTCCCAGCTGTCGGGTTACTGATCAGTAAAAGTTTCATTGAATGACGCCTTCCTTCTTCAGGTAATCACGGGCGACCTCATTCGCCGTCTTCCCGCCGTATGCGACAGCTTCATTCATTTTTGACATCTCTTCATCTGAAATTTTACCTGACAATTGCTCAAGTGCTTGTTTTACTTCTGGATACTCCTCGATCGTCTCTTGTCGCAGAAGAGGAGCTCCTTCATATGGAGGGAATAGTTGCTGATCGTCTTTTAAAACGACCATGTCGTATTTCGCAATCTCCGGATCTGTCGAGTAAGCATCAATGACATCGATCTCACCTGACTCAATTGCTTTATAGCGCAATTTTGGTTCCATCGTGACTACTTTCTGGAAATTGACATCATATTTATCTTGAATCCCTTTATACCCATCCTGTCGATCCTTAAATTCTAACGTGAATCCAGCCGTCAACTGATTCGCGACCTGTTTTAAATCAGAGATCGTCTTCAAATCGTAACGGTCTGCTAATTTCTTTGGAACAGCTACAGCATAGGTATTGTTATAGTTCATAGGTGGTAGCAAGGCTAAATCTTGTTTTTCAAGACCGGCTTTTGCCTGTTCATACACTTCTTTTGCATCATTCGACTTCGGTTTTTCATTCGTCAAACTAGCGAGCACCGTTCCTGTAAACTCTGGATACGCATCGATATCACCTGATTCGAGTGCCTTATAGACGAAGGTCGTCTTCCCGAAGTTCGGTTTGACCTGTACCGTCAAATCCGTTTCATCTTCAATGACGATCTTATACATGTTCATTAAAATTTCCGGTTCTACACCTAGTTTTCCAGCGACGACGAGATCTGGTCGTTCACTGCGACCGAAGGCAAAAGGTGCGACGACGATCGCAACCATCAAGACGACTGCCGTCACGAGACGTGCTGTTTGTCGTTTACGTGTCGCTACTTCCGTTTGACGTAATAAGCCATCAAATAAAAGCGCGAGCAGGGCTGCCGGAATCGCACCGAGCAATAATAGATAGTTATCGTTACGGTCAATCCCGAGGAGAATGATCGAGCCCAATCCTCCAGCACCGATCAGGGCGGCAATCGTCGCTGTACCAATGATCAGTACCATCGCGGTTCGAATCCCGGCCATCATGATAGGTAAAGCTAGCGGGAGCTCGACTTTCCAAAGGCTCTGCATCGGAGTCATCCCACATGCGCGTGCCGCTTCCTTAATCGAAGGATCGACTTCGGCAAGCCCTGTATAAGTGTTTCGAACGATCGGTAATAAAGAATACAAGACAAGTGCAATGATCGACGGTACTGTACCGATCCCGACAAGCGGTATCATCAAGCCGAGTAATGCGAGTGATGGAATCGTTTGGATGACTGAGGTCACACCAATCGACCACTCACTCAAACGTTTGTTACGTGATAAGTAAATCCCAAGCGGAATAGCGATCACACAGGCAATGAGCAAGGAGATGACAGATAATTGGATATGTTCGATCAACGCTTGAAGCAGTTCGCTTTTTCGGTCTTGATACGTCTCCAGTAATCCGTTCATTCGATATTCCCCCTGACTTGACGCATGAATTCTTGAACGAACGGATCGTTACTTGCTAGTACCTCGTCCTTCGTACCGATGAAAGCAATCTCTCCAGCGTTCATCAAACAGATGCGACTGCCTAGTTTCAACGCTTCGTTCATGTCATGCGTGACGAACAAAATTGTTTTGCCAAGCTCTTCGTTTAGATGCAATAAATCATTTTGTAATTGTTCCCGTGAAATGGGATCAAGCGCAGAAAATGGTTCGTCCATCAAGATGACGTCTTGTTCTGCTGCGAGTGCCCGCATGACCCCAACCCGTTGTTGCTGTCCACCAGAGAGTTCACTTGGATATTTTTTCTTAAGTGAGGTATTTAACCCAGTCAAACGAAATAATTCATCGACCCGTTGTGCTACTTTCTCCTTATTCCACTTCAATAACTCAGGCACGACGCTGACGTTCTCCTCAATCGTCATATGTGGAAAGAGGGCAATCTGTTGTAAGACATAGCCAATTCGCCGACGGAGTTCATGTTCATTGATCGACATGATCGGTTCACCATCGATCCAAATTTGTCCTTCCGTATGATCAATCAATCGATTGACCATTTTCATCGTCGTAGTTTTACCGCATCCTGAAGGACCGATCAAACAAAAAATCTCACCTTGTTCAACCGTAAAATTCACGTGTTGCACTGCCTTTGTTCCGTCTGCATACGTTTTGCCGACATCCTTGAATTCAATCACGAACCATCCCTCGTTTCCCGGTTTATTATCTTTGTAAAATTCCCCTTTCTTAGACATTCTAAAACCTATTCCATCCACTCTTTCCCCTGTTTTCTAAATCCTTCATCGAACAGATCGTTCTTTTATTCTTCCTCAAAACAAAAAAGACGATGGAA
This sequence comes from Exiguobacterium acetylicum, assembly GCF_019890935.1. Classification (NCBI taxonomy): domain Bacteria; kingdom Bacillati; phylum Bacillota; class Bacilli; order Caryophanales; genus Exiguobacterium; species Exiguobacterium acetylicum. The sequence continues at coordinate 1,900,607 of NZ_CP082333.1, forward strand.
ACTATCCATCGCCTAACCATATACTGCTCTTATTCGAACGTCACCGTAACTTGGCGGCGACCCCATTCTAAAGCTTCTTGTTTTGAACCGACAAGAAGATCCATGATTTTCCCGCGGATCGCACCACCTGTATCGAGCGCAATCGCATCGCCGAAACCTTCTACGTGTACCTTAGTTCCGAGCGGTACGACCGATGGATCGACAGCAACGATGCGACGTCCTTCGTATGTAATCGTATTCGTGACGTCATAACCCGATGCCGTTAAGGCACGACCATTATACAAACGACTTCCATTGTTTTCTGGATTCGTCGTATATGCTGTCGTCTCAAACGTTTCCGTACGCTTTGTGGAACGGTCAGCGTTTGCTTGTGTTCGACTTTGTTTCTTTACCTGTCGTGCTTCCTTTTTGGCTTCTTGTACTGCTTTTGCTTTTTGCTCTGCTTTTGCTTTTTGCTCTGCTTCTACTTTTTGCTTAGCTAAGGCTTTTAGACGCGCTTGTTTTTTCGCCTCTGCTTGTTCACGCTTCTCTTGAGCAGCTTGACGCTTCATCTCTAATGGATTTTGTACAATCGTTTTCTCCGTACCGATCCCGATTTGTGCTGCCGACGCTTCATGATGTGGCAAAAGAATAAATATGAATCCCGCTAAACAAAGGGATAAAAGGAATGATGTTCGTTTCATGTTGATGCCAACCTTTCTCGCCGTTTTACGACCCGCACAACGTATCACGGTGACAAATAGTTTGAAAAGCGAACACTATGAATTGAAATATATCTGTCAAAAAGTAACGAAATGGTTACACGCTTACAAAAAACGCTCTCAATCGTTGTGTATCAACGTTTTTATATTTTGTAACCGTTCTGTTACGAATTAACTCTTGTTACTCTTTTGTAATAAATGTATCTTTTCGATGTTTTCAGTCATTTTGTCCAATTCTTCAAAAATCAAAAGAATGTAGGATTTCATTATTATTCAGTTCGCTGGATGAACATAAAAAAACACACCAATTATATGGTGTGCTGAGTTTGCAAACAAGATGGTCCTGCGGAACCAGTTGTTCCAATATGATGGTGATCTCTCTTACCCATCATTGAAAGTCCTCCTCCTTCTTCGTTTCTACTTTTTTATACCGAAAGAAAGAGGAGAGAAGCGTTTTGTTCACTCGAAATCGCTTCCTAGGGAAAAACAAGCAGGAGCGATCCTGCAACGAAGTGAAGCGGCGCGATGCTTGTCCCAGGAAAACGATTCGAGATGAACAAAAAAAGCGCAGTCTTTCTCGTTAAGAGAAAAATTACGCTTTGTCTTAAGTCTGAGCAAACCAATTATGTGGTGTGCTTCCATGTATTATTTTGTTTTACGTTCTAACAATTCGATCTCTGACTTTAATAAGACTTGTTTTTCAAACTCTAAGCCGAGTGCCTCAAAGTTTTTCGTGTGGGATACATCACCAACGACCGTATTTGTCAATACTGCCGTTACTTCCGCTACCCAGCCTTCTTTCGTTTTTACCATATCGCCAACGATATAATCGAATAACTCTTCTGTTTCTTCCATTTGACTCATCTCCTGACACGTTCAATTACAGTTAATCATATAAAATAACGACCGAAAAAGCTAGTCACGCGTCAATTGAGCTAAGAACTGGCGCAAGATTTTAGCGGTTAATCCCCAAATCAGATAATCCCCGTGCTCATAAAAGTGCTCCGTGACTGTATACGTACGATCCAGATAGGCTTCTCGATTCGCCATGCGTTCGGTCGGCACTTCCTTACCGGGGCGAATCCGCCACTCCATATCTCCTTTGATTGGCTTCGAAGTCATCAATTCCGTTAATGACACGAGAAAGACATGATCGACTTCGGCCGGAGAAGGATTAAAGTCTGTCGCATGGAGAATACCAAGATACGGGTAAATGATCGACCGGTTCGGTGTCACGAGTGGTTCAAGCGTTCCAATCACTTCGATCTCAGAAGCACTGACATTTAATTCTTCGACCGTTTCGCGGACAGCTGCTGCTTTCGGTAATTCACCGCCATCGATCCTACCACCCGGAAAAGCGATTTCACCTGGTTGCGAACGTAATGTCTTGGCTCTCACTTGAAATAACAAATAGACTTCGCCATCCTGCTCGACTAACGGAACGAGTACAGCCGCCGCATGACGAGGTAATCGTTCTTCAGAATCTACGTAATGCTTTCGGATATCGGCTAAGTTCACCTGTTTCATCGCCCTTCTTGTGCAACATGTTGGTACGCTTCTTCCAGATGGCGCATACGGACGATAAGATCCGCATTTTTAGCAATCCGGTCCGATAAAATCGATCCTGCTACCGTCTTGTAATAGGCGTTTAACGCATGTCGTTTCGTCAGATGTGCCTCATTCTGACGGATATATTCTTTAAAATTCGCAATCAATCGTTCTGTCGTAAAAAGTTGTTCGTTCACAAGTTTCATCCTTTCACACGTCTAGCGTGTCATCAATAGTTTAATGGTAACGAGTTTTGGCTAAGATGTAAATTAAGGGGGGTTATCCGTGAATAAAAAATTAGATGTCCTCATTATCGGTGCCGGACCAACCGGTTTAACACTCGCACTCGCACTCTCGCGCTATGGATTATCCTTTCGCATCGTCGAACGTGCAAGCGGACCATCCGTCGTCTCAAAAGCGATCGGGATTCAAGCGCGTTCTCTCGAGTTGTTCGCAAGACTGGGTGTTGCAGAAGACTTGATGGAGAATGCAATCAAAATCAATCAAGGAAACCTCTATGTCAATGGTGCATGGCAGGCAAAACTTGATTTTACGGATTTGAATACACCTTTTCCGTTCGTCACGCTGTTGCCTCAAAGTGAGACGGAACGGATTCTTGAAGCGCAACTCGCCACATATGGACACGTAGTCGAGCGCGAAACAGAATTAACAGGGTTTGCTCAATTTCCAACATTCGTTACAGCATCCTTACAACATAAAGGAGAAACAGAGACGGTCGACGCTTCCTTCATCATCGGAGCAGATGGTGCAAACAGTTTCGTCCGTCGTGAGCTCGGGCTTCCGTTCAGCGGGAAGTCGTTCAAAGAATCGTGGGCACTAGCTGACATCGAGGTCGACTGGCCGCTCTCTTCTGAGGAAGTTCATATTTTTTTCTCTGATCATGGCGTCATCGAGTCATTTCCTCTCCAATCGAACTTGTTCCGGATTACCGGCAATCTAACGAGCGGACCTGTTCCGACCGACCATAAAGCGATTGATGACTTTTTACAAAATCGAGCAAAAGTACCGTTTGAGCTCAAAAAAGTCCATTGGTATTCGATGTTTCGTGTCCATAATCGGATCATCGAGAAATTCGGTCACCACCGGATTTATTTGATCGGGGATGCAGCACACATCAATTCACCCGTCGGTGGTCAAGGAATGAATACCGGAATTGCTGATGCGATGAACCTCGCTTGGAAACTATGGTGTGTCCATCAGTTCAAGGCGAGTTTTCCGTTACTTGATTCTTACAGCGTCGAACGTCGGGAAGCGGCACAAGGGATCTTACGATCAACCAATCTTGCGACGGAACTTTTGCAAATCAATATTCCTTTTTTATTGCCCTTGCAGGAAAAAGTCATTCGAAATAGTCTTAAGATCGCACCCTTACATCATTTCGTGACGAACCGAATTGCACAGCTCAACAGCCACTACCCAGCGAGTTCGACCTTCGTCACACAAGGACACTTTAGTCCATTGACACCAAAACCAGGCGAACCGATGCCTTACAGTGAAGTCGTTCACCCGCGGACGAAAAAGAACGAACTATTGTTACGTCGTGCCGATCGGAATTTCTTATTACTACTGTTCTTACCAAAAAATGCAACCGATGATCTTCTTGAGCCATTCAAGGAACTCGCCTATACCTATCCCGATCTATTTGAGACAGTACCGATCCATCAATCCCTGAAAGAGGATGGTGTCGTCGATCAAGGCGGTGAACTGGCACGACGCTTTGGCATCAAGCAATCCGGATTATATTTAATTCGCCCTGACGGTTATATCGCGTATCGCCAACAAGGTTTGAAAAGTAAATCGTTCGCCCGCTATGTTGAACGTTTACTTTATGCGCGTTAACTCGGTATGATAGTAGGTGAGGTGAAGGCAAAGATGGATATACAGCTAGTTCGAACGGTTTTAATCATTCTTTTAGTCATTGCATTTCTCGTCATCGTCAGCAGACGAACGAAGGAAAACCTTCGATGGTCACTGATCGGGGAAGCATTTGGTGAAAAAGGAGAAGATTTATTAAAGGACGCTGCGCGACTCGAAGCAGCTGACTTAGAGATTCGAGTCGAACGCGGCGTCAAAACTTCGTTTTTATTCCGACGTTTCAGTAAAGACTTGGATGATCGCGTAGCGGTGTATGTCTTGAAAGAAGACTTGGATCAAGCTGAAGACATTCTTGCTTCTCGACCAAGACGATGAATTCAAACGAAAAGGCAGTGAAGCGAGCGCTTCACTGCCTTTGTTCATTCCTGTTGTTGCGCGAGATAAAACGCAACTTGTTTTCGTTCTTGCTCTTGAACAGGAGAGGATTTCTTTGAGACGATGAACGCCCGCACATCTTTAAAGCTGTGCCCCGTCGGGAATTTAATTCGTTCCGTCCGCATCTGTGGTGCATTCGGAAAAAGTGTGATGCCATGAATCGGAATGATGATCCCTTGTTCTTTTAGCGTTTTTCGAACCGCTTGAACGATTTGTTTCGACCGATGGATGGGATGAGGTGCAAACACTTTTCTTCCATGCTCAGCATCCGTGACATGGCAAGATTCCTCCGTCATCCATTCTACGACCGCATCGTTTTGTAACACGAGGAACAATCCTTTTGGTCCGATTAGCGCAAAAGGAATGACAATCGTGTCAGAAAGACGAATCCGATCAAACAACATCCAATCAAAACGACAAACATGACGGATTTCATTACAGAGTGCATCCGTTTCACTCGTCGTCGTACTCACTTGTTTGCTTGCAAAAAAACGACGGCGCGGTGGTTCAGGAACAGAAGCAGTCATGACTTGTAACATGGCTCATCATCCTTTGTAGTATGTATTATTAGTTATCTTAACACCGTTTTCATTCAGATGACGATTCTTTCAAAAAGAAGGAAATAAAAAAAGACACTTCTGATCTGACAGAAATGTCTTTTTTGATGCGTCAATCTTGGTGTGGACGTCCGAAAACGGCCTTCTCTAGATTTGAAATACGACGTAACATGTCATAGTTCGATGAACTTGATACTTGTGGCTCCGCTTGCTCGACGCGGCGCTCTTCACGTTTTACCGGTTGTGCGGGTGCTTGTTTTAACGCCTCGTTCTCTTTCTTCAGACGTTCGATTTCACGTTCGAATCCTTCATAATCTTTAATGATTTGATCCAAGTATCCATCGACATCCTCGATGACATAGCCACGGAGGCCGGTTTTGAATTCCTTTTTGTAAATATCGTCCGCTGTCAACAATGGCTTATACATCCTCTTCACTCCCACTGATCATTGTATTGTAATTCTTGTTCGAGCCAAGATAAATCATCTTGTGTAATTAAAAACAACTGATAATCGGATTGTTCCATTTCTATTCTAGCACGCTCTACTAAAAATTTCGCTGATCCTCCATGTTCTTCATCAAAAACCGACAATAATCCTTGGCTTTTTTGAATCATGAACTCGGTTTTATTACGTAACTGCGATGGATCCGTATACGGTTTCTGGCTGATTGCTTCGACGAAGTCAGCTTGTTCAAGAATGGAAAGGTACTGCGCTTGAACGGGCTCTTTCCAGCGTGCTTCCTGTTCCAAGAACGGTAACAGAATACCGAGACGAATATGAGGATACTCTTCCTTTAATTCAAGTACGACCTCGCATGCCCAGATTTCGCAACCCGGTGAGGCATTCGTGATAAACCACTCTGTACCTCGATCCTCAATTAAACGAATGATTCGCTCTCGATAGGCTGCCTTTAAGACCCGGATACCAGGGTGTTTTTGATCAAAGATACCTAGTTCATTGGGTTTGTATCCTGTGATAGCGACAACTTTCACGCGTCACACTTCCTTTTCAACCGACGTCCTCGATGATCCAGCTCTGCTAAGATTCGTTCTTTTTTAGTAATCAACCAATGATGTCGCTCGACATGTTGTCGTGCTCGTTCCGTATAATCATAAGCAAGCACCGGGTCTTTTGCAATGTGCTCTGCCCACTTCGCAAGCTCAACATACCCTAAATAACTATCGCTCTTCAAGAAACAATCTCGAGCTTGTTCGTGGTTCTTCATTTTTTTATGCAAATAACCTTGCCGCAACCATCCTTCTGCTGATAGTTCTTTGACTTGCTGAAAATGAGCATGTGATCCTTCATGAATTCCGAGATCTGCCAGCCAAATCGCGATGTTTTCTTGAATCGGGGAAGGCGCCTCTGCTCGATGTGTGACGAGTCGGTTGCACGCATCATAGAGTCCGACAAGCGTCAGACAATCATCCAGATGATGTTGCAAGACCCCTGTCATGATATCCGGATGCTGGTGTTCGACGTACTGAAAGTAATGCATCGGTGCCAAAAATCCAGGTAAATCCCCTTCCCGTTCAAATCCGATTCGCTCTTCCATCGCTGTCAATCGATAGGAATCATACATTCCTTTAAAGATTCGTCGCGCGACATGAAGTAAATCGAGATGACCGACTTTCGGCAAACGCGGAACACGTTCCCGAACGAAGACATGACGTGTCTTGATTTGCGGCCAATCAAAACTTTTCCCGTTATAGGTCACAAAGCGGACATCATCTCCGATATCGTGCAGGAAGTGATGGTAAAAGGCAGCTTCAAAGTGCGGATGTGGTAAGAAATATTGTCGCATCAGCAATCCGCCCTGCTCAAAGCGCGCGAATCCGAGTAAAAAGATCGTCGTTCCGGTTCCTCGTAATCCGGTCGTCTCTGTATCAAAGAAAATGACCTGCTCGAGCGGGACATCTAACGCAAGCGGCGGATGCGGCAATTGTAAGGACTCATACACTTCAGCAAAGCTTCGGTCTCCATGTCGATCTGTTAATGCATATCGCTTGTCGATCCTGACGATCCACTCTTCCTCAAACGTCAAGATATCGGCCCCACGATCAATCCAGGCTTGCTGTTCGTCAGTCCATCCGATTGGTGTCTTTAGCGTTTCCACTTCAGGTGCGGAAGACACTTGATCCTCCGGTGCGGCGTCTGATGTAGATTTCAGCATACGTCTAAGACGATTTTTCATGATAATTCCTTCTCCATTTCTGCCAACAACTGAATCGTTCGTTCTTTTTCGTCTGCTACGCCAACCAGACCGATACAAGCTGGACAACCGTCCTGACAGGGGCATGTGACGATCGAATCACGGGCGGCACGCAACATGACACCACGTTGCTTATAAATCGACTCCGCGAGACCGACACCTCCAGGGTAACGATCATATAGATATACAGTCGGCTGTTGCGTGTGTGTCGCCTTGACTTGCGGCACGACGAAGACGTCACTTGCATCACACATCAAATAAAGCGGTGCGACACGTCTGAGACTATTCGCGACTCCTTCTAACACTTGTTCGAGCTCTGTCGAAGAGCGTGCGTGATCGGGTAACGTGAACCAGACACCTGTCGTATGAATTTCTCGTTCCGGTAGGTGAATCGGACCTGACCCGATGTTCTCATGCGTACCGAACTTAATCTTCTTGAACATCGTCGCCATCCCCCGGACGCTGACATCGCCGCGCGCAACACTATATTCTCCCTCTGCATACTGTTCATCTTCTTCGAGTACGGAAAGGTCGACTGAAAAATTAGCATCCGTATAATAATCGACGTCCACGGCACGGACGAACGCTTTTTTCTCTTCGAAATCCAAATGCTCCACTTGGTATTGATCGGCTCCGTGAAGATAGATGGCCTCGTCATGTAACAACGTCATCGCACTAAAGGTATCCATTTCACCGATGACTCGATTCGGTACCTCGGTCTGATCGACGATGATGACGTTCTCTTGATCACTCGACCGAAGCGATATTCCATGAGCCGGAAACGCATCGTTCATCCAATAAAATCGATCGCCACGTTCGTGCAGGACACGCTCTTCGACTAAGTATTCGAGGATATCTTCCGTCTCGAGCGTTCCAAATGATTCTCCTTTCGTAAAAGGCAGTTCAAACGCTGCACATTTGACGTGATCGACGGCAATGATCAAATTATCTGGATCGAGTCGGGCTGCTTCCGGGGATTGATTCAAGAACAACTCTGGTCGTTCTGCGACATATTGATCGAGCATACCGGATGAGGCGACGAGAATGATTAGTGCATCATCTTGACGGCGCCCTGCACGCCCTGCTTGTTGCCAAAGCGAAGCAATCGTTCCCGGATAACCATTCATGATACAGACTTGTAGTTGACCGATGTCGACACCAAGTTCGAGAGCGTTCGTCGAGACGATACCGGTGATCTCTCCTTGACGTAACCGTCGTTCGATATCCCGTCGCTCACTCGGCAAATAACCGCCCCGGTATCCTTCAATCGATCGCGGACCAAGCTCATGCGGATAGATGCTTCGTAGATACGTCAGCAAGACTTCAACGCGGACGCGGGAGCGCGCAAAGACGATTGTTTGGAACTTTTTCTTGATGAAGCGCATCGCCAGTTGTTTCGTCTCAAGCGTCGCAGAACGCCGAATGCCGAGTTGTGCGTTGACGATTGGTGGTTGATAGACAAGAAAATGTTTACGTCCTGTTGGCGCACCGTTGTCATCAATCAAACCGACTGTTTTTTCCGCCAGACGTTCTGCTAGTTCCTGCGGATTAGCAATCGTCGCACTCGTCATGATGAAGACGGGATCACTACCATAATACCGACAAATCCGTCGTAAGCGACGAATGACATTGGCGACATGACTACCAAACACGCCACGATAGGTGTGAAGCTCATCGATGACGATATACTTCAAGTTCTCGAACAGTTCGATCCATTTCGTATGGTGTGGTAGGATGCCGGAATGTAGCATATCCGGATTCGTGATGACGATATTACCGGCTTTTCGTACTTTTGTTCGAATCGTCGGTGACGTATCTCCGTCATAGGTAAAACATCGGATCGGCGCCTCTAATTGATCAATCAGTTCAAGTAATTCACTATTTTGATCCTGTGCGAGGGCCTTTGTCGGATAGAGATATAATGCCCGCGCGTTCGGATGCTCGAGCAGGTGCGATAAGACCGGTAAGTTAAAACAATAGGTCTTTCCAGAGGCAGTCGGCGTGACGATGACTGTCGACTCTCCCGCTTGTACACGTTCAAACGCTAACCCTTGGTGACGGTACAATTGTGTGATCCCACGTGTGCGAAGGGCTTGTCGTAAACGCTCCGGGAGTCGTTCTGGAAAATCGACATAACGCCCAGTTGTCGCTTCCATCGTTTTCATATACGTAATCCGCTCCATGAACGAGCGGTCCTGTTTCAATTCTTCGAGAAATGCAACGAGCGTTTGTTTCGCTTGCATGCCTTCACTTCCTTCCACTTCTCATTATACAAAAAAAGAGGCAAGACCAAAGAACGAACTACTCGTCTTTGGTCTTGTCTTTCTTTAAAAGTCGTGCTTATGGTGTTGTAGAATTCGTAGCGTCGTTTCCACGACCATTATTTCCATTATTATTCGAATTGTTTCGTTCCGTCGAACCATTCGAATTGTTTTGCGCGTTTGCTCCATCATTCGAATTTGGTGCATCTGTTGCTGGTTCGTCCGTCGTTGGTTCATCCGTCGTCGGCTCGTCCGTTGCCGGTTCATCCGTTGTCGGTTCGTCTGTTGTCGGTTCATCCGTCGTCGGTTCATCCGTCGATGGTTCATCCGTCGTCGGTTCATCCGTCGATGGTTCATCCGTTGCCGGCTCGTCCGTTGTCGGTTCATCTGTCGATGGTTCGTCCGTCGCCGGTTCATCCGTCGATGGTTCATCCGTCGTCGGTTCTTCTGCTTCAGGATCGGTAACGGTTACCGTCGTCGAGACCGGACCTGATTCCTCGCCAGACGCTTTCGCTACGACTTGGAACGTTGACCGTCCTGGTTTTAAACCATTGATGGCAATTCGATTCGTAGTGCTCGTACCAATCGTTGATGTTTCACCGTCAGCATCTGTCATCGTCACTTCAAACGATACATCGTCATACCCATTGGCACGAAGCGCAGCGTCATTATAGTTCCATGTCAGTTCACCGCTCTTTGTGTCTTCATCGTAAGATGCTTGTAATCCAGTCGGAGCGGGTACTGTCTTTTTTTCAACGACAGGTTCCTTCGTCCCTTTCACGTACAATTCGTTTCCGATACTGAGGACAGAACTAGGTTGTTCAAATGGTGCTGGCGTACGATCACGTGTCTTCGTGATGAAGTCTTTCCAGATTTGCTGTGCCATCGTACTGTTGTACGGACCGCTAAGTCCGGCTCCATTGTTGTTTCCAGATTTCGTTGTCCCAGTCCAGACACTGATTGAGACATCCGATGTATATCCTGCGAACCAGACATCTTTATAGGCATTCGTCGTTCCTGTCTTACCGGCTGCATCAAATGACAATCCAGCACTCGGGAACGTACCACCTGGTTTTAAGACGTCACGCAACATGTCCGTCAACATATACGCTGTATAGTCTTCCATTGCCTTTTTCGATTTGATTGGTGATTTGATTTTCGATCCATCACTATACTCAATCGATTTGATGACGTGTGGCTTGATATAATCGCCACCATTACCAAGTGTGGCGTACGCTCCTGCCATCTGTGTCGTATTGAAACCGTGTTTCATCCCACCAATCGCATACGCAGGCGAAATCGACTCATCGTCTTTCATCTTTAAGCCAGATTTTTCAGCGAACGCCTCGACTGAATCACCGCCGATTTCTTGATACGTTTGGATGGCCGGTGTGTTTGCCGAGATTTTTAACCAGTGGCGGATCGTATTCGTGCCACGGTATCCATCATAATAGTTACCAATCTCTTTTCCGTTGACTTCTGTCGGTTTATCCGTCAATTGTTTTGCAGTCGACCACTTATCATTTTCGATCGCTGGTCCGTAAGCGAAGAATGGTTTTGCGGACGATCCCGGTTGATGCGGCTCATTCGCAAAGTTTCGTCGCGCCGTTCCTTTACCTGGATTTTTACCATCAACGACCGCAAGGATTTCTCCGGTTTGCGTGTTGACCGCTGTCGCAGCTGTTTCCGCATATTCCGGTAACTGAACGATTTGGTCTTTCTTGATTGCTTCATTCATATAGTCATGCATCGGTTTATCGATCGATGTATAGATCTTCAACCCTTGACCATAAATGTCTTTTCCTTCTAAACCAAAATCATCTTCTAACTCTTTTGATACCATATCGAAGATGACGCTGTCGTACGATTCATCCTTCGTCGATTTCGGCGCTGGATTGATTAATTTTGAAATTGGTTGTTTGACTGCCTTGTCTCGTTGCGCTTGTGAGATGACGCCTGTCGTCAACATCGCATCAAGAACTTGTGTTTGACGCCATTTCGTCAGTTTTGGATCTCCTTTAATTGGATCGTATGCCGTCGGACGTTGTGGAAGTCCTGCGAGCATCGCGGCTTCCGCATAATTCAACTTATCAACTGATTTGTTGAAGTAAGCTTTTGAAGCCGTCTGAATCCCAAACGAGTTTTGACCATAGTAGTTTTTGTTCAAGTACATCTCTAAAATTTGATCTTTTGTGTAGTCCTGCTCTAACCGGATTGCGAGCCATTGTTCTTGGACTTTCCGCGTGACCGTTTTATCGAAGCTAAGGAATGATTGTTTGACGACCTGTTGTGTGATCGTCGACGCTCCTTCCGATCCGAAACCATCCGTCACGTTCGCGATGATGGCTCCGCCCAGACGACGGAAATCGATTCCGTTGTGCTGATAGAAACGACGGTCCTCGATCGAGATGAATGCGTCTTTAACGACTTCCGGTACTTCATCGATTGACACGTATTCTCGACTCGTTCCGCCTTTCGTAATCTCTTCCTTATTGCTCGCATAGATTTTCAATGGCAAAGCATCTCGAAGTTCTGTCTCATCGAGCTCAGGTGCCGTAGCAATCGCGTAAGCAGCAAATCCGCCTCCGACTAACATCATGACGATGAATAATCCGGTAGCGATCAGCAATAATTTTTTCCAAAGTGGACCTTTCCCACCGGAACCTCCACCTGACTTTTTCTTTTGGGGACGTTTCGTCCGTTTCATCTTTTTCTCAGATGACTTCGTCTCTTCACGACGTGCGACACGACTTCTTTCCATATGCTATCCTTCTCCTTCAATCAAAAAGTGTCTGAATTGAAATATAGTTCGTCCACTGCCTTTAAATAATCGATGGCAGGGTACGCGCCAGTCTCGACTTTGATACCGTCTCGTTCAATGACCGTCAGCGGAATTGATTTTCGTCCGCTTTCTAGTTGATCCCACCAGGGGAACACGTGCTCGACTGAAAGCACATATTGCACATTATACAGACTGAAACGAATGATGACAAAACAAATTCCTCCATGTTCGACACATTGGCGCATGTGTGCGATTTGATGGGGGTGAAAATTTTTTATCGGGAAGGATGTTTTATTCGTCGTCTCCTTCGCTTCGAAATCAATATATTTTCCGCGATAAACACCGTTATAGTCCGTCGTCGACGGTTGCTTGAAATAGGCTTCCTTGACGACCGCTGCCGATCGTTTCGGATAATCGACTTGGACAATTTGTAACGGAGTGGGTTTCTTGTGAATGATTGCCCGATTATGAGTCAGATAAAACGTATTACTTTCATTCAATAATTTTTCGAGCGTCATCCCTCGATTCGAAAAGGTGGAATCGGTTGATCGCGCCTTCTTGATTCGGGATCCATGCGACTCGAGTGGCTTTTGAAATTTTTTCCCATTCGGGTAATTCAAAACGATTCCCCTCCTATCGCGTTTATTGTACCATGATATGTGATTGTACCGTATCGGCCGAGAGGAGTAGTTAAAAACCAATGACAATTGAACCGTTATTACAAGAGATTGAACGTATTTATCAAGAAGGACGTGCCGGAACCGAATATGACTTCAATCGAGACGTTGTACCGTTCGTTGAACGAGCGGATCAACTGATTGCACAGTGGCAAACGAATGCCCAAGATAGTCCTTACTTACGACCTAGCATGGTCGAAAGCGCCGTGGATCAACTGAAGCAAATTTCCGTTCAAGCATTTCAACCGAAAACGAGTCTGAAACGCTTCAATGAAACGATTAAATCCGTTCGTTATATCGATCGCTTGATGAATGGTGAAGAATAACGATTAAAAAACAGGAATTATCTTCCTTAAGTCGAACACCTAATCATACGAGAGAATGTTTCTACGGTTTCACTTATCAGGCTATAGCTTTTCAGCCGCCTAGCGTGTAAAGTGGCATCAAGAGCATTTCTTTCGAAAAGACTGTGTAATTATTGTGCAATTGGAGGAGATTCATTTGAACAAACGGGTACAATCGAACGTCAAAGGCGTTGACGTCAAAGGATTTCCTAAGAATTCAACCCCTGCCCCGAAGAAATACATCATGTTCGTTGATGAAACTGGGACACCAAAAGGGAATACACAATTCAACTTAACGGGTGTCTTGATGGAATATAAATATGCCATCGATTCGGACGAGACCGGTGAACCAAGTCCGCTTCGTCAACGTTTGATGGATTTTAAGGCAAAAGTTTTTGAAGATCCGCATATTCCTCTTCATTTGAAGGAGATTTTAAAAGCTGAGCATCCGTATGGTAAAGAAGATGGCATCACGATTGATATGTTACGACATTTCTGGATCGCCTTGCCGGAATTTTTAGTTGATATCGATTGTACGATCGTCAGCGTCGAAGTCGATAAACAGAAGCTACAAGACTTCTTCTCGACACCGAAGGATCCGTATGTCGTTGCCTTCGCCCATCTGATGAAGTCGTTTTATTCCTTCCTCGATGAGACAGAAGCAACGAGTGCGCGTGTCGTTCTTGAAAGCCGTGATGATTATCAGAACTTGCTTATTCAAAAGGCGTTCTTCGATATCTTCAATTCGGGAACGGTCCATCTCGACGTCGAAAAAAGTCGTCAAAAAATCAAAGGCTTCATCTTTGCTGAAAAAGACAGCGACCTCTACCAATCTGGTCTTGAGATTGCCGACTTGGTCTGCTTACCTTTATCTCGCGTCCGTCGTGGTGTCATCGAGGTAAAACCGCGGTTTGTCCATTATGGGGACGAAAACCGGATTTTTAAAGCCATCAAAGATAAGATTTACATTCGACGCGATAGTCCGGACCAAGATTTCCGAAACTGGGGCTTCAAAAAAGTACCGATCACGAAAAAGCGTCGTGAATGGTCCGATACTCCTTGGAATGGATGATATGCAAAAAAAGTGGATCCGGTCTCGGATCCACTTTTTTTATGGTGTAGCTATTCCTTTTGTCCGTTTTTTCCCCTCTCGACACATGTCGAGTAACGGGCACGCTTCACAGTTCGGACGTTGTGCCTTGCAGTGATAACGTCCAAAGAAGATGAATTGGTGATGGAGCTTTGACCACCGCTCCCGTTTGAAGCGACGCATCAGTGTCGCTTCGACCTGCGTGACATTATCCTTCCAGCGACAGATCCCAAGGCGTTTCGAGACACGTTCGACATGTGTATCAACCGCAAATGCCGGTACATCGAAAGCAACAGACAGGACGACGTTTGCCGTCTTGCGTCCAACGCCAGGTAAGGCTTCGAGCCCGGCGCGTTCCGACGGGACTTCTCCGTCGTGTTTCGCAAGGAGTTGTGCCGCAAGCGCTTTGATGTTTTTGGCTTTATTTCGGTACAATCCAAGTCGTTTGATTTTGTCCTCGATTTCCTCGACGGGTGCCGCAGCAAGCGAATCAGGATCCGGATACGCTGCGAACAACCTAGGTGTCACCTGATTGACAAGTACATCGGTCGCTTGTGCACTGAGTGCAACCGCTACGACCAACTCAAACGGGTTACGATGAATCAACTCACAAAATGCATCCGGAAACATCTCTTCTAACGTTGCTTCAATCCGATCGATTTCTGCCTTTCGTAACATCTCCTTAACCTCCCCGCCCTGCGAGATCCTCAAGCGTCTTGATCCCTTCACGTTCCCACGTCCGTAAAATTTGATTGATATAGGTCATTTTGCGGACATTATGATAGACCGCTTCTCGAAGTGCGGCAAGCACCAGTTCCTCCGAAATGTTCTCGATCGTCAGCCACTGAATGATCTGCTCCATCTGAAACGGTGACATCATCCCGAGTTCACGCTCGAATTGTTGGAAGACGGACGGATTGATCGTATCAAAGTTCGGTGCTTCCTGTTCCGGTGGTGCCATCAGTTTTTCGTAAAGCGGAACAAGCGAATAACGTTCAGAACCATTAACGTTCTCCATTGCCAGTAATCCTTTTTGTAATAAACCGAGTGTCGTTTCGATCGTTTCCGTCTCGGATAGTCCAAGTCGATTACTTAACTCTTCCGGTGACGGCATCTCCATACCTTCTGCCCGGCAAGCAAACAATTGACCAATTAACGTGAACTCGACAAAACTGATGCCTAACCGTTTTGCCTCGGTGAACAATCGTTTCGGTAAGACGACCGTCCCTTCCTCGAATAATTGCACTAAATTATGATTCATCGTATTTCCTCGATTCTCTAGTCTAAACAAGAAATCGACCCGTCGAGACGATGGGTCGATGTTTTTCCTTACTGCTTATGGATAGAGGCGGTTTAGCAAACGTGGGAACGGAATTGTTTCCCGAACGTGCTCGACACCTGTGATCCAAGCGACTGTCCGCTCTAAACCAAGACCGAAGCCACTGTGTGGAACAGAACCGTATTGACGTGTTTCGAGATACCATTTATAAGCACCTGTCTCGTCAAGACCATGTTTCTTCATCTCAGCGAGGAGTTTTTCATGATCTTCTTCACGTTGTGAACCACCGACGATTTCCCCGTATCCTTCAGGTGCAATCAAATCATCACACAAGACGAAGTCTGGGTTTTCCGGATCTTCTTTCATGTAGAACGGTTTGATTGCTTTTGGCCAGTGCGTGATGAAGACAGGACGTGCGAAGCTGTTTGCGATTGCTGTCTCGTGTGGTGCACCAAAGTCATCGCCGAATTCGATATCGTCGAATCCTTGCTCCTTGAGCATGTCGATTGCTTCCGTGTACTTGACGCGTGGAAACGGTGCTTTAATGTTTTCAAGGACCGTCAAGTCACGTCCAAGCAACTCAAGTTCCGCACGACAGTTTTTCAGTGCCGATTGTACAAGGTGCGAAACATAGTTTTCTTGGACTTCGAGGTTCATCTCGTGATCGTGGAATGCCATCTCAGGCTCCATCATCCAGAATTCGATCAAGTGACGACGTGTTTTTGATTTTTCAGCACGGAACGTTGGACCGAACGAGAAGACCTTTCCAAGTGCCATTGCTGCCGCTTCCATGTAAAGCTGACCCGATTGTGAAAGGTACGCATCTTCATCGAAATATTTCGTATGGAACAATTCTGTTGTTCCTTCTGGGGCGCTACCTGTCAAGATTGGCGGATCCACTTTGATGAATCCTTCTTGGTTAAAGAATTCGTACGTCGCACGAATCAATTCGTTCCGAACGACCATGACCGCATGTTGGCGCTTTGAACGCAACCAGAGGTGACGGTTGTCCATCAAGAAGTCCGTTCCATGTGCTTTTGGTGTGATCGGATAATCGATCGCTTCATGGATGACTTCGATTTTTGAAATTTCCATTTCATGACCGATCGCTGTCCGACCGCCATCTGATTTGATGACACCTGTCACCCATAGTGATGATTCCTGCGTTAAGCCTTTTGCTTGCTTGAATAAGTCTTCGCCGACTGTTTCTTTGACGACGACACCCTGCATGAATCCAGAGCCATCCCGAAGTTGGAGGAAGGCGATTTTACCGCTTGAGCGTTTGTTTGCTAACCAACACCCGATCGTCACTTCTTCTCCTACAAATTTATTTACATCTCGAATCATTGCTTTCAACAGTCAACATCCTCTCTCTATTAAACGGCTGTATGTGCCGTGATGAATCCTTCAATCCGGTCGAGTGCCTCTAGGACACGTGCCGGATCCGTCGCGTAAGATAGGCGGACATAGTCCGGTGCACCAAATCCTGAACCTGGAATCAAGGCGACCTTCGCTTCAGATAAAACAGCTGTACACCAGTCATCGACATTATCGAATCCACACATCTCGGCAGCTTGCTTTGCATGTGGGAACAAGTAGAATGCCCCTTCTGGCTTCAGACACGTTAATCCTTCGATCTCGATGAGTCGTGCATAGATTTTTTCAAGTCGTTCCTCAAAGATGACACGCATCGCTTCGACCGGTGCATCACCTTCTGCATACGCAGCAACCGATGCCGCTTGCGCAATCGATGTCGGGTTCGACGTCGAATGGCTCGCTAAGTTCGTCATCGCTGAGATGATTTCCTTCGGTCCGATTGCATACCCGATCCGCCAGCCTGTCATCGCATGGGACTTCGAGACACCATTGATGATGACCGTCCGTTCGCGCATCTCTGGCAAGGACGCGATCGAGATATGTGTTGCACCGTTATAGAGCAACTTTTCATAAATCTCGTCACTGATGACGAGTAGATCGTGCTTGATCGCAACATCGGCTACCATCTCGAGCTCTTCTTTCGAATAGACCATTCCTGTCGGATTCGATGGTGAATTCAAGACGAGTGCTTTCGTTTTTGGGGTAATGTGTTGCTCGAGCAATTCCCGTGTCACTTTGAAGCGAGACGATTCGTCCGTTTCTAAAATGACCGGTACGCCGTCACTGAGTTTAATTTGCTCTGGATAACTGACCCAGTATGGTGCCGGGACGATGACTTCATCGCCTGGATCGAGAATCGCTTGGAACAACGTTGATAGTGCATGCTTTGCTCCTGAAGCGACCATGACTTCTGAGCGTTCGTATGGCATCCATAAGTCACGGCGTGTCTTTTCGATGATTGCATCCTTCAAGGCGACCGTTCCGCCGGACGGCGTATACTTCGTATCGCCCGCTTCTGCTGCCTCGAATGCTGCTTGGATGATGAATTCCGGTGTATTGAAGTCGGGCTCTCCCGCACCTAAACCGATGATGTCTTGACCTTCTTCACGTAGTGCCTTGGCTTTCGCTGTGATGGCTAGCGTCGTAGATGGTGTCAATTGTCGTACGCGTTTCGATAACATGTCGCCCACTCCCTTTACTTAATTCGTAATCGTTTGATGAAAGAACCTTCTTGATACGTGTAATACGAATAATCATAGCCTGTCGTCGTCTTTGAAACGATCTCGATGACGGCACGATCCTCAAAGCCGTACTTAGCAGACACGATGTCTCCTAGTTCCGGATGATCTGCGATGACCGTTTTGATGGCAATACCATCAGCAACTGGTCGTGTCTCAATCGTTCCTTTTTTCGGTACGAACGCCCGTACCGCCTGTCCGTTCTGCTTCATCTTAAAAACGACATATTGACGTTTCCCGTTAAAGACAGATTCGAACCGGACGTCCGTCGGTTTGAGTTCTTTTTTCAGACGCGCCTCTGCTTGTTCGGCGACGCTCTGTTCCCGGTCTTTTGCCTCAGCGATCGTCACCTGATAAACGGCGGTGCCAAGTACAGTCAAAAGGATGAGTGCACTTAGCAGACCAAGCGTGATTTTCCACTTCATGTGCGGTAGATGGTAAAGACCATCTGCTCCTTGTCTTTTTCATCGAGAGCAAGACCGAACATTAAATCTTCCGTTTTCAGTGTCCGATTCAACAAGTCGACGATTTTATACGTATCGTCATGGCGGTTCACTTTGACGGTCGCAAGTGTTTCAATTTTTGAATCCATCTGTATGTCCTCCCTCATTTTTCTCTATCTATTATAATGCGATAGGGTTTATCTGAATAGACTCAATCGCCATCATTCAAGAACAATTCTAGTTCTGCTGTCAGTTCATCAAGCGGTTTTGATAAAACAGGCACTTTCGGCAGACTCGTGACGAACCGTTTTCCATAACGCGTTGTCTCAATCCGCCGATCGAGCACGAAGACAACACCTCGGTCGTTCGTCGTCCGGATCAAGCGACCAAAGCCTTGCTTAAAGCGAATGATTGCTTGCGGTAAGCTGTATTCGAAAAATGATGATTTCCCGAGTTTTTCGATCCGTTCCGAGCGTGCCTGAACGATTGGTTGGTCCGGTGGCGCGAACGGTAGTCGGACGATGACAAGACAACTGAGATCATCTCCTGGGATATCGACTCCTTCCCAAAAGCTAGCCGTCCCGAACAAGATACAGGCGTCAAGTTGCTTAAACTGTTTCATCAGTCGTTGCCGTGAACCTTGCGTGACCCCTTGCGAGAGTAACGTAAATCGGTCAGGTAACAACGGTTTCGTCGCTTCATGCGTCAGTCGAAGTAAATCATTTGAGGTAAATAAGACGAGCATCCGTCCTTCCGTCACCTCTGCAATTTGTAAGATGGCTTCCGCAATCGTCTCTGCAAATTCCGGCAATGGTACATCCTGTAGGAGTGGAAGATCCGTCGGAATCATCAATCGCACGTTATCGGCATATCCGAACGGCGACGGAACGACGAAACGACGTGTCTCAAACGCATCGAGCCCTAAACGGTTCTCAATGAACTGGAACTTGTTCGAGACAGTCAGCGTCGCAGACGTCAGGATACACGTCCGTTTCGAAAAGACGTCCCGTCGCAGTCGCTCTGAAATGTCGATTGGTTGTGTGTAGACCCGCGTCAGTTTTCGATTCTTAACAGACGTCTCGATCCAAGATACTGTCTCATCGTGCGGGGCAAGCATCGTCTCGAAGATGGCGAGCTCCGCTTCTTCGATTTGTGACGTGATCGCTTTTAAATCTGCGACGAGTGAACGTTCGCGATAACTCATCTGCTCCCGGTGTTCATGGAACAGTTTATGGATCGCCCGGATTGCTTGACGCAAACGCCGCAACACCAATTCAACCCGCTTGGCACTTTCCTGAACGGCACGCATCGAACGGTCGAGTCGCTTGAAGCGAATGCTGACCATTCCTTCCCGTCGTGCTTTGCGGGAAGCCAGTTCAAGCCCGTATGCTTGAATGATCATCAATAGACCGTCTGCCTCTTCGAGCAACGTCGTCAACGCCTCATCGACCGTCTCACTATGGGCTTCGACCATCTCGGCGATGTCCCATTCTTCCGACAGATCAAGCAAGCGGTGTAATAATTTTTTATCGGACGAATACCCGAGTTGTCGGAACAGACGATCAAACGTATGTCCATCAAAGACGAGACCAAAATGATGGCTCGCGACTTCTTCGATTTGGTGTGCCTCGTCAAGAATCAATGGACTTCCTTTCGGCAAGACCCCTGCTTCGAACTGCAGGTCACTAAACAACAAGGCATGGTTCGTGACGATGATCGTCGCATCCTTTGCTTGGCGAATCGCATGTTGGAAAAAATCTCGGCTGTACCACGGATCAAATCGTCCGAGCTGCGATTGGCTATCAGACTGGATCAACTGTTTGATGCCGATATTGCCTTGCGCTGCACCGCCTGGTAAGCTGACTTCTTCTAAATCTCCTGTTTCCGTCTCCGTCAACCAGACGAGCAGAATCGCTTTTGCGAGCGTGAAGTTATAAGCATCCTCTTGATCATTCAAGAAAAATTCGAACTTCCGTAAATCAATATAGTTACTTCGTCCCTTAAGCAATGCAATCTGGACCGGCGCATCGAACAGCTGACGCAAGAGCGGTAAATCACGCGCGAACAGTTGCTCCTGTAATTGAATCGTGTGCGTACTGACGACAATCGGGACTTCATGTTCGAGCGCGTAATGCGCTGCCGGAACAAGATAACCGAGCGATTTCCCGGTTCCCGTTCCCGCTTCGACGAGTAACGGGGTTTCTTGATCGAGCGATTGATAGACATGACGCATCATCTCGAGCTGCCCACGTCGCTCTTCATATCCTTCGAATAGACGAGGGAACGTCACGGCATTCAATTCATCAACGAATGGTCCGAACGGTTCTAGAACGGGCGGATGTGTTAAGCGTTCGATCGTCTGACGCTTTTTCAAAGCGATTTTTCGAAAACGATCAAACTGTGAATCCTCCTCGATGCCGACTAAACGAATCGCATGGTCGATTTCCTCTTCGATGGCACTGAACAGGCGCGGTGATAACCGTCTTAAGTGCTTCAATGTCTCAAGCGGCAACGTATGTAGTCGTTTGAGTAGTTCAAGCAACAATTCAGCCGTCGCCGAAGCGTCACTCCCTGCCCGGTGCGCTTCTTGATGGGCGAGGTGTAATGACTCTGACAGATGCGACAGCGCGTGGCTTTCTGCTGTCGGAAGCAAGATTCGTGCGAGTTCGACTGTATCAATGACAGGACCTGTGTATGGCAAGTATCCTTCCTCTTCTAACGCATCGTTTAAGAAGTTTAAATCGAACTGCACATTATGTGCGACGAAGACACCACCGTCGAGCAATGATAAGACACGCGGTGCGATGACATCGAATGTCTCGGCCTCTTTGACATCCTCATCCGTGATGCCCGTCAACTGGGAAATGAATGGAGGAATCGGTTGGGTCGGACGCACGAAGGCAGACAATTGTTCTGTCAACTGTCCATCTTCAATGACCGCCATGCCGATCTCAATCATCTCATCGCCAGCCTTTATGGAATGACCTGTCGTTTCCAGGTCGACTACGACGTACTTTTTCTTCAACACTGATCCTCCACCTTTTATCCATCCTCTCCATGACCGGATGGCATCTCATTCTTCATCTTAACAAAAAAAGAGACCCGCTGACATGATCGGGTCTCTAAAATTTCATAAGATCGTGTGGGCGATTTCTTGAGACAACATTTGTTTGATGTCGTTCTGTTCATTTAGAACAGCCACTTTTGGAACATGTGTCGCGATTTCTTCCGTCGATAGTTGCGCGTACGCCATGATGATGACCTCATCTCCGACTTGGAAATGGCGAGCTGCCGCACCATTCAAACAGATGACACCTGAACCGCGAGCACCTTTAATCGCATACGTTTCAATCCGTGCACCGTTCTGATTGTTCGTTACTTGGACTTTTTCATTTTCAAGAATCCCGACAGCATCGAGTAAATCTTCATCGATCGTAATCGAACCAACATAGTGTAAGTTTGCCTCGGTGACCCGGGCTTTGTGTAGTTTAGCGTGCATGAATGTGCGTAACATCGTCATGCTCCTCTCGTATATAGTAAATTATCGATCAAGCGTGCCGATGCAAACTGCACGGCGACAGCTAAGAGAATCGTCGTCGTTTGTTCCGTAACGGGTCCTAGTGATGGATAGTCGACAGCTTCGACGTAATCGATCGTCGTCCCTTCGAATTGAAGTGCTTCGCGCGTCCGATCGAGAACCGTTTCAACAGGCACCCCTTGATCGAGTGCTTGTTTCGCTTGTTGCAACGCCTGCTGGATTCCCGGTGCTTGCGCCCGCTCTGTTTCCGATAGATAGACATTACGTGACGATTTCGCTAGACCATTCGCTTCGCGAATGATCGGGCAACGGACGATCTCAACCGGAACAAAGTAATCAGCGACATACGCTTCAATCAATGCGAGCTGTTGTGCATCCTTTAAACCGAAATATGCACGGGTTGGACGGACGACGTTCAATAGTTTGCTGACGACCGTCAAGACTCCATCAAAATGTCCTGGTCGTGATGCGCCGCATAAGACATCATCACCAGAGCGGACCGTAACACGGGCCATATCCAGCGGATACATCGTCTCGTTCGTCGGATAGAACAGGTAATCGACCCCTTCTGCCTCCGCAATCTTCTGATCTCGTTCCGCGTCTCGTGGATAACGATCCAAATCTTCGTTTGGTCCGAATTGTGTCGGGTTGACGAAAATACTCAAGACGACGACATCATTGTCTTGTCGTGCTTGTTTGAGCAAGGAGGCATGCCCTTCATGCAAGAATCCCATCGTCGGTACAAAACCGATTGAACCGACTCCCGCTAAACATTCGCGTAACGTCTGGACGTCCTGGATGATTTTCATTCTTTAGTCCCTCCATAAAGCGCACCAATCAATTCTTCGTCCATCTGGAACGAATGTGCTAGTTCAGGGAAGGCACCGGCTTTGACGTCTTTGACGTAAGTAGCGATTGCTTCCGTTCCTGAAGTATTCCAATCCGTATACGCTTTAACGAACTTCGGTAAACGACCGACACCATACGTCAAGATGTCATGATAGACAAGTACTTGGCCGGCGACGTCTGCACCGGCACCGATGCCGATGACCGGAATCGAGAGGAGCTCTTGAATGCGTTTCGCGAGCGGATGCGGCACACATTCGAGGACGAGCATCTTCGCTCCGGCACGCTCTGCTTCCAAACTGTCTGCAATCAGTTGTTCGGCTGCTTCTAGTGATTTCCCCTGGACTTTAAATCCTTCAAGGACACCGACGGATTGTGGTGTTAATCCGAGATGCGCGACACAAGGCATCCCAGCGTCCGTCAAACGACGAATCGTCTTTAAAATCTCCCCTGCCCCTTCCAGCTTCAAGGCATCTGCCTGCGATTCTTGGAAGATACGCGCTGCTGATTCAAGCGTGCGATCAAATGAACCGTGATAGCTTGCGAACGGCATATCGACGATCATGAACGTCTGTGGTGCGCCGCGGCGTACCGCTCGCGCATGATGAACCATGTCGTCGACCGTGACAGCAATCGTTGAGTCATAGCCGAGGATGACGTTCCCGAGGGAATCGCCGACGAGCAACATATCAACTCCTGCTGCCTCTGATAGTTTTGCTGAAGGATAATCATACGCCGTCAACATGACGAGCTTCTCTCCAGCTTGTTGTTTTTTGAGTAATGGACTCATTGTGTGCATCGTGTTCTCTCCTTACGTGTGTAGGGAGGACAAAAGGAAAACGCCTTCTTCTCCAAAATAAATGCATGCGGAAAAGAAGGCGGAATAATTGAATATCGTCCTTCTGTCCCTGTCCGTTAAGATCAAGGCAGTTGAAACAGCTAAAACTGGCACCTGTCAATTCGGTATGGTTCCGGCAAGCGGATACCATCCGTGGCTTTATTATACATGACGGGAAAAGCTCTCTGCAAACCGTCTGATTCAAACCCTCATTCTTTTTCCCAGTAAATCAGCTCTGCCGAATGGAAACGGGTCTCCCCCGTTTCCGTCTCAATCCGAATCGTGCCCGTCTCGTCAATACCAAGCAATGTTCCGGAAGCGGTCATCTGACGTGTCCGTAGCGTCACTTGTTCATGTAAGCGATCTGCGAGTGTTTCCCACTCGGAGACGAAAGCTCCGAACCCTAGCTCGAGCCACTGTGTGTATAGTCGTTCAAATCGATTCAAAAAAGTCGCGACGACCTCCGCACGTCGGAAAGTTCTTCCTGATTCTCGGACGAGCGAGGTAGCACGATCTTTGATCCCTTCCGGAAACTGCTCGTGATGCACATTGATCCCGATGCCAATGATGACTGAACTGATTCGGTCCGCCTCGGTCTGCATTTCCGTCAAAATGCCTGCCACCTTACGACCGTTGATCAAGATATCGTTCGGCCATTTAATGGTAACCGGAACATCGAATGTCCGGAGAGACTGGGCAAGTGCAATACCTGCTACGAGCGTTAATTGACCTGCTTGGTGCATCGGTACATCCGGTCGGACGAGTAGACTCATTGCGATGCCTTCATTTTTCGCTTCATGCCACGTTCTCCCTAGCTGTCCGCGTCCATTCGTCTGGTGATCGCATACGACGAGTGTTCCTTCCTGCGCTTGCTGTTGCGCTTGCTCATGTGCAATCCGCTGCGTCGTGTCCAGTTCTTCGAAATGAAGGATGTGGCGACCAAGACGCGCTGTCGTTAACCATTGTTCAATGGCAATCGGCGTCAGCAAATCGCCTTCATCGACTAATTGATAGCCTTGTTTTTTATTCGAGATGATTTGGTATCCTTCTTCCTTTAAGGTTTGCATATGTTTCCAAATAGCGGTACGTGAAATATTTAATGTCTCTGCTAATTCCTGTCCGGAGTACCACGTCCGCTGACGAAGTGCGATCAAGATTTGTTCTCGGACTGAGTGCGCCATCGCTCTACCTCCCTCAGTAATGTCACGCGGTCGTTTGGGCAAGCACGCGTGACGACACTGTATTCCAAATGCAAAAGTGCTTCCTTGATCTGTTGTTTTTGAAGACCGAGGCGGATCATGTCTTTTCCGTCGACAGCGAGCTCTTTACGACTGCGAATCGGTAAGTCTGATCGATCTGGATAATCCGTTCCGGTCATTTCCCGAAGGATCATCAGTTCCTCGTCCGACAACTGATAACGATCCCAGTCTTGTAATGGTCGGTATAACAGAGGTGTTAAACGCGTTGCGAGCTGCACTTGATGTTTCGATCGTTTCCAGCGCGTCAATTGATCTTTCGCAAGACCGGCATCGAGTACGAGTGTCCAGACGGCATCTTTTGAGACACCCTGAAACGACTGCTGCGCGAGTCCTTTGACGATTTCTGAAGTCATACCGGGGAGGTAGCGTTCGATTCCTGTCCGGAGCATCGCCTGTAACGCCTGCTGTTTTCCAGGACCAAGTAAGAGCTTCTCGAACTCGATTGCGATCCGCTCAATCGCAACGGCCGCTAGATGCGGAGCGAGTTTAACGATTGCTTGTTCAGTTGCCTCGTCAAGCGAGAAATCCAGTTGGCTCATGAAGCGGAACGCCCGCATCATCCGAAGCGCATCTTCATTAAAACGTTCAGCTGGTTCGCCGACCGTCCGGATGATTCGCTCTTCAATGTCATGCGCTCCTCCGAACAGATCGACGCGACCCGTTGGTCTGAGTGCCATCGCGTTGATTGTAAAGTCACGCCGTGTTAAATCCTCTTCTAAACTAACGCCAAGCGTCACCGCATCCGGTCTCCGGCGATCGCTGTACGTTGCTTCTGAGCGGAACGTCGTGATCTCGTACGGCACGTGGTTAAGAACGACCGTCACGGTTCCATGCTCGAGTCCTGTCGGAATGACGACAGGGAATAAGTTGATGATCTGTTCCGGTAACATCGAGCTCGCTAAATCATAGTCTCCCGGTGTCCGATCGAGCAACATATCACGAACGGCACCACCGACGATATACGCTTCACCACCGGCCTCCTCGATTGTCTGGATGATATGATGTGCCCCTTCAAGCAAGTTCATGACGCGCACACACCCGTTCATAGACTTGTTCATAACGACGAACGATCTCATTCGAATCAAAACGTCGACGCGTGTCGCGAATGCCCTCTTCTGCCATCCGTTCCCGTAACATCGGATCATCTGCGAGTTCACCGATTCGTGCCGCAGCCATTTTGACATCGTAAGTTGGAACGATATATCCGGTGACACCGTCCTGTATGACTTCCGGTAAGCCACCTGCTGTCGAGACGACACTCGGGACCCCAATTGCCATCGCCTCAAGGACGACGAGCCCGAACGCTTCTTTTTCTGACAACAGGACATGAATATCACTAATGGCGAGCAATTGCGCGACGTGTTCCTGTTTACCGGCAAAGATCACTTTGTCGTAAATGCCGAGTTCCTTTGCGCGACGTCTCGTTTGTCCCATCTCTGGACCATCCCCGACGAGCAACAGACGCATCTTCCGGTCTTTCGCTGCAATAGCGAACGCTGCAAGCGTATCATCGATTCGTTTGACCGGTCGGAAGTTCGAGATATGAATGACGACGACTTCGTCTGCTTCGATGCCGTAATGCCGCTTTAAGCGTTCATCCCGCATCGGATAATAGACACTCTCATCAATCGAGTTCGCAATGACATCGATGTCGTAGTGTGCATTGAGCG
Organism: Exiguobacterium acetylicum; assembly: GCF_019890935.1. Classification (NCBI taxonomy): domain Bacteria; kingdom Bacillati; phylum Bacillota; class Bacilli; order Caryophanales; genus Exiguobacterium; species Exiguobacterium acetylicum. The sequence goes on from NZ_CP082333.1 coordinate 1,927,539, forward strand.
TCGCATTCGTCTCAAGCGCTAGACTCTCGGAGACGGCCGTGACCGCGTCTGATCGTTCGATGCCGTACCGAATGGCCGGTTGCATCTCTAAGTCTTGCCCGATGACGGTGATGTCCGTTCCGTGTAACGTCGTCACGACGGCGACGCCTTTTTTCTTAGCCATGTTTCGCCCGAGATCTGCACAGACCGCGTGCGGAACGGCGTAATGGGCATGGATGACATCAAGATCAAATAAATCGATGATTTCTGCGACTTTTGACGCTAACGTAATGTCGTATGGTGGATATTTAAAAACGGAATACTGGTTGACTTCAACCAAGTGGACCGTGATGTTTGGCCGATATTCCGTCAGACGAAACGGCATGCTCGACGTAATGAAATGGACGTCATGGCCACGGTCCGCAAGTTTCATACCGAGTTCCGTCGCGACGACCCCACTCCCGCCGACGGATGGATAACAAAGAATCCCAATTGCTTTTTTCATGATAAAACCACACTCTCTTTATGACTTCTATTCGTCTCTATTCTAAGCAATATCAATCGGAATGACCATACTGATCACTTTTTGACTGATTTTCATAGGAAAAGCTAGTCTTTTTCCGACCGTGCCGTTACCCTAGAGAAAGAGTCTTGATTTGAAAGGAGCATACGGAAATGGCACCTCCATTCCAATTCCCGATTCGGATCCAGAACATCCTCTGGATTTTAGTCGGATCGTTCATCTTTGCTTTTGGTATTTATCATTTTAACGTTCAAAATGAGTTAGCAGAAGGCGGTTTCACCGGAATCACGCTGATTCTAAAAGGCCTGTTCGGGTTATCTCCATCGATCACGAACTTAGTATTGAATGTCCCACTTTTTTTCGTCAGTTATAAAATTCTTGGTCGGACGACCTTCGTCTACACGTTGATCGGTACATTCAGTTTTTCCTTCTGGTATGGATTGATTGCCAAATATTCACCACTCGTCATCGACCTGCGTGACGATATGGTGCTTGCGGCGCTCTTTGCCGGTGTATTCATCGGCGTTGGTCTTGGTATCATCTTCAACAATGGTGGTACGACTGGTGGCGTCGATATCATCGCGCGTTTGACGAAACGCTACTTCGGTTGGTCGATTGGTCGAACATTCTTGATCTTCGATTTCTTCGTCATCGTCGCATCCTTGACGTATCTCGACTACAAGCAAGCGATGTATACGTTACTTGCCGTATACGTCGGTGCCCGCGTTATCGATTGGATGCAAGAGGGCACGTATGCTGGTAAAGCAGCGATGATCATCAGTGATCACCGGACAGAGATTGCCGACGGTATTCATGCGACGATGAATCGTGGTACGACCCGTCTAATCGCAAAAGGCGGTTACTCCGGACGAGATCTCGAAGTATTGTACGTCGTCGTCGCTCGCAATGAAATCAACCGCTTGAAGACGCTCGTTAAAAGTGTCGACCAGCACGCCTTCATCACATTGCATGATGTCTATGAAGTAACGGGAGAAGGATTCACGTTCGACGAAAATCGAGTCCCGATCAAAGAAACGTAAAAAAAAACACGGATTGCTCGTTTGAGCGATCCGTGTTTTTCGTTTTAGTCATCACTTGACGGGTTGAAGACGAGCAGTGCGAGACGAAGGAACTCGGCGACAGCAACGAGTGTTGCTGCGACGTACGTCCAAGCCGCTGCGTTTAAGACACGACGTGAACCACGTTCTTCTTCGGCATCAATGATACCATGCTCCGTCAACTGCGACATCGCTCGATTCGAGGCATCAAACTCAACCGGTAACGTGACGAGTTGGAAGATGACGGCACCGAGCATCAAGACGACACCAAGCATCGCAAGACCACTGAAACCGGCAAATAGACCAATCAACAACAGTGGGAACGATAAGTTCGACGTAATCGACGCGACAGGTGCGATCCGGTGACGGACACGCATCATATTGTAATCCGTCGCATCTTGAATGACGTGACCGATTTCGTGCGCTGCAATCGAAACGGCTGAGACCGTCGAACCGTAATAGACGTCTTCCGACAAACGAACGACTTTGTTCGTCGGGTCATAATGGTCGGACATCGTTCCACCGATCGGCTCGAGACGGACGTTCGTGATCCCGTTCTGCTTCATGATGAAGTCTGCGACCTGTGCCCCTGTCACCCCACTCTGAATCGGAACATCTTGATATTTTTTATAGGTGCTCCGCACCCGCATCTGAGCCCAGATCGGGACGATGATGATGATCGCGAGATAGATCAAATAGTTTGCCACGAGACATCGTTCCTTTCTTTTTTTGATTATAGGTCTATTTTATGTTCAAGTGATCTTATTGTCAATTGAATCGCGCGCGACGAGCAGATATCCCATCAAAAGACATAATCCGGTCAACCAGAAGGAGCCGTAGCCGATCCACTGGATATGCTCCGCAAGCGCTGGGTAACGCGGCCACTGTCCAAGGACGTAATCGACGACATCGTTGTGAATGACCCAGATGGCGACGAGGACGAGTTCCTTGACGCGAAACGTCATCAGCGGACTGTATAACAACGCCTGGAACGCCATCGCTCCATGCGATACCATCAACATCAGTGCCATCGCCGTTAAGAACGAATCCTCCGTTCCGAGTTGATTCAACATCAACGCATTCATGACGACTGCCCAGACGCCATATTTAATCAATGTCACGAACGCGAGCGCTTCAAATAGTCGGGAACGTCGTCCGAAAATCCAGAGAAAGACAATAATCGTAAAGAAGAGGGATGCTGTCGGGCTATCCGGAATGAACGGATAGTAATACCACTTCGACGTCGAAAGTTGTGGTTCATACCAGTAATAACCGTATAAAGTACCTGCTAAGTTGATTAAACCAACGATCCAGAGTACTGCTTTATGTCGGAGTAATGTCAAAATACCTTGCAATCGTTTCACCTCATCATCGACAAAAGCCGGAGGATTGCTCCCCCGGCTTTTGGCTTATTTATTGTTTTCGCCGCCTTCACCGTATGAAGCGATGAATTTCGCGAGTTCTTTATGATCGGCATCTGATCCTTTGAACTGACCAGCAGGCATCGAACCGATACCTTTGACTGCGATATCATAAATTTCTTTTTCTGTCTTTTTCGTACCAACGAGTGCCGGAGCTGCTGCGCCACCCTCGAGGTTCTTACCGTGACAGTTGACACATGACTGATTCGAATAAATTTCAAATCCTTTAGCCGATGTATCAATTTTTGGTCCTTCGTTCATCGTCAATTCACCTTGTTTATGGATTGTATCCCAGTGAGTCGTTTGAACAGATTCCCAAGTCAAGAAGACGATCGAGACGACTGCGAGGAGCATCATGCTGACTGCGATCGGACGTTTCGCAGGACGACGTTCAAGACCTTGGTCGAGCCATGGCGCGACGAGAAGTGCTGTGAACGCAAGACCTGGGAGGATGACCGTTCCCATCAAGATGTATGGACCTGCAGCGAATTGGTATTTCAAGAGCTGATAGAGGAATAGGAAGTACCAGTCCGGAAGTGGAATGTACGACGTATTCGTCGGATCGGCAATGTTTTGAAGTGGTGCTGCTTCTACGATTGTCAATGTCATGAAGCCGATCAAGAAGACCGCTCCAACCATCCATTCGCGAAGTAAGAAGTTTGGCCAGAACGCTTCCGTTCGACCTGGATATTCCGAGTAGTCTTTCGACTTGTTCGGCATCCGGTTGTTGATCGACACCCGTGAATCGGTGACGAATTTCATTCCTTTACCACGATGCATCGTGTTCTCCCCCTTTTTTGTTGTCTAGATGATAGTCGGTTTAAAGTGGTCCAGAGATCCCTTGTTTACGGATCATCATGAAGTGGGCCCCGAGCAAGACGAACAATGCTGCAGGAAGGAAGAAGACGTGAATCGCAAAGAATCGAGCGATTGTACTTGCGCCGACGATTTCTCCACCCGCAAGGAGGGTCTTCGCGATACCACCGATGACCGGAATACTTTCAGCAATCTGAATCGTAACTTTTGTCGCGAACAACGCTTTCATGTCCCAAGGCAATAGGTATCCTGTCAGACCGAGAGCTAAGACGACGAAGAACAAGAGAACTCCGACGACCCAGTTCAATTCACGTGGTTTCTTGTATGAACCAGTGAAGAACACACGTAATGTATGTAGGAACAACATTACGATAACGACCGACGCACCCCAGTGGTGCATACCACGAACGATTTGTCCGTGTGCGACTTCATTTTGAAGATAGTAGACGGACGCGTGTGCGTTGATGATGTCCGGTACGTAATACATCGTCAAGAACATCCCCGAAAGAATCTGGATGACGATCGTAAAGAACGTCAATCCGCCAAAACAATAAACGAAAGCTGAAAAGTTATGTGCCGGGTTGACGTGCTCCGGTACTTCATGATCGGCGATATCTCGCCAAAGCGGCGTAATGTCAACGCGCTCATCGATCCAATCATAGATTTTTTGCATCATCGCTTACGCACCTCTTTCGACTGGTTTACCAAGGTAGAGGTAACCATCTTTCTGTTGCATTTCATACTCATCGAGTGGTTTCGTCGGAGGCGTACCAGGTACGTTCGTGCCATCCTTCGTATACCGTCCGAAGTGACATGGGCAATAGAATTGCTCCGGGTGCGTCGGATCTGCGCCGAAGCTGACTTGGCAACCTAAGTGTTTACAAATTGGTGAGAGGGCTAAAATTTCTCCCTTATCATCTTTGAACACCCAAGCAGACAATGTTTCTTCGAACTCATACCACGCATCTTGCGTTTGTTTCTTGAAGTCGACCCGTTTTGGTTCTGTCGTGATATCCGACAACTTCATTACTTTTACTTTATCGCCTGCTCCTGATTTCTTCAGGACTGGATCAACTGCGAAGTTGACCATCGGCATGACCATTGTCGCAGCCATGAAACCGCCGACGCCTGTCAATGTATACGTCAAGAACTGACGACGTGTTACGTTAGACCCGTTTTGAGCCATCTCGATCCCCCCTTGTGATGTACGCTGTGCCCCAAGACGACAGTACTTCACACAAATTTCTCACATGGTAATAGTATCTTAATAAAATCATTGCGTCAACCGCTTCATAGCGCGGTCCAACGGTTTCCTAACTGTTCGAGAACTTGTCCTACAAAATTCCCGACCATCTGACCTTGTTGGTCACGACTCATCGTCTCAAGAGCTAGACGTGGCACGTAGATAATCTCTTCGGCGGCAGTCTCCTTCCACCTTAAATCAGCCGTGATGAAGGTGATGAAACGGAATTGCCCGGAAGCAGCCGCTTGACGCCATCCTTCCAACTGTTCGATCGACGGTGCATCGATGTAGGTCAGAGCAGGAACAAGCAACGCCCGTCCGGATAGCTGGCGTTCGACTTCGGACGCCACCGTCAATGTCATGTCTGCGCATTCCGCGTAAGCATGCATCGCCTCATCGAAACCGACCGGAAGCAAAGGCACGATCAGCGTATCGATGTACGCTTGCTCGCTTCGTGTCCGCTGTACGTCGGATGGTTTGAAACGCAAGTCATTTCCCCCTTTCTTCGTACTTACAATTCGTCACATTTAATGTATCATATCCGCATTTCCTCCTACTCTCTTAATGTGAACGTTTTATGAAATTCCACTCTATTTTTCTTCATATTTTGCACAAATCTTCACATACGAAAGGACCCTACTGCCTGTGCTGGGCAATAGAGTCCTTTTGTTAAGGAAGTTGACTTCGAACGAGCCGTAACTGTTCAGAAAGAGAGTGGAAGCGATGTTGATCGCGTGCATCCAGTGCTTCATCAATCAAGCGGACTAAACGTTCTTCTTCCTGCCGATTGACCGTGACCGCGATGAAATGTGTCGCTTCATCCGCTAAGCGCGGTTCAACAGCAACTTCTGGGCGAAACGGGTTTTCTTCGAGTAATGACAAATACTCGTCATCCATCATCATACCTTGGAAGTTCAACTCGATATAGATATCTTCCGAGGTCAGGCGGATGTCATGATACGCTTTTTCTGGATCTAACGTCGTGACATCCCCTTTTTTGAAGAGAAACGGTTCCGCATCGAATCCGTATGTCGTCATGATGATTGCCTTCGGAGCGAATGTTGCATTTTGGACGAAGTGTACTTGCTCGAGTTTTGCCTCATTACGCAGCCAATAATCGATGATCCATTTCGCTTCCCGTCGCTTTAACGTGTAATAGGTTAAGATGCGGCGTAAGAATCGCTGCTTTCTCTCTATCATCTCAATCCTACTCCCTTCTCCCGTGAAGTCATCCATCCATTCGTTCAACATAGTCGACGAGTTCGTTATCTTCTGGTGTCAACTTAGCAGCGCGACGGAGAAGACGTTGTCCCTCTTCACGCCGTCCTTCCTCGACGAGTGCGAATCCATACTCTTTCAAGAAGAGCGCATCTTCTGTGAATGCACCTTCGACTATCGCATAATTCTCCATCGCTTGAGTGTATTCCTCTAAGGCATACAAAGCGCGTGCCCGGTACCATGTTAGAATCGGAGCCGTGACGTGTTCTTCGATGGCAGAGATCGTCTCGATCATCGCTTCGTGGTCCTCGTCTTCCGCAAGTAACGAGAGCAAACGTTCCGCTGCGACGATTGATTCCGGATTCAAGGCAAGCGCCTCACGCAGCGCTTGGACGCTTCCAGCGCGATCGCCGAGTTTTAGAAGGAACAAGGCTTCCATCGTCCGCAACTCATCATTGTAATCGTCGCGCTCCATTCCTTGTTTGATGACGTTCAGCGCTTCTTTTGTCAAACCAAGTTCGGCTTGGCTTTCCGCGTATGGTACGTACGCCGACGTATAGTCCGGATCCTGTGCAATCAATTGCTGGAATGTCTCGACCGCTTTTTGGTGTTGACCGACACGGTGAGCCGTCATCGCAAGACCAAACAAGGTATGCAAGTCGGAGCGTTCTGCGACAGCACGTTCGTACAGTGGAATCGCATCTTCAAATTGTCCTGTCATCGCGAGTGATTCCGCGTAAAGGGCATCGAGCGGCAATTCAGCACGTAACTCTGGTCGCTCCGCGATTTCGGCGAATAACGGTACCGCCTGATCAAACGCACCGAGCGTCATGTAGAGCTCAGCCAAACCGTATGCCAGTAACGGTTCGTCCGGTGCAAGATTACGCGCTTCCTTCAGCTTCGCTAACGCTACTTCGTCAAGACCTTGCGACTGATAGAGGTCAGCGAGTAATACGAGAGAACGTGGACCATATTCCGTGTCCGTTGTGTCGACCTGCTCGAGGACGGAGATCGCTTCTTCTTCGCGATCCAAATCGATATAACACTCTGCTAGTAACAAGGCGACTCCCGCATTACCCGCATATTCGACGTAAAGTGGCGCCAAGAGATCGACCGCCCGGTCAGACAATCCGAGTTCGATATACAGATCGGCAACGGCGAGGCGGTCCTCATCCGTTCCTGTCTTTTCGAGTTTTTCTAATGCTGCTAACGCTTCTGAGGTGTGACCATGTTCCAATTCTTCGATGATGCCATTCAATAGTTGTTCATTCAAGGCAAACGCCCCACTTTCTGTCATCCGCCTATTGCTTACTTAGATTGGTCGGATTGAAGTTTCTTTAAATCATCATAGAACGTTGGGTAGCTGACTTCAACTACTTCGCGTCCATGAACCATAATTTCTGGATTGATCGTCGCCGCGATCGTCAACATCATCGCGAGCCGGTGATCACCTGCACTGTCGACTTCCGCTGCTTGCAAAGGTGTCGGTCCTTCGATGATCATGCCGTCATCCGTTGCCTCGATGTTCGCTCCAAGGCGCTGTAATGCCGTCACGACTGTGTCGATCCGGTCCGTTTCCTTGACACGAAGCTCTTGTGCATCGCGAATGATCGTTCGTCCTTCCGCTTGCGTCGCAAGCAAAGCGAGTAGCGGGATCTCATCAATCAAGGATGGAATCTGGTCACCTTCGACCGTGATTGATTGTAACGATGTCGTCTCGACGGTCACATCTGCCGTCTCCTCTCCACCGTCTTCTGAGCGATGATTGATTTCGACACTTGCACCCATCTGGCGTAACGTCTGTAAAAAACCAATCCGTGTCGGATTCATCAAGACGTGGGTCGTCGTGATGCGACTATCCTGCCCGATTGCTGCTGCCGTCCACCAAAACGCTGCTGACGATGGATCGCCTGGAATGTCGAGTGACGTTGCTTGTAAGCGTACAGGACCTTGAACACGAATGTGCCGACCATCCTCGCGTTCATCAATCGCTACGTCAACACCGAACTGCGGCAACATCCGTTCCGTATGGTCGCGTGACAGGATCGGCTCGATGACTGTCGTCTCACCCGTCGCATGCAGACCTGCGAGCAACACGGCACTTTTCACTTGTGCACTTGCGACTGGCAACGTATACGTCGTTCCGACAAGCGGCGTTCCTGTGATGTGAAGCGGCGCCGTCTCACCTGTGATGTTCGCTCCGAATAAGGCAAGCGGTTCCGTGATTCGTTTCATTGGACGTCTGCGCAAGGAAGCGTCGCCATCGAGCGCATATGTCGCTTGACCGCCTGCTAGGATACCGCTCAAGAGACGAATCGTCGTCCCCGAGTTTCCACAATCGATCGTCGCTTCTTGGAACGTATCCGTTCCGGTGATCCGAATTTCCTCTGATGTTCGATCGATTTGTGCACCGAGCGCCTGCATCGCTTCTAGTGAAGCAAGACAATCGGCTCCTTCAAGTGCGTTTCTGACACGTGTCGTTCCCTCGGCGATTCCGCCGAACAGGAAAGCACGATGCGTCATTGATTTATCGCCAGGTACTTGTACTGTTCCTCTTAAGCCCATTCTAGACACCTCACTGTTTGATTGAATGCTTGACGCAATCGTTCTTCGCTGATCGCTTCTAAAATGAAGCGTCCTTCTTTTTCAAGGACGAATCGAATCGTTGCTTGGTGGTTCTTCTTGTCGCGACGCATCAGTTCAAGGTAGGTCTTAAACGATTGTCGATCCGGTAATTCCGTTCCAAGACGATGGAGCAATTGCCCGAGTTGCTTCGCCTGTCCGTCATTTCCTTCTAAGAACTTGACGAAGACGAGTCCGATCCCTACGGCCTCGCCATGCGACAGACCAGGACTCGCATATTCAACGGCATGACCGAATGTATGTCCATAATTCAGAAAGGCACGCATCCCTTGCTCCGTCTCATCTTGTTCGACGATATCCCGTTTCACATTGATCCCCCGTGCGAGCCAGTCTTCTAAGTCGAGTCCTTTGACAGCATCCAGCGAAATATCGAGTAGCGAATCCGCAAATGATGGTCGTGAAAGGAACCCATGCTTGACTAACTCAAAGAAGCCACTTCGCCATTCCCGGTCTGGTAATGTCTGAAGGAGCGTTAAATCATATACGACACCACTTGGCTGATAAAATGCACCGACTAAGTTTTTACCGAGGGAGAGGTTGAGACCAACCTTTCCACCAACACTTGAATCGTGCGCTAACAGTGTCGTCGGAATTTGAAGGAACGGGATGCCGCGCAAAAAGGTTGCCGCGACGAATCCCGCTAAATCACCAATCATTCCACCACCGAACGCAAGGATCAGACTATGACGTGTCATCCCATACCGAACCCCTTCTTCGAGTAGAGCGCCATAAACGGCAAGCGACTTACTGTTCTCCCCAGGCGCAACGGTGCTGATATGAACATCGATCGACGGCGATACATCCGCTAATGCAGCCTGCAATCGATCCATTTGCAAGTGATGTACCGTTTCATCCGTGATGACCCAGATGCGGTCCGCCTCGTTCAGCGCTGAAAGATGCGATAACCGGGCTAATGCCCCATTTCCGATAAGTACTGGATATGACGTGTTCAACCGGATATCAAATTCGATCAAAACGTCCGAACCTCCTCTTTGTAAGCAGCGACGGCTGCCTGAAGACGATCGAGTGTCGATGTCCCGAACATTTCAAGGATAGCGACCGCAATCTCAAATGCGACGACGGCTTCTAGAACAACCGATGCGGCCGGAACGGCACAGGCATCACTTCGCTCGATTTGTGCCGTGAATGCTTCCTTCGTCTCGATATCGACTGATTGCAGTGGACGATAGAGCGTCGGAATCGGCTTCATTGCAATTTGGACGCGAATCGGCATGCCTGTCGACATCCCGCCTTCGATTCCACCTAGATGGTTCGTCCGCCGATGATAGCCGGATGCATCATGGACGATTTCATCTTGGACAGTACTCCCCTTGCGACGACCAAGTTCATATCCGTCACCAAAACCGACTGATTTCATCGCATTGACGCTGATGACAGCTTGCGCAATCCGGCTGTCGAGCTTTAGATCGTTTTGGGTGAAGGACCCGACGCCTGGCATCATGCCTGTCACGACGACTTCGATTTCACCGCCGAGTGTATCCCCTTCTTTTTTGGCCGCATCAATTTCATCCATCATCCGTTGTCCTGCTTGTTCGTCAGCACATCGAACGGGTGAAGCGTCAATCGTTTCCTGATGTTCGACGGGATCCTTCCACGGTGCATCGATGCCACCGATCGATCGTACGTGCGAGAACACTTCAATCCCGAGTTCATTTAGTAATTGTTTAGCGAAGGCGCCGACGGCAACACGTGCTGCCGTCTCACGAGCGGAAGAACGTTCTAGTACATCGCGTAAATCGCGATGACCGTACTTCAATCCACCAACGAGATCCGCATGTCCAGGACGTGGACGCGTCAACGTCCGCGGGCGCTCCAACTGTTCTTCGAGCGGTTCCGCTTGCATGACTTGTGTCCAGTGCGTATGATCCTTATTCTCGATGAACAAACTGATTGGTGATCCCGTCGTATATCCATGACGGATCCCGCCACGTGCATCGATTTGATCTTGTTCGATTTGCATGCGTCGTCCGCGTCCGTATCCGCCTTGGCGACGTGTCATTTCACGCTGGATGGCTTCAAAATCAATCGTGAGTCCTGCTGGCATCCCATCGATGATGACGGTCAACCCTTTTCCGTGTGATTCTCCTGCTGTCATGTAACGCATTCGCTTCATCCCTTCCTGTTCAACCAATTTTTTCGTAAAAGAAGCTCTGTTTCATCTTTAATCCAAACCGTTCGGGTTGGAAAATTTGTTCCGTTCCACCAACGAATAGGATTCCGCCTGGCTTTAAGGCCTCGACGAACGAACGATAGACGTGCGCTTTTGCTTCTTCTGTAAAATAAATCAGCACGTTGCGGCAGATGATTAAATCAAACCCCGTATCGTACCGGTCTCCTAACAGATTATGTTTACTGAAACGAACGAGTCGTTTGATTTCTGGAACGACTTCGAACGTTTGCTCTTGCTCGATGAAGTATTTCTTTTTACGCGCTTCGACGACTTCATTCAATGCAGAAGCTCCGTATCGACCAAGCTTGGCTTTTTCAAGGACGAGTTCGTCCAAATCCGTTGCTTGAATCGTAAAGGCGGATGGATCGAGCCGTTCACTTAAAATCATCGCGAGAGAGTATGGTTCTTCTCCGGTCGAACAAGCTGCGCTCCACGTCCGGATTCGTCCATGTGCTCGCGACTCTAGGATCGGTAAGATATCTTGTTCCAATTGTTGCCAACGAATCGGGTTACGGAAAAATTCACTGACATTGATCGTCATCCGGTCTAAAAACTCGTCGTATAACGATGTGTCCTTATCCATTGCCTGCATATAAGAAGCAAATGTACTATATCCTTTTTTGTCACGTAACGCCGTCAATCGCCGTTTCATCTGTGCTTCTTTATACTGACCGAGATCAATCCCTGATTTGGTCTTGAATCGTTGAATAAAAAGTTCATAATCTTCCAATTGGCACACCTCGCTCACTCTCGATATCGAATGGTCATTTCCATGACCGGTTCAACTTATTTTCTATAGTAGCATAAAGCTATAGGCATTCCAAAAAGCAATTAGGCAATTGGGTCATTCCGTTTTACAAGAACACGACAAAAGGGATTCGATCAAATCGAATCCCTTCCCCGTTGTCTTTCTATTCACGTATTACGCGTTGACTGGCTGTCCTTGAAACCAGAGGGCAAGCTCACGCTCCGCACTCTCGACACTATCTGAACCATGGATGACGTTCTCGCTCATCGTGTTCGCGAAATCACCACGGATCGTTCCAGGTGCTGCTTCAAGTGGTTTTGTTTTTCCGATCATCAAACGCGAGACTGCGACGACGTCTGCACCCTCGACACGAAGTGCAACGACAGGACCCGATGTGAGGAAAGTGACCAACTCTCCAAAGAACGGTTTCTCCGCATGCTCTTCGTAATGTGCTTTTGCTAGCTCTTCTGTGACGTTCATCATTTTCATTTCACGAATGATGAATCCTTTGCGTTCGATCCGTCCAATGATTTCCCCAATCAATCCACGTTCTACGCCATCCGGTTTGACCATCAAAAATGTCTGTTCCATCTCTAGTTCCCCCTATGAAATGCTTTTAGAAAAGCGCTTACATAGTCAGTTTACTGGCTTTTAAGAAGAACAGCAAGAAATTTTTGACAATCTTTATCCTTTTCGTTTTCCAACGTAGCGCGCGACTTCTTCAAGCGATCGCTTAGCAGAGGATTTAGGTAATGGTTCGAGACGTTTGATGGCACGATGGATATAATGATCGACTGTTTGTTGCGTTCGTTCGAGAGCACCCGAAGTTTGAAGAAACGACAATAAGGGTGCGACTTCTTCATGTGTTGGCATACTCTCGATTTTTGAAAGACGTTCATAAAAGACAGCATCTTCTGCACCATAAAAGACAGGTAACGTTTTGTGTCCATGACGCAAATCTTCTGCTACGGGCTTACCAAGTTCTGTGCGATTCGCTGTGAAATCAAGCAAATCGTCAGCAATTTGAAAAGCAAGGCCGATATCTCGTCCAAACAACCGTAACGCTTTCGTATCGGCTGCAGAACAGTTCGCAACAATGGCACCCAGGTGACAACTCGCTTCGATGAGAATAGCTGTTTTTCGTTCAATCCGTTTGATGTAGCGTTTAATTGACTGTTCCCAATCATATTGGTCATAGATTTGTTCAATCTCACCTTCGCAAATTTCACGCATCGTATGGACCATCACTTGGACAAGTTCCGGCTTTCCGACTTCACCAATCAATCGAATCGCCTCTCCAAACAGATAGTTCCCGGAATACAGTGCTACTTCTTCATCAAAGTATTGCATGACGGTCGGTTTCCCTCGTCGTAGTTCCGCGTCATCAATGACATCGTCATGAACAAGTGACGCCATATGGACAAGTTCAAGACTGGCTGCCACACGAATCAGCTCATCCCGATCTGCTTCACCGAATTTAGACGCTAACAATACGAACGCCGGTCGAATCCGCTTTCCACCAGCCTTCAACAGTTGCTTTCCAGCTGCATCGATCGTTGGTTCCTCAGAAGCGATATGACTGATCAGAAAACGATCGACTAAATTAACTTCCTTCGTGACATCACGGTATATGGAATGCAGTGACATCTCACCACTTCTTCCCAAGGTGCATCGCAGCAGCCCCACCCGCGAATGCCTTGACTTCCACTTGCATGAAGCCTGCCTGTTCGAAGAGTTGTTTCAGTTCGACGCGGTCGAGGAACACTTCCGTCGATTCTTGTAGCCAGTTGTATTGATCGTATGATTTCGCAAGCAATCGTCCGACTTGTGGCATGATTTTTCCGAAATACAATGAATATGCCTCGCGGAAAATCGGTGCCGTCGGTTGACTCGTCTCGAGACAGACGACCGTTCCACCTGGTTTTAAGACACGATGCATCTCTTTGATGACCTGTAGATAATCCGGTACGTTTCGTAGACCAAACCCGATCGTCACATAATCGAACGAGTTATCACCGAACGGTAGATCCATCGCATTTCCGTGAATCAATTCGATATTTTTCATATCGAGCGCTTCTACCTTCTCCACGCCGACTCTTAGCATGTTTTCTGAAAAATCAAGTCCTTTGATGACACCTGTCGGACCAGCTGCTTTCGCTAGTTGAATCGTCCAGTCTGCTGTTCCACAACAAAGATCGAGACATTTAGCGCCCGGGAAGACTTGCATCCGGCGCATCGTCTCGCGTCTCCATAGTTTATGCAGTCGGAAGCTGATGACTGAATTCATTTGATCATAGTTCGTTGATATCGATTGAAACACTTCATATACTTTTTTTTCTTTATCTTTTGCCTGCACACCGCTCACCCTTTCCAAGATCTCATGCTACCGCCATCTGCTCGAGATGCGATAACAGTAATTTCTGTGCGACCAGATCCAATTGTTCTGCCTGTTGTTGAATGATCTGCCGCCCCTGTCGTGTCAGCCATTCTCGTTTCGTGATTGCCGCGAGTCCTTGCATTAATCCGAACTCTGCTGTTAACCATAAGAGAACTCGTTCTTCCGTCGATGCATAATTCATTTCGTGAAGGGCACACTTTGCCTCGTTGACCCGTTGAATCGTCCGTCCGAGTGAAACGAGAATCTCTTTTGGTAACCCAGCTAGCTGTTCGAAAAAGTAGCTCGAGAATAAATCCCCTGCTAATACAAGCAACTGTCGCTCCTTCGAACCGCGTAGCGTTTCATTGACACGCTCATGCAGACGTAGCGCTACTTGTGCGAAATGAATCGCTTTGACGAGTGCTTCCGTATCCAGCGTGTCATGTTGAGCGACATCAATCAACCAACTGATCTGTTCACGATCGATGGAAGGGAAATCCACATGTCGAGCCAATCGTGTCGTTTGTTTAGTGGTGAGTGCAGTGATGATTTCATCCACGCGCAGCTCATGTTGTTCCATGCTTTTACCCCCCGATCTCCAGTGCCATCTCGTTGATGGACGTTCTTCTTTTTTAATATACCATAATCGGCGGGCTTTCACGCTTCTGAATGTCCACAAAAAAGCCGCCCGAGAAAATCTCGGGCGACTATGTAGCCGGATTACTTCACAGCATCTTTCAATGCTTTACCTGGTTTGAAGGCAGGTACTTTGCTTGCTGGAATCTCGATATCTTCTTTCGTACGTGGGTTGCGACCTTTACGGGCTGCACGCTCACGGACTTCGAAGTTACCAAATCCAATCAATTGGACTTTCTCTCCAGACTGAAGTGTCTCAGTGATCGATTCGAATGTTGATTCAACAACTTTCGTCACGTCTTTTTTTGTAAGACCTGATTTTTCGACGACTGCTTGAATGAGTTCAGTTTTGTTCATTACTTTCACCCCCTCCCAATCACTTCTTCGAGGGTAATCATACCCCATAAACGTTGCTATTACAACATTTTCGTGTAAATAACGTTCAATTTTCAGATTCTTCGATCGATTCCTCTGAAAACACAGGTTCGCCTTTTTCGTTTATCGTGTAGCTTTGAGAATAGGCAGGAACAAAAGGTTGATCTTCATAGAGCAAATACCGAATATCTTGACCGACTTTCGGCTTTTTCTTCGCAGTTTGAACAGCTTTCTTCAACTCAGGTAAATAGTTGATGAAGAGGCGTCCTTGACCATCGACATAGATCGACAACTTTTCATCTGAATACGGACTTGGGACAGTCGGTTCTTTTTTGATGAATAGTTTTTTATAGTCAAGCGTAAACTGGTTTTTTCCGAACGATCCTTTAAACGGATACTTTTCGTTCTTCTTCCGATACGCATCAATCCGAACTTGGAGCTTCTGTAACTCTTCTGCAACAAGTAAATCCATCAACTTAACAGTCGGTTTCGTGTCGACATCGACTAACAGATAGATGAATGTTCCGCCACCTTCAAAACTGTTCGATGGTGGATCACTCATATAACGCGGAATGAGCCGCCCTAATTCGATTTGATAACGCTCCATGAGCGGAGTATCTGCTTCCATCGTCTTGATGGGCAAAACACCCGTGTCTTTTTGATACGCATCGACAGCATCCTGTACGGTACGCAACTGTTGTGGATACGGTACGCGGTTCGACGGTTTCTGACTGTCTGGAAATAGACAACCCGATAACAACGTCACCGGAATGAGCATGAGGATCACGAACCACTTCTTCATGCGCTTGGCCCCGCCATGACGATGAATACCATGATGATCGACGCAACGATGAAACATACGAATGCCAATGTCGATACGAGAACCTGCCATATCCCCTTCAACTTCGTCCGACTGACCGTGACCAGCAAGACACTGATCGCAAAGAGTCCAATGCCAGCGAACGAGATCCACATTTTTATTAATCCTGGACTCAAGGTTTCCACCCCACTCCGTTAATCTTTCGTCGTGAAGAGATGCTCGATCTCATTTTTCTGTGGTCGTTGCATCAACTTTTTGACTTCTTCTTCCGGTGTATGACCGTCAAAGAGAACATGGTAGAGAGCGGAAGTGATTGGGAGTTCACACTGTTTCGTCTCCGCCAAATCATATGCCGCTTGGGTCGCGCGAACACCTTCGACGACCATTCCCATGTTTTCTAGCACCGTCTCTAATTTTTCACCGCGACCGATGGCATTCCCCGCACGCCAATTTCGACTATGAACCGATGTACAAGTAACGATCAAGTCACCCATTCCTGTCAATCCAGTGAACGTCATCGGGTTAGCTCCAAGCATCGTACCGAGACGTGCGATTTCGACCATTCCACGCGTAATCAATGCTGCTTTGGCATTATCCCCGTAACCGAGACCATCCGTCATACCTGCGGCAAGCGCAATGATATTTTTGAGCGCCCCACCGAGCTCAGCTCCAATGATATCCGCATTCAGATAGACGCGGAAGTTTTCATTCGTAAACAGCTCCTGTACACGACCAGCCTCTTCTAAATCATCCGATGCGATGGTCACTGTCGTTGGTTTACGTAACGCGACCTCTTCGGCATGCGATGGACCCGTCAAGACACAAACCGCCTTGCGTTTCGCAGGATCGACCTCTGCTTCGATTAATTCTGACAACCGAAGATGGGTCTTTGGCTCGATTCCTTTTGACGCATGAATCAGAACGACTGGTTCCGTCAACAATTCATTCAATTGTCGGGAAACCGAACGAATCGCAGAGGATGGTGTGACGATCAAGATATGTGTTGCGCCTTCAACCGCCACTTTAAGATCCGTCGTCGCCTTCAATGATTGTGGTAACATGACACCCGGCAAAAATTGCGCGTTTTCATGATGTTCATTGATGCGGTCGACAGTTGTTTGTTCACGACCGTAAAGCATGACTTCCTGATCATTATCGGCTAGGACGAGCGAGAGCGCCGTTCCCCAGCTTCCCGCTCCGATGACAGCGATTTTGGTCATACTGACTCACCCCATTATTGTTTTTGACGAGCTAAAATCCGGATTGGTGTACCTGTAAAATCAAACGCTTCCCGAATCCGATTCTCAAGATATCGTTTATAAGAGAAGTGCAGCAATTCTGGATCATTGACGAACAAGACGAACGTTGGCGGACGTGACGCGACTTGAGTCGCATAGTTGATCCGAAGACGAACTCCTTTATCCGTCGGCGCTGGATTCATCGCGACAGCGTCAACGATGACATCGTTCAAGACGCTAGTCTGAATCCGTTGTGCATGGCTGTGCGCTGCTTGTTGAATGACCGGTAGCAACGTCTGCAAACGACGTTTTGTTTTCGCTGAGACGAAGACGATCGGTGCATAGTCAAGGAAACGGAATTCTTCCCGAATCTCTTCTTGCATCTTTTTCATCGTCTTATCGTCTTTTTCGACAGCATCCCATTTATTGACGACGATGATGACGGCGCGACCTGCTTCGTGCGCATATCCCGCCACTTTTTTATCTTGCTCGATGATGCCTTCTTCGCCATCAAGCACGACACAGACGACATCTGCCCGTTCGATTGCTTTTTGAGCACGCATGACGCTGAAACGTTCTGTTGATTCATAGACTTTCCCGCGTTTTCGCATCCCGGCCGTATCGATGATGACGTATTCTTGATCATCCCGCGTAAACGGTGTATCGATCGCATCGCGTGTCGTACCAGCGATGTTTGAGACGATGACGCGTTCTTCACCGAGAATCGAGTTCGTCATACTTGATTTCCCGACGTTCGGACGACCAATCAAGGCAAACTTGATCGTGCTTTCGTCATATTCTAATTCTTCTTTATCTGGTGCGAGTTCAAGGACACGGTCGAGTAAGTCACCGAGACCAAGACCATGTGTACCAGAAATCGGGAACAAGTCTCCGAATCCAAGGGAGTAAAATTCATACATTAAATCACGCATTTCAAAGTTATCGACTTTGTTGACAGCTACGACGACTGGTTTGTTCGAACGGAATAACATGTTCGCGACTTCCTCATCCGCTGCTGTGATTCCTTCGCGTCCGTTCACCATGAAAATGATGACATCCGCTTCATCAATGGCGAGCTCCGCCTGATGACGCATCATTTGAAGTAGGGGCTCATCCCCGACTTCGATTCCACCTGTATCAATCAAATGAAAATGACGATTCAGCCATTCTCCAGTTCCGTAAATACGGTCGCGGGTAACGCCTGGCTTGTCTTCTACGATTGAAACCCGATCTCCAATCACCCGGTTAAAAATCGTCGACTTTCCGATATTTGGGCGACCTACGATCGCCACGACTGGAATTGCCATCCCAACACCTTCTTTCTCTTCTCTCGCTTCATAGCCGTTCTATTGTATCAAATCAAACTGTCATATACCATAACAAACCGCATATAAAAAGCGGACACGCTTGTGTCCGCTTTGTGTCATTGCTTATTCTTTCTGATCAGAATCGTCCTCAGTCAAGTCAGCGACCGAGAATCCTTCTGATTGATTCGTATAATCCGAGTAATCGTCAGCGGACGATTCTTCTTCTTCAAGGACACGTGTTGATAGCGAAATCTTATGCTCATCAAGACGTACTTCGAGTACTTTCGCCTCGATTTCCTGTCCTTCTTCAAGTACTTCCGAAGGTGAACCGATATGACGGTTCGCGATTTGCGAAATGTGCAAAAGTCCTTCTACTTGCGGCGCAAGTTCGATGAAGGCTCCGAACTGGACGAGACGACGTACACGTCCTTTGACGATATCGCCAGCTTCGATCTTCCCTTCCATCTGTTGCCATGGACCAGGTTGTGTTTCCTTGATCGACAACTTGACCTTTTCCGTATCACGGTCGACACCAAGTACTTTAACTTCGACTTTTTGACCTTCCGTGACGATATCCGAAGGACGCTCGACACGGTGGTGTGCCATCTCCGAGATATGAACGAGACCGTCGACGCCACCGATATCAACGAAAGCACCAAAGTCCGTTAAACGTTGGACTGTACCTTCGAGGATTTGACCTACTTCTAAGTTTTCGAGTGTCTCTTTTTTCTTCGCGTTCAATTCGCCTTCAACGACAGCTTTGTGCGAGAGAATGACACGGTTCTTCTCTTGATCGAGTTCAACGACCTTGACTTCGATCGAACGACCGATGTAATCCGAGAAATCCTCGACATAATGCCGTTCGACGAGTGACGCTGGAATGAATCCGCGGACACCGATATCAACGACGAGTCCACCTTTGACGATGTCCTTGACGACAACTTCAAAGATTTCACCTGATTTATACTTCTCTTCTACTTGCTCCCACGCTTTGAGCGCGTCGATTTCTCGTTTCGAGACGACGACCTCTTCATCCGTGATTTTCTTGACCTTCACTTGTAGTTCATCTCCGACGTTCAGCACGCCGCGAATATCATCGAGATGAAGACTCGATACTTCGCTGATCGGTAAGATGGCTTCTGTTTTATATCCGATATCAATGAGTGCTTGCTTGTCTTCAATTTTCACGACCATTCCGGTAACTACCTGGTCCCGATGAATTTCAAAATCAGGCATATCTTTCATTTCTTCGACCATTCCAAAACAACCTCCTCACGATGAGTACAAGAAACGCCTGACACGTGTCAATGCGTTTATCCTGCTTCTAACTTCTTACAATTCTGACTATTTGTCAAGGTATTAAGCGTGATTGAAGTAGACGGATTTGATTTCGTCCATGATTCGGTCAGAAATCGATTTCGCTGCGCCCCGCTGGTCACGTAAATCCGAAATATCAACCGGTTTTCCGACCGCGACGTGCATTCGTTTGAACGGGCGGTATGATCCGATGATTGCAATCGGTAAAATCTGCGCATTCGATCGTAACGCAAAGAACCCGACTCCTGGTTGTGCTGCTGTAAATTCACCTGGTGCGGAACGTGTTCCTTCTGGGAAAATACCGACCGTCTCATCTGAATTTAATAGTTCAATCGTCCGTTTCAAAGCTTGACGATCTCCTTGACCGCGACCGACAGGATATGTTCCTGCCGCAATCATTAATTGTTTTAAGGCAGGAACTTTGAACAGTTCTTCTTTTGCCATGTAACGCACCGCGCGGTTTGGCGGAATCGCACTGACGAGGAAAACCGGGTCCCAGTTCGAACTGTGATTGGCACAGACAAGTAAGGAACCGTCTTTCGGAATGTTCTCTTGTCCTGTCACTTTCAATCGGAAGACTGTTTTCGCAATGACCCAGACGACAAACCGGGCAATCCGGTAAATGGTATCTTGACGTTTCATTTTAGGACACCCTCTGCTAGCTCCATCAATCGGACGACGACTTCATCGATCGTCATCTCTGTCGTATCGAGATATAGTGCATCGTCAGCTTGGCGCAATGGCGAGACTTCACGCTCACTGTCGCGCTTATCACGCAGTGCGATTTCTTCTTGAAGAATCGCGATGTCACTGTTCATCCCACGCGCGATGTTTTCACGGTGTCTTCGAGCTGCACGCTCTTCCACAGTTGCCGTCAAAAAGACTTTTAATTCTGCATCCGGCAATACGACTGTGCCGATATCACGTCCATCCATGACGATCCCGCCGTGTTCAGCTAATTTCCGCTGTGCCGTGACGAGTGCAACCCGGACTTCTTTTTGACGAGCGACGAACGAGACATTATTCGTGATTTCGATGGAACGGATCGCATCCGTCACTTCGCGATCACCAATAAAGACACGTTGCCCGTTTTCGCCTGGTGTTAAACGAATATCAAGCGATTTCATTAATTCTCCGAGCACTTCCCCATTGTTGAGATCAAGGGATTGTTCAAGTGCTGCCAGCGTCACGGCCCGATACATGGCTCCTGTATCGATGTATACATAGTCAAGGCGCGCTGCCAATTGTTTTGCGATCGTACTTTTCCCAGCACCCGCTGGTCCATCTAAAGCGATTTGAATCTTTTTCATCATCCATCCTGTCCTTCCATCTTCCCTATGATTGATAGGGATTCATTCTTCCGAACGTTATCATAGCAAAAAAATGCGGTCAGGTGAATGGATTCATGCCCCTTCTTGAACTTTTCATTTGCATTTGATAACAGTGACGCAATACAAGTTCGCGACTTCTGTCGGGAATCATCGTAAATTGGAATGCTAGTTCATATCGTTCTTCACGCCGATCAATTCGAACGAGTTCAGCGATGACATCTAACGTACTCGATATGCCCTCACCTGTAGGCAAAATGAATGTCATTTCCACCTCTTCCTCTTTTTGAACCGGTAATTGATCCGACAAGATCATCATCCCTCCAGCCGATAGATCGAGCGTCACCGTCGTAAACGGCTCGAAATGCGTTTTATGAGGGTGTACAGCGACATCGAGTATTTGCGGTACTCGAACGAACTGACGTCGTTGGATGCGTTCGATTTGATCATCCTTCGGTCGTTTCAAAGCATATCGTTGACCACGAAGTGGATCATTTTGTCGTTCGACGACGACCGTATCAAATCCAAATAATTTGCCCTTTTCCTTAAAGAAATAAAATGAAACTTCTTCTTGCTCTGACAAGATGAATGTTTTGAGTGTCGCGACCTCACTCGGTGCTTCAATCCAAATCAATCGATTCGTCACGGCCGTCACCTTTGAGCGACCTTGTCGATCCTCACTATTTGAAAGCATTACCAAATCCCCGATTTCCATCATACTACTTCGCTCCTACTCTCTATTCGATGCCATCTGAATGTTGTTTTTTTCGTTTGAATCGCCGATTTAAACGATTGGCACCTCGTACTTGAAATAATCCAATCGTCCATAAGATGACCATGAAGACGATTGGTAAAAAAGATATACCACCATTTTCCAATATTAACAAATTAAATAAGATATGCGCAAATACCGGAAGCGCAATCGAGAGGGACAACCAGCGATAAGGATGAGGCGAGAATTTCGCCATCCCCATGAAGAATCCCATGATGACCGCAAACAAAGCATGACCAGATACGGGTAAGAGTGCCCGAAACAGCATATGTTCGACTGTTCCATTCACCATCAGATATAAAATATTTTCAAGCGTTGCGAATCCAAGTGAACAGGCTACCGCGTAGATGATTCCGTCGTAATAATCATTAAACCGTTGATGAATATAGACCGTATAAAAGACGACGAACCATTTGGCGAATTCTTCCGTAACGGCTGTTCGAATCAATTGCACCTCTTCACGCCCACCAAATTCGGTCTGGACGATATAGTCGATGAACATCAAGGGAAAGACCAGTAAAATACCGAAAATGAAACTTCGAAGGATATAGCCGACTGGCTCCGACTCATGTTCGTGACGGAGATAAAAATAAGTTAGGAGTGCGATGCCTGGGGCAACTCCGGAGAAAACGATTTGAACCACGCTTCCTCTCCCCCTTTCTTCCTCATTTATAAGAATAAAGGTTTCTTGGAAAAAAGAAAACGTCCTCGTTGTTTCAAGAGGGAAAAAGGTTACAATATGGGAGAACGAATCGAATCCGTCATAGAAAGTAGGTGAAGGTCTTCTGTCTGTAGACAAGGACCCTTTAGCATGAAATCATTATTACTCATTCATACAGGTGGAACGATCGCCATGGCACAGGATCATGCTGGTCATGTCCTACCAAACGATATCAATCCACTCGACGCCTCACTCCCGCGTGCAACAGATATTGCCAACATTACGACGCGTCACTTCGCAAACTTACCTTCTCCGCATATGACACCTGACATCATGTTACGTCTAGCCCATTTCATCGAGAGTGAGCTCAAGAAGGAACATTACGACGGCGTCGTCATCACTCACGGAACGGACACACTGGAAGAGACGGCTTATTTCTTACATTTGACGCTTGGTGCACCTGTTCCGATCGTTTTGACAGGAGCCATGCGTTCTTCCAATGAGGTCGGATCCGATGGTGAGTTTAATCTGATTACGGCACTTCGTGTCGCTGTCAGTGAAGCTGCGCGCGGAAAAGGTGTCCTCGTCGTCTTCAACGGAGAAATCCATTCGGCATTCAACGTCACAAAAACGCATACGTCATCCGTCGATACATTCAAATCCGTTCATTTCGGAAATCTTGGGATGGTAACGAAGGATCATGTCTACTTATTCAATACACCGCTCTTGAAACAAACACATATGGTGACTTCGCTTTCAAAACGGGTCGCTGTTCTTAAAGTCTATGCCGGTATGGAGCCCGACCTATTACTTGCTGTGAAACAACTTGGCTATGATGGGCTCGTTCTTGAAGTTCTTGGTCAAGGGAATGTACCACCAAGCCTCGTGGATGCCATCGCTGAATTGATTTCCGTCATGCCGATCGTCATCGTCAGCCGTTGTTTCAACGGAATCGTTCAAGACGTCTACGGATATACGGGTGGCGGACAACAATTAAAAGAACTCGGCGTCATTTTCTCGAATGGACTGAATTCACAAAAAGCGCGGCTTAAACTGATGGTCGAACTCGAAATCGATGCCTCACAACTAGAACTCGAAGAATCATTCCGCGTTGAATAAATGAAAAAAACCTCTTGATTCGGAAATTCATCTTCCAAATCAAGAGGTTTTGTTTAGGCTTGTATCGATGCACCACGTAGCCGTTCAACGAGATGGTTGGCAATGCTTGCACCGTGAAAACGTCCATTTTCAATAAATATTTTATTGGCATCATATCCTGCTGCAACGACACCTGCGATGTAGATGCCCGAGACATTCGACTCCATCGTCTCTTCGTCGTGACTTGGAATACCTGTTTTACGATCAATCGTAATGCCTGTGTCAGCGAACAATCCGACATCGGGTGTGTAACCTGTCATCGCAAAAACAAAATCAGCACGGACGGTCTGTTTATCTCCATCTATTTGATAAACGACCTCTTGCTCCGTAATTTCTTCGATTGACGCCCCAAAAATCATCTTGACCTTTTCCGAACGAACGAGAGATTCGAAGTTCGGCAACACCCATGGTTTGATGGATGGACTATACTCCGGTCCACGGTAAAGGACGGTCACACGTGCTCCCGCTTTTTCAAGTTCAATCGCTGCATCAACGCTCGAGTTTTTCCCACCGATAACGACGACATCTTGATCAAAATACGGATGTCCTTCCGTAAAGTAGTGCGAGACATGAGGTAATTCCTCTCCAGGAACATCCATTCGGTTTGGTAAACCATAATAACCTGTCGCAAGCACGACGGAGCGAGCTTCTCGGCTTCTTTTTTCCCCAGAACGCTCCGAGTGGATGATAAAATGATCCGCTTGACGTTCAATCCGCTCGACCGTCTCAAACGGACGAATCGTCAATTGTTTTCGTTTGACGACTTCTCGATAATAGACGAGCGCGTCGAGACGTCGCGGTTTTAATTCTTTATTGATGAACGGTACACCACCAATTTCTAACTTCTCACTACTTGAAAAGAACGTTTGATGCGTCGGATAACGATAGATCGCTTCGACGATATTTCCCTTTTCGAGCACTTCGACGTCCAGTCCCCGATCTTGCATTTCGATCGCTGCCGATAACCCACACGGTCCTGCACCGATTACGATACAATCTAACATTCGAATATCTCCTCTTCCGGTTGCTTTTTTTATATCTTAGCAAATCTCTACCATAGACGAAAGAAATTGCAATGCAAAACGCCCGCTCTTCGCAAAGAAGAAGCGGACGTTCATTATCATATTAGACCCAACCACGGAAACGAGATGCTTCCGCCATCTTCCGGACACCTACCATATAAGCGGCAAGTCGCATGTCGACATTACGCGTCTGCGCTGTCTGATAGACTTGGTTGAACGAGTTCACGAGTACTTTTTCAAGTTTCTCGTGTACTTCCTCTTCCGTCCAGTAATACCCTTGGTTGTTTTGGACCCATTCGAAGTAAGAAACCGTTACGCCACCGCTCGAAGCAAGAACATCCGGAACGATCAGGATGTCACGTTCAGCAAGAATTTTCGTCGCTTCGTTCGTCGTCGGACCGTTAGCCGCTTCAACGACGATCGCTGCTTTGATATCGTGCGCATTGTCTTCTGTAATTTGATTCTCGATTGCTGCCGGGACAAGAATATCACATTCAAGTTCAAGCAACTCTTTATTCGAGATCGTATTTTTGAACAATGTCGTCACGGTACCGAACGAGTCACGACGATCGAGTAGATATGGAATATCGAGACCGTTTGGATCATGGAGTGCTCCGTACGCATCGCTGATCGCGATGACTTTTGCACCTAAATCATACATGAATTTCGATAAGAAACTTCCGGCGTTGCCGAATCCTTGAACGACGACACGTGCGCCTTCGAGCGAGATACCCTTTTTAGCAGCCGCTTCCCGAATCATGATTGCGACACCTTTCGCCGTCGCTGTCTCACGACCGTGTGAGCCACCGAGGACGAGCGGTTTCCCTGTAATGAAACCAGGTGAGTTGAATTCATCGATTCGACTGTATTCGTCCATCATCCATGCCATGATTTGCGAGTTCGTGAAGACGTCAGGTGCTGGAATATCCTTCGTCGGTCCAACGATTTGACTGATCGCACGGACATATCCACGGCTGAGACGTTCGATTTCACGGAAGCTCATTTCACGTGGATCACAGATGATTCCGCCTTTACCGCCGCCGTATGGTAAGTCAACGATACCTGCCTTTAGACTCATCCAGACGGATAATGCTTTGACTTCAACTTCCGTCACGTTCGGGTGGAAGCGAATTCCACCTTTCGTTGGTCCAACGGCATCGTTATGTTGCGCACGATATCCTGTGAAGATTTTTGTCGAACCATCATCCATCCGTACCGGAATCCGGACTGTCAACATCCGGAGTGGTTCTTTAAGTAATTCGTACATCTCGTCTGGATAACCAAGTTTCCCTAGTGCCTCCTTGACGATTTCTTGTGTCGCTTCCAGTACGTTCTTGCGGTGATTCGCATGTTGTTGGTCAGTGATCATTCCAACGTTCCTCCCCATAAGTGGCATCCCCTATGCCGTTTCCTTGTTCGGATAAAGTATACTCTTTTCTCGAACGTAATGAAAGGGGTTACGCCTATATTTGTAAGCGCTTTCTCACTTCTTTTCCTAGGATATCATTGATTTTGTTGTTTTGTTTGACGATGTCGTTCGATCGCCAGTTCCATGAAATATTCGACCAATTCCGGATATTCGATTCCCACTGCTCGTGCACCGTCCGGGAATAAACTTGTCGAAGTCATACCAGGAAGTGTATTCGTTTCCAAGATGACTGGATTTCCGGATTCCGGCACGAGGAAATCAGATCGCGAGTATCCTGCACAGCCAAGTACTTGATGCGCTTTAACAGCCCATTCTTGAAGTTTTTCTGTCGTTGCTTCATCCAGCTCAGCAGGACAAATATGCTCCGAACCTCCGATGGCATATTTGGATTCATAGTCATAAAAGGCGTTCTTCGGAATGATCTCGATAACAGGTAGTGCTTTTTCTGCCCCTTTATGACCGACGACAGGGACTGTCACTTCACGTCCTTTAATGAACTGTTCGACAAGCACTGCATCGTCCGCTTCAAAGGCTTTCGCGATTCCTTCACGTAACATCGTCTCATCTTGAGCAATCGTCAATCCGTTTGATGAGCCTTCTTGTGCTGGTTTGACGACACAAGGAAATTGACCATTCCACTCTGCGATTTTTGCTTCGATATCATCTCCACGCTCTAACAGCACATCACGGGCGATTGTAATGCCTGCTTTATCAAAGTGAACTTTCGAACGTGCCTTATCCATCGCAAGCGCTGACGCTAAAACACCTGAACCTGTATATGGAATGTCTGCCAGTTCAAGCAATGCTTGTACGCGTCCATCTTCACCAATTTTCCCGTGAAGAGCGATGACAGCCACATCTACATCCAGCTGGAAGAGTTCATGCGCTTGATCAGGGTGGAAATCAACAGCCGTGACCTCATGCCCTTTACTGTTTAATGCTTCCATGATCGACTTTCCACTGTTTAATGAAACCTCCCGTTCTCCTGAAGTCCCACCGTATAATACTGCCACTTTCATCCTACTTCACTCCTTCTTCTTACGTTCAATGATTATCATACCATCCTTCTGACGATGAAAAAATACAAAATGGTGCCACTTCCAGCAGAAGACAAAAGGTGCGGCATCCCCCTATGAGGGAATGTCGCACCTGATGTTTTACATATTAAACTGTTCAGCTATCGTTGCGACGGCATGTTCGGCCTGAATTGTTTTCCCATACTCCGCCATGACAAGTGGACTTTTGGGGCTCGGTTCACCGTATTCAGACAAAATCGTCGTCACCGTCTGCTCGAGCGCCTCATTCATTCGTTCTTGGAAATAGAGATAATAGCTTCCCTCGAAGAAGTAGAGGCTACCACCTGTCTCTGTCCGAGGCATATGTCGCAATAATCCATGACTCGCTTGAATGACGTCTTCTAGCGATTGTAGAGCATATAAGACGTGATGGACGATATCAACTGTCATACGGATTTCGACTTGATCGAACTCCTCGTTCACCTCTTCTGGCAAATCGCCTTCACGACGTACATCAACGAGCATCCCGTCATTCGGAAAGAATGTAACGAAAAATTCGAGTGTTCCCGCTGCTTGAAAACCAAAATTCGATTCGGCTTCTTCTAATAGATTACGCAATAAAGCTTGTCCCTTCCCGACAGCCAACGTTTCTGGTCGAACGTCGTGAAGCGATAACTCCTGCTTTGTGATGAAGACACGAAGGTGTCCTTGTTTCATTTGTTCAAACCTCATATAGACTCCTCCAGTCAAAACCGGAAACCTGATGTCTCCGTTCGCTATGAATCATACTATACACCAGTTGTCGGAGTGAGTCGACTTAACCAACTTTTCCAAGATTGATCGTCTGCACCAAGTAAATGTGGACCATACCGTTCCGGCAGCTGATCGACCGCATAACCTCCAAGACCAATCTCAAGATCCGGAAAATCAGCCATCAAACGTGCCAGCGCTTCATCGAGCAACGGTAAATGATCCGATAACGTGCAGGAAAGAATAACGGCTTTCGGTTGTAGCTGGTGTGTGACCGTCACTAAGTCCTGAACCGGTATACCGGAACCGAGGAAAATGACATCAAATCCAGATTGACGTAAGTAAAGCGTGAAGAAAAGTAGTCCGAGTTCGTGTTCTTCTTCCGGCGCGCAGACACAGACGATTCGCGGTAAAAATGGATTGATCGGCATCTGTAACGACAGTGTCGAGAGACGGGCTCTCAGAAATGCCGTCGCAAAATGCTCATGCGCAATCGTGATCTCACCCGACTCCCACTTTACTCCGATTTCATGCAAAAGTGGACCGACGATGTCCTGAATGACTTTATCGAAGCTAAACATCGAGAATGCTTTATTCATGATGTCATGCGCATGTCGTTCTTCAAAGTTCGTCAATGCCTGGAACAACTGATCTCGCAGTTCGACTCCGTAATCGTGCGGTACCTCAGCCCGATTAACAGGCATCTCATACAACTGGATTGCTTTAGAGACAGACAATCCCTCTTTTTGTTTATCGACGATCCAGCGTAATTTCGCGACGTCGTTATCACTATAGATGCGATGTCCGGATTCACTTCGATCCGGATCAAGCACCTGATATCTCCGCTCCCAAGCACGAATGGTCGTCGGGTTGAGTCCCACTAACGCAGCGACTGCTTTGATATTATATTTCCCACGATCCATGCATCGTGCCTCCTTCCCCTTCCTTTCTAGTATACGCTGAAAGGAAAAAAATCTCCGTTCACAATGTGCCCTTACATCATGAAACCGATGGAGACGAAGGCGATGATGATCGTGATCATGAGCACCGTCAGCGTGATCGCTAGCGGATTTTTTCGAAATGGTTGTTTTAATCGCTCATTTCGAACGTGTTCGATACGCGAAGAACGCGGTGGCAATGACTGATCCTCTTCGTTCTGATGCAACCGTCTCTGATCTTGTTTACTCAATGTTCATCACCTTTTCTTGAAAAATATAACGATATTGTCTAGTTTACACCGAATCTGGTGATGAAAAAAAGACTTGTTCTAGACGCAATTTCCAATCTACCGGTTGATGCGTTCTTCTCTGCACTGGACTTTCCCACTCAATCGTTCCACATACATCACAACAACGCGGTTGTATGATTGCCTGCTCATCAAAATGATGCAATAACATTGAACGGCGACATTCGTTCCGGTGAACGTAGTCCATCATCTGGTTGACCTCTTGTCGTTTCAATTGTTTACGTTCCGTTTGCCACTGGATGATTCGTTCTTTCGACCACCCATTCTCGAGTTGTGATTTGAGTAAGCGGTATGCCGGATCTTCCGGATTAAGACGAAGACGACTTTCCATCTTGACATAGGATTCGCCTTGATTCATTCCTTGTTGCAATTGATCGATCCACAAGACGGGGGCATATTGCGTGTCAATCAAGTACGTCTTTAATTGTTCATCTTGAGCAGCGTAAAGTAAGATCGCAGTCGCCTCTTTACCGTCACGTCCGGCACGTCCGACTTCCTGCATATAGGCTTCAATCGTCGCAGGCATCGTATAGTGAATGACCGTCCGAACGTTGCCTTTATCGACACCCATTCCGAATGCACTCGTACACACGAGACAATCAATCTCATCATGAAGAAACTGCTGTTGAACAAGCTGGCGATCTTCTATCGTCAACCCAGCATGATAATAGGTCGCGCCGTCAATGATTTCAGCAATTCGTTCCGCTTCTTTACGAGTCGTCGTATAGATGACGCATGGGCGAACAATGCGTTTCATCCACCGATTGACTGCCGTATCCTTTTCTTCTCGATCAACGCGATCGACAACATATTGGATTTCTGGTCGGTTGACAGAACGACGGATGATTTGTGGATCGTGCATACGCAATTGTGTTCGAATATCTTGCTCAACAGCACGCGTCGCTGTCGCCGTTAAGGCAAGACATGGCGGAAGGCCAAGTTCTTGTCGAATGTGACCAAGTCTTGCATACTCCGGTCGAAATTCGTGTCCCCATTGGGAGATACAATGCGCTTCATCGACGACGAAGAGCGCGATCTTGACCTGTTTTAGCCGAGCCCGAATCTGCGGCAGCGCCAGTTGCTCCGGTGATAAGTAAAGATATCGTAGATGTTCGAGTACAGATAAAATCTGTTCCTTTTCTTCTCGTGTCTCGACAGAAGTTAATTTAGCGACAGATCGCTCTCCTCTGCGCTTGATTTGCATGACCTGGTCTTCAATCAACGAGAGTAACGGAGACAAAATCAACGTCAGCCCTTCATTTTGTACATACGAAGGAAATTGATAACAAACAGACTTTCCTCCACCTGTCGGCAAAATTGCTAGTGTATCTGTTCTGTTTAGGATGGAATCGATGATTTGGCGTTGTCCAGGTCGAAATGCTTCGTAGCCAAAATAACGATGCA
This sequence comes from Exiguobacterium acetylicum, assembly GCF_019890935.1. Classification (NCBI taxonomy): domain Bacteria; kingdom Bacillati; phylum Bacillota; class Bacilli; order Caryophanales; genus Exiguobacterium; species Exiguobacterium acetylicum. The sequence continues at coordinate 1,958,235 of NZ_CP082333.1, forward strand.
ATAACGCTTCCATTAAATCCCCTCCCATTTACTACGTGCTAACACCAATCGAATTTGAAAATAAGATATCTCGGATTGCATCTCACTCTTGATCCGTTTCAGCGCGTAGGTTCTAAGTCGCTGTGCAATCTGTCGTACCTCTTCTTGCTGAGATGGCATGACAAAATAATCCAGTGGAAACGAAGGAGCATACATCGCAATCTCAACGAGATGGTCTTCCATCGTACTATTTTTTAATCGTCTTCGGATCGCAACCGCTTCAACAGATAATCCCTGTTGTAATAACTCCCATGTCGTTTGCGCAGACTGCGTCATTTTTGACGTGTGTAGATCAGCGCCTATTTGCTTTAGAAGTGGTGTCTTTTCTAAGTCATCGATGCAGTTTCGCCAAGCGATCGTAAATTCATATTGGACACTCTCCACGTCCGTTTTCATCATTTGAGCTAATTGCGGATAAGACCATCCTGCTTGCACGCCAGACAAGCGGTAACTAATCAATGTCGCATCTCGCTCTGATAAGCGCTCAAGGAGAAAAATCAACTCTTGCTGCATATGACGTAACCATTCCGCTCGATTCGAGATGGTCGGAAGAACACTTTTTACCCATTCGCGAACGATGGTTTCCTGTTGCACAGGTATGAACGGTTGTTTTGCTTCCAAACAAACCATCGTTTGAACCAAAAGGCTGAGACGTTTCCACATCACCTCAGCATAACCGCGAAGTTCACCACCTAGTTGATCAATGATCGCACGATCCGTTTGCTCTACTAGTCGCGCACCTTCGTGCGTCAGTCGCAGTGTCTCTTGCCGCTCAATCCAATTCTTCTGCGCAAGTTCAGCCAAGATTGTTTCGAATCGCTGTTTACTGACTAATACAGTACCGAATACCGACTCTAAATCATAAAAATGAGCATCTTGCAGAGAAGTCGCTGATTTCTTTCCTTGAAAAACATGATAAAGACTCCGGTCTGATCGTTCATTTCGAAGGCGCTGAATCGATTCCAGAAAAATACGCTCGAGTAAAGAAATTTCCATATGTCACGCTCCCTCCTGTTGATGTCGTTTGCCAAATCAAAGATGATATTCCATTCCTGTTTCATCGTTACGTTTTAGAGAGGCCGTTTGCGGGCATGTGATGATATATACATTTTCTGCTGTCACTTGTGCTTCGTCATTGAAATGCAACGATGAGTCCGATACAATGACATATAGATGAGAACAGCGTGTTTCAATAATGTTTTCGTATAGAGAGGAGACCGTTCAATGGCTAAATTTACGATTGTCGACAAAGATACTTGCATCGCTTGTGGTGCTTGTGGAGCAGCGGCACCAGATATCTATGATTATGATGATGAGGGTTTGGCGTATGTCATTCTTGATGATAACAATGGTACTGCCGAAATTCCAGAAGCATTATTCGACGATATGATTGATGCATTCGAAGGTTGCCCAACGGATTCAATCAAAGTAGCAGATGAATCGTTCGATGGCGATGCGTTAAAATTCGAATAAGTGCATAAAAAAAGATGTTTCCTCGCGAAGCATCTTTTTTTATTGGACTTTTTCTCATTCAATCTATCAATCATCTAAAAAAAAACCGGACATCGCCAATTGGCAACATCCGGTCTATGATTAGTAAAAATTTAGCGTTTTCCTTTGATATATGGTACACCGACAGCTTTTGGTGCATCCGCCCGACCAACGACACCAGCAAGTGCTAAGATCGTCAATAAATACGGCGCAATCAACAGATACACTTGTGGAATTTGATCGAGTAACGGCAATTGCTGACCGATGATCGAAATCGCTTGAGCGAACCCGAAGAAGAGGGCTGCCCCCATGGCACCGAGTGGATTCCATTTTCCGAAGATCATCGCCGCAATCGCGAGGAAGCCTTGACCGAGAATCGTCGTCACACTGAAGTTCAATGAAATCGACGTCGCGTAGACAGCACCAGCAAGACCGCCGAAACCACCAGAGATCATGACGCCGATGAAACGCATCTTCGTGACGTTGATTCCCATCGTGTCCGCTGCCATCGGGTGTTCTCCGACAGAACGTAAACGAAGACCGAATGGTGTCTTGAAGATGATGTACCATGCGACGAACGCGAGAACGATCGCGATATACGATGTGTAGTAGACGTTCGCGAAGAACATCTTCAAGACAGGAATATCGGACAAGAATGGCACGTTCTCTTTTGAAATCCGGTTTGGAATCGAATCCGTTTGTCCTTTATTGTAAAGCGCCCGGACGAGGAAGATCGCAAGACCGACTGCAAGCAAGTTGATTGCTACTCCAAGGACCGTTTGATCAGCCCGGAAAAGAATTGCTGGAATTGCAAGGAACAGTGAGAAAACTGCTCCGACGACGATCGCGATGAGCATAGCAAGCCAAGGACTCGCAGCACCCAAGCCCATTTTTGATAGAGTCAATGCCGTGACGACACCTGTGAAGGCACCCATGACCATTAATCCTTCTAACGCGATGTTGACGACGCCAGAACGCTCACTGAAAATGCCGCCAAGTGCTGCAATGATTAACGGAGCCGAATAGGCGAGTGCGATTGGCACGATGATATAAAGTACTTCAAGAAAGCCCATTATTGACCGGCTCCTTTCGCTTTTTTAGATTCTTTCTTAACCGTGAACTTCTCGATGACGAGACGAATCGCGTAACCTGAAGCCACGAAGATGATGATGAATGCGATGATGATTTTGATCAGTTCAGGCGGAATACCGATCTGTTGCATCGACAGACCACCGATGTTAAGTCCCGCAAACAGTAACGCCGCAAGAACGACACCGATCGGGTTATTCGCCCCTAACAAGGCAACCGCGATTCCGTCGAACCCTACCCCAGTGAAGGACGCATTCAATGTCATGTTTTGGAACGTTCCAAGACCTTCCATCGCTCCAGCGAGACCTGCAAACACACCTGAGATAACGAACGATAGGATGATGTTTCGGTTAACGCCCATACCTGCATACTCTGCAGCATTTTTGTTAAATCCAACTGCTCGGAGTTCATAACCAAGCGTTGTTTTCCACAAAATGAACCAGAAGACGAGAGCAGCGATGACAGCGATGAAAATCCCGTTATGCAAACGTGAAAAATCCGTCATCTCTTGTAAGAACGGTGACGCAAGGGATGCTGATTCCTTGACTGACTCCGTCCGCTCGTTCGTAATTCCGATGACGTGACGTAAAATATCATTCGTCACATACAATGCGATATAGTTCATCATGATTGACGTGATGACTTCATGCACATGGAACTTCGCTTTTAAGATACCAGGAATCGATGCCCAAAGTGCACCTGCCAAACCTGCTCCAATTAGAGCAAGCGGTAAATGAATCGCTGTCGGTAGATCAAACTCGATCCCGATCCAAACTGCGACCATCCACCCGACGAGAACCTGACCTTCGACCCCGATGTTAAAGAGTCCAGTCCGGAAAGCAAACGCGACCGCGAGACCGGCAAAGATCAAAGGTGCTGCTGCTCGTAATGTTTCACCGATGCTATATGGTTCGCCAAAAATACCATAGAATAACTGATCAAAACCGGCAATTGGATCGTACCCACCGATGAGCATGACGATCGCCCCAACGACCATTCCAAGGATGATGGAAAGAATCGGAATGAGGATGCCGTAAAAACGCTCTAACTTCATGAATGACCTACCTCCTCTTTCTTACCGCCGGCCATCAAGAAGCCAAGCTCGATCTCATTCGTTTCTTTTGGATCCAAGAAGGCAACTGTTTTTCCTTCGTAAAGAACGGCAATCCGGTCTGATACTTGAAGAATTTCTTCGAGTTCGAATGAAATCAACAAGACAGCGCGACCTTTTTCGCGTTCGAGAACCAATTGTTCATGAATGAACTCGATTGCTCCGACATCAAGACCACGTGTCGGCTGTGCTGCAATCAATAGGTCTGGTGAACGATCGACTTCACGCGCAATGATCGCTTTCTGTTGGTTACCACCTGACAAGGCACGAGCAAACGTCTCTGGACTTGGAGTTCGGACGTCGAACTTCTCGATGAGCGTTTTCGCTTTTTCCATGACTTGTTTATAGTTCATGATGCCTGCTTTTGAATACGGTTGTTTGTAGTACGTTTGTAAGACCATGTTATGTCCGATTGAATAATCGAGAACAAGTCCATGTTTATGACGGTCTTGCGGAATATGACCGACACCTGATTCCGTCACTTTACGTGGCTTCAAGTTTTTGATCGACTTATTGTTGAGGAAGATTTCACCACTATCCGCTTTACGAAGACCAGTAATGGCTTCGATCAATTCTGTTTGCCCGTTTCCGTCGATTCCGGCAATTCCGACGATCTCTCCAGCACGAATGTCGAGATTTAAGCCATCGACGGCTTTGATACCGCGACTGTCCTTGACGACTAGATCCTTGATGTCGAGAACCAGTTCTTGTGGAGTTGCCTTGGAATACTCCGCATTAAAGTTGACTTCACGACCTACCATCATTTCAGCAAGACGCGACTGTGTCATCGTCTCATCGATATCGACCGTTCCGATATACTTACCACGGCGAATCGTCGTACAGCGATCAGCTACTTCCATGATTTCCTTCAGTTTGTGCGTGATGAGGATGATTGATTTTCCTTCTGCAATCAAGCGATTCATGATTTGAATCAATTCCTTGATCTCTTGTGGTGTCAAGACAGCAGATGGTTCATCGAAGATCAAGATGTCTGCACCACGGTACAACGTCTTTAAAATTTCAACACGCTGTTGCATTCCAACTGAGATATCCTCGATTTTTGCATCAGGATCAACAGCAAGACCATACTGTTCAGAAATCTGGCGTACCTTCTCACGTGCAGTTGCACGGTCGATCTTAATTCCGGCACGTGGCTCTGCACCTAAAATGATGTTTTCAGTAACAGTGAAATTTTGAACGAGCATGAAGTGTTGGTGCACCATACCGATTCCAAGATCGTTCGCGACGTTCGGACTCGTAATATTGACTTTTTCACCACGTACACGAATTTCTCCAGCCTCAGGCTGATACAAACCAAATAAGACGTTCATCAGCGTCGATTTTCCGGCACCGTTTTCACCAAGTAAAGCGTGAATCTCACCTTTCCGAAGCTGGAGCGTGATGTTATCATTTGCGACGAAACTGCCAAACTCTTTTCTGATGTTTAGCATCTCAATGACGTATTCCAAGAAAATCCACTCCCATGTTTAGTTTAAAAGGGGGAGCCGCAATGCTAGCGACCCCCGCTTTCATTATTATTTCAGTGACGCTTCGTATTCTTTGTACTCGTCGTCTGTCGCTGGGACTTTGATGTCGCCATCGATGATTTGTTTTTTGTACTCTTCGACTTTGTCGAGCGCTTCTTTCGAAACGTTGTCTTTTGAAGGTGCGATATCAACACCGCCGTCTTTTAGACCGAATACAACTTCTTTACCAGCTGGGAAGTTGCCGTCTTTCGTATCTTTAGCGACTTGCTCAACTGCTGTATCAACACGTTTGACCATCGATGTCAATGTGACGTTCTCTGGCATACCTTCTTCGACTTGGTCACGGTCTACACCGATGACCCAAACATCTTCACCGTTTTTCTTACGGTTTTTCGCTTCTGTGAATACCCCTTGTCCTGTACCACCAGCTGCGTGATAGATGACGTCGACTTTTTTACCGTACATTCCTGAAGCGATCGCTTGTCCTTTTTCAGCAGCGTTGAAGTCTTCTGCATATTGAACTTCGATGTCAGCATCTGGATTGACTGCTTTAACACCTGCTTTGAATCCACTCTCGAACTTCTTGATCAAGTCAGAGTTAACGCCGCCGACGAATCCGACTTTATCTGATTTCGTCGTCAAACCAGCAACGACACCAACGAGGAATGAACCTTCATTTTCTTTGAAGACGATTGACGCGACATTTTTTTTGTCAACGACTTGGTCAACGATTGCGAAGTTATTATCTTTGAACTGATCCGCTACTTTACCGATATCTTCAGCCATCAAGAATCCGATACCGAGAATCAGGTCGTATTTCGCACGTGCTAATTGCTGAAGGTTCGGTTGGTAATCCGATTGTTTTGCAGATTGAAGATATTTGTAGCCAGTACCTTCTTTTAAGTCGTTTTCTTTTCCGAACTTTTGGATACCTTCCCAAGCAGATTGGTTGAATGATTTATCATCCACGCCGCCTGTATCTGTAACCATACCTACTTTAAAGCCGTCTGATTTGCTGTCGCTACCTGAATCTTTCGAATCGTCGTTGCCACCACATGCTGCAAGGACCGAACTCATTGCTAAACCTGTTGCTGCTAATGCGAGAAGTGACTTCTTTTTCATCTGGAAAAATCCCCTTTCGAATATGGTCATACAAAGTTCAAGACTACGTCTAGCACCCGAGGCTGGCGATGAGGAGCGTTACGTAGGTTATGACGGAAAGCGCTTTCAGTATTTATCCTAAAACAATGGCTCACACACGTTTACGGATGACGTGGAAATCAAACTTATCTGCTCGGAAATAGTTCGCTGAAAAAAGAACGGAACGGTCGAGCTCATCATAATGCGTTTGACGCAAAGCGAGCAAAGGTTGGTCCGTATGTAATTGTTCAGCGATTTTCGGATCAATACGTGGCTCGATATGCGTCACAGCATGCGTGACACGTCGTCCAAGTTCTTTTTCTAAAGCATCAAATAATGATGTCGAAGAGGTGAACTGCTCTTCATTTTTAATATAATGGCTTGGAATCTTATCGATACAATAGACGACAGGAACATCTCCTGCGAGTCGGATTCGTTCGATTCGATAAACCAATTCATCCGGACCAAGTTGAAAACGCTCTCGGTCGCGCTCAGTCGGTTGGACCATCTCGGATGATAACACTTCTGATGTCGGAACCATACCTGCGCGCGCAATCATTTCTGTTACGCTGTACAATTCTTCGATCCCAGAAGTAAACGGTGGTCTTGCATTGATAAACGTACCGACACCGTGTTTACGGATGACGATGTTCTCATCTTCAAGAATTCGTAATGCCTCTCGAAGAGTAGCTCGACTGACGCCAAGTTGCTTTGAAAGTTCAAACTCTGAAGGGAGCTTCTCGCCTTCCTTGTAAACGCCGTCATCGATGTCAGACTTGATCTTTTCAATCACACGTAAATAAAGCAAACGATGATCTAATTTAATCGACATGACGCATCTCCATCCTCTATCTAGTTGTAACCAGTGCTCAGACTTCTGACGTATGAGAACTCCAGCCAAGATAAGTATATGACGCCCAACACAATCCTGCAATCATTTTGTAACAGGTTAGAAGTCTGACTTCTGGCGCTTTTGTAACCCTTTTCATAACGCAATCAATAATGGAAGAAAATAGGGCATTCTACCTAAGAATGCCCCTTCTTTTTTCAACGCTTATTGCTCAGGTACTTCGATTTTTCCAGAAACGACATCTGTTTTTGCTTTCTCAAGCGCAGTCAACGTCTTCTTCGAAATTTTTTCAGATGGTACGATATCAACGCCATCTTCTTTCAGACCATAACGAATCGTTTTGCCGCCCTCGAGTTTACCATCCTTCGCTGCGTTTGCTGTATCTTCGACTGCACGGTCGACACGTTTGATGACAGAAGTTAATGTAACATCTTCCGGCATACCCTCTTCTTTTTGGTCTCGGTCGACACCGATGACTGAGACATTTTCACCGTTTTTCTTGCGGTTCTTCGCTTCTGTGAAGACACCGTTTCCTGTACCACCTGCTGCTGGGAAGATGATATCTGCGCCTTTACCATACATTCCAGCTGCGATCGCTTGACCTTTTTCTGGTGCTGCGAAGTCCTCCGCATATTGGACATCGATTTTAATCTTCGGATTGACGGATTTAGCACCTGCTTCGAAACCGGCACGGAAACGCTCGATGACGTCCATCTTCATCCCACCAACGAAACCGATGTGATCTTTTTTCGTCTCCATTGCAGCAACGATCCCTGCAAGATATGCTCCTTCATTTTCCTTGAATGTGATCGACGTGACATTTTTTCCTTCAACGACGTTATCAATGATTGCGAATTGTGTGTCTTTGAATTGATCAGCAACTGTTTTGATATCTTCGTTGAACGTGTTCCCGATTCCGAAAACTAAATCTTCTCCTCCACGAGCAAGACGCGATAGATTCGGTTGATAATCTTGTTGCGATTTAGATTGTAGATAAGAGAACCCTTCATTCTTTTGAAGTTTATTGTCTTTACCGTACGCTTGCAGACCTTCCCAAGCGGATTGGTTGAACGATTTATCATCGATCCCACCCTTGTCGGCTACCATCGCAACAGAGAATTGATCTTTTTGATCGGCTTTCTCACCTGAACCACCACAAGCAGCAAGACCAACTGTCGCTACTGACATCATCGATACGATTACCTGTTTCTTCTTCATTTCATCCATCTCCTCTGCAATTATGAGAGCGCTTTCATTATCTATTTGTGAAAAAGTCGCTCCCAGCCCTCGTATTGAAGGTCGGTCACTCATATGACTGAGTATGCCAAAAACACTACTGAAAATCAACAGACGTCTGACAACTATTTTCATGAAAGCGATTTTATTTTTGATGCACTCATTAATTTTCCCAGTCATTTCTATTTATACAAAATCATCATGTCTTTTTTTCATGTGTCTTTTCTTTTTTTCGAGACACCAGTTCTTATCTATACATTTTTTTAGAAAAGAAAAGGAAGCCATGGAATATTCCATGACTTCCTTTCTACTCGATTAACGTCCCATGACGCGACGTGGTTTAGATCCTTCAGATGGACCAATCAGACCGTTTTCTTCTAACGCATCAATAAGACGGGCAGCTCGGTTGTAACCGATGCGGTACTTTCGTTGAATCATCGACGTTGATGCCGTCTCTTGCGTCAGAATGAACTGGACGACCTCATCATAAAGTGGATCGTCGACTTCTGTTTCGCCCTCTGGTACATCTTTTGGAATCATCGCTTCAACATACTGTGCCTTTTGCTGACTGATGACATGATTGACGACCTTCTCGACTTCTTCATCCGATAAAAAGGCTCCTTGTACGCGGACCGGTTTGTTCATGCCGTTACCAAGTAACAACATATCTCCTCGTCCGAGCAATTTATCAGCGCCTCCCGTATCAAGAATCGTCCGCGAGTCGGTCGCACTCGATACACTGAATGCGATCCGCGACGGGATATTCGCCTTGATGACACCGGTGATGATGTCAACACTCGGACGCTGCGTTGCGATGACCATATGAATTCCTGCTGCTCGTGCCATTTGTGCAAGTCGCATGATTGCATCTTCGACTTCGTTTGACGCGACCATCATCAAGTCAGCTAACTCATCGACGATGACGACGATGTACGGTAATCGTTGATGCACTTTCTCCTCTGCGTTCATCTTATCGATCAGTGCATTGTAGCCTTCGATGTTGCGCGCTCCATTTTGACTGAAGATCTCATAACGACGTTCCATTTCCGAGACGACCTGCTTTAATGCCTGTGCCGCTTTTTTAGGATCGGTGACGACAGGTGCTAAGAGGTGCGGAATGCCGTTGTAGACGTTCAATTCGACCATTTTCGGGTCAATCATCATCAAACGGACTTCATCCGGTCGTGCCCGCATCAATATCGAGACAATCATCCCGTTGATACAGACTGATTTACCGGAACCCGTCGAGCCGGCAACTAAGACGTGTGGCATCTTATTCAACTTCGCTGTCACTGTCTCACCAGAAATGCTCCGTCCGAGTGCGACGAGCAAACGATCGCTGTCGGATTGGACGCTCTCCGCTCCTAGTACTTCTCGAAGTGATACCATGGCGACTTCACGGTTCGGCACCTCGATGCCAACAGCCGCTTTACCTGGAATCGGTGCTTCGATCCGGATATCTTTTGCGGCTAATGCTAGCGCTAAGTCATCGGCAAGTCCCGTGATTCGACTAAGCTTGATTCCTTGTTTGGGTTCAATCTCGTACTTCGTGACACTAGGTCCGAGATGAATCTTTAAGACTTTTGCTCCGATCCCGAACGACTTTAAGGTCGCAATCAATTTCGTCGCATTATCCTTCAGTCGTTTGTTCTCACCGGACAAATCTTTTGATGTCGGTTCTGCTAACAAATCAAGCGACGGCAATTGATAACCGTCGGGTGTCTCTGTCATCGTCAACGGTCCTTGTGTCTCCGCTGCTTGCGGTTCAACGTGATCCGTGAAACCGATGATTGGAACGTCTTGAATGTTAACGGACGGATCTTCTGCTTCTTGTTCCGTTTCGATCGGTTCCTCGACAGTTGCTGGTCGCAACGTCTTCGGTTTTTTCTCACGAACCGGTTTCGATTTCAACTCTTTTTCAACACGAGGACGAGGTTCCCGTTCACGATTGCGAAATTCTTCCACTCGTTCCCGTAATCCAAGCCACAGCTCTCCATAAAACGATGGGCGTAGGATATGAACGGCCGTTCCGATGAAGAACAGACCAATCAAGAAGGCACCCGCGCTCGAAATATAATAAGCTGCGTTTTGATAGAGCCATCCATTGAGAATACCACGCGGTGCTCCGAGCAATAGATCAATCCAGACGACTGAACCCATCAGTAACATCGACCATGCCCATTTCTGAGCACGCGACGCATTCGAGAGGAGTAAAAGTAGCACGGCACCGATTCCACCATATAATAAGGAACCGAACTGACCAATTAACCGCTCTCCTCCATCAGCTAGCGTCAGTCCGACTTTCCCGAACTCGCCGAAAGCGAGAACGAAAGCTAGTAATGAGACGATTGCGATGATGGTCGCATATGTACGATACGCAATCGGCTGACGTTGTTTCTTCGCTGCCGGTCGTTTCCGTGGCGGCGTTTTTTTTCGTACAGGTTTTCGTTTCGTCGTCGCCATACGTCATCCCTCCTGATAAAAAAACGGCTCAGTGGACCAGGTATTGGTCAATCTGAGCCGCTCGTTTGTTAAATCTCCATGATGATTGGAAGAATCATCGGGCGGCGTTTCGTCTGTTCATAGAGATAAGCACTCAGTTTATCTCGAATCAACGACTTCATCTCCGTCCAATCCAATTCTCCGTTTAATTTACCTTGTAGTTGTTTCGCAACGATTCGGTTTGCTTCGTTGATCATATCCTCTGATTCACGCATGTAGACGAATCCGCGAGAGATGATTTCCGGTCCCGATACGATCGTTTTGTTTTTCCGGCTGATCGTAATGACACAAAGGACGACACCGTCTTGCGACAACAAGCGACGATCACGAAGGACGATGTTTCCGACATCACCCACACCGATTCCGTCGATCAAGACGTTCCCGGCGTTCACTTTGCGTGACATCCGTGCTTTGCGCTTCTCGAACTCAACGACATCCCCATTCTCGATGATGAAGATGTTGTTCGCATTAACGCCAACCGTCTGTGCGAGACGACTGTGTGCCTTTTGCATCCGGAATTCTCCGTGAATCGGTAGGAAGAATTTCGGTTTGATCAAGTTGAGCATCAGCTTCAGATCTTCTGCATGACCGTGACCGGACACGTGTACTTTCCGTTGGTTGTAAATGACATTCGCACCAGCACGGAATAAGAGATCGATTGTTTTCGAAACCGACTTTTCGTTACCTGGAATCGGCGAAGCCGCAACGACGACCGTATCGTTCAAGCGAATATTGACTTGCTTATGTGCGTTACGCGCCATTCGTGTCAAGGCTGCCATCGGCTCACCTTGCGATCCTGTCGTCAAGATGACAACTTGGTTATCGTCGAGGCGGTTGATGTCAGATAGATCAATCAATGTTTTCTGTTTGAAGCGTAAGTAATTCAGACGCTGTGCCACTTCGACGTTATTGACCATGCTACGACCAACGACCGCTACTTTTCGATTGTTCGCTTCTGCTGCCGCAAACACTTGTTGTAGACGATGAATGTTCGAAGCGAATGAAGCGACGATGACACGACCTGGTGCCTCATAGATGACGTCGTTCAGTTCAGAACCGACGATCGATTCTGATCCAGACATCCCTGGTCGCTCTGCATTCGTTGAGTCAGACAGTAAGCATAGCACTCCCCGTTGACCAATTGCTGCAATCTTCCCGAAATCCGCCTGTTTTCCATCAACTGGTGTGTAATCGAACTTGAAATCCCCTGTATGGACGATCGCACCTTGAGATGTTTGAATACATACCCCGACTGCATCCGGAATCGAGTGGTTGACCCGGAAGAACGTAATAAAATGACCTGCAACGGTTAATTTCGTCTTGGCATCAATTGGACGAAGATCTGCCTTTTTCAATAAACCGGCTTCTTTTAATTTGTGTTCAATCAAACCGAGCGTCAAACGTGTTCCGTAAACCGGTACTTTTAAGTCACGCAAGACGTAACTGAGTGCTCCGATATGATCCTCGTGACCATGGGTAATGAAAATCCCTTGAATCCGCTCTTTGTTTTCTTTTAAATAACTGATGTCTGGAATGACTTTATCGATTCCAAGCATCTCGTCTCCTGGGAACATTAATCCGGCATCGATGACGAAGATGTCCTCGTCGAGTTCGACGACGTACATGTTCTTCCCGATCTCACCGGCGCCACCAAGAGCAAAGACGCTTACTTTTTCCGTCTTCTTCTTTGACACAACATGACCTCCTATAATTCATATTCACTTTTCGTGAGCCGTCCACTTATCACTATCACTATTCTAGCCGAATTTTCACAATCTGCCAACAATCGGACTAGGAAATCTAAAAAAAACGTCATTCCTGCCACATTACTCCAGGAATGACGTTGATCACGTATTCAACAAATCTTCGACTTCTTCCGTTCGTTTTGCTTTTTCCGAACGACTTGGACGTTCACCAGCCTTTAGTTCGTCGAGCGAATACCCAAACGTCATCTCAAAATGAGGATAGTCGACGAATCGTTTCCAATCGCCTCCCCATTCGAAACCGAGCGCTTTTCCGATGTCCGCGACTTCGCGCCAATCACTTTTCCCTGACCGATTCCCGTCATACTCAAGGTCATACGAAATCTGTCCATTCACGAGCTGAACGAAATCGACAGCGAGTCCATAATTGTGCATCGATTCACCACCTCGTGCATTCGTGACGACTTCCCCTGCCTCAGAACGTCCCTGTTCATAAAGCGCATTCTGTTGCTGAATCGAGCGGTATCCTTGCGTAATCTTGATATCGATATTGTAGCAAGAATGCGCCACACGGATCAGATCCTTTGCCCCTGCTTCAACAGCTGGGTGGAGACGCTTCAGGTTCGTCTCGCTTGCATTAATCAAACGATTTTCTCCCGCTACGTCCCGTGGACAACTATCAATCCCGAGCTCCGGTTGATCCATTAAAATCGTCGGCATCCGATTCATGGATGCCGCAAGAAACAATCCAATCGCAAACATCGTCAATAAAAATACGATCCAACCGAAGATTGTTCCCCGTTTCATCAGCGGCGAAGCTTCTTCCGAAGTTTTTGTAGAATCGGTAACCCAGTCTCAAGCAACAGATAGAGCGGACGATTGAGTACATAATCGAACTCACCGATTTTTTCAATCATCCGGCTGCCCCAACCAGATTTAAAGGCGTAGAGTCCCGCGTAATGATCATCCGGGTCTGTCGAACCACTGACTCCACCGAAGTCATAAGAGAGCGCGCCATGTTCTTTCGCATATTGCATCATCGTCCATTGCATCAAGTGGTTCGGCATGAACTCCCGATATTCGTTCGATGAAGCGCCATATAAGTAATACGAGCGACGACCAGCAAGCGTCAAAAGACCACCAGACAGGATGACACCGTTTGGATGTTTAGCAGCAATCGTCATCAGTTCTGTCTTCGACTTCTCTGCTTTTTCGATTTGTGCTGTCGTCTGCTCCAAGCGATTGTTTAAGCTTTTTAGCTTCTTCTCGGCCGTCTCTTTCTCGAGCTGACGATGAATTTTCGAGAGTTCCTTGTCAGCTTGAAGTAATAAGGCTTCTGTATTCTCAAGCGCACGAACGACATCGAGTTTCGTCAAAAACAAGACCGCATCCCCTTTTGGGTGAAGATGATCGTACAGATTTTCGAAATAATCCAGACCACGGATCGAAAAACCATCCCGTTCGCCCGTCTCGACCATCAGCTTCGCGAATGTCTTTAGCCCTTCGCGATCTGCTTGTTCACATACGATCCCTTTACGTTCAGCAAGGCGGACGTTGTAACGGAACTTCGAATGGAAACCGTCGAAGATCTCTTTTTCTGTCCCTACAAGACTCGTCTCCATCGTAAAGCGTGGTTGCGCATAGTCAAAACCGCCACCGAAGCCATTATGTTTGAAGCCAAGTCCTTGCATGTCTTGTAACAGACCAGGATATTCTTCCCGCTCGACGTTCGGATCAAATTTAATCGCAATCGCCTTCTGTTGTTTTGCGACACGAATCGCTTCGTCACGAAGGGCGCGAAGCGCGTCCGTATCCGTATAGTCGACGACGAAACCGCGCGGTGCATAACAAAGCGTGAACGGTAGCTTCGGTACTTTCTTGAACAAAAGAAGACCAACTCCGGCAATCTCACCGGAAGCCGTTCCGACCGCAATCCGTTCATGTGTCCACCCTGTCGCGCTTTTGACTTCTCCCCATGCCGGAAGCTGGAGTAAATCACCTTTTGGATGTGTTTTTACGAATGTTTCAAATTGATCTATGGTTACAACGATTGGTTGATAAGTCACTTCTGTTCCTCCATTTGCCGTATCATCTCTTTGACGATGATTTCCTCATCGAGCGGGAATTTCTCATCCCCAATGATTTGATATTTTTCATGACCCTTACCGGCTAAGATAACGATATTATCTGGTCGTGCGAGTCGTGCTGCGTAACGCACGGCCTCTTCTCGATCACCGATTTCAACGAACTGATCATGGGTCATCCCTTTGGCGATGCCGGATGTAATCGACTCATACGCTTCATATCGTGGATCATCCGTTGTGATGACGACGGTTCCTGCGTAGGTCGAAGCGAGTTCGCCCATTTTTGGTCGTTTCGTCACATCGCGATTTCCACCTGTCCCGATCAGGAAGACGATCTTTTCCTTTGGTACGTCAACGAGTGCTTTCAGACACTGTTCGATACCGTCTGGCGTATGCGCATAGTCGACATACACGTTATATCCTTCAATCGGCAAGCGTTGCATCCGACCTTTTGCCGGACGGATTGCTGAAATCGCGCCAGCAATCGTCGCTAGATCGTATCCGCAAGATAAGAGGATCCCTGTTGCAAGCAACAGATTGTAGACGTTAAAGCGACCAATGAAATTCGCCGTGACATCGACTTGTTCTTCCTTGTACAGCATCGTAAACGTCGTTTGTTGAAGCGACTGTTCAATCGCTGTTGCTCGGAGGTCAGCTGCGTTGTCGATGCCGTATGTCATGACACGAGCACCTGTCATCATCTCATACAGCTCGCTCGTCGGATCATCCGCATTCAAGACTGCGACTTTCTCTGTCGACAGCCGTTGACCGAGTTGTGCGAATAACAATCCTTTGGCACGCGCATAGTTTTCAAATGTTTTGTGAAAATCAAGGTGATCATGCGTCAGATTCGTAAATCCCGCAACGTCGTAATCGACACCTGTTACCCGACCAAGCTCTAATCCATGTGAAGAGACTTCCATGATGACATCTTGGACATCTTCTTCATGCATCTGATGCAGAAATGCTTGTAACTCGGAGCTTTGTGGTGTCGTATTGCGACTTGGCACGACGCGGTCACCAATCTTGACTTCGACCGTACCGATGATCCCCGTCTTCCGACCGAGGTGCGCTAATATATCACGAACGATCGTCGTCGTCGTCGTTTTCCCATTCGTTCCCGTAATACCAATCATCCGCATCTTTTCAGAAGGATAATCATAGAATTTGCCAGCCAACTCGGCAATGGCACGTGATGTACTACGAACAAGAATGACAGGAATCGACACATCGACCGGTTGTTCCGCGACGATTGCGACCGCTCCTTGTGCTTCTGCCTGTTTAGCATAGTCGTGTCCATCAACAGTATATCCTTTGATGGCGACGAACAATGTCCCCGGTTTAACATCCCGTGAATCGGTCGTGATGGACGTAACGTCCACCTCTACCATTCGTTCGATTTTTTGCGTCTGTATGACTTGAATCAATTCAGCTAAATTCAACGGTATTCCTTCTTTCTCGACATCGTCATTTCATATGTTTCATCTATTCCGTTCTGCTATCATGCTTCCTCTTCTTCGTCTGCCGGAAGAATATAGGCCTTTGCCGGTTCCTCCGAAAAGATGTGCTCAATCAGCCCTTCGATGTCCGATGAACGAATCCGTTCGACATCCGCTAACACTTCTTCAAGTGATGGGTGGCGATGCAGATGCAACTCATTTCGGGCGTTTCGATTCATGTGGCTCGATGTGCCTTCGTTCCCTAAAATCAGAGAACCTTTCAGCTGTTCAATCCCATCTTCGAGTTCCTTCTTCGATAATCCATCCCGCTTCAAGCGATCGATTTCAGCAGCGAGGACCTTTTCGACCTCTTCGACCGATTCCGGAGACGTGCCGACATAGATCGTGAACGTTCCATGATCATCAAACGTCGTGTAATAGGAAAAGACAGAATAGGCAAGACCGCGTTCCTCTCGGATGGATTGGAATAAACGACTCGACATCGTCGCACCGAATGCATTATTGAGTAAGGCGAGGGCAGGCAAACGTGGATCAGCAGAAGGAATCGCACGGAAATTATAACAAATATGAGCCTGTTCCGTATCCTTTTCCTTGCGAATCACACCATTTTGTAACCTTGGTTCTGTCGTCTCGCGTGTCTTCGATCGTGATTCGAGAATCGACATCCGCTCTTGAATCTGCGCAATCAACTCGTCTGAGACATTTCCGGCAACGGAAATGACGATTTGATCCGGAGCATACGCTTCTTCGAGATATCGTCCGATCATCGTTCGATCAATCCGAAGCACACTCTCTTCCGTTCCAAGAATCGGTCGAGCCATGACATCTTCTCCGTAAGCCGCAACAGCTAATAACTCATGGACGAGATCATCTGGTGTGTCATCGTACATTTTAATCTCTTCAATGACGACCTTTTTCTCTTTTTCCAGTTCATCCGCGTCAAACGTCGATTCGAGGAACATGTCCGCCAATACGTGAAAGGCTTCTCCTGCATGTTCATCTAATGTCTTGACGTAATAACACGTTTGATCCTTACTCGTGAACGCATTAATATTTCCACCAAGTCGGTCAAAGTAAACCGCAATCTCTTTTGCCGTATGGCGTTTTGTTCCTTTAAACATCATATGCTCGATGAGATGACTGATACCATGCTCCTCGATTTGTTCCGTCCGACTTCCTGCTTGAATGAAGATTCCGGTCGCGACACTGCGTGCTTCCGGCATCCGTTCGACGATCAGTCGAACTCCGTTTTCTAGTTGTATCCGTTCGATCATAGTAATTCCTCCAAATATAGGAAACAAGGTGGCTCTCGTTGCATTCTCTGCACCGTCGAGCCACCTTGGATTCATTAGTTACGACGTGGTGGACGTTGTCCGTCACGTGGTGGGCGTGAACCCTGATCCCGGCGTGGCGGGCGGTTCTCACGCTCTGTCTTTTTCTTTTCTTCATACGCTGCACGATCTTCTTCACTTAAGCCTTCGACGAGCAGGACTTTGTGCGAAGCGTTGACGCGTCCCTTGTCATCGATTTCTGTGACACGGACTTTTAGCTTATCTCCAAGTTTGACGACATCTTCCGTATGACCAACACGGTTAAGTGCGAGTTCCGAAATGTGGACGAGTGCGTCTTTTCCTTTGAACAATTCGACGAATGCACCGAATTTCTCAACACGACGAACTGTTCCATCGAACTCTTCACCGACGACGACTTCACGGACGATATCTTCGACCAATTGACGGGCACGATCGATGCCGGCTTGATCCGTCGAAGCGATAAAGACGGTTCCGTCTTGATCGATGTCGATCTTGACGCCTGTCTCATCGATGATACCGTTGATGACTTTACCACCAGGTCCGATGACATCACGGATTTTATCTGGATTGATTTTGAGCGTGACGATTTTTGGCGCGTATTGCGACAATTCGACACGTGGTTCAGCGATGACCGTTTGCATATGCTCAAGAATGTGCAGACGACCAAGACGTGCTTGTTCGAGTGCTTCTTCGAGGATTTGACGCGTGATTCCGCCAATTTTCATATCCATTTGCAGAGCTGTGACACCTTCGTGAGTTCCAGCGACTTTAAAGTCCATATCGCCGAGATGATCTTCCATCCCTTGGATATCTGTCAAGATCGAGTAATTGTCGCCTTCCATGATCAAGCCCATCGCGATACCAGCGACGGGTGCTTTAAGTGGAACACCTGCATCCATCATGGCAAGGATCGAACCACAGATTGAAGCCTGTGATGAAGAACCGTTCGACTCAAGAACTTCCGACACGAGACGAATCGTGTACGGGAAATCAACTTCATTCGGGAGAACTGGTAAGAGTGCGCGTTCTCCAAGTGCCCCGTGACCAATTTCACGACGACCTGGCGCACGCATCGGACGTGCTTCCCCAACTGAGAATGGTGGGAAGTTGTAGTGGTGCATGAAACGCTTCTCTTCCTTCAGACCCAGTCCATCGATGATTTGAGCGTCACCCGCAACACCGAGTGTCGCAACAGACAAGACTTGTGTCTGACCGCGTGTGAACAAACCTGAACCGTGCGCACGTGGTAAGAGACCGACTTCTGAATCAAGTGGACGGATCTCAGCAAGACCACGACCATCTGGACGAACTTTGTCTTCCGTGATGAGGCGACGGACTTCGTCTTTGACGAACTTGTTGAGAACGCCTGATACTTCTGCCAATTGTTCTGCTGTGACTGACTCGTCAGCTGCATACAACTCGATGTATTTTGCGATGACTTCGTTGATAGCAACGTCACGTGCTTGTTTTTCTTCGACTTGAACTGCTTGTGTGACTTCTGCCAATGCTTCTGCTTTCAGGCGATTGACGATTGTCTCATCGAAGCTTGATACCGTATATTCGAACTTCTCTTTACCGACTTGTGCGACGATTTCTTCTTGGAACGCGATCATTTCCTTGATGACATCATGTCCGAGCAAGATCGCTTCAAGCATTGCTTGTTCCGATACTTCCTTCGCACCTGCTTCAACCATGTTGACGGCATGTTTTGTTCCGGCAACTTGAAGGTCGATGTCGCTGACTTCCATTTGCGCTGAAGTTGGGTTCACAACGAATTCTCCGTCAACGCGACCAATCGTCACGCCTGCGATTGGACCGTCAAATGGAATATCCGAGATCGAAAGCGCAATCGAAGCTCCGATCATCGCAGCGACTTCTGGTGAATTGTCAGTATCTGACGAAAGGACCGTCGTCGCCACTTGAACGTCGTGACGGAAACCATCCGGGAATAATGGACGGATTGGACGGTCGATCAGACGCGAAGTCAAGATCGCACTCTCTCCAGGACGTCCTTCACGTTTGAGGAATCCACCTGGGATTTTACCTGCCGCATATAATTTTTCTTCATAGTTCACTGTTAATGGGAAGAAATCTAAGTCCTTCGGTTGTTTTGATGCAACGACCGTAGCAAGAACGGCTGTATCGCCGTAACGAATCAATGCTGCTCCGTTCGCTTGTTTTGCTAATTGACCGATTTCAATCGTTAATGGACGTCCACCGAGTTCGGTCGAAAACGTCTGTTTTGTTTGTGACATGCACAAATCTCCTCTCACTGCTATCCGTTTTTTCATTCAAATCTAATTATGTAGGTTCTTGCGCAAAAAGTCCATGAATCGGCAAAAAAAAGAAACAGGAGACGATGCTCCTGCTTCCCTACCTCGTTCTCGTCGGGATTAGCGACGGAGACCAAGACGCTCGATCAACGAACGGTAACGTGCAACATCCTTGTTACGAAGGTATGTGAGCAAGTTACGGCGACGACCGACCATTTTCAAGAGACCACGACGTGAGTGGTGATCCTTTTTGTGTGTACGTAAGTGATCGTTCAAAGTTGTGATCTGTTCAGTTAAAACAGCAACTTGTACTTCCGGCGAACCAGTATCGCCTTGTTTCGTAGCATATGCTTCGATGATTTCGTTTTTACGTTCTTTTGTGAGTGCCATTGTCACTCCACCTCCATCTTATGAATGACCGTATTCCCGAGCATCGGATGGTGAGACCAGATGCCAAGTGAATCGGCTGTACGTGATCGTACTGACCTATCATAACGAACCCTGTCCGTACTGTCAAACGCTTAATCGTGTATTTGCCTCTTCGCGGTCCCGTGCCAATTGTTCCTTTAGTTGATCGATACCGTTGAAGGCTTTTTCATCACGTAAATAAGCGATCCATTCAAGCGTCAATTCTTGACCATAAAGATCCTCATCAAAGTCAAGAAGATGTGTCTCGATACTGACGTCTCCTGTCTCATAGAACGTCGGGCGTCTTCCGACGTTCGTCATCGCTTTGAACCGACGACCGTCCGCTAAACGAACGAATGTCGCATACACACCAAGTTTCGGTATGACGTAGGCGAATTCTGGTCGCATGTTGGCTGTCGGGAAGCCAATTTGTCGACCGCGTGCGTCACCGTGAATGATCGTACCTTTGATTTGGTAGGGTTCACCGAGTAAACGTGCAGCCGGTTCGACTTCTCCTGCAGCAAGTAAACGACGAATCCGGGTTGAGCTGATTTTTTCTGCTTCTTCTTGGAACTCTGCTACAACGGTGTGCGTGAACGTGCTCCGACTATGAAAATCAAGCGTCGTCATTTTTCCGGCTCCGAAGCGACCGTAGGAATAATCAAATCCAGCGACGACGTGCTCTGCTCCAGACGCAATCAGATATTCATCGACGAAAGCTTGCGGTGACAATTCCGAGAAAGGAATCGTGAACTCAATGACGTAAACACGATCGACACCAAGGCGTTCGATTTTCTCTAATTTCCGTTCAAGCGGCGTGATGTAGCGGACCGGTTCATCCCCTTTACCAAGTACTTGTTTCGGATGTGGATCAAAGGTCATGACAGCCAAAGGAAGGCGACGAGCCTCCGCTTCTTTCCGTGCTGCTGCGATGACTTGCTGATGTCCGAGATGTACACCGTCAAAAAAGCCGAGCGCGATGACAGCAGGGTCTTTTTGAGGCTGTTCCGGATATGTCAAATGTATGATGTCCATGATGCTCTCTCCGATCTTAATCGATTTGTAGCATGACCTCGACGCGTGCTACCTGTTCTTCTGGAAGACGTCGATATAACGCTAAAGGTACGTCTTCTTCATTATAGACAGTAAACAGCTCGAATTCGACTGGAATGCTCGTCAGCTTAGCTCCGTTCAAGACACGCTGCGCTGTTGCTGCGTCAACCGTCAATCGTGGCCATTTTTGGATGACGTGTTCGATCGGTAGGACGTGTTGCATCCGTTCTTCGACTGTCTCGTACGACTCGAGCGTCTCAAGTGTGACGGTGTCCGTCTCAGCAATCGCCCCAGAACCTGTCCGGCGTAAGTCGCTCATGTGTGCGGCATAACCGAGTCGTTCTCCGATTTCGACTGCTAGTGTCCGGATATAGGTCCCTTTTCCACATGCGATATCGAGGCGGAAGCGACAAAGACCATCTTCGAATACGAGGTCCGATGTCCGTTCCAATCGATCGATACGGACGATCCGTGTCGGTCGCTCGACTTCAATCCCTTTTCGTGCATATTCGTATAGTTTCTTCCCGTTCACTTTGACTGCTGAATAATACGGTGGCGTCTGTTCGATTTCTCCTGTCAAGGCGCTCAGAATATCAGCGATCGCCTCTTCAGTAATACTTTCGGGTTCGACCGGTGTTTCACGAACGATCTCTCCGTGTGCATCTTCTGTCGTCGTTGCAAAACCGATCGTCACTTCCGCCGCGTAACGTTTTCCTTCATCCGTGATGAAACGGGCAAGTTTCGTCGCTCGACCGAGACAAATCGGTAAGACACCTGTTACTTCTGGGTCAAGCGTCCCTGTATGTCCGACTTTTTTCGTCTGAAACAAGCGACGTAGACGAAAGACACAATCATGACTCGTCATGCCGGCTGGTTTATCTAGTGGTAATACTCCGATGGGTTCCACGTGATGTCCTCCTTGAAAAAAGGCAACCACATGCGTGGTTGCCTTAGGTGTTAATCTTTGTTCAAATTCCGAAGCAACTCATCAATGCGTGATCCGTATTCGACAGAAGAATCGACCTCGAACAATAGTTCAGGTGTTTTCCGCAGACGAATCCGCGATCCGATTTCCTTACGCATGAAGCCTTTTGATTTTTCAAGACCGATGCGCGCATCCTCACGTGCTTTTTCGTCACCGAGGACTGAATAGAAGATCGTCGCTTGTTGCAAGTCTCCTGTCACTTCGACACCTGTGACGGTAATCGGCTTGACGCGTGGATCCTTGACATCTTTGATGAGCAGTTGCGTAATTTCCTTACGCACCTGTTCGGCGACACGATTCGAGCGTAAACTCATGTTTGTTCCCTCCAGTTCGGAAGAATGGATTCCGTTCTGTTACTTCCGTTTGACTTCTTCCATGATGAACGCTTCGATGACATCATCGACTTTTACGTCATCATATTTTTCAATCTTAATACCACACTCGTAACCAGCAGCGACTTCTTTGACATCATCTTTGAAGCGGCGAAGTGTATCGAGTTTTCCTTCGTAGATGACAATGCTGTCACGAACGACACGAACACCTGCATCACGTGTCAACTTACCTTCCGTGACATATCCACCTGCGATCGTACCGACTTTCGACACTTTGATGACATCTCGGACTTCAGCTTGACCGATGATTTTCTCGACGAATTCAGGATCAAGGAGACCTTTCATCGCTTGCTCGATTTCTTCAATCGCATTGTAGATGATCCGGTGAAGACGAATTTCGACTTTTTCCTGATCTGCCATTGATTTTGCGTTACCATCCGGACGAACGTTGAATCCGATGATGATCGCATTTGCTGCTGAGGCGAGGATGACGTCACCTTCTGTGATCGCACCAACACCTGAGTGTACGATGTTAATTTTAACACCTTCGACATCAATTTTCTTCAATGAACCGGCTAAGGCTTCAACTGAACCTTGAACATCACCTTTGATGATGATATTGAGGTCCTTGACTTCGCCTTCTTTGATGCGGTCGAAGAGATCTTCTAAGCTAACTTTCGCTGAATCGCGACGTTGTGCTTCGATTTCACGTTGGTAACGTGCTTCACCGATTTGGCGTGCTTTTTTCTCATCTTCGAATGCGAAGAATTGATCGCCCGCTTTCGGGACATCGTTTAAACCTGTAATTTCGATTGGCGTCGATGGTCCGACTTCTTTGACACGACGACCGATATCGTTGACCATTGCCCGGATACGACCGAACGTGTGACCGACGACGATCGGGTCACCAACGCGAAGTGTTCCGTGTTGAACGAGAAGTGTAGCGACTGGACCGCGTCCTTTATCGAGTTTCGCCTCGATAACTGTTCCGCGACCGTTCATGTCTGGTGTTGATTTGTATTCTTGAACTTCTGAGACGAGAAGGATCATCTCGAGCAATTCGTCGATGCCGTCTCCTTTAAGAGCTGAAACCGGTACGAAGATTGTATCGCCGCCCCAGTCCTCTGCAACAAGTTCGAACTCTGTCAATTCTTGTTTGACACGGTCAGGGTTTGCGCCCTCTTTATCCATCTTGTTGACCGCGACGATGATTGGGACGCCAGCTGCTTTCGCGTGGCTGATCGCTTCTTCTGTCTGCGGCATGACACCGTCATCTGCTGCAACGACGATGATTGCGATATCCGTGACATCTGCTCCACGTGCACGCATCGTCGTGAACGCCGCGTGACCTGGTGTATCAAGGAACGTGATCTTCTTGCCGTCGATCTCAACTTGGTAAGCACCGATGTGCTGCGTGATCCCGCCGGCTTCGCCTGCAGTGACCTTCGTGTTACGGATCGAGTCGAGCAATGTCGTTTTACCGTGGTCGACGTGTCCCATGATCGTAACGACCGGTGGACGCTCAGACAATTCGTACTGGTCAAGGTTCAATTCGTATTGATCAAAGTCCGTCTCATCGACTTGGACAGTCTTTTCGACTTCAAAACCAAACTCTGTCGCGAGCAGTTCGACTGTCTCGTCATCAAGATCTTGGTTGATCGTCGCCATAACACCGAGACCCATCAATTTCATGATCAGTTCATTCGGTTTTTTCGCCATTTTTTCAGCGAGTTCACCGACTGTCAAGTTGTCAGAGTATTGAACGACGTTTGCCATCGCCTCTTCTTGCGCCCGGCGAGCTGCTTTCCGTTGACTCGACTTCGAGTTCGGATCCGCTACTTCAAGTTTGCGTGGTTCTGCTTTCTTTTGGTTCGGACGACGTTTGCCGCCACGGTTGTTACGGTTGCCGAATTCTGGGCGTCCGCCTTTGCTGTTACGTGATTGGTTACCTGCTGGTTTGTTTGTACTTCCTGGTCGGTTCGGTTTATTATCTGATTTCACTTGTTTTGGAGCCTCCGTCTTTTGAGCCCGATATTTTTCGGGATTAAATACTTGATCGAGTTGCTGTACTGTCTGTTCATCTAATACTGCCATATGATTCTTGACTGGTTTCTCCAGCTTTTCGAGCTGGGTGATGACCTGCTTACTTGTTACGTTTTGTTCCTTGGCGAATTCGTATACACGCTTACCCAAAGGATCCACCTCCAATTAGTCGTTCGAGAGGAGTTCAGTTAGCTTTTTCGCAAATCCGGCTTCATTGACTGACACGACAACACGCGCATCCTTTCCTAATGCTTGACCGAGAATCGTCCGGTCGGCGACTTCTAGGTAAGGAACCTGATAACTCGTACATTTATCTGTGACTTTCTTACGCGTGGCAGCCCCCGCATCTGCTGCTAAAAGAACAAGCTTCGCTTGTCCTCCTCGTACTTCTTTCAGTACGAGTTCTTCTCCCGTCGTCACTTTTCTAGCTCGATTCGCGAGACCGAGAAGGGATTCCCATTTACTCATTTGTACCTCCCGCGATTTCAAGCAATTCATCGTATAAGGCATCTGTCGTCTTGACCTTCAAATGATGATCAAGCGTCCGTTTTTTCTTCGCCGTCGCAATGACTGCCGCATCTTTCGATAAATAGGCACCTCGCCCATTCATCTTACCATTTAAATCGATGACGACCTCTTGTTCAGGTGTCCGGACGACACGAATTAATTCTTTTTTCGGTTTCATTTCTTGTGTGATGACACACTTACGTAATGGTACCTTTTTTTGCACGAATTATTCCTCGCCTTCGACTTGGACCGCTTCTACTGCCGGCTCTTCCGTCGCGAAGACATCTTCGAGATCCATTGCTTCCGCTTCAGACTCGCTCTTGATGTCGATTTTCCATCCTGTCAATTTCGCTGCGAGACGCGCGTTTTGACCACGTTTCCCGATGGCAAGCGACAATTGGAAATCTGGAACGACGACGATTGTCGCTTTCGCTGGTTCGTTGACATAGACCGCAACGACTTGAGCTGGGCTGAGCGCGTTCGCGACATATTCTTTCGGATCATCCGAGTAACGGACGATATCGATTTTTTCCCCGTTTAAATCATTAACGATGCGTTGAACACGCGCCCCTTTTTGTCCGACACATGCACCGACTGGATCGATGTCGTCCGCTGCGACTGCGATTTTCGAACGGTCGCCCGCTTCACGCGCTACAGACTTGACTTCGACTTCGCCACTTGAAATCTCTGGTACTTCGATTTCAAAGAGACGTTTTAAGAGACCTGGATGTGTCCGTGATACGAGAATCGATGCCCCTGATCCCTTGACCATCGGATCAACCTTCGTGACGTACACCTTGATGCGATCACGAATTCCGAAACGCTCGTTCGGCATTTGCTCGTGTGTCGTCAAGACAGCTTCGATCCCTTCTAGGTTGACGTACAAGTTGCGTGCATCTTGACGCTCGACGATACCTGTCATGATCTCGTCTTCACGATCCGCGAAGTGATTGTAGATGCGTTCGCGTTCTGCTTCACGCATTTTTTGTGTGACGATCTGTTTCGCCGTTTGTGCTGCAACACGACCGAAGTCGCCTGGCGTCACTTCGACTTTATGGAAATCGCCGAGTTCATATGTCGGATCGATCTCGTGCGCTTCTTCAAGCGAAAGTTGCTCTTCTGGTTGTGTCAATCGTTCGACGACTTCCTTAAGCGCGAAGACACGGATGTCTCCTGTCTGCTGGTCGAATTCGACCTTTACAGCCTCCGATTCTTTTCCGAAGTTGCGTCGGTACGCTGAAATCAATGCCTGTTCGAGCGCATCGATGATGATGTTCTTGTCAATTTCCTTCTCTTTCGCGATTTGATTGATCGCCTCGAGTAACTGTGGTCCCATCGTTCTCTTCCTTTCCGTCAGAACATTACCGCAAGTCGCGCAAGTGAAATCTTGTCGACCGGTATCTCAATTTTCAATTTTCTTGTTTTGACACGCACTTCGATTTCAAGCATCTCAGGTGTGTACGCGAGCAACGTTCCTTCGAATTCAACCGCATTCTTTACTGGATCGTGCGTTTTGATGTACACATGTTTCCCAATCGCCTTTTCGAAGTCCTCGTCTTTCTTCAGTGGACGTTCCGCTCCTGGACTAGCGACGTCGAGGTAATACGGCTCGTCGATCGGATCATTGTCATTCAATGCTTCCGATAACTGTTCATTGATTTTGACGCAGTCTTCAAGATCTACGCCACCCTCTTTGTCGATGGAGACACGTAGGAACCAATCCGCCCCTTCTTTGACGAATTCAACGTCGACTAGCTCCATCCCCTCTCGTTCGACGATTGGTTTTGCGAGCGCTTCGACCTTTTCCGTTACGTTCGTCATCTTCATCCTCCTTCAAAAAACAAACAAGAAAGGAGCAGGTCCCCCTACTCCTTCCAAGTCGTAGTATAAAAAACATTTCCTCACTCAATATAGCATAGGAAAGCGCTCAAAGCAAGTGTTCCTAAGGGCTTACAAGTCGAACAAGGAGAGCTGATTCTCGTCTGGTAACCCTTCGAGACAGCCTAGGTTATCGAGCGTCTCGATGATCGATTTCGACAATTTAGCGCGTTTTTGGAGGTCTTCCTTTGAGAGGAATTCGCCGCCTTTACGTGCTTCGACGATTTGCTTCGCAGCATTCGTCCCGAGACCTGTCACGGCATTAAACGGTGGTAACAACGTATCCCCATCAATGAGGAATTCCGTTGCACTTGAGCGATAGAGATCGACTTTTTGGAACGTAAAGCCGCGTTCGATCATCTCAAGCGCGATTTCAAGAACCGTGTACAATCCCTTATCCTTCGCCGTCGCTTCGAAACCTTTGTCCTTGATGTCTTGCAAGACTTTCCGAACGGCAGCAGATCCCTTATTCATCGCGCCGATATCAAAGTCACCCGCACGTACCGTAAAGTACGAAGCGTAGTAATACATCGGATGATGGACTTTATAATAGGCAATCCGGACAGCCATCAAGACGTAGGCAGCAGCATGGGCTTTCGGGAACATGTACTTGATTTTCTTACAAGAATCGATATACCAGAGTGGCACATCGTTCTCGATCATCGCCTCTTCCATGTCAATCGAGAGTCCTTTCCCTTTACGGACTGACTCCATGATTTTAAAGGCAAGTGACGGTTCAAGACCGGCGTAGATCAAGTAGACCATGATGTCATCTCGACAACCGATGACATCTTTTAGTTCACACGTTCCGTTGTAGATCAATTCGCTGGCGTTTCCAAGCCAGACATCCGTTCCGTGCGAGAGTCCTGAAATCTGAACGAGCTCTGAAAACGTCGTCGGTTTCGTCTCTTCTAACATTTGGCGGACGAACTTTGTCCCGAACTCCGGAATGCCAAGCGTTCCTGTTTTTGAGTCAATCTGTTCCGGCGTTACACCAATCGATTCCGTCGAACTGAAGATTTTCATGACTTCCGGGTCATCGACCGGAATCGTCTTCGGATCTCGTCCTGACAGATCTTGTAGCATCCGGATCATCGTCGGGTCATCGTGACCGAGGATATCGAGTTTGAGTAAGTTATCGTGAATCGAGTGGAAGTCAAAGTGTGTCGTCTTCCATTCAGAACCCATATCGTCTGCCGGATACTGAATCGGACTGATATCGTAAATATCCATATAGTCTGGTACGACGATGATCCCACCCGGGTGTTGTCCGGTCGTCCGTTTGACACCGGTGACACCACTGACGAGACGATCGACTTCCGCATTCCGATACGTCAGCTCATTCTCCGACTGATACCCTTTGACGTAGCCATACGCCGTCTTCTCGGCGATTGTTCCGATTGTTCCGGCACGGTAGACGTAATCGTCACCGAACAGGACTTTCGTATAGGCGTGTGCCTGTGGCTGGTATTCTCCACTAAAGTTCAAATCGATATCCGGTACTTTATCCCCTTTAAATCCGAGGAACGTCTCGAACGGAATATCATGACCATCCTTAAACAATGGGACATCACACTTCGAACAAGACTTATCCGGTAAATCGAATCCCGAACCAACGGAACCGTCATCGAAGAACTCCGATTCCTTACAATTCGGACAGACATAATGCGGTGGTAATGGATTAACTTCCGTGATCTCGGTCATCGTCGCAACGAGACTTGATCCGACCGATCCCCGTGAACCGACTAAATAGCCGTCGTCGAGCGACTTTTTAACGAGTTTGTGGGAAATCAGATAGATGACGGCGAATCCGTGACCGATGATCGACTTCAACTCTTTTTCGAGGCGGGCTTCGACGATCTCCGGTAACGTGTCGCCGTAAATCCGGTGCGCCATATCGTACGACAAGTTCCGAACTTCTTCATCCGCCCCTTCGATCTTCGGTGTATAGAGATCCTTTGGAATGATGTCGATATTCTCGAACTGTTCCGCGACAGCTTGACTGTTCGTGATGACGAGACGTTCCGACACATCCGGTCCGAGGAACTTGAAGTCGTCCATCATTTCCTTCGTCGTCCGGAAGTGTGCCGGTGGCAGTTGTTTTCGCATGTTCAGCATGTTCGCTCCACCTTGCGTCCGGATCAAAATCTCCCGGTACGTCGCGTCATGTTGATCGAGGTAATGCACGTTCCCTGTCGCGACTGGTAAAATATCGTGTTCTTCCGCGACACGGATGATCTTTTTGATCAGTTCGCGCAATTCAAGTTCACTCTGAACGATTTCCCGTTCGATCAAATGACCATACATCGCGGGTGGTTGAATCTCGATGAAATCATAGAACTGCATCACTTTCGCTAAATCTTCGTCCGACTTGTTCAATGCGGCATCAAACACTTCGCCATTATCGCAAGCTGAGCCGATGATCAATCCATCCCGATGCGCGACGAGTTGCGAGCGTGGTGTGCGGACGACACGATGCACGTGTTTTGTATGAGCAATCGAAATCAATTGATATAGGTTCTTCAAGCCCGTCCGGTTCTTCGCATAGACCGTCGCATGGTATGGTCGTGCCCGCGAGATATCTTTCCCCATCTCCCGGTTAAGTGAGGCGTGTGTCTTCATGTCGAACATCTCATCCGCCATTTGCAGCAACTTGACCATCAAGTAGCCTGTCGCTTCCGCGTCATAGATGGCGCGGTGATGCTGCGTCAATTCGATGTCAAATCGTTTCGCGAGTGTGTTCAATCGGTGGTTTTTTAGCGTCGGCATCAAGACACGGGCTAGCTCAAGCGTATCAATGACTGGCAAGACCGATTCATCGTGTCCACCGGATCGTAGTGTTGCATTCAAGAATCCGATATCGAATGAGGCATTATGGGCAACGAGAATCGAGTCGCCGACCCAGTCCATGAATTCCTTGACGACTTGTTCCGGGTCTGGTTTTCCGCGGACCATATCATCGGTGATTCCTGTCAAATCAATCGTCGTCGCCGACAATAGATGCTTCGGATCCGCGAATGCTTCGAACTTATCGATGATATCACCGTCGTGGATCTTGACAGCTGCCAGTTCGATGATCTTGTTGTACATCGCGGATAAACCAGTCGTCTCGACGTCAAAGACAACGAATGTCGCGTCATCTAAGTTACGTTCCGCGGGATGATAGGCGACTTGCACCCCGTCATCGACGACATTCGCTTCGATTCCATACAATACCTTGATATCGTTTTTCTTTCCGGCATAGTAGGCATCCGGGAAACTTTGGGCACCCGCGTGATCCGTGATCGCAACAGCAGGATGACCCCATTTCGCCGCGCGTTCAACGTATTTCGTCACGTTCATGACCGCATCCATCTGACTCATTTGCGAGTGCGCATGTAACTCGACACGCTTTTCGCCTGCCCAAGGGTCAGCCGGTGCTTCCATCTTCACTTCTGACAGTTGGGCAATCATCATACAAAGATCGCGCAGGAATGTATCGAACTCAACGCGGCCAGCCGCTTGGATCCACATCCCTTTTTTGATCGCAGAGAGAATCTTGACGTCTGTTTCGTCACGCGCAAACATCTTGACGACAAGGGAGTCCGTATAATCCGTCATCTTAAACGTAAAGATTGTCTTTCCGCTTCGTAATTCACGACTTTCAGCTGAGAAAACGAGACCTCGGATCGCGATCCGTCGTTCCTCATCTTGGATCGTCTTGATTGGGACAATCTCATCTTGAATCGGTTTCCCGATTCGGATCTCGACTGGTCCTTCATCGTCATCCCGCGATTGTTCCCGTTTGAATTGCAACTCGAGCATCCGCTTTGCTTCTTCCATGTCTTCCTGTTTCACCTGATTGCGCAACGCTTCTTGTTTCGATTCGTTGATTTGAACAATCGGTTCACAGTTGAATTTCGGGAATCCGTAAGCACTGTAGAGTAACTGCAATTCCCCACATAAGCTACTTTTTAAGAATCCTGCTTCCGGTTCACTCCGGACCGGAATGAATAATTTCTGTTCTTTGAACTCCGGTAAGACACGTCCCAGTTGTGTCCGCATCGCCGATGAGACGTCTGCGAGATCTTGCACGACATATGGCCAGTAATCATGATACAGGCGTTCGTCTGGTCGACTATCCGCATATAGGATGACTTTGACTTCGGCGAATTGCTGGTACCGACTTATCAAACGACTCGTAAAGAGTTGATAGACGTTTTGGGGCAAAACGTGTGGCAATCGGATTTCAAATGTCCAGGTTGCTTTTGCTTTATTGACACGAAGCTTCTCAAGAACTGCTTCGTTAAAGTATTCTTCAATGATACCGTTCGGTAATTCCAAGTCACTCAGCAACAGTGACATGCGTTGTTGTGTATCCACTCGCAATTGTGCTGTCTGATCGCTTCACACCGTGACAGCAACTCCTCCTCCTCTTGCGGATTGCCCAAGGGGCGAATGGGTGTGAGACAAGAAAACAGTCACTTTATGAAAAGTGACCGTCTCCATTCTTTATTCTAAACCTTCATAGAGTGAACGAACAGCCTCAACGACTTGTTCTTGTCCAATTTCTTCTGCATCGCCACCGCGACGGGCTTTTAATTCGACGATTCCTTCTGTCGCTTTTTTGCCGACGTTTAAACGAACCGGTAGACCAATCAAATCCGCATCGGCGAATTTGACGCCTGCTCGTTCTTTTCGGTCGTCAAGCAAGACACTGAATCCTGCAGCTGTCAACTCCCGGTATAGTGTTTCTCCGAGTTCAAGCTGTTCTGCATTTTTACCATTGACGACGATCAAATGGACATCGTATGGTGCGATCGCTTTTGGCCAAATGATTCCACGCTCATCATAATGTTGTTCGACGACTGCCGACAATGTCCGCGAGACACCGATGCCGTAACATCCCATGATGAGTGGTTGTGCTTTACCGCCTTCATCGAGGAACGTCGCTCCCATTCCTTCAGAGTAACGTGTTCCGACTTTGAAGACTTGACCGACTTCGATGCCACGTGCGAATTTAACGTTTCCGTTGCCGTCTGGTGACGCTTCACCTTCTTCGACGAAACGTAAATCCGTGTAGTCCGCTTCGAAATCACGGCTTGGGTCAACATGGATGTAGTGCGTTTCTGCTTTGTTTGCACCACAGACAGCGTTCGTCAAGGCACGTACCGCGTAATCGGCGACGATCTTCATGTCTGCCCCGATCGGTCCGAGTGTTCCAGGCGTTGAGTGAAGCGCTGCTTCAATCTCTTCGTCGCTCGCCATCGTGATGTCGAGTGCCCCCAGATAGTTTTTCAATTTGATATCGTTGACTTCGTGATCGCCCCGGACGAGAGCCATGACAAGTCCTTGTTCCGTTTTGAAGATGACAGTTTTGATCGATTCGTTTGCTGGTAAATTCAAATGTGCGCTGACCGCTTCGATTGTCTTCGCATCTGCCGTATGCACTTCTTCCAGTGCTTCTGGTGCTTTGTCTTGCTTCGGATAGGCATCGATCGACTCTGCCATCTCTAAGTTCGCTGCATAATCCGATTGGTCCGAGTAGACGATTGTATCTTCACCGATTGCTGCTAACGCATGGAACTCATGTGTTCCACTGCCACCGATCGCACCGGAGTCAGCGACGACTGGACGGAACTCAAGACCAACACGTGTGAAGATCCGCGAATACGTATCAAACATGTTTTGATACTCTTCGTCTAAGCTCTCTTGTGAAGAATGGAACGAATAAGCGTCCTTCATGATGAACTCACGACCACGTAATAAACCGAAACGTGGACGACGTTCGTCACGGTACTTCATTTGAATCTGGAAGAGATTGACCGGTAACTTTTTGTACGAGTTCAATTCATCACGAACGATTGAAGTGATCAGTTCCTCGTGCGTCGCTCCGAGCGCAAACCGGCGATCATGACGATCCGTCAAACGCATTAATTCAGGTCCATAGATATCCCAGCGTCCTGTTTCTTCCCATAGTTCAGCTGGTTGAATCGCTGGCATCAGTAATTCTTGCGCACCCGCTGCCTCTAATTCCTCGCGGATGATTGTCTCGATGTTTGCGAGAACGCGTTTTGCAAGTGGAAGATACGAATAGATCCCAGCGGCATTTTGACGCATGAATCCTGCACGAAGCAAGAGTTGGTGACTGATGGCTTCTGCATCAGATGGTACTTCACGCAACGTTGGCATGAATAGTTTTGATTGTTTCATAATGATTCACGAACTCCTTTGACTGAGTGATTAATTAAAAGAATTTTTGAATGTCGTTCCAAGTAACGACAAGCATGAGTAGCATCAAAAGCGCAAAACCGACGAAGTGAACCAATCCTTCTTTTTGAGGATCAACTGGTTTTCCGCGTAAGGCTTCAAGGAAGAGGAACAACAAGCGTCCTCCGTCAAGTGCTGGAAGTGGCAATAAGTTGAAGACGGCTAAGTTAACGGACAACAATGCCGTCCATGTCAATAGCATCGAGAACCCACTATCTGCGACCTGATCGGTCATCTTGACGATCCCGACTGGTCCTGATAATTGATCGACGCCAACAACACCGGTCACGAGATCTCCAACAGCTCCGACGATGAGCGTCGACATCCGCCATGTTTCTGAAACGCCCGTTTGTAGTGCTGTTCCGAATGATTTTTCTGTCTCATTCGTAACACCGATGATGCCGACCTTCTGTTCTCCTTGCTGTTGCACTTTTGGCGTGATTTCAGTTGTCGTCTCTTTCCCATCACGCTCATATTTTACTTCTGTCGCTTTCCCAGCACGATCTTGGAATCCAGCACGTAAATCAGTCCATTTGGCTGTATCCTGTCCGTTGACTGAGATGATCCGATCACCTTCAACAAGTCCTGCTTGATCGGCAGGTGAACCTTTTTGTACTGTTCCGATGACGCTGTCCCCTGTCGGAGAGCCATTATATAAGGCAAGACCGAATAAAATGACGAACGCGAGGACAAAGTTCATGAACGGTCCTGCAGCAATCGCAAGGACACGTTTCCAAACGGATTTCGAACCAAATGTGCGATCATACGGCGCAATTTGTGTCCGTGTCTGACCTTCGACAAGAAATGCTGTCGGTGAAACAGGATAGCGAACCGATGTCTCGTCTTGTAACCCAACGAGTTCGAGTTGACGCAACAAGTCAATCCGCTCGACAGTAACGACTTGATCAACTTGTGGCTGATCTGCATCGAAATAAATCGTCTCGATGACACCGTCCTTTAACTGTAATCCGACGGTTTGACCTGATTTGATCTCTACGAGTTCAGGTTCTTCACCCGCCATCTTGACGTAACCGCCAATCGGCAACAGGCGCACCGTATACAACGTCTCATTCTTAAACACTGAAAAGATCTTCGGTCCAAATCCAATCGCAAATTCCCGACAGAGAATACCTGCCCGCTTCGCCATTACGAGATGACCCCATTCATGGACGGCGACGAGTACACCGAACATCAGCACGATTGAAATAAAGGTCGTCATTACTTATCCCATCCTTAGTTAGCGAATGTAAGAGACGATACGAACTCACGCGCCCATCGATCAGCTTCAAGGATTTGATCCAAGGAAGGCTCGTCGATAAGCTCATGAGCTTGAAGCGCCGCCTCGACGCTCGCTTCGATTTCTAAAAAGCGAATGTCCCCTTTTAAGAAACGGTCCACCGCTTGTTCGTTCGCAGCATTGAGTACTGATGGCATCGATCCACCCGCTTGACCCGCTTCAAAAGCAAGTCGTAACAAGGGATAACGATCAAATGATGCATCAGCAAAGTGTAAGCGTCCGATTTCCTTTAAGTTTAACCGTTCTCCCCCTTGGATTTCAAGGCGGGACGGATATGTAAGAGCGTACTGAATCGGTTCTCGCATGTCGGGCATACCAAGCTGAGCCATGACAGCTCCATCATTGAATTCGACCATCGAGTGAATGATGGATTCACGATGAATGACGACATCGATATCCGCATAGTCGACATCAAATAACCAGTGCGCTTCAATGACTTCGAACCCTTTGTTCATCATCGTCGCCGAATCAATCGTGATTTTTGCTCCCATCGACCAGTTCGGATGCGCCAGTGCTTGTTCGACCGTCACGTCTGCCAGTTCTTCCCGTGATTGATCACGGAAGCTTCCGCCTGATGCCGTCAAGATGATTTGACGCACATCTTCTCGCCGCTCCCCATTCAAGCATTGGAAAATTGCTGCATGTTCACTATCGACTGGTAAAATCGTCACGTTTTTTTCACGCGCGAGCTTCATGACAAGGTGCCCTGCCGTGACGAGTGTTTCTTTGTTCGCAAGACCAATCGTCTTACCCGCCTCAATCGCAGCAAGTGTTGGACGTAAGCCAACAGCTCCGACGACCGCTGTAATGACCGTATCGACTTCAGGATGCGTCACGACATCAAGCAATCCTTCTTCACCGATGACGATCGTCGGCTGATAGGTCAACTGTTGCTCGAGTTCTTGACGTGTTGTCTCATCTTGGACTCCGACAAGCATCGGTTGCAAACGATTCAACCACGGTACAGCAACCGTCGTGTTGCGACCAAATGCAAAACTCGTCAATTCAAAAAGCTCTGGATTAGCCGCAATGACATCAAGCGTCTGCGTACCAATCGATCCCGTTCCACCGATGATACTGATTTTCTTCATAATGAAGTGCCTCCTCAAGCAAAGATATCGAGTACGACGAGGACCGTAAAGACGATCATCATGCTGTCGAACCGATCTAGAATACCACCATGACCCGGTAGCAATGTTCCAGAATCCTTCACACCATAATGGCGTTTGTAAGCGGACTGGACCAAGTCACCAAGTTGCCCAACGACGGCAACGATGATGGCAAGGACAATGACTTTCCCAAAACCGACTGTCGGTTCAATACTTTCGAACACGACACCGAGTAAGATGGCAAGTAACACGCCACCAACTGCCCCTTCAATCGTTTTGTTCGGGCTGATTGACGGCCACAGCTTATTCTTACCAAATCGCTTCCCGACGAAGTACGCCCCTGAATCCGTAAACCAGATCAAGAGAATGATCAAGAGCGACCACGTTAATCCATGTTCGAGTAAGCGGATGTAGGCGAACGATGCAAAACCGACACCGACATAAACCGCAGTCAGCAGTAAAAAGGCGACATCATCGAACGTAAAGACATTTTTCGAAAACACGTTCCAAAAGAGACCGATTAATAAAATGATCATTGCCCAAGCGATTGGTGAAAGTCCGATTGGGAGTGTCCGATCGACTGCCTCTTCATAGATACCGACGAATGGTAATAATGTGCCGATTCCGAATAAAATCCGTGGAATGCGCGAGCCGCTCCATTGTCGCATCCGGACAAGCTCGGTATAACCGAGAATCGTTAGTACTGCCATAAACGCTAAAAAGGGAAGTCCACCGATGTACAAAAGCGCCAAAAAGATGGCGCCTGCCCATATCCCTGTGATAATCCGAGTTTTCATAAGCTAGTTCCTCATTTAATCAGACGCCGCCAAATCGGCGTGTCCGTTGATTGTAATCTTCAATTGCTGCCAAGAAAGCATCCCGACGAAACTCTGGCCACAAGACATCTGTAAAATAAAACTCTGCGTACGCCGCTTGCCAAAGTAAAAAGTTCGATAACCGTTGTTCGCCACTCGTTCGAATCACGAAATCGACATCGGTTACGGATCCTGTCATTAGCTCGCGCTCGATCGTCTCCGGTGTAATCGCATCCGGTGACAATGTTCCTGCCTGAACCTGTGCGCCCAGTTTTTGCATGACTTGCACGAGTTCATCGCGTCCTCCATAATTCAGAGCGAAAATCAGACGAAGTCCTGTATTGTGTTGCGTATCCAGTTTCGCTTGTTCCACTGCCTCACGTGTGAAATGAGGGAGGCGTGACACTTCTCCTGCTACCTCGACTTTGACATTTTGCGCGTCTAACTCTTTTAAATCCGACTCTAAAAATTGTGCCGGTAGCTTCATGAGAAAACTCACTTCTTCTTCCGGACGCGTCCAATTCTCCGTCGAGAAGGCGTATAATGTCAGACTCTTAACGCCGAGTTCATTTGCAACCCGAACGACCTCACGAATCGATTTCATGCCTTCGCGATGTCCCATGATACGCGGAAGTCCGCGTTTTTGTGCCCATCTACCGTTTCCATCCATGATGATAGCGACGTGCTCAGGCACCCGGTCATAGGTTTCGGTTTCTTTCGTCTGATTCAACCATTGAAACATCCGTACTTCCTCCTCTCTCAATTATGAAGAAAGGGACTCTTCGTGTGACAAAGAGTCCCCCCCATGACGATCCGTCGCGTCATACTTCCATGATTTCTTGTTCTTTTTCCGTTGCTGTCTGATCAAGTTGTTTAACGAACTTGTCTGTCAACGTTTGAACATCTTCTGTGTATCCACGCAAATCATCTTCTGTCAATGCACCATCTTTTTCCTGTTTCTTTAACTGCTCGTTCGTATCACGACGAATGTTACGGAGGGCAACCTTACCTTCTTCCGTATACTTCTTGACGAGTTTGACGAGTTCCTTCCGGCGCTCTTCCGTTAGTGGTGGAATCGCAAGACGGATGACCGTACCATCAGATGATGGCGCAAGACCAAGATCAGCACGTTGAATCGCTTTTTCAATCTCGCTGACCATTGATTTATCCCATGGAGTGATCAAGATCAGACGTGCTTCTGGTGTGTTGACGTTCGCTACTTGATTGAGCGGTGTCGGTGCACCGTAGTATTCGACTTGAACGGGATCTAAAATCGCAACGTTCGCACGACCGGCGCGGAGTGTCGCAAGTTCTTTCTTAAGTGAAAGATGTGCTTTTTCCATCCGTTCTTCGGCTTGTTTTAAGATTTCTTTTGACATATTATTTCCCCCTTACGATTGTCCCGATTTCGTCACCGATGACGACACGTTTGATGTTACCTTCTTCCATCAACGAGAAGACGATGAGCGGGATGTCATTGTCCATACAAAGTGAAGTTGCTGTAGAATCCATGACTTGAAGTCCATCCTTTAAGACATCCAAGTAAGAGAGCGTCTCGAATTTCTTCGCTTCTGGATCAACATTCGGGTCAGCTGAGTAGACACCATCGACGTTGTTTTTCGCCATCAAGATGACCTCTGCTTCAATTTCAGCTGCACGAAGAGCAGCTGTCGTATCTGTTGAGAAGTACGGGTTCCCTGTACCTGCTGCAAAGATGACAACGCGTCCTTTTTCGAGGTGACGCATCGCACGGCGGCGAATGTACGGTTCTGCTACTTGGCGCATCTCGATTGATGTTTGAACACGTGTTTCAACACCTACGTCTTCTAAGCTGTCTTGAAGCGCAAGCGAGTTCATGACTGTCGCTAACATCCCCATATAATCGGCGTTGGCCCGGTCCATCCCAAGTTCTGCACCTGTTTTGCCACGCCAAATGTTTCCAGCTCCGACAACGACCGCTACTTCAACGTTCAATTCAACTAATTCGCGAATCTGTTCCGAGATAGATTTGACGATGACAGGATTGATCCCAAACCCTTGATCTCCTGCGAGCGCTTCTCCGCTCAATTTTAACACAATCCGGTTATATTTCGGTTGCATGACTATGTCCCCCTTGCTAAATTCCGTAAAAAAGGAACACGAACCACTTCCACACGAAAGTGGATTGAAGCATACGTGTTCCTTCTCTTGTCATCAGGATCATCCCGATTCTTATTTTTTAAGTTGGTTCATAACTTCTTCAGCGAAGTTCTCTTCGCGTTTTTCCATACCTTCTCCAACTTCGAAGCGTACGAATGACACGACTTTACCGCCTTTAGATTCTACATATTTACCAACTTTGAAGTCTGGATCCTTGACGAACGTTTGATCGACGAGGCAGATTTCCTCGAAGAACTTGTTCATACGACCAACGATCATTTTTTCAACGATGTTAGCTGGTTTTCCTTCGTTCAATGCTTGCTCAGTAAGGACTTTTTCTTCACGTGCTTTTTCTTCTTCTGTGACAGAAGTACGGTCAACGTAAAGTGGACGTGCTGCTGCAATGTGCATTGCAACGTCTTTTGCAACTGTTTCGTCTGTCGTACCTTCGATGACGACGACTGAACCGATGCGTCCACCCATGTGGAGGTAAGAACCGAAGACTGCATCATCTGCTTTTGTGAAGAGCGCTACGCGACGGAGTGAGATTTTCTCTCCGATTGTTGAAGCTTCTTCAGAGATGTATGTGTCGATTGTTTTACCTGCTTCGTATTCAGAAGCAAGAGCAGCTTCTGCTGTCTCAGAACCGTTACGGAGAACAGCGTCTGCGATGTTTTGAACGAGTGTTTGGAAACGTTCGTTTTTCGCAACGAAGTCTGTTTCTGAGTTGATTTCGACGAGTGCCGCTTTGTTGCCGTCAACTGCAACTGCAGTCAACCCTTCAGCTGCAATACGATCGCCTTTTGCTGCTGCTTTAGCGATCCCTTTTTCACGCAAGAAATCTACTGCTGCGTTCATGTCACCGTCAGTTTCAACGAGTGCTTTTTTGCAGTCGAGCATACCTGCACCTGTTTTTTCACGAAGTTCTTTAACCATTGCTGCTGTAATAGCCATTCGATATTCCTCCTTATAACATCCTTAGTTTCAAAAAAAAGGTGATAAAAGGTCGATTCCCTTTATCACCTGGCATCACGAATTACTCAGCGTCTGCTACTACTTCTTCAGTAGTTTCAGGTGCTACGTTATCTTCGCCTTGTTTAACTTCGAGGATTGCGTCAGCCATTTTACCAGTGAGCAATTTGACTGCACGGATCGCATCGTCGTTCGCTGGGATGACGTAGTCGATTTCGTCTGGATCACAGTTAGTATCAACAATCGCAACGATTGGGATGTTGAGTTTGTGTGCTTCTGCAATCGCGATACGCTCTTTGCGTGGGTCAACGATGAAGAGTGCATCCGGAACGCCTGGCATATCTTTGATACCGCCGAGGAATTTCTCAAGACGAGTCATTTCTTTTTTAAGAATGATGACTTCTTTTTTAGGAAGAACTTCGAATGTACCGTTCTCTTCCATTTTTTCGAGTTGTTTCAAACGGTTGATACGTTTTTTGATTGTAGAGAAGTTCGTGAGAGTTCCACCCAACCAACGTTCGTTGATGAAGTATTGACCTGCACGGATCGCTTCTTCTTTCACAGTGTCTTGAGCTTGTTTTTTCGTACCAACGAAAAGAACATTTCCGCCTTCTGACGCTACTTCACGGATGAAGTTGTATGCTTCGTCTACTTTTTTGACCGTTTTTTGAAGGTCGATGATGTAGATTCCGTTCCGTTCTGTGAAGATGTATTTTGCCATTTTTGGGTTCCAACGGCGTGTTTGGTGACCGAAGTGTACACCAGCTTCTAACAATTGTTTCATCGAGATTACTGCCATGATGAATTCCTCCTTTTGGGTTTTGGATGTCCTCCGCGATGATCGTCTGTCCAGCTAACCTATTAAAGGCACCGCAGCTGGCGATACATGCGTGCGTAATTAACACCGTAGACTAATATAGCATAAAGATTACCGAGGGGCAACCTTCGTTTGATGAGAAAGTTTAGCAATCAAAGCAACCTCGCCCGTTCCCCGATTCAAAGACCGTGCAAGCGTCTCAAGATCCGTTCCTTCTCGTAGTGCCTGCTTGACATCCGTTAATGGTGGTTCTTTTGAAATGGATCGCTCGATTTCGACGGTTTCCGAGTTCTCGTATGTAG
Source organism: Exiguobacterium acetylicum (assembly GCF_019890935.1). Taxonomy (NCBI): domain Bacteria; kingdom Bacillati; phylum Bacillota; class Bacilli; order Caryophanales; genus Exiguobacterium; species Exiguobacterium acetylicum. Next base: position 1,998,919 of record NZ_CP082333.1, read on the forward strand.
CCGCCTCCACCATCTGTGGAGACGCGTCCGGTACTTGATCAACCTGTTCGTTCGCTACATTTATGGATGTCTCCGTCATGGCGTTGACGTTCTCCATGAAATGTAATAGTACTTGTTCTGTCTCATTCTTTTCACGTTCCAACCGTGTAATTCGGTCTTTAAGCGCTGCCTGCTGGCGAAATAATACCAGCAGCGCATAACACACTAAAGCAGCTAATAAAATATAAACGACAGTCATAATTCTTCCTTTCACATGGCGACACGATCTGCTAAGTAGGCACTTCCGAGCGCATTCTTCAACTTACGAAGCGCTTTTGAATGGATTTGTGAAATACGGGAAGTCGAGAGCCCAAGGACTTCACCAATTTCAGTAAGCGTCAATTCTTCATAATAAAACAACGAGACGACAAGTTGTTCTTTTTCGGATAACCCTTCGACTTCCTCTGCCAGTTTAGCAATCAACTCCCGCATTAATAACATATCTTCCGGTGTAGCAGTATCTGGATCTAAATAGGAGACGGTCATCGCCTTCCCCTCATCCTGTAGCGTGACTGCTTCATCGATCGATAATACATTCGCAAAATAGCTTTCTGCTAAAGCACCCTTGACCTCGTCCGGTGTCATGTCGACGATGGAAGAGACTTCGTCTAGTGTCGGCGTCCGTTGCAAAGATTGTTCAAGGATCTCGACGGCTGCCTCGACCCGTTTTGCTTTTTCCCGTAAGGAACGTGGTAACCAATCGATTTTACGAAGCCCATCTAAAATAGCTCCTCGAATCCGAAAGGCGGCATACGTGTCGAATTTATTATTATGATTTTGATCGAATTTTTGAAGCGCATCGTACAATCCCATCATACCTAAACTTTTTAACTCGTCTCGATCGACACTTTTAGGCAACGTCGCACTTAAACGCTGAACGTGGTATTGAACAAGTGGTTCATAATTGTGAAGTAACAGGTCTGCCACCGCAATATCGCGTGTGGTCAGCCATCGATCCCAAAGTTGTTGTAATTCCTCACGCATGACCATTCCTCCTCTAGATTTCCAGCGTCCCGACATTCACCGTCCGGATGACGAGACGCCCTGATTGTGAGTGGAACTCGATCGTTCGTCCATTCGTGCCGCCAACATCTTCGGCAACGAGTGGAATTTTGACTTGTTGAAGCATTGCTTTGACCGCAGCGATGTTTCGCTCGCCAATCCGCATTGATTCATGTTCATATTTAAATTGAAACATCTGAGCCCCACCCGCAATCTTCGCACGTAATCGGATGGCTCCACTTGCTCGTAATTCGCGGGCTACCTCTAGAATTGCCGTATCCGCGAACTTTCCGACTTCAAGCTCCCGATTCCGACTGATCGCTGAATCAGGCAACATGACATGCGCCATACTCGATAACCCTCGTTCCTGGTCATAGATGACGACGCCTACGCACGATCCAAGACCCGCTGTCCGTAAAATGACGGGGCGTTTACTGATGGCGTACTCCGCAATGCCAATCCGTACGATTTCATCCATTCAAGTCCACACCCAATCGTTCGAAGACCGTCTGAAAGGCGTTCGCTTCAGGCAACAAAAGTAAATGTCCGGTCAAATCGTTTCCTGCACTAGACAAGTGCGTGTCGATATAGACAGCCATATTTCCTGGAGTCGTAGATTCAAGTAAGGCTACTTCAAGTAACGCACCAACCATATCAAACGCTGATGCAGGAACACTGACATGTAACGATAAATCGAGCCAATCGGAGATAGCCCGAGCATATGCTCCTATTAAAATATTCCCAATTTCTTCCCAAGCAGAAACCCCCATTTCGTGGGAATCGGAAAAAAAGTGGAATTCCGTCTGCATCAATTGGCTAACGAGCTTCTCTGCATCACGAAGTGGCATCAAAAAAAGTAACGTTGCTTGAATATCGCCAGAAAAACGTAGCAATGCACCAGCGGTATACGTTTCCGCCCCACCACTTCGCTCGATGATCGTCGTGAAATCCTCAAGCTCAGCGGAAGGTACTTCGATCTCAATCGGTTGTCCAAGTAAGGTCGAAAGTGCTGTCGCTGCGTGACCAGCTCCAATGTTGCCGACTTCCCGTAAAATGTCCCGTTCGTTTGGGTTAAGCATGAACGATGTCCTCAAATAAGCGATTCGGTTCAATCAGTGAGAACAATTGCTGATCACCTTTAGCGACCGCAGTCAAATAGGAGGCATCCTCCTGCTTTTGTTCACTGAGCGGCTCGATGCGAACATCCGTTGATTCGACGACTTCATTTGCCCGGTCGACGATGAATCCAGCATCTCCATGCTCTAAAGTGGCGATGATGATGCGTGTCTCTTCTGTCTCTTCTGTTAACTCGAATCCAAGACGGGCGCGCAAATCAATCACGGGTGTGACGACACCACGCAAATTGATGACTCCTTTGACATAAGATGCAGCGTTCGGAATCCGTGTGATCGGGATGAGTCGTTCGATTGAACGAACAGACTGTACATCAATACCGTATGCATTATCTTCTAATTGAAAAACAACCCATTTTTGTTCCATCTTCGTTCCCCTCACTTCCGTAATAGTGCATTGCTGTCAATGATCAACGCGACTTGTCCGTCTCCAAGAATCGTCGCGCCAGAAATGGCACGGATACCTTCTAGATAACTACCGAGTGGCTTCATGACGATTTCTTGTTGACCGATCAATTCGGATACGATCAACCCTGCTAATTTTTCGCCACTCCGAACGACGACGACCGAATAGGCTTCTGCTTCATGCTGCGGCAATCCATACACTTCATTCAGCGAAATAAGTGGAACCAATTGTCCACGGAAATCAAATACTTTCTCCCGGTGCGCTTGCAGGATCGCTGATTTACGTAAGGATGTCGTCTCGATGATGGCAGTGAGCGGAATCGCATACGTCTCTTGTCCGAGCTCAACGAGCATGGCTGAGATGATCGAAAGCGTTAATGGTAAACTGATACGGAAAATCGTTCCTTCTCCGCGGCGCGTCTCAACGAATACTTCTCCGCCTAATGATTCGATCTTCGATTTGACGACGTCGAGACCAACACCACGACCAGACAAGTCCGTGACTTCTTCTGCCGTCGAGAAACCAGGTGCGAACAACAGCATCGAAGCCTCTTCGATCGTTAATTGCATCGCTTCTTCTTCCGTGATCAATCCTTTTTCAATCGCAATCCGTGTGACACGTTCGTGATTGATACCTGCTCCATCATCTTCAATCTCGATGAAGACTCGGTTTCCTGAATGATAGGCACGAAGCGAAAGATTTCCTTCGACCGGTTTATTCGCTAAAATCCGTTCCGCTTTGTTTTCAATTCCATGATCGATCGCATTACGGATCAAGTGGACGAGTGGATCACCAATCTCATCGATGACTGTCCGATCAAGTTCCGTCTCAGCACCTGTAATGTGTAGTTTGATATGTTTTCCGACATCCTTCGAAACGGAACGCACCATCCGCGGGAAGCGATTGAACACTTGTTCGATCGGCATCATCCGTAACGTTAAAACGAGTGATTGTAATTCGTTCGTACCTCGTTTGATTCGTTCGACCGTATCTGTCAATTCCGGTGAGCTGACTTCTGCTGCAATGCGCTCCAATCGACCGCGGTCGATGATGAACTCTTCGAACAGGTTCATCAAACGATCGATTCGCTCGAGATTGACACGAATCGTTTTCGAAGCGACAGGTGCAGATAGATCCGTCTGCTCTGGTGCTTCGGGTGAAGCTGTTGGTGCAGGTACTGATGTCGCAACCGGCACTTCCTGTGGAAGGGTGGATGTCGCTACCTCTGCTTCCGGTGTTGCTTCGAACACGTCCATCGTGACTGTTGCGACTTCTGATACAGAAGCAATCGCTTCTTGAATCGTCATCTGATCTTGTTGCGTCACGAACAGGACTGAGAACGTCGTCTCGAAATGCTCTTGCTCCAGTTCATCCGAGGTCGGATTCGACAAGATGACATCTCCGAGTTGCTGTAAACGATCAAACACCATGTAGACGCGTGCCGCTTTTAAGATGACATCCGCTGAAAGTTCGACTTTTACGATATACGCCTGATAACCGGAAGCAATGGATTGTTTGACGACTGCTTCCGAGTAGACATCACATTCGAATTTTTGCTCGGAAGATGAAGACGCAACTGGAATGATTCCGTCTTGATCGGGCCGAATGAACTGCTGTAATCGTCTTACTGTTTCCGTGACATCGAGTTTTCCTTTTCCACCGCGACTGATGTCTTCTACCATCGTCTCCAGTTGTTCGGCAGCAACGAAGAGGACATCGATCAATTCAGCTGTAGCAGGCTGTTTCTTCGATCTGACTAAATCAAGAGCGCTCTCCATCTCATGCGTTAAATCAGCAATCGCATCATATCCCATCGTTCCTGCCATCCCTTTTAGCGTATGGGCAGAACGGAAAATTTGATCGATGACCGCTTCATCGTCTAATCGTTCTTCAAAAACCAATAAACTTGTGTTAATCGCTTGTAAATGCTCCATCGACTCATCGAGGAACAACCCTACGTATTCATTTAAGTCCATGACTGATACCCTCCTTTAATCTTAACGGACATGATCTTTTCGCTTTTTCAGACGATGTAACAATCGATCTAAAAACTTCCGCTCCTTGACTTGTACACCTGTCAAGGATGTCGTGATGTGATCGAGTCGCCAACTGACGTCGCTCGTTCGATCCATCAAGTAAAATGGCATCTGTGCCTTGACTGCTTTAACGACTGTCGGATCTTCTGGTAAAAAACCGGTAAAGCGAAGGGGTTTTTGCAAGAATTGTTGGCTGACGAGCGCCAGTCGATCAAACGTTTCAAGCGCTTCTCCACCATTCGTCGCCCGATTAACGACGACGGAAATCGGGAGATCCGTTGCATGATGATGTGCCAGTTTGACGAACGCATAACCGTCCATGATTGAAGTCGGCTCCGGCGTGACGATCAACCATGCTTCGTCTGCACTACTGATAAAATCAAATGTCTGATGGTTCGCACCGGCTCCTAGATCGAGTAACACATAATCATATTCATAGAAAAATTGGAATTCCCGCAGCAGGAAGACGATATCCTCATCTGTAAAATTCGTCAGTTCCGTAAATCCACTCCCGCCATGAATGAAATGAAGAGAAGGAGACTGTTCGACGATTGCATGCTGGAGTGATTCTCGTCGTTTGACGCATTCCATCAAGGATGACTTCGATGATTGCCCAAATAGAATGCCGATATTCGCCATTCCAATATCAAGATCAATCAAGAGTACTCGCTTGTCTTGCAACGATAATGCTACACCTAGATTCACCGCGACATTCGTTTTTCCGACACCGCCTTTTCCACTCACGATGGCAATCGTCTTCGTTTCCTTGACGGTCACTTTTGACCGTAAGACACGTGCTTGATCTTCTCGCATCATCTCATCCCTCTTTCGACGATCATTCGGGATAACTCATCCGCAGTAGCGAACGTGATGTCTTCTGGTACTTCTTGACCAGTTGTTACGCAATAGATCGGTAAGTTTGTCTCTGTCACAAGTCCGAACATCGACCAGAGTTCGCTTGTCTCATCTGCTTTAGAGAACACGACACCCGATAGAGGAATCTTGTCGAAACGATCATGGATTTGTAATAAATCTCGGTACTTCGAAGTCAAACTAAGAACTAAGAAAACATCCGTATCTTTAAAGTCGTGTCGATTTCGTAACTGCTCTACATATGCTTCGTCAAGGAAATTCCGCCCCGCTGTATCGACAAGTACGATGTCACATGATGCTAGCGCTAGCTTTGCTCGTTCAAAATCTTCCAAGTCGTATGCAACATGAATCGGTATACCTAATATATCGGCATATGTTTTCAGTTGCTCAATCGCCGAGATTCGGTATGTATCGGTTGTGATGAGACCGACTCGTTGATTTTTAATGAGCGTATGGTGTGCAGCCAGTTTAGCGATGGTCGTCGTCTTACCGACACCAGTCGGTCCTGTCAGCATGACATAACGCGCAGTCGACGTTGTTACACGTAATGCCGTTTTTACTTCTTCAGTTAAGAGATCCGTTAATTCCGTTTGTTGCGTCTGATAATACGCAGTCAGTAATCGCTCATGTAATCGTTCAGATACTTGCTGTAACGCTGGTTCTGTCAACAACGGCACATAATGCTGCAATTCTCGCGGTAACGGCCGTTCACCGACTGTAACGATCGTCGGACGTACTGGAATCGGTTGGATCGTTTCCACAATGTCCTTCCGACTCGTTGCTTGCTTCGAGACGATCGGTTCATTCGACACATGTTCATCCACCGATGCAACCAGTTCCACTTTTTTCTTCGCAAACAAACCAAAGAATCCACCCACTTTGATATGTCGAGTATTCAATATGATGGCATCTTGACCAAGTTCGCGTTTTATTTGTTTCATTGCTTCGCCAATAGAATCCGCTGTGACTTTTTTGACTATCATCGCTTAAATCACCCCAATACTCTTGACTTCAATCGTTGGCATCAACTCGTTATAAGATAGAATCGGAACCTCAGGGAAATAGCGTTCCGTCAATTGACGAACGAACATCCGGATACTTGGAGACGTCAGAATGATCGGATGTGCGCCATATCGTTCAAATTCCATTGCTCGTTCTTGCAACGTCTCGATGAAACGTGTCGCTTTTTCGGGATCAAGCGCTAAATAATTTCCGAACTCTGTCTTTTGGATGGCTGACTGGATATCCAGTTCCATCTCACTCGAGACGGTCACGACATGCAAGACATCTCCTTGCATGACCTGTTCTGTAATTTGACGCGATAAGGATTGACGGACATATTCAGCGAGTAGTTCGCTGTCTTTCGTCACCGCCGCATAGTCTGCGAGCGTTTCGAAAATCAATGGTAGATTTCGAATCGAGACTTTTTCTTTTAATAATTGAACGAATACTTTTTGAAGTTCCCCGATTGATAACAGTTGTGGTGTTACTTCTTCGACCAAAATCGGATGCGATTCCTTCAAATGATCAACCAACTGTTTCGTCTCTTCTCGTCCGAGTAACTCAGCGGCATGTTTCTTCAAGAGCTCCGTTAAATGCGTCGCGACGACGGATGGTGGATCAACGACCGTATAGCCTGACATCTCTGCTCGGCTCCGTGTCTGTTCATCGATCCAGAGCGCCGGCATACCGAAGGCTGGCTCAACCGTCTCAATACCTCGAATTTCTGGATCATCGACACCCGGGCTCATCGCTAAATAATGATCCAGTAATAGCTCACCACTTGCCATCTCACTTCCGCGAATCTTGATCCGGTACTGGTTCGGTGATAACTGCAGATGATCACGAATCCGAACGGTCGGTAGAACGAATCCAAGTTCGAGTGCTAGCTGCCGACGAATCATGACGACACGATCGAGTAAATCGCCACCTTGCGCTTCATCAGCGAGTGGAATCAAACCGTAACCGAATTCAAATTCAATTGTATCGACATTCAGTAAGGAAATGACCGATTCACTTGAACGTAAGTTTTCGCTTGGGGCTTCTTCAACAGCGACCTCTTCTTGCATCGTCTTCGTCGTCTGCTTCATTCGCCAAGCGAAGAAGCCGAACAACGCTGCAATCGGCATCGTGACGTAGTCAGGAATCGCTGTGAATAGTCCGAGTAAGAAGATTGCTCCAGCCGCGATTCCGACGAGTAATGGTGTCCGTGCCAATTGACCGATGACATCCTCACCAAGGTTCCCATCAGATGTCGAGCGTGTAACGATGATCCCGGTCGCAACCGAAATCAAAAGTGCTGGAATCTGACTGACAAGCCCGTCCCCGACCGTCAGTAACGTATACAGTTCGACTGAATCCGCTATCGGTAAGCCTTGCTGAACGACACCGATGATCATTCCGAAAATCAAGTTGATGATGACGATGATGATACCAGCGATTGCATCTCCTTTAACGAACTTCGAGGCACCGTCCATCGCACCATAAAAATCTGCTTCCGATTGGATTTTTTGACGACGAGTCCGAGCTTGTAATTCGTCGATCATACCGGAGTTCAGATCGGCGTCGATTGCCATCTGTTTCCCTGGCATCGCATCAAGCGTAAAACGTGCCGATACTTCCGAGACTCGTTCTGAACCTTTCGTGATGACGAGAAACTGGATCAAGACGAGAATCAAGAAGACGACGAAACCGACGAGCGGCTTACCACCGACGACAAAATTCCCAAAAGCCTCGATGACTTCGCCACCATTTCCGTTTGATAGGATCGCCCTTGTCGTCGAGACGTTAAGTGCCAGACGAAACAAAGTGACGATCAATAACAACGTCGGAAAGACAGAAAATTCAAGTGCCTCTTTGGCATTCATCGCAACGAGTAATACCATCAAAGCAATTAAGATATTGATGATGATTAAAAAATCGAGCATGATAGCGGGCAGTGGAATGACGAGCATGAAGACGATCATGATGACGCCTAGCAGAACCGTTAAATCTCGTGTTGATATACTCATGATGCTTCATCCTTTCATTTTGCTTGTTTCAGTTGATAGACAAAGGCGAGTGTTTCAGCGAGCGCCTGATAGAACGTTTCATCCACTGCCATACCAATCTCTGTTTGAGCGAACAACGCCCGCGCCAGCGGACGATTTTCAACAATCGGGACGTCAGCTGCTGTCGCCTTCTCCCGAATCCGGAACGCGACAGCATCTACGCCTTTTGCAACGACGATCGGTGCCATATGTTTTCCGTCATCGTATTGAATTGCTACCGCATAATGGGTCGGGTTCGTGATGACGACGTCGGCATTCGGTATTTCTTGCATCATCCGCCGCATCGCCATCTCCCGTTGTTGTTGTTTGATCTTTCCTTTGATTTGAGGGTCACCTTCCGTGTTCTTATGCTCATCCTTTAAATCCTGTTTACTCATTCGAATCGACTTTTCGAAATCAAATTTTTGATAAGCGAAGTCAAGAATGGCTAACGCGATCAAGGCGATACTGACCGACAAACCGAGTAAAAATGTTAAATGACCAATGATAGCTAACGCATCGCCGATTGGTTCCGAGGTCAGCCTCGAAATCTCGACTTTATTATTCCAAAGAACCGTGCCACTCGTGACACCGATGACTAACAGTTTAAAAACGGATTTCAAAAATTCGACGAGTGCTTTGACGCTAACGATCCGTTTAACGCCTTGAAGTGGATTGATTCGGTCCAACTTCGGCTGAATCGCCTCACCACTTAAGAGCACACCAATCTGAACGAAATTGCCAAGGATCCCGATGACGACCGCTGTTAAAAAGAACGGTGCGACTAAAATCCCCATTTGAATCAGCATCTCGACTAAAATCTGTTCGATTCGTCCCTCTTCGACGGCTTGCAGAACTTGACTTGCACTGAGACCATCTTGTAGGACGAGCACGAATCGCCGTCCTAGAAACGGACCAAAAAAATAGAGAACAAGGAACATCGCGAATAACATGATACTACTCGTTAAATCTGCTGATTTTGCGACCTGTCCCTTCTTGCGGGAGTCATCCCGCTTTCGAGGTGTCGCCTTTTCCGTCTTCTCACCAGCGAAGTACTGAAGATCAAGGCGTAATCGGTATGTATGCATGTCCTTAACCTCCTAGTAATCGAATGGCGTCTGCAAGTACATCTTGCAACAATGGAACGAATCGACCGATTCCTGTGATCGTCGCGCCTGCTAATAAAAACAGAATCGCGTATCCCATTAACAGTTTGACGGAAAAACCAATCGCAAAAATATTGAACTGGGGTGCCGTTTTCGCTAAGAAACCGAGTGCGAGATCCACTAAAAAGAGTGAAACGACAAGTGGCATCGCCATTTGTAAGGCAGTCAACATCGCAAGACCAACGACACGGATGACAAGACTCATTCCAGCGTCCCCTGATACCGCAATCAGACTGCCCGGCGGAAAGATTTGAAAGCTCGTGTAGATGCCGTCCAGTAAAATGAGATGCATATCAGAAGCGAGTAGAACGAGTAACGTCAGCATGTAATAAAATCGTCCGACGATGGGTGACTGCCCGCCAAACATCGGATCATAAGCGGAAGCCATCGCAAGACCCATCTGCAAGTCGATGATCGAGCCCGCGATTTGTGGGGCATATAATAAAAAACTAGCAAGTAAGCCAAGAGCTAGCCCCACTAAGACTTCCGTTCCCATCCGAAAGAAAAAATCGAAGTCTTCTACACGAACATCTGTCTTCACGGCGTAGCTCGCAAAGTAAGCAAGTCCCGCAGCGAGCGCTAATTTATGTTGCGCTGGTAATTGCTTTGATGAAAACAAAGGCGCCGCGACAAGAAAACCAACGATCCGTCCAAAGACGAGCAGGAAAACACTCAGGAAAGAAAGTAACGTCATTTTCGGGAAACCTCAGCGATTTGTTTGAATAGATCGATCGTAAAGGTTTGTAGCTCCTGCATGATCCAAGGTCCAAAGAAGACAAGTGCTAAAAATACGGCAACGATCTTCGGAACGAACGATAATGTCTGTTCCTGAATCTGTGTCGTCGCCTGCAATATACTGACGAGCAGACCAACGACGAGCGAGACGAGTAGCAAGGGAGCCGATACCTTGAGTAATGTCCAGACAGCAGAGCTTGCCAACTGAATAATCATTTCTTGAGTCATCTTTTCTCCCCCCTAACGCATACTGACAAGTAGTGATTCAACGATCAGGTGCCAGCCGTCAACTAGAATAAATAACAATAGCTTAAACGGTAACGCAATCATGACCGGTGGTAACATCATCATCCCCATCGACATCAAAACACTCGAGACGACCATGTCGATGACAAGGAAAGGTATGAAGATCATGAAACCGATTTGAAAGGCCGTCTTCAGTTCACTAATCGCATATGCTGGAACGAGTGCGACGAGTGGGATATCTTCAATTTTTTCCGGTTTTTCATAATTACCGTATTTTAAGAATAATTCTAAATCATTCGTTCGCGTGTGCTTCGACATGAAGCGTTTCATCGTATCTCCCGCTTTATCAAACGCTTCATCTTGACTGATTTTATCGGCCATGTATGGTTTTAAGGCCGTCGTATTTAATTCCGATAAGACGGGCGACATGACGAACAGCGTAATGAACAAAGCCAGTCCGACGAGCAACTGGTTTGGTGGCGTTTGTTGTGTTCCGAGAGCCGAACGGACGAACGACAACACGACGACGACACGTGTGAAACAGGTCATTAGAATAAGTAATGAAGGCGCCAGCGACAACAACGTCAGTAATACAAGCAGTTTGATCGATGTCGCTGTCCCTGACGGAGTATCAAGTGAGATCAGATTTTCAATCGTATTCATGAGCGCCCTCGATTCTTCTGTAGTTGCTCGAGTTGTTGTTTGAACGTCTCAAGGAATGGTGAAGGTGCTGATTTCGAAGATGACTCTTCAAGATCCGTCGGTTCGTATCCCTCTAAATCGTCCAGCGTGTCTAAGAGTTGCACGTTCTCACCAACACCGACGACATAAATCTTATCCTGCACTTTCACTAACTGAACCGATCGATCCTTACCAAGTGGTACACCACCTAGATGAGTCAATCGACCAGAGTGTCTGACGCCTCGTGTCCGTTCATGAATGAATCGCGTCACGACGATGAATCCACCGATCAAGACGACGAGAACGACGACTCCTTTGAAGATAGTCAACGCCATGGAAGGACTCTCATCGACTTGCTGAGTCGTCGGTGCATCGTTCTTGGTTGGATTTAATTTTTCTTCAACCGTTTCCGCCTGTACAGGAAGTGTCAGCAGAAACAGAAGACAAATCAGCAAAGTCACTTTTTTCATGACGAGACAGTTTTCGAGACCGCTTCAAGCACACGATCCGCTTGGAACGGTTTGACGATGAAATCTTTCGCACCTGCTTGAATCGCATCGATGACCATCGACTGTTGCCCCATCGCCGAACACATGATGACCTTAGCCGCAGGATTGAATGCTTTGATTTCTTTAAGCGCAGAGATCCCGTCCATCTCAGGCATCGTAATGTCTAACGTGACGAGGTCTGGTGTCAATTCCTTATACTTCGAGACCGCTTCGCGTCCATTTTCTGCTTCACCGACGACATCATAGCCGTTCTTCGATAGGATTTCCTTGATCATCATCCGCATGAAAGCGGCATCGTCTACGATTAATACTTTTGCACTCATAATAGTTCCTCCTTAGAACATCCGAAGACGTTCTTTTGTATTTACGATTTCTGTAATACGTACACCGAAATTCTCTTCGATGACGACCACTTCACCCGTTGCGATCAATGTATTGTTGACGAGAACGTCAACTGGTTCCCCTGCCAGTTTATCCAGCTCGATGACAGAACCTTGTGTTAATTCCAATATGTCACGAACGGAGCGGCGTGTCCGTCCTAACTCAACCGTGACGTTCAACGGAACATCATATAACATTCCGATATTTCCTGGCGTGCCCTCTACTTCCATCTCACCTAACTGACTAAATTGAACTGGACTGACACCGACTGGCGTTGCTTTCGGTTCAGGTGGTGGGACGACCGTTCGTTGCTCCATCGCTGGTGCTGGTGTCGGTTGTGCTTGTGGTTGTTCTGGTTGCGCTTGTGCCGTTGTTTGCGGTGCAGGTTCTGCTTGTTGGGTCGTACTCGCGCTAAAGAGTTTTTGAATCAATTGCTTCGAAAAATCCAACGGTGCTAATTGAACGATTTTTGAATCAATCATCGTGCCAATCTTCAGATCAAACTCGATGATGACCATGTTCTCCCAAAGAGAAAAGCTATCGACGATACTCTTATCTTGTGAAAAGTCGAAGATTTCTACTGCAGGCGGTGAGATATCGATTCGCATGGAGAACACGGTCGACATCGATGTCGCAGCAGCTCCCATCATCTGATTCATCGCTTCCTGTACAGCAGAAAGAGCAATCGGATCCATTTCGATTGATTCATCAATGACGCCATCGCCTCCCATCATCAGATTCGCAATGACGGAAGCGTCTCGCTGTGTCAGGATCAGGACGTTTTCTCCTTTAAATCCTTCCGTATAGCCGACGCGCAACGCGACATGAGGAATCGGATAACGACTTCGTAATTCTTCCATCGAAATCATCCGGACGTGCGGTGTCGTAATTTCTACTTTTTGATTCAACAATGCCGATAAGGCCGTTGCTGAATTCCCAAGTGAGATGTTTCCGACTTCCCCTAGTGCATCGATTTCCATATCATCTAGTATTTCGTCTGCGTCCGTATCTTGCGGTTCATCGTTTGATGGCGTTCCGCGTAACAACGCATCGATTTCATCTTGCGAAAGCATATCGCTCATGTTATTCCTCCTCAATTCGTTGTAAGACTTGCAAAGCGAGGTGTTTCCCGTTTAGTCCCGGTCGAGCTTTAAACATCTTCCGGTCATCGACGAATACATCGACGGCATCTGAGGCTCGCGTCTTCAGGGATAAACAATCGCCTACTTCGAGGTGTAACAATTCACCAAACGATAGCTCTGTTTGGCCGAGCACTGCTTTTAAATCGACGACGGAACTCATCAACTGCGTTTGCATGTGTTCAGACTCTTGATTATCTGCTGTCGTTCGCTTTTCTTGTTGCATCCAATAATGACTTGATAATTTCGGAAGAACGGATTCAAGGGTCACGAACGGCAGACAGACATTCAATGTACCACTCACTTCTCCGACGGTTACGTAAATCGAGACGAGGATGACCGTCTCATTCGGAGAAACGAGCTGTAAAAACTGCGGATTGATCTCCAAATCGTCGTACTCCGCCTCAACTTCCGTCACCGACTCCCAAGCAGCTCCGTACTGGACGAAGGCACGTTTGAATAATTGCGTCAGAATACGCGTCTCAATCTCCGTTAAATTTTCAATCTTATTCATCCCTTCACCCGGTCCTCCAAGCAATCGATCGAGCATCGCATAGGCGATATTCGGATTGACTTCGAACAGGACTTTACCATCAAGCGGATGAAGATTGACTAGATTGATCAATGTCATGTTCGGAATAGAATGAATGAATTCATCATAAGGGAGTTGCTCGACTGTGTTGACTGTGAACTGGACGTACGTCCGTAGTTGTGCGGAAAAATGCGTCGTCAAGACTCGGGCGAACTGTTCATGGATCCGCGTCAAATTCCGTAATTGATCTTTTGAGAAGCGAAGCGCTCGTTTGAAGTCATAGACTTTGACACGGCGCTGCTCCTCTTGGCTTCGGATTTCCTCGACTTCCATATCTCCGCTTGAAATGGCTGATAGCAAGGCATCGATTTCATGTTGGGATAATACTTCGCTCATGCTGCCACCTCACTGGATGATTTTTTTCGTCGTATAGACACGCTGGACATCACCTTCTTGGATGAGCTTCTTGAACTGCATCCGCAACCGTTCTTCAAGCTTTTCCATATCCGCTTTTGAATCTAAATCCGACTTTTTCATCGCCGAAAGGTCACCCAAGATGATGTTATTGATTTGGAATTTTCGTAATTCTAAATCATCACGTGTTGCTTGATCGTCTGTAACGATCGTGAATTGGACATTCAAGAACCGTTCGTCAGCGATATTTGTCGTCAAGTCGTCTGTCTGAAGACTTCGTGCATCAAGTTCTTCACCTGTCGGCTGTTCGACTTTTGCTTCTGTCGTATCATTAGCCAAAAAGTAATTCATGATCATATACCCTGCCCCAACCATCAATGCTGCGACAATGATCATGATCAAAGGGATTTTCATTTTACTCTTCTTCTTTTCCTCGGCCATCTTCGAGCCTCCTTACGCTGTTCAAGCCCGCTAATCCGATTTGTTGATAAAAAGCGATTGCGATGGCTTTGACCTCTTCCATTGATTCCTTCACGACATAAATCTGTCCACCGACGAGTTGAATTGTCGTATCCGGTGTGGAGCGGACAGATTCAATTAATATGGCGTTCAGTACGAGTGGTGCATTACGTAATGTCGTTAACGTAATCATCGTTTCAGATTGACCAGTTCCTCGAGAACTTGGTCAGACGTCGTAATGATTCGCGTGTTCGCTTGGAAACCACGTTGGGCAATGATCATTTCCGTGAACTCTTCTGATAAGTCGACGTTTGACATCTCGAGTGTTCCAGAAGTCAACTGCCCCATACCGGCAACGTTTGGTGTTCCAAGTACCGCTCCTCCTGAGTTTTGTGACGCAGCGAAGACATTGACACCTGATTTTTCTAAACCACCCGGGTTAGCAAAGTTCGCCATTGTGATATATCCGACATTTTGCAACGCGCCTGTCGTATCCACGTAAGTGACGAGACCGTCCTTCCCGATCGATAGGTTACGTGCATCTGATGGGATTTTCATTTTTTTAGCTCCAGCTACATTTGCTCCCCATTCAGTAAGTGGAACAGTTGGAGCAACAGTCGTAGTACCCTGCGTCCCGGTACCGACCACGTAGTTTCCGTCGCCGGTAACCAAGTTTCCATCAAGATCCGTATAGAAGTTACCTGAACGCGTATAACGAATCCCTTCCGCCGTGACGACTTGGAAGAACCCTTCACCAGAAATCCCGACATCGAGTACACGTCCCGTATTTTGAAGTGCTCCTTGGTTATAGACGTTATCTACTGTTGACATCGATGCTCCAAGACCGACCTGTTTTGGGTTCGTCCCACCGACATTACCACCAGCACCTGATGATGAACCAACTGATTGGCTGACGAGATCCTTAAACGTCACCCGTCCTTTTTTATAACCGAACGTGTTGACGTTCGCGATGTTGTTCCCGACGACATCCAGTTTCGTCTGGAAGTTCTTAAGCCCACTGATTCCTGAATACATTGAACGTAACATTATTTTTCCTCCTTTGATTGAATCTGCGTCAGTTCATACACACTGATCTGTTTTCCGTTCGATAGTTCAGCCATGATATCCAGTCCATCCCGTTTTACGCTAACGACACTGGCTGTCTCTTCGACGGTCGTCGTCTGCTCTGCTCCTGAGGCATCAGTCGTCTTCGACTCCGCATCATAACTAACTTTTTTACCAATTAGATTACTGTAAGATAGTAACGCTGTCGCATGCTGGTTCAAAACCATCGTGTCCATCGTCTTGCCGATTGCTTGCATCTGTTCAAGTGAAGAAAACTGTGCCATCTGAGCAATGAAATCCTTGTCTTCCATCGGAGCTGTCGGGTCCTGATTCGACAGCTGGGCAATCAGAATCTTCATGAACATATCCTTGTCCATCGCTTTATTCGTCGGTACTTGTGACTTTTCAGGAAGCTGGTATGAAGTACCATCTGTTTTGATTGCATCAGTCATCGTCTTCCTCCTCTTCTTCCTCTACTGGAGTGGGTGTTTCTTGATAAGGAGACTCATGCTCCTGCTGATCACGTGTGAACGACTGTTGAAACTCCCGTGCACTAGAAGCAATCATCCCCGTCTCGATCTTCACGACCGGCGTCTGCTGGTGTAAAGCTGTCTGCAATTTCCCAAGTTGTTGCTCGATCGATTGTTTCGCTTGCTCAGTGCTTGCAAACAGTTTGACGGTCAGTGCCCCCTCCTTACGATCGAGTTGAACGACGACCTCTCCAAGCTGCTCTGGATAAAGACGAATCGACAATCGAGTTGACCCGTCAGCACCTTTTAAGAACGGTGCTTGCTGAAGTGCGGCTTCGATTCGTTGTTGAATCTGTTCTGGAATAGGTAGCGGCACCGGACGAATCGTTTGCAACGGGATACCTTTGTAAATCGGCATGTTCATCGGAGGCGGCGTGGCTTTTCCTTCGGGATCAACGGGCATGGTCGCTTTTCGCATGAGTGAAGCGAATGCCAACGGAAGTGGTGTCTTTCCTTTCCCTTGCTCAGCTACAGCTACAGTGTCCGACTTGAGCGTCTCGACAATAGTAGGACCAGTTTGAGGGAGCGTCTGTTTCACAGGCAACGCGGAAATGTCTCCTTCAATCGTAGGAAGTGATGGTTGTTTCAAGTTGTTCGTATGATGATCTTTCATTTTGACCGTATCGTTCGTCACTGTCTGTAAGACGACTTGTTGAAGCAATGGTGGCAATTGATCGAACTGATTTTTTGCCTGCTCGACATTTCCTTCAAGTAATTGTTTAACGAATGCTAGTAGTTGTTCCATTTTCTTCGGTTCTTGTTTTAACGCCTCTACTTCCGGTTGTTTCAGTAAAGAGAGAAGCTCGTCCGGTTGATCTACGAGTTCTTGTATCCAATCCGGTAATGTTGGTGTCTCCACTTTTGTCTCGAGTGCAGTCAAATCAGCTGAGACTGGTGACGGTGACATTGTTGGTAACTTCGTTAGATAATCCAGTAACGAAGCAAATTGACCCCCAACCGTTGTAATCTCTCCTTTTTTCCCTGTTCCAGTATTCAAGTTCGGGGAGGATGATTGTATTACTTCCGTCATGTTCATCAGGCTTCCCTCCTTACTTCGTCGCGAGTAGCTGTGTTAAGGCCGCTGCTTTTTTAGCGTCCATCTTGGCAATGATTGCTGCCTGTTGTTCCGCATCGATGTCTTCGATGATCGGTACGACTTCTGTCGGACTGAGTTCGTTTAAGATGAGCGCAGCATCCTTTGGTGCCATTTCAGCATATACATCTGTCACAGATGCAGCTTTTTTCTTCGTCGTCTTCGTTTGATCCGTCGTCGCGGGCGCCGGTGTTTGTTTCAAACGATCCCGTTCTGCAATCAAACGTTCGACTTCCTGTTCTTTCGCTTTTAAAGTATCCGATTGTTCCTTGCTTTGATTGCGTAGTTTCTTGATTTCTTGATTCGCTACTTTCAGACGACGTTCAAGTTCTGCTGACGGATTCACTTGATTCGTAGTCGTTTTTTCGGTTGCGAACGGTAAGGATAGCAGTGGACGTCCATTCGCATAATTTAATACGAAATAAGCCGTCAGCAAGATTAAAATCAAAGGGATGATCAATAAAGGTAAGATCCATCCTTTTGACGTTTTATTTTCACTCATATCATCCGTCCTCTTCCAAACTGTAACAATGCCAGTTCATCTAATTGATTTTGTTCCGTCAATGCCTCAATTCGTTTCGTTTCAACCGTATGATTCTCTTGCAGACGACTAAACTTCTTCTCTTCGATCAACGCTCGTTCGAGTGCTTCCTGTGCGCGTTCATAGCGATTTTTCGATTGTGTCACGTACAGTTGTTGCCGTTCGATTTCTTGTTTTACGACATCTCGAGCCCGTTCTCGATATTGCGAAGACGTTAATTCGACGATGCCAATCTCATCTTGCGCTTTCAGAAAGGACTCATAACGGACGAGCAGATGGTATAGTTTTTCGACTTCAATCTCATATTGCTTTTTATGAAGGCTCAATTCTTTTGCGACGCGATCTTTCTCTGCTTCAGCTAAAGGAATGATTCGTTCATAAATCGTCTTCATCTTCCGTCCTCCTTACTGAATCGTTGTCATGAGCTGCTGACAAGCTTTCTCGAAGTCACTGTCTTCATGGATTTGTTGTTTTAAGAAACGGATCAGCTCCGGATATTTATCGACGGCACGATCAATTTCCGGATTCGTCCCTTTTTTGTAGGCGCCGATATTGATTAAGTCTTCCGAATCAAGATACGTCGATAACAGCTGTCGAAATGCTACGGCAGCTGTCTTTTGTTCAGCAGTCGTGATTTGATTCATGACACGACTGATGGATCGTAAGACATGAATCGCTGGAAACTGTCCTTTGTTCGCAAGATTACGATCAAGAACGAAATGACCATCTAAGATTCCTCGTACAGCATCAGCAATCGGTTCATTCATATCGTCTCCATCGACGAGTACGGTATAAAAAGCCGTGATCGAGCCGTCTTGTGTCTTCCCGCTACGTTCAAGCAATTGAGGAAGAAGAGCAAATACGCTTGGCGTATATCCTTTTGACGCAGGTGGTTCGCCTGTCGCAAGACCGATTTCTCGCTGTGCCATCGCAAACCGTGTGACGGAATCCATCATCAAGACCACATTCTTTCCTTGATCTCGAAAGTATTCAGCGATGGCTGTTGCCGTATAGGCTCCTTTTAAACGAACAAGTGGCGGTTGATCACTCGTCGCTACGACTAAGATGGAGCGTTTCATCCCCTCTTCGCCAAGCTCAGCCTCTACGAATTCCTTCACTTCACGTCCGCGTTCACCAATCAAGGCGATGACGTTGATGTCTGCTGTCGATCGTTTTGCAATCATACCGAGTAATGTCGACTTCCCAACACCAGATCCTGCAAACAAACCAACACGTTGTCCTTGACCGACCGTTAGTAGCCCATCGATGGCACGAATGCCCGTCGAGAGAACATCACTGATACGAGGACGCTCTAACGGACTTGGTGGTTTGCGAACAATTGATGTCGTACGGAAATTTTCTAATGACTCTCCGTCAAGCGGTCTCCCTAGACCATCAAGCACCTTACCAATCAGTTCATCGCCTACAGGAACATGGAGTGGTTTTCCTGTTGCAAGAACAATCGAGCCTGGAGCAATCGATGTCGTCTCACCGTACGGCATGAGTAGGACGTGACCCTCTCTAAAACCGACGACTTCCGCTTCAATCGTCTGCCGTTGTTGAATTTGGATCAAACAACGCTCGCCGATTGCGACAGCCGTTGGTCCGCGTGATTCAATCATCAATCCAATCACTTGTACGACCTTTCCGGAATGCTGAACGAGTTCTTCCGGACGAATTTCTCGCACGGCGGCTTGAATCGCATTTACGTTAAACATGATGTAAAGCCTCTTTTATTTTGGTTTGTAGGGCTTCAAAGCCACTTGTCAAACCACCTGTGATCGCTCCGTTCTCCGAGTCGATCCGATAATCGCGTGCTTTTAGCGCTGGATCAAATCGTAATTGAATCGTTGCGTTAGCACCTAAAACACCTTGGAGCTGCTCTTCAAGCAGAACGACTCGTTCAAAGTCCACTGGTGAAGCGTAGATAATGATCTTTTCACGATCTCGGAACTGAATGATCAACTGATGTAATAATTGGTATAATGCCTCTTCTTCTTCATCATGTAACTGCTCTAGAAACTGATGCGTCACCTGGAGTCCAAGAACGCACAACTCATGTTCCAATCGCATCAATCGCTCTTGATTTTGCTCTTCGATTCGTGCAATAAACGTATTCGTCGTTGCGATTTGCTCTTCGAACGTTGCTTGTCCTTCCGTACGTCCTGTTTCAAATCCAGCTTGGTATCCTTCTTCATATCCTCGTTGACGTGCTTCTTCTAATGCCTGAAGACGTTCGTGTTCAAACTCACGCTGACGATGTTCAAACTCTAAAACCATCGCCTGGCGAAGACGTTCTAGTTCAGCGTGACCTTCTGCCATCCGCTCTTCATAGAACGTATCTGGAACGATTGCCGGTTCTTCCTGAGCAGTTCGGACTTGCACGAGTGTTCGTTCCTGTCGTTCAATCACAGCTTGTCTTTTGATGACGTTAGACAACAATATCATCTCCTCCACCACGAGCCACGACGATCTCACCCATGTCTTCTAAGCGGCGGATGATTCCGACGATTCGACTTTGTGCTTCTTCGACGTCTCGGAGACGAACAGGACCCATGAATTCCATATCCTCTTTGAACGATTCGACCATCCGTTGTGACATGTTGCGGTAGACCATATCCTTGACGTCGTCTGACGAAACTTTGAGTGCCAACAGTAAATCTTCGTTCGATACTTCGCGGATGATACGCTGAATCGCCCGTGCATCGAGCGTGACGATATCTTCGAAGACGAACATCCGTTTTTTGATTTCTTCTGCGAGTTCTGGATCCTGAATCTCGAGCGTATCGAGAATCGTTCGTTCCGTCGTCCGGTCTACCCCGTTCAATACTTGAACGACTGCTTCGATACCGCCAGACTGTGCAAAATCTTGCATGCCTGCTTGTGACAGATTCCGTTCGAGAATTTGCTCTACTTCGCTAATGATCTCCGGGTTCATTCTGTCCATCGTCGCAATCCGCCGTGCTACATCGGATTGTGCTTCTGCCGGTAGCTCCGAGAGAATCTGTCCTGATTTAGCAGGATCAAGATGAGCAAGAACAAGTGCAATTGTTTGCGGATGTTCATTTTGAATGAAGTTCAATAGCTGTTTTGGGTCTGCCTTTCGTGCAAACTCAAACGGTCGGACTTGTAACGTCGACGTCAGGCGATAGATGAGTTCCATCGCCTTTTCTTCACCAAGCGCTTTCTCAAGAACCGATTTAGCAAACCCAATTCCACCTTGAGTAATATAGTTTTGCGCCATCGCTAATTCATGGAACTCATCAAGGACGACTAACTTATCTTCTGGATCAATACGTTTCATGCTCGAGATTTGTAGGGTTAACCATTCCATCTCTTCTTCCGATAAATGTTTATATACACTGGCCGCGACTTCAGGACCTAACGAAATCATGAGAACCGCTGCCTTTTCACGACTGTTCATTTCCAGCTTCTTCATCTCATCAATCCTCCGCTAACCAAGTACGTAATAATTTCGCAAACTCATCTGGATTGGACGCAGCGAGTTTTTCAAGCTGTTTCCGTTTAACTGCACCATCGCTCGTATCTTCTGTTGATAGTTCCGGAATTTCCGTCTCAATCGGTGTCCATTCCTCGAGTTCTTCGATTTCATTCGCTCTCCGTCGACGCATGAGGAGGATGACTGCTCCAATGACGAGGATTGCTGCTCCACCAAGTGCGAACCATACCCACATTGGTGTTGCCGTCGTCGTTTTCGTCGCTGTCGTCGTTTCCGCAAATGGTCGAGACATGACAACGACCTTATTGGCTAGCTCTGCATCCGTCAGTGTTGCTTTCGCATCTGTCTTCGTTAATGATGTCCGGATGATTGAGTACATCATCGTCTGTAAGTCCGTTTGTAGTTGTGGATCGATTTGATTCTGACCTTTTGGTGGCTCGACGATGATTTGAATTCCTAAATCACGAATTTCGTAAGGAGCTCCTGTGATTTGTTTCGTGATTCGATTGACTTCATAGTTGATGATATCGTGTGTTTTTTCACTCGTATCACCCGTTGTTCCAGTACCCGCTGGGAAATTCGTCGTTTCATTTTGTCCGGTACCTGCTGTACCAGCATTTGCAGAGCCTGTGTACGCTTCTGCTACTTTTTCAGCTGACGTGACGATCCCTTCGATTTTATCGGGATCTACTGGCTCAACAAGCTTTTGTTCTTCCTGACGTTTCGTCACATCGACATCTGCCGTAACGGATACGAGTGCTTTTTGTGGACCAAGAACGACAGACAGCATCTGCTGAATCTGCTTGCGTAAATCGTTTTCCGTCGTTTTCTTCAGCGCCATCGGATCGGTTCCACCCGCTGTTTGCGTAGCAGAGCCCGGCTCGTAATACGTGAAATACTGATCCATGATCGTAATGTTTTCTTCTTTAAGGTTCGGAATACTCTTTGCAATCAAATGATACAGCCCTTGAACCGTTTGATTGTTAAGATTACTCCCTGCGCTAGAAGTCAAGACGACAGAAACCGTTGAAGATTCCTTTTCATCAGATAGAAAAACACTCTTCTCAGGGAGAGTGATCATGACTTTTGCTGACTCAATCCCGTTAACTTGTGTGATCAAGTTTTCAAGTTCCGTCTGCATCGTATCGCGTTCAAGAATATTCATCTCTTTATCCGTAGTTCCGAATCCAGCATTTTCACTAAAGAAGGAATAATCGATTTGACCGGATTTCGGTATACCAGCCGTCGCTAATTCGACTTTTAAGTTTTCGACATTTGCTTCTGGAACAAGAATCGTCACACCATTCGCTTCAGTGACGACTTCCGATGCGATTCCATCTTCATTTAGCTTTTCTGTCACTTGCCCTGCTTCTTGAGGGGATAACTTTGAATAAAGAGGCGTCATCGTTGGTTTAGATAACCAGATGATGGCGACAATCAACGCCGCTAAAACGACGACGATGATTCCTAAAATCGTCGCCTTCTTCGCAAGTGACCATTCTTTCCATGTCATATTCATAGCTCCTAATCGAGCTTTTATTCGTTCGTTCATTCAACATCTCCCACGCTTTCCTTAACAGTCACAGTTGCATACGCATCATTTCTTGGTATGCTTCGATGCCTTTGTTGCGGACTTCAAGGGCGAGTTGCATAGAAAGCGATGCCTCTTCTGTTTTAATCATGATGTTATGTAGATCCGTCGTCTTTCCTGTCGCGAGGTCGACGCGCGCTTGAGATGAGGCGTGTTGCGTTGCATTCAGTCCGTTCATCGCCTCGCTGAGCACCTCACTAAAATCACTTGGTGTCGTCTTAGCGACCGTCTGCGTGGGTAGTACCATCTGCATGTTTTGAATTGGTTGAATTGCCATCCCGTCATCTCCTCTACTTATTTACCGATCTCCATCGCTTTGACGAGCATCGCTTTTGTCGCGTTCAAGGCCGTTACATTCGCTTCGTAAGAGCGTGTCGCGCCCATCATGTCGACCATTTCTTTTAAGATATCGACATTAGGCATCTTGACGTACCCGAGCTCATCCGCATCTGGATGCGTCGGATTATATTCTAATTTGAATGGTTCTGGATCTTTCTTCAATTCACTGACCGTGACACCATTGGCAGTCTCTTTCAACACAGCGAGTTTTCTCGCGTACGGTTGCCACTGTCCATTAACGAGTTCACCTCGTGTCGTTTGAGCATTCGCGATGTTTGCTGAGACCGTATCAAGCCGCAAACGCTGGGCAGTCAACCCAGATGCAGACGTATGGAATCCGTTGAACATACTCATCGATTACTTTCCTCCTCGGATGACAGACTGAATACCTGAGAATTTACGATTCAGCTGTTCGACCAACGCCTCATACTCAATTTGGTTGCGTGATAATTCAGACATCTCAAGATCGATATCGACACCGTTTCCATCGTTACGCATCGTATTTGGTCGATCAACGATGCTGCCAGAAGTTCCGATTGTTGCATGTCGCTTTAAACTCATTTTCATCTCTGAATCGAGAACATCTCCAAACGTGACACGCTTTGCTTTATACCCAGGCGTATCGACATTCGCGATGTTTTTAGCGATGACTTCCTGTGCCATGACCGTTCGATTGACGGCTTGTGTCATTACGTTATAGTCAGATCCTAACCAATTCATCTTCTTTCCTCCACTCGTGGCAACTATATTTAAATTCATGAAAAAAGTAAGTCGTTAGTAACATATCTGAAATAATTGAAACAAATAGGTCAATGTTTGAAAAGAAGTTTTTTGAACAAGAGGGTAATGAGATGTTAATATTCTGTTTTTTATTCCCTTTTCTTATAAAAATGATAAATAATACCTAGTCAAACAAAAAAGACCTAGTGCTTAACTAGGTCTTCTCTGTATTAGCAGCATTTTCCTTTTTTTAGTTCGATTTAATTCGCTCTAGTTCATAAAGGAAGTTGTCGTTTAAGATTTTGATGTATGTTCCCTTCATTCCGAGTGAACGTGACTCGATGACGCCTGCACTTTCGAGTTTACGAAGCGCGTTGACGATGACGGAACGCGTGATACCGACGCGATCGGCAATCTTTGAAGCGACGAGTAGTCCTTCATTTCCTTCCAGCTCTTCGAAGATATGCTCAATCGCTTCAAGTTCCGAATAAGACAATGAATTGATCGCCATCTGAACGACCGCTTTCTTGCGTGCTTTATCTTCCGCCTCATGAGCCTTTTCACGAAGAATCTCCATCCCGACGACTGTTGCGCCGTACTCCGCAAGTACAAGGTCTTCTTCGTTAAAGTCTTCGACCATACGACCGAGGACAAGCGTACCAAGGCGCTCGCCACCACCAATGATTGGCACGATCGTCGTTTTCGACGTTTCGAACGTATCGCGGTTGTCGACCGGGAATGCCGTGTGTTCACTATCGATGGCAATGTTTGCCGTCGTTTCCGTAACGTTAAATAGTTTTTTCGTATAATCTTCCGGGAATTGACGTTCTTCTAAGAAACCACGGACCCGGTCATTTTCGATTTGTTGCTTGATTGCGATACCTAGTAACTTACCGCGCCGACTTACGATGAATGTGTTCGATTCCATGACTTCGCTGAGTCGATCAGCCATGACCTTGAAATCAACATGTGTGCTCGCTTCTTGTTGTAACATCGTATTCAGCTTCCGCGTTTTCGCCAATAAATTCATTTTTTCTTCCTCCACTTTATAAGATGAACTGACTTAAGTCTCGATCATCTGCTACTTTTCCAACTCGTTCCGTCACGTATTGTGGCGTAATCGTCACATCCGTCTCTGGCATGTCTGCTGCTTCGAAGGATAATTCTTCAAGGACGCGCTCCATGATCGTATACAAGCGTCGTGCTCCAATATTATCCGTCTCATCGTTTACCTGTGCAGCAATCCGTGCGATTTCACGAATGGCTTCTTCTGTAAAGGTGACATGAACGTGCTCTGCCCCTAATAATGCTTTATATTGTTTGAGTAATGCTTGATTCGGTTCAGTTAAAATCTTAACAAAGTCATCTTCTGTCAAACTGTCGAGTTCGACACGGATCGGAAAACGACCTTGGAGTTCAGGAATCAGATCAGATGGTTTCGCCATATGGAATGCACCCGCAGCGATGAACAAGATGTGATCCGTCTTGACTGGACCATATTTAGTAACGATCGTCGATCCTTCAACGATTGGTAAGATGTCTCGTTGAACACCCTCTCGTGAAACACCAGCTGAATCATGTCCTTTTGTCGCAATCTTATCGATCTCATCGACGAAGATGATACCCATCTGTTCTGCGCGACGGACCGCTTCGTCATGGACTTCGTTCAAGTCGAGCAACCGTTCCGCTTCTTCCGCTGTCAAAATCGGACGCGCCTCCTTGACTGTGAGCTGACGCTTCTTCGTTTTCTTCGGCATGACTTGTCCGAGCATATCCTGAAGATTCGCGAGCCCCTCCATACCTTGTTGTCCAGAGAATAAATCCACTTGACGTTCTTCGACATCAACCTCAATCATTCGATCCTCGAGTTGCCCTGTCAGTAATTGCTGACGAAGTAACGAACGGTCGGCTGTCGCTTCCGATGTATCCGGCTCTTGTTGCTTCTGGTTCCCGCCGAACAACATCTCAAACGGATTCGTTCCACCACCGAGACCAGATGACGCTTTTTTACCAGACAACGCATCAACGATTCGTTCGTTTGCCACTGCTTCCGCTCGATCTTTGAGCGCTTCCTTTTTCTCATCTTTGACAAGACGTAGAGACGCTTCCACAAGATCCCGCACCATTGACTCCACATCACGACCGACGTACCCTACTTCCGTGAACTTCGTCGCTTCGATTTTGACGAACGGCGCACGGACGAGTTTCGCAAGACGTCGCGCAATCTCTGTTTTTCCGACCCCGGTAGGTCCGATCATCAGGATGTTCTTCGGTGTGACTTCATCCCGCATCGATGCATCGAGTAATTGTCGACGGTACCGATTACGTAAAGCAATCGCCACCGCACGTTTAGCATCCGCTTGTCCGATGACATGTTCATTTAACTTCTCGACGATTTGTCTTGGCGTCAATTCATGCATGGTCATTGCCTCCGATCGTTTCTAGGATGATTTGATCGTTCGTAAAGACACAGAGTTCACCAGCCGTCTCAAGAGCTGCGCGGGCGATCTCCTCTGCTGTGAGATGACTTGCATGTCGAGCTAACGCGCGACCTGCTGCAAGCGCATAATTACCACCTGAACCGATTGCGAGAATGCCGTCATCCGGTTCGATGACTTCCCCGTTTCCGGATACAAGTAAGAGATGTGTTCCATCCATGACGAGTAAGAGTGCTTCTAGTTGACGCAACATCTTATCGCCTCGCCATTCCTTCGCCAGCTCAACTGCTGCCCGTTGTAAGTTCCCGTTATACATTTCAAGCTTCGCTTCGAATTTTTCAAAGAGTGTGAACGCATCCGCGACACTTCCAGCAAATCCGGCAATGACTTTGCCACCATAGAGGCGCCGTACTTTTTTCGCACTTTTCTTCATGATGACTTGGTTTCCGAAAGTCACCTGTCCGTCTCCGCTCATCGCGGATTGTCCGTTATGTTGAATCGCAAAAATCGTCGTTGCATGAAACATCAATGTTTCCTCCCTTAGGCACGAGGATGTGCTTGTTGATAAACATGTCGTAATCGTTCCGTCGTTACGTGTGTATACTGACCAGTCGTCGACAGAGATGCGTGTCCAAGTAACTCCTGGACCGCTCGCAAATCGGCGCCTCTTTCCAGTAAATCTGTCGCGAAACTATGACGAAGCGCATGTGGTGTCACATGTTTCCCAACGAGTTGTTCCCCTTTTTTCATGATTTTCCGAATCGCATCCGTCGTCAATCGACGCCCTGAATGAGACAAGAACAACGCTTGCTCATGACCTGCGATTGGATCTCGTGATGGTAAGTACAGTTCTAATGCATCTTTAGCAAAGGTTCCGATTGGTGAGATGCGTTCCTTCCCACCTTTTCCATACACATGAACGTAGGAGTGATCAGTCGCGAGATCACGAAGATCTAGTTGAACGACCTCGCTGACCCGCATACCCGTCGCATATAAAAGTTCTACTAACGCCACATTCCGGTTACCAAGCGTATCACTCGATCGAAAGGCATCGAGGAAACGTTCATATTCCGTTGGGACGAGGAATGTCGGAAGTCCTTGTTGTCGTTTTGGTGCTTTTAATCCATCGAAGGGATTAGGCTCATCGGTGTCACGTGTCAAAAAACGACCAAATTGTTTGAGGCAGGAAACTTTTTGTGCAATCGTCGCCCGCGCCAGCTCCTGATCGTAAAGAGCATACAAATAACGCCGTGCACTTGCCAATTCAATCGATCGTAGCTGATGATCGCGGCAAAAAGCGGCGTATTGTCGAAGTGTTTGATCATAAGAGCGACCTGTATTCGGAGATAATTGACGTTCAATATGAACATACCGCATGAAATCTTCTAGCAGTCGCTCAAAAGCAGTGTCTATCCCCATGAATGCGCCCCCTTCTGACCATTTCATTCTCGAATCGCCCTTAGCATAGCACAGACCAAGTAGTCTGACAATAGACCAAAAACCGAAAAATTAACGAAATTATCACGCTTTTATGACAAATTAAGAAATGGGGAGAAAGAGCGCTAAATCACGCCTTTCTCCCCATCAAAAATCACATATCCGTGAAATCTTTGATTGCTTCAAGTGCTCGCTCTGCGTAGAGCGCATACTTCTCAGGTTTTTTCATCCGAACCGGATGACCGACGAGTGCTGGTACCAATCCGAAGTTGGCATTCATTGGCTGGAAGTTCTTCCCTTCCGTCGTCGTGATATAGTGCGACATCGCGCCCATCATCGTTTCCTGCGGGAACGTTACCGGTTCCGCCTCATTGACGAGACGTGCCGCATTGATTCCTGCCGTCAAACCGGACGCTGCTGACTCGACGTATCCTTCGACACCTGTCATTTGACCAGCAAAGAACAAGTCGTCACGTGTACGTGTCTGATACGTTGGCTTTAACAAATTCGGCGAGTTGACGAACGTGTTACGGTGCATGACACCATAACGGACGATTTCTGCATTCTCAAGACCAGGAATCAAGCGAATGATCCGCTTTTGTTCGCCCCATTTCAAATGTGTCTGGAAGCCGACAAGGTTGAACAATGTTCCAGCTGAGTTGTCCTGACGCAATTGAACGACAGCATATGGTCGTTTGCCTGTTTTCGGATCTTCCAGTCCGACTGGCTTCATTGGTCCGAACAAGAGTGTTTTCGGTCCGCGAGAAGCGAGAACTTCAAATGGCATACAGCCCTCGAAGTAAATCTCTTTTTCAAATTCCTTCAGTGGAACGACTTCCGCATTGATCAGCTCATCATAGAAGAGCTGGAATTCTTCTTCCGTCATTGGACAATTCAAGTAGGCCGCTTCACCTTTATCATATCGTGATTTCAGGTAAACCTTCTCACGATCGATCGTGTCTCCATCGAGAATCGGTGCCGCTGCATCGAAGAAGTATAGGTAATCTTCACCTGTGAATTGTTTAAGTGATTCCGATAATGCCGCACTCGTCAACGGACCCGTCGCGACGATCGTCGGACCATCTGGAATCGCTTCGATTTCTTCATGATGGACGGTAACGTTCGGGTGGTTTTTCAACGTTTCCGTCACATATCCTGCGAAGTCATGCCGATCGACAGCAAGTGCTCCACCTGCTGGAACGCTCGCTAGGTCTGCTGCTTTCATGATCAAGGAATCGAGCTGACGCATCTCTTCTTTTAAAACACCGACTGCGTTCGTTAACTGGTTCGCTCGAAGTGAGTTCGAACAGACGAGTTCAGCAAATTGGTCTGTATGGTGCGCGGGTGTCTGTTTGACAGGCCGCATTTCATATAAATCTACTTGTACGCCGCGTTTTGCAAGTTGCCATGCTGCTTCAGAACCTGCAAGTCCCGCGCCGATTACCGTTACACGTTTCAACGGTCATTCCTCCTCTTGCTCCTGATCGATGCGTGTTTCATGATGTCCACAAGATGTACATTCTACTTTCACACCGTTCTTGATTTTCTTTTGTACCATCATACTACTACATACCGGACATGGTTCTTCGACCGGTTTATCCCATGAGACGAACTCACACTCCGGATAGTTCGAACAACCGTAGAACAAACGTCCTTTTTTACTACGACGTTCGACGATGTCGCCCGTTCCACATGTCGGACACTTCACACCGATCTCGACTTGGATCGGTTTCGTGTTACGACACTCTGGGAAGTTCGAGCACGCCATGAACTTGCCATAACGCCCCATCTTGATGACCATCGGATGACCACAGACTTCACAATCTTCTCCAGCCGGTTCATCTTTGATTTCAATCTTCTCGATTTCTGCTTCTGCTCGTGTCAGACGCTTTGCAAAGGACTTATAGATTGGATCGACGACTTCTGTCCACTGCATGTCACCTTTTTCGATCGCATCGAGTAAAGCTTCCATGTCTGCCGTGAACTGGACAGTGATGAACTCTTGGAAATAGTCGCTGATCATATCGATGACGAGTTCACCGAGTTCCGTTGGTAAAAATTTCTTCTCTTCAAGCGTCACGTAACCCCGTTTTTGAATCGTATCGAGCGTCGGCGCATACGTCGACGGACGACCGATACCGAGCTCTTCCATCGCCCGGACGAGACGTGCTTCCGTATAACGTGGCGGTGGTTGTGTGAAGTGTTGTTTCGGTTCGATTGCTGATTGTTTCAACTCTTCCCCTTCATCGAGTGGAGGAAGTAGTCCTTCCTTGACGTCTGAAACCGCCTCATCGTCCGTATCTTCGATGTAGACCTTCATGAAGCCCGGGAATTTAACGGTCGACCCGTTCGCACGGAACGTGACGTCGTTCGAGACGAGATCGATCTTGACAGTATCGAGAATCGCTGGCGCCATCTGGCTTGCGACGAACCGTTCCCAAATTAGTTTATATAAGCGGAACTGATCACGCGATAAATACGATTTGACGAGTTGCGGCTCGCGCATCGTCGAAGTCGGACGAACCGCTTCGTGTGCGTCTTGTGAGTTCGCTGATTTCTTTTCTTTACGTTTCTCGCTTGCGATGTATTCTTTTCCGTACGCCTGCTCAATGAACCCGTGTGCTTCGAGGTTCGCCGAATCTGACGTCCGTGTCGAATCGGTACGCATATACGTGATTAAACCGACTGTACCTTCTTTTCCAATTTCGATTCCTTCGTATAGCTGTTGCGCAATCATCATCGTCTTCTTCGCTCGGAAGTTCAGCTTACGTGCTGCTTCCTGTTGCAAAGAACTCGTCGTAAACGGTAACGCTGGATTCCGTTTCCGCTCTTTTTTCGTGACGGAATCAACTGTGAAGTCTTCTGAGAGTTGATTCAAGATTTGATCGACTTCTTCTTGCGAATGAAGTTCACGCTTCTTGCCATCGACTCCGTAGAAGTTCGCTTCGAGCTTTTCACCGTTTGCATCGAGTTCGAGTTTGATCGTCCAGTATTCTTCAGGCATGAACGCATTGATTTCTTGTTCACGATCGATGATCATCTTGACGGCAACGGATTGAACGCGTCCCGCAGATAACCCTTTTTTAATCTTCTTCCATAATAACGGACTCATGCTGTAACCAACAAGGCGGTCCAAGATACGACGGGCTTGCTGCGCATCGACAAGATCATAGTTGAGCTTGCGTGGTCGCTTGAACGAATCCTTGATGGCATCTTTCGTGATTTCATTGAAGACGACGCGGCACTCCGTTGATTCATCAACGCCTAATGCTTTAGCTAAATGCCATGCGATCGCTTCCCCTTCACGGTCGGGGTCGGCTGCGAGATAGATTTTTTGTGCTTTTTTCGCAGCTGTCTTGAGTTCTTTTAAGACCGGACCTTTACCACGGATCGTGATATATTTCGGTTCATAGTCATGTTCGACGTCGACTCCCATTTGGCTTTTCGGCAAGTCAATGACGTGCCCCATCGACGCTTTCACGGTATAGTTGGATCCGAGATAACGTTTAATGGTTTTTGCCTTAGCGGGTGACTCGACGATTACTAGATATTTTGCCATTGCAATCGCTCCCTATTAGAGGCGTACTCGTATTTTAATCTCACTTATCATAGTAGTCTCGATTCCCATTTGTCAACGTTCAGCCGAATACTTTTTGAAACTTCTTCCGGATCAAGGAGTGGAATCGCTCCTTCTGCGATCAATTGATTCGTTCCGGTAAAGAACGATTCCGTGGGACAACCCGGCAAACAATAGACATCTTTTCCTTGGTCAAGCGCATGACTGGCAGTATTCATCGTACCGCTTCGTTTCGCCGCTTCGACGATGATCAATGATGAGGACAATCCAGCAATGATTCGATTCCGTTCTAGAAATTGAAATTTTTGAATAGGAGTTCCGGATGGATATTCGGAGAGAAGAAGACCGTGTGAGAGGATACGTTCAAAAAGACTGGAGTGAGAAGTAGGATACAGACGGTCAAGTCCTCCTGCGAGAACCGCAATCGTTGTCTGCTGGTGTTTTAAGGATAAGCGATGGACGAGGGCATCAATACCATAGGCACCTCCGGAAACGGTGGCGAGATCTGGGTGAAAGAAGGATTGCAGGAAACGCATGCGGGAAAGATGTTGCGGTGAGGGGGTTCGACTACCGATGATACTGACGCGTGGAAGTGTTAGACGGGACGGATCACCGCGGTAAAAGAGGGCATAGACCGGTTGAGGGATCGTCAGTAACACAGTCGGAAACAGTGGATCTCCTTTGACTAGAATCGACTCTTCGATCCAATCAAGCTGTAGTGCTTGTTCATACCGTTTTCGAAGACGCGTCGAAACGGGTAATTCATGACTGGGAACGATTCCGAATTGCTCAATCAATCGGACGATCGTGTACGGTACCTGACACATGGCGAAGCGGACATACAATTCACGTTTCATGAGATCAACGCTCCTTATTTAAGCTTCTTATTTATATAGAAGAAAGCCGTCCTGATTTGATCAGGACAGCTTCTTTTTTGATTTATTTGACTGTGCTGTTCGTCACGCACTCGTCATAGATCCCTGCTTCTTTGATGACACGGATTAACGTCTCACCAATGACAGCTGGTGTTTCTGCCACTTCGATTCCGTTTGCACGGAGTGTCTTGATTTTTTCAGCAGCTGTTCCTTTACCGCCAGAGATGATCGCACCTGCGTGACCCATCCGTTTGCCGGCAGGAGCTGTTTGACCACCGATGAAACCAATGACTGGTTTCGTCATGTTCGCTTTGACCCACTCAGCCGCTTCTTCTTCAGCTGTTCCACCGATTTCCCCTAACATGATGACGGCTTTTGTTTCTGGATCTTCATTGAATGCTTTGAGCGTATCGATGAAGTCCGTTCCATTGACCGGGTCGCCCCCGATACCAACAGCTGTCGATTGACCGATGCCAGCCGTCGTTAATTGATGGACAGCTTCATACGTCAAAGTCCCAGAACGTGAGACGATACCGACATGACCTGGTGTATGGATGTATCCTGGCATGATACCAAGTTTCGCGACACCTGGAGTGATGACGCCCGGGCAGTTCGGTCCGATGAGGCGGACTGGTTTGCCTTCGAGGTAACGTTTTACTTTGACCATATCAAGAACTGGAATACCTTCCGTGATACAGATGATCAACGCAATGTTTGCATCTGCTGCTTCCATGATTGCATCCGCTGCGAATGCTGGTGGTACGTAGATGATCGATGCGTTCGCACCCGTTTTTTCGACCGCTTGCGCGACCGTATCAAAAACAGGAACACCACCGAGTACTTCCGTACCTCCTTTTCCTGGTGTGACACCGCCTACGAGGTTTGTGCCGTAGTCGATCATCTGTTCACCATGGAACATCCCTTGGTTACCAGTAATCCCTTGAATAATGACTTTCGTCGATTCGTTCACCCAAATACTCATCTTTAGCTCCCCCTTACTTCACGAGCGCAGCGATTTTTTCTGCGCCGTCTGCCATTGATGTAGCTGCTGTAATCGCTAGACCTGAATCTTTGAGAATTTGTTTCCCTGCATCAACGTTCGTCCCTTCAAGACGAACGACGAGTGGCAATTCGAGACCGACTTCTTTTGTCGCCGCAACGATACCTTCTGCGATGACGTCACATTTCATGATTCCACCGAAGATGTTGACGAAAATCCCTTTGACGTTCTCATCCGATAAGATCAGTTTGAAGGCTTCTGTTACTTTTTCCTTCGTCGCACCACCACCGACATCGAGGAAGTTCGCAGGATCACCACTGAAGTGTTTGATGATATCCATCGTTGCCATGGCAAGACCAGCACCATTGACGAGGCAACCGATGTTTCCATCGAGCGCGATGTAGTTCAAATCACTCTTTGATGCTTCGACTTCGCGTGGATCTTCTTCTGTTTCATCACGTAACGCCACGATGTCCGCATGACGATACAATGCATTTGAGTCGAAGTTCAACTTCGCATCGAGTGCGAGGACTTCGCCATCCTTCGTCGTAACGAGTGGGTTGATTTCTGCGATCGAACAATCCTTGTCGACGAAGAAATTGTAGAGTTTCGTGACCATACCGACGAACTTGTTGACGAGCTTCACAGGAACACCCATTGCGAACGCAAGTTTACGCGCTTGGAATCCTTGAAGACCAACTGCAGGATCGACGACTTCCTTGATGATTTTTTCTGGTGTCTCTTCCGCCACCTCTTCGATGTCCATACCACCTTCGCTTGATCCCATGATGACGACACGGCCTGTCACACGATCAAGTACGATTCCAAGATAGTATTCTTTGTCAATCGCACACCCTTCTTCGACGAGAAGACGTTGAACGACTTTTCCTTCTGGACCTGTTTGGTGCGTGACGAGCGTTTTGCCGAGTAACTCCGTCGCATATTCCTTCACTTCTTCTTGCGATTTCGCAAGCTTGACGCCACCTGCTTTACCGCGTCCCCCCGCGTGAATTTGAGCTTTGACGACTTTAATCGGGCCCGACAATTGTTCTGATGCATCGACCGCCTCTTCGACGGTGAAGGCTGCGATTCCGTTTGGTACGGGTACACCGTACGAACGAAGTAATTCTTTTGCCTGATACTCATGTACATTCATGAAAAAATCCCCCTTAACCCCTTTAGTTTCGGCTCTTTCATTGTAGTTAAAATTGGAAGCGCTGTCTATCGTTATCGACCGAAAGCTTTATTTTTTCAGAATTTCATCTTGATCGAGACGATATAAAAAGGCGAATAACTCAGCGATGACACCGTATAATTCTTCTGGAATCTGTTCTGATACTTGAACAGCATCTAGTAACGTCACCAACGTTTCGTCCTGCCGGATCGGAATATCATGTTTTAATGCCTCTTCTAAAATCCGTTCTGCGATGTGTTCCGATCCCTTAGCAACGACCTTTGGGGCATGCATCTGTTCTTCGTATGATAGAGCTATTGCTTTTTTCATATATGAAGATCCACCCTTCCGTTACGCGTTGAGATATCATGCGGTACGCGTTCTTTCATCTGTTCGACCCAATCGAATCGCGTCAATGCATAGCCTTGTTCCTCAAGACGAGTCTGGATTTGCGGTGTGTAGGCTTGCATGAACGTATTGACGTGCGCGTTCGGATGAAAGACGGAAATCGAAACATTCCGGTCTGCGATCAAGACGTCAACAGCGACCTCACCGAGCGTCGGTAATTGAAGATACAAGACGACGCGGGCATGATTTGGATCAAACGTCCGTTCAAACGGTGCTTCCATCATGAGATCAACATCTTCGAATGGTCCAAATTGAGGTAATTGAAATAAATAGACTCCTTTCCCTGCTTCGTTCGTTGCTTGGACGAGTTGTTGCGCTAAAATCTGATCACTCGTCTTTCGATCAAGCGTTCGACCCGTCTCGTCACCCTTTGCCAGTTGAACGAGTTCGGTAAGGGCATGCTTTAACTGCTTCGCTTCTCCTTCCGTCACCGGTTGACCAATTTGCCTTAGAAGTTCCCGTGTTTCCGCAGTCGGTACCGCCTGACGTTGTAAAAAGGAGTCGAGTAACTGAGGTAGAGCCGACTTTTGCGGAACAGACTCGGTCGAGATGATTTTTAAGACTGGTTGTCCCTCTGCTGAAACGACTTGAAAGCGATACATGTTCCCTTCTTTTAGTTCAGCCGTCGTTCCTGCCGTCAAGACACGTTGACCGACTTGGAGTTCCATCAATCCGTCCGGCAACAGCTTTAATACTTTACCGACGATGTTTGCGCCTTCCCGTAACGGTAGGTTCGCATGATCGATGATTTTAAATGGAAGTAAGGCGCGATGTTCGATTTGCATGCTCGATTCCTCCTAAAGACGTTCTTTGACAGGACGGAATGTTTTCCGGTGAATCGGTGTGACGCCCAGTGTATCGAGCGCTTGTAAATGTATCGGTGTTCCGTAACCTGCGTGTGTTTCAAATCCATATCCCGGATACTCGATCGCATATTGTTCCATCATCGCATCTCGTGTCTCTTTCGCAACGACACTTGCAGCAGCAATCGAGACACTCCGCGCATCTCCTTTGATAAGAGAGAGTTGTGGTGTATCGTCGTCGAGTGTCATCGCATCGACAAGTAAGGCATCCGGTTGCAATTGGTGTACTGCGTCTTGCATCGCCCGTTTCGATGCTTGATAGATATTGATTTCGTCGATTTCAGCCGGTTCGATGATGCCGATCGCAATCTCAGCCACTTCTTGCAGATGCTTAAGTGCCGCTTGCCGCTGTACTTTACTCATCTGTTTGGAATCCGTTAGTCCTGGATGATAAAAACCGTCTGGTAAGATGACAGCTGCTGCGACGACAGGACCAGCTAGTGGACCTCGTCCGACTTCGTCCACTCCCGCAATTCGAACGTACCCTTGCTGACGATACTCGTCTTCAAATGCGAGTCGCTCCTTGAAATCGATCCGTTGCTGCTCTTCGAGTGCAAATCGTCGTTCTGTCTGACGAAACAGCGTATGCACCCCTTTTCGCGTATCTGAAGCCAGTTCCTGCTTCAATTGAATAAATTCTTCTAGTGTCGCTTTTTGCAATCGTTCTTTTACTTCTGCTATCTTCATACATCCTGCTCCTTTGAAAAAAACTTGGACATCAAAGGATGTCCAAGTCCGTTATGCATGCGTTTCCCATTCTTCGACTGTTTCAAGCGTCACCCGACCGAGCTTTTCCGTTCGTAGCTCATGCAGGAGCATTTCGCTCGTCCGCTCGAAATCGACATAGCCACCTGAGACGAAACCACGTTTTTTACCGATTGCTTCGAGTACATCAACCGCTTCTCCCGATACTTCGTCGAGTCGATAGCGCTCACGTAACTGCTCCGGATACCGTGTCTTTAGCTCACGAAGGGCAAATAGCGCAATATCGTCGATGTTTAAGATGTCATCCTTGATCGCTCCCGTCGCTGCTAACCGATATCCGACGACTTGATCGTCGAACTTCGGCCAGAGGATACCTGGTGTATCAAGTAATTCCATCTCACCTGTCTTCATCTTGATCCACTGCTGGCGTTTCGTCACACCTGGACGGTCACCCGTGATGGCAATATTTCGGCCAGCAAGTCGATTGATGAGCGTCGATTTCCCGACGTTCGGAATGCCGATGATCAAGGCACGGATCGCACTCGGATTCCGCCCTTTCTCCCGCATCCGTGCATGTTTTTCTTTCATTAGTCGTAACGCACCTTCATGGATTTGATTCAATCCTTTATTGTGCTTCGCGTCAACCGCAACGACATCAACACCATCTGCTCGTAATGCCTGCATCCATTGCTCCGTCACTCGTTTGTCCGCCATATCCGCCTTGTTGAGGACAATCAGTCGCGGCTTACCTGCCGTGATCTGTTCGACCATCGGGTTGCGGCTCGACATCGGAAGACGGGCATCGACGAGTTCGATCACCACATCGATCAACTTTAGTTTTTCTGTGACTTCCCGACGTGCTTTGGCCATGTGACCGGGGAACCATTGAATCGTCATATCCTTCACCTCGTTCATATATTCCTGGACTTCTTGCTGATCATACGATACATGAAAAAACATCCACTCCCTAGTATACGCAACTTCAGACAAGAAAAGAAGATGAGCTGCTTACTTTTAACGGCAAGCGTCTCATCTTCGTTCGTTTTAATCGACAGAGCGTACATCATTGAAGGGATAGAAGACGAAGTTCGTCGTTCCGACGATTTGATCTTCATCCACAAAACCGATATCACGACTATCTTTTGAATTTTGACGATTATCTCCCATGACGAATATTTTTCCTTTTGGAACAATCGTCTCTCCTGTTCGCTCTTCAAGCGTGAAGTCTTCCGTCAATGGCACACCACTCATCTGGGCTTTGTATTCTTTCAAATACGGTTCGGCGACTTTCTTATCGTTGACATACAATGTATCGTCTTTGTAATACATCGTATCTCCCGGAACAGCGATGACCCGTTTGATGTAATCTCGCGTTTCCGTTGCATGGAAGACGACGATATCGCCTCTTTCTGGCTCGTTAAAATAATATGGGATCTTATTGACGATCATTCGATCCGCATTGTGTAAGGTCGGCATCATCGATTCCCCATCAACAATCACAGGTACGAACAGGAACGTTCGAATGATGAACGCGATGACGAGTGCTACGACAAGCGCCTTTACCCAACTGAATAACTCCTTCACGAATTCCACTCCCTTGATAAACACAATTTCTTCCTAAGGACTAGTATACGCATAAACAGCAAAAAAAAGAAGCTTGTCCGGAGACAAGCCACTTTTTCACATGATTAACGACGAATTTCTTTAATACGCGCCGCTTTACCACGAAGGTTACGGAGGTAGTAAAGTTTCGCACGACGGACTTTACCGTAGCGAACGACTTCGATTTGTGCAACACGTGGTGAGTGGAGCGGGAAAGCACGCTCAACGCCAACTCCGTAAGAAATTTTACGGACTGTGAATGTTTCACTGATGCCGCCACCGTGACGTTTGATGACTACGCCTTCGAAGAGCTGAATACGCTCACGCGTACCCTCGACGACTTTAACGTGTACACGGACTGTATCCCCAGGACGGAACGCAGGGACGTCTGACTTGATTTGTTCTTGTGTAAGTTCACGGAACAATTGTTGTGTGTTCATGAATGATTTCTCCTTTTTTCACCAATGTTCTTATCTTCATTTGCTTCAAGCATCCGACAGCGGAACATCGTTAATGGGTGGCTTTTGCCACATGTTTTAACTTATCATAGATTCAGTCGTTTGACAATCCTGAAATCGAGTCTAAATAACGCTGATCTTCATCCGTTAACGGTGCATCCACGAGAAGATCAGGGCGCCGCTCATATGTCCGCTTCAGCGACTGTTCCCGTCGCCATTTTTCAATCCGAGCATGGTTGCCTGATAACAAAACATCGGGTACTCGGTACCCTTTATATTCTGCCGGACGTGTATAGTGCGGGTATTCAAGAAGTCCCGTCGAGAACGAATCATCTTCGTGACTCGCAGACGCACCGAGGACGTCTGGTAAGAGGCGGACGACGGCGTCGATCATCGTCATCGCAGCGAGTTCTCCTCCCGTCAAGACGAAGTCTCCGAGCGAGACCTCATCCGTCACCAACTGATCATGGATTCGCTGATCAAACCCCTCATAGTGACCACATAAGAAGACCAGTTCTTCTTCGTTTGCCCACTCTTCCGCCATTCGTTGCGAAAACCGTTTACCGGTCGGTGTCATGACGATGATTCGTCGTTTTCGTTCCGGTAGACTTGCCATCGCATCGAAGACGGGTTGAGGTGTCAACAGCATGCCCGCTCCTCCGCCATACGGATAATCATCGACCTTACCATGTCGATTCGTTGAAAAGTCTCGAAAATTGATGGTTTCGAGTATGACGTGTTGATCGTCTTGCGCTCGCTTGACAATCGAATAATCAAGCGCTGAAAACATCTCTGGAAACAGCGTCAATACACGGATATTCATTCTTCGATCAGTCCCGGAAGCGGCGTGATCTGAATGCGTTTCTGTTCGACGTCGACGGAAGCAACGACCTGCTCGATATACGGAATCAGGACATCTTTTTTCCCGTCGCGTTTGATCGTCCAGACGTCATTTGCGCCCGTTTCGAGAATGTCGGATACGACTCCGATTTTCGTCTCACCGTCATAAACCGTACAACCGATGATCTCATGATAGTAAAATTCATGCTCGTCTAAGTCCTGTAAGTCTTCTGCGTGGACATAGAGTTTCAATCCTTTGTACTTCTCGACGTCATTGATATGATGCATCCCTTTGAACGTCACCATGATGAATTGTTTATGCTTCCGGTAGCCACTGATCGTTACCGGTGTATACGTGCCTTCAGAGCCGAGAAAAACTTCTTTTCCGACCTTAAAGCGTTCTTCCGGGAAATCCGTGCTTGCGAGTAACTTCAATTCCCCTTTTAGACCGTGCGTGTTGGCGATTTTCGCAATTTCCAACCATTCCATTCGTTTCACTTCCTTTCTTAAATTAAAAAAAGGAGGTAAGCTTTCGCTCACCTCCTAACGTCTTACTTCGCGAGTTTCGCGTTGTGGAATTTCTCCATGATACCAGCTTGTGAGAAGAGGTTACGAACTGTGTCCGAAGGTTTAGCACCTTCAGAGAGCCATTTAAGAGCTAGCTCTTCGTTGATTTTAACTTCTGCTTCTGGTTTAGCAACTGGATTGTAGTATCCGATTTGCTCGATGAAACGACCATCACGTGGTGCACGTGAGTCTGCTACTACCACACGGTAGAAAGGTGATTTTTTTGCGCCCATGCGCTTAAGACGAATTTTAACTGCCATTCGTAAGTCCCTCCAAATAATAAATGATTTTTTCGTTTAGTCAAATTGACAACTTCATTAGTATACAACGTTACAGCAAAAGAGAAAAGACTTTTAAAAGAATGGAAGGCCAAAGCCTTTCTTTTTCCCTTTGCCCATCTGTCCGGAAAATTGTTTCATCATTTTCCGCATGTCTTCGAACTGTTTAATGAGGCGGTTGACTTCTTGGATACTGCGTCCACTACCGCGGGCAATCCGCTTCCGACGGCTCGCATTCAAGATTTCAGGTTCAGTCCGCTCTCGTTTTGTCATCGATTGGATGATCGCTTCGACATACACGAGTTGCTTCTCATCGATTTGGGCGTTTTTCAACCCCTTCATCTTCCCTTTACCTGCCCCAGGGATCATTCCCAACAGTTCGTCGAGTGGACCCATCTGTTTCACTTGCTGCAACTGCTCGATGAAATCATCGAATGTAAACGATGCATCGCGCATTTTGCTTTCTAACTCTTTGGCACGCGTAGCGTCCATTTGTGACTCTGCTTTTTCAATCAGTGTCAGCATGTCTCCCATGCCTAGAATCCGAGACGCCATCCGCTCGGGATAGAATGGTTCGATGGCATCGAGCTTCTCTCCAAGACCGACGAACTTAATCGGTGCTCCGGTGACTGCCTTGATGGAGAGTGCTGCACCACCTCGCGTATCTCCGTCGAGCTTCGTCAGAACGACTCCCGTTACGCCAAGCTTCTCGTTGAAGCTCTCTGCGACGTTGACGGCATCCTGACCCGTCATCGAATCGACGACAAGGAAGATTTCATGCGGTTTGGCGATCTCCTTGACATCAACGAGTTCCTGCATCAGTTCCTCATCGACGTGTAAGCGACCTGCCGTATCGATCAACACGATATCGTGATGATGCTCTTTTGCATAATCGAGTGCACCGGTAACGATTTCTTGTGGACTAACCTGATCTCCCATCGAGAAGACCGGCAACTCCAATTGTTTACCAAGTGTCTCTAATTGTTTGATTGCTGCCGGACGATAAATATCCGCCGCAACAAGCAAAGGACTACGATTATGTTTTTTACGTAAATGATTGGCAAGTTTACCCGTTGTCGTTGTTTTACCTGCCCCTTGCAGACCGGTCATCATGATGACGGTCGGGGGACGGTTCGCAAGCGTCAACGGTGACACTTCTGCACCCATCAGATTCGTCAATTCATCGTGGACGATTTTGACGACTTGTTGCCCTGGCGTCAATGACGTCATGACATCTTGACCGACGGCGCGTTCCTTTACATCATTTACGAATTGTTTGACGACCTTGAAGTTGACGTCGGCTTCGAGTAGCGCTAAGCGAACTTC
The DNA here is from genome assembly GCF_019890935.1 of Exiguobacterium acetylicum. Taxonomy (NCBI): domain Bacteria; kingdom Bacillati; phylum Bacillota; class Bacilli; order Caryophanales; genus Exiguobacterium; species Exiguobacterium acetylicum. Next base: position 2,040,586 of record NZ_CP082333.1, read on the forward strand.
GCGCATCATCTCTTTGACGTCTGCTTCAGAAATCTTACCTTTACCTCGCATTTTAGCGAGACTGGCTTGAAGCCGTTCCGATAATCCTTCGAATGCCATTAAGAATGCCTCCTACTCTAATTGCTCCAATGTCTCAATGATCACTAGGGCTTCACCCGGAAGGTCGCATTGCTTCAGCTGATCGAGTAACTGCTTTCGCCGTTCGTGTTTCTTGAACAGCGATAGTCGTTCTTCATACTGCTCGAGCATGGCTTCCGTGCGTTTTATGTTGTCGTAGACTGCTTGTCGGCTGACTTCAAACTCATCGGCGATTTCACCTAAGGAAAAGTCATCTAAGTAATAGAGTGACATGTAATTCCGTTGTTTTGGCGTCAAAAGCTCCTGATAAAAGTCAATCAGATAATTCATCCGGTTCGTTTTATCAAGTGTCATTCGAGCACCTCCGCAATGTTAAGTGAAATTCCTTTACAGATAGTATAGTACAGCCCTCACAGTGTGTTGTCAAGTTTTTTTCTTTACATGAAACGTCGCTTATTCCGCGCTTTCTTCCGTGTCGACGTTTTCTTTTTCTTCAAAGACATCGCCGAACAGTCCATATACGAATTGTTCTGCGTCAAACGGTTGTAAATCATCGATTTTTTCACCGAGACCCACGAACTTCACCGGTAGATTCAGCTCGTTCTTGATCGCAAGAACAATCCCACCTTTTGCTGTGCCGTCAAGTTTCGTCAAGACGATTCCGCTAACGTTCGTCGCTTGTTTGAAGGCTTTTGCCTGCACCATCGCGTTTTGCCCTGTTGTTGCGTCAAGTGCTAGTAACACTTCATGGGGTGCGCCTGGAATCTCACGTTCAATGACGCGTTTGACCTTTTCGAGCTCGTTCATCAAATTGACCTTGTTTTGTAGGCGTCCTGCCGTATCACAAATCAGGACGTCGACCTTACGTGCTTTCGCTGCTTGGACGGCGTCATAGACGACAGCAGCCGGATCGGAGCCTTCGCCTTGACGAATGACCGGTACACCGGAGCGTTCGCCCCAGACTTGCAGTTGATCGATCGCACCAGCCCGGAACGTATCTCCCGCTGCTAACATGACGCTCTTACCTTCTTGTTTTAATCGGTTCGCAAGTTTCCCGATCGTTGTCGTCTTACCGACCCCGTTGACACCAACGAAGAGGATGACATTCAGCTCATGATCAAGATCAAGGGCTGTCTCTTCTTCTTCGACTAACATGTTCGCGACGACTTCAACGAGGACATCCCGGACTTGTTTTGGATCCTTGACGTTACGTCGTTTGACTTCTGTCTTTAATTCTTCGACCAAATCCATCGTTGTCGTCACACCGACGTCTGCTTGGATCAACACTTCTTCTAACTCTTCGAAAAAGTCTTCATCGACTTCACGGAAGCGGTAGACGAGATCATTGACGGCACTCGCTAATCCGTCGCGTGTCTTCGTCAAGCCTTCCGTAAATTTAGTCGTGACTTCTTGTGTCGAAGTCGTCAAGCGGTCTTTCAGTTTTTTAAAGAAACTCATTGTTTAATCTCCTTTGGTTCTTCACTTAATGTACGTCGTGCCTCTTCTAGTTTAACGGATAACACTTCAGATATCCCGTTTTGCTGCATCGTGACGCCGTAAAGGACGTCTGCCGCCTCCATCGTTCCTTTCCGATGGGTGATGATGACGAACTGTGTCTCGCGTGCTAGCTGATGGACGAACTCGCCGAATCGCGCGACGTTCGCTTCGTCAAGCGCCGCCTCGACCTCATCGAGGACACAGAACGGGACAGGACGTGTCTTTAGAATCGCAAATAATAAGGCGATGGCTGTCAAGGCACGCTCTCCACCGGACAAGAGCGATAAATTCTGCAGCTTCTTACCAGGCGGTTTGGCAACGATATCAATTCCACTCGTCAATAGATCACTCGGGTCAACGAGGACTAGATCGGCTTCACCGCCCCCGAATAACTCGCGGAATGTTTCCCGGAAGTGTTCTCGGACAGCATCATACGTTTGACGGAACAACCGAATGACTTCTCGGTCCATCTCTTCGATGACGCCATAGAGATCGGTTTTAGCAGCGACGAGATCATCCCGTTGCGCGGATAGGAACGTAAACCGTTCATCGACCTCTGCGAATTCCTCAATCGCACCGATGTTGACGATACCGATTTCTTCGAGTTGGCGTTTGAGCAGATGAATTTCCTCTTTTGCCTCTTCATACGATAGATCAAGAGGTGCAATCAGTTCGAGCAGTAATCCCATCTCTTCCAGCATTTCTTGTCTTGTCTCAAGACGCGTGCTCGTTTTCCCTTGCGAGAGTCGTAGTTGCTCGAGTGCCTGTTTCGTCGTTTGTTGATCGTCCTTCGTCTTCGCTTCGCGGATCCGGATCAAGCGCAGGGATTCTGCTTGTACTTGAATCCGTTGCCCGATTGCGACGAGTTCGGTCTCGACCCGTTGTTGTTCCTGTTCCTGTTCGCGCTGTTCCGCGTGCAAGGCATCAATCTTCGCTTCGTCGAATCCTTCAAGGACATGACGCAAGTCACGTCGTTTATGACCACGTTCAAGCTTCGCGTGACTGACCTGTTCCGTCAGGCGTTCGATCTCTTGCGAAAGTTGCGCTTGTTTCATTTGAATCGTTCGCTCTTCGAGAACTGCTTCTGCTTGTTCCTTCTTCAGTTCGTCCATCGTGACGGCACCACGGGCTTGCGCATCCTTGAGACGATCTAAGGCTTGTCTGAGCTCTGTTTGACGCTCCGTCCATTTTGCGATCTCGACTTCCGACGTCTCGATGATCCGACGTGCTTCCTGTTCTTGTTCGAGTACACGTGCCATCTGTCGATCTTCAACCGACAATTCAGACGTCATGACAGCGAGATGACGGTTCGCATCTGCTAACGTATCGCGCGATTGTTCGAGTTGCCCTTGTAATGCTTGAATCGTTTCTGTCCGTTTCCGAGCCGTAACATCAAGAGTGTGGATCGCCGCTCTTAGATCTTCCAAGCGCCGCATCTGCTCCCGAATGACCGCTTGCCCACGCGTCAGTCCCTCTTTTAACTCGTCAAGTTCGCGCGATTGACTGAACAATGGTGTACCTTTTTTCCGGCTTCCGCCGGTCATCGTACCGCCGACGTTGACGACATCTCCTTCGAGCGTGACGAGACGATAGCGATGTCCTGTCGAACGGGCGATTTGGTTCGCCTGTTCAAGTGACTCGACGACGAGTGTCGTACCGAGCAAGTTCATCTTTAATTTCGTCAACGTCTCGTCTGTCGTCACGAGATCACTTGCGATCCCGACGAATCCAGACATCCCCCCGACTTGTTCTCGCACGGAACGATTGACTTCGCGTGCTTGGAGTGAGGCGAGCGGCATGAACGTCGCTCGACCGGCATTTAATCGTCGAAGCTCCTGGATCAGACGACGTCCTGTCGCATCGGTATCAACGACGATGTTTTGCATCGCCCCACCAAGCGCTGTCTCGATTGCCGCTTCAAACTGCGCCGGAACCGAAATCAGCTCCGCGACCGCTCCGTAAATACCTGGGTGCTGATCTCGTTGTTTTAAAATCGTCTTAACGGCACCGAAATAACCGCTATAGTCGGCTTTGACGGATTCAAGGAATTCAATTCGGTCTTCCGTCTTATGCCGACGTCGCTCTAAATCCGCAACGGACTGTTCGACTTGGCGTAACGCATGTTGTTGTTCATTTCGTGCTGCAAGTGCCGTTGTCTCTTCTTCTGTTGCTTGGTCCAACTTCGTCCGGATTGAAGCGACATCCGTTTCTAGTCGTGCGACGTCTTCCTCGAGTTGACGACGCGTCGATTGTTTCGTACCGCTGTCCGCCGTAAATGAACGTTGTTGTTCTTCTGCCTGCATGAGATCTTGCTTCGCCCGGTTATAGGCATTATTCGTCGCAGCTAATCGACTCGCCACTTCAAAGGCTTCCGATCGTAATACTTCGGCTTCCTTATCAAAATCACGATCGGTTTGTGTCAGCGCTTGATCGGCTCGTTCTCGCTCAGCCGTGATCCGTTTTGCTTCCTGATCGACTTCTGCTTGGCGTTCCTGTAAAGCGGTCAGTTCGAGTTCCAGTTCCTTGACGCGTTCTTCGACGACGGCAACCTCTTGTTCGAGTCGCTCTTTCGTCTCGGTCCCGTGTTTTTCACGCTCTTTCGCTAAGTTAAGGGCACCTTGGATTTCAACCAGTCGCGTCGAGACATGTCGAAGTTGCTCCTGCAACGCGTTTTCTTGTTGTCGTTCTTCTTCAAGCGTCGATTCTTGATTCTCTCGGGATACGACAGTCTCTTCGTAAGTCGTCTTTTGAGACGCAAGGCGTTCTTCACATTGTGCGATGTCACGCGCTAGTGTTTCGAGCTCCGTCTGATACGTCGTGATTTCATGCGCTAAGATACCACGCTCGAGGACATCATGCCGTTCTCGAGCGACGAGATACTCTTTGGCGAGCGCCGCTTGTTCACGTAACGGCTCGATTCGTCCGCCGAGTTCATATAAAATATCATCGACACGCGATAAATTCGCTTCCGTATCACTTAATTTCCGCTCGGCTTGCTTCTTGCGATGACGATACTTCAAGACGCCTGCTGCTTCTTCGATGACAGCACGACGTTCTTCCGGTTTACCGGAGATGACTTGTTCAACTCGCCCTTGTCCGATGATTGCAAAAGCATCACGCGACAAGCCTGTGTCCATGAAAAGATCAAGAACATCCTTCAGGCGACATGGTTTTTTATTTAAAAAATAATCGCTGTCTCCGTTGCGGCTGACACGCCGCGTGACGCTGATTTCCTGATACGGCAACGCAACCGTTCCCGACTCGTTGTCTAAGACGAGCGTCACCTCGGCAAATTGTTTCCGGTGTTCAGACAGACTGCCGGCAAAAATGACGTCTTCCATCTTCGCCCCGCGCAGTGACTTCGCAGATTGTTCTCCGAGTACCCAACGGACAGCGTCCGATATATTTGATTTCCCACTTCCGTTCGGTCCGACGACTGCCGTGACACCCGGAAGGAATTCTAGTTCAGTTCGACTGGCAAATGATTTGAAGCCATTGATTTCAATTCGTTTTAAGTACATCTTGATCACCCGTATGTTTAAATTTCTTTTGAATTTCTTTCAGTTTACCATAGCCGAAACGCTAGCAACATGATAGGTTTTAAGGTAGTATCACGCGAAACAAGAAGAAGAGGAGCGAATAACACGATGACGATTGAACAAATGATTGAAGCGATCTTAGATAAATTGAACATCATCAATAAAGGGGTCATTAAAGCAGAACAGTTCGATGGCTCAAAAAATGAGGACTTAAAAGAGATTTATGAGTTCGTCATGATGCGCGACTCGTTATCACTGGCAGAGGTCGACGCGATCGTCGACGAACTGAAATCTCTCAAGACTGTCTAATCAAGCGAACTTCACACTATAAAGGCCGATCATCTCTCACGCATTCGAGAGATGGTCGGCCTTTTGTCGCTTAAAACTGTTTCTTTAATTCAAGTAAGGCTTGTTTTGCCGCCTGTTGCTCTGCCTCTTTTTTCGATCGGCCTGTCCCGATCCCTTCCAGCTCATCCGCGACTTGGACACGCGAGATGAATTCCCGACTATGCGCCGGACCGCGCTCCTCGATGATTTCATACTCGATGACACCTAAGCCGACACGTTGAATGGCTTCCTGTAATTGACTCTTAAAATCTGTCTGTTCTTCAAAAAAGCCTGTCGCCACTTTCGGAAAAACCGCTTCGGCGAGGAATCGTTCGGCTGCTTCGATGCCTTGGTCAAGATACAAGGCGCCAATGAAGGATTCGAAGACATCCGCAAGTAAGGCTGGACGATTCCGACCACCGGTCAGTTCTTCCCCCTTACCTAACAGAATCATATCGGAAAACTGATAATGATTCGCAAATTGGACGAGTGACGGTTCACAGACGATTGCCGCTCGCAATTTCGTTAATTCCCCCTCGGAACGTTCCGGGTAGTGTTCGAATAGATAGCGTGACACCGTCAACTCTAAGACAGCGTCCCCTAAAAATTCTAGGCGTTCGTTATCTCCTTCAGACTCGCGTTGTTCATTGACGAACGAAGAGTGCGTGAAGGCTTGTTTTAATAGCTCGACATTAGAAAACGTGATATTCAGGCGCTCTTGTAACGCTTCGAATTTCTGCTCGATTTGAGCGAGCGTCCGAGCATCCTTGCGTCGTTTTACATAGGGTCCTTTTCGGACACGACGTCCTTTTTGATTCGTCATAGTTCCTCCTAAACAGCTAAAGCCCACCGCAAATTGCGGTGGGTCAGCTTCAATGATCAGACTTGTGTTTCGATGTAGTTGACGACATCGCCGACAGTCTTCAAGTTTTCTGCTTGCTCATCTTCGATCGTGATTTCGAACTTGTCTTCTAAGTCCATGACGAGTTCCATGACTTCGAGAGAGTCAGCACCGAGGTCGTCTTTGAACGATTTATCAAGTGTGATTTCACTTTGTTCTTTTCCTAATTTTTCTGCGATTGCTTCTTGTACGTCTACTAAGATTTGTTCTTTTGTCATTTTAAAATCCCTCCATGAGTTGAGTATATAAGATGATTGCCGATTTGGCAAAGTACTACCGTTAGTTGTGTTACATCGTCATGCCGCCATCGACGGCAAGAGTTTGTCCTGTGATGTATCGCGCTTCATCTGAAGCGATGAAACTGACGAGTGAAGCGATATCGTCCGTTTGACCGAAGCGTTTCAACGGAATTTGCCCGAGTGACAGGTTCCGCTGTTCTTCCGTCAATTCGTCCGTCATGTCCGTCTCGATGAAGCCTGGACAGATGGCATTGACTGTGACACCTTTACTCGCGAGTTCACGTGCGACGGATTTCGTCAGCCCGATCAGCCCCGCTTTCGCTGCGACATAGTTCGCTTGCCCTGGATTTCCGGAAATACCGACGACTGATGCGATGTTGATGATACGACCGCTTGTTTTTAACAATGGACGTGTCGCAGCTTGCGTGACGAGAAACGCACCTTTGAGGTTCGTATCGATGACAGCATCGAAATCCGCTTCCTTCATGCGCATCAGCAAACCATCACGCGTGATGCCGGCATTATTGACGACACAATCCAGTTGACCGAACGTGTCGATCGTCTGTTTGATCATCTGTTTGACAGCATCTGCTTCAGCGACATTCGCTTGAATCGCGAGTGCCTCTCCGCCTGCTTCCTTGATTTCACGGACGACTGCTTCCGCCTTGTCCGTGCTTCCTGCATAGTTGACGACGACACGGAAACCATCTGTTGCTAATCGCTTCGCGATGGCAGCTCCGATGCCGCGTGACGCGCCAGTGACGAGTGCTACTTTACTCAACGAATTCCCTCCGCTTCCAATTGCTCAAGTGTCGTGATGCTGATGATCTTCGCATCTTTTTTGATTCGTTTCACGAGACCGCTCAACGGAGATGATGGACCAAACTCGATGAATGTATCCGCACCTTCTTCGATCAGACGCTCAACGCATGATTCGAATCGAACCGGTGAGTAGAGCTGCTGAACGAGCAAACGAATCAATTCGTCTGGTTGATCGTGGAACGCACCGTCGACGTTCGAGATGAATTTCGTCTTCGCCGCTTCAAACGGTGACGAGACGAGAATGTCTTCGAATCGTGGTGCGAATGGTGTCATGAGTGACGAATGGAACGCACCTGAGACATCAAGCGGTAAGACACGTTTTGCTCCGAGCTCTTTTAACTTCGCTGTAGCGGATTCGACCGCTGCGATTTGTCCGGAGATGACGAATTGCCCAGGACAGTTGTAGTTGGCGATTTGAACGATTTCTCCCGTCGCCGCAATCGATTCGACCGCGTGATGGGCTGCCTCGACATCATTCATGCCGATGACCGCCGCCATCGTTCCACCCGTGACTTGATTCATGAGTTTTCCGCGTTCGCGGACGAGATAGACGGCTTCAGACGGTGTGATGACAGAAGCTGCGACGAGCGCGCTATATTCTCCAACACTGTGTCCGAGTACGAAATCAGGTGTATGTCCTTGTGCTGCGTACTGCTGTGCGAGTAATGCACTGTGTGCGACGATGGCTGGTTGAGCGATATCTGTTGCTTTCAATTCATCCTTCGTCCCTGTCGTCATCAGCGTCGTCAGATCCAGACCAATTCGCGTTCCGAGGTCAGCGAGTGCTTGGCGTGTCTCGTCTTGCGTGATGAGCGTCTGTCCCATTCCAGGCGTCTGTGACCCTTGTCCCGGAAACATCCAAACTGTTTTCCCCATCTCGTCTCACTCCTTCTTAACGTGCTTCAGTTGCCTTCGCCTGAACGATTTTAGCAACGACTTCTTGTTCGACCATCTTTTCAGCTTGAACGAGCGCTCTGCTGAATGCATAGGCATTGCTTGAACCATGCGCCTTGATGACCGGAGCCGCAATGCCGAATAGTCCGGCACCGCCATATTCTTCATAGGCGAGCAACTGCTTCATTTTTTTTAACTTCGGTTTCAGTACGAGAGCGGCGAGCTTTGATGTCCACGAGCTCATGAATTGTTCCTTCATGACACCCATGATCATACTGGCTGCCCCTTCAGTACTCTTAAGTAACGTGTTACCGGCAAAACCTTCCGTGACGATGACATCGACGTCACCGCTCATCGCTTCTCTCGCCTCGACGTTCCCAACGAAATGAATCGGTGCTGTCTCAAGTAGCGGATACGTTTCCTTCGTCAGTGCATTCCCTTTACCGGCTTCTGATCCGATATTCAGGAGACCGACTTTTGGTCGTGTGATACCGCGAACTTGTTCTGCGTAGACAGACCCCATGATGGCATAATCGAGCAAATGCTCTGCCTTCGCATCTGGGTTGGCGCCAACATCTAAGATGACGACACCTTTCCCATTACGTGTCGGGAAAGTCGGGGCCAGTGCAGGACGGTCAACTCCTTCGATTCGACCGATAACGAACAATCCGGCAGTCATGAGCGCTCCCGTGTTGCCTGCTGAAATCAAGGCATCTGCTTCTCCTGATTTCACCAGGTTTGCAGCCACAACGAGTGAGCTATCTTTCTTGCGGCGAATCGCACGTACCGGTTCGTCTTCTCCGGTGATGACGGATGCCGCGTGGACGATCGTCACGCGCGGATCCTCGATTGAGTATGAGCGTAATTTCAACTCATCTCCGACTAATCGGATATCGATGTTTTCGTTTGGACGTTCTGCCAAATAGGCAACGACCCCTTCTACGATGGCACGGGGTGCATGATCGCCCCCCATAGCGTCAACTGCTAAAATCATTTCGATTCCTCCTTACTACTTCGATACACCGTGAACTCACCGATAAAGACACATTCTTCACCGACATAACTCTCCACCGTGATGTCAGAACGCCCATCTTGACGATGAGAACTGACGAACGCCTTCGCAACGACGCGTTCCCCGACATGAACGGAGCGTGTGAACTGAACGTTCGCACGTGTCGTCAACGCGAGTTCATCGTCGATGAGCGCAATCGCAAGCGAGTTTGCCTGCGCAAACAAAATATGTCCGCGGGCGATCGCATTCCGACTAAACGCATGTTCCGGCAAAATCTCAAGGATTGAGATCGCAGATGTATCGAGTTTCAGGTCAATCATATCACCAATGACTTCATTTTCAGTCAACGTACGCACATCATCCAGCCGTTCGGTCGCGACGTGTTTAATTCGCTCCCGTAATTCCGGAATTTTTAATTCCATCCGGTCGAGACGAATCGTCTGGATACTGACACGGAATCGTGTCGCCAGCGCTTCATCCGTGATGAACGGATTTTGTTCGATCGTCTGTAATAATTCTTGTTGTCTCTCTTTTTTAGGTACCCGCATGTATGTTCCTCCCACAAGAAGGATGACCACTATTATTACCTGGTACTAACAGTAGTATATATCCCTTGTTGTTCACTTTCAAGTATTATTCGATTCTTTCTCCTTCAAGTAGCCCTTGTCGTTCGATATAGTCACGTAAGACATCGTATTCCGGTGCCTGCCAAAAGGCTTCCGATCGCAGTAAGCGGACTGCATCTTGTCGCGCGGTTTCCATGACTTGTATATCGAGCGCAGGATCAGTCAAGACGAATCGCGGTAATCCACTTTGTTCGGTACCAAAGAAATTTCCGGCTCCGCGCAGTTTCAAATCCTTTTCCGCTAGCTTGAAGCCATCGTTCGTCTCCGTCATCGTCTTAATCCGTTCTTTTCCCGTATCGGAAGAGGGATCGGCGATTAGAATACAGTAAGACTGGGCATCGCCTCGACCGACGCGTCCTCTTAATTGGTGTAACTGCGCAAGACCGAAGCGTTCTGCATCATGAATGACGATGATCGACGCGTTCGGAACGTTCACGCCGACCTCGACGACCGTCGTTGAAACAAGGATTTGAACAGTATTCTCCTTAAACGCCTGCATGACCTCGTCTTTTTCAGAAGAAGTCAAGCGCCCATGCATCAAACCGACATGATAGGGCTTGAACCGCTCAGTCAATATCGCATGTAATTCGATCGCATTTTGAACTTCGAGTGATTCGGATTCCTCGATCAATGGCGTGATGACGTAGGCTTGTCGACCTTGCGACAATTCTTTCTCGACGAACCCGAAAACGCGTTCCATCTGTTGCGGTTTCGCCCAGTAGGTCTCGATTTCCTTTCGTCCCGCCGGCATCTCATCGATGATCGAAACATCCATATCTCCAAAGACCGATATCGCAAGCGTACGCGGAATCGGTGTCGCTGTCATATATAATACATCTGCCTGTTCAGCTTTCGCACGCAATCGTTTCCGTTGTTCGACACCGAAGCGATGTTGTTCATCGGTGATGACGAGGTGTAATGCCTTGAACTGGACGGTGTCTTGAATCAGCGCATGTGTTCCGACCAAGACGTCGATCTCTCCTGTTGCGAGGGCTTCGAGCAAGTGTGCGCGCGCTTTTCCTTTAACTGAACTCGTCAGTAGACCGACCCGAATCCCAAGTGGTTCAAGTAATGGGGCGAGCGACGCTGCATGCTGTTCCGCTAAAATTTCGGTCGGCACCATTAAGGCGCCTTGTCTTCCGGCACGAACCGTCGCGAACAAGGCGATGGCTGCGATGACGGTCTTTCCGCTTCCGACATCCCCTTGCAGCAACCGATTCATTCGTTCACCGCGACCGATGTCGTCTAAGATTTCTTTTGTCACGCGTTGTTGCGCTCCTGTCAGCGGAAACGGCAGGCTCTTGATGAAATTCGCGATATCCGTTTCATGAAGGGGAAGAGCAATCCCTTGACCTTTCCGTCGCCCAAGACGTAACGCCTGTAATTTCAGTTGGAAATAGAGGCACTCCTCGTAGACATAACTGCGACGAGCAGCCGTCAACTCTTGTCGATTCGTTGGGAAATGGAGCGACTTCAACATCGTCATCCGGTCTTGCAGCCGATACGTCTTCCGGATGCTATCCGGGATTCGTTCAGCTAATGCCTCAGTCTCCTTGAACGCCAAGTCGACGACGCGTCGGAACGTCTTCATCCGCATGTCACCCCGGAGCGAGTAAACGGGTGTCAATTCGCCTTCGATTGCCCCGAATTGCAATTCCGTCGCAGAGATCGTCATCCGGTGTAAATCCCACTTGCCACTGACCGTCACTTCTGCCCCGAGTTGCAATTGGTCTTTGTAGAATGCCCGGTTGAACATCGTTACGGTCACACTATACCGTTCTTCAACGAGCAGACGGAACGTTAAACGATTTTTTCCTTTGCCGTAATAGCGCACAAGTGGTTCAGACTGGACTTGACCCGTGAACTTGACTTTATCCTCATGGATTGCTTCCGTTAGACTTCCCGTCACGAAGTCGTCATAACGAAACGGGACGTGCTCGAGCACGTCCGCAACGGTGAGAATATTCATCTCTTCTAGTTTTTTCGCTAAATCCCGTCCGACACCTTTTAATGTCTTGACGTCACGTGATGGATTCATTCGATAACTCTCCGAAGATTTTTGCTTCGAGCCAGCGACCAGTCGGCGTATTCGCGAGTCCACCTTTTGCTGTCTCGCGAAGCGCAGACGGCATCATCTGACCAATCTCATGCATGGCTGAGATGACTTCATCACACGGAATCCGTGACGTGATTCCTGCGAGTGCCATGTCGGCAGCGACAACAGCATTCGCCCCGCCCATCGCATTGCGTTTCACGCATGGTACTTCGACGAGTCCTGCAACAGGATCACAGACGAGTCCGAGCATGTTCTTCAACGCGATCGCAAAAGCATGTGCTGACTGATCCGGTGTTCCGCCCGCCATCTCAACGATCGCAGCAGCTGCCATCGCTGTTGCTGAACCAACTTCTGCCTGACAGCCACCAGCTGCTCCGGAAATCGACGCATTGTTCGCGACGACGAAGCCGAACGCACCGGATGTGAACAAGAAGCGTAGCATTTGCTCACGCGTTGGGTTTAAGCGATCTTTGACCGCAAATAACGTACCTGGCACGACGCCGGCACTCCCTGCCGTTGGTGTCGCACAAATTTTTCCCATCGCAGCATTGACTTCATTCGTTCCGATTGCTTTACTAACGGCGTCCAGTAATAAATCACCGGATAAACCTTTACCTGAAGCACGGTACCGTTGAAGCAAGACAGCATCTCCACCGGTTAGTCCTGTCACCGACTGGACACCGTCACCATCAAGCGAACGAGCGACTGCTTCTTCCATCACTTGTAGGTTTCGTTCCATCATCGCATAGACTTCATCTCGCTCTAAATGACGAACCGTCATCTCTTGCTCGATCATGACTTCCGAAATCGGAATATTTCGTTCCGTCGCGATGGCGACGAGTTCTTTTACGGATTTAAACATGTCTTCACTCTCCCATCATGACGGCACGCTCGACTTGAGGTAACCGATCGATTTCTTCCAACACTTCTGCCGTTATCCGGTCATCAATCTCAATTGCCATGAGTGCTTGTTTTCCTTTTTCATGCCGTGACACTTCCATGTGCCCGATGTTGATTTCGTAATCAGCCAAAATGCTCGTCACGGCTGCAATCGCACCAAAGCGGTCATGGTGCAAGACGACGAGTGCCGGTCCCCCACCGGACAAGCGAAGCGGTACACCATTTAATTCCGTGATTTCAATCGTTCCCCCACCAATTGAAATACCAACCAATTCAAACTCTTCTACTCCATTCGTCAAATGGACACGAGCCGTATTCGGATGATCCGTCAATGCTTCGCTCGTCTCGAAATGAATCTCGATCCCTTTTGACTTCGCGATATCGATCGATTGCGGAATTCGGTCGTCAAACGTATCGTATCCGAGAACACCGCCGATGATGGCGACGTCCGTTCCATGTCCACGATACGTATCCGCGAATGAACCGTAAAACGTGATGTGGATGACAGTAGGTGTTTCCCCGAATAATTTACCCGCCATCAATCCAATCCGTGCAGCCCCTGCTGTATGCGAGCTCGATGGACCAACCATGACTGGTCCGATGATGTCAAAGACGCTACGATATTTCATTTCTTTTCCCCTCTCTATGAAACAAACGAAATCCCACCTCTATTATCGCAGATGGTGGGATTCGTGAAAAGGCTAGTCGCCCTTTTTCAGTATGATGGTTTTATTCGACGCTTAAAATGTACGAATAAAGTGGTTGTTTGCCGTCGTGGACTTCCACTTCAGCATCGGGATTAACCGATTCGATGTACGCGACGAGGTCGTCGACTTCTTCTGCCGAAACGCCTTCACCGTAAAGAACCGTGATGATTTCGTCGTCCTCCGTGACGAGTGTATCGACGAGTTTCTTGACGGCACCAAGACTTGAAGCGTCCGTAGCGACGATTTGTTTTTCAGCAATCGCCATATGGTCGTCCTTCTTGATTTCTACACCATCGATGTTCGTATCACGTACGGCATATGTGACTTGTCCCGACTTAACGGCTGCAATCGCATCTGCCATATGCGCTTCGTTCTCTTCGACAGTCGCTTCTGGATTATAGACGATTGTTGCTGCTAAACCTTGTGGAACTGTTTTTGATTTCACGACCGTCACACCACAATTCGCAACAGATGCTGCTTGTTCAGCGGCCATGATGATATTCGAGTTGTTTGGATAGACGTAAACGTGTTCAGCATGTGCATCCTCAATCGCCTTAACGATATCTTCCGTCGACGGGTTCATCGTTTGTCCGCCTTCGATAACGACACTGACACCGAGTGATTTAAAGAGTTCGCTGATTCCTTCACCCATTGCGACTGTCACGAGGGCTGCTTTCGCTTTTGCCTTCGGTGCAGCAACTGGAGTGACTTGGTTCGCACCTTCTTCTTCAAGGATCGTCGAGTGTTGTTGACGCATGTTTTCAATCTTAACAGCGACGAGTTCACCGAAACGTTGTCCTTTTGTGATGACTTCTCCTGGTGTTTCAACGTGGACGTGAACTTTCAACAGTTCTTCATCCGCGACGACAAGCAACGAGTCACCGAATTCCGCTAATTCGTTACGGAAGTCTTCTTCGCTAAATGGTGCATTCGCAAGCTTGTCATCTTGGAAACGAACCATGATTTCCGTACAGTAACCGTAATGGATTTCTTCTGTCGACATGAAGCTTTGAGCCGTTTTATGATGCTCTGCTTCGACGAGTGCTTCCATGACAGGCGCATGCGGTTTGTCGAGTTCTTTTCCTTCGAGTGTTGCGAGGAATCCTTCATAGATACAAACGAGACCTTGACCACCAGAGTCAACGACGCCGACTTCTTTTAATACCGGAAGAAGTTCTGGTGTTCCGTCGAGCGATACTTTCGAAGCTTCGACGAGTTGACGCATCAACTCTAAGAAATCCGTCGTCGTCTCAGATTGTGCGATAGCAGCGACCGCTGTTTCACGGGCAACCGTCAAGATTGTTCCTTCAACCGGTTTCATGACTGCTTTGTATGCTGTATCGACACCTTTTTGTAACGCATCTGCGAATTCCTTCGTATCAATCGTTGTTTTGCCTTCGATTGATTTCGAGAATCCACGGAACAATTGACTTAAGATGACGCCAGAGTTTCCGCGCGCTCCCATCAATAATCCACGTGCGAAGACGTTCGCGACTTCCGATACAGAATCCGAAGTTGATTTACCTGCTTCTTTTGCTCCTGAAGTCATCGTCAAATTCATGTTCGTTCCCGTATCACCATCTGGCACAGGGAAGACGTTCAATGAATCGACGAAATCTGCATTTTGATAGAGATTCGCCGCGCCATTTTGAATCATCTTGACTAACTGCGCTCCTGTTAAACGATCTACACTCACTAAAGTTTCCTCCTCTATTCCCGCCTTAGACATTCGTCAAGCGGACTCCTTGGACAAAGATGTTCACAGATGTCACGTCAAGACCTAGTGCCTGACTGAGCGTGTATTTCACGCGACTCTGTACGTTGTTCGCCACCTCTGAGATTTTCGTTCCATAGCTTACGATGATATGCATATCGATATGGACCTGCTCTGAAGCCTGTCGAACGATGACACCGCGTGCAAAGTTCTCACGTTTTAAGAGTTCAGCAAGACCATCCTTGATTTGAGACTGGGATGCCATACCAACGACACCAAAACATTCCATTGCTGCGCCGCCCGCAAGTTGCGCGACGACATCATTATCTACATCAATCTTTCCATAGGTCGTTTTCATCTCGATCGCCACCTGAGTAGCCCCCTTTGAATATTGTATTCTTCTCATAATTCTACTATAAGGACCTACTATTGAAAAGTCGCCGTACTGACTATACAATGAATAAGTGAAAAATAGTAGCGGTCAAATGAACTTTTACCATCATCCTCATCCATTATTTTAAATTTCGAGGTTGTCTGTCAAGTTTTTTTCTTGTCAGCTACTTTTTTTATGTTGCAACCGCCCTGACACCATGCTAAGATAGCAAAGTGTCTATTAGGACGAACGCAAAACAACATAAAAGGAGGCGGAACGCATGGCACGTAAATGCTACGTTACTGGGAAATCGCCAAAGTCGGGTAACAACCGTTCACACGCATTGAACAAAACAAAACGTACTTGGGGAGTCAACGTACAAAAAGTACGTATCCTCGTCGACGGTAAGCCGAAAAAGGTTTGGGTTTCAGCTCGAGCTCTTAAATCAGGTAAAGTCGAACGCGTATAAGGCGCAACCACCGGATGGGAATCTTCCCTTCCGGTTTTTTTATGCCCTCATTTATTTTTCTCATAAACTAATTGTCGCTTTTATTGAAAACGCTTACAATAGGAACGTACTTTATTTTGTCAGAATTGGGGGAAGTCATCATGCAACTCAAACGAGAGATGACGAGTCGACATCTGTTCATGATTTCACTCGGCGGAATCATCGGAACAGGCTTATTTTTAGGGTCAGGATTAACGATTTCACAAGCAGGACCTCTCGGGGCGGTCCTCAGTTACATCGTGGGTGGGACCATCATGTATCTGACAATGTTATGTCTAGGGGAATTAGCGGTCTATCTGCCGGTCTCGGGGTCATTTCAGACCTATACGACCCGCTTCATCGGACCAGGAATCGGCTTTGCCGTCGGTTGGATTTATTGGCTCGGCTGGGCCGTGACGGTGGCACTCGAAATCACAGCTGCCGGCAGTTTAATGGACCGCTGGTTTCCGAATGTACCCGTTGTCGTCTGGTGTACCGTCTTTACGGTCTTGCTGTTCGGTCTGAATGCCGTCTCCGCCAAAGCATTCGGTGAAGCTGAATTCTGGTTCTCGAGTTTGAAGGTCCTCGCGATCCTGTTCTTCATCATTTTAGGTGGCGCTGCCTGGTTCGGCTGGTTACCGATGGAAGCAGATCGCCCAACATCGTTGTTCGCGAACTTTACGGCAAGCGGTTGGTTTCCAAACGGGATTCTCGGTGTCTTGACGACAATGATTGCCGTCAACTTCGCCTTCCAAGGAACGGAATTGATCGGTGTCGCGGCTGGGGAGTCCGACACGCCAGAAAAATCGATTCCAAAAGCGATTCGCAATACGGTCTGGCGTACGTTCATCTTCTTCGTCTTATCGATTACGATCGTTGGTGCATTAATTCCGTATGAGACGGCTGGTGGAGTCAGCAGCCCATTCATCATGGTCTTTGATGCGATTGGCATCCCGTACGCTGCTGATTTGATGAACATCGTCGTCTTGACGGCGTTGTTGTCCGTCGGAAACTCCGGACTATATGCGGCGACCCGGATGTTATGGGCGATGGCGCAAGAAGGGATGATTTCAAAGAAATTATCTTACGTCAATGCACGTGGTGTGCCGATGCGGGCGTTGCTCTTTACGATGATGTTCGCGATGTTATCGCTTCTGACCGCATTTTTCGCAGAAGATACCGTCTTCATTTGGCTTTTGTCCTTAGCCGGACTTGGCGCTCAAGTCGGCTGGATTTCCATCTCTGCTTCTCAGCTCGCATTTCGTCGTCAGTTCGTCCGAAACGGACACGATGTATCCGAATTAAAATTCAAAACACCACTCTATCCGGTGTTACCACTGATATCGTTGACACTTAACGTCGTCGTCCTCGTCAGTCTTGCGTTTCAAGCGGATCAACGAATCGCGCTATACATCGGTGTTCCTTTCTTCCTTGTCATGTGGGGAAGTTATCATCTCTTCGTCAAAGGAAAACATCTATCCGCTCAAAGCGACATCCGTGTCGCCCCTTCTCAACTCGAAGAATAATTTCAGACAAAAAGAGGCCGCGGAGTCATCCACGGCCTCTTTCCTATGATTGTGCTATTCCTTAAGCGTCCGCATCATCAATAGTTCTCCTTGATGGAGCTCCACCTTCGCTTCTGACGCACACCATTCATTACTGACGGTCAAGGAACCTCCGACGGGTACGGGATGTGCATCAAGTGGATATTTGACTCCGGATAAGCTTAAAGTCGACGGTACGAGTGGAATGAACGAAAGATAATGATAGCTCCCTGCTTCGACTGCATACGTTCCCTCAGCCAAGTATCGTACCTCTTCTCGTTTCGTCACGAGTCGTGCCTCTGGATATCGCTTCAATAGATATACATTTTGGACGGTCATGTCGAGCCGCCCACCTGTCGCCCCGATGATGAAGGTATCCTCAAACTGTTTCTTCTCTGAGACTGTACGAAGTGCCAGTTCGAGATCCGTTTCATCTTTCTCAGCCGGATGAACGATTGCCCCTTCTGGTACATAACCAAGCGAATCAAAATCACCGATCGTCAGGTCGCATGTCAGCCCATACGATTCAATCGTCTGAACACCACCATCGACACCGACGATGAAATCACCCGGCTGACAAAACATCCGTAAATCCGGCACTTCTTCTCGCGGACCGGCACAAACGAGAATCGCCCGCATCTCAGACGCCTCGTGCCGAATAACGGAGTAAGCGTGGCGCAGTCGTAAATAGAATTCCTGCTACGATTCCACATAAGATGTACGAGGGAACCATATACGTTGCGTTATAGACGAAAGAGTATTCCACGACTGGACCTTTTGCATACTTGGCAAAAAAGACGATGCCACTGATGACATGACAGATATAACGGAGTCCTGCGCCTAATAACGTCGCAAGGAGAACGAACGCCATCAAGCTTTTCTTTTGTCCATTGCGCGCGGCTAGTCTGACTTGACGCGCGAACAGACCACTTAATCCGACGACACCATACGCAATCGTATAGTCAAGCATCGGTTGAACGATCGTCAAGACTTGTGGAGCGAACATCAATTGAATCGTACCGACAAGCGCTCCCGTGACGACCCCTCCGACGACACCGTGGCGAAATGCCATGACGAAGATCGGTAGCATCGCTAAGCTAATCGAACCACCTTGTGGCATTTTGAATGGAATCAGTAAATCAAAGACGACTCCGAGACTGGCGAAGATGGCAATTTCCATCATCATTTGTAACCGTTTCATGCTGTTTTTCCTCCTTCATTGTACGAGAGGACACAAAAAGGCAGTACGACGAACGCCGTACTGCCTGCGTGCGCCACATCCCTACGTCCGTTTGAACGGAACAGGTTCGAAGGGTTAAAGTCTAAAAGACTCCTCTCAGCCGCTTTTCAAGCGACACCCCTTGCGGTCATCATATTTCGTTTTCTCGTTCTTATTATACGGCAGCCCCTTGACGAATGCTAGTGATCGCTTCCGCATAATCTGGTGCATTATAGATTGCTGATCCTGCGACGAGAACGTTCGCACCGTTATCGATGCAAAGTTTTGCCGTTTCCGGATTGACACCACCGTCAATCTCGATTTCAAATGTCAGACCACGATCTGCTTTCATTTGCGCGAGTGCTGCGAGTTTCGGCATGACACGCTCGATGAAGGCTTGTCCACCGAAGCCCGGATTGACCGTCATCAATAAGACCATGTCGACATCCTCAAGGACGTGTTCAATCGTTGATAATGGCGTGTGCGGATTCAAGACGACTCCTGCCTTTGCGCCCGCTGCTTTGATTTGTTGTAAGACACGATGGACATGATTCGTCGCTTCGACGTGGAACGTCACGATGTCTGCCCCTGCCTTGACGAAATCTTCAACGAAACGTTCTGGCTGGTCGATCATCAAATGGACATCGAGAATCATATCCGTCTTTTGACGTAAACTGCTAAGCACAGGTAGTCCAAACGAGATGTTCGGTACGAACTGACCATCCATGACATCAAAATGGATATAGTCCGCGCCTGCCGCTTCGACTGCTTTGACATCACGTTCGAGATTCGCAAAATCTGCTGATAAGATAGATGGTGCAATTTTAATCATCTTTAATACCTCCGGGCTCGATTCTTGATTTCGTCTATAAACATACCATAGTTCTCATAACGAGAGGACATGATTTCTTGGGCTTCGACGGCTTCCTTGACGGCACAACCGGGTTCATTTAAATGCAAGCAACCTCGGTATTTGCACTCATCTTGTACAGCCACGAATTCAGGAAAACTCCATCGTACATCCTCGATTTCCATTTCATACGGAAAATCAAGGTTCGAGAAACCCGGTGTATCGGCAATCAATCCTTCGGCAAGCGGCATCAATGTGACGTGACGCGTCGTATGGCGTCCGCGTCCGAGTGATTTCGAGATGGCACTTGTTTCTAAATCAAGCGAGGGCTCCAGTGCATTGAGCAATGAACTTTTCCCGACACCGGATTGTCCCGCGAGAACGCTCGTTTTTCCAGCAAGCAACGGACGGACTTGCTCAACACCCGACAACGTCTCACTTGATGTCTCGATGACCGTATAGCCAATCTTCCGGTAAGCGGCAATTGCCTCTCGGACAGCCGGTCCTTTAACATCGTCCAGCAAGTCCATTTTCGTCAACAGGATGACGGGTTGAATTTCCTTCGCTTCGATCAAAACGAGAAATCGGTCGAGCAAGTGCGCTGAAAAATCAGGTTCTGCCGCCGAAACGACGAGCAATGCCTGGTCGATATTCGCGACAGGCGGGCGTACTAAAAAGTTGTCCCGCTCCTTCACTTCGAGAATATATCCTGTCTCACTTTCGATATGAAGAACGACCTCGTCTCCGACGACTGGACTGATGCCGCGTTTTCGGAAATTCCCTCTTGCCCGTGAACGGACCTCTCCTTCTGGTGTCATGACATCATAAAAGCCACCCTGCAGGCGTATGATCGTTCCTTCTCGATTCTCTTCGATGCGTTGTTCCGTCATCCTATGCACTCCTTTTTCATCACATTCACTGTGCGTCTTTTGCTTGATTGTACGTGATGGTTTTTGAACGATACACCGTATCGTCTTTATAAATCGTAATCTTGCCTTCTTCTCCCGGATCAATCGTCACCGGCACGTCGAATGTCTCATCTTGATCAATTGATTCCTCGATGACGGTCCGCTTCCCTTTCGCATCTTCCGTCTCAATCCGGATGACTTGTTTCGGTGGTTCCTCGTCCTCGTTCTCGCTGACCGCATCATAGACGACCTTTTCAGGGAACGTCGCTGTCAACGTTTTTTCTTCCTCACCTTTTGAGATGAAGACCGTCACGGAGTCGTTCGGTTCGACTTGTGCTCCTGCTTGCGGGAATTGACGGATGACTTGATCGAGCTTGACATCACTTGAGAATTCTTGTTCAAACGTACCGTCGAGACCCATTTCATCGAGATACGCTTTCGCTTCATCACTCGATAAGTTCGTCAAGTCTTTCAATTCAAAGGACGACGTTCCTTCTGAGACAGTGATCGTAATCGTCTGTTCTTTTGCGATCACTTCCGTCCCAGCAGAGATCGATTGCCGGATCACATTACCTCGCTCGATTTCATCCGACTTTTCACGTTCGACCTCGACTTTAGCGAATCCAGCCTCTTTTAACGTCGCAATCGCCTCTTTTTCAGCGTCATCTGTCACATCCGGTACTTCGACCGGAGCACTTCCGGTAGAGACGACCAAGTTGACTGTCGAGCCCTTCTTGACCTGTGCGTTTTCACGCGGTGTCTGACTGATGACGTCTCCCTCATCGACTGTATCGCTATTTCGTTCTGTCGTCTCGACAACGAATCCAAGTTTCTCAAGCTTCGTTTCCGCTTCGTCTCCATCCGTCTTGACGACAGATGGTACGGTGACCGTTGGATCTGGCCACATCGCAAACGTCGTAGCTGCACCACCTAGCAATATGAGCAATAAGAGAACGATCCACCAGCGTTTTTTCTTTTTCTTTTCCGGTGTTTTCGGTTGAACGGTCGTGACAGCGGGTGATTCTGGTTCCGCTTTTGATTCTTCTGGCACTTGGACAGGCGATAAGACCATCGTCTTTTCCATCTCATCCTCTTCTGCACCTCGGATGCCTTCACTTGCTCGTTCGTCAGACAACGCCGTCACCATATCTGCCTTAAAGGCTGCGACGGACTGTTGGCGGTCATGCGGTGCTTTTGCGAGCGCCTGCATGATACAGTTCTCAAGCGCTTGTGGCACTTTCGGATTCAAGACGGATGGACGACGCGGTGTATCTTGCAGATGCTTCAAAGCAATCGCAACTGGTGAATCACCTTCGAACGGGACTTGTCCTGTCACAAGTTCGTATAAGACAGCACCAAGTGAATAGATATCCGACTTCTCATCCGCAAATTTACCTTTTGCTTGTTCCGGTGAAAAGTAATGGACAGACCCAAGGACGGACATCGTATGCGTCAGCGTCGCATTCGACATCGCCACAGCGATTCCGAAATCCGTTACTTTGACGGTACCATCCTCTCGAATCAACATGTTTTGCGGTTTGATATCGCGATGGATGATTCGGTGTGCATGGGCATGATCGATCGCATCACAAATTTGAGCGATGATATCGACGGCCTGCGGCACAGGTAATGCTTGATTTTCACAAAATGTCTTTAATGTCATACCATCGATATACTCCATGACGATGTAATAGATGGCATCTTCTTCGCCTACATCATAGACGGCAACGATGTTTGGATGATTCAAGCTGGTAGCAGCATGCGCTTCACGTTCGAATCGACGAATGAACTGTTCGTCATGCGAAAATTCCGTTCGTAAAATCTTAATGGCAACATGACGCTTTAAAATCTCATCATAGGCTTGATAGACATTCGCCATCCCGCCACTTCCAACTAGCCGTTCTATGCGGTAGCGGTCATTTAATCGATCTCCGTATCGCATATTCAGACCCTCTTTCTTTCTTTGAACCGGATGGCGGCAATCGTAATATTATCCGCGCCTCCTCGAGCATTCGCTTCTTTCACCAATCGTCCGACGATCTCATCAAGCGGCTCATCTTGTAAGATGATCTGTTCGATGACATCATCTGGCACTTCATCGGTCAACCCGTCACTACAGACGAGGACGAGATCATAGTCTGGAGCATCTCTGACTTGAATGTCGACTTCGACCGTTTCGTTCGAGCCGACCGATCGTGTGATGACATTCTTACGTGGATGATTTTCGACTTCCTCATCCGAAAGTTCCCCCATTTGTCGTAACATGTTGACGTAAGAATGATCATCCGTCAATTGTTTTAACGCCGTTCCTTCAAGGGCATAGACCCTACTATCTCCAACATGACCGATGACGAGCAAATCCTCAACCCAGCATACGCAGGCAATGGTCGTACCGACGATTGCAAGTTGCTCTTCTTTTGAAAACTGAAGAATCCGGACATTTGCCTCGGCTACACGTTGTTCTATCCATTCAGACAATTCCATCGGACGATTTGGCATGAGTGAAAAGGATGCTTCGAATACCTCGCGAACGATCGCACTTGCGATATCGCCAGCAGCATGACCTCCCATACCGTCCGCAACGACGGCAAGACCACGTTCAGCGTTCCCAACGAGTAATACCGTATCCTCATTTTTAGTTCTGACTTTCCCAGTAGTCGAAAGGTGAGCTAACTCCATGACAGTCCTCCGTTCGTGTCAATCTTCTCGTTTTTTAAACGCGGCAATATAGAAGCCGTCCGTTCCGACTGTCGTCGGTAACAACTTGAGTTCTGCTCGATCCCCGATCAAATGTCTGACCGATTCCGGCATCCGTGCCGCGAAGGATGTATCAAATTCAAATCCTTGATCGAGAATGAATGCTGTCTGGTCCTCGTTCTCGGTCGGATCAATCGTACAAGTCGAATAGACAAAGGTTCCACCCTTTTTAACGAGTGGTAAGACAGATGTCAGAATATCTCGTTGAATTTTCGGGAGTTGCCCGAGTTGTTCCGGGCGTTTCGTCCATTTGATATCTGGTTTTCTCCGAATGACACCGAGTCCTGAACAAGGTGCGTCGACAAGAATCCGATCAAACGATTCTACTTCAAAGCGGTCTCCTGCTTTACGAGCATCTAACGCTTCTGCTTGAACAGTCGTAAGACCTAATCGTGTCGCTTGCTGTTCAATCAATTTAATCTTATGTGGATGAAGATCAAGTGCCTGTAGTGTTCCCGTCGTCAAACCTTCAGCAATGTGCATCGCTTTCCCACCAGGTGCGGCACAGCTGTCGAGAACATGATCAGATGCTTCTGCACCAAGTGCACGGGCGACGAGCATTGAGCTCTCATCCTGCAGAGAAAGATACCCACGGTCAATCAGATCCGTTTTTTGAACGCTTCCTCGTTCGATTTCGAGACCATCTGGCGCGACCGTAGATGGTTTTGCCGTCACACCTTGGTCGAGTAGAAGCTCGATCGCTTCCTCTCGCGTCGTCTTCGTCCGATTGATGCGAACCGTGACCGGTGCAGGTGTGTTATTCAATTGACAGATTTGAAGCGTTTCTTCCGGACCAAACAGTTCAATCCAGCGTTCGACGAGCCACTGCGGATGACTCGTTTCGATGCTGATTCGTTTTGCAACAGGCTCAATCTCAGCAAAATGGGGCATTCCCGCCCGTAATACATTCCGGAGCACTCCGTTGACGACTTTCGAGACGTGGACTTTTCCACGTTTTTTGGCAATCTCGACAGCTTCATGGATGACGGCATGATCCGGTACACGATCAAGATAAAACAATTGATACACACTCATCCGTAACAACGGACGCATGAACGGATCAAGTTTTTTCTGTTTCGCTAGATACGGCTCCAAAATATAATCCAGTGTCAATTCACGACTGAGCGTCCCGTAGACGAGTTCCGTGAACAAGCCGACATCTGTTGCTGAGATAGCACGCTTTTCAAGCATTTGGTGGACGGTGATTGTCGAGAAGGCACCACCTTGACCAATTTTCATCAGTGTCGTTACTGCTGCGTCACGTACATTCATGCGTTCTCACCTACTTGTTGTCCGAGTTCAAGCGATTGACCAATCCCGCGCATGAACGTGGCACCATCCATCCGTTTTTTTCCGGACGGCTGTAAGTCGATCAGCTTCAACGCTGTCTCCGAACCTGTCGCGATGACGGGACCATCCGCTTCTAAAGCGATGATTTCGCCTGGTCGTCCCGTTCCTTTGACTTTCGTCGCGAAAAAGACTTTCAATCGGTCATCACCGAGCATCGTGTACGTGCTCGGGAAAGGATTCATTCCTCGGATTTGATCATAGAGTGTCTCACCCGGTAACGTAAAATCAAGCCGTTCCCGCTCGCGTGAGATGTTCGGCGCAAACGTCGCTTCTGCCTCATCTTGCGCTTCCGGTGTCAATTCACCTGCGAACAGACGAGGTAACGTCTCAAGCAACAGACGCGCTCCTGCGTCCGCTAATTTTTCAAACATCGTTCCGACTGTATCGGTCTCTTCGATCGGAACGATGATTTTTGACAACATATCACCCGCGTCAAGTCGATCGACCATATACATGATCGTCACGCCTGTCTCTTTTTCTCCATCGATGATTGCTTGATGAATCGGTGCACCGCCACGATATTTCGGTAGGAGTGACGCATGGACGTTGATCGCTCCAAAACGTGGTGCTTCCAAAATCGCTGTCGGTACAATCTGACCGTAAGCTGCCGTGATAATGAGATCTGGTTTTAAATCAAGGACGTCCTGATAGTCTTCACGAATCCGTTTCGGTTGCAACACAGGAATATCGTGTTCCATCGCGACGAGTTTCACTGGTGTCGGTTTGACTTCCCGTTTTCGTCCGACCGGCTTATCTGGTTGCGAGACGACACCGACGACGTCATACCCAGCATCGATCACTTCACGCAGTGTTCCTGCCGCAAACTCAGGTGTCCCCATGAAGACGACGCGCGGTTTTTCTTGCTCGACGAGTTTATCCGTAAACAGGACACCGTCTAAATGATCCATCTCATGCTGGATGGCACGTGCAAAAAAGCCGTTTGCCTTGATTTTGACCGTCCGTCCGAGTCGATCCTGCGACTTGACGACGATGCGGTCGAACCGTTCGACCGGTCCGAAAATGCCTGGCATGCTGAGGCATCCTTCGTCATCGATCTGTGAACCATCGGCTTCGATGATTTCCGGATTGATCAGCTCGATCGGTCCTGTCTCATCATCCGTATGGACGACGGCAACACGAATCGGTTGATTGATTTGCGGTGCCGCTAAGCCGACACCATCATATTCGTACATCGTATCGAACATCCGGTCGATCATCTTACCGAGTTTTTTATCGAACTTCGTGACAGGTTCACATACCTGTCGTAATACATCATTTGGTACTTCTACTACTTTATACATACAGACACCTCACATGAATACAAATGGATTCAAGTCGATCGCGACTTGTGTTTTTGATTTTTGACGACGAGCTAAGATATCACGGAGATGTGTCCGGACATCTTCCTGTCCTTTATGTTTAATTAAGACCTGTTGTCGGTACATATTCTTCAGTCGAGCAAGTGGCGCATCGAACGGTCCATTGACGACTAAGTCCTCCGATTCGAAAGCCCGCAGCTCGGAAGCGATCTGTTGCGCTTCGGCTTGTGCTTCGAGTGGATGTGTCGCCGAGACCGTGATCAGACCAAGGAACCAAAATGGAGGGTGTCCCCCGAGTTTGCGCAACTGCATCTCCCGCTTATAGAACGTTTCGAAATCATGCTGTTTCGCCGTCTGAATGACGTAGTGTTCCGGATTATAGGTCTGGATGATCGACTGTCCGGCGAGTTGCCCCCGCCCGGCACGACCCGACACTTGCGTGATCAACTGGAATGTTCGCTCACTTGCCCGAAAATCCGGAATACCAAGCGTCGCATCGGCAGCGAGCACCCCTACGAGCGTGACATTTGGAAAGTCGAGACCTTTTGCGATCATCTGTGTCCCGAGAAGAATGTTTCCTTCCTTACGCTCGAAGGCATCGAGTAACTTCTCGTGTGCGCCTTTACGAGACGTCGTATCCTGATCCATCCGGATAATGCGCGCTTCCGGAATCAAATGCGCCAACTCTTCCTCGATCTTTTGTGTCCCCGTTCCGAACTGACGGATCTTCGTCGATTCACAGGACGGACAAGTTTTCGGCATCGCTGCCTCAAATCCACAATAGTGGCACTTTAAGCGATCTTCATGTTGATGATACGTTAAATTGACGGCACAATGCGGACATTGTAACGTTTCCCCGCAATCCCGACATAAGACGAATGTCGTGTACCCACGACGGTTTAAAAGTAATACCGTCTGTTCCCCACGCTCGATTCGTTCTTTGATGCCTTCGACGAGCGCGAGGCTGAACGGCGTCCGATTGCCCCGTTCAAGTTCCTTACGCATATCAACGATGTCGACCGGAGGCAGTTCTCCACCGAATCGTTCGCGAAGCGGTAAGTAACGATAGACCCCTTTTTGTGCTCGTGCATATGTCTCGAGTAACGGCGTCGCACTTCCGAGCACGACGGGACACCGATGATAGGCTGCACGCCATTTTGCGACATCACGCGTATGATAGCGCGGATTTTCTTCTTGTTTATAGGTTGTTTCATGTTCTTCATCGAGAATGATGATTCCGATATTCGTCAGCGGTGCAAAAACAGCGGATCGTGCACCGACGACGACATCGACTTCACCTTGTGCGATTTTGCGCCACTCATCATACTTTTCTCCGAGCGATAGACCGCTATGCAAGACAGCGACCCGTTCTCCGAAACGACGTTTGAACCGTTTGACCATCATCGGTGTCAGACTGATTTCAGGGACGAGCAAGATCGCTTGTCTACCGCGTTCGAGTTGTGCATGAATCGATTCAAGATAGACTTCCGTCTTACCGCTTCCTGTTACGCCATGTAACAAAAACGTTCCGGTCTCCGCTTCAGCCGTAATCGCCGAGACAGCTTCCTGTTGCTTTTCCGTCAAAGAGGACGGCACAAAAATGTCTTGGACGAGATGCTCGTAAGGATTTCGCCGTACATCAATCGTCTCGACTTCAATGATGCCCTTTTTCTCGAGGGCATTCAACGTCGCGCTCGTTGCGCCTGTCGCCTGCTTGATTTCACTCCACAACGCATTCGGAAATTCTTGGATATACGCATACAGTGCCGCTTGTTGGCTCGCTTGTTTCGTAAAGGTTGCTTGCTCCTC
Source organism: Exiguobacterium acetylicum (assembly GCF_019890935.1). NCBI lineage: Bacteria > Bacillati > Bacillota > Bacilli > Caryophanales > Exiguobacterium > Exiguobacterium acetylicum. The sequence continues at coordinate 2,068,514 of NZ_CP082333.1, forward strand.
GAGGAGACGAATCCGTTTATCCGTCTTAGACGTCTTTTTCTCGCGAATGACCGGTTGAAGCGTCACGTCAGCGTGTTTCGCCGCTGTTAAGATGATTTGTTGGATTTCCGTTGGTAATTGACTCATTTTCTTACCATGATATGCCCGAAGTGGGCCCGACTCGACTATGACCAGTTTATCATAACTCACCTTCAAGGCAGCCGGCAGCATCGCAAGCAACGCCGTCGCCTGAAAACACAATGTCGTTTCTGACAGATACGCTGATAACTCAAGTAATTCCTGTGTATAGGTCGGAGTCTCATCTAAGACACGAACGATTGATTTGACGTTCGTCAGATCAGAGGTGGCTTTCGTTCCGACGACGATGCCAAGCAACGCACGTGGACCAAATGGTACCTCGACGCGCATCCCGGGAACGATCAGCTCCTGCCAAAGTTCCGGCACGGCATAATCAAACGGACGATCGACGGTTGCTGCTGCGACATCGACGATGACTTCGGCTATCATGCCAATGCCTCCGCAAATTGGCGCATGAGCGCTTTAGCGAGCGTCGATTTCAATTGTTGATCGTATCGCGTGACAGAATCATTCTTCCCGAAGACGACGACCTCGTTTTCGTCGCTGACGAATCCAATATCAGAACGTGAAACATCATTCGCGACGATGAAATCCGCTTTCTTTCGGGCGAGTTTCTGTTTCGCGAACGTCTCGACGTCCGTCGTCTCCGCTGCAAATCCAACTAATAGCTGATGTTGTTTCTGCTCACCGAGTGTCTTCAGGATATCCGTCGTCTCCTCGAGTTCAATCCGTAATGGTCCATGAATTTTCTTTTGCTTTTGCTCGTATTGGACAGACGGTCGATAGTCAGCTACAGCAGCGGACATGATGACGATATCTTGCGTCTCATAGTCACGTAACATGGCTTCAAGCATTTCTTCTCCCGACTCGACGGCAATCGTCGCTATCCCGGTCGGTAATTCGATCCGAAGGGGACCATGGACGAGTGTGACATCGGCTCCTGCATCTCGTGCCGCCTCTGCGAGCGCAATTCCAGTTTTCCCGGAAGAATCATTTGTCAAATAACGAACCGGATCAATCCGTTCTACTGTGGGTCCTGCACTGATCAAGACTTTTCGTCCGGCTAGATATTTTTCTTCAAAGAACGTTGAGAGTGTTGCGACCAAATCTTCTGGTTCCGGTAAACGACCTTTTCCGACCCAACCACATGCGAGATTTCCGACTCCCGGTGCAATCACCTGGACACCATCCTGCTTGAGTTGTTCAATATTGCGGACAGTCGCAGGATGTTCGAGCATGTTGACATTCATCGCCGGTGCGACGATGACGGGACATGTCGCTGCGAGAATTGTCGTCGTAATGAAGTCATCTGCAATCCCGTGTGCGAGTTTTGCAATCAAGTTCGCGGTCGCTGGTGCGACGATGATCAAGTCCGCTTCGTCCGCTAAATCGATATGGGCGATTTTTGACGGATCATGCTCGATGAAGACGTCATCATAGACCGCTTTTCGCGTCAGTGCTTCAAACGTCGTCTTACCAACGAATTGTTGCGCATTACGCGTCATCGCGACTTGGACGTGCGCGCCTGCTTGAACGAGTTTTGAAGCGAGTGCTGCTGATTTATAGGAAGCGATTCCACCGCCGACACACAGTAGAATGTTTCGGTTGGTTAACATGTAGGTGTCCTCCTTATTGAAAAAAACAGCCACGATGACAAGTGGCTGCTTCAAAATTAGTCTTGCGGTTGGTTCGTGACGGATACTTCTTCGAAATAAAGCTCTTCTAAAGCTTTCCCGACCGGTTTATGCGATTTTGGGTTCGTGACTTTCACGCGTTTCCCGTCTTGGATTTGACGTGCACGCTTAGCGGCAACTGTAACGATCGTATATTTCGATGGTACTTTCTTTTGAAGCTTATCAACTGATGGATATAACATATCACTTAACCTCCATGGCTTTTTTATATAGGGACGCGACACGTTCCCGACTGCAATGTTCCGCTGTGACGATTGCTTGAATTCGATCACAGGCTTTATGAATTTCGTCGTTCGTCACGACATAGTCATACGCATCCATCATCTCAATCTCTTCCTTAGCGACGAGAAGACGTTGCTTGATGACTTCCTCCGATTCCGTTCCACGCCCTACGAGGCGGTTCCGCAATTCTTGGAGGCTTGGAGGTGCAAGGAATAAGAAGACAGCTTCCGGAAAATGTTCTTTGACCTGCATGGCCCCTTGAACTTCGATTTCGAGAATGACGTCTTTTCCTTCATCTAGGATCTGGTTCACCCATTCGACAGGCGTTCCATAATAATTCCCTACGAATTCAGCATATTCCAAGAGTTGATTGTTCGCAATCATCTCTTCAAATTCTTCACGCGATTTAAAGAAATAGTGGACACCATCTACTTCTCCTTCACGCGGTTGGCGCGTCGTACAGGATACCGAGTAATGCAGATCGTTATCCTGATCTTCGCGCAAAGCACGACAGACCGTTCCCTTTCCGACACCACTTGGACCTGATAATACGAGTAATAAGCCACGCTCTTTGAAAATCACTTCAAAACCCCTCCATCTCACAAACTTCACATTGTTTCATATTAGCAGTAGAGACGGGAAGTTCGCAAGTCATCTTTTTTAGCTCGACTGCTTTATCATACCATAACGATGCCATTTCTGTTACCTTTAGAAAGTGAGAACGAAATCAAGAAAGAAGGTAATCGTATGGCTTTTGACGGATTGATGACGACACGCGTCGTCGAAGAACTCCAACCGCTCGTCGGAGGACGGATCAATAAGGTATACCAACCGTATACATTGGATTTAGTATTCCAGGTCCGGGCCGAGCGAAAAAACGTATTATTGCTCGCCTCTGCGAATGCCATGTATGCACGAATGCACATTACGTCGGAAGCGGTCAGCAACCCGAGTGAACCCCCACTCTTCTGCATGATGCTCCGCAAACATGTCGAAGGCGGGTTCATCGAGTCAATCGAACAACTCGAACGCGACCGGATCATCGTCTTGCGCGTCCGCTCCCGGAACGAACTTGGCGATGAGGAAGCGAAAAAAATCTATATCGAATTGATGGGACGTCACTCGAACATCATTTTGACTGATGGACAAGATAAGATCCTCGATGCGATCAAACACTTACCACTCAGTCAAAATACCTTCCGGACGATCATGCCAGGGATGACATACCAGCTTCCGCCGGCACAGGATAAAGTCGATCCGCTTACGGGAGATATCGAAAAGGCGCTTCACCGGATTGACTGGAACGCTGGTAAGCTCGATCGCCAGTTACTCGGTCTCTTCAGTGGTCTGTCCCCGCAAATCGCAAAAGAGATCGTCTCGCGGGCAGGTCTAGCCAACCGGACGACTCTTGCGTCTGCCTTTCAAGAAGTCCTGAAGGAACTCGATGGTCCTTATGTGCTGCAACGGATGGATGGCGGGAAGGAACGTTTCGCCCCTATCCGCTTGACGGAAGGATCCATCATCGATGAGAAGACGTTTACGACGAGTGGTCAAGTTCTCGATGCGTTCTTCCATCAAAAGGCGAACCGCGACCGCGTCAAACAACAAGCAGCTGATCTCGAACGGTTCATCAAGAGTGAATATGATAAAAATATTCTAAAACGCTCGAAACTCGAAAAAGATTTAGAAGCGACGTTACGGATGGATGAGTGGAAACATAAAGGGGAATTACTGACGACCTATCTGTATCAGCTCGAACGCGGGATGAAGGAAGCGACAGTCGTCGATTACTATGATCCAGACGGCGCTGAAATCACGATTTCACTCGATCCCCGCTTTTCACCGAATGAGAACGCGCAACGCTACTACAAACGGTACAACAAATTAAAGACTGCCAAAGTCGAAGTCGCGCGTCAGCTTGAGAAGAACCAGGCTGAGATCGCATATTTTGAAGGTTTGCTGGCCCAACTCGACGTCGCGTCCCCTGAAGACATCCGGGAAATGCGCGAGGAACTCGTCGAAGAAGGTTATCTGCGCGAACGACAAAAGAAGAAAAAGAAACCGCAGCTTCCACAACTCGAAGAATACCGTTCTTCGACTGGTCTTCCATTCTTCGTCGGAAAGAACAATAAACAAAATGATTACGCGACGTTCAAGTTCGGACGCCGGTCCGATACGTGGTTACACACGAAGGATATTCCGGGATCACACGTCATCATTCAAAGTGATGCACCGGACGAGGCGACGTTGAAGGAAGCAGCGATCGTCGCGGCTTATTTCTCGAAAGCACGTGAATCAAGCCAAGTCCCGGTCGACTTCACGGAACTACGTTATGTCAAAAAACCGAGTGGTGCAAAGCCCGGATTCGTCATCTACACGGATCAAACGACTCTCTACGTCACACCTGATCCAGATGTCGTCCAGTCCTTGCGTCAATGACGCTACACAAAAAAGCGCTGTTTTTCCTAAATGTCACTTAGGAGAAACAGCGTTTTTTCCTCTTCACTTCATTTTTTCTAACTGTTCCCGGTAATCGAGCAAATGCCCATGGATGATATCCTTCGCCTCGCTTAATTCTTGATCGAATGAGAACATCGCTTGTTTTCGTTCGTGGGAGAAGATGACATCGTAATGATGGCTGAGTAAGAAATCAATTTCCTGACCGAGCGTCTTTTCTTGTTCTTCTGTCATCGGGATATCCCGGTGACTAGCAATGCTTTCAAGCAAGACGAGCAACTTGTCTTCAAGATCGACAAGCTCCTTCAGTCGAATGAACGCTTCACTTTGACCGCTCGCCACTAGTGGATATTTTTGATCTTCTTGGAGCATCAACATCATTTCCTCATGTTTGAGGATTTGTTTACGAACAGTCAGCAAGCGTCCATCATCTTGCACAAGGCTTCGCCAATCTTCCATCAACTGTTGCGTCGTTTTTTTGACGAGTAACAGTAAGCGGTCTTCATAATGTGGCGGGAAAACGATGTAATTGACAAGGACGGCAGATAACACACCGACGACAGTCAACAACGACCGTGATAAGGCATAGTGGACGTAGTCGGCGGTCGGGCTCTCGAACATCAAGACGATCGCAAAAGCAGCGAACGTCGACATATCCGTTCGTCCAATCATCGAATTGAGGACGAGTGAGACAACGACGGCGAGTCCGATCGTCAGTGGATTGGCGCCAAGTGTCGCAACGATAGCGAGTCCACACATCAGTCCGAGTACCGTTCCGAAAATCCGATTAAAGACGATTTTAAATGAACGATGAATCGTCGGTTGCATCGCAACGATGGCTGCGACAGCCCCCATTCCTGAATAAATACCAAAGACATACCAAGAGATGCTGAGTGCAAAAGCTACCGCGATGCCGGTCTTAATCGTTCGAAGTCCAATCCGAAACTTTAATTTCACTCGAGCGTCACCTGCCCGACTTCACTATTGACTGTCACTTCCGGTTTTTCTTGTTTCGACAGTTCATAAATCGTCTCATCCTTATTCTTTTGTTTCGTATATCGGTCAGAGGCTTTAATATCGCCTCCCGTGTCGATCGTAATCGTACCGGCTGATTTATTTGGTTTTAGCTTCGTCGCGCCGTCAATCGTCGTAACGTCAAGACTCAACTTCGCCATATAGTCTGCCAGCGAGACACTCTCGCCTGTCACCTGCGCATGGACGGCGTCCATTTCCTTGACAGAAATCGCACGTGTTGCATTCAGTGTAATCTCATCACCTTTTACTTTATCGAGACTCATCGCTTCTCCGTCCATCTCGATCGTTTTTGCGTAGATGCCCATTCCTTTAAGTGTTCCAGCATCGACATCGACACGGTTCATATAACTTGGTAGTCCCACTTGAATCGTGTAATCTGCTGTTTTTTCGCTCGGACGATTGCCAAGTCGAGACAGCCAACCATCTCGTCCTGTCACCGTCACCGTATTCGTCGATGTACTGATTTTCAGTCGTTTCCCACTCGACGCACTATCGACGAGTTTGATTTGGACGTTTCCGTCTGTGCTTCGAACGAATTGTACCGTTGCGTGCGGTGCCTCGATGGCGAGAGATTTATAGCGATTCGTCGTTTTGAATGACTCGCCGCGCGATAACAATTCCGTTGAGACGAGCAATGTGATCGAATAGATGACGACAAGTCCGAGAATGACACCACCGTATAAATAAAGCGGTCGCTTCACTGGTCCTTTTTCTCCAATCCGGTTCAACCGTGCATCCATCTTTTGTTTTTGTTTATTTTTTAAGCGTGTGAACGACGATTGTTTTCGTTTCCGCACACTCCTACTATTATGCTCTTCCATGTCAGCCCCTCCATCTCATGTCTACCATTATTCCGAATATCTGAATCGGCTGTCAACAGCCCCCTTCTTATCATAGAAGAAGTTCACCGTTTCGCCATCGGGCGGAAGAAGGAAGCGTCATCGGATGAACCGCTGACATTCCAGAAGAATAATCAACAAAAAGGAGAGGAACATTGACGTTTCCTCTCCTGTGATTAAGAACGGATTATAATTCGAGTGACTCGCCGATTGCGAGTGGATGACCCGTTTGACCTTGTGCTTCAATCTTTTCACAGAATGCGTTCGCATCTTGTTTGATTAAATCAAATGTATCGTAGTGGATCGGTACAACGGCTTTTGCTTGCAACATATCTGCAGCGATCAACGCATCATCTGGACCCATCGTGAAGTTATCACCGATCGGTAAGAAGGCTAAATCGATTTCGTGATGAGCACCATAAAGGGCTAAATCCCCGAACAGTGCCGTATCACCTGCATGATAGATTTCCTTTCCTTCAATCGTCAGCAAGAATCCAGCTGGCATCCCCATATACGTAATCGTTTGTTTCTCTTCATCAATGATACTTGATGAATGGAATGCTTGTGTCATCTTCACTTTACCAAACGGAAATTCAAACTGTCCGCCGAGGTTCATCGGGTGAACGTTGAGTCCTTTGAAACTCAGATACGTCGCCAACTCATGCGTAGCGATGATCGTCGCTCCCGTCGCTTTCGCGATTCGCTCTGCATCAAGCATATGATCGGCATGCGCATGCGTTAAAAGAATGAAATCTGCCTTGACGTCATCGGGATTCGTCGTCGCTTTGTCGTTACCGCTAAAAAATGGATCGATGACGAGATGATGCCCGTTCGTCTCGATTGTTACTGTCGATTGTCCGTGATAAGTCAATTTCATGAATGTCACTGCCTCTCGTTTAGGATTCGGATATTTGATTCCCTTCCCCCCATGCACATAAACCTTTCATGGCAGGTTGCAGTGTAAATGCCGCTTCTGTCAATTTGTATTCGACGTGTAAGACGGCTTCATCAAATTCAATCCGCTCGATCATTCCGAGTCGTTCGAGTTCTTTTAATTGATCCGTCAAGACTTTCCGAGAAATCCCGGGAATGGCACGTTGTAACTCTAAAAAACGTTTCGGACCGTTCTCTAACGTGCAATATAATTGTGGGCGCCATTTTCCGCCGATGATGGCGAGCGCCCGATTGACCGGAAATTGTTCTGTCGACATGTTGTTCTCTCCTCCGCAGTAGTTACTTCAAAGTGCGTACTATGCAATCGAGTGTAGCGTAAGTTAGAGTATGCGTAAATCATTTTGCAAAAGGAGTGTTAAGCATGACGTATCCACGTAATTTTTCGCACATCGGTCTTTCCGTGCCGAATCTCGACGAAGCCGTCCGTTTTTATCAAGAGGTGATGGGCTGGTATATCATCATGGAACCGTCTGATGTCCTTGAAGATGATTCTGCCATCGGTGTCATGTGTACGGATGTCTTTGGTGCAGGATGGAACAAGTTCCGGATTGCTCACATGGCGACAGGTGACCGCATCGGAATCGAGTTGTTCGAGTTCCCGAACAATGAACAACCCGAAAATAACTTCGAATTCTGGAAAACAGGCATCTTCCATTATGCGATCCAAGATCCAGACGTCGAAGGACTCGTCGAAAAAATCGTCGCCCACGGCGGCAAACAACGGATGCCAATCCGCGAATACTATCCGGGAGACAAGCCGTATCGAATGGTATACTGTGAGGATCCATTCGGTAACCTCGTTGAAATCTACTCTCACTCGTATGAACTCACGTATTCGGAAGGAGCGTATTAAACATGAAAGCATGGTTAAATCACTCAGGTACAGCGATTGATCAATGGACATTCGAAGAGGTCGAGACGCCGACGCCAGGAGAAGGTCAAGCCTTGATTCGCGTCAAGACCGTCGCGCTGAATCCCGTCGACTATAAGGCGACCAACAATCCAGCTTGGACGTTTCCACATATTCCAGGCGTCGATCTAGCTGGTGTCGTCGAACAAATCGGACCCGGCGCAGAAGTGAAAATCGGCGATCGTGTAGCGATTCATACGAACCTGCAACGCGATGGCGCTTTTGCTGAATATGCACTCGTCGATACACGTGCCCTCGCCCTGATTCCGGAAGACGTCTCATTCGCTGAAGCCGTTGCGATTCTTTGCGCAGGCATGACTGCCTATGAAGCCATCGTTCAGAAGATGAACACGACAGAGAAAGAAACGATCCTTATCCATGCTGGTGCAGGTGGTGTTGGTGGCATCGGCATTCAACTCGCAAAACGCCTTGGTCTTAAGGTCGCGACGACTGCTTCGACAGAAAACCATGAGTGGGTCAAGCGACTCGGTGCCGATCTTGCCATCGACTACAAAAAAGAAAATGTCACGGATGTCATCCGCGATTGGACGAACGGTCGCGGTGCTGACTTGATTTTCAATACAGTCGGTCGAGATGAAGCAACAGCGGATCTCGGACGTCTTGCCTTCTCGGGGCAACTCGCCTTCATCGCCGGTGGTCCCGATCAGTCGGTCGTTAAGCCGTTCACGCTCTCCCCTTCGATCCATGAAGTGGCACTCGCGGCTGCTTATGCCAGCGAAGATGACCGGGCCATCCGAAACCTCGGTCATATGGCAAGCGAGTTATTAAAACTCGTCGCAGCAAAAGCACTCGATCCTCTCGTTACAGAAGAGATTCCAGCAGCTGACATCGTCAAAGGATTACAACGTTTATCTGAACGCCACGTCCGTGGTAAAATCATCGCTACATTCAATTAATTTCAGTTTGACATGAAACAGCCGATCGTCCTTAGATAACAGGATGATCGGCTGTTGTTGTGCATATCAATGTCTAGACATCGAAACAAGATGCCCGATATTTACCGATAGCGCTCTTGTTTTTTGATATGTAAGGATCGTCCGACTAACTCGAAACCGACATGCTGATAGATTTTATTCGCTGTCTGGTTCGACCAATCGGTATAGAGCGTCACGACCGGATAAGACTGTCGTAGATGTTCAGATAGTTTGGCGACGAGATACGAGGCATACCCATTTCCACGCAGTTCTTTCGGCGTATAGACGTAAGAAATCGTAATCCCCGTTTGTGTCGGACGCGTCGCTGCCGCCATCGCGACAAGCATATCTCCACGAAACAATCCGAACAAGCTTTCTTGCTGGATGTGTCGCGTCATCGACTGATGGAGTTGCGTAAGCTGTCGCTCAGAAGGTCGTGTTTCAACTTCATATAAAAATCCGGACGCAAACGCTAAGGCTTGTTGTCTTTCATCGTCCGAAATCGGTCGGAAGACGACGTTTTTCGGAACAAGCGGCATCTTGACCTTCGTCAGTGCATACATCCCCTGTTCCATATGTATCTCATACATGGAATGTGGCAGTAACAGCGGCGCTAAGATCGCCTGTTCTCCGACGAATCCTGGGCTATCCAAAATTCTGGCAAGCTTTCGGATTCCCTCTTTTGAGAACACATCGCCTGCGACGATGGCTTGCTCCGGTATCGTTTGCAATATGACGAGACGATGATCGCCTTCTTGTGCCGTTGCCATCAAAAGCGGTTCATCCCCACGTTCTAATATGCCAAGAATCAACTGATGGGTATCCGGACGTTCAAGCAAAAACGGGAGGACGACCTTTTTGAACTGTTCATAATCACGATAATGCGTCACCATAGTCGACGACCTCCTTTATTTTTCTAGTGTACCAAAACATTCACTAGAAATCGTAGGTCGTCCGACGGAATCTATCGATTTTAGACGTTCGCTGTAAAACGTTCGCTCCAAGCGACTGGATCTTTCGACCAATCCGCTAACTGTTTTTGCTCTTCTATAGTAATATCGCCTTGTTGTTGTGCGGTTTCGAGTAACGCTTCGAACGTCAGTAATGCATCCGCTTCAATCTTTGCGTCGCGGAGATTATTTGACAAGCGCTCCATTCCGTACGAGAAGATCGCTTGAATGCGAATGACATCTGCTCCCTTCGCTTGCAAGGCTTCCGCCGCTTCGATCGCAGACATCCCTGTCGATAATAAGTCTTCGATGACGACGACACGTTGTCCAGGTCGAATGACACCTTCGATTTGATTTCCTTTTCCGTGTTTCTTATTCCCACTACGCACGTAGACCATCGGTAATCCTAACCGTTCTGCGACGAGTGCTGCGTGTGGAATGCCTGCCGTAGCGGTTCCAGCAATCACATCGACTGCAAGTCCCTTCACTTTCTCAGCGAGTGCATTTGCAATCAAGGAACGAACTGCCGGGTACGAGAGCGTCAACCGATTATCACAATAGATCGGTGAACGAAGTCCACTTGCCCATGTGTATGGATCGTTTGGCGATAAGGTGACGGCTTCAATACGGAGTAACGCACTAGCGATTGGATTTACCATGAGAATTGCCCCTTCCATTGTTCAAGTAGCATCTGATAGACCTGTTCTGGATGTTCAGCACGCGTAATCGGACGACCGATCACTAAATCCGACGCTCCATTTTGACGAGCATCAAGAACGGTCGCGACCCGCTTTTGATCATCCGCTTGACTGTTCGTCGGACGAATGCCGGGTGTGACGAACCGAAAATCTGTCCGACAGGCTGGAACTAATTCCGGAAGATCGAGTGCTGAACAGACGATACCATCTAGTCCCGCTGCTTCTGCGAGGTGCGCATACGCACGAACGACTGCCGGCATCGCTCCTTCAATCTTTAAATCGCGTAACATCGCTTCATCCGTCGATGTCAACTGAGTCACGCCAATCAGTTGTGTCTCGGCGTTCGTCTCACGCAGTCCTTCTCGCGCCGCGATCATCATCTCTTTGCCACCAGCAACATGGACGTTCGTCAGTTCGACGCCTAGCTGTCCGATGATCCGCATCGTCCGGCGTGCCGTTTCTGGAATGTCGTGGACTTTGACATCGAGGAACACCGCGTGTCCACGCTCGACGAGTTTACGGACGAACGTTCCGCCTGCTGCATAAAACAATTCCATCCCGATTTTCACGGCTGGTCGTGTCGCTTCAAACCGTTCGAGAAACGAAAAAACTTCTGCTTCGGTCGGAAAATCAAGCGCGATGTAAAGTTGATTCATATGCTCTCCCCCTGATGTCTAAAATATGATCGATGCCAAGTTCGTCCATCCGTTCTGGTAACTGCTGAATCAATTCTTGACAGATGTATGGATTGACGAAGTTTGCGGTACCGACGGCAACGGCCGAAGCCCCGGCGTAAATCATTTCGAGGACATCATCGACCTCCATCACGCCACCCATGCCGATGATCGGGATCGAGATGACTTGCGCGACATCATGAATCATCCGAATCGCGACCGGTTTGATCGACGGACCTGATAATCCACCAATACGGTTCGCAAGGATCGGCTGTCCCGTCCGGACATCGATTCGCATCCCAACGAGTGTGTTGATCATCGTCAGACCATCTGCACCAGCCGCTTCGACGGCACGCGCCATCTCGACGATCGAAGTGACGTTCGGTGATAGTTTGACGTAGACCGGTTTAGTCGAGACTCGTTTGACACGTCGGGTCAACTCAGCGGCAAGCAACGGATCCGTTCCGAACTGGATTCCGCCCGATTTGACGTTCGGACAGGAAATATTTAATTCCAGTGCATGAATGCCAGGATGCTGACTCATTTTTTCTGCGACGAGCTCATATTCTTCCGGTGTCGAACCCGCGACATTGGCGATGATCGCCGTATCGAACGTCTCGAGAAAAGGCAATTTATTCGTTAGGATGCCATCGACACCCGGGTTTTGGAGACCGATTGCATTCAACATCCCCATCCCACTCTCTGCGACACGCGGCGTCGGGTTTCCGTAGCGTTCTTCCCCCGTCGCTGCTTTAATCATGATCGCCCCAAGCTCTGATAAATCATACAACTTCGCATATTCCTCACCGAATCCAAAACATCCGGATGCCGGCATGATCGGATTTTTTAAAGAGAGACCCGGCAACTCGACACGCAATCGTTCCGTCATAATACGACCTCCTCTGCCCGAAAGACTGGACCATCGGAACACGTCTTGACGTATCCGCCCGTCGGTGTTTGACAGACACAGGCAAAGCATGCTCCGATACCGCACCCCATTCGGTTTTCAATCGACAGATACTTATGTTCGATCGGTTGTTGCTGTAACGTTCGCAACATCGGTTCCGGTCCGCAGGCGAGTAGAACGTCGTAGCTTTCTGGACGTAAGGCTGCCGTGACGAATCCTGTCGTGCCATGCGTTCCATCGACGGTCGTGACCGTCGTCTTGCCGAGTGCTTGGAATTCCGCTTCGTAAAAAACACTTGTTGCTGTATCAAATCCTAGAATCGCTTCACATGTCACGCCCCGGGCGACAAGTTGGCGCATCGTCTCATACAGCGGCGGGACACCGATTCCCCCACCAACGAGGACGACGCGTTGAGCGGGATGGATAGCAGCAATCGGAAACCCGTTTCCAAGCGGTCCGAGGGCATCAATCGTATCATCCGGACGCAAAGAAGCCAGTTCTGCTGTTCCTTGTCCGATTTCTTTAAAGAGAAACGTGATCAAATCATGGTCGACCCGGGCAATCGAGATTGGTCGGCGTAAGAGTGGCCCGACGCGAAGATGCATGAATCGCCCTGGCGCGATGACCTGAGGTTGCTCAAGGCGACAGACGAGTTCTGTCGCACCTTGAGCTACCGTTCGTCGAGAGACGACCGTCAAGAGTTGCTTCATTGGATCACCACTTTCTTTTCATGTGTGAAGGCTTGGATTGCACTGGCTTCAAACGAGCGACTTTCGATGACACGTAGAATTGCTTCCGCCGTATCGAGTGATGTCAGACAGACGACTTGATTCTCGGCTGCTGCCCGGCGAATGATGAAGCCATCTTTCGTAACTTGCGAGTCCCGACTCATCGTATTGATGACGTATTCGATCTCCCCTTTTTCAATCACGTCGAGCATCGATTCGGAAGACGAGTCGATTTTGCCGACCGTCTGGACCGGTAATCCTTGCTCCGTCAAGTACGCTGCCGTTCCTTCCGTTGCGAGTAACGTGAATCCAAGTGAGGCAAAGCGTCGTGCGAGATCCGTCATTTCTGCTTTATCTGGATCTGCGACTGTCAAGAGGACACGACCGTGCTCTGGAATCGCCATCCCTGATGCGAGCAACCCTTTATAGAGCGCTTTTTCGAGCGTCCGGTCCGTTCCGATGACTTCACCGGTTGATTTCATCTCCGGTCCGAGTGTCGGATCAACTTCTTTAAGCTTCGCAAATGAGAAGACCGGTACTTTGACCGAGACGAGTGGTTCTTCCGGTAGGACACCACTTGTTAATCCATAAGAAGCGAGTGTCTCACCGAGAATGATGTCCGTTGCGAGACGCGCGACCGGAAGTCCCGTCACTTTCGAGATGAATGGCACCGTCCGGCTGGCACGCGGATTGACTTCAAGGACATAGAGAGCGCCGTCCGCGTAGACGAACTGGATGTTGAGTAAGCCTTTGATGCCGAATGCTTTCGCAATCCGTGTCGTGTAGTCGACGATCCGGTCCTTGATGTCTTGGGAGACCCGTTGTGGCGGATAGACACCAATCGAGTCACCCGAGTGAACACCGGCACGTTCGATGTGCTCCATGATGCCTGGAATGACGACATCCGTTCCGTCGCAGATTGCGTCGACCTCGAGTTCGATTCCTGTCAGATAGCGGTCAACGAGGACCGGTCGTTCCGGTGAGGCGATGACCGCGTGTTTCATGTAATGTTCCAGTTCTTCTTGAGCATAGACGATTTCCATTGCCCGACCGCCGAGGACGTACGATGGACGTACGAGAACCGGGTAACCGAGTGACGCTGCTGCCGTGACCGCTTCTTCGACTGTTACGGCCGTTTTACCCGGTGGCTGTGGAATGTCGAGCGCCGTCAATGCTGCTTCGAACTGTTTCCGATCCTCAGCCCGGTCGAGATCCTCAAGCGATGTCCCGAGGATTTTTACACCTTCTGCTGCTAATGACTCGGCTAAGTTGATCGCCGTCTGTCCACCGAACTGGACGATGACACCGAGCGGACGTTCATTTCGGATGACTTCCAGGACGTCCTCCGTCGTCAGTGGTTCAAAGTAAAGCCGATCGGAGATCGAGAAGTCGGTCGACACGGTTTCTGGATTGTTGTTGACGATGATCGCTTCGTAGCCGGCTTGACGAATCGCTTGAATCGAATGGACTGTCGCATAATCGAACTCAACGCCTTGACCAATCCGGATCGGTCCCGATCCTAGGACGAGAATCGAAGAACGGTTCGTCGCGATCGCTTCATTTTCGCGTTCGTATGTCCCGTAGTAGTACGGCGTGTCGGACGCGAACTCTGCCGCACACGTATCGACCATCTTATAGACCGGGTGAATCGCTTGTGCTTCACGCATCCGGCGAATCTCCGTTTCCGTTTGTCCGGTGATCCGGGCGAGCATCGGGTCACTGAATCCATACCGCTTCACATGCAGGAGTAGTTCAGGTGTCAAACCAGCTGCGACCGATTGCTCGAGCTGCCAAATATGGTGCAACTTCTCTAGGAACAGGCGATCAATCGCCGTCCAGTCATGAATCTGTTCGACGCTGTAACCGCGGACGAAGCCCGCGTACAAGGCGAAGAGTCGATCGTCCGTCGCTTGGCGAATCGCTTGTTGTAAGGCATCGTCTGCCATTTCGATGAATCGTGGCATATACAGATCCGCTGTACCGATCTCGAGCGAACGAACGGCTTTTAGTAAGGCCTCTTCCATCGTCCGTCCCATTGCCATGACCTCACCAGTTGCTTTCATCTGTGTGCCGAGTGTCCGGTCTGCCGTTTCGAATTTATCGAACGGCCAGCGCGGAATCTTGGCGACGACATAATCGAGTGCCGGTTCGAAGGAAGCAAAACTTGTCTCGGTGATCGGGTTCTTTAATTCGGACAAGGCATACCCGACGGCAATCTTCGCAGCCAGTTTTGCGATTGGGTAACCCGTCGCTTTTGATGCGAGTGCAGACGAGCGTGAGACACGTGGATTGACTTCGATGACATAGTAGTCGAAGCTCGTCGGATCCAGTGCGAACTGGATGTTACATCCACCTTCGATCCCGAGTGCACGAATGATATCGAGCGAGACGTTTCGTAGCAATTGATAATCGCGATCCGATAGCGTTTGTGTCGGAGCGAAGACGATCGAGTCTCCAGTATGAACACCGACGGGATCGAAGTTTTCCATCGCACAGACGATGATCGCCTGATTCGTCGCATCGCGCATGACTTCGAACTCGACTTCCTTCATCCCGGCAATTGATTTTTCTAGAAGTACTTGTGTTGCCGGACTTGCCTTGAGTCCCCCTTCGACGATTCGCGTGAACTCTTCTGGTGTGTTAGCGATTCCACCGCCCGTTCCTCCAAGCGTATACGCCGGACGGATGATGATCGGTAAACCGATCTGTTGCCGGAATTGTTGTGCCTCTTCAAGCGTATGCACGATTTCACTGTCCGGCACACCATGCCCGCGTTTAAACATCAGTTGACGGAACAAATCACGATCTTCTGCCTCTTCGATTGCTGACAATTTCGTACCGAGTAATTCGACACCATACTCAGCAAGGACACCGAGACGATCCAGTTCGACAGCCAAGTTCAGACCCGTCTGACCTCCGAGTGTCGCAAGCAAGGCATCCGGACGTTCCTTGCGGATGATCCGTGAGACGAACTCTGCTTGGAGGGGCTCGATGTAGACACGATCAGCGACCGTTGGATCCGTCATGATCGTTGCTGGGTTCGAGTTGACGAGGATGACTTCATATCCTTCTTCCTTCAAGGCTTGACACGCTTGTGTTCCAGCGTAGTCGAATTCAGCTGCTTGTCCGATCACGATAGGACCGGACCCGATAACGAGAATTTTCTGGATATCTTGACGTTTAGGCATGAGAGACCTCCTGTTGTTTCGTGATTTCTTCTAAAAACTGTTGGAATAGACCGTTCGCATCCATTGGACCAGGTGATGCTTCCGGATGGTACTGGACGGAGAAGACCGCTGCTGTCGTATGACGGATTCCTTCGACCGTTCCGTCGTTGATCGCAAGATGCGTCACTTCAAGCACGGTATCGTGTAAGGACTGTTCGTCAACGGCATACCCGTGGTTTTGCGACGTGATATCGACGCGACCTGTCCGGATATCTTGGACTGGATGATTCGCCCCTCGGTGACCAAATGGGAGCTTGAACGTATCCGCCCCGTGCGCTAGTGCAATCAACTGATGACCGAGACAGATGCCGAAGATGACGACTTTTCCCGTCAATTCTTGAATCATCGGAATCGCCGTTGGGACATCCTTTGGATTCCCTGGTCCGTTCGATAGCATTACACCGTCCGGACGATAGCGTAAGACTTCCGTTGCACTGACGTCGTAGGGCACGACGACGACTTCACAGCCGCGTTTGACGAGTTCGCGGACGATTCCGAGCTTCGCACCGAAATCGACGAGAACGATTCGCGGTCCAGCACCCGGAATGATGTACGCTCGTTCCGTTGAGGCTCGCTTGACTTGATCCGTCTCGATAGGTGCGTTTTGAAGATGAACCAGTTCTGCTGCTAAATCGAACTCACCGTCAACGAGTCGTCCACGCATGACACCTTTCGAACGGATATGCCGTGTCAACTGGCGCGTATCGATTCCACTTAATCCTGGAATATCAAGATCTTGAAGTGCTGCATCGAGCGACATCTCACTCCGGAAATTCGACGGCGTCTGACAATGTTCACGGACGATCAGTGCTTTAGCGAGCGGACGCGTCGTCTCATAATCTTCTCGGTTAATCCCGTAGTTTCCGATCAACGGGTTCGTCAACACGATCATCTGATCGCAGTAAGATGGATCCGATAACATTTCCTGATACCCTGTCATTCCGGTCTGGAAGACGACCTCTCCTGTTGTTGTCGTATCTGAGCCAAACGCCGTTCCTTCAAACGTCATCCCATCTTCTAGTATCAGTGTCCGTTTACGCATGTGCTGTGTCCTCCTTGAATACGATTTCTCCCTTGACGAGCGTCATGACCGGGAATCCTTTTAACCGTTCTCCTGCGAACGGTGTGTTCTTGCCTTTTGAGCGGAATCGTTCCGGTGATACGGTACGCTCCGTTTCTAGATCAAGCAAAACCAGATCTGCTTCCGCCCCCACTTCGAGTCTCCCGTAAGGAAGTTCAAAGATGGCTGCTGCCTTGTCCGTCAAATTCCGGATCAGTGTCTCAAGTGTCATCTCTCCTTCAGCAACAAGCTTCGTATAGAGGAGTGGGAAGGCCGTCTCGAACCCTGTGATGCCGAACGGGGCACGTTCGATACCGAGTGCCTTCTCTTCTGCCGCATGTGGAGCGTGATCAGTCGCGATGCAATCAATCGTTCCGTCCGCTAGCCCCTCAAGCAATGCTTGGCGATCTGCTTCACTCCGCAAGGGAGGATTCATTTTAAAGTTCGAATCCTGATTCGGTATGTCTTCATCGATCAATACCAGATGGTGCGGTGTGACTTCTGCCGTCACCCGGATCCCTGCTCGTTTCGCGTCACGGATGACACGGACCGATTCCTTCGTCGAGACATGACAAACGTGATAATGACAGCCGGTTTCTTCTGCAATCAGGACATCACGTGCGATGTGGATGCTCTCAGCAAGCGACGGAATACCTTGTAGTCCTTCCCGTCGACTGTAGGTTCCCTCATGCACACATCCTGCTTTTAACGAATCATCTTCGCAGTGGGCAACGATCGTTTTCCCGAGCCGTGCCGCTTGTTGCATCGCTGTCCGCATGACTGCTGCCGTCTGGACGCCGACACCGTCATCCGTGAACGCGACGGCATCTGTTAATTGGTCGAACGCGACGAGTTCTTGTCCGAGTTGATTTTTTGAAATCGCCGCGTAAGGCAAAACCCGAACGGACGCCGTCTCTTCAATCTTTTGGAACAACGCATCAAGTGTTTGACGATCGTCTGGTACGGGGCGCGTGTTCGGCATCGGACAAATCGTCGTGAATCCACCCGCTGCCGCCGCTGCCGTGCCGGTCGCAATCGTCTCCTTATGTTCGCCACCCGGTTCCCGCAGGTGGACATGGATGTCGACGAATCCTGGTGCAACGAATAATCCGGACGCATCAATGACCGTTTCATTCGCTTGCGGTGTTGCTGCTAAATCCGTGATTTTCCCGGCTTCAATCCGAATATCTCCCGTTCGAACTTGTCCCGCCTCGTACCATCTCGCATTCTCAATTCGTGTTGTCATCTGCATCGTCTCCTTTGATTGATTTCGTTGAAAAGCACCATTCCAGAATCGCCATCCGTGCAAAGACACCGTTTTTCATCTGTTCAAAAATCCGCGATCGCGGATGTTCGACCAGTTCGTCGGCAATCTCGACTCCCCGATTGACCGGTGCCGGATGAAGCACGATCGCGGAATGCTTCAGACGGTTCATCCGCTCATGTGTCAATCCGTGCGTTGTGTGGTAGACTGCTGGATCAAATCGTGTCGTCCCGTCATGCCGTTCGTGCTGGACACGCAGTAACATCAAGATGTCGCACTGCTCGACGGCTTCATCCATCGGAAGATACGGTATGCCCATCGCAGGGTCGTACCACTCAATAGGTCCTGATCCATAAACGATGGCACCGAGTCGCTTTAAGATGTCCGCGTTCGATCGGGCAACGCGACTATGTTGTAAGTCCCCACAGATGACGACGACTTTTCCTTCGACCGTTCCGTACGTTTCGACGATCGTCATCAAATCGAGTAAGGACTGGGACGGATGTTGACCGCTCCCGTCTCCCGCATTGATGATCGGAATATCGAGTGTCTGCATCAGTTCTTCGTAATATCCGGTTGCTCCATGGCGAATGACCAAAGCATCTGCGCCGATTGCTTCGAGTGTCTTGCATGTATCGCGTAACGTTTCTCCCTTTTGCACGGAGGAAGTCGCCGTTTCGAACGGCAGTAGATGCATGTTCAGACGATGCTCTGCCATTTCAAAGGAAGAGCGTGTCCGAGTCGAGTTTTCAAAGAATAGATTGACGAGCGTCTTATCCGAAAAATCTGGTGCTGGCTCGCCTCGTTTAAAAGCGAGACTGCGTTCAATCAAAGAATTAATTTCTGTCGTGGATAAACTTTCTAGGTTGACGAAATGCCGGTTTTTTAGAATCGTCTTCATATCATTCACTCCTCTTCAGGTCATGAAAAAGGCGCACCTTCTAAGTGAAGGTGCGCCGAAAGAAGGCAGAGTGATTCCCTGCATCTTTTCATGGCCTTCACTTTATCGTTCTCTCGGAACGTCTTAAAAGTTGTTAGCTACCGATTGAGTTGTAGAGGTTTCCGTTGTTTCTTCGACCTGCTCTGTCGTTTTTGGAAGGACTAGATTCAGGATGATTCCAAGAATCGTCGCCAGTGCCATTCCTTCGAGAGAGAAGTTGCCGATTTTAAGCGCCGCGCCTCCGATACCTGTGACGAGAATGACGGCTGTGATCGTCAAGTTCCGTTTATCAGCAAGGTCGATCTTACTTTCCGTCAGCGTCCGGAGACCGTTCGACGCGATGACTCCGAACAAGAGGATACTGATTCCACCCATGACCGGTGTCGGAATCGTCTTGATGAACCCTTCGACATATCCGAGGAATCCGAAGCTGATTGCAAGAACCGCCGCGCCACCGAGGACATAGACACTGTAGACACGTGTGATTGACATGACACCGTTGTTCTCACCATACGTCGTAACCGGTGGTCCGCCAAGCATCGAAGCGACTGTCTTCGCAATCCCGTCACCTAGTACGGTCCGGTGCATCCCTGGATCGAGGAGCGTCTCGCGCCCGATGATCCGTGATGTCACTTTTTGTTCGCCGATGTGCTCCGTCAGTGTGACGAGCGTCACGGGAACGATCAGAAGCAAGGCGGCTGTATTCCACGATGGTGTGTAATTCAAGAACGGAATCGTGAAGTCCGGCACGTGGAACAACGTGGCTTGTTGAAGTGGTGTGAAGTCAATGATTCCTACTGATGCCGCAACGAGATAACCAACCGTGATCCCGAACAGGATCGGAATCGTGCTCCACATTCCTTTTAAGTACGTCATCGCAAGGAGTGTGACGCCGAGCGTGACCATCGCAACGAGGAAGTACAGTCCGTTGTACTTACCGTCCGCTCCGTTCATCGCCATGTTGACAGCGGTCGGGGCGAGCGATAGACCGATGACCATGATGACCGGTCCGATGACGACCGGTGGGAGTAAGCGAAGCAACCAAGCAGCTCCCGTGTAGCGGATGAGGAGTGAGACAAGTCCGTAGACGAGTCCAGCGACCATTCCGCCGATTAAGGCATCCTCGACACCCCACCGTTCACTGACGGCAATAATTGGGGCGATGTAGGCAAAACTTGAACCAAGATATGTGGGTACTTTGAAGCGGGTGACGGCGAGGAAAATCAGTGTGCCGACTCCGCTTGCGACGAGCGCGACCGATGTGTTGAGTCCCGTTAAGAGCGGGACGAGCACGGTCGCACCAAACATCGCGAAGACGTGTTGCAGGCTGAGCATCAGCCAATTTAGAGGGTGAGTAGGTACTTCTTGTACACCAAGTACTGCGGCATGTTTTGCCATATGGATGACTCCCTTTCTGGTCTCTCTGGACCACCTTAAAGGTTTTGAATTTTAGCGTTTAATGAATACTTGATCGGCTTCATCGACTTCGGCGAGTGCGACGACGACTTGTTCCTCACGGGATGTCGGGACGTTCTTACCGATGAAATCTGGTCGAATCGGTAACTCCCGATGTCCTCTGTCGACGAGGACAGCGAGTTGAATCATACTCGGTCTTCCATGGTCGACGAGCGCATCCATCGCGGCGCGAACAGTGCGGCCTGTGTAGAGGACGTCGTCAACGAGGACGACGATTTTCCCGGTGATGTCTTCCGGTAGATCAGAACCTTTGATTTCTGGTTCTAAACTTCGTTTCGACAAGTCATCCCGGTACATCGAGATGTCGACGACACCGAGTAAGACCGGTTTTCCTTCGATTTGTTCGATGCGCTTCGCAAGTCGGCGAGCGAGTGTCTCGCCTCGCGTCTTGATTCCGACGATCATCAAATCATGAATTCCTTTGTTACGTTCGATGATTTCATGGGCGATCCGTGTCAGTGCACGTCCGATCGCGGCTTCATCTAAGATGACGGCTGGTTTCATGGTTTCTCCTTTCATACAAAAGACCTTCTGCGGAAATCCGCAGAAGGTCATCGAAGACAGAATCATGGCATACGTGTTGTATGCATGCCTACGCACGATCGTGGTAGGTTCTCCCTTTCGCAGCCTCTCCGGACTCGATTAAAGGTGATACTAGTTAGGTAGGATCGTCACTCGGACGACCGAAGTGTCAGTAGAGGATGTCTCGCATCGCTCTCTAGGTGATACTCTACCGTTTTATTAGAAAAACGTCAAGACTCTAATTCAAGTTTTTTCAATTGACCGATTTCAAATGTCATCTCTTCTGGGAGCGGTGCTTCAAAGCGCATCCACTCACCTGTGCGTGGATGTTCGAAACCGAGAACCGCAGCATGCAAGGCTTGACCGTTCATTTTCATCGTCTTACGTGGACCATATTTCGGGTCACCCGCAAGCGGGAAACCGATATAACGCATATGGACACGGATTTGGTGCGTCCGTCCTGTTTCAAGTTTACATTCAACGACCGTAAAGCCTTCGTACCGATCGAGAACACGGAAATGGGTTACGGCAGACTTTGAATTCTTATCCGTTACCGTCATCCGTTGACGGTCGTTCTTATCGCGTCCGATTGGGGCTTCGATCGTTCCGAGTTCGTGCGGAATTTCACCGTGCACGAGCGCGATGTAGAGACGTTCCGTCGTCTTCTCTTTTAATTGATGCGCGAGTGATTCATGCGCTAAGTCGTTCTTAGCAACCATCAACAGACCAGACGTATCCTTATCGATCCGGTGAACGATTCCTGGACGTTTGACGCCATTGATGCCTGAGAGATCTTGACAGTGGTGTAATAAGGCGTTAACGAGCGTTCCTGAGACATGACCTGCCGCCGGGTGGACGACCATCCCTTTTGGTTTGTTGACGACGATGACGTCCGAGTCCTCATACACGACTTCAAGTGGGATGTCTTCCGGTAAGATCTCGAGCTCCACCGTTTCCGGGATATGAACGACAATCGATTCCGTTCCCGATAATTTATAGTTCGGTTTGACGACACGACCGTCGACTTCGACACGTCCCGCTTTCAACCATTCCTGTACTTGCGAACGCGACCAATCGTTTTGTTCTGCGAGCCATTTATCAATGCGCCCTGTCGCTCCATCCGCTTGTACGGACCATGTTTCTACTTCATTCATTTATCCATCGTTCCTTTCTTAGTCAACCGTTCTTCAAACATGACGCTGATCAGCATCGTGATGACACCAAACGTCAAACAGACGTCTGCGACATTAAAGATTGGAAAATTATAGCCGAACGGGAAGAAGTGGAAGAAATCAACGACTTCTCCTCGTGCCATTCGATCAATGAAATTTCCGATCGCACCACTGAGCAATAACGCGATGCTCCAAGCAAATACCTTATTTTTCGTGCCTTCCTTGTAGAGGAAGTAAATCAATCCAATGACGACGACGACTGTAACGATGAAGAAAAAGCCGAATTTACCTTCGAGCATTCCCCACGCAGCGCCCCGATTCCGATACGAGTTGAGATAAAAGAAATCCGGAATGACCGTGATCGCTTGACCGATCGTCATGTTTTGAACGACGATCCATTTCGTCAACTGGTCGATTCCAACGAGTAAAGCAGCAATCCCTAAGTAAAGCCACATCCTATTGTCCTCCGCATCCAAAAATAATGAGGGACGTCCTGCGAAGTCGCAGTCGCCCCTCCCTTTGTATCATTATAAAGAATTGACGACTTCAGTACAACGTGGGCAAAGCGTCGGATGAGCCGGATCTTGTCCGAGTTCCGTCGAATATGTCCAACAACGTTCACATTTTTCACCGTCAGCTTTTTGAACCGTGATGCCGGTCGTCTCATACATCTTATCCGCTGTTTCCACGAATTCGAGTTGTGAGACTTGGAGTAACTGCTCAAGATGATCGATTGTTCCGAGCAAGGCTTTTGTTTCTTCCTTCGGCGCAAGCAAGAGTTTCGCTTCAAGTGTCTTACCGACGAGTTTCTCAACGCGTGCTTCCTCGAGTGCTTTTAAGACATCATCGCGGAACGTCAGGAACGCGTTCCATTTCTCGATGAGGGCAAGTCCTTCTTCTGAGACTTCGACCGTTTCCGGAAGGTCTGTCAGGAAGATACTCTTCGTCTCAACAGCTGGTACGAATTCCCATGCTTCGTCTGCTGTGTGTGGCAGGACAGGTGCCATCAATTGCAACAAGGCGACGACTGTATCATACATGACCGTCTGAACCGCACGACGCGATGTCGCGTCTGCTTTTTCGATATACAGGATATCTTTCGTGTAATCGAGGTAGAAGGATGACAAATCAAGGACACAGAAGTTGTGGAGCAATTGATAGACCGACATGAAGTCGTACGCATCATATGCCGCTTTTACTTTTCCAACAAGTTGGTCCAATTTCGTCCGCATGAAACGATCTGACTCTGGTAAGTCTTCGAATGCGACACGATGCGCCGCAGGATCAAATTGATCCAAGTTTCCGAGAAGGAAACGAACCGTGTTGCGAATTTTCCGGTATGACTCTGAGACTTGTTTGAAGTTATCCATCGATGCCCGGACATCAGCTTGATAATCGACAGATGCGACCCACAAGCGAAGGATCTCAGCTCCGAATTGTTGCATTACTTGGATTGGTGCAATCGTGTTACCGATCGATTTCGACATCTTGCGACCTTGACCATCCAGAACGAATCCGTGACTGACGACCGCTTTGTATGGTGCTTTTCCTGTCGTTGCGACGGCTGTCGATAGCGACGAGTTGAACCAACCACGGTATTGGTCAGATCCTTCAAGATAGAGATCCGCTGGACGTGTCAATTCAGGACGTGTCGCAAGGACACCGGCATGTGATGAACCAGAATCGAACCAGACATCCATGATGTCCGTTTCTTTTTTGAAGATACCGTTCGGGCTTGCTGGATGTGTGAATCCTTCAGGAAGCAAGTCGACTGCTTCGCGCTCATACCAGACATTTGATCCGTGAGCTGCAAATAAATTCGCGATATGATCAATCGTTTCTGGTGTGACGATTTCCGTTCCATCTTCAGCATAGAAGATTGGAAGTGGAACGCCCCAAGCACGTTGACGTGAGATGACCCAGTCGCCGCGGTCTTTGAACATATTGTGGAGACGTGTTTCGCCCCACTCTGGTACCCACTGGACGCCTTTGATTTCATCAAGGATTTCCGCACGGAAGTCTTTGATTGAAGCGAACCACTGTGGCGTTGCCCGGAAGATGACCGGTTTTTTCGTCCGCCAGTCGTGTGGATACGAGTGTTTGATGAACGACAGTTTTAAGAGAGCGCCTGCTTCTTCGAGTGCGAGACCGATTTCTTTGTTCGCATCCTCATAGAACATGCCTTCGAATCCAGGCGCTTCTGCTGTCATGACCCCTTTATCGTCGACTGGACAAAGAACGTCAAGACCGTACGCTTGACCGATACGGAAGTCATCTTCCCCGTGACCTGGAGCCGTATGCACGACACCTGTCGCTTCCGCTGTAACGTGATCGCCAAGCATGACGAGTGATTCACGGTCGTACAATGGATGTTTTGCTTTCATGTATTCGAAGTCCGCACCATTAAAGATACGTCCGACTGTTGCATCTTCCCATCCAAGTGCTTCGATGACTTCAGGAACGAGTGTTTCCGCTACGATATAGCCTTTTCCTTGATACTCGATCCGCGCATATGTCAGTTCCGCACTGACAGAGATTCCGAGGTTCGCTGGAATCGTCCATGGTGTCGTCGTCCAGATGACGAAATGATCCGTCGGCTCTAAGATGTTTTTCCCGTCCATGACTTGGAACGCGACATAGATAGCAGCTGACCGTTTATCTTGATATTCGATTTCTGCTTCAGCGAGTGCTGATTCAGAAGACGGTGACCAATAGACCGGTTTCTTCCCTTTGTAGATATAGCCTTTGTTCGCCATATCCCCGAACAAACGAATTTGAGCTGCTTCAAATTCTGGTTGCAGGGTGATGTATGGGTTGTCATAGTCACCGAGAACGCCGAGGCGTTTGAATTGTTCGCGTTGGTGATCAACTTGTTCGAGCGCATATTTTGCACATAATTCACGGAATTCTGCGACCGTCATCGATTTACGATCAACACCGGCTTTTTGAAGTGCAGTTTCGATCGGTAATCCATGTGTGTCCCAACCAGGCACGTACGGAGACTGGAAGCCATTCATCGATTTGTAGCGGACGATGATGTCTTTTAAGACTTTGTTTAATCCGTGACCCATGTGGATGTCACCATTCGCGTACGGAGGACCATCGTGAAGGATGAACGTTGGCTTTCCAGCGTTCTTTTCCTGGACCGCAGCGTAGAGATTCATCTCTTCCCATCGTGCTTGCATATCTGGTTCACGTTTTGGCAAGTTGCCTCGCATTAAAAACTCTGTTTTCATCATCAATAAGGTTTCTTTGTAATCCATCTGACTATCTCTCACCTTTCGCATTAAAAGTACAAAAAAAGCCAAGCTCATCCCTGAGATAGGGACGAGCTTGGCTGAACTCGCGGTACCACCCTACTAATCCCGCTCGCCAGTTTGACGACGCAGGACCGCTTAAGAACTCGATAACGGGAGTGAGCCGGCATGACTTACTGTTCGGCGAACGTTCAGTCATGCACTCCAAGGGGATACCCCATCTTTTTCGTTGCTCGGGCTTCCACCATTCCCCCGATTCGCTGTCAACCGTCCAAGATGCGACGTGTCCTTGTCATTGATTTTATTTATACGACATCGTCGTCATTATACGCAACTGCTGGAACATCGTCAAGCGCTCCACGAGAAGAGAAATCAAACGCATCCCAGTCATGGCTCGTCAATAATTCCATCTGCGCATCGATCAATACTTTGAATCGATTACGATAGAGTTCGATTTTTTTGCGCATTTGCTCTACTTCGAAGTCCGTCCGTTGTGCCCGGCGTTGCGCCGCATCTTGCAACTGCTCTGCTTCACGTTCTGCTTGCTTTAGGATCAAGCTCGCTTCTTTTGAAGCATTGGCTTTGACTTCTTCAGCCGCTTCCTGTGCGACGATGATCGATTTATTCAATGTTTCTTCCATCGAACTGAAGTAATCGACACGTGCTTGCATGTTTTGGATGACTTCTTGTTGTTGACGATTCTCACGTAACAACAATTCAAAATCCTTGATGACTTGATCTAGGAATTCGTTCACTTCATCTTCGTCATAGCCGCGAAACTTTCGTGTGAACTCCTTATTATGAATATCGAGTGGCGTTAATGGCATGATGAATTCCTCCTCCGCATTTATCTTATCCTTTTAAAATACCGTATTGTAGCTTGATCCGGTCACGTTTCGTTGATCCAAGGATTGCAATCAACTTGACGCGTCCTGTTCCACGCAAGGAAAGCAAGTCGCCTTCTTCTAGCATGAAGCTCGAATCATCCACTACTTTATAATTGACCTTACTTTCACCTTGTTTGATGAGCGTCTGTGCTTTTTGACGTGAGAAACCGAGAATTTCACTCACGACCGTATCGAACCGAAGTGAACTGACGAACCCAAGTGTCTCTTCCCACTCTTGATCCTTCACTTTCAAACGGTCTTCCGCCTCAACACGCGAAAGACGAATCTTCGTCTTCCCTGCACGTTCGACGTTTGCTTCGATATAGGTCGCGACTTCGTCCGCGACGGCAAACTGTACTTGATCCTGAATGATGACGTCGCCGAATTTTGCTCGTTTCAATCCGACGTTCAATAATGTACCGGTGACTTGACGATGAGAAAGTTCAACGAATTTAGTAGGATAATGAATGCGATAGATGGAAATGTCAAAGTCATCCGCGTTGTATTCATAATAATCTGGTGCGAGGATTGCCCGTTTACGTTCAGCGCCTTCGAAACCGCCCTCAAAAAAGAGGGCGCATTTCGAGCCGACGAGTTCTTGTGTGATTTGTTGTTCACGTGGATCTAAAAAATCCGTTAATTTGAACGTATAGGTCGCTTCCACGTGATCGATCCAGTTCAAGACTGAATCGACGAATTCCCGCTCGCTTCCACGATAATGATCGTATACGCTCATACTAAAAAGATTGCTCGGATACCCGATTGAGCCAAGTTCAAGACGAGGAAGGCTACAATCGGCGAGATATCCAGCATGCCCCCGATAGGCGGGATGATACGACGGAAGGGCGCTAGGAATGGCTCGACTAACATCGCGAGCACTTGTCCGAATTTAGAATCACGGGCATTCGGGAACCACGAAAGCAGGATATAAACGATCATGACGTAACTGTAATACTGTAATAACGTGCTCAATGTACGACCAATTGCGTACATCACTTGAGAATCCATACTTACCACCCCTTATGATTAATATCATCTTCTCCAAGAAGATTCGAGATGCTACCAGCTAACTCGACGTTGTTCGGAACACAGAGGAGGGTATTCTGACTGATCGTCGTAATCGTTCCATCGAGAGCGAAGACGACACCAGATAAGAAATTGATCATCTGTCGTGATTGATCTTTTGACATACGTTGCATGTTGACGATGACAGCACGGTTCTGACGAAGATGTTCCCCGATTTCCTGGGCTTCGTTGAAGACACGTGGTTCACTCAAGATGACTTGCGATTTCGTTTTTTTCGTCGCATGAAGCGGCACGATATTCGATTGTCTCACGCTGTCCTCCTTTTGAGTAACACTTGGGGTAGATTCCTCGTAATACTCTTCATACTCTTGTTGTGAAGCACCTCTACCTTTATTTATTGTAGCATCATTTTCATATTCAAGTTCATCTAAATCGTCGCTGTTGCCGAGAAATAGATTTTGCATTTTTGATTTAAAACCCATATCCATTCTCCCTTCTTCTCGTTTAGGTGTGAACGAGCGTCGTCCCGATTCGGACGAACGTCGCCCCTTCTTCGATGGCGATCTCAAAATCAGACGACATTCCCATAGATAACTCCGTACATGGAGCATACGACAATTTTTTCGCCTTGACCTCTTCTTGCAATGTTTTTAATGACCGGAATACCTCACGGATACGCGTCGTATCTTCCGTTAACGGTGCCATCGTCATCAGTCCGATGACACGAATCGCTGGATACTGACCGATTTCATGTAAGAACGAAGGCAAGTCCTCAGGCGCGATTCCTTGCTTCGATTCTTCTCCAGAAACGTTGACTTGAATGAAACAATCAATGATTCGGTCCGTTCGTTTATTGATCTCTTCCGCCAAATGAAGACGGTCAAGGGAATGCAGCACGTCAATGGCATCGATGATCTGACGAACTTTACGCGTTTGTAGCGTACCGATGAAGTGCCATGTACAGGCGGTTCGTCCGAGCTCTGCCTGTTTTTCGAGCAATCCGTCCGGGCGATTTTCACCGAGATGGGTCACACCTGCTGCTAATAATTCAGAAGCAACTTGACTTGAGACTGATTTCGTCACGCCAATCAACTGTACCTGCTTTTCAGAAGAACTCTTTTCACTTGCTTGTTCCATTCGTTTCGTAACCTCTTGTACATTATCAAGAATTGACATCCAATGACTCCTTTACGATCAAACTTGCAAAGCGACCACCATGATCGCCGTGGCGATAAGAGAAGTAATCTTCCGCCTGACAGTGTGTACATAGACCTGTGTCAAGGACATCACCGACTCCACAACGCTCCGCTAGCGCAGCGTTCGTTTTTTGTAGCGATAACATCGCTTTTCCATCTTCCTTGCGTATGTAAGGAGACTCATCGAGTTCAAGCGCATCGATTGCATCGATGACGGGTTGATCGACTTCGTAACAACAATCACGGATCGATGGACCGATGACCATTTGAATCGATGAACGACTCGCACCCGCACGTTCCATTTGCTTGACTGTTTCCTCGACGATATTGCCGACAGTTCCGCGCCAGCCGGCGTGCGTATTCGCGATGATTCCTGTCGTCGGGTCACAGAAGACAAGCGGCACACAGTCAGCGAACAGCATCATCAATAAGACATTCGAATCGGTCGTCACCAATCCATCTGTACCCGGAATCGCTGTTTCGTAATCCAAAGCACCACGCCCAGAGTCAAGTGTCGTCACCTGTTCAACGTGATTTCCGTGAACTTGCTGTGCCCAAATCGAGTTCTCGAGGGAGAGATCAAGCTGACGTGCGATGACTTGTCGGTTCTGGATGACACCGTCGCGATCATCGTTGACATGTAATCCTAAATTTCCGTTCTCATGAGGGGCTGCGAACTTCGTCGTAAAGGCGGCACGTACGGTACCCGTCGGTGTATCCCATTTGATCCATTGTCCAAACATGTTCATGCCTCCTTTGATTTTAAAAAAAGAGGCGCCGCTTTCGCGACACCTCATCGTTTAGCAGTCGTGTCACTGGAACATCGATCAACGATTATTCCGGCGAAGGAATGATGGGATGTCCATCGTTTCTTCGACATCTGGCGCTTTAGCCGGTTCAGGATTCGAGCTGACAGGTGTCTCTTCGACTTGTGGTTTAGACTCCTCAGTTGGTGGTGGAGTCGCTTGTTTTTTCTTCAAGAGGTTTTTCATCATCTCTTGTGCCGATGGAATTTCGAAATCGAGTGGTTCGTTTTCGAATTCCGTCGCGATGACTGTGACGATGATTTCATCTTCTAGGTTATCGTTGATAACAGAACCGAAGATCAAGTTGACTTCCTCATCGGCTGCACTCTGAACGATTTGTGCGGCTTCCGTCACTTCGTACAAGCTGAGGTTCGCACTACCCGTGATGTTCATCAGGACACCTTTTGCGCCTTCGATCGATGTCTCAAGCAACGGACTCGAAATCGCTTTTTTCGCTGCTTCCGTCGCACGGTGTTCGCCTGTCGCGACACCTACACCCATCAAAGCAGAACCTTTTTCCGTCATGATCGTCTTCACATCGGCGAAGTCAAGGTTGATCAGACCAGGTACGGCGATCAAGTCAGTGATACCTTGTACACCTTGACGCAAGACGTTATCCGCTTCTTTAAACGCTTCAAGCATTGGTGTGTTCCGATCAACGATTTCAAGTAACTTGTCGTTCGGAATGACGATTAACGTATCGACTTTTTCTTTAAAGTTCTGGACACCTGAAACAGCATGTTGCATCCGTTTACGTCCTTCGAACATGAATGGTTTTGTGACGACACCGACTGTCAATGCGCCGATCTCTTTTGAAATCTCCGCGATGACAGGAGCAGCTCCTGTACCCGTTCCGCCACCCATTCCCGCTGTGACGAAGACCATGTCAGCACCAGAAAGGATTTCTGTTAATTGCTCACGGCTCTCTTCCGCCGCTTTTTTACCGATTTCCGGATTGGCACCCGCACCGAGACCGCGTGTCAATTTAGCACCGAGTTGTAGTTTTACGTCAGCTTGTGACATGTTCAATGCCTGCGCATCCGTGTTTACTGCGATGAATTCTACGCCTTGGACACCGTGTTCAATCATTCGGTTGACGGCGTTCGAACCGCCACCACCTACACCGATGACCTTGATTTTTGCTACTTGGTCCATCATTTCATCAAAATGCAACATAAAAAGGGCCCCCTAATATTTTTTACTCATTGGATTTTTTGTAGGCATTAACCAAAGAATTTCTCAAAGAAACTGCTGAATGACTTTTTCTCTTTTGGAGGCTGTTCACGTGTCGACCGTTCTTCTCGAACAGGTGTCGCTTGTTCGTTCATGAGCGGTGCATCCTGTTCACGTCCGTGTGCTACGACTTCCTTCTCTTCTGCGCGGTCGAAACCTGATTTCGATACGGCGCTTCGTGAAAGTACATAACGTAACATACCAGCTGCGACGGCATACTTCGGATGACGAATACCAAGACTAGCAGGTTGATAGACATTGACGCTCTGCTTGAAGATTCGTTTTCCAAGCTGGTCGATTCCCGGCAATGAAGAACTTCCGCCACACAAGATTAAACCGCTGTTCATATGAGCGTATCCGGCTTGCGTCATTCGTTTTTGAATCATCTCGAAGATTTCCTCAAGTCGCGCTTCTAACACGAAACCGATTTCTGATTGTGGTTCGAAACGATGTTCCCCGTTGATCGTGACGTAGGAAACTTTCTCTTCCGGATCACCGAGTGCTTCAAGTGCAACACCGTACTCTTCTTTTGCGAGCTTCGCATCTTGATATTTACAATTCATCTTATACGTCAAATCACGTGTCAGATGATCGCCACCGTATGGCAACGTCGTCGAGTAGACGAGGTCATTCTTTTCATAGATGGAAAGTGTCGTCGTCTCATGTCCGATGTCGATGATTCCGACACCGAGTTCGAGTTCATCAATCGATGCTGCGATTCTAGATACCGCTAAACTCTCCAGCACATATCCAGCAAGCTCTAAACCAGCCCGTTCAATGGAACGTTTAATGCTATGTAGGATCGTCTTTGCTCCGATGATGAGCTTCCCTGTTACTTCGAGACGATAACCAATCATTCCTCTAGGATCAGTGATCTCCGTTTGCTGATCGACCGTAAACGTCTTCGGCAGGACATCGACGACACTGAGTTCGTTTGGAATTCGCATGACCATCGCAGAATGCAGAACATCTTTCACGTCATCATCCGTGATTTCATTGTCCTCACCTTTGATTGATGTCATCCCCTGGCAATCCTTCACTTGAATGTGTTCGCCAGAGATAGCAACATATACTTCACCAATTGGTTCACCAAGTGTACGTTCCACTTCCGTGACCGCTTGTTTAATGGCATGTACCGTTTGATCGATGTCAACGATGACACCTCGTTTAACACCCGCGGATGGTGCAGAACCTTCAGCAAGAACGTTCAGCGTTCCACCAAGTAGTTCACCGACGATGAGTTTCACCTCCGATGTCCCTATGTCGAGTGCGGCAATCGTACCTTTCGTTTCCATGGGAGTGACACCTCCACTTTCATAATACTAATCCTTTTTATTCCTAATTATATTCTAGGAACAGGACAGGCTTCTTCTCGTTTAAGTCTACACTATATAAATACTTACGAAAAGAAGTTATTGCCCGTCTTAGCGTTCGAATAGATTACGATTTGATGACGATTCGAACAACGGTCGACGAATGAAAACACACGTTTGTTTTTTTGTTCGTCAACCCTTTACGAATCTTCTATTTTTTCCCTTTATATGGCTTGAAATAGATGCCGCCATCAATTGTAATCGTCCCTGTCTTTCCTTTCGGTAAGGCAGAAATGACCTTCACGTATTCATTCAAGGAATTTGAAAAGGCAGACGTACTGAGTAATACCGTATTCCCGTCCGTCATGAATAACTTCAGACCACCTTTGTCCGTCTTATCGTTTGCGACGATTTCTGAGATCCGGCTCCGTACTTTCGGCTCGATTTTAACAAGTTCCTTCGTCAATCGATTTAATGACTGATCCGTGAATCCCGTCAAGATCGGAGCATCGAATAGTTCTTCCTTCGACTTCCCAGGAATGATCGTTCCGTCCGCAAGCACGATCCGGTCTCCCGGTTTATCCTTCGCGTAAGCAATCTCTTTCTCTTCCGTCACCGTCACGCGATATTGATGCAAAAACTGTTTTTGCATCGTTGCTTCTTGAATACCCGGAACCTTTTCGATTCGCTCAAGAACATCTTCCTCCGATACGTTAAAGGCGTGTGTTTCCTTCACCTTAATCCCGGACGCTTGCAAGATATCAGCAGACTTCACATTGACGTTACCATCGATATCAAATCGAGCAACCCGAGAATAACTCGACTGTAGATAAAAGACGACACCGACCAATAGACCAATCAGAATCAGGACATAAATGAGTCTTCGGTTGGCTTTTTTGCGACGTTGTTCACGGATATAAGGTATCTTATCCTCGAGACTACGGACATTCTCGTCCTCTTGTGGTCGTCCGACCGCTCTCCGTTCCCTCACGTCTCATTCCCCCTCTATACGTAACAGTTCATTTCCCTATCGGTCTTTTCCTGCAATAGTTTAGTTTTTTTGTCCTGTCAATCGTAACAATTCATCAACTAAGTCCCGTGAAGCATTCGGCATACCGAGCGCAAGCGCCGCTTCAGACATCATTTGTTGTTGTGCCAACGCTTTTTCACATGCCTCAAACAATCGATCACCTGTCAGTTCCTGTTCACGAATCAATAGACTCGCACCTGTCTCGACGAGCGATGAGGCATTGACCTCTTGGTGATTTTCCGTCACGTAAGGACTCGGGATGAGCACGCTCGGTAAGCCGAGTGTCGTCAGTTCGGCAAGCGTACTTGCTCCTGAACGCGAAATAACAAGTTGACTAGCTTTTAAGATATTCGGTAAATCATATACGAATGGGCGAAGTTGAATGCGTTCTGGTACAGAACCAACGCGTGACACGATCGTATCGTAATGAATTTGACCCGTAACGAAGAGGAGCGACCATCCTGCTTGCTCGACCTTTGGCATCATATCGACGACTGCTTCGTTGATTGCAGGTGCGCCACGACTCCCGCCATAGATGACGATGAGAGGACGTCCTTCTTCAAAACCGAAACGTTGTCGCTCTTCAAGCGGATTGATGTTAAGCTCTGCCACTTCAGAAGCACGCGGATTTCCGATTAAAACCGTCTTCGCTTCATTCTTACCGAAGTGATGTCCAGACCCTTTAAACGAGAGTGCAACCCGATCCACATACCGAGCTAAAAATTTATTCGTGATACCAGGTAAACTGTTTTGTTCATGAACGAGTGTCTTGAACCCCATTTTTGCAGCCGTATACAATACCGGTCCACAAACGAATCCACCTGTACCGACGACGATATCCGGTTGGAACTGACGCAGTAGTCGACGAACACGCCGGACGCTCTTGACGAACCGGATACCGGTCTTGACGTTTTCGAACGACAAGGAACGACGAATGCCAGAAATCTCAATCGATTCAAATGGAATTCCCGCGCGACGGACGATATCCGCCTCGAGACCATTTTCTGTTCCGATATAGAGGACCTCACACGGCATGCGTTGTTCAAGCTCCCGAATCATAGCGAGTGCCGGATAAATGTGACCGCCTGTACCGCCTCCAGAGACGACGATTTTCATACTGTTGTTCCTCCTACTTCATGTACGGCACGAACGAAATGATCGCCGCGCTCTTCATATGTCTTGTATTGATCCCAACTTGCAGATGCTGGTGACAGAAGAATGATGTCGCCGGGTTGTGACACTTCAAACGCGACTTTCACCGCTTCATCCATCGCCTCAACAACGGTCGACACATAGCCATTTTCTGACGCAAGCGTTCCGAACCGATGACCTGTCTCACCAAGCCCGATGACATGTTTGACGTGTTTCATTGAATCGAGTAACGGTGTCAAATCCGCTCCACGCTCGAGTCCGCCACATAACCAGATGATGGGTGCCGTAAATCCGGACAACGCCGCTTCTGTTGCAACATTATTCGTCGCTTTTGAGTCGTTGTAAACTTTTCGACCAGCAATTTCACCGACGAACTGTGTCCGGTGTTCTACACCACCAAACGTCCGTAGGACATGTTGAACGTCAGGTAATGCTAAGTTAAACGGTTCGACGAGTGTTAAGGCTGCGAGAACGTTCTCGACATTATGCCCACCACCGAGAGCCAGTTCACTAACAGGTAAGATACTCGTCCCATTGATTGTCAACGTATCGTTCAGGACTTCTGCATACGCCGATTGACGACGAGAGAACAAGAACGGCGTTACTTCAGCAGTCTTTCCGAGCACATTGACGGACGTATCATCGGCATTCAAGACAAGACGATCCGTTTCTTTCATGTTCTTAAAGATCCGGGCTTTCGCTTCGCCATACGATTCAAAATCACCATGATAATCCAGATGTGCCGGTGATAAGTTCAAAAACGCTGCCGTGTATGGTCGGAACTGCTCGATCCCCATCAATTGAAAACTTGATAATTCAATGACGATGATATCGTCCTGTTTCGCCTGACATGCGATTTCAATTGCCGGGAATCCAATGTTTCCTGCCAAATGTACACGCCGCGTACCGGTTTTCAACAACTCATGGACAAGCGTCGTCGTCGTCGTTTTCCCGTTCGATCCTGTAATGGCAATCCACGTCGCATCGGTTGCTTGATACGCCAGTTCTACCTCTGTCCAAACCGGAATGTCGCGTCGCAAGGCTTCTTGTAGCAGATCGATGTGATACGGAATCCCTGGATTCTTGACGATCAAATCGATGTCGTCGAGTAGTGTGAGCGGGTGCTCACCGTAGACCGTCTTAACATCGAGTGATGCAAGCGTCGCTTGATCACTCTCGGACGGCGTTTTCCCGTCATTGACCGTTACCTCTGCACCAATACTCGCTAAATACCGAGCTGCTGCGATTCCACTTTTCGCCGTTCCGAGAACGAGCACTTTTTGATCATTCCATTGTCGTTGTTCCATTGTTGAATCGCTCACTTTCTCTCTTCTTTTTTATTACACGAATAGATAGGCGATGAATGCCATCAAACAGCTGATTCCTGCGAATGTACCGACGATCCGCCATTCGCTCCAACCGACCATTTCGAAGTGGTGGTGAATCGGGCTCATTTTGAAAATTCGTTTTCCTGTCGTCTTAAAGGAGATGACTTGTAGAATGACGGATAATGTCTCGACAACGAAAACGATACCGATTAAGACGAGTAGTAATTCCAGTTTTAAGACAATCGATAGACCTGCTAGTGCAGCACCGAGTGCAAGTGAACCTGTATCTCCCATGAAGATCTTCGCCGGGTGCGCATTGAATAACAAAAATCCGATCAATGCACCAACTGCTGAGAAAGCAAAACAAGCAGCGCCTACTTCATCTGCAATAAACCAACTGTATAATCCGAAGAACAAGAATGTTGGAATCGCTGTGAATGATACGAGACCGTCCAATCCATCCGTCAAGTTGACTGCATTTGAGAAGCCGACTAACCAGAACAAGGCAACAAACGGATAGACGATACCGAAATCAAGCTCAAAATCTGTAAATGGAATCGATAGATACGTCGCATCACTCGTGAATCCACCGCTCAACCAGACGAATAACAATCCGACGACGATTTGTCCAATTAATTTTTGTTTCGAATTCAGACCAAGATTACGTTTCTTGACGACTTTGATGTAATCATCAATGAAGCCGATGACGCCATACGCAAGTGTTAAAAACAGTAACGATAATTGTGTCGTCGATAGATCGCCCATGACGACTGCACCAAGAACGCTGACGATCATCGCGACAAGGATGACGATTCCACCCATCGTCGGTGTTCCTGATTTGACCTGATGCCATTGTGGTCCTTCTTCCCGAATTTCTTGACCGAACTTCAATTGGTGTAGAAATGGAATCGCCTTTGGCATGACGAGTAGCACAACGAGAAATGCAAGAATAAGACTGATGAATAATGTGATCATAGCAGACACCCTTTTTTCAAAAATTAGTTTTCGTTCAGATAGGTTAATATCCTTTCAAGCGCCATCCCACGTGACGCTTTCAATAAGACGATTGTTCGTTCTCCGAGCAGCGGACGCAATCGTTTCGCAGCATCCTCGACGGTTGCCGCGAATTGGATTTGAACAGACGGGTCGCTGATTCCTTCAGCAATCCACGCGCCTTTCTCCCCTACTAGGATAGCATGCGAGACGGGTAACGCAATCCGCTTTCCGACCGAGGCATGTAATAAGCGTTCTTGGTCCCCTAATTCATACATATCGCCGAGGACGAGAACGCGTGTCGTATACCCTTCCAGCGCAGTGACCGTTTCAATCGCTGCATTCATTGATGTCGGACTCGCGTTATACGCATCATTGATGACCGCAGTCTCTTCAAAGAGTAATCGTTCCATCCGCATCGGTGTCAATTCAACCGCATCGAACCCCTCTTGAATCCGAGCGTCCGTCACGCCAAGTGCACGTGCTGTCGCAATCGCGTATGCTGCATTTCGGACTTGGTGTTTTCCTAACACTGGCAGATGAAAAGCGGTGCCATCGTAAGTAAAGGCCGTCCCAAAGAACGTTGCTTCCTTCGTTTCGATCCGGTACGTATTTCCGATCTGATAGCCGATCTTCTCCGCTTCGACTTCTGCGAGAAGTGGTTCGTCACCATCAACGAATAAATGACCACCTGGCTTGAGTCCGGATTGAATCTCAAGCTTCGCTTTGGCGATGCCACTGCGTCCACCGACTTGCTCCGCATGCGATTCGCCGATGTTCGTGACGAGCGCGATATCTGGCTCAGCTAGATTCGATAAGAATTCAATATCGCCAAATCCGTTCATTCCCATCTCAAGCACAGCGACTTCCGTATCAGCTGGCATCATGAGAATCGTTAATGGCATTCCGATATCCGAATTGAAGTTTCCTTGAGTCTTATGTGTCTTGAACGTCGTCTTGAGTACGCTCTCGACCATGTCCTTCGTCGATGTCTTCCCGTTTGATCCAGTGATGGCGACGATTTTAGGCGCAATCTGCATTAAGTATCGTTTTGCGATTTGTTGCAGGGCAACCAATGGTTCATCGACTTCTAAAAAGACGATATCGACGTCTGGCCGATCAATGCCTTTCTTCCATAAGGTGATGATCGCTCCTTGATTTTTTGCACCTTCAAGGAATCGATGACCATCAACGCGTGCTCCCTGAATCGGAACATAGAGACCGTCTTCCAGTTGTGCGCGTGAATCTGTTGCAAAGTGACGAACGATACGATCATCTTTGACATCGAGATGCAACCATTCAGCGAGTTGCGTAATTGTTAACATGATATATACCTCCATTCGATGACAGCAAAAGAGGACGAATGCAAAAGTCAACGAATGACTCCTGTTCGTCCTCGTCTTCCTGTAGAAATCAGGAAACTTGCTCTACCGTTACTCTTTAGGTTCAGCTAGTTCGACCGTCAACTTTCCATTTTCCTTCACTAGTGTACCAGTTCGAGCCGATTGTTTGGTTACAAAACCTTTACCGATGACGTCGAGCTTCAAATCATATAAGCTGACAAGCTTTTTGACGTCTCGTTGCGACCAACCGGTCAAATCCGGCATCTTAAACGTATTTGATGTTTTCAGCAAGACACGTTCTCCGCTGACGAATTCCTGTCCACGGGATGGAATCTGCGAAACGACTTCAGCACCATCGCCTAGGATGATCGCAACTGCCTCTTGTTCTTTTGCTAGGTCAGTCGCTTGTCGAGCACTCTTCTTGATATAACTTGGCGTGATCTTCGCTTTGACATCCACTGAATCCTTTTGCGTTTCCGGTTGGATGCTACGATACTGTAGTGCCGTATTCATGACACTTTTGAACACAGGACTCATGATGAGCGGACCAGAGACGGATGATTCGTTTTTCGATGGACGATCGACCGCGATGTACATGATCAATTCCGGATCATCTTTTGGGGCCATACCGATGAACGAGTGAATGAATTGTCCTTGAATATACTTTCCATTCTCAGAAATCTGAGCCGTTCCGGTCTTCCCAATGACCCGGTAATCTTTCAACTTATACATTTGACCTGTACCAAGCTTACTGTTGACGACACCGTCGAGTGCTTCGCGTGTTGCTTTTGCCGCTTCAGCAGAAATCGGTTTACCGACGACTTCTGTTTTCGCTCGGTATGGTGCCTTATCCGTATGATCCGCTTTTTGGATGATATGCGGTTTGACCATCTCGCCGTCTCCAGCGATTGCTGTCGCTCCTTGAAGCAATTGCATCGGCGTGACCGCAGTCGATTGCCCCCATGAGGTGATGAGCGCATTCAACGGTTTAGACAAGTCAGATTGACTATTTACTTCTCCCGAGATGTCTATACCCGTTCGTTGGTCAAAATGAAACTTCTTAAAGTAATCTTTATACCGTTCAATCCCAAGTTTTTCTGCTGTCAACTTCGAGAACATGACGTTTGAGGAGTGATAGACCCCTTCAATCATCGGGATGGTTCCCCAACCGACATCGTTATAATCCTTGATGACCGTTCCTTTGTAGTTATAACTACCCGATTTATACATCTCATTCGGACGGAACACTCCCGCATCAATCGCTGCTGCGAGCGTAAAGATTTTCATCGTCGAACCTGGCTCGAATCGTGACGAGACGGCAAAATTCGTGAAATCTTTCATATCACGCAAATTCGGGTTGAACGATGGGCGATCCGCCATGGCGAGGATTTCACCAGTCTTCGCATCCATGACAATACCTGTCGCATTTTTCGGTTTGTACGTGTTGTACATTTTTTGCATCTCTTTTTCAAGCGACTGTTGGATTCGATGATCAATCGTCAAATAGAGATTCGATCCATCCTTCGGTTCGTTCGAGACACGTGACGCACCTTGAATCAACGGATTACCGCTACGATCCTTTTCAAAGACACGGGCTCCGTAAGATTCACTTAAAGCATTATCATACTGCTTCTCGATTCCCATCTGACCTTGTAAAGCGACCCGACCATTTTCCTCGGTGATCTTTTGAACGAACCCTAGTGTATCAGACAAGAAGATGCCGTTCGGATAGTATCGTTTCGGCTCTTCAATCATCCGGATTCCAGGAAGCTTCAGATTGTCGATTTTCTCTTTTTGATCAAGCGTCAAATCATTTCCTTTTTTTCCGAACTCAATTTGAGAACGGTCTTTGTTCTCAATCAGATAGGTCTCCAGTTCCTTCGTCGTCATCCCAAGAATCGGCGCAAGACCCTCAGCCGTCTTTTTAAAATCGACGATCGTCTCATCTGGATCTTTGACACCACCCAGTCGATAAACGCCAATCAGATGATAGGATGGAACGTTGATCGCAATCGGGGAACCGAGACGGTCGAAAATCTCGCCACGTTCTGCTCCAAGCGTTTCTTGAGACTCCCATCGTTTCTTTTCCGCGTATGCAATCATATCTTCACCATGGAACTGTTTTGTCGTTGCTAAATACAAAAATCGGCCAATGAACACAAAAAAGAGAGTAGCAAATATCACCATGATAAAGGCTACTCTCCAACGGGATTTTTTCAGTGGATTCATTTAGGAATCACCTTGATGTTCCCTTTACGCATATCAAGACCCTGTTCTTTTGCAATCTTATAAATCCGTTCCGGAGAGCTTAAGTTCGTGACCTCTAGTTGTAAACGTTCGTTTTCTTTTTTGAGTGATTGTGTGACTTGGTTCTCTTTCGCTAAATCACGGCTCACATTATACGCTTGGTTATGCGTACTGATCGTCAAACTCCCAAATAACACAAGACCACCAATCATCGCGCTGTATAAGAATTTTTCAAAGGGATACAAGCGATACTTCGGACGGACAGCGACGCGACGCGCGATATCTTCCGTCTTTCGTGGTTCCTGAACAGGTTGTTGACGAACGGGTTGAACCGTTTGGACCGATTTACGAAGTGGTTCTGCCATTGGAATGCTCCTCTCAAGTTTCTTTCATTTTTTCAGCAACTCGTAATTTTGCCGATCGGGCGCGACGGTTATCATCGAGCTCTTCAACACCAGCCGTAATCGGCTTGCGTGTGACGAGTCGGAGTTCCGGCTCCATTTCGACGGGAATCATCGGTAACCCCGGTGGCAGCTCGGGCAGTGATGATTTTTCTTTAATTGCTTGTTTACACATGCGATCTTCAAGTGAATGGAACGTAATGACACATAGACGTCCACCGACCCGTAATAAATCAATGGCTTGGTGTACTGCACGGTCAAAGACATTCAGTTCATCATTGACGGCGATCCGGATTGCTTGGAATGTCCGTTTCGCAGGGTGACCACCTTTACGTCGTGCTGGTGCCGGAATCGCATCCTTGATCAATTCGACGAGTTCGAACGTCGTCTCAATCGGTCGCTCTTCCCGCGCTTTTTCGATTTTGCGCGCAATCTGTTTCGAGAATTTCTCTTCCCCGTATGTAAAGAAGATACGTACGAGATCATTGTACGACCACTCATTGACGACTTCGTAAGCAGAAAGTGGAGAAGATTGATCCATGCGCATGTCGAGACGTGCGTCGTGATTGTAACTAAATCCCCGTTCCCCTTCGTCTAATTGTGGTGAAGAGACACCGAGATCGAATAAGATGCCGTCCACTTTCTCGACGCCATGTGCTGCTAATTGCTCTTTCAGATAAGCAAAATTACTCTTTATTAAAGTAAAGCGACCTTCATACGCCGCGAGACGTTCTACTGCATGAGCGAGGGCGACATCATCTTGATCAAATGCGTATAGATGACCTGTCGTCAATTGCTTGACGATCTCTTCGCTGTGTCCTGCTCCACCTAATGTACAATCGACGTAAATACCGTCGGGTTTAATCGCGAGTCCTTCGATCGACTCCCATTTCAATACTGTTTCATGCTCAAACATGTCCTGCCTCACCTTTCACTGTCCTTGAAGGACGTTACTCTTTTTCAATGTATCACATTCTCTCGTGAAAACGTTACGAAAATGAGACAGTTTCCTTGATTTATTTAACTTTTGTGTAATTTTCGCTAAAAAAACGAAAAAACCTGCTAGTTTCAGCAGGTTTAGAGGAAAATCTTCAGTTGATCACTCGTATTCGCTTCATAGGCTGTTCTTAAGTCCCGCACAAAATCAAGACCATGGTGATTTAACCACGGTAGGACAGAATGAATCCGCTCTTGTGGCGCTCCATCAGGAAGGAGATGGTAAGCCGTCTCTTTATATTGCCGTGTTTGTCGATCGAACTGACGTCGATCTTCTGCCAGTAGACTAGCAACTGCTTGATCGAGCTGTTTCTTGACCTTCTCACTCTTACTCGATGTCCGCAGTAGATCCTGTTCGAGCGAGAGGAATTCAGAGACAAAACTGTCTTTTAACATTGCTGCCGTCTGCATACGTCCTGTCATTTTCTCTTCTGAATAGAGCGGAATCGGAACGCCTGACCGGACGATTTCTTCGAGCGACACCTCGAGTTTAGCAAGACGTTTTTCATCGCTACGACGCACGAGTAACCCACCCATGCGGGGAATCAATAACGGCATCGTCCAATTCAGATGATGAAAGAGCGGTCGTAAGCGTGTCCAGTATGCTAACTCCCCCGGACCCCCGATATAGGCAAGCGTCGGGAACAGATAATCCTGCATCAATGGACGGGTGACGACACTGTTGGAGAAACGTTCCGGACTGGCGTACAGCAACGCGATCAGTTCAAGCTCCGTATATTGCTTTCCTTGTTTCGTCTCGAATCCGTCTGCTGTCGGATACAGCAACTGACGACCGTGATCATCGACGAAAAGATGCGCCGCTTCCTCGTTCAAGAATGTATCCGGTAACTCTTGCGTCTGTGAAATACCATCCGTCAATGCTCGTCTAAATTCCGCATTGTCTTGAATCAACCGTTCAAAGAACGGAATCTCGAGTTCACGGACAGAATGTGTATCCGCATCAAAGAAGACGACATCAAAATCGATCAATTCACCAATCAATTCTGAGAAAAACATCCCATACGATGTACACTCTTCAACGAGTTTCTTCAGGCGCGCAACTAATTGTTTCGTATGCACCGTTTCTGGCATTGCTCGGAATGCCTCTTCGATGATTTCAAGAAGTGCTACTTGATCAAAAGAGAGTCGACTGACCGAGCGGGCAATCGATTCTGAAGGTGTGACAGCGACTTTACGCGTTTGATAATCCGCTGTCGGAACGTAAACATGGTTAATCTCATCAAAATCGTGATCTTCGGTCGCGAGCCAAAAAATCGGAACGACAGGTCGCCCAAGTGTCGTCTCCGCCTGCTGCGCGACCTTCAGACAGGTCAACAATTTATAGATTGCATATAATGGTCCGCCGAAGATACCTGTTTGTTGTCCTGTAATGACAACTTGAGCTTCACCCGTACGAAGCTTCGCGACACGTTCCCGCAAACGCTCCGTCATGTTCGGATTTTGGCGTTCAAGTTCGTCAGTCAGTGCCGCAAGATGCGGATAGTGACGTTCTTCAAGCAAACGGCTCCTCGACGCTAAACCACTCTCTCCAAGGTGGTCGACATATGTTAAGAATTCTTCTCGTGAAGCACGATGCATCAACGAGTTATCATCGTATAAGGCTTCAAATGGTTGTACCTTCAAACAAAATCCCTTCTTTCTTACCTAACTGGTCAGCTGATGAACAGTTGACGAATACCGAGTACGAACAGTATGAAATGGACGGGTAATGCCAGCAAGATGATGATCCGCCAACTGTGGCGAATCATTTGTCTCAAATCAACATCAAGTTGACGAATTCGTTGCCAGAGTGCATTCAACGCAAACACCAACAACACGACGATGACGATCCACCCTAAGTAATTTGTTCCGGTCAAGGCAATCAATGCAACATGAATCGCATACAGAACGATGAATGTTCCAAAGTCGAGTGCAAATCGAACGGCCTTCCCATGTTTCCGAAATAGAAGTAGAAAGACGAGATACAACGCAATCAGGCTGAATAAAGGAAAAATGATGAAGACTGTCACTGCGGACCCTCCCTCTGTTTGATCTGTTCATAATAAAAAGATAAACGTGGCGTCGCAGTCGTCGCCTGACGTAATGCGTATCCAAGTATCGGCTCTACTTCCGTTCGTCGTCCGTACTCAAAATCTCGTAACATCGAAGAACGATTTTTGCTCGTATTCTTCATGATCCGCTCGATCTCGGAATAAGTAATGTCATGGTGCGGGAAGATCGTCCGCATTTCGTCGAATAATTGACGGGCTTCTTCTCGATAAGGCATCTCTAGTAAGGATCCATTCTCAACACCGTAATAAGCCGTCACTGGATTGATGACGACGTTGATGAACA
This sequence comes from Exiguobacterium acetylicum, assembly GCF_019890935.1. Taxonomy (NCBI): domain Bacteria; kingdom Bacillati; phylum Bacillota; class Bacilli; order Caryophanales; genus Exiguobacterium; species Exiguobacterium acetylicum. The sequence continues at coordinate 2,112,819 of NZ_CP082333.1, forward strand.
ACTTCGTCAATAGGACAGCTTCCATATCTGACTCGAATTCAAAGCACAGCTGCCTTGACGACAAGTTCGCTACCTCTTGATTCCCGTAGCGGATACGTCCTTTTCCAGTATGCTGGACTTCAAACGGTGCAGTACGCATGGCACCATGTTCGACGACACCAAATAAGACATGCGGCAATTGCTCTTTCCATTTCAAATGATCCATTCCATTTTGCAGGAACATGACGGGACACGTCAGCCGCTTAAGGAATGGAATCACACTTTTTATATCATACGACTTTGTCGCGACAAACACCAAGTCTTCTGACTCGAGCCGATCAATCTTCCGGATCCGTACGAGACGACTCGCTTGTCCATCGCGAATGATTGGTCGTTCCTCTTCTTGTTCTTGTCGCACATAAAGCGTGACTGCATGCTCTTCCGATAAATAAGAGGCAAGCAACAACCCGATGGCACCCGCGCCAATGATTCCAACATTCATCTGTTCATGTCCCCTTTCATGAAAAAAGCGACCTTAAAACCGATTTCTCGATTCGAAGGTCGCTTTTATACCGATCAATCAGCTTATTTGCTGACGATTTCTTTACCTTTGTACGAGCCACATGCTTTACAAACGCGGTGTGAAAGTTTCATTTCACCACAGTTTGGGCACTCGACCATACCTGGTACACGGAGTTTGAAATGAGTACGGCGAAGACGTTTGCGTGTTTTCGACGTTCTGCGGAATGGTACTGCCATCGTTGTCCACCTCCTTGAAAAAATACACTCGCCTTTACTTCAGAAATCAGGAATCCTGATCTTTTTTAAAGAACTGAGCGAGACCCGCGAGTCGCGGATCGATTTTTGGTTCGGTTTCCTCTGGATCTTCTTCAGAAAGAATCGTCCAGCCTTCCCCCTCAACCAACTGATTCTCTTCATCATCCCCATGCACTTGCACTGGCACATGAAGTAAAATCAATTCTTGCACGAGCGGTCGAAGATCGACCGTATTCCCGATCGGCACGTTGATGTCATCTGCTTCGTTCGAAACAGCATCGACCTCGAGCAGGAATGGCTCGATGGATTCAATCTCGAATGGATAAGCGACGTCATTTAGCGTCCGGGCATCCGGAAGCGTCATTTCGCCGGTAATCCGAAGATTGAATATTAATTGATTCGATGTAAACGATGCATTTGCACGAACGTGCACAGGTTGCACCGCCCGGATATCCGGATGGAGGGCGACTAGCTCATTGAGCTCGATCGTCTCGTTAACCTGAAGTTGACCCAGATTGCGCAATTTATTCAATTGCATCAGGGACCATTTCATCCGAATCACCTCAATTGCAACAATATGAATTATAGAGAGGACATCTTGTTTTGTCAATGTTTTTTCTTTACACTGAAATCGCTAGAGAACGAACACTTTTGGACGTCTTTATCCATATTACCGCACTTAATTCGGTTTGCAAAGGAGAAAGTTTTCATGAGGATGACAGCTATCATTTCAGAGTACAATCCGTTTCATAACGGACACTATTATCAAGCGACGACAGCACGACGGGAAACGGATGCCGACGTCATCGTCGCCATCATGAGCGGGACGTTCATGCAGCGTGGTGAGCCCGCCTTTACGGATAAATGGACACGTGCTCAGGCAGCCGTCGCGAGCGGTGCCATCGATCTCGTTCTTGAACTTCCCTTCTATTTTGCTGTCCAGCGTGCTGATCGCTTTGCACTCGGTGGTGTAACGATTGCCGAGACAATCGGCTGTCAGTCGCTTTCGTTTGGAAGCGAGTGCGGAGATATCGAACCTTTTCTCCATGCAGCAGCGGAACAGATCGAAGAGACCCCTGCATACAAGCAAGCGTTACACGATGGATTATCAGCGGGCCTCTCTTCTGCTCACGCCGCCAGTCAAGCATTCAGGAGCGTCTCAAGGACGCTTGATTTGACACAACCGAACAATACGCTTGGCTATTATTACGCTCGCGCCGCAAATACCCTGTCGCTTCATACGACGAAACGGATTGGAAGTGGCTACCACGACTTATCCACCGGGGACATCATGAGCGCCACCGCGATACGCGCCCATCATCAGACACACGGTCAGCTGCTCGCACTTCCTGAACAGACGGAAGACGTCTTAGCAAGCGCCTCTTTCGCCAACTTCTCGCATTATTATCCGTGGATTCGACAACGTCTACTAACGACTCCAGTAGCCGAGTTGATGCGAATCGCTGGGATCGACGCTTCGTTAGCACCACGACTCATCGAAGGGGCGAAACAAGCAACGACATTCGAGACCTTTCTGAATCACGTCAAAACACGCCGTTATACGCGGACGAGCCTGCAACGTGCCCTGATCTATCTGTTGACCTCAACGACAGCAGAGGAGGTCGCACGGATTGATTACGACCATATTGATTTCGTTCGTCCCCTCGCCTTTTCAGAACGAGGACGACAGGCACTCAAATCCATCAAAACGCGGACTACCGTCTTCAGTACCTTCACGAGTCATCCTTGGCTAACGAAAGAAAGCCAAGTGACAGCTGCATACGCACTGCCCTTGGCTCGCTACGACGCGTTGCTCGAACACCGTCGTTTTCCTTATTTCGCTGGAAGTTCTTCTAAATAATCAATCGCATCTTCGACTGTCTTGATCGGAACGAGCTTCATGTTCGTTCCGAGTTTTTTGATGGATGGTTTTGCTTCTTTGTAGTTCTCTCCTGCTGGCACGAACATGATTTCTGCTCCTGCCTCGTCAGCAGCGACGACCTTTTGCCACGCTCCACCAATCGGTCCCACCTTGCCGCCTTCTTCAATCGTTCCCGTGCCGGCGATTTTATGCCCTTTCGCCAAATCCCCCGGCGTCAATTGATCATAAATTTCAAGAGTGAACATCATTCCAGCAGATGGTCCACCGACACCTTCGACCTGAAACGCAATATCAGGATCCGTCGTCACGTTTGAGATCGGAAGCGGTTCGTAAATACCTAGTCCGACTCGCTTGACCTCTTTAGATAACTGATCCACGCGAATCGTCGTCTTCTTGTCTTCCGATTTACGCGTGAACTGAATCGGAACAGTTGTTTTGGCTTTTTTCGCTTGAATCGTCTTCATGAAACCTTCAAATGACGTAATCGGTTTTCCGTCAACACTTGTAATCCGATCCCCTGCTTTCAGTTTCCCCTCGGCTGGACCACCGGGAATGACGCCGGAGACGTAGACCCCTTCGAAATCGACATCGACCTTTTGATCCGCCAATTCAAACGCTTCGATCGTTGCGTTATGTTGCGCTTCTTCCATATACAGCTTCTGACGCGTTTCATACTGCGCGTCCGACTCGCCGTCGTACAGATAATCACTTACACTCGATGTTTCGGAGAACGGTAGAAATAAGCTTTCAATGAGAAAGTAAGGCGTGGCCCGGCGTTGTGCGATCGTCAGCATCATCAAATCTCCCGGTTCCTTGTCGCCTCCAGATACTTCGATCAAATCTTCCGTCGACGTCGCATCACCTGGATAGGAGATGAAATAGGGAAGCGGTACGAAAAATACGATCAAGGCAGCGATGATCGCTGCTAAGGCAGGTTTCCAAGCTTTCATCACAGTTCTCCTTTCGTATATTTCTGACGTAGCGCTTCTTCGACGGAAGGCGGTACGAGATCGGCAACGGAAGCACCATATTTGGCAGCTTCCTTAACGATCGAAGAACTCAAGAAGGAATACTGATTATTCGTCATCATGAACAATGTCTCGATTTGATCATTCATCTTCTTGTTGATGGAAGCGACTTGCATTTCGTATTCAAAGTCCGAAACTGCTCGTAGACCGCGTACGATCGCGGTTGCTCCGACTTCCGCCGCATAATCGACGAGCAATCCGTTAAAGGAATCCACCTTGATTTGAGGTAGGTGCGACGTCACATCGGCAATTAACTCCATCCGTTCCTGGACAGAAAAGAGTGGTTGCTTCGAAGAATTATTCAGTACGGCAACGATGATCTCATCAAAAATCGGAACAGCACGCTCGATGATGTCTAAATGTCCGTTCGTGATTGGATCAAAGCTACCTGGGCATATGGCGATTCGTTTCATTCGTGGTCTTCCTCCGCTTCCATGAATTCGTACAATGTAATCGAGATGACAGCGGAATAACGAAGTCGACGCACGACTTCCAGTCGTCCGATCTGGTCCGGCAATTCAACCGCCGAGTCATGTTCACAGACGATGACACCGTTGTCCGTCAGCATATCGTGTTGCTCTATGTACGTGACATGTTCCGTCAATCGCTCTTTTGCATAGGGAGGGTCTAGATAAATCAACTTAAACGGCTCTTCAGATGCGAGTTCCGTTAAAGCGATCGCTACATCTTTTTTCAAAACACGTGCTTGGTCCGTATAGTGCGTCGTTCGTAAATTATCTTGGATCGTTTGGACCGCTTTATGGTGTTGGTCGACGAACACTGCCTCATCGCATCCTCTTGAAAGAGATTCAATCCCAAGACCACCGCTCCCCGCAAACAGATCCAGTGCTCGTCCTCCGTTGAAATAAGGACCGATGACATTGAATAAGGATTCTTTAACCTTATCCGTCGTCGGTCGTGTTTGATCCCCTGGCACTGCTTTTAATCGTGTACCTTTCCGTTCCCCTGAAATGACTCGCATTTCCTTCATTCCTTTCAACAAAGAAGCGACGAGGATGTCCTCATCGCTCCATGGATTATGCTTCTTCTGGCATTTTACCTTTTTTGTTCGCGAACGTCTCCGTGATGAACGGTCGTTCTGAACGTTTGATCGATTCGACGAACGGGAGAGTCGAAATGACTTCCATCACCTGTTCATGCTGATCTAAATCGACATACAGATGAACGTATCGTTCACGTTTAGACGTAAAGTAGACGTTCCCGTAACGGCGTAATTGACGGGATGCTTTCATCGCATTGACATAGACGATGAGTCCCACTCGTTCTTTGATCACGCCAGCCTACCCCCTTCACCTTCGTTATCCGCTACAGCTACAGCTGCCACCGGTCGAACAACCTCCAGCGCATCCTTGATCGAAGAAAGGATTTCCCGTCGGTACTTTAATTTGCGGTGATACTTCCCCAGCGAGCTTCAGACTGATTTGTCCGAGTAACGTCTCGAGTTGTTTTTCCGCCTTTTTAAACTGCGCGACTTCCTCTTGTAAATCAAGTCGCCGTTTGACTTCATGGACCTTTTTCGTGATCGTCTGATAGTCAGGATGATACCGTCCGAATCGCTGTACGAGTTCGTAGTCCTCCTTGACTTGATGAAAATCGCGAATGACAGCCTGTGCCTCTGCTGACTCTTGCTGTGCTTGTTTCGCACATCTATATGCTTGCCCCGTTTCACTTTGAGCGAGAGATCGAATGAGGTCTTCCGCTGCGTTGATGAGGTCAATCGTCTTATCGGTATATATCACAACGAATCTCCTCCTTAACTTTACCATCTTATCATAACATTTCTCTCCCTCCTAGCCTGTTGAATTGTGTATAATTTGTTCAGAAGGAAGGAATGAACTTTATGCAACTGCTCTCTTTTAATATGTTCCGGACGATTGGAATCAAGACGGAACATGCCAAGTCAGATTATCACTTTGATTCCTTGAAAAAAATCGAACAGGCGGATGTCGTCCTGTTCCCGGAATACTGGCAAATCCACTCAATCATCTATGGGATGAAAAAACCGATTTTCCCGTCGGCTGCTACGTTCCACTTAGGTCATGACAAGATCGAAATGACGCGGATTTTTCAAACCGTCATTCCGGATAACATCCCTCGGACCGGCATCTATGGAAAAAATGAATTCACCGTCGAACGTGTCTTACGTGAATTTTCGTTTCCTTTCGTTGCGAAGACAGTCCGTAGCTCAATGGGACAAGGTGTTCATCTCATCAAAAATGAAACAGACTGGAAGAAATACACGGATACACACGAGACGTTCTACATTCAAGAGTACATTCCGAATGAGAAGGACTTACGTGTCGTCGTCGTCGGCGATCAAGTCCTTGCTGCATACTGGCGCGTAGGCGGTGCTCAGTTCTTAAATAACGTCGCTCAAGGTGGTGTCCTTGATTTTGATGATGTGCCACAAGGGGCAATCGACTTCGTGCTCGCTCTCGCGAAACAGCTCGATATCGATCACGCTGGTTTTGATCTCATCATCCGTGACGGACAGTGGTACGTTCTTGAGTTCAATGTCTTCTTCGGTGGAGAAGGACTCAATCACCTTGGTATTCACGCACCGGATACGATTCTCGAATATGTCGAACGAAAATATGGAAGTTCATGAATTCTTCAAAATGACTTCACATCTTTTACGTCATCGTTTCATTCATTATGGTATGATAGTTTGGAAAGACTAGTATCTACTAGCAAACTGGGGTATAGGGGGATTCAAACATGAAGTTTGAACAATATGGTATCGAAGGCAAGGAACTGAAGTTCGGTCTTCTCGAAACAATCATGGAACATCACCGCTTCGTTCGTGAAGGACAGTGGGATTACGAACGCGCGATGTATGACATGAAATATGAAAAACAATCAACAGGTGAAGTATTCTACCTGCGTGTTCCTGTCTATGCGATCCAAGGCGAGATTGAAGACCGCCATGCTGTCGTTCGTATGATGACACCACTTCTCGGTAAACACTACTATCCACACGGTGTCGAGTATGATGAGACGTTCCCTCCGGAAATCGTCAAAGACTGCGAACGTCGTTTAGCAGCATTGCTCGAAACACTCGAAAAATAAGATCCACACGTAGAGGTTCCAATTAAGGAGCCTCTATTTTTTTGTTCTTCATTCCAAACAAAAAAGCTAACGACCTCGCATCATCCACGAAATCATTAGCTGTTCTGTCCAACTGATTGTTATTCTTTAATACGCGCGAAATCGCTTTTAACGCGCGACGAATTGTACATAAGATACGACATCGTCTCCGAGCTGAATCCCAAGCTGCTCGCGTACATGAAGATAAAGCGCGTGAAGTGACGTTGCCGGTGCATTGACCTTTACGCTAAATGCAATCTCTTCCCGGTCCATCCGTTTGATCCGGGAGTGATGGATTCCATAATCCTCGATCGCACAAGCAAGTAATTCCTCGATGGCTTGAATAGAGACGGTAACATCTCCTTGCATGTACTCTTCATAAGTCATCTGCCTTCACTCCTTTGCTAATTGTGTGACCGAAGACATGACCTCTTCTAAGTCGACCGGTTCATCCGGCGTCTTCGCCATAGACGAAATCGCCCGTACTTTATTCTCACGGTCCAAAATGAACATTTGTGTTCCGTGTGTCACTAAGCCGCTCTCAGCCTTCGAGTAATAGAAATTCAACTGACGTGTCAAACGATCGATGACGACTGGATCTCCCGTCAATACTCTCCATCCTTTGGCATCTGCTTCAAAGTTCGAAGCATACTTTTTCAAGACTTTCGGTGTATCCACTTTTGGATCAACCGTCACTGCGACGAGTTCGACGTCACTTCCGTACAATTCTTCGTTCCGAAGCTTTTTCTCAAGCTTACGGTAATCATTTAACGTCAACGGACAAATATCAGGACAGTTCGAGTAGAAGAACGTCAACACTTTGACTTTTCCGTCTTCCGAATTGAATGATTTTCCGTCTACGGCATTCGTTAATTCAAATGGTGTCGGTTCAGCGATGACAGGTAACTTTTCTTTCATGAAGAAATAATAATATCCCCCGGCTGCCGCAACTAAGATAAGGACGACGGCAGCGACCGTCAAGTAACTATTCTTTTTCAAGTTGGCTCCCCCTTAATGACTCCAGATCGCCCGGAATACGTTCGTCGTCTCACCCGGATCGTAGACGACATATAGTAAGCAATACACGATCACACCGGTAATGGCTGTCAAAAACCAAACGATTGAGGCCACCGGTCCGATTTTACGGTGACGTGCAAAGTTCTTCTTATACGCGTGATAGAGTGCCATCAAACCGAGCACCCCACCAGATGTCGCAAGAAGGATGTGGAAGATCAAGAATCCTGTGTAGTAGGCTTTGACGGACTCTGGACCGCCAAAGGCTGTGTTACCGAGCAGAATCGTCCGCAAGGCATACATGATGAAGAATAATAAAGCGAGTGCAGCTGCAATCGTCATCACGGTCTGGTGAGCTTTCATGTTACGACGCGTTTGGGCGATTAAAAACCAGCCAATCGCTACGAAAATCGCACTGATGACAATCAGCGACACACAAATCAACGGCAAATAACTCATGTTCCAACTTCCTCCAATTTAATCCGCTTTTGGTGTGAAGGACATGCCTTCATCCACGGCAGTACTTTTTGAACGGCGCACCCATGTAAAGAAGGTCAGTCCGAAGAATAGACCATACACGAGTTCTTGACCGAGCTTCATGAGGACACCACCAAAGCGTTGGTCCTCTAATAAGTCATCTGTCGTTCCGAGCAATCGTTCCAGGTTCAATCCGCTTAAATCATTGTTCGGCATACAGTAAGCGAGTACTTTCGCGAACGTCGCCGGATCCTGATACGCTTGATACTGAAAACTTTGACTGAAGATCATGAAGGCACAGGCTGGTGTCAACAACACACCATTTGCCACGATATAGACCATCTTCTTCAGGTCAGAAAGACTGTCCGCCTCATTGACCGGTGCAATGATTGGATACCACATCGTCATACTCAAGAAAATCAATGTTCCGTGGAACAAACGGTGAACGGTATAGTTCGTCAAGACATAATCAAAAATAAATGGCATGTGGTAGAACGTAAACAAGGCATTAAAGACGACAAGTGCAATCAGCGGCTTGATGAAGAAGCGAAGAATCCTCCCAAGATACGGTGTATCGAACAAGCGCTTATAAAGCCACTCTGGTATCGCAATCAACAAGAGCGGCGGTGCGACCATATAGACGAATACCATCTGCAGCATGTGTGCTGAGAACGTGATATGTGCTAGCAGGTCTAATGGACTTCCAAAACCGATGTAAAAAACGATCAATGCCGCGAGCATCGAGAATTTTTGCCCAAGCGTTGTTTCCGGCTCATCCGGACGACGCAACTTTTCTGTCACGACAGCATATAGGATATACAATCCAACGAGTATCAACGCATAATACGGACTCCATAAGACAGTCCATTCGAATTGCGAAAGTGCTCCCCTTAAATTGCCTAACATATTTTTTCACCCCGTTCCTTTCTCTTACAAACTAAGATTACCGTTCCCCTATTTCATTGTAAAGGTTTCTCATAAAACGATTCCAAAATAAAAGACCATCCTGCTAAACGTTAGCAGAATGGTCACATTTCTTACCAGATCAATAGACGAAGTGTCGCGACGATCGTCAAGGCGACGAATACACCGAGACCCATCATGACTTTGATCCATGTGTTTCCTTTATTGTTCATGTGCATGAACATATAAAGTTGAAGATAAACTTGAACGATCGCCATGATGATCAAGAAACCACCAGCTGCCCAGTGCGGCATGAGCTCGGCCATGACAGCACCGAACGCGATGAGCGTCAAGACGATCATGAGCGCGAAACTGATGAGTTGCAGTTGTGTCTCGCGACTACGTTCCGCTTTCATCTCGAGTTCGATTTGATTACGCGTAAGTTGTGGTTCGTGTTTTTCCATCTTATTTCACCATCCCCATGAGGTAGACGACTGAGAAGATAAAGACCCAGACGACGTCAATGAAGTGCCAGTAAAGACTTGAAACATAGTACTTCGGCGCGTTCACGACCGTGATGCCACGGTTCCAGTTCCGGATGAGCAATGTCGAGATCCAGAGAAGACCGAACAAGACGTGCGCACCGTGGAATCCGACGAGTGTATAGAAGGCAGAACCAAATGCACTCGATGTGAACGTGTGACCAATGTGGTAGTAGTGATTGAACTCATAAATCTCACCACTTAAGAATCCAAGACCAAGAAGCAATGTGATGATGAGCCAAAGTTTCATCTTTTTCACATCATTACGTTTCATTGCCATCATGGCAAGAACGCTTGTCAATGAACTCGTCAAGAGAAGCATTGTCATGATGAAGACGAGACCCATTTCGAAGATGTCATAACTGCGTAGACCTTCTTTTGCACCGGAGTTATGGAGACCGATGTATGTCCCGAAGAGAGAGGCGAACAAAGTCGTCTCTCCTCCAAGGAAGAACCAGAAGGCTACATATTTATTCTTACCCTCAAGTGTTGCTTTTTCAACATGATCCGGAATACCCGTGATCGGGTTATTCGGTACTGAATGATGACCCATCTTACTTCGCCTCCTTTTCTGCTTCAAGGCGTAGATCTTCTTCGACGACTGATTTCGGGATGTAGTAGCCTTCATCATCGATCCAAGAACGGAAGAACATCGCGATCAATGTCATCGCAAGACCAATCAAGGCAACGACAAGACCAACAGTTCCATAGTCTAGGCGAAGAATGAATCCGAGACCTGCGAGGAATAGACCGACTGACATGACGAATGGCAAGATCGTGTTGTTCGGCATGTGGATATCGCCGACTTCTTCCGATACAGAAACTGTTTTGTTTCCTGCCATTTTTTCGAGCCAATACGTATCCAAACCTTTGACGAGTGGGATTTGAGCGAAGTTATACTCTGGAGTTGGAACTGGAAGTGTCCACTCAAGTGTACGTCCATCGCCCCAGACGTCGCGTTTTACATATTCTTTTGACATCAATGCTGCTGCAATCGAGATGACGAGAACGATCGTCGACACACCCATGAAGGCTGCACCGATTGATGAAAGTAAGTTCATTGTTTCCCAGCCTTGGTTTGGCAAGTACGTGAAGACACGACGTGGCATACCTGTAAGACCAAGAATATGTTGCGGGAAGAACGTCAAGTGGAAGCCGATGAAGAACAACCAGAATTGAATTTTTCCCCAGAATTCGTTGAGCTGTTTCCCGAACATGAGTGGGAACCAGTAGTAAAGACCTGCGAAGAGACCGAAGACAACCCCACCAACGATAACGTAGTGGAAGTGAGCTACTACGAAGTAACTGTCATGGTACTGGTAATCGGCAGGTGCAACAGAAAGCATGACCCCTGTCATACCACCAACAAGGAATGATGGAATGAACGCGACCGAGTAAAGCATTGCGACTGGGAACGTCAGCTTACCGCCCCATAGCGTAAAGAGCCAGTTGAAGATCTTGACCCCTGTCGGTACAGCAATCGCCATCGTTGCTACGGCGAAGATCGCGTTTGCGACCGGACCGAGACCAACTGTGAACATGTGGTGGACCCACACCATGAATCCGAGGAAACCGATCAACATCGTCGCAAAGACCATCGTCGTGTAACCGAAGAGACGCTTACGAGCAAATGTAGGAATGATTTCAGAGAAAATACCGAATGCCGGTAAAATCAAGATATAAACTTCCGGGTGACCGAAGATCCAGAAGAGGTGTTCCCAGATGACGATATTCCCGCCCGCTGCCGGGTCGAAGAAGTGCGCTCCGAAGAGTCGCTCGAACGTCAAGAGGAACAATCCAACCGTAAGTGGTGGGAATGCGAAAACGATCAAGGCAGAAGCAACGAATGCTGTCCATGTGAAGAGCGGCATCCGCATTAGTTTCATACCTGGTGCACGCATGTTCAAAATCGTAACGAGGAAGTTAATCCCCCCCATAAGTGTACCGAAACCAGAAATCTGAAGACCTAACGCGTAGAAGTCTACACCGAGAGACTCAGGTACCGTCGAGAGTGGTGCGTATGCAGTCCACCCTGCGTTCGGTGCTGCGCCGAAGAACCAAGAAAGGTTCAACAAGACTCCACCGAAGAAGAACAACCAGAAACCAAGTGCATTCAAGAATGGGAACGCAACGTCACGTGCCCCGATTTGAAGCGGTACTGCTGCGTTCATGTATCCGATCAACATCGGCATCGCTGCCAAGAAGATCATCGTCGTACCGTGCATCGTGATCAATTGGTTAAAGAGTTCACCGCTGACGAAATCGTTCATCGGTTTAATCAATTGAAAACGAATCATTAGGGCTTCTACGCCACCGACTAGAAGGAAGAACAATCCAGACATGATGTAGAGAATCCCGATTTTCTTATGGTCGACTGTCGTTAGCCAGTCCATGATGCCGCTTTTTTTCTGCGGCATACCCATAGTATGTGTCCCCACTATGATTCCCCCTTAAAAAATTATTGGAGCTTTTTGTCCAATAGATAATCTGCCAATTCGCTCAATTCTTCATCGCTGATCTTATCTTCAGAGAATCCAGGCATTTTCGTACCTTGTTTCTCTTTTTGTGGATCGCGAATCCATTTTTCGAGGTTTTCTTTATCATGGTCGAGGTAACCCGCGATACGCTGACGATCACCGAAGTTCGTCAAGCTAGGTGCGACTTTCCCGCCACCATGACAGCTGAGACAGTTCTGGGCATAGACTTTCTCGCCAGTCGTCCAGTTCTTTTCATTCTTTTTATCAAGCTGCTTCGTCTCTGCTTCTTTCGCAGCTTTCATATCTTTTAACCAGTTGTCATAGTCGTCTTGTTCAAGTGCAACGACTTTGAAGTCCATCAATGCGTGAGAAGGACCACACAACTCGGCACATTTACCGTAGTAAGTGCCTGCTTCTTTTGCTTGTAACCACATTTCGTTCTCAAGACCTGGGTTCGTATCTGTTTTACCAGAAAGAGCTGGTACCCAGAATGAGTGAATGACGTCTTTAGACGTCAAGTTAACAGCAACACGTTTACCGACTGGGATGACAAGTTCTTGTCCTGTCGAAACACCTTTGTCTGGGTATTCGAACTCCCACCAGTAGAGGTTTGCTGTAACGTTGATTTGTTCGTTTTTCTTCGCTTCTTTTGCATCTGCGAGTTCAACCGTTGTTTTAATCGTCGGAATTGCAAGAACGATCAAAAGAAGAATCGGAATGACTGTCCAGATGATTTCAAGCGTATGGTTCCCTTCGACTTGCTTCGGAACCGTGTTATCACCTGATTTACGACGGAATTTCATAAGTACGTAAATATAAATGACGGCTACGATCGCAAGGACGAACAACATGACCCACAAGCTAAGCTTGATGATCTCAAGTTGCATCTCAGCGCCTTCTCCGCGAGGCTGTAGCGCAGACAATTCCGGAATTCCACAACCTGATAACATAAGTGCCATCAAGCCGATTGGAAGAAGCCGGAAGAGCATTTTTACTGATTTTTTCACAACCATCCCCACTTTCTTTGTCCCCAATTTTGTCTTTCGTAATGGTGTACGTGAATTATGTCAAATCGTTTTAGAGAGAAACGAGTACGACCGTCACGATCCAAGCCGTAAAATAAAACAGTGAGAAGAAGAACATCTTCGACGCCCATTTGATTTCGGCTTGTTCATCTTGGATCTTCAGACCTTTCAGTCCCATATAGAGCCAATATCCACCGAGCAATGCCATGACGATCATGTAGATGATGCCATAGTGTGCTAAGAGGAGTGATGATGGAATAAGTACTGCAATCCACCATACAATTTGTCGTTTCGTGATCGCGAATCCGTTTACGACAGGTAACATCGGGATACCTGCTGCCCGATACTCCTCTGTCCGTCGCATCGCGAGTGCAAGGAAATGTGGTGGTTGCCACACGAACATGATGAGGAATAAAATCCAGGCATCAATGTGAAGCGTCGGAGTGACTGCCGCAAATCCAATGATTGGTGGCACAGCTCCTGATATACCACCTACGACTGTATTGATCGTGTGCGTCCGCTTTAACCACATCGTATAAATCACGACGTAAACGAATGATCCGATCAATCCGAACACTGCCGCCACATGGTTGACGATCAACAACAATACCGTACCGGTCGCAAGAATACCGAGTCCTAATGCGAGTATCCGTTGTCCATCCATCTTCCCAGTAACGCTTGGTCTTCCCATCGTCCGTTCCATCTTATAATCGATGTCCCGGTCAATGTAGTTATTGAGGTAGCAACTTCCGGCAATGACCAATCCACTCCCGAGAAGCGTCCACAGTAACATCCACTTGGTTTGCCACAAGTACAACAGGACATCATCCGTTATGTATGATGCTGCTACGACATACCCCGCGAAGACCGTAATCAGATTGGCACGGACGATCCCCATTTTTGCTAGGGTGATATAGTCCTTGAATGTCGGCTGATCCGCTTGCTCGATCGCCATATCCAGTGCCTCTCCAGTAACTTTCGCCATGCTGTTCCCTCCTTTTCACCGTCTGCTTCCGTTTAGCACCTAGGCTTCACGTAATTTCTTCACAGAAATAACACAGACATGCCACGAAACGTCCTTTTCTCTATAAAAGATACCACATATTTAGGACCGTGACGTATGAAAATACTTTCGACATAATGAACAAAATGTGAAATCTATGTGATTTTCATCACAGTTCACCATATTTACCTAATACTAGAATAGCGTTGTTCTAAAAGATTGCAACCCTTTCAGGACTTTTTATGCGATACTAGACCTATGGAAATCCATGTATTTCGTATTTTTTTAGAAAGGTGGTGTCCAAATCTTGAATCGAAAACTTTCGATGTTTTCAGCCTTCGTCACGTTTACGATGATGATCGTCTTACTGATGGGTGGGACAGTCACAAAAACGGATTCGGGAGATGGTTGTGGAACGGATTGGCCACTCTGTCACGGGGAACTCATTCCGACGAACCCAAGTGTTGAAACGATGATTGAATATAGTCACCGCGCTGTGACTGGAGTCGTTGGACTCTTAATCATTGCCTTATGTCTCTGGACGCTCGTTGCCTTCAAGGATCGATTAGATACGAAGATCTTTGCGTTTCTTGCTTTCATCTTCATGTTGATTCAATCGATCGTCGGTGCTGGAGCAGTCGTTTGGCAACAATCAGACCTCGTCATGGCGTTACATTTCGGAATCTCTTTGATTTCCTTTGCTTCGCTATTGATTTTGACATTGTTGATCATGGAGCGTCCGGGTCAGGAATTCAGGGAATCTGTCCCAGCATTCTTACGGAAGCTCTTGTACGGTCTACTCATCTATACGCTGATCGTCGTTTATACGGGTGCTTACGTACGCCACGTCGGCGCTACATATGCTTGCGTTGGTTGGCCAGTCTGTTCTCAACCTTCCATGACGTTCGAAGCGTGGGTGCAGATGATTCACCGGATCATGGCAGGATTATTGTTCCTGTTTACCTTATTCGTCCATGTCGTTGCGATTCGCTTAAAACATCGGACGACAACGATTGGTATGGCGTTCGCGACGTTCTTCATCTCGTGCCAAGTCGCCACTGGGGCTTGGATCGTTCTTGGTGGACATGCAACGTATGTGCCATTACTCCACGCCTTCTTGATCACATGTTACTTCGGAGTCTTATCTTACTTGACGTACCATGCATTTCGAACACGTAAGGCAAATAGTCGTCTTCAATAAGGTCGTAAAAAAGGATGTTCCTCGCTTGAGGGACATCCTTTTTTCATTATTTGAATCGAGCAATCGCACGCTTTCGCGCTTCGTCATGTGCGACGATTGGTTCTGGATAGCCATAATCCTTGCGTTGCTCAGCAGTCGGTTCATGAATATACTGCTTTGATAAATCCTTGATTTCCGTGACGTACTTTCGAATGAACACTCCATCCTTATCGAACTTCTTCGATTGAGTCGTCGGATTGAAGACGCGGAAGTACGGGACGGCATCCGTTCCGACTGATGCTGCCCATTGCCAACCCCCGATGTTTGATGCCGCTTCATAATCAACGAGTTTCTGCTGGAAATATCGTTCGCCTTTCTGCCAATCGACCAACAAGTCTTTTGTCAGGAAAGAAGCGACGATCATCCGTAGACGATTATGCATCCACCCCGTTTGATTCAATTGCCGCATCGCTGCATCAACGATCGGATAGCCCGTCTTGCCTTCACACCACGCCTTGAAGCCCTCTTCATCTTCTTCCCATTCGATTTCCCGATATTGCGTATTGACGGCTTGTCGTTTTGATTCCGGGAAATGCATTAAAATCATGTAATAGAATTCACGCCAGATGAGTTCGGTGATGAAGGTCTGTTTCCCTTTTGATTCTTTTGTCTCCTGAACAGCCGCATAGACGGTCCGAATGCCGACTTCTCCAGTCCGTAAATAGCGAGAAAGTAAACTCGTACCGTCGACAGCAGGAAAATCACGATTCTCTTCGTAATCTTCAAGCGATTGTTCGATGAATTTCTTCAAGCGTTGTTTCGCCTGCTTTTCACCAGGATGGAAGACGGCTTCCGACTTTGCCTTTTTAAAATAAGCGTTGATGAAACTATTATCGTGCTGACGCTTTTGATAATGATCCCGCAGCGTTTGCCACTTGACTTCATATGGTGCAGGAATGTCTTTTTTCATGAATGCATTCTTATATGGCGTGAATACTTTATAGAACTTTCCATCTTGCTTTTTAATGTCATGCGGGTGAAGAAGATGCCGGTCTAGTAGCCGCTCCGTCTGACGATCTTTACGCTTTTTAATGATTTTTTCATCTCGCGTCTTGAATGGTTCGACATATTCCGCATTAAATAATAAAACGTCCGCATCACCAGTTGCGTCTAAGAAAGCCTGTTCATCGCCTTCGATGAAACGGATCGGCATCTCTTTCTCTTTGCAGGCATCAGAAAATATTTCGAGCGCTTGGAAGAAATATTGTTGCCGTGCTTCATATTCCCCGATGTAATCCGGATTGAGCCAAAAGACGAACTCGACCGTCGCCTTCGGATTTTCATTTAGTAATTCAACAGCACGTGCCAACATGTGGTTATCTTGTAATCGAAAATCACTTCGTACCCAACAAATAATGTTCAATCGTATCCTCTCCCACTACGTATTGAATGAAAAACAGGCAGCCCGCCGAGCGTGCGCCTGTTTTTCGTTGTGACCTTATACGAATTCAATCAATAAGTCTTGACTCGCGATGGCTTCGCCTTCCTTGACGTGGACGGCTTTGATTTCACCGTCTTCCGGTGCTTGGATTGTCGTTTCCATCTTCATTGCTTCTGTGACGAGGAGTTGCTCTCCTTTACGGACACGTGTACCAGTCTCGACGAGTACCTTCAGCACGCTACCCGGCATTGAAGCACCGATTTGTTTCGCATTGCTTCGATCTGCTTTTGGACGACTTGATGAACTTTCCTTGATACTGATGTCTTTGACTTCGACTTCACGAGGAACACCGTTCATTTCATAATAGATCGTCCGCATACCATGATCGTCTGGCTGACCGATTTGAATCAACTTGAGGTAGAGTGTCTTGCCTCGTTCGATTTCAACCTCGATCGTCTCCCCTAGACGCATTCCATGGAAGAACGTATTCGTATCAAGAACAGAGATATCGCCATATCGAGCGACATACGAACTGTAGTCCATGAAGACTTTTGGATAGAGCGCGTAAGCGAGTGCATCAAATTCTGTAACTGGACGTTCAAGCTTTTCGAACAACTCATGTTTGATTGCATCAAAATTGAGTGGTTCCATCATCTTACCAGGACGTTCTGTCAGTGGGGCAGCTCCCTTGAGAATAGCCTGTTGAACGTCTTTCGGGAAACCATCCGGTGGTGTTCCGAGCTCCCCTTTCATCAGTTCGACGACTGAATCCGGGAAATCAAGTCCACTTGCACGGTGCAAGACATCTTCTTCCGTCAGATGATGTTGAACCATGAAGAGTGCCATGTCTCCGACGACTTTTGACGATGGTGTGACTTTGACGATATCGCCAAACAGCATATTGACACGCGCATACATTTCTTTGACTTCAGACCAACGATCCGCGAGTCCGACCGCTTTTGCTTGTTGCTGTAAGTTCGAATACTGTCCACCCGGCATCTCATGGTCGTAGACCGTTGGATTTGGTGCGATCATATCGAGTTCGAATGCTTGATACAGATGACGCACGTCCTGCCAATAATCCGAAATCTGTTCAAACTTCTGTGCTGATACGAGCGGTTGACGTGGATGACCACTTAAGGCATGAATCAAGCTACCACCCGCTGGCTGACTCGTAAGTCCCGACATGCTTGATGCTGCGACGTCTACGACGTCGACACCTGCATCGATCGCACGCGCATACGTATAAATCCCGTTCCCACTCGCATCGTGTGTGTGGAGATGGATCGGTAGCGATACCGCATCTTTAAGTGCTGATACGAGCGCATAGGCTGCTTCCGGTTTCAAGAGACCCGCCATATCCTTAATGGCAATGATATGAGCGCCGCTTTCTTCCAGTTGTTTCGCCAGATTGACGTAATACGGCAGGTGATATTTCGGACGATTCGCGTCAAATAAATCCCCTGTGTAACAGACAGCTGCTTCCGCGATTTTACCTGTCGGCAAGACCGCATCGATCGCAAGTTGGATCGACTCGGGGTTGTTCAAGCTATCGAAGATTCGGAAGACGTCTACTCCTGCTTGCGCCGCTTCCTTAACGAACGTATGGATGACGTTGTCCGGATAGTTTTTGTAACCGACGCCGTTCGCACCACGAAGCAACATTTGAATGAGGACATTTGGCATCTTTTCACGCAATTTCATCAGACGAACCCATGGATCCTCCGACAAGAATCGATAGGCAACATCAAATGTCGCGCCTCCCCATGCTTCGACAGAAAACAGTTCAGGTAGCAGTTTCGCTTCCGCCTCTGCAATCGCAACGAGATCCTTCGTCCGCATCCGCGTCGCAAGGAGCGACTGATGGGCATCACGGAATGTCGTATCTGTCAACAAAACGTTCTCCTGAGCTGCCAACCATTTTGCGACGGCTTCTGGACCTTCCGCATCGAGAATCGCTTTTGCACCTGGTGTATAGTCTGTCGGGAGATTTTTCGGAATCCGGACGTCACGCGCAAGCGGCTTGTCCAATTTTCCGATTCCCGGGAATCCATTGACGGAAACCTCTCCGATGTACGTCAAAAGTTTCGTTCCCCGGTCTTGACGTTTCGGGAAGATGAATAATTCTTGTGTATCATCAATGAACGATGTATTGTAATCCCCGCTGACGAACGCATGGTGCTTCAAGACGTTGCTTAAGAATGGGATATTCGTCTTGATCCCACGGATTCGGAATTCACTTAAGTTTCGACGCATCTTCGCAACGGCTTGATCGTACGTCAAACCATGCGTCGAGATTTTAACGAGCAGTGAGTCATAATATGGTGAAATTTCCGCTCCAACATAAGCATTCCCACCATCGAGACGTACACCAAAACCGCCTGGTGAACGATAGGCTTTAATTTTCCCTGTATCCGGTAAGAAACCGTTCTCCGGATCTTCTGACGTGATTCGGCTTTGGATCGCAAAACCAAGCATCTTAATGTCTTCTTGTTGCGGAATACCAACGAGGTCGCTATGTAACGATTCGCCTTCAGCAACACGGATCTGTGTCTGGACGATATCAACGCCTGTGATCATCTCCGTAATCGTGTGCTCGACTTGGACACGTGGGTTGACCTCGATGAAATAGAACGATTCATCTTGTGTCACGAGAAATTCGACCGTACCCGCATTTTCGTATCCGACATGCTTCATCAATGTGACGGCTGCGTCACAAATCTTTTGTCGACCTTCGTCTGAAAGCGTCACACATGGTGCCACTTCGACGACTTTTTGGTGACGACGCTGTACGGAACAATCACGTTCAAACAAATGAATGATGTTCCCATGGGCGTCACCGATGATTTGAACTTCAATATGTTTTGGTCGTTCGATTAATTTTTCGACGTAAATCTCATCCGAACCAAATGCTTTCAAGGCTTCAGATTTCGCACGTTCGATCATGTCTGGAAGCTCTTCTTCTGTCCGGACGACACGCATACCGCGTCCACCACCGCCAAGCGATGCTTTGACCATGAGTGGATAGCCTGCTTCTTTTGCGAACGCATATGCTTCATCAATGGATGAGATCGGACCATCCGTTCCCGGAATGACAGGAAGACCGGCTTCAATCGCTGTCGTCCGTGCCCGTACTTTATCCCCGAACTTATACAGATGCTCTTCTTGCGGTCCGATGAAGATGATTCCCTCTTCACGGCAACGTTTGGCTAGCTCAATATTCTCAGAGAGGAATCCATAACCAGGATGGATCGCATCACATTCGGCTTTTTTCGCTGTTGCGATGATATCTTCAATATCGAGATAAGCTTCGATCGGTTTTTTCCCTTCTCCGATCCGGTACGCTTCATCGGCTTTATAGCGATGAAGAGAACCCATATCCTCTCGCGAATAAATGGCAACGGTACGAATACCGAGTTCTGTCGCTGCACGGAAAACGCGAATCGCGATCTCCCCGCGGTTTGCTACGAGAATCTTCTGGATTTTAGTCAACTGATGCTCCCCCTTTAGTTAATGAGCTTGTGGCACTCATCGAACGTGCAGTCCGCACTTCTTTCTGATAAGCCACTCGATATTTGTTTTGCATGGAAATGTTTGCCATCACACCAAGCATCGTACTCATGACGAGTAACGATGACCCACCGTAACTGATGAATGGCAAGGTAACACCTGTACCTGGAAACAGACCGGACATGGCCGCGATATTGATACATGTCTGGATGAAGATGATACCGGATATCCCGAGAGCGAGCATGCTCGAGTAAAGCGAGACACACCGATTAGCGATGACCGCCCCTTGAATCATCAGATAGAACAATAGACCGAGTACTACAAGAACCCCGATGAACCCGAGTTCCTCCGAGATGATCGACATGATGTAGTCGGTTTCAGGCTCTGGTAGATAGCCATACTTTTGAAAACTATTCCCGAGACCTACTCCGAATAATCCCCCGTGGGCAATCGATATGACGGAGTTGATGAGCTGATATCCCTTACCTTCTGCGTCAAGGAAGGGATTTAAACTTGCTTGAATCCGTTGCATCTGATTATCCGAAAAATTATTCCATGCGTACAAGAAGATGATTGGTACGGTGACGACACATAACATGATGTAACCACTCGGTAATCCAACTGCGAATAAAATCATCGCCGTGATGAGTAACAGAATGAACAATCCGCCGTCATCCGGTTGCATGCGAATGATGATCGCGTAAGGTGCAAGTAATACAACCATCGGAATCAAGATCCAGTCCGAGAAACTAAGTAAAATCCGTCTTCCTGGAGACGTCGCTGGAATTTGACGATGGATGAAGTGATGGACGATCCCAATCACGCCGTCCATTTTCCCTTTGTGCTTTTGATCAAAATAACTCGCAAGTCCGACGACGAGCACGAATTTACAAAGCTCGATTGGTTGAATCAAGAAGATACCGAAGTTCAACCATGCGCGAGCCCCGTTTAGTGGTGCCGAAAACAGCGTCGCCATCAACATCAACCATGTAATCGCGTACAAGAGTAAACGAATCACTGGTCCACGGAACACCTCATGATTGATTTGTGAAACGAAAAGGAACAGCACGATCGCCATCGCATCAAACATCAACTGCTTCTCAAAGAAGGACGTATTCGCATAATCTCCACCGTTCCACACGCTCGCACTATAGACCATGACCGTACTGATCGCCATGAGGATGAGCATCGTAAAGAAGAGACCATAGTCAAAAAATGCTCGTTTTTCTTTAAACTTCGCTAACATATGTACACGTCCTTTTTTCATTTTCTAAAAAAAAATACCCAAACGCCGCATTTCACGTTTGAGTAGAAAATCAGCACGTCTCCGCATCATGTAAATCAGATAATTGCTGTTCAAGTGATTCGAGTAATTGTTTCCCCTCACCCGCATCAATCAGTTCAAGACGTACCGCAAAATCAATCTGACGGGATAATCCGAACATTTGTGTATCCAATACTTCCTCGTAAAGAGGACATTGTGGCATCGTTAAATTCGCAAGCTGGACCTCGATCAACCGGCGGATTTTTTGTGCATCCGCTTCTAGTAGCTCAAGAGCGCGCTGGCGATGAACTGTCTCGATTTCAGTTGACAATCCAATCCCTCCTCATCAAATGACGCGTTCCTGTTATAGCTAAACTTTACCTTACTTTCGCCAACAATTCAACGTTTCGGTATAATGGATTTGTTGGACTTACACATTTAGGGGGTAGAACAAATGATTTTTCCGATTAACGGTAAAGTACGGCATCAGTTAACGATTGATCCGACAGTCTGGATCTTTGATGAACGAAAGGTAGCAATCGAGAAAATCGGGCAACCAGCCGACACAAGTGAACAAGAAGCGTACTACGCGAAAATGGGGGCTGCGTGGGATAAAGGCATCATGGAAGGCAGTCGTACGGATCACAATCGTCCGATGACACGTGCTGAAAAAGAAGCCGCGCTTCAAGGGTCATTCGCCATGGCGCTTGCACCGTTCATCCGGAATGCCGAGCTCTTACCGGATGCGATTGCCATTCGTTTCGAAGGCGAAGAAACGGTTGAACTTCCCCTTGAGCAACTCGACGAAGTGTATCTGCAGTTCTCACAAGACGGCAAAGTGTTAGCAGATGGACCCGTTCATCTGTTACACGGACAACGGATCGTCAAATCCGTTCATACGGTTACTGTCATATAAGGAAAACGTGGTGCGCCTGAATAGACGCACCACGTTTTTTCATAGTAAATCGGCTGCGAGGCGCGCCAAGTTCGAGCGCTCCCCTTTGACGAGTTTGACATGTCCCGTCATTTTCTCATTTTTGAGTCGTTCTACGGCGTAGGATAGACCATTGGAATACTCATCTAGATACGGATGATCAATCTGCTGTGGATCCCCGACTAACACGATTTTCGAATTTTCACCGACACGTGTCAAAATCGTCTTGACTTCATGTTTCGTCAAGTTCTGCGCTTCATCGATGATGATGAATTGTCCCGGCATACTACGTCCCCGGATGTACGTTAATGCTTCCAGTTGAATCGTCTTCATTCCGGCGAGAATGTTACCTAGTTCGTCTCCCGATCCCGTATTGAAAAGGTGTTCGAGGTTATCGTAGATAGGTTGCATCCACGGACGAAGCTTCTCTTCCATTTCACCCGGCAAGTAGCCGATATCGTTTCCCATCGGTACGACAGGACGAGCAACGACCAGTTTTTTATATTTGTGCTCGTCTTCCACTTGCAGGAGCCCCGCAGCGAGTGCGAGTAACGTTTTTCCGGTACCTGCCTTACCAACGAGTGTCACAAGTGGTACGTCGTCACGTAATAATAACTCAAATGCCATCCGTTGTTGAACGTTTCTTGGAATGACGCCCCAGACTTGATCGACATCGATCGAAAGTGCCCGGATGATCGGCAGGTTCTGATCAACGACGGCGATGGCTGAAGCTTTCGACATGTTACTTTTTAAGATGACGAACTCATTCGGTTGCACTTTTTCTGGCAAGACATCCACTGAAAGCCGTTTGTCCTGATAGAAGGCATCAATATATTCCTGATCGACGGTCACTTCGATGAATCCTGTATAAAGACCGGTCAAATCAGCGATATGATCCGTCATATAGTCTTCAGCGACTAATCCATACGCATCCGCTTTGACGCGGACTAAGATATCTTTTGAGACGAGAATGACATCTCGTGGGGTCGTTTCGAGCTGTTGCTCCCGATGAATCGACCATGCGAGCTCGATAATCTTGTTATCGTTTGATTCATGCGTAAACGGCGAACCTTCATGAATGGAGTCCCCAATATCGACGCGAAGAATACCGCCGTTTCCAAGCGGAACTCCTGCATGAAGCTGACCCGTTTCCCGTAATTGGTCTAAGATGCGAGCTGTTTCTCGCGCATTGCGTCCAACCTCATCCATGTTGCGTTTTTTTCCATCTAGTTCTTCTAGTACGATCGCTGGTATGACGACGTCGTGCTCCTGGAATTGAAAAAGAGAAAGTGGATCGTGAAGCATGACATTAGTATCAAGTACGTATATTTTTTTCATTCCATCGTTCGCCCCTTTAGAGTCGAGTTTGTGATGAATGTTACGCTTTTAGGATGCGATGAACGAGTTGATCCAACCGTTCGGCTGCTTGTTCATCGTATGTTTTTTCGATAGTCGGTCGTTGTGTGACAGCTGCTCCGTAAAACAAGATGTCACGTACCTCCTCAACGCGTCCCTCATAAAAAGCGAGTGGCAACGGAAGGTCTTCTTGCGGCGTAAACGCCTTGACGTCCGTACACGTTAAGCTGTACGTCGACTGATCTGCAAAAAAGATCAATGTGAAGACCGGATGTTCTCGTAATGTTTTAACGAGATGAGAATCTGCTTCGATTGTAAATCGAACCGTTTGCGAATCCGTCGCATGTACCCAACTGATTGCATGTGTGATGGGCCAATGTTTGGATTGATCATGCGTAATTAAAAAAACGAGTGGTAATTGCGATAGTGCTTCTAGTTGACCTGAGTTGAGCTGTTGTTCAACTTTATTTGCCATGACATCACCCCCTCTACGACTTAGTGATGATATTTCGAGATATACTTCTCGTTTCCCTTTTTTACATCTGAATAATCTTCTAATATGATATACTAAGAAAAAAAGGGAGGACCTGGCATGCGAGTGAAATGTACGATTTGCGATAAGCGTGAAACGATTGATGATTGGTCCTTCACGGCGAAGCGATTACGCAATAAACCTGTTCGTGTCCACATTTGTGATGAGTGTCGATCACGCGTAGAAGAACGGACACTTGAACGCCACGCTTCTGGACAATTCCATCTATACCCGACTTGGGAAACGAAACGAAAACACTGGTAAATAAAAGGTCTGCGGGGAAATTCCCTGACAGACCTTTTATTGTTCATCGATTGATACGAACGAGTCGATCATCATCTGCCGTTGGATTCCCTCTTCCGTCCGTATTATTTGTAATATAGTAAATTGATGTCTCGTCAATCCAGACATCTCGAATCCGACCTTGATTTTCGACGATCGTCTTGACTCGCTTCGTCTCTAGATCGATGGTTTGTAATCGTTGTCCGACAAGTGTTGCAAAATAAAGTGTATTCTCTGCTGTTGCAACTCCACTTGGTGCAACAGATTGTTCTCCTACTTCATACCACGGCGTCACCAGTCCGTCTGCTTGTTCTTTCCCTTCAATCGTCGGCCATCCATAATTCTTTTGTTCGATTCGGTTGATTTCATCGTGCCCACTTTGCCCATGTTCACTTGCATACAGTTGATCATCGACGAAAACAAGTCCTTGTGGATTCCGGTGACCGAGACTGTAGACGTATCCTTTTTGATTCCCTTCGAACGGTTCCCCTTCCGGTGTGATGCGTAAAACCTTTCCTGCCAATGAATCAATGTCTTGCGCCAGTTCAGGATTCGCTGCGTCTCCTGCTGTGACATAGAGCGCGCCTTCAGGTCCCCACTCCAGCCGTCCCCCGTTATGAATCGTCGCTCCGGGAATATCATCGAGTAAGACACGTTCTTCCGTCCACTGGTCACCCTCTTCTTTTATCGCGATGACGCGATTCGTCGCTTGCCCTTGTTTAGCGTACGTATGGTAGACGTATGCCGTCTGATTGTCCTTAAAATCAGGATCAAGTACCATCCCAAGTAATCCACCTTCTCCTTCAGCGAGAACATCCTCTTTCAGCTGAAGGCGCATCCGTTCATAGTCACCTTGTTTTCCTTTGACAATCGTTCCTTCTCGTTCCGTGATGTAAAATACCTCTTCTTCTCGGACAATATTCCACGGAGCGTTTAGCTCTTTAAATACGACGTCTTCTTGCGCTTGAGATGATTGTGTCGCTTCTTGATCACTTGAATCCTGTTGGTTGTTTTCTTGTGTCGTCTGATTCGTTTCCTCTGTTGACGATTCTTCTGATGTTTGTGTACAGCCCATCAGAACACCCGCTAACAGGAGGGGTGATATGACATACTTGATCTTCAATGTTTTTTCCCCCTTTTAGTATTCTAGTTCCCGCTACGCTTTAAATCATGCATCTGAATTGGCTCAAAAAAAAGAACGAACCTCCGAAGAGATTCGTTCTTTTGATTCATGACATGCTTCCGTCAAGAAGCTGTCCGTTCACGTTCACGCTTGACCATCCACATCCGGAAGCGATAAATACCAAGTACGAAGACCATCGCAAGGAGTACTTCAGGAATCGGCCATGTCCAGAAGACAAGCGTCAATGCTGCCGAGAACACGGCGAGCAAGAGATAGACGATCAGTGATTTCCACCATGCTAGTTCCTTAGCAAATCCTAACTTAAAGACGACAAGCGTCAAGATGACGACGGTAATCATTAAAGGATAAAATCCCGCTTCGATGTTATTCGGATCACTTCCAATACCGAGAAGTTTCGCGATGAACGGAATATCGTATTTCGAGAAATCAGAAGCAACGGCAGCTTGTGCATTCATTGCCAGTCCCCCTATTCGTTCAAGACTTAATCTTTACCTAGACGACGACGTTTTTCTTGCTTTTCACGTTCGTTTTTGTTCAAGACTTGTTTACGGAGACGAACCGATTGTGGTGTGATTTCACAGTACTCATCTTCGTTCAAGAATGTCAACGACTCTTCAAGTGAGAAGACACGTGGACGTTTAAGAACGTTTGTTGAGTCTTTTGCAGATGCACGCATGTTCGTTAATTGTTTTGCTTTAACGACGTTGACAGCGAGATCGACATCACGGTTACATTCGCCGATGATCATACCTTCGTATACTTCGATACCAGGCTCGATGAAGATCGTTCCGCGGTCTTCAAGAGCTGAGATTGCGTAAGCAGTTGCTTTACCTGTTTCGATTGAGACCATAACACCACTACGACGTCCACCGATATCCGCTTGGATGAACGGACGGTATTCTTCGAATGTGTGGTTCATGATTCCGTATCCGCGTGTAGCAGAGAGGAATTCGTTACGGTAACCGATCAAACCACGTGAAGGAACGATGAATTCCATCTTCGTTTGACCGTTGTCCATTGTTTGCATGTTCGTCAATTCACCTTTACGGAGACCGATCGATTCCATGACAGAACCTGTGTACTCTTCTGGTGTATCGATGACGACGCGTTCGAATGGCTCGACTTTGACGCCTTCTTCTTCTTTGATGATTACTTGCGGTTTCGATACTTGAATTTCGTATCCTTCACGGCGCATGTTTTCGATCAAAATCCCGAGGTGAAGTTCCCCACGGCCAGAAACGATCCAGCGGTCCGGTGAGTCCGTGTTTTCGATGCGAAGTGAAACGTCTGTTTCGAGTTCTTTTTCAAGACGCTCTTCGATTTTACGTGAAGTAACGAGATCCCCTTCACGACCAGCGAATGGCGAGTTGTTGACGATGAATGTCATTTGAAGCGTTGGCTCATCGATACGTAATAATGGGAGTGGATCAACGTGTGAAGTCGGGCAAACCGTCTCACCGACGTTAATATCTTCCATACCAGCGATCGCGATCAAATCTCCAGCTTTTGCTGTTTCGATTTCGACACGTTTTAGACCGAAGTAACCGAACAACTTCGTAACACGGAAGTTCTTCGTTGAACCATCAAGTTTTGAAAGCGAAACGCTATCGCCAACTTTGATTTCTCCACGGAAGACACGACCGACACCGATCCGTCCGAGGTAGTTATCATAGTCAAGCATCGTCACTTGGAACTGAAGCGGTTCCATTGTGTTATCGACAGGTGCTGGTGTGTGCTCAAGAATCAAATCAAGAACGTTCGTGATTGTATCTTCTTGTTTTTCTAATTCGGGTTCAAATGAACTTGAGCCGTTGACTGCCGATGCATAAACGACTGGGAATTCGAGTTGATCT
This sequence comes from Exiguobacterium acetylicum, assembly GCF_019890935.1. Lineage (NCBI taxonomy): Bacteria > Bacillati > Bacillota > Bacilli > Caryophanales > Exiguobacterium > Exiguobacterium acetylicum. The sequence continues at coordinate 2,140,530 of NZ_CP082333.1, forward strand.
TCGTCAGCTCCGAGGTCGATCAAGAGATCTACGACTTCGTCGACGACTTCAAGAGGACGGACCATCGGTTTGTCGATTTTGTTGACGACGACGATTGGTTGAAGTCCTTGCTCGAGTGCTTTTTTCAAAACGAAACGTGTTTGTGGCATACAGCCTTCACGTGCATCGACGACGAGGATGACGCCATCAACCATACGCATGATCCGCTCAACTTCTCCACCGAAATCGGCGTGTCCTGGCGTATCAACGATGTTGATGCGTGTGTTTTTGTAGTCAATTGCAGTGTTTTTCGCAAGAATCGTGATTCCACGTTCCCGCTCGATGTCATTTGAGTCCATTGCGCGTTCTTCGACTTGTTCGTTCGTACGGAACGTACCAGACTGTTTTAAAAGCTCATCGACTAATGTTGTTTTACCATGGTCAACGTGGGCGATGATCGCAACGTTGCGTAAATCATTTCGTACTAATGTTGTCATAGGTGTGTACCTCTTTCTATTCATTTAAATAAATCTTATCATACTTTCGGTCAACTTTAAGAGTATAGCACAGGTAGAGTCCTAATTGGCAATGACTAAGATTCGACATCACTCCGAAAGCCTTTTCATTATCCTTCATTCACGCTACACTGTTAACGTACTCACGGGTAGAGGGGGAAAAAACATGCGCCTGCTATTTTTATTACTCGCCATGCTTGCCGTAGGATCCATGGCAGCCATCGGCATCTTCATCGCAGAACAAAACGTACCGATGACGATTGCCTCTGTCATCTTGATGATTGTTACGATGGGTGCCGGGTTCGTTTTAAAGGCACGTTTGCGAAAACAAGCATGAACAAAAAGGTTCCTTTCGTTCAAGACGAAAGAAACCTTTTTTCAATCCTCTTGTGTTTGTACGAATGTCAACACATCTTCAACGAATGTCTGGCTCCCTGCTAGCACACTCGTTTGTTCGAGAAATGACATCGATTCACCTGTGATCGTTCCGACACGCCCACCGACCTCTTCAATCAATAACTGACCAGCTGCGTAATCCCAAGGCATATTACGCATCGTGATATACCCATCAACACGTCCTGCAGCTGTCCATGCGAGTTCAAGTGATGCTGCACCGATTGCTCGTACACCTACCGCGTGTCGTACGAGTGGCGCAAGACGATCCGTATTGATTCGACGATTTGGTGTCACCCAGGTCGCGTTCATACAGATGATTGCTTCTTTAACACTCCGCTCCTCGATTTGTGGTAACCGTATGCCGTTTTGATAAGCACCATGCCCTTTGATGACATGGAACAACTCGTCCGCCATGACATCGTAGACGAACCCATAATGTAACTCACCATCTATCATGATCGCAATCGAGATGGCAAACATTCGTTTTTGACGAATGAAGTTCATCGTTCCATCAATCGGATCAACGAACCAGATCGTGCCTTCGAGTGTATCAGGTCGAGCGATTCGCCCTTCTTCCCCATAAATATGATGATTCGGATAACGATCTAAAATACCTTGAATCAATAAGTCCTCGACGGCTTGATCAATCTCTGTCACTAAATCGCTTTTTCCGGTTTTTTGTTCGACGTGATACGAACCATCAATTTTTTCGCGAATGTATTTTCCCGCTCGTTTGATCAAATCTATCGCATCCAACTCAATCTGCATTTGAGTTCACTCCTTCATCGTTGTTTCCAGCTTCTTCTATAGTAACAAAAAAAGAAAACCAGCGAACAGTTCGCTGGTTGAAGAGTTGATATTTTATTATAAGGTAGAGATCGGAACGTTGAAATCAAGCTTCAAGACGTACCATCTCTTGACGATATTTTTCGAGACGCTCTTTACTTGCGCCAACAGCTTCTGCGTCACTTGCCACCATCGCATCATGTAATGTAGCAAGCTCATAATCGATTTCGAGACGCAATACAGGAATGCGTTTTTCTGCATCTTTTCTCTTGTATGCTTCTATCACTTGTTTCACAGTAACCACACTCCTTCGCGGGATAAACAGAGGTTTAATTTGTCAGACAATTGCGACTTATTAGTGGATTGAATCTATAATAGTACGATTCAACTTAGATGTAAAGCATCTAATTTTAAAAAATACAGTTTCACATATTTGTAAGGCCAACGTCTTGTATGTAGTATATAGCCGCTTCCTTTCCACTTTAAACAAATGTTGATCATTTCCCGCACATTTCCAGTCGGATTAAAAGATAAGACTCCTATACGATCGCATAGGAGTCTTATCTTCATGATTCAATTATTTCTTCATGCGAACGATCGGTTCTTCTTGACGTTTCGCCTGCTGCATCGTCCGATAACTCGAGCAACCGGTCTCTTCCATATAAAACTGATCCCACTGTTTTTCCTCGGATTTCGAGGTGACGATTTGCTTGAATTCACGATATGCTTCGAGCAATCGTTGTCGTTCAACGCCTGTCTCATACGCTTGCTCGACTAAATTAAAGAAGTCTATGACTTTTACGATTTCTTCAGTCGACCAATCGGAATTGAGCGGATAATTCAATGCCATCATTCCCACTTCCTTTCTGCACTTTTCTATTTTACACGGAAAAGAAGCATAAAACAGTTGCAACCGTCCGAAAACTTGTTATAGTTAGCTTGTTTGATTGTATTTTTATTCGGTTTTAAGGGGGGAAATCTGGTGCAAACAAAAAGCTTAACACAGCTCGATACACCTTTATTCGATGCGCTACTTGCGCATGCGAAACGTCAACCAATTCAATTTCATATTCCCGGTCATAAAAATGGTCAAGGAATGGATCCAGCCTTTCGATCGTTCATCGGTCAGAATGCGCTCGATATCGATTTAATCAATATTGCTCCCCTTGATGATCTCCATCATCCAAAGGCAATCATTAAGGAAGCTCATCAATTGGCAGCTCAAGCCTTCCATGCCGACGAAACGTTCTTTTCCGTACAAGGAACTTCAACGGCCATCATGGCGATGATCATGAGTGTCGTCGGACCTGATGATAAAATTCTCGTTCCTCGGAACGTGCATAAATCGGTGATGTCAGCTATCGTTCTTTCTGGTGCGCATCCGATTTTCATTCACCCTGAATTCGATGAGACATTCGGAATCGCGCACGGAATCACACCAAGCGCGGTAGAACGTGCCCTTGCACTTCATCCTGATACAAAAGCCGTTCTCGTTATCAACCCGACCTATTTCGGCGTTGCTGGTGACTTAGAGAGCATCGTCAAGCTTTCCCATAGTAAAGGTATTCCGGTACTCGTCGACGAAGCACACGGCGTCCATATCGCATTCCACGAAGATATGCCGTTGTCAGCGATGCAAGCAGGAGCTGATCTTGCCGCAACCAGTGTGCATAAACTCGGTGGCTCACTTACAGGAAGTTCTGTCCTGAACGTTCGTCGCGGACTTGTCTCTCCAGATAAAGTTCAAGCAGTGCTCTCGATGTTGACGACGACATCGACATCTTACCTGTTGCTCGCTTCTCTTGACTGCGCTCGGCGTCATCTTGCGATCAACGGTGAAGCGATGAATCGTCGGGCACTTGAACTTGCGACACGGATGCGCTTTGGATTAGCGAAGCTTCCTTATCTCGCTGTTTTCGGTGAATCCGATCTTCATTCGAGTGCGACGTTCGCTTTTGATCCAACGAAAGTGCTTGTTTCCGTCAAAGGACTTGGTATTTCTGGTCACCTCGTCGAAGAGTTCTTACGCGAAGAACATCGGATCGAAGTTGAACTTTCTGATTTGAACAATATTCTTGTCATCATCACGTCTGGTGACTCGGAAGAGACGATTGACGCCTTCTTACATGCGATGTCGTTACTTGTCGCACGTTATCAGAACAATGGTGCCGAAACAACTGATCATTCGATTGTTCTTCCAGACATCCCAGCGCTCGCTCTCAGTCCTCGTGATGCATTCTATGAAGAGACAGAGACGATTCCGTTGGTCGATGCGGTCGGGCGGATTTCAGCTGAATTCATGATGGTATATCCACCTGGTATTCCTATCTTCATCCCAGGCGAGATGATCACGGCAGACAACCTTGCCTATATCAAAGAAAACATCGAAGCCGGTCTTCCGGTTCAAGGTCTTGAGGATCATTCGCTTGAGACGATCAAAGTCATTCAACAATCGAATGCGATTCGTTAAAAAATGCAAAAGCAGCTATCCTTATTACTCAGGATGGCTGCTTTTTTGAACCTTTCATTCGGCGTATTCATCGTTTGGTGAACAAGGTATGAATGCCGCGAGTGCTTCACCGATCACTTCGACATCCTCCCGCTCAATCGCAAATGTACGAATCAAAACATCTCCATTTAGCACATCCTGTTGATCGAGTAACGCTGACTGACCACCGGTTAAACTGACGACGAGTACTTTCCCGAAGAATTGTCCCGTGCAGACGACAGCAAAATCATAGCGGGCGAGTGCAGTCGTCCAGCCGACAAAACGAACCTTATCCATCTCTGATACGTAATACAGCTCCTCTAAGGTAGTCACGGATTCCATGTGCGTCCACCCTCTCCAATTTTTACTTTTTCTTTTCCTTTTTTGAATCAAGACCAAACAAAAAACACCTCATACACGGTCGGCTCCCCGTGTATGAGGTGTTTCGATATTATTTAATGATGTGGATTGGGCTACCGATTGCAACTTCAGCAGTTTCCATTGCGATTTCACCGAGTGATGGGTGCGCATGGATTGTGAGTGCGATATCTTCAGCTGTCATACCAGACTCGATTGCGAGTCCCATTTCAGCGATCATATCAGATGCGCCTGTACCAGCGATTTGCGCGCCGATTAAGAGACCATCTGATTTACGAGTGATCATTTTCAAGAAGCCGTCTGGCTCGTTGAGTGCAAGTGCACGACCATTCGCAGCGTAAGGGAATTTAGACGCGATGTAATCGAGTCCTTCTTCTTTCGCTTGTGCTTCCGTGTAACCGACTGTAGCGAGTTCTGGATCTGTGAAGACGACCGCTGGAATCGCGCTGTAGTCGAGGTATGCAGGGTGTCCTGCAGCTGCTTCAGCAGCAATTTTAGCTTCGAATGAAGCTTTGTGTGCAAGTGGTGGTCCTGGAACGATATCACCGATTGCGTAGATGTTTTCGTTTGAAGTACGGCACTGATCGTCGATTTCGACAAGACCACGGTCGCTGACTTTGACTTCTGCCATTTCAAGACCAAGATCACCAGTGTTCGGACGACGACCGACAGTGACGAGGACGTAGTCCGCTTCAACTGTTTGTGCTTCACCGTTGACTTCGAATGTTACTTTAACGCCATCTTCCGACTCTTCCACACTTTGAGCAAGTGCTTCGTTGTGGATTGTGATGTTACCTTTTTGTTTGAGCTTTTTCTTAACGACTTGCGTCATAGCAGGCTCGAAACCAGAAAGGATATCTTTTGTTCCTTCAAGAATGACGACTTCTGTATCGAAGTTCGCATACGCTGTACCAAGCTCCATCCCGATGTATCCGCCACCGATGACGATGAGTTTTTTCGGGATTTCAGGAAGGTTCAATGCGCCTGTTGAAGAAAGAACGCGTTTTGACCATTTGAAAGCTGGAAGTTCGATTGGAGTCGAACCTGTCGCGATGATACATTTCTTGAATTTGTAAGGAGTCGAAGAATCTTCGTTGATGATACGGACTGTATCTTCTGATTGGAAGTAAGCTTCCCCAACGACAGTCTCGACTTTGTTCCCTTTAAGAAGACCACTAACGCCGCCAGTCAATTTGTTGACGACAGATTGTTTCCAAGATTGAACTTTCGAGAAATCGACAGTTGCATTCTCAGAAGTGATCCCCATATCGCTTGCACCTTTAGCATGCTGGAAGTTATGTCCTGCAGTGATCAAGGCTTTTGATGGGATACATCCAACGTTTAAGCAAACACCGCCGACGTTTTCACGTTCAACGATTGTTACTTTCATACCGAGTTGCGCGCCGCGGATTGCAGCAACGTAACCACCAGGGCCAGCCCCGATTACGAGTAACTCTGTTTCTTGTGCGAATTCACCTACTACCATTGCTTATCCCTCCATGATGAGAAGTTGTGGGTCGTTCAATAGGCGTTTAACTAAGTTAAGCGCGTTTTGTGCAGTTGCACCATCGATGAGACGGTGGTCGAAGCTGAATGAAAGTGCAAGAACTGGTGCAGCAACGATTTCGCCGTTTTTAACGACTGCTTTTTCAGCGATACGGCCGATACCGAGGATTGCAACTTCTGGGTGGTTGATGACTGGTGTGAACCACTGACCGCCAGCAGAACCGATGTTAGTGATCGTGATTGATCCGCCTTTCATCTCTTCGCCAGAAAGTTTACCTTCGCGTGCTTTACCAGCAAGGTCGTTGATGTCGTCAGCGAGTGAGAAGATCGATTTACGATCTGCATCTTTAACGACTGGTACGACAAGACCGTTGTCTGTATCTGCAGCGATACCGATGTTGAAGTAGTTTTTGTAGACGATTTCTTCGTTTACATCGTCGATTGATGCGTTGATTGCTGGGTATTTTTTAGCAGCAGCAGTCAATGCTTTTACGACGAACGGAAGGTAAGTCAATTTCGTACCTTGAGCAGCCGCAACTTCTTTGAAGTTTTTACGGAGTGCTACGAGGTTCGTAACATCGACTTCGTCCATGAGTGTTACGTGTGGAGCTGTATGTTTCGAGTTAACCATTGCTTTCGAAATCGCTTTACGGATTCCTTTGATTTTCTCGCGTGTTTCAAGTTCAGGTTGAGCAGCAACGTATGGCTTAACTTCTGTTTTTGGTGCAGAAGCAGCTGCAGCTGGTGCTTTTTCTTCTGTTGCTGGTGCTTCAGAAGTTTGACCACCATTTGCGAATGCATCGATGTCTTCTTTGACGACACGACCGTTGTCTCCAGAACCCTGGACTTCACGGATGTCGACACCTTTTTCACGTGCATATTTACGGACAGATGGCATCGCGATGACGCGTTCTGATTTATGGATTTGAACCTCGTTTGGTTTGTCTTCCACTTTTTGATCCGTATCTTGAACGTCTTTTGCGTTGTCTTCAGCTTTTGGTTGCTCTGCTTCTTCAGAAGGAGCAGAACCTTCGCCTTCGACTTCGAAAGTGATGAGGACGTCGCCAACGACAGCTACGACACCTTCGTCAACTTTTACTTCTTTAACAGTACCATCAACTGGTGATGGGATTTCAACGACTGCTTTATCGTTTTGTACTTCAAGAAGAACGTCGTCTTCCTTGACAGTGTCGCCCGCTTTTACGAACCACTTTACGATTTCACCTTCATGAATACCCTCACCGATATCCGGCAATTTGAATTCAAATAAACCCATTTGAATATGCCTCCTTTTAGTTCACTCTTCTAGTCGATTGTTATCTGTAAAAACGGAAGCAAGGAGAGAATGAACCCCTCTCCTTATTTTCCGAAATGCTCTTAGAAATTGTAGACAGTTTTGACTTTCTCAACGATATCTTTGTGATCTGGGATCCAGACGTCTTCACCTTGTGCGAATGGGAAGATTGTATCTGGAGCAGCAACACGAAGAATTGGCGCTTCGAGGTCAAGGATTGCACGTTCTTGGATTTCAGTTGCAACCATTGCAGCGATACCCGCTTGTTTTTGTGCTTCTTGAACGACGACGACACGGTTTGTTTTCTTGACAGAAGCAAGAATCGTATCGATGTCGATTGGGCTGATTGTCATCAAGTCGATGATTTCGACGCTGATGTTTTCTTTTTCGAGCTCTTCAGCTGCTTTAAGTGAAGCGTGTACCATCGCACCGTAAGTGACGATTGTTACGTCTGTACCTTCACGTTTAACATCAGCTTTTCCGAGTTCGATCGTGTAATCGCCCTCTGGCACTTCACCGCGGAATGAACGGTAGAGTTTCATGTGCTCGAGGAATACGACTGGGTCGTTGTCGCGGATTGACGCGATCAAAAGACCTTTTGCATCGTAAGGTGTTGAAGGAATGACAACTTTAAGTCCTGGTGACTGAGCCATGAGTCCTTCGAGGTTATCTGCGTGAAGTTCCGGTGTTTTAACACCGCCACCGAATGGTGAACGGATTGTAACAGGTGCATTATACGTGCCACCTGAACGGTAACGGAGACGCGCAAGTTGTGCTGCGACTGAATCGAATACTTCGAATACGAATCCGAAGAATTGGATTTCCATGATTGGACGGAATCCTGTCAGACTGAATCCGACAGCAAGACCACCAATACCTGATTCTGCAAGTGGTGTATCGAAGACGCGGTCTTCGCCGAGCTCATCTTGAAGACCTTCTGTCGCACGGAATACCCCACCGTTTTTACCGACGTCTTCACCGAACAAGAGAACTTGTTCGTCGCGTTTCATCTCGACGCGCATTGCGTCAGTGATCGCTTGGATCATCGTCATTTGTGCCATGGGTTATTTCGACTCCTTTGCTGTATACTCATCAAGCTGCTCTTGCAGGTTTTGTGGAAGCTTCTCAGCCATCACGTTGATGAAATCTGTAACTTTTTGTTTTGGTTCTTTGTCAGCTTGTGCAAGTGCTTCCTTAACGTCAGCTTTAGCTTGCTCGATGACTTCGTTCTCTTTATCTTCGTTCCAAAGACCTTTTGCTTCCATGAAAGCACGGAAACGGACGAGTGGATCTTGTGCTTGATACTCATCATCCATGTCTTTTGTACGGTAACGTGTTGGATCATCACCAGCGAGTGTGTGTGGTCCGTAACGGTAAGTCAATGTTTCGATCAATGTCGGAACACCGTTGAGTGCTTCAACACGCGCTTGTTTCGTAGCTGCGTATACAGCAAGAACGTCCATACCGTCGACTTGGATACCATTGATACCAGCAGCGACAGCTTTTTGAGCGATTGTTTTCGCCATAGATTGTTTTTCGACAGGTGTCGAGATTGCGAAACGATTGTTTTGAACGACGAAGATTGCAGGTGCTTTGAAAGCTCCAGCGAAGTTCATACCTTCATAGAAGTCACCTTGTGAAGAACCACCATCACCTGTGTAAGTGATTGCGACTTGTTCTTTACCGCTTTTCTTAAGACCGAGAGCAACACCAGCCGCTTGAACGATCTGCGCACCGATAATGATTTGTGGCATTAAGACGTTAACACCTTCAGGGATCTTACCACCTGTGATGTGACCGCGTGAGAACAAGAATGCTTTGTAAAGTGGGAAGCCATGGAAGACCATTTGTGGAATATCACGGTATCCAGGAAGAATCCAGTCATCTTTATCCAAAGCGAATTGCGTACCGATCATTGACGCTTCTTGTCCAGCTACTGGAGCGTAGAAACCAAGACGTCCTTGACGGTTAAGTGAGATTGCACGTTGGTCCCAGATACGTGTGTATACGAGACGGCGCATTAATTCCGTAAGCTCTTCATCCGAGAGATCTGGCATAGCGTCTTTATTGACGACTTCACCTTTCTCGTCAAGAATGCGGAACGTTTCAAAGTTTTCTTCCACGTTTTTAAACATGTTTACGTTCATCTTTTCACCTCATCCTTTCACTGCGTTCAGCGAAATATTCCTCTGACTGATTTGCCCACATAACAATAGTGTCCAAAAAACGAAGTCCCGTGTGACTATCCTTTGAACATGTGTCTGTGTACCTATTCAGTTGAGTAAACTGTATTATCATGAATCGACACGTTATAGTGTCTTGTTCATTACGTTACAAGTATAAATCTGTAACACCTTAAAATCAAAGGAAATGTTTTATTTTTTTCGCGTTTCACATTGTGAATTCAATCACAAAACTAGAATATTCCATCTTCTGTATCATTCGATATTTTCCTACTGTGTTAGTTGTCATCATTCCCCACTTTCCTATGCTATACTTTTTGTAGACGAAAGGAGTGTTGTTCATGATCACCATGAATGAAATCGTACGCGAAGACGTTCCTGCTCTTCACGAACGGTCAGTAGAAGTGACCTTCCCTCTCAGCGATGAGGATAAGGAAACGATGCGACTCATGCGCGAGTTCCTCGCCAACAGTCAAGATGATGAAATTGCGAAGAAATACGATTTACGAAGCGGCATTGGACTTGCAGCACCACAAATCGGTGTCAACAAGCGCATGTTCGCGATCCGCTTACCGGATGGTGATGATTTATTGGAATTTGGTATCTATAATCCAAAAATCATCAGTCATTCCGTCGAGCAGACGTATTTAACAGGCGGCGAAGGATGTCTGTCCGTCGATCGTGAAGTCGAAGGACATGTACCGCGCTATATGCGTATTACCCTAACTGGCATCGATCATAACGGAAATCCTGTAAAATTACGTTTAAAAGGGATGAAAGCAATCGTCTGCCAGCATGAATATGATCATCTAGATGGCGTCATGTTCTATGATCGGATTGATAAAAAAGAACCGTTCAAGGAATACGGTCCTGCCACGTAATGCAAAAATCCTCGTTTCCGTTTCGGAGACGAGGATTTTTTTGAATCAGACTTCCATGATGATCGGCATGATCATTGGATGACGTTGTGTTTTTTCTGTTAAATACGGTGTGAGCGTATCATTGATGACTTGTTTGATGTCCGTCCATTTCGTATTACGGTTCGCAAGCGATTGATCAAGCGAACGCTTGAGTAGACGTTCAGCATCTTTAATCAAATTACCCGACTCCCGCATGTAGACGAAACCACGCGAGATGATGTCCGGTCCAGAGACGAGACGATTCGTCTTCGAGTCAAGCGTCACGACGACGACGACGAGTCCCTCTTCTGAGAGAATACGGCGATCGCGTAAGACGATGTTTCCGATGTCTCCGATTCCTTTTCCATCGACATAAACGGCATTCGCTTGAATCTTCCCAGTGATAGCGGCTGCATTCGCATCTAATGCGAGTACTTCACCGTTATCCATGACGAAGCAGTTCTCTTCCGGTACACCAGCATCCATCGCAAGCGACATATGCTTCTTCAGCATCCTGTATTCCCCGTGAATCGGCATGAAGTATTTCGGATTCAATAAACGTAACATGAGCAACTGCTCTTGTTGACTACCATGACCTGATGTATGGATATCATTCAGTTTACCGTACATGACATCTGCGCCAGCTTTATATAGCTGATTGATCGTCTTTCCGACAGAAACGACGTTTCCTGGGATTGGTGACGATGAGAAGATGACGAGATCATCCGGAATGATCGAGATTTGACGATGTGTTCCGTTTGCGATACGGCTAAGTGCAGCCATCGGTTCTCCTTGTGAACCGGTACAAAGGATCGTCAACTCATTTGATTTATAACGTTTCATCTCGTTCGGCTCGATGATCGTACCCTTCGGCGCTTTGATGAAATCAAGTTCTTGACCAATCATCATGACCTTGTCCATGCTACGTCCGAAGACGACGATTTTCCGTCCTGCTTCTACAGAAGCATTGACGACTTGTTGCAGACGATAGATGTTCGACGCAAACGTCGCGAAGATGATCCGCCCTTCCGCTTTACGGAAGATGTCTGAGATCGTTTCCCCAACGACACGTTCACTCATCGTAAACCCTTCCACTTCTGCGTTCGTAGAGTCCGATAGAAGACACAATACGCCTTCTTTACCGAGTTCAGCCATTTTCGCTAAATCAGCCGGCTCTCCGACTGGCGTGAAATCGAACTTGAAGTCCCCTGTATGCACGATGTTCCCTTGTGGTGTTTTGACGACGACACCGAACGAATTCGGAATCGAGTGTGTCGTACGGAAGAACGAGATGCTTGTCTTCCGGAACTTGATGACCGAATCTTCATCGATCTCATGCAGTTCCGCGTTGCGAAGCAAACCATGCTCTTCTAACTTCACTTTGATGAGACCCATCGCAATCTTCCCAGCGTAAATCGGTAAATTCACTTGTTTAAGCAAGAAAGGCAGACCGCCAATGTGATCTTCATGACCGTGTGTGATGAAGACGCCTTTGACCTTGTCCTTGTTCTTGATCAAGTACGTGTAATCTGGAATGACATAGTCGATTCCGAGTAATTCATCTTCTGGGAACATGACACCCGCGTCAATGACGATGATCTCATCTTGGAATTGAACGACATACGTGTTCTTCCCGATTTCCCCGAGTCCACCGAGTGCGAAAACGGCGGCCTGATGGTTTTTGACGAACTTCATTCGAACGTCGCAACCTTGAAATCAGGATGTTGTTGTTCGTATGTCAAAAATTCTCCGCTGACTTCGCGGATGAACTCGATGTTGATATCTTTGAGGTGGTCAATCGTTGATCGCACGTCACGAATGCTTTCCCCTTCTACATACATTGTTTCTGTCCGTTCACGAACAGGTGCTTCCGAACGAAGCGGTTGGTAAAATACTTTAAAAATCATGCCTAGCAACTCCTTATCAGTACATTGTTTTTTGTCCTTAGTACAGTATACACGATACACAGACTATTTTTCATCCTTATTCCGCATGTTCCCTTCAGGCAACACGCTTTTGGTTATGCTATACTTTCACATGAACAGGTCATTTTGACCAATTAAAAAGAGAAGGTGAAACCATGGCAAATCAGAAAGTCGTCTTTTTCGATATCGACGGAACCTTATTGCATGATGGTCATTTTGTTCCGGAATCAACAAAACAGGCAATTCGTAAGCTTCAAGAAAATGGTGTCTATGTAGCACTCGCAACTGGACGCGGACCTGCGATGTTGTCTGGAATCCGTGAATTGCTCAACATCGATACAATTATCGGCTATAACGGGCAAATCGTCGTTCATCAAAATGAAATCATCTACAAACGTCCACAACCGAAGACGGATTTGACACAGTTGACACAACAAGCACGTGAAAACGGACATACACTTGTCTACCTCGGTGAAACAAAAGGCTTCACGACGAAATCAAATGACGTTCATGTCGTCGATTCGCTCGGTGAGCTTGATATGCCGTTACCGATTCACGATGAAGAAGCGTTTTTATCGCATGATGTTTTCCAAACGCTCGTCTACTGCACAGCTGAAGAAGAGAGCGATTATGTTAAACGCTATGACGCATTCGATTTCATTCGTTGGCACCCACATGCAATGGATGTCATCAATGTCGGTTCTTCGAAAGCAGAAGGGATCAAACAATTCCTGAAATTGACGAATATTCGCCGCGAAGATACCTTTGCATTCGGTGATGCCTTAAACGATTTAGAGATGCTCCGCTACGTTGGAACCGGTATTGCGATGGGGAACGGGCTTCCAGAAACGAAAGCTGCCGCTGATTACGTCACGAAACCCATCCTTGAGGACGGTATCGCACATGGACTAAAAGAATTCCAACTCATTTAATTAAGTAAATGTAAAGCTGAGGCGCGCCTCAGCTTTTTTTAGTTCTTCACTTTATGAATCGCACGCTCTAGACGGTCGAGGTCCTCATTTTCACCAATGACGACGAGATAGTCCCCTTTTTCAATCATTTCGTCAGCTTGTAGAGAAATCAGAACGTTTTCTCCACGTTTAATCGCGACGACGTTCGCTCCGTATTTGCTCCGTAGATCCAGGTCAATCAATGTTTGTTTTGCCATCCGGTCACTGACTTTAATTTCAACGATCGAAAATTCTTGAGATAAATCGAGATAGTCAAGAATATTGGAACTCATTAAACCGTTCGCAATCCGCACTCCCATATCCCGTTCGGGGTGAACGATGAAATCTGCTCCGATTTTTCGTAATACTTTTTCGTGGTAATCGTTCGTCGCTTTGACAGTAATCGATTGTACCCCGAGCTCTTTTAAGATCAATGTCGTCAAGATGGATGCTTGAATATTTTCCCCGATGGCAACGATGACATGATCGAAGTTTCGGATTCCTAGACTTTTTAAGACATTCTCATCCGTCGTGTCCGCGATGACGGAATGCGTCGCAATTCCCATAAATTCATTGACGCGCTCCTCGTCGGAGTCAATCGCTAAGACATCGTAGCCATTTTTCGATAATTCACGGACAATCGAGCCACCAAAGCGCCCTAGTCCAATTACTGCAAACTCTCCATTCATTTTCACAACTCTCCTTCACAATCGCTCTTCCTTAGTAGTGTACCCGATTCATTTTAAAATTACTATAAACGCCCCTGCGATTCGCAGAGGCGTTTATTCATCCATTATTTTGAGGATTTCCCACGTACATAATCGTTATCGAACAAGAAGAGTCGTAAAATCAAGTACAACGCCGGAATCAAGAGTAAGAGTCCGAAGATGAAGACAACGACGAGTGCGGAAGCCATTGTTTCGTTAACGACCGCTTTGTTGATATCGATATATGGATACAAGATGTATGGTAAGTGCGTATAACCGTAACCGAACCATGCCACTCCATACTGTAGCATGACCGCGACGAAAGCAATTCCGTAATTCTTCTTCATGTAGACGAGTGTCACCGCAACAAGGAAGAAGATGAAACTAGCAGCGAACCACCACCAGTTCCCGTTTAAGATGTTCTCATAGTGCCATGCCGCTTGATTTTTCAATCCAAAGAAAACGAGTGCACAGACTAGAATCGTTGGACCACTCCAGAAGAGTGCCCATTTACGAATCAATGGCGTAGCTCCTTCATCCTTCGCTTTATCTGCGTAGAACAAGAGGAACATCGCACTGATATAGAGGACGGATACGATAGCGAGTGCTACGACCGACCAAGAGTAAAAGTTCGTAAATAATTTTGTTCCTAAAAACTCGACTGTTTCATTCGTTTTACGAATGAATCCACCTTGACTGATCGTCAAAGTCGTTGACATCGCCGCCGGAATCAATAGACCAGTTGCTCCATATAAGAACGTATAGAACATGCTGTCGTTTGATCCATAATTGGCAAATGCATAGAAGCTACCACGAATCGCAATCAATACGAGAACGATTGAGGCTGGCACGAGCAGTGCCGTACCGAAATAATAAGCGGTATCCGGGAAGAACCCGACTAGTCCGACGAAGAAGAATACGAAGAAGACATTCGTTACCTCCCACACTGGTGAGAGATAACGAAGAATCAATCGATTCGTTAAATGATCCCGCTTCGTATATTTTGAATAAAAGGCGTAAAATCCAGCACCGAAGTCAATTGAGGCAACGATGAGATATCCGTACAGGAAAGTCCAAAGGACCGTAATTCCTAGTGTTTGAACGTCCAAATCGTTCCCTCCTTACTTGTTATCATCCACGAACATAGCTTCCCCACGCGCGTGGTGGTTTTCAGCAAGTTCTTGAAGTTCTTTTCCAACCGGGTTTTTCTTGAACATCCGTAATAATACGACTGTACAAATCGTACCGAGCATCAAGTACAAGGCACTGAATAGAATCAACATCGGACCAACAGCAGTTGATGTCGTCGCCGCATCTGCTGTCCGCATGATGCCGTACAGTGTCCAAGGTTGACGACCAATTTCAGCATACATCCAACCTGCTTCAATTGAAATCATCGCCAGAGGTCCACCGATGAAGACACCTCTTAAAATCCATTTGTTATAAGGATTTAATTTTTTCAAACGGAATGCCAAGATGAACAAGGCAGAGATGGCAGCCAAATACATACCGATCGAAACCATGATATCGAAGAAATAGTGAACGATCAGCGGTGCTTGATCTTCTTTTGCGAACTCATTTAGACCAATGACTTCTGTATCTGGAGCTCCACCCGCAAGAATTGAGAGTGCATATGGGATTTTGACGGCACCCTTGATTTCATAACTGCCGTCTTCTTGCTGATCAAGTATCCCACCAAAGATCAACTCGGCTTCACTTGTCGTTTCAAAATGCCATTCAGCGGCTGCGAGTTTCTCTGGCTGGTATTTCGCCAAGTATTTCCCTGAGAAGTCCCCGACAAGTGCCGTCGAGAAGGCAAAAATCAATCCAGCCATAACCGTTAAGCGAAGTGCTTTTTTGTGATACGCTGTTTCCGCTGCTGAGAGTGTTTTTTTGCGGAGTAAGTGGAACGCCGCGATTGCCGCCAAGATGAATGCGACTGTTAAATAAGCCGATACGATGACGTGTGTTGCTTTTGTAGGTGTTGCTGTATTGAACATTGCTTTTAATGGTTCAATTTGCGTTAGCGTTCCGTTGACGATCTTAAATCCTTCTGGTGAGTTCATGAAGGAGTTGACCGTCGTAATGAAGAATGCTGATGCTGTCGCACCAATGACGACCGGAATCCCGATCAACCAGTGTAACCATGGGTTTTTAAACCGATCCCACGTGTACAGATAAATACCGAGGAAAATCGCTTCAAAGAAGAATGCGAATGTTTCCATAAATAGCGGTAGTGCGATCGTTTGACCAGCCACTTGCATGAGTGACGGCCAAAGTAGTGATAATTGCAATCCGATGGCCGTCCCTGTCACGACACCGACTGCGACGGTAACGACGTATCCACGCGTCCACCGTCTTGCTAATAAAATATAATCCGGATCTTTGCGTTTCAGACCGATGAATTCAGCTGCGAGTACCATGAGTGGTACCCCGACGCCAATCGTCGCGAATATAATATGAAACGCTAATGTGAGCCCTGTCAACAATCGACTGAGCAATACGGGATCATTGAACATGTATATAGCCCCCTCTTCCTAAAACATACTTCTCTATATGGTCTATAACCGTATCATAGAGAACATAACCCTTTATGTCTGTTTATAATGTTTGATGTAACAAATTGTTCACATGTGCACGTGATTTTTTTCACAAAATGTTCGAAAACTCCTATTCTTACATATATAAAAAGCTTTCCCATTCTTGATTTCGAAAGGGAAAGCTTAATGTCCTTCATTATTTCATAAAACTTTTTAAACATATTCTCGGAAATAATGATCGAGTAAATCAATCACAAATGGAATAGCGGATTCATCCGGATTCAAGGTTGGTTGATGAAGTCCAGATGTTGGATTGTCGACTCCGAGCCAAAACATCATCCCTGGAATTTCCTTCAACATGAATCCAAAGTCTTCTCCTGTCATTGCTGCATCACATTCAATATAGTTCGCATTCATCTTAACGAATGATGAAAATTTATCAACGATGTGTCGGTCATTGACGACCTCGTAATAACGATTTCCGAATTGCAGATCAATCTTGACGCCAAAGGAAGCTTCGATTCCCCGGATGATGTCACGAACACGTCGTTCCAGTTTTTCCATATCTTCCCCGTTGAGTGCGCGCATCGTACCGTCAAGAACAGCTCTACCGGCGATGACGTTTTCTCGAATCCCGGCATCGACCTTTCCGATCGTGATGACGCTACAGTTCATCGGATTGATGGATCGGCTGACGATTGTTTGCAATTGCATGATCAAGGCTGCTTGCGCAACGACCGTATCAATCGTCAAATGAGGAAATGCCGCGTGACCACTTTGACCATAGATCGTGATATGGACTTCTCGAGCACTCGCGAACAAGACGCCTGGACGGCTTGCAATCGT
This sequence comes from Exiguobacterium acetylicum, assembly GCF_019890935.1. Lineage (NCBI taxonomy): Bacteria > Bacillati > Bacillota > Bacilli > Caryophanales > Exiguobacterium > Exiguobacterium acetylicum. The sequence continues at coordinate 2,157,922 of NZ_CP082333.1, forward strand.
ACCGACTGGATACTCCGGTGCGACGTGAAGACCATACATCTCACTTGGACGATATTTTTCAAACAACGGACTTTTAATCATCGGTTCTGCCCCGCCCGGACCTTCTTCCGCTGGTTGGAATAAAAAGACGACATCATCCATGACCGGCAATTCAATGATTCGTTTCATCAATCCCAACGCAATCGACGTGTGCATATCGTGACCACAGGCATGCATGAAGCCTGGATGTTCCGAGCAAAATGGAAGACCTGTCGCTTCTTCGATTGGTAACCCATCAATGTCTGCCCGGTATCCAATCGTCCGATTTCCAGTCAATCCTTTCACTCGAACGAAAACACCCGTTTCGAACGTATCATACGTGACACGATCTGGTGGATAAGCACGAATTTGTTCCAATATAAAAGCTTGCGTCTTAAATTCCTTGAACCCTGGTTCTGGTATTTTATGAAGCGCGCGCCGCATTTCAATGGCGTATTCCATCTGACTGACTTCCTCCTTCTTCTTTTACGATGTCCCAAAATGCTTGAACTTGTTTTAGTTCAAGCATCGATTCCGTAGATAAAATCCATGTATCTCGCTTTAATATCTTTCCAGATGATGTTTTTAACGGAAGCTGCATGACTTCATTTGATTGTTGGATCGTCGACTCGGGTAAAATCGCAAATCCAATTCCATGTAGAGCCATCTGCTTACATGTCTCGATTTGATCGACGACCAACGTCCGAGATGGTGGACTTGCGAACCGATCTTGCCACCATTCTAAAATTTCCTGATAGTACGTTGAATCACTCTTGAACTGGATGAATGGTCGATCCGTCACGCGTAACTGTTCGATTGACGTCAACTCACTATCGACTAAATAGAGCGGATCCGAGAAAAGACGTTCTTTGACACCTTTCCAGTCCGGGTTTCCACGAATGATTCCGATATGAAAATGTTCCTCTAACATATGGCGCATCATCTCACTGGACCATCCCGTGACAAGCTGAACACGGACATGCGGATAACGCTCAACGAATCGTTTCAAGACACGCGGGAGCCAGTATTGCCCCATGATGGAAGCGACGGCAATTCGAAGCGTCCCATAAACAGCCCCCTCTTCTGCTGTCAATTCACTTTTTAACTCAAGTTCCTTCCGATTCATCTCTTTTGCGAGACCGATTACTTTTTCTCCTTGTGGTGTGATGCTTAACCCACGCGATGAACGAATGAATAACTTTGTTCCCCAGCGTCTTTCAATCGCAACGAGACGTTGACTAAGTGCAGGTTGCGAGACGAATAATCGTTCAGCAGCGCGCCTCATATTCAATTCTTCCGATAAGGTGATCAACATTTCCATTTCCGACACTTGCAATGTGAGATTCGACTCCTCATGATATAAGATGGCATTAGTTTAACACGTTAGAAAGGACGATACATATGACACGCTATCATTTTATGTTCATCATCTCAACGATTGCAACGCTTGGCAGTCTCTATTTCAGTGAAATTCGCGGATTCATTCCCTGCCCTCTCTGTTGGTGGCAACGGCTATTCATGTATACGACTGCCTTTTATTTGCTCATCTCGCTATTCCGGTCGAAAACGATCGATCCGCTCTTCGTTCGCCTGTATGTGCTTGCCGGCTTTGGTGTCGCCTTGTACCACGTCATCCTTGAGCGCTTACCCGATGGCGAAGCATTATGTACAAGCGGCTGTCTCATCAAGTGGGTCAACTATTTTGGTTTCTTGACGATTCCGATGATGAGTCTCATTGCCTTCACTTTACTCTTGATTCTAGCGTTCTATCCAGCACGTTCGAACAATGAAGCATAAGATGGGGCTGACTCAAAAGTCAGTCTCTACAACGATAAGGGTGGCAGAATGATGATCTGCCATCCTTATCTCGTAACAAAAAGAATGACGCGTCACACGCCACTCCTACAGGAACAAGCCATTTATGCGCTGTCAGAGACGAACAAGACCCGCTTTCCTGCTTCAACGAAGCAGGAAAACTGGCTTGTGTCTCGCCTGAGGAAAGGGCGTGAAAAGACGCGTCATTCTTTTTTTGAGTCAGCCCCCGTTTGACATCACGTCCAGCGATTGAAGACGCTCACGGCACTTGAGAACGCAAGCTCCGAGAGTTGTCCCGTACCTTCACACCAGTCCCCGACGAAAGCGATACCTGCATGATCCGGAATATGAGTCGCAAGCGGCGCTTGCCCCATTTTCCATTTGATTTCTTGTACGACTGCTCGTTTGATCGTTCGTTCTGCGACGATACGTTGTCGCCAATCTGCAAAATGAACGTCAAGCATCTGTTCGATTCCTGTTCGGACATGTCCAATATATTCAGGATCCTCAAGTCGATCGTGTTCAAGGTAGGCGATTGCTTGAAGGACTTGACCATCTTTCGGTGCAAGACTTGCATCATAATGCGATAAATCCGTGATGAAAGCTCGATGCGAACGGTCGTAGATGTATGAATACGGTGTTTGGATATACGGATGAAGTCCAAGATCATACACGAATACTTCTACCGGTTCATGGCTCGCGTACGGTGTAACAAATCGCTGAATGGCAGTGGGAGTCGCCATTTTTAAGATTTCACGCGGTGGTACGGCAAAGATGATCCGTTCGACGTTCCATTCTTGTTTCTTTCGATCACGTACTAAGAATCCTGTCGTAGTCGATTCGACTGCTGTTATTTTTGTTTTTTTCAGGATTTCTCCGTGGTTCTCTAGGATGATCCGTTCCAACTCCTGTATTAACCCTTGCCATCCACCTTCGATGTATGAGACAGGCTTGCGCGTCCGAAAAAGTTTTTGATAATACTCGAAATAGACGTCTGACGGAATTTTTTCGGGTTCTGCCGTAAAAAAGTTCGTTGATGCCAAATCAAGCATCAACTGTGCCACTTGTTCATCGACTCGTTCTGTCTTTAACCATTGCCCGATCGATTGTTGCGGATCCCCTCGTTCGACTCGTAAAATCGTTTTAATGATTTCCCATGTGAAACGTACTTTGTTCGTTCCTTCGATGACTTCTGTTTTCAATAATCCCCAGGCATTCGCAGGAACTGCCGTCAAATGACCTGAAAACTCATATTTCGCACGACTCGCCGAGAAATCCAGCCACGTCACTTCGATACCGAGCTGTTTCGTTAGTTTGCGAAGAATCGATTGATCGCGTCCGTAAATCGCATGAGCACCGTAATTAAACGTAAATCCTTTTACGGTTTGAGAGGTGGCACGTCCTCCAAGTAACCCCGCATCCCAAAGCGTGACCGGCGTTCCTTGTTTTGCGAATAATGCAGCTGCCGTCAAGCCGGATAACCCTCCACCTATAATCCCAATCGTCATACTCTCGCCTCCTCAATCATCGTTTCTCTTCTTTTCCCATAACAATTGAAGAAGAATCGAAGAACATGAAAAAAGACGTGATTTCACGATTGAAATCACGTCTCCTTATTTTGGATTAGGCTTTCCACCATTCATCGAGTGGTGAGACCGGCATATGATGCTTGTGTCCAACACGTTTATACTGCGTCTCTAACTTTTCTTGACTTGCTTCTGAAATCGTCTTTCCTTCCAAGTAGTCATCGATTTCTTCATATGTCATACCAAGTGCCACTTCGTCTGGTAATGCCGGACGATTTTCCTCAAGATCTGCTGTCGGAACTTTTTCAATCAAGACTTCTGGTGCGTTCAAGTAACGTAAAAGTTGTTTCCCTTGCCGTTTATTCAGTCCTGTCAATGGCGTCAAATCACATGCACCATCACCGTGTTTCGTGTAGAATCCCGTCACGAATTCAGCTGCATGATCCGTTCCAACGACTAAACAGCCATAATGAGCGGCTAAATCATATTGGCTTTTCATTCGCTCCCGCGCTTTCGTATTTCCTTTACTAAAGTCGGAAAGTTCTGCACCTGTCGCTTCTTTGAACGCCTGCATCGATGCTTCGACTGCTGGTTTAATGTTCACACGAAGCGAATGATCCGGTTGAATGAACGTCAAGGCTGTCTGTGCGTCTGCTTCATCTTGTTGTTCCCCGTAAGGCAAGCGGACCGCATAAAACGCGACATCTTTCCCCTCTTCTTTTCGCAACTCTTCAACAGCCAGTTGGCACAGACGACCGGCGAGCGAAGAATCTTGTCCGCCAGAGATGCCTAATACGAATCCTTTTGCTCCTGTATGCTTGAGATACGCCTTCAAGAAGGCTACCCGCTCGTTTACTTCTTGTGCTGGGTCAATGACAGGTTTTACGCCTGTTACTTGGATGATTTCTTGCTGCATAAATCGCTTCACTCCTTCATGTTGTGTTAATCGTCATTTTGAATCAATCATTTGCTGATCCGTCGTTTGTTTCGCACTTGCTCCTTTAAACTGACGGATTGTCGATACGCGTACTTCCGTACTATCACCTAAAGAGGAGATTGGTAATTCAACCGTATACTGTTTCGTTTCGCGTTTCGTGAACGTATCTTTTTCAATCGCTTGCGTGAATACTTGCTCTTTCTCAAAATCATACGTTACGTGTTGTTTCGCATCAATCAATTGAGCCTGAAAACGTTGTGAGGAAGGATACGTCACGTTCACACTGTGATCATTTGGATTCGTTAAAGAAATGTCTAATTGCATCATGTCGTCCTGCTTTGTCGTTTTGACTGCGATCTGAATCGGTTCGTTCGTGGTTGTTGTTGCCTGTTGTTTCTTTTCTTGGCAACCTGCTAAACAAACAGAAAGCAGTAGCAGAATGAAAACGAGACGTTTCATCTCATCCCTCCTTTTATCTCTAATAATTTTATCACAAAAAAAAGCGAGAGAGGATTCTCCTCTCTCGCACGTTTATCCACTTATGCCACAGGTAAAGTCGATGGATTCATTTTGAATGAAAACAATTGCTCTAATCCTGTCGCAAACAGTTCGTCACAAATATCCTCTGCCGCGTTTGCTGGCGCGACTAATGTAATCGTACGACTGTCGATTGTTTCGATCGTTACATATACCCCTGTTTTTGTCCGTTCCTTGTATCCTACTGCTAAATCTGTTTCAGCGAAAAGTAACATATCCCCGATTCTCCCCTTTTCTCATTCATAATGCCCAGCCAAGAGATGACCTACATGATTCGAATTCGTTATTGTAGATTAACTGTACCAAAGGGCAGGAAAAAGAAGAAAATTGTCATTCGACATTTCATTTCAAAACAATATTTCAATTTCATCAGGGATATTTTGGAATGCTTGATTTAGTTGTTAGATGCAAGCGTTTTAATAAGCATTTCCAACACATTTCATTTCGATTTCAAAAAGATGACAACATAATTTTGATTATTTTACCAGTGTTTTTAGACAACAGGTAAAATATACCTAGACAATTGGTGACTCATTTTGTCGAATGATTCTCTTAAGCAATTATTTTTTGAGTTCTTATGAACTTTCATCTATCATTCGATTCATTTGCTGCCAAACCGTTCCTAGTGCTTCTTCCCCACTTTCGATCCGCGTTAATGCGAGTTCGGCTTGTAGAGCCACTTCATATTCCCGGTCTCGAATGGCTTCACGCAGTCTTGGAATCGATTGTTCCGTTCCGACATCAAACAGGAAGCGAGCAGCTCGCCAGCGTACTAATTTATTTTTATCCGCTAACGCTTCCATCATCATTGGTTCAGCTTCTGGCATCGCCCAATCTGAAATCGTATCGCCTGCTGTCCGGCGAACGATCCCTGACGGATCATGCAGTGCACTCGTCAAATACTCTAATAGTTCTTCACGGTGATCTTCGAACATCCCAAGCTTTACGATCGCTTGACGTCGAATTTGCATCTTCTCGTCCTGTAACAGGCGAGCATAAGCTGGAACCCATTCCATCTCAACAGGTAGTTCATCGAGCGCTGCGAATCGTTCTTTCCAATCGGATGATTGAATCGCTTGACCGCTAAATGTAATGTCTTCTCCTGCTGCGAGCGACTTGAGACGTTCGAGACGTTCGACTGGATAGGCAATCTCAATCTCATTCGCTACCTCACGCAAACTTTCGTCAAGATCACCGTATCGAGGTGCTTGTTCCACCCAGCGTCGATCGCTAATGACATTCTGAACGAATGGTTGGACGAATAGCGCTGCTTCCCGGAAACGTTCCGACAGCCCTTCTCGTTTTTCTTCTAATCCTTTCACACCTTTGATTTGCATCGGTACGCCTAAAATGAACTGCACGAATAGATGGACAGGCTCATACTCAGCATCTGTCTCGTGCTGTTCAACGTCATTTAACGTTTCACCAAACGCACGTCGTATATCGATGACAAGCGAGCGCCAATCATATTTCGGATAACGCTCGATCGATAAAAAGTCACTGACCTGATAAACGAACTTAACGCCTGGTATTTCAAGTAATCGCTGAATGTGTTCCGGTGCGCCAAAGGCATGCTCAAATGTCTGCCCCTTTTCCGAAAAGACCTCATCAACGATGACTTTCATGTTATTTGGACTTGGTGTTGGTTCAATCGCTACGATTTTCATGTGTATCCCCTCCATTTCTATCATTTCAGATATCTCATCTGAAATGCAAAGCAAATGCCCTACAGACGTGACCGTAGGGCAAAAACTTACTTGAATGCTTCTTCGATGATTGCAACGAAAGCATCCGGTGTCTCAAGCATCCCCATGTGTCCACTGTCTGTTGACCGATGCATGAGATGATCATTCTTTGGTGCAAATGCACTTTCCTCTGAAATCAGTTGATCTTTCGTGCCATGAATGATGAGACCCTTCACGCTTGCTTTCGTCAAGACCTTCGTCATATCTCGCCGATCTCGCATCGCAGAGAGCGCACGAATGGCTCCTTCGACCGTCATCATGTATCCAATCTCAAGTGCTTCAGCGACAGCAAACTCATCTGCCCCTTCAGCGAATAAGGATGGAACAAGACCATTGACGAATTCTCTGACACCGACTTCTTCGACGCGCGTGATGTTTTGATTTCGTTTTTGTTTCGCTTGTTCATCATCTGCTTTAGCTGTCGAGTACACAAGACCGTATCCACTGATTTGATCCGCATACCCTTCAACGATTGCAGCTGTGATGTATCCACCAAAGGAATGCCCGATGATGATCGGCTTTTCGATACCACGTCGATCAAGTTCATGCATGACCCATTCTGCAAAGCCTTCAATCGTATCAGGACCAACATCGAGTCCTTCATGTCCCGGTAAACTTAGTGGTAATACATCAAAGGAATGTCGTAAATTTGCCTCTACCCGATTAAAATAATCTGTTCCTCCTGTAAATCCATGCAGGAGTACAAGTGTTTGGTTTTCCATTGACTACCTCATCCCTTCCATTCAGATGCGAGCATCCGGTACATCGTCAAGTCCATGAAACGACCATGACTGTACGCATAATCTGCTAGTAAGCCTTCTGCTTTGAATCCTAATTTTTGTACTAGTGCATTAGAAGCGAGATTTTCAGGTGCGACGAGGGCGCTGATCCGATGGAGAGCAAATTCTTCAAAGCCATATGTCAGAACAGCTCTTGCCGCTTCCGAGGCGACACCACGTTGCCAATAGTCTTGACTAACTTCAAAACCAATTTCAGCCCGATGGTATTGGGACAGCCAGTTATGAAAACCAATCGTCCCGATCAATTGATTCGTTTGCGCATCAGCAATTGCCCAGCGAATCGCTTTACCTTGCGTGAACTGTTCCTTAAAGTAACTGATGACATTTTTAGCTTCATAGACCGTCACGAGCGGATCTGATCCGTAATAGTACATGACTTTATCGTCCGATAGGATTTTAAACAATTCGCGTGCGTCACGGTTTTCGAGCTCACGTAATATGAAGCGCTCGGTCCGCAATTCTGGGAAAGGCTTTCGCAAGCCCCACATGCTCCATCACCTCTCTTTATGCTTCTCTATGTAGTATGCCCGTTTTCAGAAGTAAATATCCTTTCAGGCAATTCGAAGTTTTGCTACTATTAAATTATGAAGTAGTTAGTCATGGAAAGGAAGCGAAGTGGTATGTCGAGTGCGTTACTTTACTTATATGAGGACGAGGAAAATCAACGATTAACGATGTCAGGAGTACATTTCTCTGATTTCGCTGCAGCCGTGGATTTGAAACGTCCTTTACTCATTTCAGGAAGTGATTTCAAACAGACGAAACAATCGTTTCGAACGATGCTTCATTACATCGAATCGCATGAGATCGAACAGTTTTCACAATCAACGGATGTCCAGCGTCATCCTTTGACTGCTATTGATATTCGATCTTCCCATTCGCTCGATGTATTGACGGATGTCGAAATCGCGGAATTATTATTTTTAATGCATATGAAACGAGGGACACCGCTTCCTTTCCTTGACTCGATCGAGAATGAATTGGTCTATTTTAGCGAACACGATGGGCTTCATGCTTCTGTTTACTTGAAGGATTGGTCACGAGTAGAACAACTTATCTCCGATCTCGTACAACGGAAATTTCGTCAGCACGCACGATCCGTTGCTTCGATCGCCTTAACAGCTGAAATCATGATTCATATCCGTCATCTCCTCAAAGAAGGAGTATTGATTGATTTTGAGAGTGCAAAACGGTCTGTTTTCTCAAGAAATATCACGATTCCTGTATATGTAGCAGGACGATATGAAGATATGAGCGTACTACATGAAGATTTTGAAGCGGAGAAAGAATCGATCCTCCGACGAGGAACGCTTGTTTGTCGCAAAAAGAAATGGAGTTTTGAGTTAGATTGACCTTTAGCATCTTTTTCTTTTAGAAAAGGATGCTTTTGTTCTATTTGAATTTCACATGATGATTCCCTCTTAACAGGTATTCCTATACATATGACAATATTGTTAAAAATTTTTTCGAATTTTCACACAAAATAAGACTAGCATCTTGTGAAGACTTCGCTATAATGAGGATAACCTTTTCAAGATAGAAGTTAGACCCGGTTTTTTATAGGGATAGTACTGGAATCAACAGAAGGAGGAATTCAATATGGATCAGTTAAAAGTGAACGGAATTGGCTCATTCACGAAATTTGCGACAAATGGAAACATCCTGAAATTAAAGGATGCGACACTCGGTGAAGTAAAATTGTCGCTGAATGAAGCGAGTTCAATGACCATCGCCCCTGTCGATGAAGAAAATGGACTTTTCATCATTAAAGGGCAACAGCAGGAATCGCTTGTTGAACTGACGTTACCACGTCAATCCTGTGAGGTCGTTCACGCTTGGCTCCTCCATAAATTGAAACGCCACAAAAAAACGCGCTCGATTGCAACGAGCTGATGTGTACCGTAAAACGTCTTGAGTAGAGACCCTCATCTCTCCTCAAGACGTTATTTATTTTCAAAAATTCGGTGATGAATTTTCAGAAAATATTGTTTTATTAGATTCTTCATGTTATCCTTAGAAAAATTCAAACAGGAGGTTTTAAACATGACATATACATCGCTTATCCAAGTACGACTGATTGTGATTAGGACCAGGGACTGAAGATTCATTTCTCGATTGAGGAGATGAAGACCAGGCCCTTTTCGTCATTTCGACAAGGCGTCTGATCACACGACGCCTATCCACGCACATCGTGGATGAGGCTTTTTTTATTGAAATTAGGATGAATGGAGGACAACACATGTTTAAGACAAAAGATACATTTGCTTTAGGATTTATGATTTTTGCATTATTTTTCGGTGCGGGTAACCTGATCTTCCCACCGGAACTCGGTGCGCTTGCGGGTTCACAGTTCTTTCCTGCCATCCTTGGCTTTATCGTGACGGGTGTTGGTCTTCCATTGCTCGGCTTACTTGCAGTTGCCTCTATCGGAGGTGGCATCAAAACACTTGCTGCACCACTCCCTCGTTTTGTAGGTGCTGCCTTGACGTTCGCACTCTATGTGGCGATCGGTCCCTTTTTCGGGATTCCGCGAACATCGGTTGTCACGTATGAGCTCGGAGTCGTACCATTTCTTGGTGCTCCCTCACAAATGACGTTGATCATCTCATCGAGTCTCTTTTTCCTTGCCACACTTTATCTTGTACTACGACCAGGAAAATTACTTGAGATCATCGGGCGTTTCATCACACCATTATTACTGATTGCTCTTGCTGCATTAAGCATCAGTAGCATCGTTTCGCCGCTTTCGAGTGTCGCTTCACCGAACGAGGCGTATGAGACGACTGGACAGGCATTCATTCAAGGTTTCCTTCAAGGGTACTTAACGCTTGATGCACTCGGTGCCTTGGTATTTGGTGTCGTCGTACTGCATACATTGAAAAGCCGAGGCGTTCATGAACGAACAGCACAATTTAAAGTCGTCACTCGTGCCGGAATCATCGCTGCCACTGCTTTGACTCTCGTCTATGTCGGACTTGGAATGATCGGACGTAACACATTTGCCGCCATCGGAAAAGTTGATGGTCCAACACTTCTTCAGCATTATGCAAATACTGCCTTCGGCACAATCGGTTTAGCTGTACTTGGTCTTGCGATCTTGCTTGCATGTTTGACGACATCAGTTGGTCTCGTCACCGCATTTGCAGAATATATGATGACGATTTCCAACCGTGTATCTTTAAAAGCGGCAAGTATCTTCACGACTGCTCTTGGTCTTACGGTATCGATCGTCGGATTGCAGACATTGCTATCCATCGCCGTTCCGGTATTGATGTTCCTTTATCCAATCGTCATCGTCTTGATCGCTTTGACATTCATGCGTCATCTGTTCCGTCGTAAGTCGGTCGTTTATCAATCAACTCTTGGTGTAACGATTTTCTTCTCATTCTGTAGTGCGTTGAATCAACTTTCGCTTTTCCCGGGAAATCTTAAAACGTTCTATCAATCCTTGCCTTTAGTGGATCAAAGTTTAGAATGGTTATTTCCAACACTCATCGCCTTCGGTATCAGTTCATGGTTTGGACACGTTTCCAGTGCTTCTATCACACAAAAACGCGCTAGCTAGTGATTCCGCTTTCATCGCTATGGTATGATGAACAAAATGGTTCTATTAATGGAGGCGTCATATACATGGATAAGATTGCTTGGATTACCGACAGCATGGCTTTTTTTGAGCCAGGAGAGGCTGAAAAAATCGGAGTCCATGTGATACCGACTTTACTCATCTTAAACGGGGAGTCTTACCGGGAGTATGTCGATATCTCGATTGAACAGCTTGATCAAAAAATGCGAGAAGATGCTCACGCTTCACCGACGACTTCTCAACCATCATTCGGTGACTTCGTGACCTTGTATGAACAATTACTTGAAGATGGCTATGATTACGGGTATGCGATTCATATTACGAGTGGATTGAGCGGCACGTATTCGAGTTCCGTCGCTGCAGCTGAAGCCGTCGGTTTCCCCTTATACGCGATTGATTCGTATACAGGTGCTGCGAATCAGCAAGAACTTGTCCGAATCGCACAACGACTCGTTGCTGCTGGTAAAGGTCCCGATGAAGTCATGTCTACGCTTGAGACATTCAAGCACAAATCGCATTTTTATCTGATCATCGGAAATATGGAGACGATGCGACGGAGCGGACGTGTCTCTGGGAGTCAATTTTTACTAGCAAACATGCTCAATATTAAACCAATCGCTCAATTTAATGAGGAAGGACGGCTTGTTCCATTTAAAAAAGTTCGTTCCATCAAAAAAGCTTTTAAAGAAATGGTTAGTGAAATTTCATCAAAAGTCAGTGCTCATGGTGTATATGATCGGACGCTTTATGTCAGTCACACGCTCGCTCATGCCGCTGCTGAAGAATTACGGCGCTTGATTTCTACAGAACATCCGGAGCTTCAAGTACGCATTACCCAATTTGGTCCTTCCATCTTGGCACATGCTGGCGCTGAGACGGTCGGTGTGTACTGGTTCGATGAGATTCCTTTACCAACAACTTGATATCTTGCACGAAACGATGAAAACCGGACGGTCTGCTTGAGACCGTCCGGTTTTTTCATGTCGTTTCATACTTACGAAATAGTTCTTCTAATAATACAGCTTCGTCCGTCGTCCGTTGAATCGGCTCATGCGGAAGCGTGATTACACTGGATAACGTCTCAGAAGGATATACATCAATCGAAACTTGTTCCATTTCGATGAGATACTCAAGGATGGAATCAAGTGATGTCTCCTTATTGAATTGACGAAGCCAATTTTCATATCGACGATCCACTTTTCCTTCTTTAAGCAAAATCTTTCCACCGTCAATGATCGCCCACTTCGGTGGCGCATCGATTTGAAAGAGTTCCAACTGCTGGTACTCTTCCATCGTTCGTTTCGTCACCGGAACAACACCGTTAATCGACACTAACCGTTTTAATCTAAGATGCGCTCGCATCGTCATAAAACGAGGTCGCCCAGCGACTCGTTCGACAAGCAACGTCGGCTTGTCGATGGAGCGCATCGTCTCTTCATCAAATAATAAACTATGATCAACATCTAACAGTAACATCAAGCCACTCCTTTTTTTCTACGGGAGACGATGAATGCATAGGAGCTACATAAAAGAATCGCGGCAAAACAATATCCACCGATGACATCTGAGAAATAGTGAACGTTTAAAATGATTCGAGAAGCTCCCATGGCGAGGAATAATCCAATCGTCACGATCGATACAAGTACCTTCCCACCTGTTTTCAAATGACGAAACGCAACGACGAGAAATCCGGCATAGACGGCAAAAGCCATCGCTGAGTGACCACTCGGAAAACTGTATCCTACACCACCAACCAGTTCATTTAATGAGGGGCGCTCTCGAACAAAGGCGAATTTAACGACTTGATTCAATACACCTACTGATACTGCCATGATCACGTACCAGATGCTTGCAATGCGATCTCGCCACAAAACATAACTCAGTATTCCAAGTAAGACCGTCATCGTCATCGCCCCTGGACCTGATCCGAGTTGAGTGAACCAAGAAACGTAATCCCCTGGGACGTGTTGCGACATATATGACGATAATTGAGCATCAAATAAAAAATAGCCTGTTGTCCGAATGGAGACAGCAATGATCACAAATAAGACGACAGCAATGGATGCACCAATCCACGCCGCTCTTGCACCACGCATCAGTATGTTCCCTTACGTTCTTCTAATTCTTCTGCTGAATAGTCTTCCTTATCTCGCAAACGGTGCGCTAGTCGTCCGGATGCATTTGCTGCAATGGCCGCGACGATATCATCCATGAACGTATTGACTTTTCCGTCCCCAAGTTTCGTATCGAGTTCTTTGATGATACCAACCTTTGCTTTATCCAAATATCCAAATGTCGTAACCGCAATCGAACCATACGTGTTGACGGCACCAATCGCAATCGTCTCATCTACGCCAAATAGCCCTTCATCGCTTTGGATGATGGACAGCAGAGGTTCTGATAATAACCCTTTTTCCGCCAGGATGTCTAGTTCTGCTCCGACGAGAATCGCATGTTGTAATTCACGTTTTTCAAGAACACGTTCTACTGAACTGACACATGTTTCAATTGTCAGATCCACTGTGTATGGGGCCTGCATTTGGTACACGATCTCAGCGATTGCATGAATCGTCACCCCACGTTCGTGTAACTTATCGATAGCTGCCTGTTTGACCTCTTTTGAATGTGTTTTCTTCATGACTATATCCACCTCTCCAACAAAGTACCTCATTAGTATACACGGATTCTGAAGCTCCTCTCAAACTTCTTTGACATCGACGCCAGAATCCGTCATGATTATTTTGTAAAGCGTTATCATTTCAGGGGAAAGTAGGGGATTTTCGATGAACATCGGGGTTGTATTGTTTCCATCGAAACGCGTTCAAGATTTTGCCAATTCATACCGAAAGAGATATGACTCGAAGTATGCACTGATCACACCTCATATCACGCTACGGGAGCGGATGGAAGTGGATGAGACAGAATTAGACCACATCGTAACGGAGTTGAATCGAATCGCGTCCGAAACGAAGCCTGTCAATTTGCACATCCAAGGAGCTCGTTCGTTCCATCCGACGAACAATGTCTTGTTCCTTAAAGTAATGCCGACGGATGAGTTAGAGCAATTACATCGCGCTTTGCATACTGGTCCACTCGAACATAAGCCGAAATACGATTTCTTGCCACATATCACGATTGGTCAAGAACTGTCGGATGTCGAACTGTTCGACGTGTTAGAACGTCTCAAGATGGAAGATATTCGTTTCCAAGAGGACGTCACGAAAATGGCTTTATTGTATGAACTGGAGAACGGTGCTTGGAGTGTCTATGAGACATTCCGCTTCACAGGTCAATGAATGATTAAACTTCCCGGTCGAAGCTTCGACCGGGAAGTTTTAGTTCTGGTAATACACCGTATGCATTTGCCTGTTCTTCTAAAAAATCGTCAGTTTCATGTTCGCGGTAAGGATCAGTTGGGCGTATCGGTTGAACCCGAGCGACTGGCTCAGTCTTTAGTTGTGGATCGACACGAACTTGACGGTTCACGTATTGTACGACTGTAAAATCGATTGCATTCATCCATTACACTTCCTCTCTCCTTCAACATGTTCATATTTGACACTTCCCCGATCCAGCACAAAAAAAACCAAGCCCCCTTCTCAGGAAAGCTTGGTTCAATCTGTTATCTATTAAAGAATGTGGAATCCGCTATCGACGTGAAGGATTTCTCCTGTCACCCCACTCGACATTTGTGAAAGCAAGAACAGTCCACTTTGACCAATTTGTTCTGTCGTCACATTACGATGAAGTGGCGCACGTTCTTCGATGCTATCAAGAATGGAATTAAAGTCGCCAACACCTTTTGCGGATACTGTCCGAATTGGACCAGCTGAGATCGCATTGACACGAACGCCTTGCTGACCGTATTCAGCAGCGAGATAACGAACGCTTGCATCTAATGCGGCTTTCGCAACCCCCATGACGTTGTAGTTTGGAACCATCTTCTCACCACCGAGGTATGTCAACGTGATGACTGATGCATCTTCCGTAAAGAAATCTTTCGCCGCCTTGACGACTGCTGTTAAGCTGTAAGCTGAGATATCAAGTGCTTGCGCGAACTGTTCACGCGTTACCCCAGAAAATTCACCACGAAGCGCTTCTTTATCCGCGAATGCGATCGAGTGAGCAATCCCTGAAATCTTACCGTGGTCCGCATGAATCGTTTGGAAGACCTGTTCGATTTCTTCATCGCTCGTGACATCACACGTATAATAAGAAGCCGGACGTGATAATTCTTGTCCTAATTTTTCAAGTGGCGCCTTAAAACGTTCCCCGACATATGTAAATGCGAGGCTTGCTCCAGCAGCGTCGAGCGCACGTGCGATGCCCCATGCAATCGAACGTTGGTTAATGACGCCCATGACGACGTACGTCTTGCCTTCGAGTGAAGGATAAATATTCATGATAAAGTCCCCCTTGAATTAGTACCTGGTAATAAAACCTATCTTCAGGTTACAAAAACGTAACGCTTCTGTCAACCATCGCTCTTGATATTGCGGATTTGATAAATTACGGTAATATAGAAAGTGATAGAAAGTAGGGATGAAATGAATCGATTCAAATCATTTACACAACGTTATGATCATACGTTGCTTTTTTTACTCGCCTGTCTGATGGTCATCAGTATCATCGCCATCTATACAGCACAACCTTCGCTTAAAGGTGCGATCAGTGCCATCAACTTCTCTGCCAAACAAATTCAATGGTATGTCATCGGCTTCATGGCGTTATCGGTCGTCATTTTCATCGATTATGAACAGTTGAAGCGATTCCACTGGTTTTTATATGGAGCAGGTATCGTATCATTGATCGGTCTTGTCGTTCTTCGAAACACACCAATCGTCACTGAAATCAAAGGGGCATACGGTTGGTATCAATTCCCAGTTATCGGTACGGTCCAACCTGCTGAGTTCATGAAGTTCTTTTTGATCGTGACGCTCGCTGCCGTCATTACCGAGCACAATGCGCGTTATGTTCAACATGAAAGAGATCTCTTGTTACTTATCAAGTTGGTCGCAGTTACAGCCTTGCCGCTCGGTCTTATCATCATTCAGCCCGATTTAGGGATCGGTTTGATTCTATGCGTCATCCTCGCATGTGCGATGTTGTTATCAGGACTAAACTGGAAATGGCTTTTGACGATGTTCGGTCTGTTCGCTGGAGCTGTCATCATCTTCTTTTACCTGTTCTTTTTCCAAAATGATTTGCTCGCAACCTTTTTCCCAGGTCACGCGATGAACCGGATCATGGCTTGGTTACAACCGTTCGAATATGCGGATGATCTGTCGTACCAGCTCGTCCAAGCAATCAACGCAACAGGTTCAGGGCAAATGTTCGGCGTTGGATACGGGAAACTGCAAGTGTTCGTTCCGGAATTGCATACAGACTTCATCTTTACGACGATTGCCTCACACTACGGTTTCATCGGAGCTGCCATCGTCTTGATCGTCTTGTTCCTGTTCGTCTATCGCTTGATCCAGATTGCTCTCGAAACAGCAGATCCATTTGGTACCTATATCGTGACAGGATACGTCGCGATGTTTACGTTCCAAATCTTCCAAAACATCGGGATGACGATTGGTGTCTTACCAATCACAGGTCTTCCCTTACCGTTCATCAGTTATGGGGGATCAACGATGATCGTAAACCTCGTCGGTCTAGGATTGATCATGGCAATCGCCTCTCAATCTCGTATTTCCATGTTCGATGAAGACTAAACACAAATAAAAGGCAGTGGACCGAGTCCATTGCCTTTTATTTGTGTACTTTATCATTCCAGTCGGAGATCCTCAGGAAGTGGTGCTTCAAAACGAACCCGTTCTCCCGTCGCAGGATGAAGGAACGTTGCTGACGCACTATGGAGCGCCTGACGCGGAAGTAACGGGTTCCCTTGATACATCGTATCGCCAATCAAGGGATGCCCAAGAAAAGCAAGATGGACACGAATTTGGTGTGTCCGACCTGTCTCTAGTCGGATATCGAGTAATGAGATTTCTTGGTTAAAGGCTTGAACTAGACGGCTATTTAAGATATGCGTAATGGCTCGTTGACCATCTGGTCGTACCATCCGTTCCATGAAAGAATGATCGGTTTGACCAATCGGTTGATCAATCGTTTGTACCGGTACGTTTCCGGGTGCATACGCTAAATAATGTCGTTCTAATTCATTGGATCGTTGCATGAGACTCATCCGGTGATGGGCAAGCCCGTGTTTCGCGAACAAGACAAGACCACTCGTATCACGATCGAGCCGATTAACGATATGGATTGCATACGGAATTCCTTGTTTTCGGTAATAACCAAGGACATAGTTCGATAATGAGCGTTCCGGATGCAGTCGTGACGGAATCGATGCCATGCCCGGCGGTTTATTGACGACGAGCAACCAATCATCTTCAAACAAAATATCAAGTTCCCCTTCTGTCGCCACCATATCCGGTGCTGGTGTCTCTTCCGGGAAGAAGACATGGACATGATCACCCGCGTGTAAGACGTCGTGGACGTTAACATGCTGACCATTACGCGTGATATCCCCATGATTTTTAATCGATACTAACATTTTTCGCGAAATCCCTAAGCGGGTCGTACAAAAATGACTGACACGCCAGCCATCCTCGATGTCAGTCACCATCTGTTGTAGCTGAAATCCATTCATGTTTCCATTTCCTTTACTTTAACGTCTTTCGTCTGCCAGGAAAGATTCCCGCACCCGTTGCCAGAACGGGAAAGAACGAAAACGAGCAAATTTCACTTTTTTATCAGAGACCCGGCATCGAATCGATGTCACGTTTTGATGAATGATCGAAGCATAGTGGTCATAGGTCATCTGAAAATCAATCGGATTGACGGGACGAATTTCGACATCATGATGTTTCGGTAACAACATCGGTGAGCCGATCGTCCGGTAGACACGATTGTTGATGGAAGCCATCTCTGTAATTTGAATTGCTTCGAGCGCCGGGTGAACGATCGCTCCGCCGAGTGCCTTATTGTAAGCTGTCGAACCAGAAGGTGTTGATACACACAACCCGTCCCCTCGGAATGTCTCGAAGTAGTCGCCTCGAATCGATAAATCACAAACGAGCGTCTGATTAAAACTTTTAATCGTACATTCATTCAAGGCAAGCAGTTGGTTGTGAGAACCGTCCGCATAATCAATCGAGAGTTCAAGCAACGGGTATTGAACCGTCGCTAAATCCTGCTTCGCGATATGATCAATCAGTTCATCCATTTCTTCAGGGCGCCAATCCGCATAAAAACCAAGGTGCCCCGTATGAATCCCAACAAGCGTGATCGTCTCTACTTGATCGAGATACGAATGAAACGCCTGTAGCATCGTTCCGTCTCCACCGATCGAGACGACGATTTCCGGCTGGCTGACATCAAGAATACATCCCCGATCCGTCAATGCCTGCTCGAGTTGCTGTTTCAGCGCATGAGATCGCTCATCATCACGAGCCGTGATTGCAAAACGCATGGTCATCCCCCTACTCTTTTAATCGTTCAGACGCCTTAGCGTCGCGTTGAAAGACGAGTTGTGCGTCTTGGATTTCTACTTTCAGCTGGCTCATCTCCGCATCAAGCAAAAATGCTGCCTCTGCTGCACGACGCAGACGTTCACGCGTCTCTTCCGGAATATTTCCTTGGTACTTATAATTCAACGAATGTTCAATCGTTGCCCAGAAATTCATCGCAAGCGTTCGAATTTGGATCTCGACTAACGTCGGAACTTCACCTTCGATCGTCTGTACCGGATAGGCAATGATGACGTGATACGATCGATAGCCACTATCCTTTTTTTGCGTAATGTAGTTTCGTTCTTCGACGATTTTAAAATCTCCGCGCGAGCGCAGCAGCTCAAGGACATGAATGATATCATCGACGAATTGACACATGATACGTAATCCGGCGATATCCTGCATGTCTTGTTCTAATGACTCACGCGCAATTGCTTTTCGTTCCGCTTTTTGAAGAATGCTCTTTACAGGTTTGACCCGTCCTGTGACAAATTCAATCGGTGAATGTTCTCCCCGTTGCTGAAATTGTTTACGAATCGCTTTTAGCTTAACTTTCAACTCATCGACCGCGATTTGATACGGTGCAAGAAATAAATCCCAATTTTCTTTTGTCATCTGATTTGTCACCACTTTTAATCGAATAGTATTGGTTCAGTGCCTGTTCCTACCTCATTCATGTTATCATATTTTCAGACATTCAACTAGAAAGGCGTGATTCCGATTAGACAAGAATTGGAAATCGAATTTAAGAACTTATTGTCTG
Source organism: Exiguobacterium acetylicum (assembly GCF_019890935.1). NCBI lineage: Bacteria > Bacillati > Bacillota > Bacilli > Caryophanales > Exiguobacterium > Exiguobacterium acetylicum. The sequence continues at coordinate 2,177,163 of NZ_CP082333.1, forward strand.
AACAAGAATATCTATCGTTATTTACCCATTATGCGTCAGCTAAACAACCCATTTGGCAAGCAAATGATTATTTTGATACGCCTGATTTTGAACTTCGAAAAAAAGGTGCTGCCTTGCGGATTCGTGAGAAAAAACAAGGACTCGTACTGACTTTAAAACAACCCCATGAGGAGGGGTTGCTTGAAACGCATGTCACGTTATCATCAACTGAAGCAGAAGATCTATTCAAATACGGTCTAATTCATTCCAAAGAAATGAATCAACAGTTGTCGTCTTTTGACTTGCAAGGTTCGTTGGAACATTTAGGTCGTTTGGAAACCGAACGAATCGAGACGGTGCTTCCTGAAGGCTTACTCGTTCTTGATAAAAGTCGCTATCTTGGACATACCGATTATGAGTTAGAGTTTGAGGTCAGCAACTTCGAACAAGGGCAAAAGGATTTCGAGCGAATTCTTTCAGAACACGACATTCCCCAGCGCAAAACAAAAAATAAAATCGTCCGCTTCATGGAACGTAAAGCGCTTTCTTGATTTTTCGTGTAAGAATGAACAAGCAAAACCTTTGCTCTTTCTTTTTTTTCGTTGCTAAAATAGGGTAACGATAACAACAGGAAGGGGTGAACGGATGGAACACGCACAATGTAACGGATCTTATTGTTCATTGGACGAACCATCGATTCAACAACCGACGAAACCTCTGGAAATCTATCATTTTCTAGATGTTACACAAACGGATGGTTTACGGTTGATACCCGTCCTCAAGAAGCTAGAGCTAGAATATGGTCATCTGTTCCGTCTTCGGACGATTGCAACGATTCCATGCGCTCCATCACGATCTGCATGTGATATGTCACCACTCGTCATTCTAAAAGCAATTGAGCTTCAAGGCAAGACGTTTGGTATGCGATTCATGCGACGCCTTCGAATGCTTCATAACGTCGAAGGAGAGAGTGCTTATAGTCGCCCATCATTGATGCGGCTAGCAGAAGCATTAACGGAGTATGGTTTGGATTTAGAAGAGTTTCATCGTGATGTCTCGTCGGATACAATTCAGCAAATGCTTGAGAAAGAAACCGAACTAGTCACCGAGTGGGATGTTCGGATTCTTCCGACACTTGCTTTCGTCGGAGACGAAGAAGCGATTAAAGCAGAAGGACCTTATGAGTATTTGGTGTATGTCTCGATCTTAAGTGAATTGCTAGATCATACGATCGAAAAACAACCGAAGCCACCACTCGAACAATTCTTGAGACGGTATGAAACAGCAACAACGGCTGAAATCGCCTTTATTTATGACGCTCCTGAATCCCAGATTGAACACGAACTAAAAAAACTGGTCTTGCAACAAAAATGTGCTTCTCTATCGTACTGTGATGGAAAAGTATGGCGTCATTTAAAAGATTCGGCACACGCATGATAAAAACAATAAAAGGGACAGTTCAGCGTGCTGAACTGTCCCTTTTTGTGTTCAATCATAGACAAAAGAAAAAGTCCCTCCTGACGAGAAGGACTTTTTCTTTTGACCACTGGATGGGGGAAAAAGAGAATCGACTGGGGAATGTGACCCTCTTCACAATATAAGTATATCGTGGACTTCGCCTCTTTTCCACTCTTTGTTCACTTTGTCACAAAGATGTCACTCTGCTAACAAAGCTTCAAATTCATCTAGGACACGTTCAAATTGACGCAATGCTGCTTCAACTGGCGCTTTTGTCGTCATATCGACACCCGCAGCTTTTAATACTTCGATTGGATAATCACTTGATCCCGCTTTTAAGAAATTGTTAATGTATCGCTCTACAGCAGGTTGTCCTTCTTCTAGAATCTGATCCGTCAAAGCAGCGGCAGCAGAAATGCCCGTTGCATACTGATAGACATAATAATTGTAATAGAAGTGTGGAATCCGAGCCCATTCTAGACCGATTTCTTCATCTAATACAATTTCGTCTCCGAAGTATTTTTGATTCAACGCATAATACGTTGACGTTAAGAATTCCGGTGTCAGCGATTGTCCAAGACGTGCCGCATCATGAATTGCATGTTCGAACTCGGCGAACATCGTTTGTCGGAACAATGTTCCGCGGAATGTTTCGAGTTGATTGTTTAATAGATAGAGTTTCTCTTTACGATCCGTCACTTTCTTCAATAGATAGTCGTTCAATAATGCTTCATTCGTCGTTGAAGCGACTTCTGCGACGAAGATTGAATAGTCACCGTATGGATATGGTTGAGACTTCCGCGTGTAATAACTATGGACGGAATGTCCGAATTCATGTGCGAGTGTAAAGAGGTTGTTGATGTTGTCTTGCCAGTTCATCAAAATGAACGGCTGTGTATCATAAGCTCCAGAAGAGTAAGCTCCACTCCGTTTACCACGCGTCTCCCGGACATCAACCCAACGTTCAGACAACCCTTCTTCGAGGATATGCTTGTACTCTGCTCCGAGCGGTGCGAGCCCTTCCACCATCAATTGTTTCGCTTCCTCGTAAGAGACTTTCATCTCCACTTCAGAAACGAGCGGTGTGTACATATCATACACGTGTAGTTCATCGAGTCCGAGCACTCGCTTACGTAGGGCAACGTAACGATGAAGCAATGGTAAATGCTCATGTACCGCTTCAACTAATCCATCATAGACGGACTCAGGAATCGCATTACCATGTAAAGCTGCTGCGCGTGCCGATGGGAACTTCCGGACATCCGCATAGAAGTTGTCTTTCTTAACTGACCCAGCAAGTGTTGAAGCGAGCGTATTCGTGTATTTTGCATATGTTCCATACATCGCTTTAAATGCGGCTTCACGGACCGAACGATCAGATGATTCCAGGAATGTGATGAAGCGACCATGTGTCAACTCTGTCTCTTCTCCGTCTTCCCCTTTGATTTTCGGGAATGTCAGATCTGCATTGTTCAACATACCGAACGTCGTACCGGATTGACCGAGTACTTCTCCTGCCTTTGCAAGAATCGCTTCTTCCGCTTCCGTCAGGACGTGTTCACGCTCTTGATTCAATTCATCAAATGCATGACGATACATCGCAAGATCTGGATTCTCATTAAGATACGTCTCAATCGTTGACTCAGGTACAGCTAACAATTCTGGTGTCATGAAAGCAAGCGTTGCTCCGATTTGCGACGCGAGCGTTCGAGCACGGTCATTCATAGCTTGGTAGAAGCTGTCTGCTGTATTTTCGTCATAACGCATGTGCGCGTATGTATAAAGCTTATAAAGGCGTCTTGAGACTTCGTCGCGTAACTGTAACCCTTCATAGAGTGTTTCTGCACTCTGTCCAAGACGCCCCTTATACTCGACGAGTAATGGAAGCATCGCTTTCACCGATTCGAATTCTTCTTCCCACGCTTCGTTCGTTGCGTAAATCGACTCTAGATTCCATGTTTCTGTAACGTCAACATCTTGACGTGTTAATACTTCTGCCATTTCCCTCACTCCTTTAATTCAGTTATACCTGTTTTCTTTTCGACAAACAATCGAAGTGCTCCTGCTAAAACAGCTTATTCGCCTCCTCAATCCGTTCCATCCATTCTCTGACGAGAGCATCAATCAAATCTCTTTCAATCGATAGATTCAATTGGTGAAGCAGTTGATTTATGGCATGTTCTAGACGGATTGAAGTGTACCTCCCTTTTAGCTTTAAAAAGACTGCGATTTGAAATTCAAAGGGATGGACGGGGAGAAATAATAGGCGTGTGATCGGAAGAAAGGCAAAAGAGGGAAGGTTCTGCAGATGGAAACCTGCTTGATACAGTGGGGTCTTGAGAATGCGTGGAGGTAATGAAGGATAAAAAGGACGTCGCCGGTAGCGATGAACGATCCCTTGCCATCGAGCGATTGAAAATTTCCGAGGAAATGATGAAGGCTCTGTCGAGAGGAAATCAGATAACGAGAGCGATTGAACCGTGCAATAGACATGGTGTTTTGCAAAAGGAACTGGATGTCGAAATCTCCGGATTTGATTCTCGACGATCAGATCCAAATAATCATTTTGTAAAAATGCTTGTCGCATCCAACCCTGCAATCGCAACGTGACACCATGTGAAGGATGAAATCCGATCCACCGAACCGTTTGTTCTTGTTTCGCATCAAGTAAGGCTCGTCTAATCCATTCCTCTGCCGACATCGGAGAACGTTGAATCTCAATTCCAAGTTTCTGTTCCGGTATCCACAGGTCAAAACGTCTCTCTCCAGTCGTCCATTCAATTTCGACTTGGATACCTGCGTTTATTAAAGAATCGGCAATGCGCTTTTTCCAGGACATATGCACACTACTTTCTCCTGTACAAGCTGAGATATGTGCAAAATGTGGTCGTCGCCCTTGCCTGACGCGCAAGGGCTTCAGGCAATACGGACAACGTAAGGACATCGCTTTTAATTCATGGATGGGAAATCTGTGAATCATGATGCGTTTACCAGAAGCATCAATGGCTTCAAACATCTGAATCGTCCCCTTTTGCTAGAGTAACGGTGAGAATAAACGTGAAATCGATTCAATCAATCGACGGCGTAATGGACGTCGATGGAACATATCAGCATCAACTTGTGTCGAATGGCTAAAATCTTCATAAAAATCACGTGTTAGTTCATGGACAGAGTTCGTTCCATATAAGAAAGCATTCACTTCGAAATTCAAATGAAAACTACGTAAATCCATGTTCGCTGTCCCAATCGTTGCGATGGCGTCGTCCACAACGATGACTTTCGAGTGCATGAACCCTTTATTGTACTCGTAAATTTTCACACCAGCTCGTAGCAAGTCATCAAAATATGAACGGCTCGCATAAAATACGATTTTATGGTCTGGAAAGCTCGGTAGCAGAATACGAACATCAATCCCAGCCATAGCAGCTGTCTTCAGTGCTGTCATGAGGTCTTCGTCCGGTATCAAATACGGGGAAGCAATATAGACTGATTCACGCGCTTCCGTGATGAGCCCGAAGTAAAGTGATTTCATTGCCTCATGTGGCTCATCAGGACCGCTCGCAATGATTTGAACACCCCCTGTTGCTCCTTCAACGTACTCAAGCGGCTCCATGTAAAACGGTGTAAACAGCCGTTCTCCTGTCATGTAATACCAGTCTTGGAGAAAAATCAGTTGGAGTTCAGAGACAGCCTCTCCTCTTACGAGAAGATGCGTATCACGCCAAAAACCAAAATGTTGATCGCGACCGATATACTCGTCACCAATGTTGATTCCGCCTGTAAAAGCAACCGTTCCATCGATGACGACGATTTTCCGATGATTTCGGTAGTTCGATTTACTCGAAATAAACGGTAAGACGACGGGGAAAAACGCGCGAACCTCAACGCCAGCCGCCTGCATCTTCTTGAAATAATGTTTATCCGTCGAAAAACATCCAACGGCATCATAAAGAAAGCGGACCTCGATTCCTTGCTCAGCCTTTTCAATCAATGCTTCCTGTAACTGAAGCGCAAGTTGATCATCGCGTACGATATAGTACTCCAAATGAATATGATGCTGTGCTTGACGAATCTCTTCTAAAAGAATCGGAAATTTTTCCTGACCATTCGTCAAGATTCTTGTATGTGTATTATACGAAATCGGAAGGCGACTGATTGAATCGATAAGTGTCACAACTTTTCCATAACGCCCTTCTTGGAACACTGATTGGTGTACCCCTGCCTTAAACTGGGTACGATACTTAATGTAAGACTCTTCATCAAGCATTGCCTTCAGTCGAAACATTCGTTTTCGGCGGTAGTTCTGACCGAATGTGAAATACACGAATACGCCAACGACAGGCAATGCCATCATGACAAGTGCCCAGACGAGCGTTCGTTCTGGGTTTCGATTTTCGAGTAGAATGATGACAAACACGCTCATGACGACCAAGATGATGACGATGGACAGCCAACCTACCATATAGACACTCCAATAGTAGGATAAAAAGGCAATCAAGCCGATGGTCAAGATGAGGGTCATGAGAAGTTGTACACGTCGTAGCATGAATCCCCCTCCTTTTATGTAAGTAGTACAAATCGTATTTAAACTGATGACAGAAAGGAAGCGTTTAAATGGGTACGTATATCATTACTGGTGCAACAAGTGGAATTGGTGAGGCAACTGCCCTTCAACTCATCCGGGAGGGACATACTGTCCTTGCGATTGGTCGTAATGAAGAAAAAGGATCCTCACTTGAAGCAGATGGAGAAGGACGTTTATATTTCTTCCCTGTCGACTTAACTGATTCCTCTGCAATCGATGCGTTCTTTGAAGAAACACAAGAAGATTTCCCAGAAATCGATGGTATTTTCAACAATGCAGGTACTTTCGGTAAACCCGTCGCACCTGAACGTGTCTCCGATCAACAAAAAGAAGTGTTTCAAGTGAACTATCACGCACCCGAACGAATCATCCAGCTTGCGACAAAACGCTTTTCAAAAGGTGCTTCCATCGTCAATAATAGCGCCATCGTAGGTCATGTTAAGTTTCCAGCAATGCTACTGCCTTACGCGTCGTCTAAGAGTGCTTTACTGACGCTAACAAAGACATACGCCGCCCGCTTCCATGGTAAGTACCGATTTAATGCTATTTGCCCGGGACCAGTCGATACAGCGCTCAGTCATGCCTTATATGGCGGGAAAGATAAATTTGACCTCGCAATGAAACATCACCTTCGAGGTGAGCCTGCACAACCTTCTGAAATCGCTGAGGTCGTTTGTTTCTTACTATCAAACAAAGCGAGTTACATCAACGGTCAAGCGCTCATCGTAGATGGAGGCTATACCCTCACTTAATACCAGAACAAAAGGAGGTATCACGATATGTGATCCTCCTTTTCCTCGCACTTTTTCTGACCTTAGTTCGGAAAATGTTTCCGAATGAACGGAAAGACATCTGAAGCAATGATTTGTTTCCCGTATTCAGCTACAGGATGTATCGTTTGTTCGCTGAACTGGAGATACTCTGCGATTAAACTCATGACGTTTTCTTGCGCTTCTACGTTCACATCATCTTCGAAATGAACATGCAGTAAATAGAGTCCATCTTTTTGATAAAGCGCTGTTTCAAGTTCTGCGAATACAGGAGCATTCGCATATTGGCTGAGCGCGATGATATGTTCGAAATCGCGAGTTTCAAATAAAACATCTTGGCTTAACTCTGTATCTTTATCTTCTGTCTCAGACATCGCTGATCGTAAAAGTGAATCGAGTTCGTCTTCATCGACTTGCTCACCATCAACTGCATTTTTCGCGATCGTTACAGTGACTTCAAGACCTTTTTCAAATGCTTGCACTTGTATCCATAGTGGACCTTCGAAGGAGATGGACTCTTTTTCATTCGCTTCGTCCATCATCTGCCAGAATAACTGTTCTCCCCGTTCCCGGTTATACCAAATCTCATCTCGGGCAAAACCACGGCGTTCGATGTCGGTGTACGTGATGAAGAACTTGACCGTATTGTCATTGACGCGTTCGATTTTCAAACTGTCCACTCCTTTCTTCTCGTTCCTTATCTAGAATACGAACGAGGACATAACTTGGATTCATAGTTTTGAATCCGAAGGATATATTTCTATTCCTTTGTTATCTTTATTTTAACCTTTTTTATCGGTAACAAAAAGCACACTGCTCACGAAGCAGCGTGCTTTTTAAAATTACTCGTTGACAAGACGCTGCGCTTCCAAAAGTTGGAATGTACGCACCTTGCGCGGTAAGAATCGACGGATTTCATCCTCGTTGTATCCCACTTGAAGGCGTTTTTCATCAATCAAGATTGGGCGACGCAATAATCCCGGATATTCTTGAATCAAATCGTATAGATGCTGCAACGATAAGTTTTCAACGGAAACATCGAGTTTCGAGAAGACTTTTGAACGTGTTGAAATGATCTCGTCCGTTCCATCTTCCGTCATGCGAAGAATCTGTTTGATTTCATCGAGCGATAATGGTTCTGAAAAGATATTACGTTCAACGAACGGGATTTCATGTTCTTCAAGCCACGCGCGTGCTTTCCGACAAGAAGTACAACTTGGTGAAGTATAGAGTGTTACCATTGAAAAACATCCTCCCCCTGATTTAACATCATTCAATATCTATGTGAATAAGCAGATATTGATGATGGTTCTATTACTTGACAGTTTACATCTAATAAAGCAGAAAACCTAGCTTTTTTATAAAGATGAAAGAACTTTTCGTAAAAAAGCTTGTTAAAGCCACCACGTGGCTTTAACAAGCTGGCGTGTGATCAAATGGCTGAGAAATCGTCTCTTTTGCTTTAGGAAGTTTCATTTCTTTCAGTTTTTTCTCTAAAATATCCCGCAAAAGGCGCTTCTTCAGCTTTTTCTTCTTGTCACGTTCTTTCATATTCCGACACCCCAATCGGCCCGAAACAGAACTAACAACCATACGAAAGCAAAATAATCATCTTCTACATTAGTAAGTATACCACGTATCTCAAAAATCTATTCCTACTTTAAGCAATTAAATATGTGAGATTGTCGATTGAGGAATGAAAAACAGTTGCAATTTCTTTCAAATTTCTGTAGAGTGTATAGAAATATCAACGCTCAGAAAGGAGTTTTTCATTCATGGCATTAACACTCGTTACGATTCTTGATCATCCGATCGCTCAAAAATATTTATCTCGTTCTGGCTTGAATCATGCGATTTCAGTAGCCGAGCGCGCACTGACGCTTGCTACGAAACGCGGCTTAGATGCAGACACTGCTACGAAAGCAGCACTCTTACATGATATCGGTCATTACGAATGGTATACCGATGGCACTTGGAACTATGATTTATATCGCCAAAATGATATTCATGCCATTAAAGGAGCTGAACGTGCTCACAAACTATTGATTCGTCTTGGTGAAGAACCAGCACGTGCAAAAGAAATTGCTCTCGCTGTTCTTTTGCATACGGATTCTTATCTTCCACCAGGTGCAATCAATCGAACACCTCTTCAACAACTTGTTCATGATGCGGATACGCTGGAAGAACAGCCGGGCGGACTCCATCATTACGAAAAAATTGACTTTGAAGAAGCCATGCGTCGTCTTGATGCAATCGATGCAGTCGTCCATCGATTTGCTCATCTACCGCGTATCGCATCAGAAAATTAAAAGGCATTTCCACGATCAACGTGGAAATGCCTTTTTGCTTTAACGATTATACAAGTTGCGCTTGATACGCTTCAAGTTCTGCATCCGTCATCGAAACGAAGTGACCTGGTTCGATTTCACGAAGTGGTGGAATGCTCGAATCTTCATCCGATTTCCCAACCGGTCCACTCGTCGGACGATCAAAGATGATCCGTTTACGTGTCCGCTCGTGCTCTGGATCCGGAAGCGGAATCGCAGATAAAAGTGACTTCGTATAAGCATGAACAGGATTCTCATACAGACGATCCGCATCACACAATTCAACGAGGTGACCCTGATACATAACACCAATCCGGTCTGAGATATACTTAACCATCGATAAATCGTGGGCGATGAACAAGTATGTCAAACTGCGATCACGTTGCAGTTTTTTCATCAAGTTGACGACTTGGGCTTGAATCGATACGTCAAGTGCTGAAATCGGCTCATCCGCAATGATGAAGTCCGGCTCTACAGCAAGTGCACGTGCGATACCAATCCGTTGACGCTGACCACCTGAGAACTCGTGCGGGTAACGACTCGCGTGTTCTTTCGTCAAACCAACAGTCTCAAGCAAATCATATACACGGTTATTGCGCTCTTCTTTTGAGTTTGCTAAACCATGAATATCGATTCCTTCAGCGATGATATCACCAACCGTCATCCGTGGATTTAACGATGCATACGGATCTTGGAAGATCATTTGCATTGCACGGTTGAATTTCAATTTTTCTTTACGTGACTTCTTACCATGAACGTTTTCACCTTTGAAGATGACTTCGCCGTCTGTCGCTTCGTATAAACCAATGATCGAGCGACCAGTCGTTGACTTACCACAGCCTGACTCTCCAACGAGACCAAGTACTTCGCCTTCGTAGATATCAAATGAAAGTCCATCAACCGCTTTGACGACGCGTCCACGTCCAATATTGAAATGTTGCTTCAAGTTTTTTACTTCAAGTAATTTATTACGATTTTCCATTATTTCAGACCGCCTTTCAGAAGCGATTTTGAGAACACGCTGTCCGGACGGTATTTTAACGCCAAGTCACGGATTGCAGCGGGTGGTTCGACGTATGGAGCTTGTGGATGTAGCAACCACGTCGCCGCTTCGTGTGTATCTGAGATTTTGAAGAAAGGTGGTTCTTTCTCGAAATCAATCTTCATCGCGTATTTGTTACGCGGTGCAAACGCATCACCGACTGGTGGATGCATCAAGTTCGGTGGAGTTCCTGGAATCGCAGGAAGATCTTGTGAACGGTCATCCGATGGACGTGGCATTGAACCTAGTAGTCCCCAAGTATATGGATGACGCGGCTCATAGAAGATCTCATCTACTGTACCTTTTTCAATCAATTTACCAGCATACATGACGGCTACACGGTCAGCCATGTTCGCTACGACACCTAAGTCGTGCGTAATGAAGATGATTGCTGTACCCGTTTTTTGCTGAATGTCTTTCAATAACTCAAGGATCTGAGCTTGAATTGTAACATCGAGTGCAGTCGTCGGCTCATCGGCAATCAACACTTTCGGATTACATGCAAGTGCGATTGCGATGACGATCCGTTGACGCATCCCACCCGATAATTGGTGCGGATATTGTTTCAGACGCGCTTCTGGATTCGGAATTCCTACGAGTGTCAAAAGTTCGAGTGTACGCTTTTTCGCTGCGTCGCCTGTTAAGCCTTGGTGACGTTTTAACCCTTCAGCGATTTGTTTATAAATCGTCATTGTCGGGTTAAGTGATGTCATCGGATCTTGGAAGATCATTGCGATATCACGACCGCGGACTTTTTGCATTTCTTTATCCGAAAGCTTAACGAGGTCACGACCTTCAAATAAGATTTCACCTTGTGTGATTTCACCTGGTGGGTTTGGAATCAAACGCATGATCGCTTTTGAAGTAACCGATTTACCAGAACCAGACTCACCAACGATTGCGAGTGTCTCGCCTTTTTTCAAATCAAACGATACACCGCGGACGGCTTGTACCGTCCCGGCATACGTATGGAAAGCGACGTTCAGGTCGCGAACAGATAAAATAGTTTCCATTGTGAATGAGCTCCTCTCTAGTTTCCGTTAGCGTCGTAAACGTGGGTCGAACGCATCACGCAGTCCATCTGCCAACATGTTGAAGCTGACCATGAGGAGTACGATGACCGTCGATGGAACAACGAGCAAGAATGGGAACGTTTTGAGTTCTTTGTACCCTTCGTTGATCAATGTACCGAGTGACGGTTGTGGTGGTGCAAGTCCTAAACCGATGAAGCTTAAGAACGCTTCGAAGAAGATCGCACTTGGAATCGTGAACATAAGTGAGATGATGATCGTTCCCAAGGTATTTGGAATCAAGTGTTTAAAGATCAATCGTGAGCTAGAAGCACCAAGTGTCCGTGCTGCAAGAACGAATTCTTGGTTCTTTAGTTTCAAGATTTGACCACGAACAAGTCGGCTCATCCCAATCCAGCCGGTGATCGTCATCGCAAGGATGATCGTCGTGATCCCTGGTTCAAGAATCAAGATGAACAAGATGATCAAAATTAAGTTTGGTACACCTGTTAAAATTTCAGCAATCCGTTGCATGATGTTATCGACACGCCCACCGTAATAAGCAGAAATTCCGCCGTATGTGACACCAACGAGAACGTCGATGAGTGCTGCCATCAAACCGATGAATAACGAAATCTTCGTTCCTTCCCAGACACGTGACCAAAGATCACGACCAAGGTGGTCCGTTCCGAACCAGAAGTTCTCCGTCACCTGTTTTTGTTTATAAAAATCAATCGGTGTATCACCAAGTGTCGCCATACCGTCAAAGCCAGCCCACTCTAAACCAGTAACTTTAGGTGGAAGTTTAGCTTGTGTGATTGTTTGGGTATAAGGGTCATTACCAGACAACGCGGGTCCGATCAATGACATGATTGCGATGATGATGATGACAGCAAGTGAGAGAATTGCCGCTTTGTTCTTGCGTAGACGCATCCAAGCATCTTGCCAGAAGTTTAAGCTTTTACCAGCAAGGCGTTCCCCTGCTTGTTCATTGAACTCAACGTGTTGGAACAGCGATGAATCAAACTGTTCTGCTTTTGCATTTGAATTTTGTTCAGCCATTATTTGTTACCCCCCAAACGGATCCGTGGATCAACGACACCGTACAGCAAATCGACGATCAAAATCATGAGAATGAAGACTGCTGAGAAGAACAACGTCGTACCCATGATGACTGTGTAGTCATTTTGTGTGATTGATGATACGAAGAGTTCACCAAGACCAGGTACAGAGAAAATCCGTTCAATGACGAGTGTTCCTGTAATCAATGCAGCTGTCATTGGTCCAAGAATCGTGATCGCTGGAATCAAGGCGTTCCGAACCATGTGTTTCCAAGTAATCGACTGACCATCTAGGCCTTTTGCTTTAGCTAACGTGACATAATCCTGGTTCGTAACTTCTAGCATCTCTGTTCGGACGAATCGAGCAATTGAGGCTGTAACCCCAAGTGATAACGATATGGTCGGCAAGATGGTATGCGCCGGGCTTTCCCAGAACGCGACTGGCAAAACGCCCCATTTCACGCCAACATAGTATTGAAGGAGTGAGGCGAATACGAAGGACGGTACCGAGATTCCGATAACCGATACGAACATTGCACCGTAATCGATCACTGTGTTGTGACGAAGCGCCGCGACAACACCTAAGACGAGTCCTAAAAATACTCCAAGTACTAATGCTTGAACTCCTAATTGAGCCGATGGTCCAATTCGTTCAGAGATTAAATCCGTTACCGGACGGCTATCATATTTGAATGAAATACCGAGATCTCCTTGGAACAAGTTAACCATATACGCTGCATAGCGTTGTGGCAGTGGATCATTCAAGTTGTACTTATCCCGAAGGATGTTCAACTGTTCAGGAGAAAGTTTCTCCTGGTTTTGGAACGGTGAACCTGGTAGCAGATCCATCAGGAAGAAAGTGAACGAAGCGATGAGTAAAAACGTCAGTACGCCGTAAACCAGGCGTTGAGCTAAATAACGGCCCATAAGATGGCACCCCCTATAAAGATTTTCTGTTTTTTTCGAAACATCAATAAAATCAGTATGACCCACAATTGTCGGAACATTCAAGAATTTTGTCATAAAAATTTAAAAATTCTTTTTTTATTGTGCTTTGATTTGATGTTCGCTTGGATGTTTTTCTAATTTCATCCAATAGTCAGAATTTTTCGTTTGATTCCATTATACTTTGCTAACAAAGTAATTAGAACTACTTTTTTACGAAACTTTCACATTTTCGATAAAAATGAGTTTCCATTCATAAAAAGTAGTATAAAACAGGAGCGTACCCGAACTGATCAGGGGACGCTCCCATTCTCGATTACTTAATATCAACGTATTTGTATTGGAAATCTGCTCCGAACACTTGACGGTTGAAATCTTTAACCGTCGGACGGCTCAAGTATGCAGAACCTGCTTGATAGATTGGCGCGATGGCTTGATCTTTCTCAATCAATTGCGCTTCCGCTTGTTTGAAGAGATCAAGACGTTTGTTTAAGTCAGACTCTTCATTCGCTGCGTTCAACAATTTATCATAAGCTGCAGACTTGTACTTGACGTCGTTTTGGCTATTCGTTGATTCGAAGATAGAAAGGTTAGACATTGGATCCTGGTAATCCGGGCCCCAAAGTGAATAAGAAACCTGGTAGTCTCCTTTTGTTTCAAGGTCGAGTTTGTTCTTGAACGGTTGTTGTTTGATTGAAACAGTGACGTTCGGAAGATTTTTCTCGATTTGACCTTTCATGTACTCACTGATCTTCTTCGCATCTTCATTGTCGAATGAAAGAAGTTCAATCGTCGTTTTCTTATCGCCGTTTGCTTTTTTCCAAAGATCAGCTGCTTCTTTAGCATCACGATCGAACCAGTTGATGTCGCTCGTGTAGTCTTTACCAGACGCATCTTTGATGAATTCTTTCGGAATGAAGCTTGTTGTTGGAATCGAACCGTTCGCAAGAAGCGTATCTGTGATTCCTTTTGGATCGATGGCACGAGCAATCGCTTTACGTGCATCAACATTTTTCATCGTTGCATCTTCGTTATTGAACTTCAGATAAGCGATTGAAGAACGAAGTGCTGTCTTGAATTCAGGCTTTGATTTGTAAGCTTCAACTTGCTCTGAAGTGAGACCAGCGTAATCGATATCATTTGAATCATAGAGGTTTACTACTGTTGACGTATCTTTGACGACACTGACCGTAACTTCGTCGAGTTTGACGGCATCTTTATCCCAGTAGTTATCGTTTTTCTTCAGTACTCGTTTTGAATCCGTTTTCCAAGATTCCCAAACGAAAGGACCGTTATAGAGTAATTTATCTGGTTTAAGCGAGAAGTCTTTTTCATTCTTTTTGTAGAAGTCTTCACTGATTGGTGAGTACGTACCAAACGATGTCAGTGAGAGGAAATACGGCGCTGGACGCTCAAGTTTGACTTCTAACGTTTTGTCGTCAAGTGCTTTAACACCGAGTTCGTCGACAGCTTTTTTACCTTGTGTAACATCAGCGCCGTTTTTTAACGTGTCAAAGATGTACGAGTAACTAGATGCTGTTTTCGGATCAGCAGCACGTTTCCAAGCGAATTCGAAATCTTGTGCTTTGACGGGTGAACCATCAGACCATTTTGAATCACGAAGTGTGAACGTATACGTCAAGTTATCACTTGAGATATCTGTTTTTTCTGCAAGTGCTGGAATCGCTTTGCCGTCTTTATCGAGACGGTAAAGACCTTCCATCGTGTTCCCGATCATGTTGAAAGCGACAGAATCCGTAGCTTTCGCCGGATCCACTGTCGTGATATCCGAAGAGTCTGTTAAGCGTAGATTTTTCTTTCCGTCTGTAGAACCTGAATCACTGTCTCCGCCACCTGTCGAACATCCAGCAAGCACTGCGCTTCCTGCAAGCATGACTGATAATGCGAGACCGACTGTTTTTTTCTTCATCGGTAAGTCATCTCCTTTTCAATTTCCAAGTTGCCATAATGCCTATGACATCAATAACGTCCCGTCGAAACTGCAATGTATTCCCCAAAATGCATTGACCTAGTTTCAAAAACTTAAACGAAGTGATAAATTGATTTTATGTGAGAATAGCATTAACGTCAAGTAAATAGTCACACTATTTGCTATTTTGCATCATTCGTTTGTTACCGATTCGTAACAGGATTAAAAATTTCGTATACTAAGGTTATCAATGCATTTAAGGGGGATTTTCATGCGATCGACCTATTTCCGACCGGTCATCATTGCGGTCATTTTAGTCTTACTTTATACGGTATGGGCGACTATCACCGATTCGACGCACGGGATTTTGTATCATCTATCTGGTGGATTATTCATTGGAGGCTTTTTGCTTATGGCAATCGGATTCTTTTCCAACATGTCGGCTAACGGCTTCTTCCGTGGCATGACAGCCGGATTTAAAAAACAACGAGAAGCGAAGCTTCGAGAGATTGATGGCGATTACTACGAAGATGATGACGAAGAGGAAGAAGTCCTCCGTAAAAAGCAAAACCGGGCTTCTGCCCGAACGAAACCCTATATTTCTAGCGGTATTATCTTCATCATCGTATCGCTGATCATCTCTTACTTTTAATCGAAATCACCGTGACGTGCCTTCTATCGTATGGTAAACTTAAGTGAATTAAACAAGAAAACACGACGACAAAGAGTAGTAACTTAGGTACATCCCTTTCAGAGAGTCCATGGTGCTGGAAATGGACAGGTGATGCCTACGTGAATGGACTTTCGAGTGGCTGATTCGAATCAAGTAGAGTCAGATGGGTGTGCCCATTACAGCAAATTGAGCGGCTATATAGATAGCAACTTGGGTGGCAACGCGATGAATCGTCCCTTGATTTTCAAGGGGCGTTTTTTATTTTGATTTTATTATTTGGAGGGATTTCATTATGAAAACGATTTTCTCAGGTATCAAACCAACAGGAACAGTGACACTCGGAAATTACTTAGGTGCGATGAAACACTTCGTGAACTTACAGGATGGTCATGACGCGTATTATTGCGTCGTCGACTTGCACTCGATCACGGTCGATATCGATCGTGTCGAACTGATGAACAATACACGCGCCCTTGCTGCACTTTATATCGCAAGTGGTCTGAACCCAGAAAAATCAACGATCTTCGTTCAATCAGAAGTCAAAGCGCATGCGCAGCTCGGCTGGATGTTGACGTGTCTCTCCGGGATGGGTGAACTGGAGCGTATGACACAGTATAAAGATAAATCACAAGGAAAAGAGCGGATTGGAGCAGGGTTGTTCGTCTACCCAACACTCATGGCAGCTGATATCCTACTCTATGATGCGGAACTCGTTCCGGTCGGTGATGACCAAAAACAACATATTGAGTTGACGCGTGATCTAGCGCAACGTTTTAATAGCCGCTATTATGAGACGTTCACATTACCAGAACCAATCATCGCTGAATCTGGTGCTCGGATCATGAGCCTGACGACGCCAGACAAAAAGATGTCAAAATCTGATCAGAATCCAAAAGGCTTCATCTCGATGCTTGACGCACCAGATGTCATTCGTAAAAAAGTGAAATCTGCCGTCACGGACTCGGAAGGTATTGTCAAATTCGATCGCGAAAACAAACCAGGTGTGTCGAATTTGCTTGAGATCTACTCCCTACTCGCTGGCATCTCGATTCCAGATCTTGAAGCAAAATACGAAGGCTCAAATTATGGAACATTCAAAGCAGACGTTGCAGAAGCAATCATTGCGGAACTCGAACCGATTCAACAGCGCTACTATGAATTGATTGACTCAGAAGAGCTTGATCAAATTCTCGACGCTGGACGTGACCGCGCAGAAGCAGTCGCCGCAAAAAAACTTGCGAAGATTGAAAAGGCAATGGGCTTACAACGGAAGCGTGCGAAAGTAAAAAAATAAGTCCTCCTCCAAAAGAGATCGGAATGCTCCGGTCTTTTTTGATATCTCCAAACAAAAAACTACTTCCGAATGAAATCGGAAGTAGTTTTTATTTTGCTTATTTACCTTCGATCGAAGCCCATTTGTACGAGAAGTCTGCGCCGAAGTTATGCTCGACGACACCTTTGACGTATGGTTTAACGAGGAATGCACGTCCACGCTGATAAACAGGTGAGATCGCTGCAGATTCGAGAAGAATTTTCTCAGCTTCTTGCAATTCAGACCAACGTTTCGTTGCATCTGTTTGTGTTTGAGCATCTTTGATGAGTTTATCATACTCTTCATTTGACCACTTACCACGGTTGTATGGTCCGTCTGTCAAGAAGAGATCGAGGAATGTCATCGGATCTTGGTAGTCAGGTCCCCAGCCCGCGAGCGAGAATTGGAAGTCCCCTTTGTTTTCAAGATCAAGTTTGTTTTTGAATGGTTGTTGTTTGATTGTGACCTTCATACCTGGAAGGTTTTTCTCAAGTTCACCTTTCAAGAACTCACCGATTTTTTTCGAATCATCGCTATCGTAGTTCAAGAGTTCAAGATCAACCGATTTTTGACCGATTTCCTTTAAGCCCTCTTCCCAGAGTTTTTTCGCTTCGTCTGCATTGTATTCGTTGAATCCAGGATACTTGTCGCGGAAATCTTTCCCGTCAGCATCTTTCGCGAAATCTTTTGGTACGAGATAGTTCGCTGGAAGTGATCCGTTTGCGAGGATGACATCCGTGATTCCTTTTTTATCGTAACCCATGTCGATTGCGCGACGGATTTTTTCGTTATCAAGCGCTTTTACCTTCGTGTTGAGGTAGAGGTAGAAGATTGTTGATTCACCTTTTGTTTTGAATTCTTTATTATCTTTGAACTGGGCAACGAACTCAGATGTTAAACCTGTGCGATCGATGTCACCTTTTTCGTAAAGGTTAACACCAGTTGCAACTTCTTTAACGACCTTAACGTTGATCGTTTTCAGTTTAACGGCATCTTTATCCCAGTAGTTATCGTTTTTGACCATTTTCCAGCCTTGCTCACGTGTCCACTCTGTTAATTTGAATGGTCCGTTGTAGAGCGACTTGTCTGCAGTCGAACCGAAGTCTTTTCCGATTTTCTTCGAGAGTTCTTCTGATTTCGGCATGAATGGACCGAATCCAGTGAGTCCGAGGAAGTAATCTGCAGGTGCTTTTAACTTAACTTCGAACGTTTTGTCGTCGACTGCTTTAACGCCGACAGCATCACGATCACCTTTTTTCGTGTTGTACTCTTCTGCACCTACGATGTTATAGAAGACATATGCATACTGTGAAGCGTTCTCTGGGTTGAGAACTTCTTTCCATGCATATTCAAAGTCTTTAGCTGTGATTGGTGTACCGTCAGACCATTTCGCATCACGTAATTTAAACGTGTATGTCTTTTTGTCTTTTGATACTGTATGACTTTCAGCGATACCTGGTGTTGGTTGCTGTTTGTCATCAAGACGGTAAAGACCTTCCATCGTGTTGTTCAACACGTTGAATGAAACCGAGTCTGTTGAAGTCGTCGGGTTAAGTGTCGGGATATCCGAACCTTCGATCAAGTTAAGTGTTTGATCACTAGATTTTTTGTCTGAACCTGTGTCGCCCGATTTGTCGCCTGAATCCGTTGTCGAACAAGCTGCGAGGAACGCACTTGATACGAGAGCTACCGATGTAGCTAAAGCAAAACTTTTCTTCTTCATGTTACGATGACCCCCCTAGGTTTCTAAAATGATACTGTCAGGTTTTTGACCGAAAAAAAAAGAATTACTATATTCGAATCAAACCCTTCGTTACAAATAGTTTACAATGTTCTGATAATTTTGCAAACCTTTTATCCGATTTTTCTAAATATTTTTTCAAAAAAGACTGGGACCTCACGAAAAAATGGTCCCAGCTCAGTGATTATTTTAGAATTTTCATTGCACGAAGTAGGTATTCCGGTCCATAAATCGGTACTTCGATTCCTTGAATCGTATCAGAAACATATAATTTCTCTGTCGTCTGATACAAAGGAACGATGACGGCATCTTGATTGATCAACTGACTTTCAGCTTGATGATACAATGCTTGTTTTTTCTTCATATCTCGTACCTGTCGTGCTTTTTCGATCATTTGATCGTACGTGTCGGATTGATAGTTTACGGAATTCAACGGATTATCTGAGACGAACTGGTTCAAATATGCAAGTGGACCTGGATAATCCGGCATCCATCCCGTTAACGTCATCGCATACTGAGCCGACTGTTCTTTATCGATCTTCTCTTCAATCCCAACTGGTTTAAGAACGATATCAATATCAGGTAACTGTCTCTCAAGATACGTCTCAAGTTGTTGGCCAATCCGCTTCGCCTGTGGGTCCTCGAAGTTCAGCATCTCGATTCGTTGTTTCTTCTGTTGTTTACCATTTTCTTTTTTTACTTGTACCGGTTCTGTCATTAATACATTCGTATCGGTGACGACGAATCGATTCGTCGGAATACCTGCATATCCTAAAGGAAGTTGAACCGACTCTTTTTCCATCAAGGCGTAAGCAATCCGTTTTCGGAGTGTCTTTTCGCGAAAGGCTTCATTTTTTTGATTAAATGCGATATAAAAGACGCCGCTCCGCTTTTTTTGATAGGTTGGGCGAGAGACTTGATCTTCTTGTGTCTCAACACTCTCTTGTAACGGAAGAATCGCTGCTTTACTGTTTTCATACGTATTCCATTGCGTCTGATGATCAGAGATGATGCGACTTTTAACTTCCTCGACTGTGACAACATTTTGTTGATGATACTGGTTGTTTTTCTTAAGCGTGTATCCGTTTTTAGACATCTGTTCTAGTGTAAACGCACCATTACCCGTAAGGTCTTGCCACTTCTTGGATTCTGGTTGGGGATAAAAGACGGACATCGCGAGTAATTCTTTTAGATTCGAAACCGGCTGATTCAGCGTGATGACAAGTTGATCATGTCCTTTCGCCTTTACACCTAAACGCTCTGGCTTCATTTTTCCGTCATTGACGGCACGTCCATTTTCAAACACTTCAAATAAAAAACCATAAGGAGAATTCGTTTTATTAGCTGCGACACGTCGGAAACTATCGACAAAGTCTTGTGCCGTGATCGGCTGACCCTGCGCATTTTTCGTTTGTTTGAGTTGAATCGTATACATCAGACGATCTTTTGAGACTGACATATCCTGTGCCAATCCTCTACGGACGGATGTCCCAGAAGTAAAGACATATAATCCTTCATACAGTTGTGCTAACAGTGTCTGAGAACGGCTATCCGTCGCTAATGCAATATCGGATGTCTTCGGGAGTGATGCTTCAATTAATTCAACCTTCACTGCTTGGGTTTCCTGATCTGTTTTCGTCTTTTGAGATGATGATAGACGATATATGAGCGTACCACTGAGACCAATCAATAAAAATAGGATCAGTATCAGGATTGATGTTTTTCTTGTGATGTTAGTCATAAACGACTCCTTTCTGCGTCAAACACGCATTTCTCTATTGAATCAGAAAATCAGCAAAAAAGCGACCCCCTCGTTTTCCAAGGGAATCGCTTAAGCTTAAGCTTCGTAACGTTTGAAGACGAGTGATGCGTTGTGTCCACCGAACCCGAGCGAGTTGCTCAGGGCGTAATTTAATTCGACGCTCCGTGCACCTTCCGTCACGTAGTCGAGATCACAGCCTTCACTCGGCTGTTTGAGATGAATCGTCGGGTGAACGGTTTGTTCTTGTAACGATTTGATGGTTGCAATCGCCTCGACGCCACCAGCGCCACCAAGTAAGTGACCAATCATCGATTTCGTCGAGTTGACGACGAGTTGTTTTGCCTGTTCACCGAAAACACTGTGGATCGCTTTTGTTTCAAGAATGTCGTTCATCGGTGTGCTCGTTCCGTGTGCATTGATGTATCCGACTGCTTCTGGTGCGATACCTGCATCTTGGATTGCCATTGCCATCGCACGCGCTCCACCGTCTCCATCTGGATCTGGAGCCGTAATGTGGTAGGCGTCAGCTGTTAATCCATACCCACTGACTTCGGCATAGATTTTTGCGCCACGTGCTACCGCATGCTCGTACTCTTCAAGAATCAAGATACCTGCTCCTTCTCCCATGACGAATCCATCACGCCCTTCGTCAAACGGACGGCTTGCTGTCTCAGGATCATGATTCGTTGACATCGCTTTGTTGGAACAAAAACCAGCAAACGCTAAGTTCGTGATTGGCGCTTCCGCTCCACCAGCGATCATGACATCTGCATCGCCCCGTTCGATGACACGAAGTGCTTCCCCGATGGCATTCGTTCCTGAAGCACATGCTGTGACAGAACAGTTATTCGGTCCCTTGGCTCCGGTATAGATCGATACCTGACCGCTTGCCATGTTCGGAATCATCATCGGAATGAAGAACGGGCTGACACGACGGTGTCCACGCTCGAAGTAAATCTTCGCTTGTTTCTCGATTGTCTCTACGCCACCGATTCCTGATCCAATCCAGACACCTGCACGTTCAGCAATCGACTTGATATCAATTCCAGCATCTTTTACAGCTTCCATGCTTGCGACAAGTGAGTAATGGACGAAACGGTCCATCTTGCGTGCTTCTTTTGCCTCGATGAATTCTGTCACGTCAAAGTTTTGTAATTCGCCAGTGACCTTCGTCGGATACTCATCGATATCGAGACGCTCCATCGGACGAATTCCGTTCGTTCCTTCTTTTAATGCTTCCCAGAATGTATTGGCATCATTCCCGATCGGTGTCAGTGCTCCGATTCCTGTGACTACAACGCGTTTTCTCATCATCTTATGTGTTCTCTCCTTTAGTCCAAGTAATGTATGCTGCTCCCCAAGTCAATCCGGCACCGAATCCAGCAAGTACAAGTTTCGTACCTGGTGTCAGACGACCTTGTTGACGTGCTTCTTCGAGTGCAAGTGGGATCGAAGCAGCCGATGTATTCGCATGCTCATCGATGGTGACGATGACTTTCTCTTGCGGTATATGCAGTCGTTCGCACGCTGCATCAATGATGCGTAGGTTTGCTTGATGCGGGATCAAGATATCGATGTCTTCGAGCGTACTATCCGCTTTTTGAATGACTTTTTCAACGATTTCCGGTAATTTACGCACAGCGAACTTAAAGACTTCACGACCATTCATCTCGATTGGTCCATCGATGTCCTTAAATAACAGATGAGCGCCACGTCCATCTGTTCCAAGCTCAAAGGCATTAAGACCCTCTTGCTCAGTTTGTCCGATGACGACCGCCCCTGCACCGTCTCCAAATAAGATGGCAGTTGACCGGTCTGACCAGTCGACGATGCTCGACATTTTTTCAGCGCCGATGACGAGCGCATGTTTTCCTTCGACTGTTGCTAACATGCTAGCAGCTGTTTGTAATGCGAAGATGAAACCACTACATGCCGCACTAATATCGAATGCAGTCGCTCCACGTGCCCCTAAACGCTCTTGAACGATACAGGCAGTAGACGGAAATGCTCGTCCTGTTGCCGTTCCTACGACGATCAACCCGATGTCCTCTACTGTCAATCCAGCATCATCAAGCGCTTTCTGAGCAGCTTCTGTCGCTAAGTCAGTGACATCCACATCATCGGCTGCAATCCGTCGTGCCCCGATTCCTGTCCGTGTCCGAATCCATTCATCGCTCGTATCGAGCGTCGTTGCTAATTCATCGTTCGTCACGCGGCGTGACGGCAAAGACGTTCCTAATCCTACAATCCCGATCTTCATAAGGCATCCCCTTTTGTTATTAGTATCTGGTACTAATATAAAGCGTTAATATGCTTTTGTCAAAGAAAAAAGGAAGAGCATGGTCTCCCGTGCCCTTCCCCATACCTCATTCTGCTAACGTCCGTACGACTTCCATGACCATTTTAGCGGAATTGATTGACGCAATCTCGAGGAACTCATCAAACGAGAGTGACGCTTCTTCATTGGCGCTATCTGAAATCGAACGCGTTACGACGAACGGAACACCGAACTGATGACAGACTTGTGCGATTGGTGCTGCTTCCATCTCGACGGCTGCGACTTCTGGGAAGTGCGCCTTGATTTGAGCAGAGCGCTCTGAATCGTGGATGAATGAATCGCCTGTCGCAATCAATCCATGAACGACGCGAATCGCATCCATCCGCTCAATGACGGCTTCTGCCGTCGCAACAAGCTTCGGATCTGCTTGATAGGCAGCTGGCATTCCAGGTACCTGACCATATTCGTATCCAAATGCCGTCACGTCGACGTCGTGGTGACGTACTTCTGTTGAGACGACGACATCCCCGACCGTTAAGCCTTCCTTGAATCCACCTGCTGAGCCCGTATTGATGACAGCACTTGGTTTATAGTGATCCAGCAATAGTGTCGTCCCGATCGCAGCGTTCACTTTCCCGATTCCTGACTTCAAGATAACGACAGGGACACTATTTAAAAGCCCTTCATAAAAATGATAGTTTGCGATGACTGTATCTTTACGTTCTGATAACTCATTACGCAATAAGTTGACTTCCTCTTCCATTGCGCCGATGATTGCGATTGGCATGGTACATTCCTCCATCAAACAGAAAGCCGGATTGCTCCGGCTCCTGTGTTCTTTATTTAATCGATGTAATTTTTACTGCGTATTCGCCGCCTGGTGCTGGTACAGAGACTTGATCTCCGACTTGGTGCCCCATTAAACTTTTCGCGATTGGTGATTCGTTTGAGATTTTACCCGTGAACGGATCTGCTTCGGCACTACCGACGATCGTGTACGTATCTTCTTCGTTATCTTCGACACTTAAGAAAGTGACCGTCGTTCCAATACCAACGACCGAGATATCCTTCTCTTCTTCTGAGATGATGGCAACATTACGAAGCATCTCTTCAAGTTGAGCGATCCGGCCTTCGACCATCGCTTGCTCTTCTTTTGCTGAATCGTACTCAGCGTTCTCTGAAAGGTCACCGAACGAACGGGCGATTTTGATGTTCTCGACGACTTCTTTCCGGCGGACTGACTTCAATTCATTCAATTCATTTTCAATGTTCGCTTTACCTTCAAGCGTCATGTAGTATTGCTTTTCTGCCATTTTTGTCACGCTCCTTTTTATTCCACTAGTATAGTATATTCACATCTTTTTTGGAATCAATATCCTCTTTGATCGAGTGCTGAACGATAATCAAGAATCGCTCGAATCTTCGTCACAAGTAAATCGATCGCGACATGATTCTCGCCGCCTTCCGGTACGATGATGTCCGCATACCGTTTTGTTGGTTCACAGAACTGCAGATGCATCGGACGAACGACATTCGTGTACTGCTCAACAACTGAGTCGATCGAACGTCCACGTTCGTTGATATCGCGTTGCATCCGACGCAGAATGCGAACGTCCGCATCCGTATCGACGAACACCTTGATATCCATTAGTTCCCGTAACCGTTCGTCTTCAAGCGCTAAAATTCCTTCTACGATGATGACATCGCGTGGTTCGAGACGAATCGTTTCTTGTGCCCGCGTGTGGGCGACATAGTCATATACCGGTTTTTCAACGGCAATGTTCTCACGGAGCGACTGAATGTGCTCAATCAATAGACCATTATCAAAAGCGAACGGGTGATCATAGTTTGTCTGATACCGCTCCTCCATTGATAAATCACTTTGATCTTTATAATACGCGTCCTGCTCAATCATGACGATTGATTCACTTGGGAACGCATCGACGAGTGAACGTGCCACCGTCGTCTTCCCTGAACCCGTTCCGCCCGCTACACCAATTACTACCGGTTTTTGCATGTCTTTCGTTCCTCCATCATTTCGACTTTTTCCGACTGACGGATACACCGTCACCGAGCGGAAAAATCGTCGTATCGTATTGTTCTTGTTCCATCATCCAGACCGTGAATTCCTTGACGAGACGCACGAGTCGACGTCTTCTTCGATCGAATGTCTTCGGATCAGACTCGAGGACATCTCCGTGTAAGAAGAGATTATCCGTATAGAGCACGCCGCCCTCAGGAATGAGTCGCCCATATCCTGCAAAGAATTTTTTATACTGTCCTTTAGCTGCATCAATGAAGACCGCATCGAACTGGTCTTCAAGCGTTTCGGCTAATTCTACTGCATCACCAAAAATGATGTCAATCCGGTCCGCCACATCTGACCGGGCGATGAAGGTTTTTGCTTCTTCATACCGCTTTGCATTCCGTTCAATCGTCGTAATGCGCGCATCCGGTAGCGCTCGGGCCATCCGAATCGCACTATATCCGATTGCGGTTCCGACTTCTAGAATACGCTTCGGTTGTTGTAATCGCAGGAGCGATAACAAGACTTCGGAACCTGTCAGTTCGATGATTGGTATATGATGTTCTTCCGCATAACGCTCCATTTCTTCTAACAGAGCATCTCGAGGATGAATCATTGATTCGACATAGGTCGTGAAATCATTCACGCCATTCACTCCCTCTTCCGCATAAACAGGTTGACTTGAAGCGAACTTCCCGCTTCAACCCAACCCGTTGCTCATTGCTCTTTACTCGCTTCGTATTCCACCCATTCCGGCTTATACTTAACGACGTTTCGTTGATGTTCTTCATATGTCTCTTCGTATAGAATCTGTCCTCGTGGATGTTTATCACTTGGTGGACGGGCGAAGAAATAGACATATTTCGTTTTATTCGGATTTAACACGGCAAGTACCGAATCCTTACTGACCGTTGAAATCGGACCAATCGGAATCCCTTCGTACTTGTACGTATTGTACTTCGAATTGTTCTCGAGGTCCTTCAGCGTCGTTAAAGCTGTATTTTCACCTGTGCCATACCAAACCGTTGGATCCGACTGTAACTTCATGCCGTCATCCAATCGATTTTTGAAGACACCAGCGATTTCACGACGATCATCTGGTGTAGCCGCTTCACGCTCGACCATGGAACCGAGACTGAGTACTTCATGGAAGGTCATGCCTGATTTTTGAATGGCATCCACATTCTCATCGTAGACTTTTTCTGTTTCATCAAGCATCGTCTCGACGATTTGATCAATGCTTTTTCCTTTATCAAATTCATACGTTGCTGGGAAGAGGTAACCTTCAAGTGCATACAGGACACCATTCTTCTTCACTTCATCCGTCAACATCGGATATTTTTCAATCATGCTGTCGATGAATGTCGCATCCGTCAATTCTTCACGGATCGTCTCTTCCTTGAAGTTCGTCGCTTTTGCGATCAAAGCAATTTGACGATCCATCGTGATGCCTTCAGGTAACGTGATTTTCACATCCGCTGCCTTCATGACCGTTCCCGTTTTCAATTCATTGATGATTTCATCCGGGGACATGGCTTGTGACAGTGTATACGTACCCGCTTGGAATGACGATTCATTCTTATAGCGGACGTAGTAACGGAAAATCGTCTCATTTGCGATTAAGTCTTTTTCCTTTAGTAAAGAAGCAATCGAACTCGTCCCTGCTCCTAAAGGAATTTCGACTTTGACAGATTTCGTCGCTGTTTCATCGACTGGTTCAAGCGCATTTTTCAAAAAGACATAGACGACCGCACTGGCAACTAGAAAAATCGTCAACAATACAGAAAGGATGATTAGCGTAATCCGGCGTGATGTCCGGCGTCGCCTTTTTTCGATTTCAGCATTTTGCTTCCATTCGTTCTCCATCGGTTCCTCCTTCTTCTCTTAAAACAAGGTGACATCGTAAGAGATAGTCTCTTACGACGTCACCTGTCATGAGTCGGGTTAGTCTAACTGGTCTTCGAGCGTGTTAAAGACTTCTTCGATTTCATCCCAAGTCGCTGTATCGTCTTCATCGATTGGTACGAGGTTGAAGTCGTTATCTCCATCACCGTATTCGTCGAGTTCGTAAACGAAGATGTCGACTTCTTCTGCTTCGTCATAGTCTGCTCCGATTGGCTCGAGGAAGATGTATGTCTTGCTCGAACGTGGGCTTTCATAACGCAGACGTTCTACGAATTCGAAATCATTTCCTTCGCCGTCCGGAATTACGTAACGTGTTGGTTCATTCTGTTGCATCAGTGATCCGCTCCTTTAACGCAAGCTCGAGTTCATCCCAAGTTTGCTCATCATTTTCATCGATCAGGCTCAATTCGAAATCATCTTCGCCTTCTCCATATTCATCGATCTCACAGATGATCAAATCATCTGCTCCTTCGTCAGGGTTACCGATCATTTCAAGAAACAGATAGGTTTTTCCTGTACGTTCACTCGAGTAACGGTACCATTCTTCGAAAAGATGTTCGCCGCCCTCTTCATCTGGAAAGAGATACTGACGTTTTTCTTCAGCCATCGGTTTCTCCCCCTTCATCGGTTCGTCCGATCCAAGTACGATTGCAGGATCATGACGGCAGCCATCTTATCGATGACTTGTTTACGCTTTTTACGGCTGACATCGGCATCGATCAGCATCCGTTCTGCTTGCATCGTCGTCAACCGTTCATCCATGAAGACGACTTCAAGCCCGGTATGCTGTTCGATTTCCTTCGCAAAAGCTTCACTTGCTTCTGCGCGGGGACCGATGGAACCGTTCATGTTTTTCGGAAGACCAATGACTAGGATTTCGACATTGTATGTCTTCATGATGACATCGAGCCGTTTGAAGGCTTCTGGGTAATCCGGTTCCGTCCACTTGACCGTCTCGACGCCTTGCGCCGTCCAGCCCATCAAGTCACTGACCGCTACCCCGATCGTCTTCGAACCGACATCTAGTCCCATTGCACGTTTCATTTTGAATTTCCACTCTCCGCCAAATAAGATTTCACGAGTTCTTCGAGCAATTCGTCGCGTTCAATCTTACGAATTAAGTTACGTGCGTCATTATGACGAGGAATGTAAGCAGGATCTCCCGAAAGGAGATAGCCGACGATTTGGTTGATCGGATGATATCCTTTTTCTTCTAAAGCATGATAGACCGTCAACAACACATCACGTGTCGCTGCTTTGTTATCGTCTTCCGGAAAGTTGAATTTCATCGTTTGATCCATCTGACTCACGTTCATCACCTCTTTCATATACACTACGTTTCTATTATGCCAGTGATTGCACGTATTGTGAAGCGTACGCGAGTGCTTCTTCTAATTTCGACGCATCTTTTCCACCAGCTTGAGCCATGTCAGGGCGACCGCCACCGCCACCACCGCAGCGTGTTGCGACTTCCTTGATCAATTTACCAGCATGATAGCCTTGGTCGATTAAATCTTTTGAGACGCTTGCAACGAGATTGACTTTCTCCCCTTGCGCACTACCGAGTACGATGATTGCTGATCCGAGTGAGCTCTTCAACTCGTCCATCATACCGCGAAGGGCGTCCATATCTGAGACGTCGACACGTTTCGCAAGCACACGCACACCGTTGATTTCTTCGACATCGTCCTTGAGCGAAGCAGCTTCGATGTTCGCGAGTTTTGCTTGCAACGATTCGTTTGCCCGTTCCGTCTCACGGAGCTGTTGTTGCAGTGCTTCGATGCGGACAGGAACTTCCGTCGTCTTCGTCTTCAAGACAGCTGCTGCTTGTTCGAGTGTTTCCAAGTGCTGATTCATAACACGATACGCGCCTGCACCTGTTACCGCTTCGATTCGGCGTGTACCTGCACCGATACCGGACTCTGAAACAATCTTGAACAAGCCGATTTCGGCTGTGTTCCCGACGTGGATACCGCCACACAACTCGATCGAGTATGTGCCTGCTGAGACGACGCGGACCGTTTCACCGTACTTCTCACCGAACAATGCCATTGCGCCCTTTGCTTTTGCATCAGCGATGTTCATCTCTTCGATATCAACCGGTAGTGATGCCCAGATTGCTTGGTTGACGTCTTGTTCAATCTTTGTCAACTCTTCTTGTGTCACTGCACCGAAGTGTGAGAAGTCAAAACGAAGACGGTCTGGAGAAACGAGTGATCCCGCTTGGTTGACGTGTGTTCCGAGCGTATCTTTCAATGCTTTATGAAGCAAGTGTGTTGCCGTGTGATTTTTCGTGACGGCTTTACGTTCTGCTGCTTCGACTGTTGCAACGACGTCTGCTGCTTCCGTTGCGATCCCTGTACGAACGATGACTGTATGCAAGTTTTGACCGTTTGGTGCTTTTTGAACATCTTTGACATCAAGAACGAAGTCTTTGCCTTCGATTGTTCCTGTATCCGCGACTTCACCACCACTTTCAGCATAGAACGGCGTGATGTCAAGAATGACTTGTGCTTCTTCACCAGCAGCGACTTCTGTGACTCGTTCTCCATCATGCAACAATGCGATGATTTTCGCATCCGCCTTAAGTTCGGTATAGCCGACGAACGTACTTTTATCTTTTAGCGTCGAGAGGACTTCCGATTGCTGTTGCATCGAACCACTCTCTTCACGCGCTGCACGTGCCCGCTGACGTTGTGCATCCATCGCTAGTTTGAAGCCTTCTTCATCAACAGACATCTGATGATCTTCCGCATACTCGACTGTCAATTCGAGTGGGAAACCATACGTGTCATACAGACGGAACGCATCTTCGCCACTGATGACATGCTCACCGTTCGCCTTAGACGTCTGAGCGACCGTGTTCAAGATTGCAAGACCGTCATGAAGTGTCTCGTGGAAACGTTCTTCTTCGTTTTTGATGACACGTTTGATGAAGTCTGCTTTTTCTGGCACTTGTGGGTAGAAGTCGACCATGACATTCCCGACCGTATCGACGAGTTCATACATGAACGGACGTTCGATTCCAAGCATCTTCGCATAACGCACCGCACGGCGTAGTAAACGACGAAGGACATATCCACGACCTTCATTCGAAGGAAGCGCACCATCACCGATTGCGAATGATACGGTACGGATGTGGTCTGCGATAACTTTGAATGCTACATCCAGTTTTGAATCGTCACGGTAGATTTTACCGCTGATTTCTTCTGTCTTATGAATGATCGGCATGAACAGATCCGTATCGAAGTTCGTCGGCACGTCCTGCATGACACATGCCATCCGTTCGAGTCCCATTCCTGTATCGATGTTTTTACGCGGAAGTTCCGTGTAGTTGCCGTGTCCATCGTGGTTGTACTGACTGAAGACGATATTCCAGATCTCGAGATAGCGTTCGTTTTCGCCACCTGGGTAGAGTTCTGAATCGTTCGGATCGTCTCCAAAAGCAGGTCCACGGTCGAAGAAGATTTCCGTGTTCGGACCAGATGGACCTTCACCGATTTCCCAGAAGTTATCTTCAAGTGGAATGATCCGCTCAGCCGGTACACCGAGTTCAAGCCAGATTTGACGCGCTGCGTCATCTTCCGGGTGAATCGTGACCGAGAGACGTTCCGGATCAAGACCGTACCAGTCATCACTCGTCAAGAGTTCCCAGCCCCATTTGATCGCATCTTCACGGAAGTAATCACCGACAGAGAAGTTTCCGAGCATCTCGAAGAACGTATGGTGACGTGCTGTTTTCCCGACGTTTTCGATATCGTTCGTCCGGATTGATTTTTGTGCGTTGACGATACGTGGATTATCAGGAATGACACGACCATCGAAATACTTCTTGAGTGTCGCAACCCCTGAGTTGATCCACAAGAGCGATGGATCCTCGACCGGTACGAGTGAAGCACTCGGTTCGATCGCATGCCCTTTGCTTTGGAAGAAATCAAGATACATCTGACGGATTTGTGCACCCGTTAATGGTTTTAGAGCTTTCATGAACAGTTACCCCCATTGGTTTTATTTGGACGCAAAAAAGCGATGCCTTCATCCCTGAAAAGGGACGAAAGCATCGCTTCCGTGGTACCACCCTCGTTCGTAAGCAATCCATTGCTTACCTCGAACATCTGATAACGGGGATGACCCGCAGGTGTTTACACCCGACTCCGGAAGGAGCTTCAAAGGGACTCGAGAAAGTGATTGCAGCAGACTCACTTCTCTCTGGACTCGAGTTTTCCTTTTACTTATCTTCCATCAACGTGTTACGTCCATTCATCTATCGTGATTATTACCTATCGCACAGCATCCGTCAAGTCTTTGTCACACCACCGAGTCGTTCAATCAATCGTGTTCGGCGCCGAGGCTCCTCTTCTTGCGACGCTTTATGAAACGCTCGTGGGTCGCCGAACAATAATAAACTCGACTTCGCACGGGTGACCGCCGTATAAATCAAGTTTCGGGAATGCTTGAATGCTCCCGTGAAATAGACCGGCATCAAGACGATCGGAAACTCGGACCCTTGTGCCTTGTGAATCGTAATCGCGTAGGCATGCGTGAATTGATCCCAGTCACTCCGGTTGTACTCGACTTCCGTCTGGTCGAAGCGGGCGATGATCTTATCCACCTTGTCGACGTTTTCTTTGGCGAAGAAAATATTGACGATTTCGCCGATATCTCCGTTATAGACGTTCTCTTCTGCATTGTTGACGAGCTGAAGAATCTTGTCCCCGGTCCGGTAAATCCGTGTGCCTTGTTTGACTTCGCGTTTTTTCGGTTCCTCCGGATTGTAGACGCGTTGCAAGGCGACATTCAGTTCGTCGATTCCCACCTGACCACGGTAAGTCGGTGCCAGAACCTGAACATCGAATTTCGAATACCCTTTTGCGAGTGCTTTTTCCGCGAAGGCTGAGATGCCTCGTAACGTCTCTTGCGGAGACGCGGTGTAAAAGCGACGATCCGCAAGTGGTGATAACAAATCAGCTGACGTCGTCCGGTTCTTCAAATCGTGCGCGAGCCGTAAAATAGAAGAATCTTCCGCTTGGCGATGGACGACGTTCAAACGAACGACGGGAATCCCTTCCGTATCCATCAAATCTGCCAGCACCTGCCCTGGACCGACAGATGGTAACTGATCGCGGTCACCGACGAACAAGATTTTCATGCCGTTCGGCACAGCACGGAGCAGACTTGATAACAAGTAGATATCAATCATCGACGACTCATCGATGATCAGTACTTTCCCTGTGATCGGCTGATCTTCATTCAGCTGAAAGTTCGTTCCGTCATACTTCAATAGACGATGAATCGTCATCGCTGGGACGTCCGTTGCTTCCGATAGACGTTTAGCGGCGCGTCCGGTCGGTGCGACAAGAACGTACGGATAGACATCCCCCGTCTTGACGCGACTTTTCTCAAGCGGCCAATCATGAATTTCTTGCAGAGCATGTAAAATTCCCTTGATGACGGTCGTCTTACCGGTACCGGGTCCACCTGTCAGAACCATTAACGGTGCTTTGACCGCTAACTCGATCGCTTCCCGCTGTTGCGCCGCATATTCCATGCCAAACTGTTCTTCGAGGTGCCCGATTGCTTCAAGGATCGTCGCGACATCGACTTCCTGTTCGGCACCGTTCGCCATGACACGCGCGAGTTCCTTCGCCGCCCGAACTTCCGCATAAAAGATCGTCGGTAAATACAGACAGCCTTCTTCGAGCTTGACCTTATCTTCAGCGAGCAACAGTTCAATCGCTTGTTCTAGCCGTTCCCCTGGGTCTTCACCAAGCAACCGGGGCGCCCGTTGCAATAGCGAGTCGACTGTCGCAAAGGCGTGTCCCTCTCCTGCTTCTTGTTCCAATATGTGCATGATCGAAGCAGCGACGCGCTCTGGGTGTAATCCGACGAGTCCAAGGTGTGAAGCGATATGATCGGCTGTCTTAAAACCAATCCCATTCACTTCATACATCAAGGAATATGGATTCTCTCGTATTCGCGCCATCGCGTCCCCTTCGTAAGCAGCATAAATCTTTGCCGCTAGCTTCGGTGTAACATCAAACGGTGCTAAGAACAGCATCAACTGATCGACACCGTATAACGTGGCTAGTCGACTCAAGATGATGTCAGCTTGTTTTTGTTTTAACCCAGGCACCTGATTTAGTACCCGTTCATCTTTCAAAATGAGATCCACTGCCTCTTCTCCGAGAGCATCGACGATATTTTTCGCTGTCTTCGGACCAATGCCGGTGAACGAACCATTCGTCAAGAAGCGGATCGTCGCATGTTTTGTCATCGGAACCGATCGCCGAATCAGCTCCGCCTTCAGTTGTGTTCCGAATCGGGGATGATCGACGAGACGACCGAATGCTTGATACGTTCCTCCGAGTTCGATCCCAACCCCAGTACCCGTGATGACGAGCTCGGTTTCTTTCAGTTCAAAGTTCTTTTCTTTGACGGCGACCAATACAATGGAGTGTGCTTCTTCTTCAGAAGAAAAGAGCACACGTTTGACGCGCCCGACGACTTGATGGGGGTGCTCCATCACTCCACCTTCTTTCTCTCTTTTTCATTCGCTGCTTTCATCATAGCATTCGTTTACCGGATTTTAAATCAGGGAAAGATACCCTGAAACATTTCGTTAAGAGGAGGAGTTCAAGGATGGCACGTTTACCGATTGCAGGATTGTGTGAATTAGTACTGGAAGTCGAAGATATGGACCGTGCGGTCGGTTTTTGGAATGGGACACTTGGCATTCCTATCGTCGAGCAATGGGCACCTGAGGATGCGGAACCAAGTAAAGAACAGTCTCAACAAGACGGGGTCTGGGCAACCTGGCTCTATATTGGCGGCAACACCCGACTCGGTCTGTGGCTGAAACGGGACTTCACAATGGAAGAACGTACCGTCAAACACTTACCCGTGTCCGAATGGGATACGTTATACGACGAAGGTGGTGTTCATGTCCACTGTGCTTTCTACGTTGAGAAGGACGAGTTCCAACAAGCGCTTAATCAACTGCGTGAAGCTTCGATCACCGTGAAGCTCAGAGAGTGGGATGAACAAGAGACGTCGAACCAAAAAGAGTATTCGGCTTATTTCAAGGATACGGAAAATAACGTCATCGAACTGTATACGAAAAACATGGATGAAGCCTATGAAGACTTTTCCGGACCTCCACTTCGCGTCATTCGTGAAGTTGGGAATTAAATAGCATAAAAAAGACGACTCCAGGCGGAATCGTCTTTTTTATATCAGTCTGCTTGTTTTAATAACGCATCCATCTTCGCTTTCGCGTCCCGCGCAAGAGCGTGTTCCGGCTGGTAGGCAAGAACCGCTTCGAGTTCTGCATAACACGCTTCCTGTTGACCGAGGAAAGCAAGGGCAATCGCATAATTGTATCGTGCATCCGTATGCGTTTCGTCAAGCATCAAGACATGCTCGAACATCTCGACCGCTTCTTCCAACTTCTCGTTTTGCGCTAAGGCAAGTCCGTATTGGAATGCAATCTCGATATCGACACCGTTTAGTTCTGACGCACGTTGTAGACGAGGTAACCCACGTACTGGATCACCGAGTTTTTGATACGTCATCCCAAGCATGAAATGGAGATCAGCGTCATCAAGTCCATATAATAAGGCTGCGCGCAATGATTCCTCTGCTTCGACGAGTTGATCGGCAGCAAAGAACAAGGCACCTTTTGCATAATAAGCACTCGCGAACGTATTATCGATCATCAGTGCCCGGTCATAAAAACGAAGGGCACGATCAGCGTCGTTCATCGATTGGAGTAATGTTCCAAGATTGACGTACGCCGTCGGATCTTTTGGGTTTTGTTCGATCGCATCGTTAAACGCTTGTGCTGCTAATTCATAATTTCCAGCTTCTAGATGCCGGAATCCTACTTCATTATAGTTCATCTTCTTTTGCTCCTTACGCTAGATAAGCGAGGCGTTCGCCTGCTTTATAGGCTGCATCGATCGTCGCACCACCGAGGCAGATATCTCCATCATAGAACACGACCGCTTGTCCAGGTGTGATTGCTCGTTGACGCTCGTCAAATGAAACATCGAGTCCATCTTCGAGGACACGAACCGTGACCGCTGTATCTTGTTGACGGTAACGGAATTTCGCCGTACAACGGAATGTCTCACCGACCGGACGCTCAGATGTCCAGCTGACATCTGAAGCAAGTAATCCTTCCGAATACAACAATTCGTTATGGAATCCTTGATCAACATAGAGGATGTTCTCCTCTAAATTTTTCCCGACGACGAACCAAGGCTCTCCGTCGCCACCGATACCGAGTCCATGACGTTGCCCCATCGTATAGTACATCAATCCATCGTGACGTCCCATGACGTTGCCGTCAAGTGTCCGCATCTCACCGGGTTGCGCCGGCAGATATTGACCGAGGAACTGTTTGAAGTTCCGCTCGCCAATGAAGCAAATGCCTGTCGAGTCTTTTTTCTTCGCCGTTGCGAGGTTCGCTTCTTCTGCGATCCGGCGCACTTCTGATTTTTCCATGTGCCCGATCGGGAACATCGCCTTCGCGATTTGCTCTTGCGACAATTGATTCAAGAAATATGTTTGATCCTTGTTTGCATCAACGCCTCGAAGCAATTTATGTTCTCCATCCTCATAGACGGCACGCGCATAGTGCCCTGTCGCGACGAAATCGGCACCAAGACGCATCGCGTGATCGAGGAAGGCTTTGAACTTGATTTCCTTGTTACACATGACGTCCGGATTCGGTGTCCGACCGAGTTTATATTCATCGAGGAAGTACGTGAAGACTTTATCCCAGTACTCTTTCTCGAAATTGACCGCATAGTACGGAATGCCGATTTGATTGGCTACCGCGATGACGTCTTCATAATCTTCCGTCGCCGTACAAAAGCCGTTCTCATCCGTGTCATCCCAGTTTTTCATGAAGATTCCGATGACGTTATAGCCTTGCTCTTTTAATAAATGAGCGGTCACAGAAGAATCGACACCGCCCGACATCCCAACGACGACTGTCGTTTCACTCGGGGCTTTCGCTCGTGTATTCATTTATTTCACCTCTTAGTTAATTCTGAAACGATTTTACGACATCTTGCAAGGCTTGTGCGAGTAGTTCGACTTGCGCGAGCTCATTTCCGTGACCAAAACTGATTCGGACCGATGCTCGTGTCCGTTCATCTTCGCCATACATCGCCGATAAGACATGCGAAGGTTCGACGGATCCTGCCGTACATGCACTCCCGCTCGATACGGCCATCTGGCGCATATCAAGCATGATCAGGAACGGTTCGATTTCAATCCGCGGGAAGTAAAGATTGAGGACATTCGGCAATCCTTCAACGCCGTTGACTTCGTAAGTGACGCCACTTTCATCCAATCGCGTCAGTAAAACGCTGCGCAGTTGTTTGATGTGGTCCTGTTGTTGATCACGCTCTGCGATCATCAGTTCGAGCGCTTTCGCTAAACCGACGATTCCCGGTACGTTCTCCGTACCAGCACGACGCTTGCGTTCCTGTTCTCCTCCGAACGTTTGAGGCGCTAACTTCACACCAGTCCGTACATACAACAATCCGATTCCTTTTGGACCATTGATTTTATGACCAGACGCGGATAAGAGATCGACCTGTAACGCTTCGACATCGATTGCTTGTTTTCCGAACACTTGCACCGCGTCCGTATGGAACAAAATACCGCGTTCTCGTAAAAATTGACCGAATGCCGCAATCGGCTGAATCGTTCCGACTTCATTGTTGCCGAACATGATCGAGACGAGTGTCGTATCTTCCCGTACCGCTTCTTGCAAAGCAGCCATTGAGACGACACCTGTATCTGGAACATCGAGATACGTGACGTCATAACCTTGTTTTTCGAGCTCTTCGAACGCATGTAATACAGCATGGTGCTCAAACCGTGTCGTAATGAGATGACGCCCTTTTTCACGCGCCGCCTCAGCCGCACCGAAAATCGCATAATTATCCGATTCCGTTCCACCACTCGTAAAAATCAGTTCGGTTGGTTTCGCGTTCAATTCTTGTGCGATCTGCCGGCGTGCTTTATCAATTGCTGCACGAGCAGACCGACCAGCCGCGTGAACACTCGATGGGTTACCGTACTGTTCGAGCAAATAAGGCGTCATCGCCTCAAGGACTTCCGGACGCATCGGCGTCGTCGCCGAATGGTCAAAATAATTCATTCGTTTTCACCTCTCAAATATAGAACATGTATCCTGTATCTTCTTCTTCCGCTAAGTCTTGTAGCGTCGTTGAATCGAGTACTTGATCGACTGCTTGCTGGATTTTATCCCAAAGTTTGCGCTTCGTGACCTCGTCACATGCATCGCCTTCGACGACCACGAGTGGTCCTTCAAGCAGACGGATGATTTCACCCGCTGTGATGTTTTGCGCTTCACGACCGAGCTTATACCCGCCGTAAGCACCACGGACACTTTTGACGAGACCTCCATTACGAAGGGGGGCAATCAACTGTTCAAGATAATGCTCAGATAAGTCATACATCTGCGCGATTTTTTTTAGGGATAATGGTTTAGATTCAGCTTCTTTCGCGAGTGCGATCATGATCGTTAGACCATATCGCCCTTTCGTCGAGATTTTCATCATGCGAAGGATCATCCTTTCTAGTATAGTAGTAGCTAAAAGTGGAAGGAGCGTATGTGTATGGCACATTTATTTGAATCCCAGTCACCTGCCGGACCGCTCGCGAATCGAATG
Organism: Exiguobacterium acetylicum; assembly: GCF_019890935.1. NCBI lineage: Bacteria > Bacillati > Bacillota > Bacilli > Caryophanales > Exiguobacterium > Exiguobacterium acetylicum. The sequence goes on from NZ_CP082333.1 coordinate 2,214,679, forward strand.
CGTCCGCAGAATCTGGATGAAATCGTCGGACAACGTCATCTGATTGGAGAGACGACGCTCCTGCGGCGTGCCATCTTAGCCGATCGCCTCGGAACCGTTATTTTTTACGGTCCACCCGGTACCGGTAAGACGACGCTCGCGCGTGTCATTTCTAGTTATACAAAATCAGCGTTCGAGCAATTGAACGCGGTCACAGCGAAACTGGAACAATTACGGGAAATTCTAAAAGCAGCCGAAGCCCGTCTTCAGTTCGAGGATCAAAAAACAATTCTCTTTCTCGATGAGATCCATCGATTCAATAAGATGCAACAAGACGCCTTACTCCCGGCGCTTGAAGCAGGTACGATCACGTTGATCGGAGCGACGACGGAAAATCCGAGTTTTGAGGTCAATGCCGCTCTCTTATCGCGGGCAACGGTTTTCCGTTTCGAGCCCCCGACAGCAGACGATTTACGAATCGTCCTCGATCGAACCTTAAAGGACGAAGAGCGTGGTCTTGGCAAATATCCGATCACAATCACGGATGACGCGATCGATCATTACGTTAAGTTGTCAGACGGTGATTACCGGGCATTATTGAATGCGCTTGAACTTGCCGTCTTAACGACACCGGAAATCGATGGTCAGATCACGATCGACCTTGCTGTCGCCGAGGAATCGATTCAGCAAAAAGCATTGAAGTACGATAAGGACGGCGATCGGCATTATGATGTCATCTCTGCCTTCATCAAGTCGATTCGGGGTTCCGATCCCGATGCTGCGCTCTACTGGCTCGCCGTCATGATTGAAGCGGGCGAAAGTCCGCGCTTCATCGTTCGTCGTCTCTATGTCCATGCAGCAGAAGACATCGGGCTGTCTGATCCGCAAGCGTTATTGATGGTCGATGCCTGCGCACGCGCGTGCGAGTACGTCGGTTTCCCGGAAGCACGGATCCCGCTCGCTGAAACCGTCTTATATCTCGCGACGGCACCGAAATCGAATGCTGTCATCTCAGCGATCGATCAAGCATTGACACTCGTCCGTCGTTCAGACGGCGGTCCGGTACCGCCGCACTTGCGCGATGCCCATCATCCAGGGGCAGCAGCACTTGGGAACGGCGTCACCTATCAGTATCCGCACGACTTCGAACATGCCTATGTGCCACAAAATTACTGGCCGGAGAACCTTGCCCGGACAAAACCGGTCTTTTATCGTCCAAGCCCGCGCGGTTTTGAGAAACAACTGCAAGCTCGACTTGATTTTTGGCACAAACAAACAGCCACACATCAGAAAAAGCGACCATAAGGTCGCTTTTTTTAACGAACGCGTTCGATCGTCACGCCGGCTTCACGGACGATCTCATTGATGACGTAGCTCGCTGCGATCAATCCACCAACTGATGGAACGAACGCATTCGAACTTGGCGGCATCTTCGCCTTGCGAATCGCAGCCGCATCGTTTCCGACGACTTGACGGACTTCTTCGATGATCTTAACGGGCGGTTCATCGGAGAAGACGACAGGAACACCTTTATGAATTCCGGCTTTCCGAAGTTTCGTCCGAATGACCTTCGCTAGTGGATCATAACTTGTATCTTTGATGTCAACGATCTTGATGCGTGTCGGATCCATCTTGTTCGCCATCCCCATACTTGAGATGATTGGGATGTTACGTTTCTTGCATTCCTGAATCAAATGAATCTTGAACGAGACCGTGTCCGATGCATCGATGACATAATCCGGCTGCTGTTCGAAGAACGACTCGAATGTCTCTTCATTGTAGAACATCTTCAAGCGAACGATTTCAAGATCCGGATTGATTAACGCAAGACGTTCTGCCATCGCATCGACCTTCGGTTGACCAACCGTCGGAAGCAAAGCATGGATTTGTCGGTTGACGTTCGTGATGTCGATATCGTCCTTATCGACAAGAATCAAACGACCTACGCCACTGCGGGCAAGTGCTTCTGCTGAGAACGATCCAACACCACCGATCCCCAGAATAGCGACGGACTTGGATGCCAATGCGTCAAGTCCAGTTTTACCGATTGCTAGTTCATTACGCGAAAATTGATGTAACATCTCATAACCTCACAATACTCATACTGTTTTACTCGGAATTATATCATAAAAAAAAACGTCATGCGACGTGTCAAACAACAAAATAATAAGACGATGGGACCCGAAGTGCCGTGTCGATACCTTATTTTTGAACCTGCTGTGCAGGTGGGTGTCTTATCCGATTCCTATTCGTACGTCCTCCTGCTGTGTTACGAGGCATGTACTACTAGTTGGAACGTCAAACTCCCTATCAAAAAAGAGTGGCTCAAAGATAAAAGGCGGCTCTCGTACAATTCAGGAACCCCATCTGATGCATTTAATATAGCATCCTCCCCTCTGAAATGCAACTACTTCCCACTCCAGAAAAAGATGCTTTTTTCAGGTCCAACGTTTCGTGAACTGTTGATTCGGATCATATCGTTGTTGTTGGAATGCAGGATCGAATCGTGGTGTGCGTGTTGCATTCCCGACACCCGCGATGAACGCCCAGTTGCCATAGTTCGAAGCGACATCATAGTCAATCAACTGCTGTTCGAAATATCGCGCTCCGATGCGCCAGTCCTGCTTTAATTCATGAATCAGATAACTGGCAACGATCTGCCTGCCGCGATTCGACATCCATCCCGTCTCGCGAATCTCGTTCATGAAGGCATCGACGAACGGAACACCGGTCTTTCCTTCTATCCAACGTTCGACAGCTAGCTGGTCCGTCTTCCACGTGCGTTGTCCTTCTTGTAATCCACTCGCACGGAACAGACGGCTTCCTGTCTCACGCATCGTCAAATGGAAGAAGTCACGCCATAACAGTTCGAAATACAACCAGTACGTCGATTCATTCGCTCCCTTTTTTCGCTCGGCTTCCTGCAATTCAGCCATGACGCGACGCGGCGAGAGTGATCCGTTCGCTAGCCAGGCAGACAGCTTCGAAGAATCATTTCGTAAGAACCCATTCCGTGTTTCTTTATAGGTGAATACAGGCTCGTCAAGGTATTCCTGAAGACGCGCTCTCCCTGCTGACTCTCCACCACGGAACGGGAACGCGATTTCGGGATCCGCTTCGACCGATTCCTCTTTTATTAGCTGAATACCGGTTGGTGGATCGAGTGGATCGTAGAAGGTCCCTTTCGCCTCGACACGTTTTCGAAATGCCGTAAAGACGCGCTTTAATTCATCACTTCCGATATCTTCGCGCCGATGTAATGTCTGTGTCTCAAAAGAACGGACGGCATATCTGTCTTCGATATACTGTTCGCTTGCCGCTTCTTCTGTCCCGGTCATCTTATGGAAATAGACGGTATCATCCGCTTGGAGATAAGAATCGAGTGTCTCATTTGTCTCCCCTTCTACTATATCTAACGCAATCCCGATTTGAGACAGATGATCTGCTAGGTTCTCTAGTGTCTCTTGTTCGAATCGTGCTTGTTGTGTACCTCTTTTAAAATCGCGTTTCTTTTGGTCTTTGACGTATACGGCACGAATGACGTCCTGTTCTTCACACGCACTCCGAAGTGCCTCATGATCATCGACACGTAAATCATGACGATACCAAACGACTGCTCCCATATTGATCGACTCCCTTCTCCTTATACTATGACCCGACCAAGGTAGATAGAAAACCACTTGATGTGCCGATGAGGTTTTAAGACGTTGTTTTCGTGGAATATGATTAGTACAACAATTCAGAGGAGTGAATGAATCAATGGCAGCAAAACGCGGTAAACTCAGAACATTAATGACGCTCGTAACGACGGTTGGTCCAATCGTCTATAAATTCTATAAAAAACAGCAGTCGAAAAAATCAATCAACAACCCTAAATAAAAAATGGACGTCTCCTTATCGGAGCGTCCATTTTTTAACGTTTACTTACCCCTTCACTCGCCTCTACATAAAACCGCCATGGATAGGCTGTCGCTTCTCCTGCGTTCGGAATACCGATCCGTGTCGTCCGGACGATCGCGTCGACCGGGTCAGCAACAAGTCGGAACCGTGCTTGATAAAGATCCTGACCTGAATCCGCTGTCGTGAGACCGAATCCTTGGCACAGTTTTGCCGGTCCATTGACGAGATTGCGTCGTTGCGCCGCCGTCAACTCTGCGTAGGAACAACCAAAGCGACGTTCAGCGACGAGATCGTGCCCATTGATGATTTCCGCACCTCGTAGTAACAGTCCGTATCCTTCCCCTTCATGTCCACAAACGATATTCATGCAGTGATGCATACCATATGTGAAATACACATAGAGATGCCCCGGTGGACCGAACATCGGTGCCGTCCGTTTCGTTGGTTTTCCGGAAAACGAATGCGCTGCTTGATCGTGAGGACCGAGATAGGCTTCGACCTCAACGATCCGCATCGTCACCTCATCGACTGTGATTTGTGTTCCTAAGAAGTCTGGACCGACTTCAACCGGAGATCGTTCAAAAAAGTGTCGTTCCATCCGTTCATCCTCCTTCATGAAACAAGCGAATCTCCCCTACCGGAAGATTCGCTTGTCGTATCTTAAGATTGTTTGACCGCTGTTCGAATCGAGAGATCGTTTAATTGTGCATCCGAGACTGGGCTTGGTGCTGCCGTCAACAGATCACTTGCTGATGCTGTTTTCGGGAAAGCAATCGTATCACGCAAGTTCGAACGTCCTGCGAGTAACATGACGAGACGGTCTAGACCAAGTGCGATCCCCGCATGTGGTGGTGTTCCGTATTCGAATGCTTCCATCAAGAAGCCGAACTGCTCGTTTGCTTCTTCTTCTGTGAAGCCAAGCAACTTGAACATCCGCTCTTGGATATCCCGTTCGTAGATCCGTTGTGATCCACCGCCGAGCTCGTATCCGTTCAAGACGAGGTCATACGCGACGGCGAGGACTTTTCCAGGATCCGTCTCGAGCAATTCGAGATCTTCGCGACGTGGCATCGTGAACGGGTGGTGGTTCGCGTAGAAACGACCTTCTTCCTCTTCGTACGTGACGAGTGGGAAGTCCGTCACCCAAAGGAAGTTGAAGACCGACTCATCGATCAAGTCCAGTTCCTTCGCTAACTTCTGACGGAGCGCACCTAAGCTGTCTGCTACGATCGATGCTTTTGCTGCGACGAACAACAATAAGTCACCTGCTTCCGCATCTGTCGCCGCTGTCAGGCGAGCAGCTGCTTCTTCGTCGAAGAACTTCGCGATTGGACCGTTCAGTCCGTTTGCTGTCACTTTGACCCACGCGAGACCTTTTGCACCGTAGATCGCCGTGAATTCTTGTAACTTATCGATGTCTTTCCGCGAGAAGCGCTCAGCTGCACCCTTGACGTTCAAGGCTTTGACTTCGCCACCTGCTTCTAGTGCCATATCGAATACTTTGAATCCTGCCCCTTTGACAGCTTCCGCGACATCAATCAATTCGAGACCGAAGCGTGTATCCGGTTTATCCGAACCATACCGGCTCATCGCTTCTGCGTACGGCATCCGTGGGAATGGTGTCACGATGTCTTTGCCAAGTGTTTCTTTCATGACACGCGTCATCATCGACTCCATCATCGCATACAAGTCTTCGATGTCCATGAAGCTCGTCTCGATATCGACTTGCGTGAATTCAGGTTGACGGTCTGCCCGTAAGTCTTCGTCACGGAAACAACGTGCAATTTGGAAGTACCGCTCAAAACCAGACACCATCAGCAATTGTTTGAACAATTGTGGTGATTGTGGCAAGGCATAGAATTCACCTGGGTGAACACGACTCGGAACGAGATAGTCACGTGCGCCTTCTGGTGTTGATTTCGTTAAGATTGGTGTCTCGACTTCCAGGAAGTCTTGCTCATCGAGGAAGTTCCGCATGATGTTCGATGCTTTCGAACGGAGACGGAATGTCTCTTGAAGCGACGGACGACGCAAGTCAAGGTAACGATATTTAAGACGTAAATCTTCTGACGTCTGTTCTGCTTCTTCACTGATCGGGAATGGTGTCATCTTCGCTGCGTTCAAGATGACGACTTCATCCGCGACGACCTCGACTTGCCCAGTCGGGATGTTCGGGTTCGGATTCTCACGGGCGATGACGTGTCCTTTGATGTCAAGGACATACTCTGAACGAATCGATTCCGCAAGGCGGTGTGCCTGCTCGTTTTCCGGTTGGAAGACGATTTGGACGATACCACTCCGGTCGCGGAGATCAAGGAAGATCAATCCTCCTAAGTCACGTCGTTTTTGAACCCATCCTTTAAGTTGAACGTGTTGTCCGATGACTTCTTCCGTCACCTGACCGTTCATATGCGTGCGTCCGATCATTGTGCTTCCTCCTTTAATTTCGCGACGATCGTATCAGCGACTGCTGATAATGGAACGTCCGTCTGTTCCCCTGTAGCCATGTTCTTCAGCGCCGCTGCACCACGCTCGACTTCTTCATCCCCGAGGATGACCGTGTAGCGTGCTTTCAAGCGATCGGCTGCTTTGAATTGTCCTTTGAACTTCCGACCGAGATAATCCCGATCCGCGACAAGTCCTTCGAGACGCATCAATTGTAAGAGACGTGTTGCTGTCTTTTCGACTTCGTCACTGCCTTGCGCGACGATGAAGACATCGATTTGATCATCGACTGCCGGTAAGACGTTCTCATTCTCAAGCGCCATCAATAAACGCTCGATGCCGATTCCGAATCCAATTCCCGGTGTTGCCGGTCCACCGATCTGTTCGACAAGACCGTTGTATCGTCCACCACCACATAGTGTCGTGATTGCTCCGAAGCCTTCTGCTTCTGACATGATCTCGAACGCCGTGTGATTGTAATAATCGATTCCGCGAACGAGCGTTGGATCAACGACATACTCGATGCCGAGTGCATCTAAGTGAAGCAATACTTCATCGAAGTAAGCTTTTGATGCCGGGTTTAAGTAATCGAGAATCGATGGTGCTGTTGCCATGCTCGGGTGATCGCGGTCGACCTTACAGTCGAGGACCCGAAGTGGATTCGTTTCGAGACGGTTCTGACAGTCCTGACACAACTCGTGAACGACCGGTTTGAAGTGATCGACGAGTGCTGCCCGGTGTGCCGCGCGACTTTCGTTATCCCCGAGTGTATTGATGACGAGCTTGAGGTGCTTCAATCCGAATGAACGGTAGATGCTCATCGCGAGACTGATGACTTCCGCATCAATCGCTGGTTGTTCACTTCCGAGTGCTTCGACTCCATATTGGTGGAGCTGACGAAAACGACCTGCTTGCGGACGTTCATAACGGAACATCGGTCCAATGTAGAACAATTTCGTCGGTTGGTTCGGTGAACCGAACAGCTTGTTCGTCACGAATGAACGAACGACAGCAGCCGTTCCTTCTGGACGTAACGTCAACTGGTCTTTTCCGCGTTTCTCAAGCATGAACATTTCTTTTTGAACGATATCCGTCGTCTCACCGACGCCACGTTTGAAGAGTTCTGTCTCCTCAAAAATCGGCGTCCGGATTTCCTTATAGTTGTAACGCTTACTGATGTCACGTAATTGTTGCTCGATGTACTGCCAGCGTTCGACTGTTCCTGGAAGGACATCAAACGTACCGCGTGGTAATTTCATCTCAAATTCCTCCTTTTTTGAATACAAAAAAGTCCTCGTCCGCAAAGGGACGAGAACTTGAAGATCCCGTGGTACCACCCTGGTTGTCAAATCACATTTGACCACTCGGTGCAGTTAACGCCTGCGTACGACCTTCCCTACTATCAGTTCAGGAAGATACCTCGGAAGGGTCTTTCATCGAGTTCGTCTGTTCGCCCTTCCAGCCAAGGGGCGACTCTCTAAGCAGACAAGGTCTTGATTACTCCTCTTCGTCTTCGGTCGTATGAATCATTTGGTTACGTCTAATATTGCCTCGTCTCTCGGTTCCTGTCAAGCGTTTGCTTCTTTTTCAAGAATCAATGTCACCGGTCCATCATTGACGAGCGCGATATCCATCATCGCACCGAACTGACCTGTCTCGACCGTCAGTCCTTGCGCACGAAGACGTTCATTGAACGCTTCATACAATTCGTTGGCAAGATCCGGTTTCGCTGCTTCCGTGAACGCTGGGCGACGTCCTTTTTTGACATCACCATACAGCGTGAACTGCGAGACGGATAGAATCTGACCGTCGACATCTTGCAACGAGCGGTTCATCCGTTCTTCTTCATCTTCAAACACGCGGAGTCCTGCGATTTTATCAGCTAACCAGTTCACCTGATCAATCGTGTCTTCGTGCGTGACACCGACAAGCAAGAGAAAACCTTGCTTGATTTGACCGATGACCTCCTGATCGACTGTGACACTTGCTTCTTTGACTCGTTGTAATACGACTCGCATGACTCATCCGCTCCTTACGTCATCATGACGCGATGTACAGCATACACGTCAGAGATTTGTTTGATCCGATCAACGACTTTCTGTAGATGGTTGACGTTGTTGATCGCGATCGTCATCGTGATTTTAGCTTGTTTACTGTCGTCGCCTTTCCCGCTGACGGCGACGATGTTCGTATTCGTCGCAGATACCGACTGCAGGACATCGTTCAATAATCCTGCCCGGTCGAATCCAGAAATTTCGATTTCGACGTTATAACTCTTAACGGCTTTGCCTTCGTGTTCCCACTCGACTTCGAGCAAGCGTTCTGGATTTTGTTCATGAATGACATTCAAACAATCCGTCCGGTGAATCGAAACACCCCGTCCACGTGTGATGTACCCGACGATATCGTCCCCTGGTACTGGATTACAACAACGACTCATGCGAACGAGCATGTTATCGATGCCTTTGACACGAACACCTTCTGGATTTTCCTTCTTCGGACGATCGAACGACTTCATCTCACTGATTGCTTCGTTCAGTTCAAGATTTTTAGATTCTTTGTCTTTGCGTAACTTTTCCGTCAATTTATGCGCGACTTGGGCAGCGGTCAGACCATGATACCCAACGGCAGCATACATGTCTTCTTCTTGCGCGAAGTTGAACTTTCGCGTCACGTCTTCGAGCGTCTTCTCATTGATGACTTCCTTCGGCTCGAAACCGAGCTTCTTCACTTCCGCTTCGATCAGTTCCCGTCCTTTTGAGACGTTCTCTTCCCGTTGCTGACGTTTGAACCATTGACGGATCTTGTTCTTCGCCTGACTCGACACACAAATCTTGAGCCAGTCCTTACTTGGACCATAGCTGTGTTTTGATGTGACGATTTCAATGATGTCACCTGTCTTCAGCTTATAATCAATCGGTACCATCCGTCCGTTGACTTTCGCTCCGATCGTCCGGTGACCGATCTCTGTATGAATCCGGTAGGCATAATCAATCGGAACAGAGCCTTTCGGCAATTCGATGACGTCGCCTTTTGGTGTAAAGACGTACAACATGTCACTAAAGAAGTCGACTTTGACCGATTCCATGAATTCTTCAGCATCCGCCGTATCCTTCTGCAACTCAAGAATTTCACGGAAATGGGCAATCTTATCCTCAAAGCCTGATTTCGCTTCCTGTTCCTTGCCTTCTTTATACGCCCAGTGAGCGGCAATCCCGTACTCGGCAATAAAGTGCATGTCCCGTGTCCGAATTTGGACCTCGAGCGGCTCGCCTTTCGGTCCGATGACCGTCGTATGCAGCGATTGATACATGTTCGGCTTCGGCATCGCGATATAATCCTTGAAACGTCCCGGCATCGGTTTATATTGCGTATGAATGATTCCGAGAACAGCGTAACAGTCCTTGATTGAATCGACGATGATGCGCACAGCCATCAAGTCATAAATTTCGCTGAACTCTTTTTTCGAGTTTTGCATCTTGTTATAAATGGAATAGATATGCTTCGGACGTCCATCGACTTCCGCTGCGATTTGTACATCATCGAGTACTTCGTTGACCTCTTCAATGACCGAACTGACGAGCGCTTCGCGTTCCGTCCGTTTTTGTTTCATCATTGAGACAATCCGGTAGTACTGTTGTGGATTGATATAACGCAAACTGATGTCTTCGAGTTCCCACTTGATCGTCGAAATCCCGAGACGATGTGCAAGCGGTGCAAAGATTTCGAGCGTCTCTTCTGCCTTTTGCACCTGCTTTTCCTTGACCATATGTTGCAACGTTCGCATGTTATGCAAACGGTCAGCCAGTTTGATCAAGATGACGCGAATGTCTTCTGCCATCGCAATGAACATCTTCCGATGATTCTCAGCCAATTCTTCGCGTTTCGATTTATATTTGATTTTCCCGAGTTTCGTGACGCCGTCAACGAGCATCGCGACGTCGGGTCCGAATCGTTCCGTTAATTCTTCGAGAGTAATGTCCGTATCTTCGACGACATCATGAAGAAGCGCAGCGACAATCGTCGTTGCATCCAAACCAATATCGACTAAGATACCGGCAACTTGCACCGGATGAATGATGTAAGGTTCCCCAGAACGGCGGAATTGCCCATCATGTTCGTCTTTCGCGAATTGGTAAGCCCGTTCGATGTCTTTGACTTCAGCTTGCGTCATGTATTCCGCACATCGAGCGAGAAGGTCTTCTACATTTACGATTTGTTTGTTTGTCATCCCTTTTCCTCACCCAGTCCCCGGGATCGTCTGCAACGGAATCCCTAATATATAGTTCTTATTATCGTGAAATCTTGAGAAGATGTCAAAATAAAAAGAAATACCCCCTTGGTCACCATGTACCAAGAGAGTATATATGCTTTAGTCTTCGTAACGAATCAATGAGAGAACGTCGTATCCTTCGAGTTTCTCACGTCCACCAAGACCATCGAGTTCAATCAAGAATCCGATTCCGGCAACCGTTCCGCCTAATTTTTCAATCATTTGGATCGTCGCTTCGATCGTACCACCTGTTGCAAGCAAGTCGTCAAGGATGACGACGCGTTGTCCTGGTTGAATCGCATCTTCATGCATCGTCAAGACGTCTTTTCCGTACTCAAGACCATACTCGACACGGACTGTCTCACGTGGTAATTTCCCCTCTTTACGGACAGGTACGAATCCGATCTCCATCGCGTAAGCGGCTGGGCAACCAACGACGAATCCACGTGCTTCCGGACCCGCGATGACATCAGCACCTTTACTGCGTGCATATTCGACGAGTGCATCAACCGATTGTTTGTACACTGGTCCGTTCTGCATGAGTGATGTGATGTCTTTGAAACTGATTCCTTCTTTCGGCCAGTTTTCGACCTCTTTTATATGCTGTTTGAACTCCATGTCTTTTCCTCCTGCTTCGCCGCTTCTACCAAAGTATCAAAACGCTCTTTCAACTGAGCGAGTGACGAATAAATGTATTGTTGCTCGAGCTCTTGACGCGCTTCATGACGCTGGTACGTCGGAGCTTCCGTCAGATCTCGTTTTGCAGCATTTGGGTTCACACCCGGCAGCCCGTCCTCCATTGTAACAAGAAAATCAAGTTCCGAGAATACCGAATGCATAAAGTTAATCGATCGTTTCGTCCATTTTCGCGATTTCGACAAACGTACGAGACCAATCCGGAGCTCGTCACGTGGACATTTCGCGAAATACTGGAAGTAATGCTTGAAGTCCTCGCGCGATGGAATCGTCTCAAAATAATAGCCCTCGTCCTTAAAGGCACAATAAATCCGCTCTGCCTGTTGGACGTATGGATAAAATGCCGCTTCTTCTTCCGGTAGATCAAGGAAAACGATATTTTGACGAATCGGTCCGTTCAACGGACGTTCCGCGTACTTCTCCTTCACCTCATCAGTAAAGGCAACGAATGTCGTCGTCTCATGCGGTAACGCGAATAGTTCGCTCAGCGGTCGCTTACCCCCACGGTAATCGAACACTTGAACATCTTCGACAGCGACATCTTGAATCATCAATTGTGGTTTACGGAACCCATTCCATTCATTGATGTTCAGACTGCCCATCAAGTGAATCTCGGATAAAGTCGAGACTTCATCGACAAGGTCGCCGAAGCCGAAGCCGATTGCATCGAGTTCCTTTCCGTCGCCTGATAATAGTGCTTTGACATGCGTCAAATCACGACCGATCCGTTTCATGTCACGAATCTTCGCCTGCTCGATGACGATTCGTGGCGCAGGATTTCCCATCCCGAAAGGCGCGAGTCGCTGAATATCTTCAATCAACTGAATCGAGACATCACTGACCTGTAGACGTAAATCGACATCAATTGTCGCGATGAAGGCATCGTCTGGCAACGTGCTAGCCTGTTCATTCAAGCGTTGACGTAACGCCTCGACGTCATCGGAAGAGAGCGTCATACCGGCAGCAGCCGGATGTCCTCCGAAATGCGGCAAGATATCTTCACATTTCGTCAGTTCAGCGAAGAGATCAAAGGCTGGGATTGAACGTCCAGAACCCTTCGCTGTTCCTTTTTCAGCATCATGACACAGCATGATGACGGGACGATGATATTTTTCAACGAGTCGCGAGGCGACGATCCCAACGACACCTGGATTCCAACCTGCCGCATCGACGACAAGCACACGGTCCTCTTTAAAACGTTCTTCGACAAGCGCCGTTGCTTCCTCTGCAATCTGCTTGACGATGTCTTGACGTTGTTTATTTTGTTGGTCGAGTTGTTTCGCGAGATGAAGTGCCTCGTCCTTGCTTTCCGCTAGTAACATCTCAAGCGCTGGCATCGCTGAATCAAGACGACCTGCCGCATTGATCCGCGGACCGAATGCAAATCCGACCGATTCTTCCGTCAGTTCGTCTTCCGTCAAACTACAGACGTCACGTAACGCAAGGATACCCGGACGTTCACTCGCATTCAACGCCTCGATGCCGCGAATCGCAAGCAACCTGTTCTCTCCGACGAGCGGTACGAGATCGGCGATCGTTCCGAGCACGGCAAGATCGAGTAACTCGACCGGTTCCCGGTCAAGCAGTGCATGCGCGACTTTAAAGGCGACGCCTGCCCCAGCAAGTTTTGAGAACGGATAGTCTGGATCGACACCTGGATGGATTAAGGCAAAGGCATCAGGTAACGTTTCTTTGGCTTCGTGGTGATCGGTAATGATTAAATCGACCCCGAGTTCCTTGAGGACATCTGCTTCGTGGATGCCGGAAATCCCACAGTCGACGGTGATGACGAGGCTGAATCCTTCTTCCGCAGCCCAGCGAAAAGCGGCTTCGTTTGGCCCATAGCCTTCCGTGAATCGGTTCGGGATATAGCACTCTGCCATTCCTCCGATTTCAATCAAGGCGTGCCAGAGAATCGCAGCGGAACTCACTCCATCGACGTCATAATCACCGTAAATCAAAATCATCTCGCCCTCGTCAACGGCACGTTGAATTCGTTCGACGACTTTTGGCATATCTTTAAAATTAAATGGATCATGGAATGTCATTTGATCCGTCTCTAAAAAATCACGAGCAGCTTCACGTGTCGTAAATCCCCGTTGGACAAGTAGTTGTGCGACGTGCGGTGAAATCGTGCCATCCGCCGTCAATTGTTCGATTTGTTCTGAATCGATGACTTTATCAAGCCATGTTTTTTTAGCATGGTACATCTCAAACCCTCCAATCAACTTCCCCATTATAATTGAAAATCCGCACCAGCGATAGCTGATGCGGATACTCTTTTAAGAAGCGCGTTTTGTGCGACCAAGTGTCCGACCTTTCATGACGAGCCAGAGCTGCGCGGCGATGAAGATCGAAGAATACATCCCCATGATCAAACCGACAAGCAGGGCGAGACTGAATCCACGGATTGCCTCACTACCGAAGATGTAGAGTGCCGCTGCCGTCATGATGACCGTGACGACCGTATTGATCGAGCGAATGATCGTTTGTTGAATCGATTCATTGACGATGTGTGCCAATTCATCAAATGAGACTTTCCGTCCACCTTTTTCAGCAAGTCCGAGATTTTCTCGTACCCTGTCGAACGTAACGATCGTATCGTTGACCGAGTAACCGATGATCGTCAAGACGGCTGCGATGAAGTACAGATTGACTTCGATCTGGAATAGCGAGAAGAAAGCAATGATCATCAATGCATCATGTAGCAATGCGAGCACTGTCGCAATCCCGTAGAGCGGTTGGAACCGGAATGAGACGTAGATGACGATCCCGAGTGACGCAAGTAAAACGGCATAGATCGCGTTACGCGCGATTTCTTGACCGACTTGCGCCGAAACTGTCGAGATACTTGGTTCTTTTTTGTATTTGGCTTCAATCGTTTGTTTCATTTCAGAAATCTGCTGTTGGCTGAATTCCCCAACGAATGTGACGTTCGCTAGTTTTCCACCTTGCGCGAATTGAATGCCATCGATTTCTTCCGCATCAATCCCGGCATCTTCAATGACAGAGCGGACGTCCGCTTCCTTGATTTGATTCTCAGAAGAAATCTCGACACGCGTTCCTTGCGTGAAGTCGATCCCGAGGTTCAGACCACGGAACGACAACAAGAGGACCGACACGATGACAAGCGCGATCGTGATTGCGAAATAGATTTTACGATGTTTGACGTAATCGAATTTCGTAGGATTAAAGCTCACGGATTTCACTCTCCTTTACACCGAACCATGATTTCTTCTTATCGAACCATCGGCTACTGACAAGGAGTTGCATCAGGTAACGTGAGACAAAGACGTTCGTGACGAACGTGACGGCGATCGAAACCATCAACATGATGGCGAATCCTTTGACCGTACTTGTACCAAAGTAGTACAACACGCCAGCAGAGATCAACGTCGTCAAGTTGGCATCAAGAATCGTACCGAACGAACGACGGTTACCGGCTTTGAATGCGGACAAGACAGATTTACCACTTCGTAATTCATCCTTGATCCGCTCAGCAGTGATGATATTCGCATCGACCGCCATCCCGACTCCAAGAACGAGTGCCGCAATCCCCGGTAACGTGAGGACGGCATTGATTCCGTTAAAGAAGATCATGACGAGATAGATGTAGAACAGCAACGTAATGATCGAAACGAATCCAGAGATCCGGTAGAACAAGAGCATGAACAAGAAGACCGCAGCTACACCAATCGCTGACGCGAAGAGCGTCTGATCAAGTGCGTCTTGTCCAAAAGCAGCAGAGACCGACGTCGAGTAGATTTCCTCGAGTTTGACCGGTAATGCTCCGGCGTTCAGGATCGACGATAATTGTTTCCCATATGCGGCATCAATATCGCCACCAGAAATGATCGCTTTATCCGAATTGATCGGTTGTGTGACCGATGCATCCGAGACGATCTTCGAGTTTGCTTTTTGAATTTCTTTTTCATACGAATCGCCTTTCTCATAATCGAGCCAGATGACGAGACGATTCGCAGGTGGTTGCATTTGTGAGACTTTTTGTGTCACTTCGTAGAATTTCTCTTTTGATTTCATCGTCAATTCAACGAGTGGTTCATTCGTGTTCGGATCATATCCGACTTTTGCCCCTTTGGCTTTTAAGTCTGATCCATCGAGCAACAACTTATCGTTGATGTCACGGAATGACAATTGTGCTGTCGAAGATAGGATTTGACGCGCTTCCGTCTGATCCTTGACGCCAGCAAGCTGAACACGAATCCGGTTATCGCCTTCGATCCGGATGTCTGGTTCAGAGACACCGAGGACGTTGACACGGTTCTCGATTGCCGTCAGTGTCGCACTCATCGCATTTTGATCGATGACGTCTCCTTCTTTCAGCGGTTGTACTTCATACAAGACTTCGAAGCCACCCTTAAGGTCAAGGCCGAGCTTCGTATCCTTCAACAACCATGACGATGTCGTACCGATCAGTACGAGCAACGCGATGACGACGATGAAGAATGTGGCAAGTTTCCCTTTCTTGATCATGCTACATTGTCCTTTCTCTAGTTCCCAGTATATTTTCAGACAACTTTGTTCTCCTATCCTAGCTTACAAAAGAAATGGTAATCTTAGCAAACGTTTTTCTCATATATAAACAGAAAAGACGCTCCGGAATCCGGAAAGCGCCTTTTCAATGCCTTATTCGACAGTTTCGTCGTCCATGACAGTCGTTGATTTTTTCGTCACTTCTGCGACAGCACTTCGGTTGAACGTCAATTGTGCATTACCTGACTTCAATGTCACCGTCATGTCGTCAACTTTTTGGACAACCCCGTGAAGACCACCGATCGTAACGATCGAGTCGCCGCGTGAGAGTTCGTTTTGCATCTGACGCACTTGCTTCTGGCGTTTGTTCTGTGGACGGATCAACAAGAAATAGAACACCACGAAGATCAAGATCATCGGGAGGAATGTGATTAAGCCTTCCATCTGATTCAGCTCCTTTATCATTCAAATCACGTTCATTATACCGTGAAAGAATTGATTTGTCAGACGATTTGTTAGAAATTCTTTGCGTTCGGTAAATTGTAACCGTATTCTTCGAAGAATTCTTCCTTGAAATCGAGCAGACGATCTTCACGAATCGCTTGGCGAACGCCTTCCATCAACTTGACGAGGAAGTGAAGATTGTGTGTCGAACAGAGATGCAGACCGAACGTTTCTTGCGCACGAATCAAGTGATGGATGTACGAACGCGAGTAGTTCTTACACGCGTAGCAATCACATTTCTCATCGAGCGGACGGAAATCACGTGCATATTTCGCATTCCGGACGACGAGACGTCCTTGTGATGTCATCAACGTACCGTTTCGTGCGATCCGTGTCGGTAAGACACAGTCGAACATATCGATTCCGCGGATCGCACCTTCGATCAATGCGTCCGGTGAACCAACGCCCATCAAATAACGAGGTTTGTCTTCCGGCATGAGTGGTGTCGTGAATTCGAGCGCACGGTACATGACGTCTTTTGGCTCTCCGACCGATAGACCGCCGACCGCATAACCCGGGAAATCAAGGGCAACGAGGTCTTTTGCACTTTGACGACGCAAGTCTTCGTATTCTCCACCTTGGATGATACCGAACAGCGCTTGATCGTGTGGACGTTCATGCGCAGCAAGACAACGTTCTGCCCAGCGGCTCGTTCGTTCGACGGATGCTTTCATGTACTCGTGTGAAGCTGGGTACGGTGGGCACTCATCAAACGCCATCATGATATCTGAACCGAGTGCATTTTGAATTTCCATCGCTTTTTCCGGTGACAAGAACAATTTGTCCCCGTTCAAGTGGTTACGGAAATGAACACCCTCCTCAGAAATGTTCCGGAGGTCAGCAAGTGAGAAGACTTGGAAACCACCTGAGTCCGTCAGAATCGCGCCATCCCAGTTCATGAATTTATGCAGACCGCCCGCTTCCTTGATGACATCATGTCCTGGACGCACCCAGAGGTGGTACGTGTTCGCGAGGATGATGTTCGCGTTCATGTCCTTGATTTGTTCCGGTGCCATCGTCTTGACCGTCGCTTGCGTTCCGACCGGCATGAAGACCGGTGTTTCGAAACTACCGTGCGGCGTGTGGACGATTCCTAACCGCGCTCCGGATTGTTTACATGTCTTGATATGTTCGTATGTTACCGCGTGTTTTGTCATTAGTTTCGTTCCTCTCTCGTTAAGAACATCGCATCACCGAAGCTAAAGAAACGATAGCCGTTCGCGACTGCTTCTTCATAGGCATGCAAAATGTGTTCCCGTGTCGATAATGCGGACACGAGCATGATCAATGTTGATTTCGGTAAGTGGAAGTTCGTGATCAGACCATCAATCCCCTTGACTTCCTGACCCGGGAAGATGAAGATGTCCGTCCAGCCCGTTGCTTCGACGAAATCGCCATGGTCACGGATGACCGTTTCAAGCGTCCGTGTTGACGTCGTCCCGACCGCGATGATTCGTCCACCTTGTTTCCGTGTTTCGCGTAGCAAGGCTGCTGAACTTTCCGGCAGTTCGTAGTACTCACTGTGCATCTTGTGACTATCGACGTCGTCGACCGAGACAGGACGGAATGTGCCAAGTCCTACGTGTAGCGTCAACGGTGCGATCCGGACGCCTTTCGCTTTAAGCGCTTCGAGCAATTCCGGTGTGAAGTGAAGACCAGCCGTCGGTGCTGCCGCACTTCCGCGTTCCCGAGCATACACCGTCTGGTAACGATCTTGATCCTCGAGTTGTTCATGAATGTATGGCGGCAGCGGCATCGTTCCGAGTTGGTCGAGCACTTCATAAAAAATGCCGTCATAGAAAAACTTCAGGATTCGTCCCCCATCTTCAAGTGCTTCGACACACTCAGCACGGAGTAACCCGTCACCAAACGACAAAATCGTTCCTGGTTTAACGCGTTTTGCCGGTTTCGCCAGTGTTTCCCAGACATCGTCACTCGTCTGCTTCAAAAGTAACAATTCGATCTTCCCACCCGTCTCTTCCTTCACACCAAAGAGACGTGCTGGTAAGACTTTCGTATCATTGATGACGAGTGTATCGCCTTCGCGGAAGTGATCGACGATATCATGGAAGTGCTGATGCTGAATCGCACCTGTCTCCCGATCGAGAACCATCAATTTCGAACTCGTCCGGTCGAGCAATGGCACTTGAGCAATTTGTTCTTCTGGTAAATGAAAATCAAATAAGTTTACATCCATTGGTTCAATTTCCTTCTTTCAGTCCTAAATGTTGGCGGGCGAACGGTGTTAAGACACGTCCGCGCGGAGTACGTTGTAAAAATCCTTGTTGCAGTAGATATGGTTCATACACATCCTCGATCGTCTGCGCGTCTTCACCGATCGTCGCTGCGATCGTCTCAAGACCGACCGGACCACCGGCAAACCGTTCTGCAAGCGATCGTAGTAAACGATGGTCGACATCGTCGAGCCCTAGTGCATCGACATGCAAGCGATCAAGCGCACTTGTCGCGAGCACAGCATCGATCTCGGTTTGATGGGCGACTTGAGCGAAATCACGGACACGCCGTAACAACCGGTTCGCGACACGCGGTGTTCCACGTGAACGAAGCGCGATCGCTTCTGCTGCGAGACGATCTGCTTCGAATCCGAACAATCGTGACGTCCGGGTCACGATGGCAGACAACTCTGACATCGTATAATATTCAAGCTTCAGCGTCACGCCAAAACGATCACGGAGCGGTGCCGATAGCATCCCGGCACGCGTCGTCGCACCTACGAGCGTAAACGGTGGTAAATCAATTCGGACGCTGCGGGCGAGTTCCCCTTGACCGATGACAATATCGAGACAATAATCCTCCATCGCCGGATACAGAATCTCTTCGATTGATCGACTCAATCGATGAATCTCGTCGATGAACAGGACATCGCCCGGTTCCAGTGATGAAAGGATTGCCGCTAAATCACCCGGTCGTTCGATTGCAGGACCGGCTGTCGTCTTGATGCCGACCCCCATCTCGTTCGCGATGATCGTCGCAAGCGTCGTCTTCCCAAGACCCGGAGGACCGTAGAGAAGCACGTGATCGAGTGTTTCCTGACGAATTTTTGCCGCCTCGATAAAGACGCTCAAGTTTCCCTTAGCTTTCTCCTGCCCGATGTATTGCTCGAGCGTCTGAGGACGCAGGCTCCACTCTTCTTGATCTTCCGCATGGGCGGATTCTGACAAAATGCGCTCTTCCATGTCCTCACCTCACATTCAATAACAACTGGAGTGCCCGTTTGACATATTGATCCGTCGACAGGACTTCTGCCTGCAACGCTTTTTTGACTTTCTCGACTTCTCGGTCACTGTAACCTAGCGCCGTCAAGGCTTCACAAGCTTCATTCAATTCAGCATTGCCTTGCGCGAACAAGCCTTCGCTCGGTACGTAATCCGGTGCGAGCTCGGCTAACTTTCCTTTTAGGTCGAGTGTCATTTGTTTTGCTGTTTTCTTGCCGACACCTGGGAACTTGACGAGATAACTTTCTTTCTCTTGTTCAATCGCTTCAACGAGCGCATCGACATTCCCTGATGCGACGATTGCAAGCGCTCCTTTCGGTCCGATTCCTGTGACACCGAGCAACTTCGTGAACAAGGCACGCTCACGACGGGAACGGAATCCAAATAAGACTTCTTGGTCCTCACGGACATAATGATACGTATATACGATGATCTGTTCGTCTCCGGTCCGATAAAAAAACGGGTTCGGTGCTACGATTTTGTAGCCAATCCCGCCAACTTCTACCGTCACGAATTCCGCACAGACATAAGCGACTTCGCCGCGTACGAATTCTATCAATGTGGAACGCTCCCATCCTTAAACAAACTCTCGTGTTATTGTAGCATACATCTTCGTTTGGCTTCAAAGCGTTCTTCAGCAAAAATCAATACATATGTTCGCTCTCTCAGTCAGAAGACAAAAAAGCGTGATCGTTCGCACGACCACGCTCCCATCCTCTATTTTACGAACGCTCAAGCATCCGTTCGAGCGCCAACACGGCATGCCGCGTCGTCTCTTCGTCTACTTTAATGATGTTGACCGGCTCACCGGCTTCGACTTGTTCGAGCGCCCACGCCAAGTGCGGTAAGTCGATCCGGTTCATCGTCAGACACGGACACATGAACGGATTGAGCGACACGATATCGAGTTCCGGATGCGTCGTCGCGAGTCGATTGACGAGATTCATCTCTGTTCCGATTGCCCACTTCGTTCCGGGAGCAGCCTGTTCGATTTGTTGAATGATGTACGCGGTTGATCCATTGAGATCAGACGCTGTCACGACTTCGTGCGAACATTCCGGGTGAACGAGAATCTTTCGCTCCGGATCCGTCTTGCGGAACTGTTCAATCTGACCGACCGTGAATTTTTCATGGACCGAGCAGTGTCCTTTCCACAAGATGACGCGGACGTCCTGGTCTTCCCCGTCAAAAACGAGTTCGTCCTTGATCGGATCCCAAATCGCCATCTGTTCTAACGGAATTCCGAGTGCGTGCGCCGTATTGCGACCGAGGTGTTGATCCGGCAGGAAAAATAAGATGTCGCGTTCAGCAAGCGCCCATTCGACCATCTGGACAGCGTTTGATGACGTCACCGTCGCCCCACCATGACGACCAACGAACGCTTTGATGGCTGCCGTCGAATTGACATACGTCAACGGTAAGATCGACTCCCCGAACCGTTCCGTCAAGATCGTAAAAGCACGCTCCGTTTGCGTATCGTTCGCCATATCCGCCATCGAACAACCCGCACGCATGTCAGGTAAAACGACCGTATGTGACGCATCTGTCAACATGTCTGCCGTCTCTGCCATGAAGTGGACACCACAAAAGACTGTATATTCCGCTTCTGTCATCTGCTTCGCGACTTGCGCGAGCTGGAGCGAATCTCCCGTCGCATCCGCGAACTGGACGACTTCATCCTTTTGGTAGTGGTGGGCAGGTAAGAACAAGCGACTGCCCATCCGTGCTTTGACCCCTTCGATGATCGCGATCAAGTCTGCTTCTGTTTGCTGTAAGTATGACGCCGGAATCCCTTCGTGACGTAATAGATCAAATGACATCTTTTTTTCCTCCTTCGATTTTCATGCTGATATCAAGCGCTGTTGCTGAATGGGTGAGTGCCCCGAGTGAGATGACATCTGCTCCGCTCTCCGCAAAGTCTGATAACGTGTCTATCGTGATCCCGCCGGATAACTCGACCGTGATATGCGGTGGAATCAATTGCCGAAGCTGCTTGATTTCTGCTGGTGTCCGGTTATCGAGCATGATGATATCGACTTTTGCAGCCACTGCCTCGAGCACTTCCGCTTCCGTCTCGACTTCGACTTCGATTGGTGTCGTATGACCTGCGACACGTTTTGCTCGCGCCACCGCCTCTGTGATCGATCCCGCGACCGTGATGTGGTTATCCTTGATCATGACAGCGTCATCGAGTCGTCCGCGATGACTATAGCCACCCCCGACGCGAACGGCGTGTTTTTCGAGCATTCGTAATCCAGGGGTCGTCTTTCGTGTATCCGTGATTCGGATTCGTCCTGCTGCTACCTCGACCGCTTGACGTGTCTTAGTCGCGATCCCGGATAAGCGTTGCACCAGGTTCAAGGCGACCCGTTCACCGCTTAAGATGTCCTGTAACGAACCAGACCACTCGGCAAGGAGTGTGCCTCGCGTGACGACCGTACCTTCCGCCACGTGAATCGTCACGTCGACTTGTAACAGATGCGCCATCTCCCGAATGATGTCGACTCCACAAAAAACACCGTCTTCCTTAGCTAGAAAACGACCGGTCCCGCGTTCTTGTCCCGTCAGACATCCTTCACTCGTGATATCCCACTGTCCGATATCCTCGATTAAAAATGCCTCCAGTTGTTGCCGTAACTGCCACTTGTTCAACGTTCTCATCCTCTCCTGTCAATCGACTTCGCGCCCCTTCAAGCAACAGACATGCCGTTACGTGACGTAATCGATTTTCTTCTGCTTCCTGTCCGGATTCGTCTAATGTCCAGCCTTTTAATGTGTCCAGACATTCTTGTATCTGCCTAACATCCATTTCAACACCAATGACCTGTGATAGACGGTTTGTTACGGAACGAAGTGTTCCCGGGCGTCGTTTGACTTGTTTGACTAAAAGTTCCGGTAACAACTCGAGCTGTTCTGCTACTGCTTTCCCCATGACGACACATTCAAGGAGCGAGTTCGACGCCAGACGATTTCGACCGTGAAGTCCAATCGATGCTGTCTCACCGACCGCGTAAAGTCCTTCGACATGCGTCTGCCCTGTCAGATCCGTTTCGATCCCACCCATTAAGAAATGGATGCCTGGTGCAATTTCAACAAGATCCGGACTTATGTTCAGTTTTTCACATTTTTCAACAAACGTTGGAAACCGTTTCGTCCGGTCGACGACGTTTGACGTATCGAGATAGACCGGTTCACGCTTTCGCACCTCATGGATTCGTTTTGCGACTTCATCTCGCGCCGCTAAATCTTGCATCGGATGATCCGCCATGATCCGGTCACCATTTTTCGTTACAAGCGTCGCTCCTGCACCTCGTAGTGCTTCCGTGATCAAACCTTCAGAGCGACCAGCATGAACGAGTACCGTCGGATGATGCTGGATATAACCGAGATCACGAATCGTCGCCCCCGCTTCAAAGGCGAGCGCAATACCGTCTCCTTGAATCAAAGGGTCATTCGTCGACGCCGCGAATAATCCGCCAACTCCACCGGTCGCGAGAATCGTTGCGCGCGCCACAATCTCGATCGGCTCCCCATGGCTATATCCGACTGCACCTACTACTTGCCCGTTGACTTGAATCAACTCTGTGATACGCGTCTGCTCGAGAATCGGAAATGGTACTTGCGGCATCAACGTCTCCATGATCCGTTTACCAGTTTCGTCCCCGCCAGAGTGATAAATCCGCGGCAAGCGATGTGCTCCTTCACGACCGAGCAAAAACTCTCCCTCGGATTGATCGAATGGAACGCCTTGTCGTAACAAGAATTCCATCGCCTCGGTTCCCGATCGTGTGACGTAATCGACGACGGACGGATTGATACGCCCTTTTGCTGCTTGGCACGTATCTTCAAAGTGACCACGATGATTGACTTCTGCATAAGCGGAAGCAATCCCACCTTGTGCTCGAACAGAATTTGTCTCAAACCGCGTACCTTTTGTGACAAGTAACGCTTCCGTTCCGGGTGGAAGATGCAGAGCAACCGAAATTGCAGCAAGTCCTGTTCCAATGATCAACACATCCGTCTCAAGTCTTTTATGTAAAGACATATGTTTTACACCTCTATATCTAATTGTTCACTATTGACTTGACAATAATTTTGGCATACTTTTAGCTGAGTGACAAGACGAAAGGACAGGATTTTTTCATGATCTATCTCGATTACGCAGCGACGACTCCGCTGCATCCACAAGCACTCGATCATTATCAACAAGCCGCTCAGTCGTTCTACGGCAACAGTTCTTCTCTTCATGACATCGGTGGCAACGCTGAAGGTTTACTCGAACGAGCCCGTCAGTATCTGATGCAACAATTGGCTCAACAAGAAGGAACCGTCATCTTTACAGGGAGCGGATCTGAAGCAAACTACATCGCGTTGACCCATCTGATGCGACAGAGTAATAAATCAGTTGTCTTGACACTTCGATGTGAACACGACTCGGTCTTGCTTCCGCTTGCGCGCTGGGCACAAGAAACACGACACCTTTCTTTATTACCGGACGGAACGTTCGATTGGGAACAATTCATCGCAGCTTGTACGGATGAAATCGGTGTTGTCTCGATTCAACACGTCAATTCGGATACCGGTTTTCGTTTTCCGGTCGAACGGATTGCAGCATATTGTCAATCGCGCGGGATTCTGTTTCATTGCGATGGTGTCCAAGGATTTTTAAAAGATGCAATCAACATCGACGCCTTTGATGCCTACACGATGAGTAGTCATAAAGTATATGGACCAAAAGGATTGGGTGCCCTGTATTTGCGGCGTCCTCTCTTCAGCCCTTATTACGAGGGACACCACGAATTCGGAATCCGTCCAGGCACAGTCGACGTTCCAGGAATTGCCGCGTTCATCGCTGCCTGTGAAGCGTCTCGATTAGAAAATCCAGGAATCCAAGCTTCAAGCCGTCGATTTCGTGGTATGCTAAAAAAAACATTGTCTTCGTCTCGTTACACGATGATTGAGTCGCCAACGCAACTCGCTTCCATCTGCGCCATCCATACGAAGCAACGGGACGGTCAATACGCGTTGCTCGCCTTGAATCGTGCTGGAATCGCGGTTTCCGCTGGTAGTGCCTGCCGGGCTGGAGAAAACGGTCCGAATGCGACATTACGTGCCATAGGCTTTGACGAATCAGCGGCTCATGGGTTGATTCGACTCAGTTTTGGAAGACACACGACGAACGAAGAAATCGAACAGTGCATCGATGTGTTGAACACAATTTCATGACACTGGAGAAAGGTAGGAGACATGATGGGGAAACGCATCTCCGGAGAAGAACGCCGGAAATCATTACTTCGTATGATTGAGGAAAGTGAGCAACCTGTCACAGGAACGGCATTGGCGAAACAAGCAGGTGTCAGTCGCCAAGTGATCGTGCAGGATTTATCATTGTTAAAGGCAAAAGGATATCCTGTCATCGCGACAGCTCGTGGCTATTTGATCAATGATCCGGAAGTCGACGGTTCAAAATTACGTCGCAAGATCGTTTGCCGTCACGGCATCGATCAGTTAAAGGACGAGTGTGACGCTATCGTTGATGAAGGGGTCGTCGTCCGCGATGTCATCATTGAACATCCCGTCTACGGCTTCATCACTGGAGAGTTGATGCTGAAAAGCCGTCGAGATGTCCGCGTATTAATCGAGCAACTAAAGGAGACGCAAGCTACTCCGCTCTCAAGCCTGACGGACGGAGTCCATATTCATACGCTGGAAGCGGATCATGAAGACGCATTGGAAGCCGCCATTGCGAAACTCGATCGTCTCGGAATTCTCGTTTCAGAGCTCGATGTCTGAACATAAAAAAAACCGCCTATTCCTAAGGAATAAGCGGTTTTTTTATCGTTCAATCGGTTCAAGTCGTGTCTCCGGCATCGTAGATGGCGGATCGAACGTTGCTAAGACTTTGCGGACGCGTCGGTTTTCGATATGCAAGACGGTCAACGTGACACGTTCATAACGCATCGCCGTTCCGACGTCCGGTAATTGTCCGCTCTCCTCCATGATCCATCCCCCAAGTGACTGGGCGTCCGTGTCCGGCATCGTCAATTGAAATTGCTGACAGAAGTCTTCAATGTCATACTCCGCTAGACATTCGTATTTCTCTGGACCAATCCGTTTTGTATATTCTAACGATTCATCGTGTTCATCCCAAATCTCCCCAACGATTTCTTCTAAAATATCCTCAAGGGTGATCAGACCTGCCGTCCCTCCGAATTCATCAAGAACGACTGCCATATGGGACTGCTTGACTTTGAGTTCCGGCAATAAATCCATCAATCGTGTCTGTGGTACGACGAACGATACCGGTCGAATCCATTCTCGGATATCAACGGAGCCGTTCTTCACGTATGCACGCAGAAAGTCCCGCTCCGATAATACACCAATGACGTGATCAATCGAATCCTTATAGACCGGTAGACGAGAATAGCCGCCCTTCTGGACTTCTGCAAGGATGTCTTCGAGCCGCGCATCGATATCAATCGCTTGAATATCCATCCGTGGCGTCAACGCATCCTCGACCGTCGCATGTTGAAAATCAACTGCTTGATGAACGAGTTCTGCCTCTGCAAGCCCCATGATTCCCTCTTCCTGACTGATATCGACGAGTGCCTTGAGTTCCTGTTCGGTCACGAGCGGTCCTTTCGGATCCGCTCCAATCAACCGTAGCGCCAACTGGCGTAAGCGGAGTAACAGGAAGACAAGTGGTCGAAAGCACAGTAAGAAAAAACGCAGTGGACGTCCGATCAATAACACGTAACGTTCCGTATGTTCACGAGCATACGACTTCGGTATCAATTCTCCGAACAACAGCAACAGGAAAAACAGCGCAAGAAAGGCAACGGTTTGTATTGCGATCGTCTCGACGAACTGGATGATCCACCAGCCACCAAATAAGATAAACGCGATGTTGACGATCGTATTCCCAATCAATATCGAAGTCAGTGTCTCTTCGTAGCGTTGAAGTAAGCGGAATACACGGGACGCACGCGCGTCCCCTGCTTCCGATTGGTGCAACAACCGCAACCGATTGACACTTGCGAGTGCCGTCTCGGCTGAGGAAAAGAATGCGGATAAGACGAGAATCGGAATTAACCAAACGACTGAAATCATGGGCAATGGGTCCACGATGCTTTCACACTCCGTTTCCTAATGGAATGAACCGCTTAGAATGATGACTCGACGAATTCGAACTCGAAATCACGGATACGAACGACGTCGCCGTCGATTGCACCAAGACGACGTAACTCTTCGTCGACACCCATTTGACGCAGTGTCCGTGCGAAACGTTTAATCGATTCTTCACGCATGAAGTTCGTCATCGTGAAGAGTTTTTCGATGCGTGGTCCTTTGATGACGAAGCAATCGTCTTCATCTTTCGTAATCGTAAAGCCAGCTTCTGGTGCTTCGTAACCATAGACGACACGTGGTGTCGCTGTTTTCTCTTCGAGTTCCTCAAGACCGAATTCTGGTGTTGCGTCGACGAGGTCAGCGATTCGGAATAACAGATCGCGTAAACCTTGACGTGTTGCTGCTGAAATCTCGAATACTTCAAGCTCTGGGAAAGCTTCTTTGAAGGCTTCAAGATGTTCTGCCGCATCTGGCATGTCCATCTTGTTCGCGACGACGACTTGCGGACGTTCTGTTAAGCGGAGATTATAGTCCGCTAGTTCTTTATTGATGATGTTGTAGTCTTCGATTGGATCGCGACCTTCCATCCCACTCATGTCGATGACATGGACGATGACTTTCGTCCGCTCGACGTGACGGAGGAACTGGTGACCGAGTCCGACACCTTCACTTGCACCTTCGATCAATCCTGGCAAGTCAGCCATGACGAAACTACGGCTATCTTCCGTTTCGACGACACCGATGTTCGGTGTGATCGTCGTGAAGTGATACGCACCGATTTTCGGACGTGCTGCTGAAACGACAGATAATATCGTTGATTTTCCGACACTCGGGAAACCGACGAGACCAACGTCTGCTAGCATCTTCAGCTCAAGTTTCAAGTACTTCTCTTCTCCTGGCTCACCGTTTTCCGCGTGCTCAGGTGCTGGGTTGGCTGGTGTCGCAAAACGTGTATTTCCACGTCCGCCACGTCCGCCTTTTGCGACGATCGCTTGTTGTCCGTGATGGACGAGGTCAGCGATGACCGCATCCGTATCGTCATCGTAAACGACTGTGCCGGGTGGAACCTTGACGATTAGGTGCTCGGCTTTACGACCGTGCATCCCTTTTGACATACCGTTTTCACCTTGAACCGCTTTAAAGTGACGTTTGTAACGGAAGTCCATCAATGTCCGAAGCCCTTCGTCGACTTCGAGGACGACGTGTGCCCCGTGACCACCGTCACCGCCGGCAGGACCGCCGTCCGGAACGTATTTCTCACGACGGAACGCTACTTGCCCACGTCCTCCGTCACCTGCTTTTACATAAATATTTACCTGATCGACAAACATGTCGGATCCCTCCTCTTACTTCTCTTCCTCAAACGGAAGACTTTCAATCTCAATCACACACTCATTTTCCGTCTGCGACTCGATTTCCATCGGCGTCACTAGATCCTCAAGGCGCGACATATCTAGTAGATCCCGATAGATCTCGATGGTCACGCCCTCGTGGAAGGTCACGGATACTTCTCCTACTCCTACATCAATCATGGTGATGGCTGCTTCGACGAGTTGCTTCAGCCGCTCATCTTCCATGTGGGGTGCTCCGATGACATCATACGTCACAGTTTTGCCTGACCATTCAGCTTGCAGTAACGCCAGTGCGGTTTTCGGCAATCCGATTCGCGCTAGACGCCCTTCCCGAGATGCTTGCTCCCGGTACGCCGAACAGATCGACTCGACTGCTTGTTCGTCTCCGATCGCGCCATACGAACGGACGAGTTGTATCCGGTTCAACCACTCGTGACGAAGAGTCTTCAAAAGATCAAGTACCTGCTGTTCCTCCATCGGTCGTTCCCTCCTAAAAAAAACAGACCCTAACCCTCGAAAGTGGCTAGAGTCTGCTTCGTCGATCCTTATGCTGGGTAAACGCTGACTTGTTTCTTGTCGCGTCCGAGACGTTCGAAACGAACGACACCAGTTGCAGTTGCGAAAAGTGTATCATCGCCACCACGTCCGACGTTCATACCTGGGTGAATCTTCGTACCGCGTTGACGGTAGAGGATTGAACCAGCAGAAACAGTTTGACCGTCTGCACGTTTCGCCCCAAGGCGTTTCGATTGCGAGTCACGACCGTTCTTTGTCGAACCTACCCCTTTTTTCGATGCGAAGAACTGAAGATTAAGTTTCAACATGTGGAATCCACCTCCTATACTTGTTCAAGTTGGATAAACTCACCGTAACTTTCAGCGATGGTACCAAGTTGGACCAAAGTCGCTTCCAGTAACAATTGGGTGCGTTCACTGACATCCGGTGCTAAGTCAGCGTACGGTTCTACATAAAAGTAGCCACCCTCTTGTTGTTCTGCCATTTCAAGGAGCAGGACCTGCCCGAGTAATGCTTCTATGGCATTGTATGCCCCGAAGATCACCGACGAGACGCCGGCACAGACAAGGTCGAGACCTGGTTCTGCGAACTCGGCATGTCCTGTCACTTCGATGGAGCGGACGAGTTCCGCTTCATCTCGTCGAATCTTGACACGTATCATGGCTTACGCTTCGATTTTCTCGATGCGGACCTTCGTGTAAGGTTGACGGTGACCTTGCTTACGACGGTAGTTCTTTTTCGCTTTCATTTTGAAGACAGTGATCTTTTTCGCGCGAGCGTGTTTGATGACCGTTGCTACGACCTTCGCACCTTCTACGAGTGGAGCGCCGACTTTAACATCGTCACCACCAAGGATCAATACTTCACCAAATTCAACTGTGCTGTCGACGTCTGCGTTTAATTTCTCAACGTAGATTTCTTGGCCAGCTTCGACTTTGACTTGTTTACCACCAGTTTTGATAATTGCGTACATTACGTGCACCTCCTCTTAGGAACTCAGACTCGCCATCACGGGCAGCGGATGCTTTAAAACCCGGTCTGTGCGGTTGTAGTCATTTGGGTGCTTCCAAACGAACTAACGTTATTCAGAATACCAAACGTTCTTCCACCTTGTCAATGCTGTTCTGAAGGATTATTCCGATCGCTTGATGAAATCGAGACAGTCCTGTGACGACCCCGTGAACAGGACCGCTGGATCGCCTTCGAGCACATGGACTTCGAGCGGTTGACGAGAGATGAATTCGTCCTGCAACAGATGCCGTGGTGCACGAATCACGACTGCTTCCGCATAGGTCGCGATCTCAAGCAACTTCGGTTCAATCAAGCGATAGACACTCAATCGCGTCCACTGACCGGATTCCTGTGAGCGTTCCTGTAGCGATTTCCCGTGACGTTGTCGTGTCAGTTCGCATAAGCCCATCTTCGTAAACCCATAGACTTCGATTTGTTTCGTCTCGAGCGCTGCCCGTTCTTTGAGGAGTTGGGTCACCCGCGTCTGCCCTTTACTTGAGCCACGGAGGAAATCAATCGCAATCATGCCACTGATGTTGCGCAACCGTAATTGGCGCATGACTTCAACAGCAGCCGCTTCATTGATTTGATCAAACGTCCGCTTTTGTTCTTTGACCGAAATCGTCTTCCCACTGTTGACGTCGATGACAGTCATCGTCTCGACTTCTTCAATCAAGAGATATGCTCCCCCGTCAAGCCAGACGACCCGTTGCATCGCCTTCTCGATTGCTCCGTCGATTGCTTCCATCTCGGGTAAGCGTCCTTTTCGTAGCGATCGTTCAACGGACAGACCGAGCAGTTCGAGGCGTTCCTTTTCCTGACGCGTCATGACGAGCGCATCGGTAACGTGCGGAAGTCGTTTCGCTTCCTGGACGATCAGTGCCTCGTCTTGTTCAAGACGCGGCGCCTTCAAAAGTTCTTTATGTCGTGTCCGTAATGACTGCAATTCTTGCTTCAATTCGTCGATTGATGCTTTTGCCGCCTCTGTCCGGTAGAGAATCCCCTCTTCGTCCGTCGTCGTCAGTTGCTCCGCCAGTTGACGCTGAACGACGAGATCCAGCTTTCGACTGAAACGGATACGTCGACCGTACGGGAAATAGACGAGATAACGTCCACCATAGGTGATGTTCTGCGTAACCTTATGTTGCTTCGGTGCGACTCCTTCCTTGACGACCTGAACGAGCAACGTCTGTCCGACCTGGACGGCTTGCCCAATCGTCGGGACGTCCGGATAGCGACGAAGTGCTTCCACCGTTTCATTCAGCGGTAAGTAAAGCGGTGTACCGTCAGTCGCGATTAAAAAGGCTGCTCCGAGCGTCGGGTGCAACCGGTCGACCTTGGCATAGACGAAAGTGCCAACCCGGATCTCGTCACGCATCCGTTCATGATATTCAATCAATCGACCGCCTTCGACCAATGCTAATCGTTCAAGTGAAGCGGTCTGTTCACTAATCCATCGCATACTGATCCCTCCAAAAAAATTAGACTAGGCGCGACGATGTCGTCCTAGTCTAATTTCCCATTCTTATTTCATCCCAAGCATCTTCTTCAATTTAACGAAGAATCCTTTTTGTGGTTGTTCATTTAAATCAAGCAGTGGCACGGATTCTCCGAGAATCCGGCGGGCAATGTTCCGGTAGCCGAGTCCAGCCCGGTTATCCGGATTCATCGTCACCGGCACACCACGGTGGGAAGCGGCGATAACTTCTTCATCATCGATGATCAGACCAAGCAAATCAATCGAAAGGATACGCATGATTTCATCGATGTCGAGCATATCACCTGATGCCATCATGTGTGAACGCACCCGGTTAATGACGAGTTTCGGAACGATGTTACGTTCTGAGCGCTCGAGCATCCCGATGATCCGGTCCGCATCCTGAACGGCTGCTTTTTCCGGTGTCGTCACGACGACGGCTTCATCGGCTCCGGCGATTGCATTCATGAAGCCTTGTTCGATTCCGGCAGGGCAATCGATCAAGACGAAGTCGTATTCGAGTTTTAGTGTATCAATGATTGCCTTCACCTGTTCGGGTGTGACGGAGGACTTATCCTTTGATTGAGCAGCAGGCAACAGATACATCTCTTCAAAACGTTTATCGCGGACGAGTGCTTGGTGCAATTTACATTGCCCTGTCACGACGTCAACGATGTTATAGATACTCCGGTTATCAAGACCAAGCACGATATCCAGATTACGTAACCCGATATCCGTATCAACGAGACAAACGGAATGTCCCATCAATGCAAGTGCTGTTCCGATGTTTGCAGTCGTCGTTGTCTTTCCGACGCCACCTTTACCGGATGTGACGACGATGGCGCGTCCCATGTTCGTCTTCGCCTCCATATGTACCTGTTCTTTCACTTGTTCCATATCCGTCACCCTCTTTCACTATCAATCGCAAACTGATCCATCCGCGCTAGCGGAACGGTTTGAAGGCGGGAGAATTCCACCCCGTCTTCGCCTAAAAATGCACAACCCATATCGAGAGCAGGAATCGGTGCGTCGTCCGGCTCTTCGTGGACGGTACCAGCGACTGCGACCCACTTCGGTTGCAATACACTCGCAGCGATGACGGCTTCCGTATTGCCACCTTTACCTGCATGAACGGTACCACGTAAAGCACCGAGACAATAGATACTTCCTGTCGCATGGACGACCGCCCCCGGATTGATATCTCCGATGATGACGATCGAGCCTTCGACGTCTAATACGTGCCCACTGCGTGCCGTGCCACCGAAATAATGGAACGTTCGCTCTCCGTATAAGGCTTTTGCCTCATCTTTCGTGATGCACTCACTGTCATAGCCTTTGAAAGAGAAGGAATCATGTCGCGCGACGATAGATTCGACGGCCGTCAACACCCCTTCATCGACATAACGTCGACCGAAGAAGAAGGTGATCGGTACGGCGCGTCCGTTCTCGACGGATTTGTCCGCAAGCGTCAACTCTAAATCGTCAAGAAATTCATCCACACTGCACCTTTCATTCACATAGACGGCGAGGCCACCACGATGACCTTTCATCGTTACATAACGTTTACGCTCAATCATGACTCATCCTCTTTTCTCGTCAAGGGTCGACTGCACGAGTCGGGTCATCGGATAATACAGGATGATGATCCCGATCAGCTGCGCAACCAGACTCCTTGGAATGATCTGTGTCGCAAGTTCCTGGAAGGAGACTCCGACACCCACGACCGAAGCCGTGAAGAAATATATATCGAGCTCATACAAAATAGCACTGAACGTGAACGTGACAAGAATCGTCAATACGTTCTCCTTTACATATTTTAGCACGAAGCTACTAAAAAGCGGAATGGCGGATAACGCAAATAAGTAAATGCCGATGATATCCGAGTACACGAAATCATACAGCAATCCGAAAACGAGTCCGAATCCGAGTGCCTGTTCAAGTTTTCCGTACCGACCGAGGAACATCAAGCCGATCAATGTCGCATGGATGACGTACGGTGAACCGTCTCCGAGTGGTCCGGCGAACAACGTCCCTTCTAAGATAAAAAGAAGGAACACGGCGAAAAACAACTTAACGTTATTCACGAGTGTCCCCTCCCTTATCGGTCTCAGCGAAAGGTTCCTTCGCTTCGCGCTCAATCACGAAGACATGACCGAACTGTTCGAAGTCTGCTGCCGGTTTGACGTATGCGATTTTCGAAGCCCCATACTGATCGGATTTCACTTCCTCGATTTTTCCGATGACGATTCCGCTCGGATACTTTCCACCGAGACCGGACGTCGTGACGGTCTGCCCTTTTTTCAGCTTCGCATCATTCGGAATTTTCGTGAACTTGAGTAATTTCGTCTCTTCATCAAAGCCTTCGATCGTACCGAAGACCCCTTTTCCTTTCGTGTCGTCTGCCGTTGCCGAGACGTTATTCGTCCGACTTGTATCCGACATCAACTGCACGAGGGAAGTATAAGCACTCGCCTGGATGACGCGACCGATCAGTCCATCTGCTGTTACGACGGCCATGTTCGCCTTGACTCCTTTTTGTTCGCCGATATTAATCGTGACGAACCGTTGCCATTCGGACGATGTCCGACCGATCATCTCTGCCGGTAACAACTTATAATCGCGAATCGATCCGTTCAGGTCGAGCATGTCCTTCAATTCTTTATTCTCACGTTCAAGATCACGGACTTTGACGGCATTACCGGCATAGTCACTTAAGCGTGATTTCAAGTGTTCGTTCTCTTTGTACACGTCACGCACTTCTTTAATCGAAGTGACCGTATCATCAATCCAGCCAATCGGTGTCGCGAAAAGGCGTTGACCGACGCCCACGGTATCACGCACAAAGCTTTGATACCAGTGGGATTGGTTACGCCCTTGTAGCGAAATCCCGATCAAGATCACCAAAAGGAGAAAACTAAGGAGTGTGATGAGCAGTTTTCGATTATTTAAAAATCGCTTCATCGCTCATCCCGTCCTTATCTTTTTTGCGAGATGCCTGATTTCGAACGAAGAACATTCATCATCTCGAGTGATTTTCCTGTACCGATTGCGACACAATCGAGTGCATTTTCTGCAACGAGTGTCAAAATACGTGTTTCGTCTTCGATGACAGCGTCGAGGTTCTTCAAGAGTGCCCCACCGCCTGTCAAGACGATTCCGCGGTCCATGACGTCTGCTGATAATTCAGGAGGCGTCTGCTCAAGCGTGTGCTTGACACCTGCAAGAATCGCTTCAACTGTATCCGAGAGTGCGTCACAAATTTCCGCACTTGTGACTTCGATCTGTTTCGGAAGACCTGTGACAAGGTCACGTCCACGGATTTCCATCGTTTCGTTCTCTGACTCTTCATCGATGCGAGCGTAACCGATCGTCATTTTCAACGTCTCAGCTGTCCGCTCCCCGATCATCAAGTTGTACTTCGATTTGATGTAACGAATGATCGACTCATCCATCTCATCACCACCGACACGGATCGATTGGCTCGTGACGATACCACCGAGTGAGATGACAGCAACTTCTGTCGTACCACCACCGATATCAACGACCATCGAGCCTGTTGGTTCCGAAACCGGAAGACCAGCTCCGATTGCTGCTGCGAATGGTTCTTCGATCGTGTACGCTTCACGCGCACCTGCAAGTTTCGCTGCATCTTCGACCGCACGTTTTTCGACCGATGTGATACCACTTGGTACACAGATCATGACGTTCGTCTTAGAAGAGAACAAGCCTTTTTTCTTAGAAGCTTGATCCATGAAATATTTGATCATCGTAGCGGTTGTTTCATAATCCGCGATAACCCCGTCTTTCATCGGGCGTCGTGCAGTCACGTTACCCGGCGTACGACCGATCATGTTTTTTGCCGCGTTACCGACAGCTTCAATTTTCCCTGTATCCGTACGGAAGGCGACGACGGACGGTTCGCGGACGACGATTCCTTGCCCCTTTACATACACAAGCGTGTTAGCCGTACCTAAGTCAATGCCGATTTCACGGCTGAATGATCCAAACATTATTCAAAAAACCCCTCTCTGAGAATACACTTCACTAATTATAACGGAAAAGCCTTCATTGGAAAGCGTTAAAACGTTACAGCTTGTTTACAGTTCGCCTTAGAAAACACACAAAAAAACGTCTGACGGAAAGAATCGAAACTTTCCCTTCAGACGTTATTCTTACATAAATCCGCGCTGTTTCATACTAATAAATTGTCCATGCCCGATGATGATGTGGTCAAGACAACTGATTCCAATGAGCCGTCCTGCCTCAACAAGTCGCTCAGATACCTCGATATCTTCCCGACTCGGCGTCGGGTCACCGGACGGATGATTGTGGACGGCAATGAAGTTCGCAGCCGAGCAGCGAATCGCTTCTCGGAAGACGTCTCGGGGGTGGACGATCGACGTGTTCAATCCTCCAATGAATAACGTCTTTTTCGAGACGACCTCATTTTTCGTATTCAAATACAGGCAGATGAAATGTTCCTGCTGATAGAGACGCATCTCTTCTAACAACAGTTCGGCGGCGTCTTCCGGTGAACGGATCGTCGGTCGAACCCATTTCGGTTCCGTGACGAGACGCCGACCGAGTTCTAGTCCAGCCATGATTTGTAATGCCTTTGCCTTCCCGACCCCCGGCGCTTTTTCAAGCCCACCGACTCCCGCTGCCTCGAGTTCGATCAACGAAGGATAGATGTGCAGTAATTCTTCCGCGATTTCAAGTGGTGTCCGGTCGCGCGTGCCACTTCGGACGAGACACGCCAGCAACTCGACTGTCGTCGCTTGTGCCAAGCCTTTCAACTGAACCATATCCTTCGGCCATTCAATCACAGCATCCGACCTCTCTGTTTCAGGATTACGCAAACATCGGCTTGATGTCAAAGGACGCGAGACGTTTTGTGATCTCGTGGATCGGCAGTCCGACGACATTATAATAATCGCCTTCGATTGCCTCGACGAACAGACCACCCATCGCTTGGATGCCATAACCGCCCGCTTTATCATAGGGCTCGTTCGTCGCGATATAGCCTTCCATCCACTCGTCTGGTAATGCACCAAAACGGACGTGCGTCGTCACGTCGAACGTCTCTTCCTTCTCTCCGAAGCGAATCGTCACACCTGTCACGACTTCATGAGCACGTCCTGACAGACGCGCAAGCATCGCCCGCGCTTCAGAAATATCCGCTGGCTTCTCAAGAATCATGTCATCAATTGCGACGACCGTATCGGCAGCCAGAATGACACCATCTGCTGTAATCGCTCGCGCTTTCTTTTGTGATAGATGGCGGACGTATTCATGCGGTGACATCGGGTACGGCGCTTCTTCGACGACATTCGCTGGTACGACTTCATGAGGAATCCCGATTTGTTGTAGGAGTTCCGTCCGGCGTGGTGAAGCCGACGCGAGAATCAAGTGTGGTTGCGTTATCATCAGTATCACGTTCTTTCCCGTTAATTTCGAATCGGATAATTCGAGTCATCGTTTAGTCTAACAAAAAACAAGCGGTCCCTAACAGTCTAGGAACCACTTGTTTTATCTTAATTTCCTGTCACATCGACAAACGGATCCGACTTCGGTGTCTTCTCCTCGAGTGGGGGTTGTTTATCCGGCGTCAACTTCGTCAAATCCGGACGATAATACGATTCGATCTCGACTGTGAACGAGAGCATCTCATCCTCGAGTAGGACCGTTCCACTGCCCGGACCTGGTTCTTCCGGTCCTGACAACTGGATTTGGCGTAAGACCGTGATTCGGTCCGTCCGTTCGATTTGCTTCAGGAATGCCATTAATTCAACATACGACGGGGCTTCGACTGTTAGTGATGCCGGAAGCGGTGTTGCATTCGCAGTGACCGGTGCTACGGCAGTTGTTTCAGCCTGATCTGATTCCGTCGCCATCGCTCCGTCAACTGCAGGCGTTGATGTCACCGGTGACTGCGGTGCTGTCTCTGTCGCCTGACCAAACGTGATCGACTGGACTTTGACACCGGCAATCTGACTCGACGCATTGATCGCATCGATGACGTCATCGTTTGACGCCGTCACCGGAACTTTTTGCTGCAGGAAGCTCGATTCAGCGACGTCGACTTTCTGTTCGTTCGCTTTCGCTTGCTCGAGTACCATCTGTTCTCGCTTCAACGTCGCTTCTTTTTCTTGAAGCGTTTGATGCGTCGTATAGGTCGTATAACCGAAGTAACCAACCGCACCGAGGACGATCAAAATCGTTAGACCGAGGAGGATGAAGCTACTATAACGTTTCAATTGTCCGGCACCTCCTCGATTTCAGTCGTTACATTCGGATCAGTCGTATCGGTCTCAGGAGTCGCTTCCGTCGAGCTGTCCGTTTCCGATTCAGACGGCTGATCTTCTTTTGGTACTTCCGGATCAGCCTCGTTCGTCTCGCCTTTGACGACTTCCGTCGGGTTGACGTTTAACGAGAATTGTCCGATATAACGGGGTTCTTCTGATTTGGCATCGTCAGACGGTGTAATTTCCGTCGTCGGGACTTCTTGTCCGGTCGTCGGATCAACCGTCGTTGTCGTGACGACGTCTGCCTTTTCATTCATCGTTCGTGTCGTCACACTTGCAAGATTCGTTCCTGAGAAGACTTTATCCGTCAACAGCTCACGATAAAAATCGTTCAGTTCATCAAGCGTCTCGAATTGTGTCGTCATCGTCACGGCATGATCTGCCCCATAGGCGAATTGAAGAATGTAACCGCGTTCCGGGAGATAACGGGTAATCCGCTCAAGTGTTGGTACAGCAGGACGAGGCGTCGTTTCGAGTCCTTCGACCGTCTGTTTAAGTTGCGCGACTTCTTGTTTCGCTGATTGATCCGATTCCGACTGCAACTGACGGACGATCTGGATTTGATCGTTCGTCGATTCGACGCGGTCCGCGAATTGATCGGTTTGCCAGTAGAGATAACCACCGGCAAGTCCGCCGAACAATAAGAGGATCAATGAAGCGACGAGCGGATACTTCGGTGCTTCATCGTTTTCCGGTAACAAGTTGATGCGGTCTTTTCGCGGTGAAGCAAGACCAGCGAGTGGTAAGTATGCCCGTGGAATCGACTGTCCGTCGATTGTCATCATCTCTGGAATCTCATCAAGGTTTAAATCGAAGTTCGACCGGAAACGCGTCGCCAGTTCATCTCGAAACGGGAAGTCGCCGGCAAGGACGACGTTCGTGATTTCTCGTCCTTCCCGCGCGAGTGAAAAACGATAGAAATCGAGCACTCGTGAGAACTCGAGTAACATCTCGTCTAAGACAAGTTCGACTGTTGGATCATCTGAACGGTAACGGTAATGCAGTTGGTCGTCGATGACATCAACATCCCACGCGTCAGCCGCAAACGTATCAACGGAGCGAATCAGACGTGGGACGTGATCTTCGATGATGATCAGCTGATGGTTCGTCGCATTCGCATTCCAGATCAATAACGTATCAGCTTCCGTTGCGACTGGATGATGGGCTTCGATCCCGAAGTAGGTCGCAAGCGGCTGTGGTTCAGCTGCAACTAGTCGTAGGTGTTTTTGTTTGAACAGTTGCGTGTATTGCTTGAGTGCCTCGTTTGGCGCGGCATAGAGCATGATTTCCCGCTTGCCGTCTTCTTCCAGAACCGTGTAATCAAAATACGGTTCTTCAAACGGCAAGACGATACTATGTCCAATCTCCATGAATAAGTAACCGCGAATTTGATTCGTCTCGATCGTTTCCGGAATGTCGAGTTTCCGGGCGAGAACGAGTGAACCATCGAGCGCCAGCACCGCTTGCGAGCCACGCGGTACTTTCAGCTTCGTCAGTAACCCGTCAAAGATGAAATCAAGCGAGGCTTCCGGTTGCAACCAGCCCCCTTGCAGTGTTCCCGGCGGCAGCGCGACGACTGCCCGGCGCTTAATGACGCCTTTTTTGACGACTGCACCGAAAATTGCGACATCGGTGAAATTAAAGTAAATATATGTACCTTTACGCCGTTGCGCCATATGTACGTTCTTCCTTTCTTAAAGCAGCAAATCGAGGTACCACGATACCCAATCATCCGCAAAATAATATGTCAGTAATGTCCCGACGGCAATCGACGGAACGAAGGGAATTGGTTGTTTCCGTTTCACGCGTCCGAGTCCCATTAACGTTAACCCAAGAACGGAACCGACGAATGCCGAGACGAACAAGGCAATGACGACGTGAAGCGGTCCAAGGAAGATTCCGAGCAGTCCGAACAACTTGACATCCCCTGCCCCCATACCATGCCGGGAAGCAAGAAAGATGACGAATAATAGAACAAACCCGACGATTCCACCAATAATTGGATTATACCAGTTTTCGAGTGGAGAAAGGTAGCGCACAATCAAGGCAATCGGCAAAAAGATGAGCAAAATTTTATTCGGGATCAGCATGTAAGCCAAGTCCGACATCGTCAGGATAAACAGCAAGCTCGTCAGGACGAGTGTCAAGGCCAGTTCCATCGACCAGCCAAACTGCCAAAAGGCGTAGGCGTAAAGAATTCCTCCAAGTAATTCAAGCGCTGGATACTTGATTGAAATCGGTTGTCCGCAAGAGCGGCACTTCCCACCGAGCACAGCGTAACCGAGTACCGGTGTTAGTTCGAGCGGTCCAAGAACATGTCCACACGTTGGACAATGGGAGCGCGGATGAACGATCGACTCCCCGACCGGAACGCGCAGACCGACGACGTTCGTAAACGACGTGATGAGTAAGCCTAACAAGAAAAAATAAACCGTGAAGACGATCGTCATGACACGACCTCCCTTTCAAAAAAGTTCAGAAAAAAACCCCCAAAGAGGGGGGAGAATTAATCTACTTTAACTCCAGCTCGCTTTAAATCTTTTGGCTCAGCACCACTAAAGTAAGTATTGCCTTCTTTAGCACTTAAAAGAGTAACTTTATAAGTAAACTTACCTTGCTCTTCAGTTACAACTACATATGAAGAAGCATAATCTGCATCTGAGTTCAACGAATCTTTCATTTCATCGATGTACTTATCTAGTGTATCTTCATTAGCCTTTGCCTCTTCAGAATCTTTAGATGGGATTGCTTCTCCACCTTCTTTGATACCAAGTTTAATAGTTTGACCCGGTTGCATCGGATTTGCAGACGTATAAAGTTTTGCTGCTGCAACCAATTGCTTCGCATCCGAAACAACTGCATCTTTACGCGAGTTCTCGATCAATCCACCGATTGCGACGACAGCGATTGCTGCAATGATTCCTAAGATAACGACGACGACGAGTAACTCGATCAACGTCAGTCCGCGCTCATCGCGCATTTGTTTTGCATCTAACCAGATTTCTTTTAACCGTTCTACCATTTCATTATGCCTCCCTAGTACTTTTTGACTGTTCTTGGCTAGTAGGTAATACTATCCAGACGAATACTATTATAGTAGCACCATATTTTTTGTAGATTATGTCTTTTTTTCACAACAGGTAAATGTTTTTACAATTGTCAACTTGCTTGAATATCCGAGTAAATTTTAAACATCGGTACGACGACAGCAATGACAATGACACCAACGATTGCTGCTAAGACAACGATCAAGAGTGGCTCAATAATCGACTTTAATCGGTCCGTTGTTGTCTCAACTTCCGTCTCATAAAAGTTCGCGACTTCTGTCAACATCGTATCAAGACGTCCTGACTC
This sequence comes from Exiguobacterium acetylicum, assembly GCF_019890935.1. Classification (NCBI taxonomy): domain Bacteria; kingdom Bacillati; phylum Bacillota; class Bacilli; order Caryophanales; genus Exiguobacterium; species Exiguobacterium acetylicum. Next base: position 2,255,349 of record NZ_CP082333.1, read on the forward strand.
TTCCCCAATCGCAATCATCTGCGTGACAAGAGGTGGAAAATATTTGTTTTTCTCAAGTGGCTCATGCATCGGAATTCCGCGTGACATCGCTTCATTGGCACCGGCGATCCCCTTTCGGATGATCCGATTCGTGACGATCCGTTCCGTAATGTCGAGCGATGCCAAGATCGGGACCGAAGCGTTCAACAATACCGATAGTCCACGCGTCATCAAGGCGATTTGCGATTTTTGAATCAATGGACCAAAGACTGGAATCATCAACAAGAAGCGATCAAAGAATACACGTTGCCGTTCGTTTTTTAAATTGAAATACAGTAAGCCAATCAATCCGAATGCAATCAGTAATAGTACCCACCAATAAGCGACGAAGAAGTCGGATACGGCGACGACGAGCTTGGTGATCAATGGTAGTTCACTCCCGAGCTGATCGAAAATCGACGCAAACGTCGGCACGACGTTCATCATCAAGAAGACGACGACGCCAACGGCAACAAGTGAGACGACCGCTGGGTAGATCAATGCCGAGATGACCTTCCGTTTGATTTCATATTGTTTTTCAAGTTGAGTGACGATGTTATCAAGCGCTTCCTCAAGATTACCACTCGCTTCTCCCGCCATTGCCATACTGACGAAGAACGTATCAAAGACACGTGGGTGTTTTTCGATTGCTTGCGAAAACTGAATCCCACTCCGTAAGTCATCCTCGACCTCAACAAGTGCCCGTTCAAGTGGTTTCGACTCTGTCTGTTTGCGGAGAATTTCTGTCGCCTTGACGATCGAAACACCGGAACGCACGAGTGTCGCGAACTGGCGCGCATACATGACGAGATGTTCGATTTTTGGTTTTGCACTGAGAAACGTAATCTCAGTGTTCAACCCTTTCGATTCTTGTTTTTCAAGCGAAGTCACAGCAATCTGATCCGTCCGCAATCGTTCTGCGGCTTCTCGTTTCGTTAGTGCTGTAATCTTGCCTTTCTTTCGTTTGCCGGCAATCGTCCGACCTTCATAAATGAATACTGCCATGTGTTCACCCCGATATGTACGGTGATGCAGCAGAAGCCGGAATCAATCCCCGACTGACGAGATCCTGCAATGCCATCTGCATCGTCTGCATGCCGTATTGTTTACCCGTCTGCAGGACGGATTGAATCTGATATTCCTTACCGGTCCGAATCAAGTTCGAGACAGCTGGTGTATCGACCATGATCTCAAGGGCTGCGACGCGTCCTGTTCCATCCGAACGCGGCATCAGGCGTTGCGAGACGACACCCGCGAGAACGTTCGCCAGTTGCGCCCGAATCTGGTCTTGTTGCTCTGAAGGAAAGACATCGATGATCCGGCTGACAGTCGAGGCAGCCGTTGACGTATGGACGGTCGCGAAGACAAGGTGACCTGTCTCTGCTGCTGTCACAGCTGTCGCGATCGTTTCAAGGTCTCGCATCTCTCCAAGCAAAATGACATCCGGATCTTGACGGAGTGCTGACCGTAACCCGGTCGCGAAACGTGGCGCATCAATCCCGATTTCCCGCTGATCAATCAGGCTTTTATGATGACTATGTAAATACTCAATCGGATCCTCCAGCGTAATGATCCGTTTATACATCGTCTGATTAATTTCATTGATCATCGCTGCAAGCGTCGTCGATTTCCCGGAACCCGTCGGACCCGTCACGAGAATCAAGCCGTGTGGTTTCGTTAAGAATCGTTTTAAGACAGGCGGTAACGCTAATTGCTCAAGCGTCGGCACCTCGGTCGGAATCGTCCGAAACGCCATCGACAAAGCGCCCCGTTGGTAAAAACAGTTGACCCGGTACCGAGCGACACCGGTCACACCGAACGAAAAGTCGATATCCCGGTCCTGCTTCAGCTGTAGGTACATCTCTTCCGTGATCAGTGACTGCACAAAACCATCAATGATGATTGGTTTCATCTTTTCAGTCCCAAACGGTGTCAACGTTCCGTTGATTCGAAAGACGGGTGGTGATCCCGCCGTCAAGTGAACATCGGACGCTCCTCGTTCTTTTGATGAGCGTAAAATATCTTCGATTTGTGCCCGTTCCATCGTACTGTTCATTCTGAAATCACCGTCCGTAAAATCTCTTCTGTCGTCGTAATTCCGTCCGCGACCTTTGATAGACCATCTGCAAGCAGGAATCGTTGACCTTGTTCCTTGACGTACGCTGTGATATCACTTTCCGTCGATTGGTTCATGATCATCCGGCGCAACACTTCGTCGACCATGATGACCTCTTGAATCGCAACCCGTCCACGGTAACCCGTCATATTACAAGACGAGCAACCACGTCCACGCATCACCGTCGTCGCTTCGATTCCCTCTTGATCAAATAACTCTTGTTCTCGTTTCGAAATCGGATGGACTTCGCCACAATCACGGCAGACACGGCGAACAAGTCGTTGCGCAATCAATCCACTGACAGAAGCAGCAACAAGGAACGGTTCGACCCCCATGTCAATCAATCGCGTGATCGAACTAACGGCAGAATTCGTATGCAAAGTCGAAAGAACCAAGTGTCCTGTCAGCGAAGCACGAATCGAAATCTCAGCCGTCTCGATGTCGCGAATCTCCCCGACCATGACGACGTTCGGATCCTGACGAAGGATCGAGCGAAGACCACTCGCAAACGTCAATCCAATCTTCGCATTGACTTGGACCTGATTAATCCCATCGACCTGGTACTCGACCGGATCTTCAACAGTGATGATGTTGCGTGACTCGTCGTTCAGCTCATTTAACGCAGCATACAACGTCGATGATTTCCCGGAACCGGTCGGACCGGTGATTAAGATGATGCCGTTCGGGCGCTTCAGCATCTCTCGGAACTGTGATTCATTCCGCGAACTAAAACCGATTTTTGAAATCGAGATGTTCGAGTTCGAGCTGTCAAGAATCCGGATAACGACCTTCTCACCGTAAACAGTCGGCAAGGTCGAGACACGGAAATCATATGGTAATCCGTTAAAGACATATTTAATTCGTCCATCCTGTGGCAAGCGTGACTCGGTGATATCCAGTTCACTCATAACTTTGATCCGGGTCGTCAGAATGCTTTGGATCTGCTTCGGATAATTGTTCTCCGTTCGTAGTTCTCCATCAATCCGAATCCGGATCGTCATCGACGTTTCCTGCGGATCCATATGAATATCGGATGCACGCTGGGCAATCGCGTTCTCTAGAATTTGATTGACGAGCCGGATGATGGGTGCATCTTCACGCGTCACGACATCACGGGATTGATCCGACTCCATCATGTCGTCGGATTCGAGTAGCTCCCGTAACGACGAATCAATATCATAGTATTTCAGGATTGTTCGTCTGATTTCGTCACGCGTCGCGATTCCGACATCAATGGATAGACCGGTTTGCATCCGCAAATCGTCAATCGCGATCAAGTCCATCGGATCCGCCATGGCGATGAATAGACGATTTCCTTCCCGGTAGACCGGGACGAGCGTATGTCGCTGTGCGAGGTCTTTTGAAATCAGTTTCGTGACAGCGACGTCAACTGGATAGTTGTACAGCTGGATGATTGGAATCTTCAATTGATGGTGTAGCGCCTCTAGTAATTGTTGTTCCGTCAAGTGACCAAGTCGAAGGAGTGCATCCCCGAGTTTTTCGGTCGACCGTTTGATCGTCAACGCCTCTTCGACTTGTTGCTCCGTCACGAGGCTTTCTTCGATCAACATTTCCCCTAAACGTTTTCGTTTCATTGCCATTTAACGTGTCATCCTTCCGCGTGCCATGTTTCTTCTTCCTCTAACACATCCGGTTTTTGATGTTTTTCATCCATTACACTCGTCACTGCTGCCGTCAACAGACACAAGACGACAATTCCGACGAGAACGAGTGGGTTCGTAATCCAGTCGAGCTGGATGCTAAAGTAGATCAACGTCACGATCAAGATCGCCGCAACGGATAAAATCGCTTTTGTCGTCACAGTCGTCACGTAAGGGATCGTCACCGCAAACATCAGACCGCAGATGATTGTCGCTAGACCGATGATGATGCCGAGTTCAATTGCTATCGTCGTCCAGTTCATCTTGTTTCCTCCTTCTTATCCGACAGGTTCTCCTGTTGTTTCACCTTCTACTGGTGAAGCAGGATCACCCGTTTCGTTACTATCAGGTGTATCAGGTGACGTCGGACTTGTCGGAGATGTTGGTGTATCTGGCGTCTCGACGCCATCTGTCTGCGGTTCATCCGTCGTTTGGTCATTATTTGTATCCGTTGAATCATTGGAATCATTCGTATCCGTCGAATCATCGGAGTTCGTGTCATCTTCCGGTTCAGGTACGACGACTGGTGCTTGCTCTTCTTGACTACTCTTTGTCACGATTGCTGGGATGGCTGCGTAAAAATCAAGAGACAATAACTGCTTTTTCTCCCCTTGAGCCGTCTTCGTCACGCGATAGACTTCAATCGATTTCCCTTCTTCTCCCGCTTGTGTATCGCTTGTCGTTCCTGCTGTAAGCGTTGCAGAATAACGTGTGATCGTCCGGAATGGAATCGTTTTTTCGCCTTCAAGAACGGTCGTGACCGTTTCCTTGAACGGTGTGCCTCGCAATTCAAGCGTGACATCGCTTCCGTTTTGGGTCGCAATGACACGATAGATGGATGCTTGTGTATTACGAACAGCAAAATCTGTTTTTTCGTCAATTTTGACATCGTATCCCAATGTGATGCCGTCTGGTAATGCCGCATGCGGCATCCGTTCGACGATTTCAAATGGTGTCTTTGCGAACAGTTCGTATAACTTGCTACCGACATACGATCCTGCGACTGCATCCATACCGTACGTCTTGACATTCATCAATTGTCCCGGCTTGATTTCCACATTCATCATTGCCGTGATCATCTGTTCTTCAGCAGCAGAACGCGTCGAGAACGAAACCGTTGAAACGACCTCCCCTGTTGGATCGACTGCAGCTTCCGATTGAGCAGGATCAAAGTTCCCTTCCTGTAATGTTTTGCTCGTATCGATTAACCATGTCTTAAAGGCAACGAGTTGCTCATCCGAGTAACTGATTGGCTGTGTCGCTAAAAAATTCTCAAGCGCTGCCTCGTCTACTGCAACCATCAAGTCTCCACCTTTTTTCAGAGAAGCTTTTTGAACAGAATCAGCGGCGTTGATCGTCACGACTTCTGTTGGAATCGGTGTCGTCTCTTCTCCCGTTCCAGTCGTCAGCGGCGTTTTTTTTGTCCACTCCGTAATCGCTTTCTCAACTTTCGATTGTGCTTCCTTTCGATCCATGCCACTGACTGGAACCGATCCAATCCGTGCTGTCTCAGAAAACGTCGTGGGTGCCGTTGCTTTACCGGTAAAGGAAATCAAGGCAAACGATGGTACGTAAATCAGGGCTACCAGTACAAGTAGCAAAAGTGTATGTATAGCAAAACGCTTCGGATTAATCATCATCTGTTTCCTTTCTGTATGAATTTAATCATTTCAGGTGCCTAGTATTTCCATTATAATGAATATTATGATGAAACATAAGTCCTATCCTGACAAATCCTTTCATGATCTGTGAATAGGTGCTGTTTTTGATTTTCTAGAAAAATCAATTAGGATCTTTCATCCTCATCTATCATGAAGTAGAGGTGAATCCATGCAACGCGAGCAAGGCGGTTTTTCGCTAATCGAAGTATTAGTCAGTATTACGATCTTATCTATCATATCGGTCTCTCTGATCAGCATTTTTTCTCAGTCACTAGCTGCCTCACGCGACAGTACGGAGTTGACGTTTGCGAATTATTTGGCCAAAAACGCAACCTCTTATATCAAGCGGGAAGCTTTAGAAGCGACAAGTGACGAACCCTTCTCCTTCAGTTCTTTATCAAAACAGGCAGACAAAGCGACTTATCTGAATGGAAAATATGTCATTCCAGAGCCTACGTCTCCTTCTTGTGAACTATCGGCTATTTGCTCATCAATCTTTACTAATCCTGAAATCAATAATATTGCCTTTGAAGTCAAATACAGTGTGACTCCTCGGAAACTCGAAGGAGTCGTTAATCCGAATCTTCTTGACCTCCATGTATTCGTCTACATAGAAGGAACTACTGAACCGATTACATCATTGAAAGGATCGATTACGAATGCGACGCTCAATCAAAGTTTTCCGACAACAAAATGACGGCTTCTCGCTCGTCGAACTACTCGTCGCCATCGTTATCGCCTCGATTTTCAGTGCTGTGATCCTGACTGTGTTCATCTCTGGTACGAAAAGCTTTCGGGCAACAGGAATCATCAGTGAACTGCGTAGTGAAGCTGATAGCCGCGTCGGTATCATATTAAATGAAATCGGTGGATTTGATGCAATCCGGATCGATGAAGCAAAACAGCTATCGTTTTATAAAAGAACACTCCCTGTTTTGAATGCCGACACTGGGTTACTTGAGCGTGCCAGTGGATTTGAACCTTTTAACGCAACAGAAGAAGCATCTTCTTCAGAGAAGGAAGTGACACCCGTTCGTTATACGTTCGCAGAACAAACTTTAGACAGCACCGAACTAACATACGAATCGACACCACAGTCGATCGACGACCAAACGGAATTACTTCAAACGTTCAAGTTATCGAGTCCCGAGTATCAAACCATTACATCAGGAACATATCCGGGGCGCTATGTCATTCACGGTATTTTAACGATTACAACTACAATTCAATCGACAGATCAAGAAGAAGTCCAGACCTTCACGAGTACGATTGGATTTTAACTCAGAAAGGAACACGGTATGCGTAAATCCGAACAAGGCTATACATTACTTTTCGTTCTTGTGACTTTAACCGTCCTGTCTGTCCTCGCTGTTGCGACGATTGGCATCAGTTTACAGTCAACTCGCCTAACCGAAATCCGCGAGACGGATATCGATGTCGAGACGACGACACAAAATGATCTTGATTTAGCAGTCGCTGCTTTGCAAAAAATAGTCTCCAAGACAACAGGAGACTCGCCAACAACTTCATCTCAGGAAATTTTCGAGAATCTCAACAGTACCGTCATCTTACCGCTAAAAACGATTGTGCCGAATGTTACGGTCACACCCAACGAAACGGCCTCCAATGCCCGTGTGACAGTACTTGACTTGACAGCAGTCGTCACGAAACAAAAAGGTGATCAACCATCCATCAAAAAAAGTTATCGCCAGCGTGTTTATCTGTCCGCAATTCCTAGTTTTTTATACTATACGTTGGGTTCAGATGATGGAGTTATTTTAAATGGCGCTCCTATGATTAAAGGCAATATCTTCTCTCGTGATGCGCTACAAGCGACCGCGACACCTAGCTTTACATATAATGGTGATAAAGGAACCTACACGAATACAAGAGCGCTTCCTTACATCGCGGGTCAAGTACGTATCTTTCAAGAAAAAAATCAACCGTTATTGAGTTGCGATGATTATCCGATATGTGATAAGACTATTTTTGATCCGCAAGGTGATACAGAACTCGTAGCAACAAAAGAAGCACTTGTTCCATTTGACTTCGACTATGCATTCAATAGTTTCTTAGGGATAGATACTAATACATCGGTAACTAATACTAGTCGAATTTTAGAAGAATTATCTAAAAAAGGACTTTCTACTAAGCAAATTCTTACTCCATTTTTAGATGAATTATCAAATGATACACAAATCCTTTCTGCACCAGCAGGAGAAATCGCCTTAACAGAAGACATCATTCAAGAGACACCTAACCCCTTAATTATTAATGGGGACTTGAAAATCTTCTCACTAGACCCTTCGACTCCAATCAAGATCAAGCGTCCAATAGTTGTTTTAGGAAAATTGACCATTACAGGAAACGTTCAATTTGCTACAACTATTTTCACGACCAAAAATAGCCTTTTGGATAACGCTAATATTCAAAATGACGGTAATAATTCATCAAAGCAAAATACATTAATTCTGCTCAGTAAAGGAGATATCTTAATTAATCGAGTCAACAAATTCTCAAGTCCACAAACAAATGAACCTGATTTAAATGCGTTTCTATATAGTGATTCCGGAGAAAAAAATACCATTTATTCTGTAGGATCAACAATGAATGTTCGAGGTGGTATCTTCACGAGGGGGGAACTAGAAGTCAATGCTTATCGTGGGAAATTAGATTTAGAAGAAAAGGATTTCCCTGCAAACGTGACTGAGCTCGAAAAACTGATGCTCATTAATAAATCATCTGATTTTGAAGATTCTCGTTTGCGTATGGAATATGATGCGACGTTATTGAAAAATCCAACAGCATTACTTCCACTTAATCGAGCAGTCCAATTGTACGTTGAAACACCCAAGCGCGTTCAACCTTAAGAAACATCAAAAAGAGTCATTCGCTGACGACGAATGACTCTTTTTGATTAGAATTTTGTTGCTCGGTATTGCTTGGCGAGCTTTTTCACCTTTTTACTTTCTACCGTTGCACCGCTCTGTTGCAACACCCTATATAAATCTTTTCGGTTTTGTTTGACCGTTTCATAGACCGGTTGCTCTTTTCCGCGATTCGGATTCGCTCCTGCTTGTAACAACAGTTCGATTGCCGCTTCATTTTGATCTAGCGTCGCATAAAAGAGTGGCGTATGACCGAAGTCATCAATTTGGTTGAGTTCCTTTTTAGATGCTTTTTTTACCAGAAGAGCATAAACATCAATCGATCGATTCACACTCGTCGCGACATGAAGGACCGACCGACCTTCTGAATTCAATTGACTGATTTTCGCGCCTTTCGTTAACCATTCAGAGACCGTGCTCAGTGGTGCGAATTGCGCTGCATAAAACCAGTTTGGCTTATTTTCAACAGTTTGTTCATCAAGAAGAAGTTTTGCTTTGTCAAAAGCGAGTGTTTCTTGGAAGCGACGGATGTAACGATTTTTCTCCTTTGTCGATAAAGAGGTATTTTTTAGCGCATCAGCGAGTCGTTCTGGCTTTTCTGAACGTAATCCTTTCTCGAGTGCTGCTTGTTGATTTAATTTTGTGACATACACCGCCCCCCCGATTCCAATGATGATTAAAATCAAGAGGACAGCAACGATTTTTTTTCGTTTCATAGTTCGCGTCTCCACATCTTAATAAACATCTCCATCATATTTAGCTGGATTCGATTCTGAACTGATATTCACCTTAAATGTAGTTGTTAGTGGTGTACTTTGATTGTCTTTCATAACTTCAAGAATAGTTTTATTTTCCTTTAATGCGGTTACTTTGATACGTGCAGCTCCTGGACGAAGTGGTTGTAGCGCCTGTCCTGTTGGATCAACCCTGACATATTCCTTACCTTGGAGCACTTCCAAGCGATAGAATTTTTCCGTCGCCGTCACTGGTAACCAACGAAGCGATGGTAATTTATCATCATCCTTCATTGTCATCATCAAGTCAGCAGCTGTCAGGTTAGTTGGATTTTCACGTACTCGAATAAGAGTTTTTGCAATCGTACTAGGGAAATCGGTTAACTTGAGAATAGCTTCGACCGGTCCACTCGGCGTACCGCTTTTACCAGTAATCGTATATCCAGTCGATGTCTGATTCAATTGAATCGCATTACTCACAGTAGAAACTGTAAATGGCAACGGATAGTTTGGATTGAATATTGCTGTCACATCTTTATTCGATCCGACCCACAGTTCAAGATTGTTTGGCGAGACGGATAGTTCCGGCAACTTGACTTGGATCGTGTACTCTGGCGACTGAGCAAGATAAGTAGAGCTTCCGGCTGTCGCAGGTACGACCGCTTTGACTTTGACTGTTCCTGGTGTCTTTCCTGTCAACTCTAATTTACCATTAGATATTTCGTTTACTACCGTATTTGCAGCAGGGTCAATAATCCAACGAATGGGTAACTCTTGACCTGAATACATTAAAGCTTTAGCTTCAAATGACTGAGTTTCTCCGACAAACAACTCAGTAAACATTTTAGTCACAGATAACTCTTTAAACTCGTCTTCGATAATCAATTCAGATGTAGCAGTTAATGTTTTACCGTTTGCAACTGGAAGTACTAATTTAATTCTTGTCTTTCCAACTTTCTTTGGTCGAACTACTCCTTCGTTGTCTATTGTAGCAATATTCTCATCTTCAATGGACCAATTCATAACTCCATATTTACTTCCAACCGGGTTTATTTCCGGTAGTACTCTATAAGAAGGTGTAGTAATTTTCATTTGGACCGGAGGGATCGAAACACGTGTTGCGAATCCAGGTGTTAACGCATACCCAAGCGAATTAAATGACTGTGAATTATTTGCGATCGTAGTAACTTTTTCTCTTTTTCCATTAGCAATTTCTTTATAGATATTCTTAGCTGAGGTTAGTGAATTATCTTTTTGTTCTAATATATAAGCACCATTAGATTCCTTTGCTTTCACTATGATCGAAAAAGTAATCTTATCTTTTACAGGCTTCCACATGCCTTTATGCAAATCTGGTATTTCTTCTACGTACTCAATCGGATCTAGACTACCACTCACATTTTGACCAGAGATATTTTTATCATTCAATCCACTAATCGATACGATTTCTAAATTATCCGGGAATTTTTCACGGAAAAGAATATCTTCCATGAATACCGTATATTTGTCTGTTTTTTTACCATTATTACCAATTGCTTCATGTTGTTGTAACATGATTGGATTAATCGTGTATGTGATTTCTGCTGTTTCTCCTCTTGGAATCATTGATGGATTGATGGAACGTGTCAGCGCAAATGGCTCCGATGCTGAAGGACTGACGACTTTAACTGTTCTTGTTTCTACTGTCTTCGCTCCACGTTGATCCTCTGCTTCAATCCGAATAGTGACATTAGATTTTCCAAGTAATTTTTGATTAAACGTTTGACTGACCAATGAGTTATTTTGAATTTTATTATTTTCGTACACTTGTACTCCGTCAATAAATATACGTGTTTTTAGTTCACGATCACGCAAATCATAATCGTTGATTTGGTAAGAAATTGTTAAAGGTTCACTTTCTAAATATGAAGTTTGATCAAGAGGTAAGATATTTTTTAATAACGGTTTATGATTCGCTCCGATGAAGGCACGATACATAGTATTCGTAAATAGATTACGCTCCCCTACATCAGGAAAAGAAGAAGTGTGTCCAGCACCTGAATACGTGATATTTCCTTTAGTGTACATGTAGTAGTGGTTTCGAGCGTCACCAACCGTCCTACCACTATCCGTACTTGTTTGAGTTTCTTTAATGTTATACCACGGTATTAAATCTGGTTGTTCTAAATCGAGAGCAAAGTACTGATTATGCGTTTGAGCAATTGAAATCTCCTTGTCTAGAGAAAAAGGATATGCAGTCATTTGTCCTTCATTTTGACGAATCGCCTTTTTAGATGGTTTAGTTGCACCATATCCCATGTTTGTATAGTAGGTTTGACCTGATGCTGCAGCATAATCTGATTCCCAACGTGTTGGCGCAGCTTTTACATTTGATCTAAAGATGGTATCGTGAGTCAACATCAATCCCTGTCCAGTACTCGTGAACGACTTAATCTTATCGAAAGCTAGCACATCAAGGTTAGCAGTACCATACGTATCTTGGAATCCAAAGATCAACATATCATATGAAGAATTTAAATCTTTGGAATTCGCTTCGCTTAAAAATTTAGACGACTCTATAACATCTAATTTGAAGTTATAAAAATCAGCTTTACTCAAATTCTCTCCTGTTAAGTCTTTCAAAAGAGAACCAGTTCCCTTCGTTCCAAGAACTTGAAGTACTTTTGCTTCAGCTAACTGGTCTTTCATTAAAAAACTCCCCGTTTTATAATCCGTCTTACCGTCCTTGGTAATTCGAAGCATCCATTGACGTGGTCCAGTATAACTTGGAACATCAAATGTATAGGTAAGTTTCCCGTTAGAAACAGCCGGTAGTTCGTCTTCTTTTTCTGATTCATCAAACTGATCGTTGCTGTCAAAATCGATATAAAGTGCTACAGTCGCACCTGTTACAGGTTGATCAAGGACATAACTAAATTCAATCGGTCGATTCGGTACAGCAATCGAACTAACTGTCGACAATGTATTACCATCTTGTTTTACCGTCACACTCGAAATCCGAGGACGCATATTGTTTTTTTGCTTCAATGAGTTAATGACATCATTGATATTTTCGTAAGAAGTGGTTGATTGCGTTGAGACGTAGTTTTTCAAAATCTTCGAGAAATTACTTTTATCATGCGTGAAGACGTCTTTATGAAGATACACTGGTAGTCCTTTTCGAACAAATGCATTAAGAATCTCATTACTTTTTAGTTGCGTAATATCATTTTCGATTTTACTTGTGTTGTGAGATTTTTTATCGAAAATAGACAATTCTGTTGAGTATTTATCTTTATCTACACTATTAATAGACGGATCAAAAACGATCGCATCAAATGCTCCATCAAGAGGGAAGCGAGAAGCATTCAGTTCCTTGACCGTCATCATCTTGATTTCGTATTGACTAGTACTCAACTCTTTTAACAGTGACAATGACGTAATGGTCGCTCCAGGATCAATCCGGTTCGTCGTCGACCATTCATCTCGAATCTCTAAAATCTTAAACTTTTCACCCGTTGCCGCTTTGGAATGCGGTTCATGTATATACGTAAAACTTGAAAAAATCAGTAAGATGGCTAAGGCTAGACGGACCCACTGTTTCATCATTTATCGTCTCCTCATCGTGTCATTGGAATATGGGACTATACTCCCCCATTTCATTATAACGAGAGAATCAGAATTTCCCCTTTTTTGTAAAAGAAGAAGCGAAGTAGTGACGCACTTCACTAATGAAATAGAGTGACCCCGTCACGACATATGTTCGCTCTGCCCTTAATTGCTCGAAGAATGCTTCGACCGTCGTTACATTAGCCCCGTCTTGTTTTAACTCATCGAGTGTCCGTGCTCGTGGAAAATCAAATGTCGTCTCATAAATATCAGGTGTAATGCTACGTAACTGCTTTAGCATCGCCGTCCGGTCTTTGTCACGCAAAATCGAACAAAGCAACGTCACGGGCTTTGATTCCTCTTTTAAGCGTTCAACCAGTGACGTGATGCCTTCCGGGTTATGGGCACCATCGAGAATGATTCGTGGTTTGCGCGAGATGATCTCAAACCGTCCCGGATGTTTTGCCTCCCGTAATCCTTTTCGGATTGCCGCTTTCGACCAGCCGAGTCGCCGCGCACAGATGACGGCATTCGCTGCATTATGGACTTGATGATGACCTTCGAGCCCTAAGCGTGTCTCTGGTATTCCATCATATGTCGCCCAGGTCCCCGTCTCTTTTAAGCGGTAACGGATGATGGCTTCCTGACTCCATTTCAACGTCGCATTCCGGTCCCCGCAATACGCCATTAACGGCACCGTCAGCTCTTCCTGCAGTTTTCCGGCGATGACCGGTGTTCCTTGTTTGATGATGCCGAACTTTTGTAAAGCAATCTCTTGGAGCGTATCTCCGAGAATCGCTTGGTGATCGTGCCCGATTGACGTGATGATCGCGGCGACCGGCTTCTTGAAGACGTTCGTCGAATCATACAGTCCACCGAGACCGACTTCATAGATGACGAAATCGGGACGAATCTGATCAAAATAATAGAAGGCAAGTCCTGTTAATGCCTCGAACTCAGTGACCGTACCGAGTATCGGATTGATGCGCCCGATGGCCGCTTGAACAGCGATCGCAGCTGTAACGAGATCGTCTTCTGCAATCGGCACCCCGTTCAACATGATCCGTTCCTCGAACTGAATGATATACGGCGACGTAAACGTTCCGATTCGTAATCCTTCCGCAATTCCCATCTCACGTAAGAACGCAACCGTCGATCCTTTTCCGTTCGTGCCAGCGACATGAATCGTTGGAATCGCGTCCGGGTCAATCTGTAATTCCAGTAACATCGCCTGCATCCGTTCAAGACCCGGTTTGACGCCGAATGCTAGTAAGCTCGATAACCATTCCAATACATCTTCTCGCGTCCTCATGCTGTTCGCTCCTTTAAAAAAAGTGGCTCAAGGAGACTTGAGCCACTGCTGTAATTAGTGTGAGAGTTCGTTGATGCGTGCTTCGACAGCTTGACGTTTTTCCGTATAATCAAGTGCCTTCGCTTTTTCTTCATCAATGACATGTGCTGGTGCTTTGCCGACGAAGCCAGGGTTGTTGAGTTTTTTCTCGACCCGTTCGACTTCTTTCGTATACTTGACGAGTTCCTTGTTCAAGCGCGCGATTTCTTCCTCGATGTTGATCAAGTCCGCGAGTGGGATGAACAATTCTGCTCCCGTTACGATCGCACTCATTGCTTTTTCTGGCGCTGGCATCTGTTCTTCGATCCGGAGTTCAGACGCGTTCGTGAACTTTTGCAAGTACGAGCTATTTGACGACAAGTCGTCTTGAACACGTGCGTCATTCGTCGAGATGAACAGTTGGATCTGTTTCGACATCGGTGCGTTCACTTCCGCGCGGATGTTACGAACCGAACGGATGACGTTCTGAACTGCTTCGAATGCTGGAACAGCTTCCGGGAAGTCGAGTGATGCCTCGCGTGTTGGCCATGCAGCACGTGTGATCGTCTCGCCTTCATGCGGTAAGTGTTGCCAGATCTCTTCCGTGATGAACGGCATGAATGGGTGCATCAGACGCATGATCCGGTCGAGCGTATAGGCAAGAACCGAACGTGTCGTCTGCTTCGCTGCTTCATCTTCCCCGTTGAGTGGTAATTTCGCCATCTCGATGTACCAGTTACAGAAGTCTTCCCAGATGAAGTGATAGAGAATACGTCCCGCTTCACCAAACTCATATTTGTCCGACAGACGCGTCACATCGTCGATCGTCGTCTGTAAGCGTGTCAGAATCCATTTATCTGCGAGTGACTTCTCGCCTGTCAAATCGATCTGATCAAACGTTAGACCATCCATGTTCATCAAGGCAAAACGGCTTGCGTTCCACAATTTGTTCGAGAAGTTCCATGTTGCTTCGATCTTTTCCCAGTAGAAGCGGAGGTCGTTCCCTGGCGTTGATCCTGTCGTTAGGAACCAACGAAGAGAATCGGCACCATACTTCTCGATGACATCCATCGGGTCGATTCCGTTCCCGAGGGATTTCGACATCTTGCGTCCTTCCGAATCACGAATCAATCCGTGGATCAAGACATCTTGGAATGGACGTTGTTCTGTGAATTCGTACGATTGGAAGATCATCCGTGAGACCCAGAAAGCGATGATGTCATAACCCGTAACGAGTGTCGATGTCGGGAAGTATTTTTGATAATCAGCAGCGTCCGTATTCGGCCACCCCATCGTCGAGAACGGCCAAAGCGCTGAAGAGAACCATGTATCGAGGACATCGTTGTCTTGCTCCCAGTTCTCGATATCGGCTGGTGCTTCCTTGCCAACGTAGACTTCGCCTGTTTCTTTATGGTACCAAGCCGGAATCCGGTGTCCCCACCAGAGTTGACGGCTGACACACCAGTCACGGATGTTTTCCATCCAGCGAACGTACGTGTTTTCAAAGCGTTGTGGAACGAAGTTGACCTTGTCTGGCCCTTGTTGCTCCTCGAGTGCTTTTTGCGCGAGTGGCTCCATTTTAACGAACCATTGGAGTGAGAGATACGGCTCAACGATCGCGTCTGAACGCTCCGAGTGACCGACAGAGTGCAAGTGTGGTTCGATTTTGATTAGAACACCTTCTGCTTTTAAATCTTCAACGATTTGTTTCCGGCATTCGAAACGATCCATGCCTTCGTATTTCCCTGCGTTCTCGTTCATCGTTCCATCTTCATTCATGACGAGGACACGTGGTAACTCGTGACGGTTACCGACTTCGAAGTCGTTCGGGTCGTGTGCTGGTGTGATCTTAACGACACCTGTACCGAACTCCATGTCGACATAGTCATCGGCAACGATCGGAATCTCGCGACCGACGATTGGTAACGTGATCGTTTTTCCGACGAGGTGAGCATAACGCTCATCCTTCGGGTTCACGGCGATCGCTGTATCACCGAGCATCGTCTCAGGACGTGTCGTCGCGAGTTCAACGTGACCTGAACCGTCCGTTAGTGGATAGCTGAAGTGATAGAACGCACCTTCGATATCCTTGTAGATGACTTCGATATCCGAGATCGCTGTTTTCGTCGCTGGGTCCCAGTTAACGATGTATTCGCCGCGGTAGATCAAGCCTTTTTCGTAAAGTTTCACGAAGACTTCTTGAACCGCTTCCGACAAGCCTTCGTCGAGCGTGAAGCGTTCACGCGAATAATCGAGTCCAAGACCAAGTTTTGCCCATTGTGCACGGATCGTTGACGCGTACTCTTCTTTCCATGCCCATGATTGCTCGAGGAATTTCTCACGACCCATTTCAAGACGTGATTGTCCTTCTGCCCGCAGTTTTTGTTCGACTTTTGCTTGCGTCGCGATACCGGCATGGTCCATTCCTGGTAGATAAAGAACGTCGAATCCTTGCATCCGTTTCATCCGTGTCAGCATGTCTTGTAACGTCGTGTCCCACGCGTGACCCAGGTGTAATTTACCTGTGACGTTCGGTGGTGGAATGACGATCGTGTACGGCTCTTTCTCTGGATCCTGGTCGGCTTTGAAATAGTCACCTTTCACCCAAAAGTCGTACCATTTTTCTTCCGTTGCCTGCGGATCATACTTCGTTGGCATTGATAATTCCTGCATCCTGATCGCTCCTTTTTGTCCATAATAAAAACGGCTTCTCTCGTCCTATGCTAAGGACGAAAGAAAGCCGTTGCTTTTTTCCGCGGTACCACCTTAGTTCACCCAAAATCGGATGCCCTCTAGCCACGTAACGTGTGGAGGACGGATATCGCTCGTAAGACTCACGATACCAGCTCGTGGGGTGACCTTCCTCCTGTTCGCCCGTCACATCTTTCAGCCAAGGATGTGTTCTCTACACCGGTACGAATACAGGACTACTCTTCCCGTCATCGCTGTTGCCATTTTCTTCTTTACTCATTTTAGCCGAGAGTTCAAGTAATCGTCAAGAACTGCTTAACGACCAAATTCAACTTGGAGTTCCTTGAACGTCAATTCGACGGCTTCGATCGTCCGCTCGATGTCTTCATCCGTATGGGCGATCGACAGGAAGAGACCTTCGAATTGTGACGGTGGTAAGAAGACACCACGCGCCGCCATCTTTTGATAATACGAACGGAACATCTCAAGGTTCGACGTTTTCGCTTTTTCGAAGTTCGTGACACGTTCATCCGTGAAGAAGACACCGAACATCGCGCCTGCACGGTTCGTCGTCAGCGGAATGTTGTATTTCGCTGCAGCGTTCAGGTAGCCTTCCGACAAACGGCTCGCTTTCCGGTCGAACTCTTGATAGTGTTCTGGTTTCAATTGTGTCAATGTCGCTAGACCTGCTGCCATCGCGAGTGGGTTTCCGGATAACGTACCCGCTTGATAGATTGGACCTTGTGGTGCGATCTGCTCCATGATGTCACGACGTCCACCGTAAGCACCGACTGGCATGCCGCCACCGATGACTTTACCGAGACACGTGATGTCCGGTGTGACACCGAAATGTCCTTGGGCACAGTGGAATCCGACACGGAAACCGGTCATGACTTCGTCAAAGATCAATAAGGCGCCGTTTTCCGACGTGATCTCCCGTAGGCCTTCGAGGAAGCCCGGTTCTGGTGGCACGAAGCCCATGTTCCCAGCAGCCGGTTCGACGATGACACCAGCGATATCGTCGCCGTGTTTTTCGAACGCGATCCGGACAGCGTCCAAATCGTTATATGGAACCGTCAGCGTCATGCTCGCGATTTGCGCCGGAACGCCTGGTGAATCTGGTAATCCGAGTGTCGCGACACCTGAACCTGCTTTGATCAAGAGCGAGTCGCCGTGACCATGGTAACAGCCTTCGAACTTGAGGATTTTCGTCCGACCTGTGTAACCACGCGCGAGACGAAGCGCTGCCATCGTCGCTTCTGTTCCTGAGTTGACCATCCGGACGACTTCGACTGACGGCACACGACTGATGACGACTTCCGCCATCGCTGATTCGATTTCCGTTGGTGTCCCGTAGCTCCAGCCACGTGTCGCTTGTTCTTGGATCGCTGACGTGACGATTGGATCGGCATGACCAAGAATCATTGGTCCCCATGACAAGACGTAATCGATATACTCTTTTCCGTCGATGTCATAGAGCTTCGATCCTTTCGCATGATCTGCGAAAATCGGTGTCATCCCGACCGATTTATAAGCACGGACCGGGCTGTTGACACCACCCGGCATGAGCGGGAGTGCCCGCTCGAATGCTTCTTTTGATTTTGAGTTCTGGTTAATTAAGCTCATTTCGACCCCTCCAGGTAACGACAAATGTCTTTTGCGAAATAGGTGATGATTAAATCAGCGCCTGCTCGTTTAAAGCCAAGCATCGTCTCAAGGACGATTCGTTCTTCGTCGATCCAGCCGTTCAAGGCAGCGGCTTTGACCATCGCATACTCACCCGATACGTTATACGCGACGATCGGCAGATCAATTCGCTCGCGCACATCCCGAATGATATCCATGAACGCAAGCGCAGGTTTGACGATCATGAAGTCAGCTCCTTGATCGACGTCCGCTGTTGCTTCGCGGAACGCTTCGCGACGGTTTGCTGGATCCATTTGATAACCTTTCCGGTCGCCTTCTCCCGGTGCCGAGTTCGCTGCATCACGGAACGGACCGTAATAAGCAGACGCATATTTAACACCATAGCTCATGACTGGAATATGGCTGAAGCCGTTCTCGTCTAATCCTTGACGAATGGCTGCGACGAATCCGTCCATCATCGATGATGGCGCGATGACGTCGGCACCTGCTCGGGCTTGTGAGATCGCTGTCTTGACGTGAAGCGGTAATGACGCATCATTATCGACCGTACCGTCGGCGACAATCCCACAGTGACCTGTCGACGTATATTCACATAAGCATGTGTCGGCGATGACCGTTAGCTGCGGAGCAACCTTCTTGACGAGACGTGTCGCTTCTTGAACGATCCCGTGATCGTGAAACGCACCTGATCCTTGCTCGTCTTTCAAGTGGTCGTGCGGGACACCGAATAAAATGACAGATTCGATTCCGAGTGCGACGACTTCTTCAATCTCAGCCGTCAGATGATCGAGTGATAAGTTGAAGACGCCAGGCATCGAACTGACTTCGCGTTTAATGTCTTCGCCTTCAGCGACGAAAATCGGATAAATCAAATCTGATTTATGCAACTGGTTCTCGCGAACGAGTGACCGGAGTGATGCGGTCTGACGTAAACGCCGGTGACGTGCGTATTCTAAAGTATTCATGCTGATTCCTCCTCAATGATACGATCAATCATGCCGTCCACCGTGAATTCACGGGCGACATGGATCGGTTGAAGTCCGGCTGCTTTTGCTGCTTGCTCCGTAATCGTCCCGATGACGATGAACGTCGTCTGCGGGGATAGTGGAGCAATCGCTTCGACAGCGGAAGGACTCTGCAGTCCAATATAGGTGGCTGTTCTGACAAGTGCTTCAGGTAGCCGACGAGTAACGGTTTCATAGGTGATGATATCTTCGATCGTATATCGATTCAGTTTTCGTAACTGATCGACCGGCGCTTGCCGCGATCGGTTCCCTCGCGCAAAAACGATATGATCGCCGTCAGACAAGTGTGGTCCGAGTTCTGCGACGAGTGCGTCTCCTGTAAAGGTCGACGGACAGAAGTCGGCTGTTCGACCGTACTTCGCAAGTGCGTCTGCCGTCTTTCGTCCGACGACCGCGATACGCGTTGCTGCTAATTCAGGCAACGCATCAGCAATCCGGTGGACACCATTCGGACTCGTCACGATAAGCCAATCAATTCCCTTCGGCAATGTAAACGAAACCGATCGCGTTTCAATGACAGGATAGTGCACTGACTCGATCGAAACGGCGCGCAATCGCGCGATCTGCTCGTTCGTCGGTGGTCGGCTGCCCGTGAAGAGTACCTGCTTACAAGTCATCCGGAAGTGTCGCGAGAATCTCGCGACCGCCCGAAGCAAGCAGACGTTCGGCAACATCTTGACCGAGTTGCATCGGGTCAAGACCTGATTCGCGCTCGAGTAGGATTTGCTCTCCATCGACGGATCCAATGAATCCGACAAGTGTCGTTGACATGTCTTCGTTGATCGTTGCGAATCCACCGACCGGAACGTGACAGCTACCTTCGATCGCCGCTAAGAATGCGCGCTCGGCGTAAGCTACTTTTTCCGTCATCTGATCATGGATCAGGTGCAGAAGGTCACGTACTTCTTGGTCATGTTCGCGACATTCAATACCGAGGATTCCTTGACCGACGGCTGGAATCATGTCATCTGTCGAGAGATATTCCGAGACGACGTCTTCAGACCAACCCATCCGTTGTAGACCAGCTGCTGCGAGCAAAATCCCGTCAAACGGACCATTCTTTAATTTATCGAGTCGTGTGTCGATGTTTCCGCGAATCGATTCGATTTTTAAATCAGGGCGGAGTTTTAGCAATTGCGACCCACGACGTAAGCTACTCGTGCCGACAACTGCACCTTCTGGCAAGGAAGCAAGACCTTCGCCTGTTTTCGTGATCAAGGCATCACGCGCATCGACACGCGCTGGTGTTGCACCGATGATGAGACCGTCCGGTAATTCAGAAGGTAGATCCTTCATGCTGTGAACGGCAAAATCGATTTCTTCGTCAATCATCTGTTGCTCGATCTCTTTTACGAATAATCCTTTACCGCCGACTTTCGAGAGCGTCACATCCAAAATGCGGTCCCCTTTTGTGATGATGTTCTTGATTTCGAACTCATACGGCGCGCCGGCTTGTTTCAACTGGTCAATGACCCATTTCGTCTGTGTCATCGCTAGCTTCGAGCTTCGCGATCCAACAATGATTTTTCGCATGCTAAAATCCCCCTGTACAATGATAAAGGGGCGGCACAAGTCCGCCCCATGCATTTTCTATTGTAACACAAATCGTGCTTTGTTCACCGGTTCACAGCTTTTGCGGAAGGTGTCGTCTCTTCTGATGTCATGACGTCATCTTCGAGCCCTTCGAACAAGTCTTCGTTTAATGCAAACGTATCCATGAACTGCGCAATCCGCTCGTCGGCATCTGGCTTCGCTGCCGCATCTTTGATGTAAGACAACGGTTCACGCAACAACTGGTTGATGATCGATTTCATGTGTTTGCCAATGACGGTTTTTTCACGTTTCGACATATCCGGTAACTTCCGTTCCAAGCTTTGCATCGTTTCTTGTTGAATGCGTAACGCCTGGTCTCGTAATTCCGTGATGATCGGTACGACACCAAGTGTCGTCATCCAACCTTCGAACTCAGCGATTGCTGCTTCAATCCGTTGTTCGATCTTCGCTGCTTCCTTCATCCGTTCCGCCATGTTTTGTTGGACGATCGATGTCAAATCATCGACATCGTACAAATGAACACCTGGCAAGTCACCGACGGTCGGTTCAATATCGCGTGGTACGGCGATGTCGATCAAGAGGAATGGACGATCGTGACGGAACAGCTGTGCTGCCGCGATGTCTTCCCGTTTGATGATGGCCCGTTTGGCACCCGTTGAAGAGATGACGATGTCTGCCCGAAGCAAACCGCACTGCATCTCGTTAATCGAATGTGCCGATCCTTCGAACCGATTCGCGACCTCTTCTGCTTTAGCTAACGTCCGGTTAAAGACCGTGATATCGCGTGCCCCTGCTTCATATAGGTTAAGCGTCGTCAATTCGCCAGTTTCTCCCGCACCGATGACGACGATTGATTTATCTTCAAGCGATCCGAGTAACTG
Organism: Exiguobacterium acetylicum; assembly: GCF_019890935.1. Lineage (NCBI taxonomy): Bacteria > Bacillati > Bacillota > Bacilli > Caryophanales > Exiguobacterium > Exiguobacterium acetylicum. Next base: position 2,277,143 of record NZ_CP082333.1, read on the forward strand.
TTCGGCAAGCGTGACAGCAGCAGCACTGACAGAAACGGCATTTTCACCGATTCCAGTTTCTGCGTGAGCCCGTTTGGCGAGCGTGACCGCTTCTTTGAAGAGTTTATTGAAGACCGTTCCTGTCGTTTCAAGCTTCTGCGCCATGAAGAAGCTTGTCTTGACTTGACCAAGAATCTGCGTTTCACCGACGATCATCGAATCAAGTCCACTCGTCACGCGGAACAGATGCTTCATCGCATCGAATCCTTCATGGATGAAGAGATACGGCTCAAGTTCCTCCATCGTCAATCCGAACCAGTTTGCAAGGAAACGTTTCGTATAATACCGTCCTGTATGTGGCTGATCCGTCACGACGTACAGTTCCGTCCGGTTACATGTCGAGACGATGACACTTTCAAAAATACTTTTTTCATCGCGCAATGCGACGACCGCTCCCTTCATCTCATGCTCCCCAAATGAGACTTGTTCGCGTATTGATACAGGCGCTGTTTTGTTATTCAAGCCGACCACTACGATATGCATGCGCTCTACCCCTTACGTCCAAAGATTTCGTTCCGATCTATCTTTTCGTTCTCTATCCTACATTATAACCATTATAAAAAAGATTCCAATCAATTTATAAACTAAAATGAGTCGAAGTTGTGAAATCTTCTTCATTTTTTCTCTTCTTCTACCTTATCCCTCTCTCATGAAAATCACAAACCCTCTGCTCCTAAAAAGGTCAGAGGGTTACACTTTACTTCAAGGATTCAGGTGGTACTGTCACGTCCGGTACGTCGAGACGTTGCTGACGTAAACGATAGATCCGAGCGATATTTTGAACAACGACTTTTGTGACCGCATAGGTCGGAACTGCTAGGATGACACCAATGATCCCACCGATTTTCCCAGCAACGAGCAAGACGATGATGATCGTCAGCGGATGAACCTTGAGTGTCTTTCCTTGGACATAAGGAGAAATCAAGTTCGACTCGATTTGCTGCGCGACGACGATCGTGATGATCGCATAGACGGCTTTGATCGGATCATCGATGAACCCGACGATGACTGCCGGAACGGCACCGATGTAGGGACCAAGATACGGAATGATGTTCGTGACCATACAGAATAAGGCAAGCAGTAACGCATATTGAATATCTGAGATGAAGAAGCCAATCAATGACATGAGACCGACACAGATCGAGACGATGACTTGTCCATTGACATAATGCTTCACTGTCACATGCATGTCGTGCAAGATTTTACGCGTTTCTGTTTCATAGCTTTTCGGCAACAGCTTGACGACGGAATCCGGAAACTTATAGCCGTCAAGCAACATATAAACTAAGATGAACGGCACTAAGACGATGATTAAGACAGTCGAAGAGATGACACCAAAAATCGTTCCGACAGACGTCGAGACAGACTTAAAGACTGTACCGATATACGACGTTGCTTCATTCGTCCATTTGTCAAACAAGTCCGTATTCTCGTGAACCCATGTCGAGATGAAACGATTGTTCATCAATTGATCGCGTAAATTTAACGTCTGATCGCGCAATTCAACGACGAGTGTCGGAATGCTTGTCGCAAAATCCGTCACCTGCTCGACTAAGATCGGTCCGATGGATGCAACCGCAATCGTCAGGATCGTAATGAAACTAAGCAAGACGATCAAGACGGCAAGACCACGCTTCTTAACCCGTTTTTGTAGTGCGTCCACGATGCCAAGCGTAAAATAATAGAAGATCCCTGCGATGATCAATGGCGGGAAGATCAAGGCCAACATGACACGAATCGGCTGGAATAAAAATGAAATTTTCGTTCCAACCCAGATGACGAGAAAAATCACTAATATCCAGATTAATGCTTTAAACCACTTGTTTCGTAACAACTCCACCTAACTTATCCCCCTCATACCTATTCGTCAGCCGACTTTTTCCTCGGTGACGTCTTCGAGACGTTGGCGCTCCATCTGCCCCCAGTGTCCTCGACCAGTCAAGAATTGAATCAATCCTCCTAGCTTGAAGAAGACGAGAATCGGACGGTACCAGAACGACTCGGTTAAGGACCATAGATACAACCGAATCAATTCTTTGACGTTCTTGAATCGGTGCATCGTCCACTCTTCCAATAATACGGCACCTGCTGACAATAGGGAACCATAGAGTAAAGCGACAACCAGCAAGACGATCCCAAATTCAAAGTTAAGTGTACCGACGAGCAAGTTGAGCGGAATGATGAAATAACCGATCAGTTCGACGATTGGTCCGAGTAGTTCAATCAAAAAGAAATACAACATCGAGACGCTACCAACAGAACCATATTTCGGATTGCCAATCATCCGTTTATGGGTCCAGAGTGTCTCAGCAAGACCACGATGCCAACGTGTTCGCTGTGAACGTAACACTTCCATCGATTCTGGAGCTTGTGTCCAACAAACTGGTGCTGGAACATACTCGATGCGTTTATCGAGTTTATTTTCCTTCATGTACCGATGCAAACGGACGACAAGCTCCATGTCCTCACCGACAAGCCCCTCTTTATATCCCCCCGCCTTAACGACGATACTCTTTTGGAACAATCCGAAGGCACCGGAGACGATCAACAAGATGTTGAAGCGGCTAAGACCAAGGCGACCGAACAAGAATGCTCGGAAATATTCAATCATCTGCATCAGGACGATTCGTTGTTTCGGTGTCCGAATCTCGACGATTTCGCCGCCTTCAATCGTACAACCGTTAACGAGGAAGATCGAACCACATGTCGCGACGACTTCTTCATCTGACTCGACAATTGGCTTCATGACTTTCAACAACGCATCACGCTCTAAAATCGAATCCGCGTCGAGTGAACAGAAATACGGATAACTCGAGTGGTCGATACCGGCATTCAGGGCATCTGCCTTTCCACCATTCTCTTTATCGATGACGATCAAACGACTGTCAATCCGGGATCGATAGACCTGCTTGATTGGTTTTGAACCGATCAAGATACGTGGATACTGGATTTCTTTCTCTAACTCATACGCACGAAACAGTTCATCCATCGTTCCGTCCTTTGAACCATCGTTAATGACGAGTACCTCATGCTCCGGATAGTCAAGCGCTAGCAAGGCCTGGACACTTGAGACAATCGTATATTCTTCATTATAGGCCGGAACAAGGATACTGACCGGTCGTGTATAGAGAGACCGCATCAACGGTAAATAAGAACTTTCTTTCCGGCGGAAACGTTGCCGACGCACCATCTGAGCAGAAATCAAATAAAGCGTCGAATAGAATACGATGACGAGTAACATATAAATCAATACGGTCCAGGAAAGGACTTCAATAATGGCTTGGATTGTCTCAGACGACATGATGCTTCATCTCCTTTGCCAACCGTTCTGTAGCTTTTTGACGCGCATAGCGGTCGGGATGTGTACTTGATACCTTCGCCAACTGTTCGATTCCACCACAAGCAAGTAGTGCATCAAAGGCTGCCGTCCGAACCCACCAAGAGCGACTACCGACGAACGGCAGGATCGCTGATATCGCATCGTCTGGAACGACGTGCTCTAAGAAACGAAGGGCAAGCATCTGCTCGACCCAACTTGATTCTTCTTCCAAGTAAGGGACATACAATTTCCAGTCTTCCTCAAGTCCAATCCGAGTAAGCGCGCGAAGGGCACGTTTTCGAATTTCCGGATTTTCATCCGTTGTCTTGTCACGGACGAGTGCGATATAACGGGTCTCATCTCGATCAAAGATCAGCTGTAGAATCGCTAACTTAAACGATAACGTCAATTCTTCAAAAGCAGTCACCCATTCTGTCAAATCTTGACTACGACCGACAGCAAGGATAGCGCCAAAGAAGCTAATCTCATTTTCTTGTTTAGCAATCGCAATCGCATCTTGCGGGGATAAGGAGACAAGTGTCCGGACGATGACATCGCTCTCCTCTTTTTCAATTGCCTTCCCCCAACGCGCATGAATCATTGGTGCGACTGCAACCAAACGGAATTGTGAAACGGCTTCATAGGCGTTCAAGCGGCGGTCGATCCGCCGCTGCTTCAATTGTTGCTCATAATACGCTTGCATATTCGCAGCGACGAAAGCTTGTATACGTTCAAGATGAACCGGTGTTGCCGTCAAGTTAGACAACGCGAACAATTCAAGCTCCGCTAAATCTTCGTTTCCTTTTTGAATCGCTGGCATATCTTGACGTTCACTTGTCGCATAGTCATAAATGTCATCTCGAAAGGCAAGCTGCCAATCGCGACGCGCATGCTCACGATTGGCGCGTTTTCGTTTTTGAACGACAAGATAGATCAATGCTCCACCTTGTAAGAAGATGAGTACGACGATGAATACTAGAATCGCCTGCATCATCGGCCGTCCTCGACTTTGCGAATCCACGCACGGAACTCTTCGATTTTCAGTGGAAGCGTCATGATGTAATCAACACCACGATCAATCGCTAGGACATGATCACGTTCGCGGTTATACATCGAGATCATCATCGATTGGAATGGTGCGACACTCTGTTGTTTCGCTCGCAGCAACAGTTCCAGTCCATCCGCTCGCGGCAATGCGGACGTAAACACGAGTAGGTACGGACGGGATGCCACATACTCATCAAGAAACGTCTCCGCTCGCTCGAACGTCACGAAGCGTTCGAAGCGGTCCGTCAGTTCCCGTTCCATCATCCGACGGATATGCGGATCTTCCGTTACGACGATGACGTCTGCGATATGATGGATCTTCTTATAACGCGCAAGACGATCGAGAACAAGTTCTCGCGACAACGTCGCCGGTAGCACTTCACGTGCATTCTCTAACCCATAGAAAGAGGGTTCCGTATTAAAGTAGACGACGGGAATCCGCTCCTCGATGACGGGTTTGCTTGCGAGAACGACATCCGCATAGGAAATGTCCGTCCGCACGCACCACCCTTCCTCGATCAGACCATTGATCGTCTCCGGCATTTGTCCGACCGTGTGTACGAATAAGGTATTCGCTGTTGATTCGCGGACAGTCTCTTCCGTCCATTCGATCGTCGAACTGACCTCACGATCTTGAGTTGTTGCTTCAAACGACTGGTGGATCAACTTCCACATCTCTTCACGTCGCATTTAGTTTCCTCCCTCAGTGAATGCTTTTTTCATTGTATGATAGACCGGTTTTAATTCTTCCCGCTGTTGTGGATTCGTCCACTCGGCCCAGTTATAGAAACCACGATCCTTCTCTGGAATACGTGTCTCACCGACTTGACCTGTGACTTCGATTCCTTCCGTGATCATCTTCGCTTCGAGTCCATCTTTCCAGAAGTCCCCGATGATTTCATGTTTACTTGGATCACGCATATTCAAGACCATCCATGGAATACGAAGTTCAACGGTTGGTTTCGTGACATCTGAGATATCCGTCAAGATGTCATCCGGCTCTCCTTCATGTAAAACACCCGTGTCCCATTTAATAGCAGGTTTGACGATTTTTTTCGTCACCGGGTCTCGTCTTGCATAATCGAGCATTTGATAGATTGGAACGAACTTGCCGCTGTCTTTTTGATCAGAAGGAGGTTTCACCATCTCAAACGGCATCTTCAGACCATAGTGGTAGCGGAAGATATCATATCGTGTGTCAACATCAAGACGTGCTTTTTGATCAATTGTCAAACGGTATTCGGCTCCTTCGTCAAGCGTCAACGGACCGACTTTCGTATTCCCGTCATTCGGTTTCGTCGATAGTGCAAGTGTCGTCGGCTCCGCTTTCTTCCGGTCGATGCGCAAGTAGAGATATGCCTCGTCAGAAGTCATATAAATCGCTTGATCCTTATTTTCAGCAACTGGAGCATACCCTTTCCAGTCATCCAGTTTCCCGTCAATGACGATATCCGAACGAAGGAAACCAAGCATCCCGAAATGTTGCTCACTCGTCTGGACATTCGACCAATGTGGACGAGTATCCGCATCATCATAATCCATCGTATTCCATGTCCGTTTGAACCATTCATCTTGCCAGATGAAGACGAGTCCACCAGCCGTCTTGACGTCCTTGATGTCTTGATAGAGCTGTGCGACGAGTTCACCTTGTTTCTTTTCACTGACATGTCCTTGATCGAAACCATTCGGTCCAAGGTGTGTCTTCCCGCGTGAACTTGGAATTCCGAATTCTGATACGAGTAACGGCATATCATGATAGTCTTTCATTTCTTTCAAATAACGAGCGTAGGATTCAGAACCCTTATCTGCTTTTTGACTGTATTCTTCCTTGATGAACGAAGGATAATACGGATAGATGTGATAAGACGCAAACAAGCCACCTGGGAAATCCTTCGTTGCTTTCAAATGATTGAAATCGATCGAGACGAGATCTTGCTCTTCTTCAACTTCTTTCGGGTGTTTCAACGGATCCGTTGTTGGCCAGTTCGTCGAACCAATCGGTCGAGTCGTGCCGTACTCTTTGATTTCGTGTGCTGTCGCTGTATCCATCCGACCAGCAAGCCACGATTCGAATGGGGACGCCTCTTTTGTCGTCGTCACGTATTTCCCTTCGAAACGTGTGCCTTTGTTCTTTTTATTCGTCTCAACGACGGCTTCCGGTAACCATTCGATTCCGAAGACGAATGCTGAAACGTATTGCGAGACGTCCGATGTATATGTTCCAGAAGCATGACCGACGACTTCCTTGACGACGGCGTTTCCATGAATGACATCGACCATTCGTTTGGCTTCTGTATCCGTCATCTTCAAGAAGTCTGGCTCAAAAGCATTCTTCAACTCTTCAAATGGTTTTTCCTCAACCCACATACCTTGCATTAAATAAATCGGTTGCTTCGCCCGTTCGTTATACGCTTTTAATGCATCGTAAAAAGCAGGAGGATGCAATGTATACACGCGAATCGTATTGACACCCAACTCGCCGATTTCCTTTAGCCAACGATCATATTCATTCCTACTGATGGCATGTTCCCCGGGAAATGCCCCCGGTCGACCGAGCCCGACGTTAACACCTTTGACGAAATACGGCTTCCATTCGCCATCTTGATACATCTCAAGCGTGTCCTGTCCTTCACGTGCTCGTGTTCGTAGTTCTTGATTACCAACTTTCGTTTGAGAGAGTGGTTTGACTTTCGCAGCATGCGTCGAGACACGTTTTGTATCTTCTAGAATTCGTGTCAGGGTCGGGGCATAAATCTTCCAAAAGAATGCTGATTCACTCTCTGCACTATCGAGGATGAACTGTTTACGGAACCAGTCAAGACCACTGTATCGATAGTAGCGCGGGATATCCGCAACGTCGGTGTAGTCCCCAGCAAAATAGTGTCCACTTCCTTGCGTGACATACGCTGGGAACTCAAGCGGCAACTGATACTTCCGAAGCATCGCTTGGGTCTGCTTTGACGGTTTCCAAGAAAAATGCGCTTGTTGCTCGCCACCATCTAGCTCTAAAATCTCGAACCAGTAGTTATAGCGTACTTCGTCTTTCGCACTTCCCTTGTTCTGGTCCCATTTATAAAGAAGTGGCGTGTCATCATTAACAAAGAATGCTTTTTCCGTTGAGTCATTGATGAAAACATAACCTGGACCAGATAGTTTGAACTCTTTTTCTTTCGCCTGCGCTTTTAATTGAGCTACGACGTTCTTCTCAAGACCTTGCAATTTTGTTAAATCCGGGAAAAAACGACCAATCCATCCTGTCCAAGCGGTTCCGAATAATTGGCGGAACGCATTGGAACGTTCGACTGACGTCGGACTTGCCGCCGTATTGAACTCCGCCACGACCGTTTTCCCTTGCGAAATGGCTTCGGTCGCGAGCTCGACGTCTTCCGTCGTCAAGCCACCACGATGTTCTTTTTTTCCGTTGACGTCATATGACCTTCCATACGTATCCGTAAACAACAGCACATCTGCTTTAGAGGCTTGTTGTAACATTTTTTCACCTTGTGTACCGTCGTAACGGTTGATGTAGTCCGAATATGCATAATCCTGCCCTTGCGTATTTCGGATCTTTAAGTGATTCAATAACCACGTCGTTCCGGCATGCTCTCGCTCCTCCGTTCCGTTCGTGTAATCAAATAGTGCAATGTTTAATGTCTTTTCCTGTTTCAAGAACCAAATGGCAAATGGTGTCAGAATGAGTAAGACGACGATTGCGAACGTCCATTTATAACGCCTCATATTGGCATAGCCTCCCACTAGAACAATTTGTTCCTATCATTGTAACGTGAATCAAATGATGTTCATATATTGGAAATCAAATATGATGGAAGGAAATGATTAGATGCTACTTTTAGATTACTTTACCCCTAACAAAAAAACGTCCCGTTCTCCTATTGTCGGAGAACAGAACGTTTCGTTATTTTACAGTAGACGATAAATCGCTTCCCATGCCGCATCGACGCCTTCTCCTGTCTCAGATGAGAAAGGAATCAAGGTATCTTGACCGTCAAATTGCAACTTACGCTTGATTGCCGCGATATGTTTATCACGTTGACTCTTCTTGATCTTATCGAGTTTTGTCGCGACGACGATGACCGGTAGATCGTAATACTTCAAGAAATCATACATCGTCACATCATCCGCAGACGGATCGTGTCGGATGTCGACGAGCTGTACGACACCTTTGAGGATTTCACGTTGTGTGAAGTACTTCTCCATCATCTTGCCCCACGCTTCACGCTCTGTCTTCGAGACTTTCGCATATCCGTAACCCGGTACATCGACGAACATGACTTCATCATTGATGTTGAAGAAGTTCAAGGTTTGCGTTTTACCTGGTTTCGAAGATGTCCGCGCGAGTGCTTTACGCTGGACCAGTTTATTGATGAAAGAGGACTTTCCGACGTTCGATCGCCCTGCGAGTGCCACTTCTGGCAACAATGGCTCCGGATAATGTTCCGGATTGACGCCACTCGTAATAAAATCAGCTTTATAAATTTTCATGTTACTCTCCTTTTAATGCATGTTCGAGCACTTGCTCCATCGTCGCGACTGGAATGAATTCCATTCCTGCGCGGACGCTTTCCGGGATATCATCAATGTCCCGCGTATTGTCTTGCGGCAGCAGAACGGTCGTCAGGCCCGCACGATGTGCTGCGAGTGACTTCTCCTTTAGTCCACCGATTGGTAAGACACGTCCACGCAACGTGATTTCACCCGTCATTCCGACATCCCGGCGAACCGGCCGTTTTGTTAAAGCGGAAATCAATGCTGTCGCGAGTGTGATCCCAGCAGATGGACCATCTTTTGGTACGGCACCTTCAGGAACGTGGATGTGGATGTCTTGCGTTTCGTAGAAGTTCGGTTCGATGCCAAGGGACGTCGCATTCGCTCGGACGAAGCTGTACGCGGTCTGAGCCGACTCTTGCATAACATCACCGAGTTTCCCGGTTAACTGCAATTTCCCTTTACCCGGAGCAAGGCTGACTTCGATCGTCAACGTATCGCCCCCAAAAGCAGTATACGCTAAACCAGTCACCGCGCCAATCATATCTTCGAGCTCGCCTTGACCATAGCGGTAGATCGGTTTGCCTAGGAAATCGTCCAGATTACGTTTTGTCACCGTCACCCGTTTCTTCTCACCCATCGCGATTTGTTTCGCTGCTTTCCGGCAAAGTGAGCCGAGGACACGTTCGAGATTCCGGACACCGGCTTCTCGTGTATAACGACGGACGACTTCTTCTAGCGCGTCTGCTTTGACTGTCAATTGACTCTTTTTCAGACCATGTTCAGCCAGTTGCTTCGATAAGAGATGACGAACGGCAATTTCCGTTTTCTCTTGTTCCGTATAGCCACCGATTTGAATCAGTTCCATCCGATCGAGCAACGGTCCGGGGATGTTCGAGACATCGTTCGCTGTCGCGATGAACAGAACATTCGATAAATCGAACGGTTCTTCGATATAGTGATCAGAAAAGCTGTTGTTTTGTTCTGGATCAAGAACTTCAAGCATCGCGGACGACGGGTCACCACGGAAGTCATTTGACATCTTATCGATCTCATCGAGCAGGAAGACCGGGTTGTTCGTTCCTGCTTGTTTTAAACCACGAATGATCCGTCCTGGCATCGCTCCGATGTACGTCCGGCGATGTCCACGGATCTCAGCTTCGTCGCGCACGCCACCAAGTGAGACACGGACGAACTTCCGCTCAAGTGCTGTGGCAATCGAACGGGCAAGCGACGTTTTCCCGACTCCCGGAGGACCAGATAGACAGAGAATCGGTCCACGTAATGAGTCCGTCAATTGACGAACGGCAAGATACTCAAGGATCCGTTCTTTGACCTTCTCTAGACCGTAATGGTCCTTTTCAAGCTGTTCCGAAGCAGCCGAGACGTTCAAGAAATCATCGGTTGCTTCATTCCACGGCAACGAGAAGAACCATTCGAGATAGTTGCGAATGACCCCATGTTCGGGACTCGTCGCCGGTACGACCGCTAAACGACTGATTTCCTTCTCGACGTTCGCAACCGTCGTTTCTGGTAAATCAAGCATCGCAAGCTGCTCCCGGTATTTCGTCGCATCGCTTTCAACAGAAGCCGACTCGCCACCGAGTTCTTGTTGAATCGTCTTCAATTGTTCCCGCAAGTAATACTCGCGTTGCGATTGTTCAATCGTCTTCTTCGTCCGTTCACGCATCTCACGTTCGAGTTCGACGACTTCATATTCGTGTTTCATGACATCAAGCAACATCAATCCTCGTTCGACCGGATCCTGTTGTTCGAGAAACTCCTGCTTCTTCGAAATATCGATTGGTAACTTCGACGTGATATAGTCCGTCAATGAATCGAGGCGTTCGTATGTCTCGAACCGGCGACGTTCATCGGTTCCGATTCCTTTAATCCGGGAGACGAGTTGACCAAACTGTTCTTTGATGAGACGAACGAGCGCTTCTTGTTTCGCTCCTTTGATGTCCATCTTCTCAATTGGTTCGATGACAGCTTGATAACCCTCGTCCGTCTCCTCGACGTTTTCAATCCGGACGCGTTCCTTCCCGATGACGCGGACACGGACCGTATCATTCCCGAGTTCACTCATCTTCGCGATTTGAACGAGCGTCCCAACCTGATGCAACCCGTCAACAGACGGCTCTGCTTCTGGATCACGTTGCGTGACGACGACGAGATCGATTTCGTGTTCCTTTGATGCAAGTAAGGCTTTTAAGGATACCGGACGCCCTACATCAATCGTCAATCCGATCAACGGATACGCGACGACACCGCGTAACGGTAAAAGTGGATATTGTTTTTTCTTCATTCGAATTCCTCCTAAACAAAAAGACTCGGAAAGGCGTACAAGTAGCCTCCGAGCCGATTTGTCACGGTGTTACGCCGTTTCTTTTTCTTTCCCATGTTCAATTGTACCATCTTTCAACTCAAGCGTTGGACCGCGTTTACCAGTCAACGTTTCTGCTGTAATGATGACTTTCGCGATGTCTTCACGCGATGGGATTTCGAACATGATATCAAGCATAGTTTCTTCGATGATCGAACGAAGACCACGCGCACCTGTTTTACGTTCGATTGCAAGTTTTGCAATCTCAAGAAGTGCATCTTCCGTGAAGTCGAGTTCGACATCATCGAGTTGAAGCATTTTCTTATATTGTTTCACGAGGGCGTTTTTCGGTTTCGTCAAGATTTGAACGAGTGCCTCTTCATCAAGTGGCTCGAGCGTCGCCATGACCGGCAAACGACCGATGAACTCCGGAATCAAACCGAACTTTTGAAGATCTTCTGGTAATGCAGCTGCCAGAATTTCTTTTTGTGTAAGGTTACGGTTCTCTGAATCGTTTCCGAATCCGATGACTTTTTTACCAAGACGACGTTTAATCGACTGATCGATACCATCGAATGCGCCACCGACGATGAACAAGATGTTCGTCGTATCGATTTGGATGAATTCTTGGTGTGGGTGTTTCCGTCCACCTTGTGGCGGTACACTCGCAACCGTTCCTTCCAAAATCTTCAGCAAGGCTTGTTGGACACCCTCACCAGATACGTCACGTGTAATCGACGGGTTTTCTGATTTACGAGCAATCTTATCGATCTCATCAATGTAGATGATGCCTTTTTCAGCCTTCTCAACATCATAGTCCGCTGCTTGGATGAGTTTCAATAGAATGTTCTCGACGTCTTCACCAACATAACCGGCTTCCGTCAAACTTGTTGCATCTGCAATCGCAAACGGTACGTTCAAGATACGTGCCATCGTTTGGGCAAGAAGTGTTTTACCGCTACCTGTTGGTCCAATCATGACGATGTTCGATTTCGAAAGCTCGACATCATCTGCGCGACCACCAGCATTGATTCGTTTGTAGTGATTGTACATCGCTACAGATAACGATTTCTTCGCTTTCTCCTGACCGATGACATAATCGTCAAGTGTCGTACGAATTTCATGCGGTTTTGGAACATTTTTCAGCTCGACTTCTTCTTCAGTACCGAGTTCTTCCTCTACGATTTCATTGCAGAGTTCGATACACTCGTCGCAAATGTAAACGCCAGGTCCAGCAACAAGTTTGCGTACTTGTTCTTGTGTCTTTCCACAGAAAGAACATTTTAGCTGACCTTTTTCTTCGTTAAATTTAAACATAAAGGTCCACCCCTTTAACGTGGAAATTGTATGGACGCCTGTAGCATCCCGTCTCACGTTTTACTATTTATGATTGTAGCATGAACAAGGAAAGTCTTTCAAATCCTGGACGAACGATTTACAGTTTGATGTTCTGAACCAAGGATCGTTTGTCCTTGTTTGACCTATCGTACAAAAAAATCGACTCCAAGACCAGAAATTGGGCTTGAAGTCGATCGAAAACCATGAAATGGCTTATTTTGCTTTTGCGTTGTCGACGAGAACATCGATAGCTTTACGGAATTGAAGATCGCCTTTAAGCGTTTCAAGACCACCTTGTGGTGCAAGCATCGTTTCAAGTTGATCTGCAGGGATGTTGTAGAGTTCTGACATTGATTGAAGTTCAGCTTGAGTTTCCTCATCTGTTACTTCGATTTTTTCGTCAGCAACGATTTGCTTGAGGACGAGACGTGCTTTAACGCGCTCTTCCGCTTGCTCTTTCATTTCAGAACGCATTGCCTCTTCTGTCGTTCCAGTCAACTGGAAGTACATGTTGAGGTCGATGCCTTGTGATTGAATACGTTGTGTGAACTCTTGAACCATACGCTCGACTTCGTTTTCGACCATGACTTCTGGAAGATCAACTGTCGCGTTTTTCGTAGCCGCTTCGACTAACTCATCGCGCATTGAAGCATCAGCTTCTTGTTTGCGTGTGTTTTCGAGACGCGTACGGATTTTTGTTTTCAACTCGTCGAGTGAAGAAACTTCTTCATCCATTTCTTTTGCGAACTCATCTGTCAATTCAGGGAGCTCTTGTGCTTTAACTTCATGGATTGTTACTTTGAATGTAACTGGTTTTCCAGCGAGTGATGCTTCGTGGTATTCCTCTGGGAATGTCACTTCAAGATCTTTTTGCTCGCCAGTTTTTAAACCGACCATTTGCTCTTCGAATCCAGGAATGAAGTTTCCAGAACCGATGACGAGTGAGTAGTTCTCAGCAGTTCCGCCGTCGAATTGGTTTTCCCCATCGAAACCTGCGAAGTCGAATACGACTGTATCGCCATTCTCGATGACGCCATCTTCTTTAACGACGAGTTCTGCACCGCGTTCTTGTAATGTTTTGAGTTCAGCGTCGACGTCTTCGTCAGTAACGTTCGTTTCAACTGCTGTGTACTCAAGACCTTTGTACTCACCGAGTGTAGCTTCTGGCTCGATGACGAACGTGATTTTGAATTCGACTGGCTTGCCTTTTTCGAGTGTTTCAACGTCGATGTTCTCAAGCGCGATTGGCTCGATTCCTGATTCGACGACTGCACCTTCGATTGTGTCCTTGTAAAGGATATCGAGTGCATCTTGGTACAGTGCTTCTTCACCGTACATTTTGTTGAACATTGCGCGTGGCATTTTTCCTTTACGGAAACCAGGTGTGTTCAAAGTCTTAACGACTTTCTTGAACGCTTGGTCTACCGCTTTATCAAATGCTTCAGCAGGCGCTTCATACGTGAGGACGCCGAGGCTACCTGATTGTTTTTCCCATTTTGCAGTCATGCTGAGTCCCTCCAAAATTGTCAATTAGCGTACATGTGTGTACAACAAGTCACATTATAGCACAATCGTTCTGACGATTACCACTGTTGAACGAATCGTTTCCAGATGTCTCAATCGAAGTAAATCTGCTCGAATGCGATGACTTCTGGATAAAGGATATGTGCCGCTCGATATAACCGCTTCGCCAGCGGACTGAGGATACGTTCCGGTTCTTCACGTTCAAATGTCAGACCTGCGAGTTCTTCGCATGCTGAGAGCCACTTCTCCATGTCTGATCCGATTCGTTCTCGCTCTTCAAGATGGATCAATTGATCCGATCGCAAGACGAGTAACGCTCGGAACGGATCCATTTGCTCTAACGTATGCATCGATGCCAGTAACGCTTGTTGCTCCTGTTGATGTACCAGCAGGATTTCTTCTAACTCTTCACGTGACGAGATCGTCCAGTCTACATCTACGTGTGGCACATGAATGCTTACCGGATATGACGCTTGATCAAGCACGCTTCCTAATAACTGATCAATGACGAGTAAACTTTGATGTTCTGTCTCTTGCGCCTGAAGGTATTTTTGTGTGATGTATGCAATGAGCTCAGATGTCCGTTCGAATTCCCTACCGGTCAATTGGCGCATTTGTTCGACCCAACTGCCATGTCGCAACACATGCATCAATTCCGTTGCTGATGTTACCTCACGCTGCGCAACAGGATTGTTTTGAACTGCCGGCTTTTGTTCGCGAACACGCATCTGTTGTTTGATTTCATCTAATCGAAGCGCGAGTCCATACGGCAGATACGGTGACGCCGAGCGTAAAGCGAGTTTCATCGGATAACGTTCTCCGAGTTCATAAAGAAAGAGTGCGAGCACTTGCTCGACACCCTCGACTTCAAGAAATCGTTCTGCCACTGTTTCAAATCGTTCCCGGTCATGCATTAAGAGTGGTTGAATGACATAGAGCTGGTGTAAGACATCTTCTCCTGTCAATTGGTCAGTCTCTAATTCCATAATCAATTGTTCTTGTTTAGAAGCGGGCAAACGAAGAATGCGCGCTCGCTCTACTTCTAGTTCATGTTCCATCCAGCGCGATGTCCCCATATTCCGGCACTCCTTCATGTTCAACTTCTTATTTCGTAAATGGGTCGAGTAAAGACGTCCAGTTCGTGATTGCTTCTTGAAGTTGTCCTGCCTGCTCGATTCCTAATCGATTCAACGTATCTAACGAGACGTCTGCTTCAAGTAATCGAGCGATGTCTTCCGATTGATTCACGTACTGCTCGAGTTTTGCACTTAAATTTTGCAATTCTTGCGGCGGATTTTCAAGTCCCGCTAATCGTTGATCGATTTGATCCAGTTCTTTGTTGAACTGATCAATCGTTCCGTTTTCCTTCAACTTTTCGATTTGTTGATCGAGTGCCTGTTCAGGGTTTGCAGATTCACGCGCTGTCGTAGCTGCCTCATTCAAGGAAGCCGACAAATCTGACGTGACTTGGGCCGTATCTTTTGCAATGCCTTGAAGTTCTCCAGCGTAATCGACACTATTTTTTACATCGTTGACCTGTTGTTTTGCATCGTCGACTGTATTTGAAATCTCACTACATCCAGCAAGAAATGTACTTAGCACGAGGACTGCTCCAACTTTCTTCCACATTGCATTCATCCCTTTCGAGTTCATGATACCTTAATTATAATCGAAAATCGGAATAAAAAAAAGAGACCACCCTCGTAAGGGCAGTCTCTATTTTAATTATAGCGTCCCAAGAGGGATTCGAACCCCCGACCGACGGCTTAGAAGGCCGTTGCTCTATCCTGCTGAGCTATTGGGACGTGTCAACACGAATAAACTATACTAGAACAATTCTTTCGTGTCAATCACATTACAAACATTGCATTTATTTTATTACAAAAATGTTCCGTCCAGATGCAGGGCATTTACCGGGTCACCGTTCACATCAAGAAAATCGACAGAATAACGGTTTTGATCCACTTCAAGAATCGCATACGTCTTGTCTGGTCGGTGACGTGGCATCCGGATTGAACCTGGATTGATGAATAACACGCCGTCCCGATATTCAGCCTTCGCCACATGGGAATGACCATATAAGACGATGTCCGCCTGCTTTTCCTTCGCATGATGCTGTAAGACATCTAGACTGTATTTGACGTCCTGACGATGTCCGTGGACACAAAGGATGGTATGACCGTCCATTTCCGATACGACTTCTTCTGGAAAATCGTGTCCGTAATCACAATTCCCTCGCACAACACGATATGGATATAATGATTCGATGTCGCGCGTCAATTGGGAGTCCCCACAATGAAATGCCGCATCCACGTCTTGGTGACGTTCGAATATCGTAAGCAGTTCTTGTTCTAGTCCATGGCTATCACTAACGATCAACGCTCTCATCTTCATCACACTCCTAAGAAAGTAGTTAAGTCCTGTTCGAGCTTGCGCAATGCATTGCCACGATGACTAATCATCGCTTTTTCTTCTTTCGTCAATTCAGCAGCCGTCTGTCCGCTTTCTGTGACGAACAATGGATCATAACCGAAACCGTTCGAACCCGACGCTTCAAAACCGATTCGCCCTTCCATCGTCCCACGAACCGTCAATGTCTCACCAGTTGGTTTCGCTAGCGCGAGTACACAAACGAAGCGTGCCGTCCGCTCTTCCTCTGGAACACCTTTTAACTTTTCAAGTAGTAGAGCATTGTTCGCCGCATCCGACTTTTCAAGACCCGCGAAGCGTGCCGAGTAGACGCCGGGAGCGCCATCTAAAGCATCGACTTCAAGACCTGAATCATCAGCAAGTACCGCGTGACCAAAGTAGGCTGCTGCCTCTGTTGCTTTTAAAAGTGCATTCTCCTCGAATGTCTCACCCGTTTCATTCGTTTCCGGAGCATCAGCGTGATCGAGTAACGACTCGACCGAATAACCGAGACGACCCAGCATGCTTTCAAGTTCCTTCACTTTACCTGCATTGTGTGTTGCGACGATGACCTTCATCTATGTTCCCCCACTTCTTCTCCTACATACCACCAAGAGACACCGAGTGCCTCACGGCCAGCATCAATCAGTTCCTTAATTCCTTTTTCCCCAAGTTCGAGCATTTCGAGCATCTCTTGACGGGAAAATGTCGACTCTTCCCCTGTCGCCTGCATTTCGACGATTTTCCCCGATGAGGTCATGACGAGATTGAAGTCGACTTCCGCCGCAGCGTCCTCTTCATAGCATAGATCGAGCAAGACATTCGACTCGACGATTCCAACCGAGATGGCTGCGATGCCCTCTTTGATCGGTGTATCTGTCAGTTTTCCCGCTTGAATCAATTGATCGACTGCTCGGACGAGTGCCAAAAAACCACCAGTGATCGATGCCGTTCGTGTACCGCCATCTGCCTGAATAACGTCACAATCGATCCAGATCGTTCGTTCCCCGAGCTTCTCTAAATCAACGACGGCCCGAAGCGAGCGGCTGATCAGACGTTGGATTTCCATCGTCCGTCCCGTCTGTTTGCCGCGGACGGCTTCTCGTGCGGTCCGCTGAGCCGTCGCACGTGGCAACATCGAATATTCCGCATTGATCCAGCCCTGGCGTTTACCGCGAAGGAACGGTGGCACCTTCTCCTCGACGGTCGCCGTACAGAGGACTTTCGTATCGCCCAGTTCAATCAAGACAGAACCTTCTGCGTGTTTATTGACATCAATCGATAATTGAATAGGACGGAGATGATCCGCCGTTCGTTGGTCTATCCGCATTTAATCTTCCTCCGTTCCAAGCACGATGCGCTCCGCATGGATGGTCTGATCGAGCCAGTCCGTCGCAATCTGATCAAATGAGCGGATATCGCCTGTCGCGTAATAACGATGTTCCGGAATTTGTGTCACATCTGCTGAAATCGTATTGTAATCAAGTAGTGCTGCTACCTCGAGCGCTGTCTCATCTCCTGAAGAGATTAGCTGGACGCCTGGTCCGATGACCCGTCCAATTACATCTGCTAGGAGCGGATAATGGGTGCACCCGAGGATCAATGTATCCATATCGTAATTCATCAATGGTCGTAATGTATTGGCAACGACACGTTCGACGTACGCACCGTCTGTCTGCATCGACTCGACGAGCGGAACGAATGGCGGGCACGCTAACGATTCGACGACGACTTGTCCTTCGACGTGGCGTAACGCCTTCTCGTAAGAATTACTTGTAATCGTCATCTTCGTTCCAATGACACCGATTCGTTTCGTACGTGTTACCTTGACTGCCGCACGGGCCCCAGGATCAATGACACCGATGACAGGTATATTTAAACGTTCTCGCGCTTCTTTTAGGACGACAGCCGTGGCTGTGTTACAGGCGATCACGATCAACTTCACATCTTGTTGCACGAGATAATCAATCATCTCCCACGTAAACTCACGAATCTCCTCTTCTGGGCGAGGACCATACGGACACCGCAATGTATCCCCGACATAGATGATTCGCTCATGGGGCAACTGTCGCATCAATTCACGTGCGACCGTCAACCCACCGACTCCGGAATCCAGTACTCCAATCGCTCGATTCACTCTTCTCCACCTCTTTCTCTCATTCCTATGGTAACAAAAAAGGACGACGGTGCAAGACCGGCGTCCGAGAATGTACGATTACAGGATTACTGAGCAAGACCTTCGCTAGTCAGCATATCTGAAAGAGTCGTGATTGCTTCAGAAGCATCGTCACCGTTTGCAACGATTTTGATATCTGAATCTTTCGCGATTCCGAGTGAAAGAACACCCATGATTGACTTCAAGTTGACAGTCTTCCCGTTGTATTCCAAGTTGATGTCTGATTGGAATTTAGAAGCTGTGTTGACGAGCTGAGTAGCCGGACGAGCGTGAATGCCTGAATCCGCGATGACTTTGAATGTTTTTTCCATGATTAAGAAATCTCCCTTCACTAATAACGTACTAGTGAGTCGTTTTCGAATATGTGAACTCATTATCAAATGATAACGGATTCGAAGCGATTCTGCAAGGAATTTTTATACGCTTCACTCCACGGGAAAGCTTTCCCGGCACGGTCGATTTGTACCATCGATGTCCGTCCTGTGAACATCAGTTCACCTTGCTCATCAAATGCCGCATAGTGGACGTCACATGACGCACTTCCGACATGTACTGGATACGCATAAACGGCAAGACGTGTCCGCGGATAGACTTGACGAATGTAATTACACTGGGCATCCGCAACGACGATGATCCCGTCTTCTGCAAGCGAATATCCTGTTTCCTCTAACATCAATGTCCGAACGTCCTCAAAATAGACGAACGGTACCCGGTTATTCATATGACCATAGGCATCCGTCTCCGCGAAACGAACAGCGACGTCGAGTCGTGTGCCATGTTTCATCTGTTCAAGCCATGATTCAAGTTCTGGAATATAAGCTGGTACGCGCACAATGAGTTCCTCCTGTCTGAATGAAAAAAGAAGGAGCAAGCTCCTTCTTTGATAAATCATGAACTAACGGCTTCACCTGTCCGTCCTTCGTCACTACCGAAGAACTTCTTGAATGAATGAAGTGTCGTCTGACGGTTCATCGCTGCGATCGAAGTCGTCAACGGAATCCCTTTCGGACAAACCTCGACACAGTTTTGAGCGTTACCGCACTGCATGATCCCGCCATCTTCCATCAACGCTTCAAGGCGTTCTTCCTTGTGGAAGGCACCTGTCGGATGCGAGTTGAATAGACGAACTTGTGAGATCGGTGCCGGCCCGATGAACGTCGAACGATCGTTGACGTTCGGACATGCCTCGAGACACACGCCACACGTCATACATTTCGATAACTCATATGCCCATTGGCGTTTGTTTTCTGGCATCCGTGGTCCTGGTCCTAAATCGTACGTTCCATCGATTGGAACCCATGCTTTGACCTTTTTCAACGCATCGAACATGCGCTGACGGTCGACTTGAAGGTCACGAACGATCGGAAACGTCTGCATTGGTTGCAGACGGATCGGTTGTTCGAGTTTATCAACGAGTGCCGTACACGACTGACGTGGTGTGCCGTTGATGACCATCGAACAAGCGCCACATACTTCTTCTAGACAACCCATGTCCCAGTTGATCGGCGTCGTTTTTTCACCAGCTGCATTGACAGGATTCCGGCGAATCTCCATTAAAGCAGAGATGACGTTCATGTTCGGACGGTACGGAATTTCAAACGCTTCATCATACGGTTTACCATCAGGTCCATCTTGACGTTGAACGATGAATTGAACCGATTTTTGCGTAGTAGATGATTCGAGTGGTGTCGCCATTATGCTTTCACCTCTTTCTTCGACTTCTTGCTGTAGTCGCGTTTCCGTGGTGGAATCAACGACGTGTCGACGTCTTCATAGAAGATTTCTGGATGACCGTTCGTATAACGCGCCATCGTCGTCTTCAAGAACTGTTCATCATTACGTTCCGGGAAGTCCGGTTTATAGTGCGCTCCGCGACTCTCATCGCGTTTCAAGGCACCAAGCGTAATCGCTTCAGCTAGGTCGAGCATGTGATCGAGCTGACGGATAAACGATGCCCCTTGGTTACTCCAACGTGCTGTATCCGTTGCCGAGATGCGCGTGAAGCGATCGCGGAGTTCCTTGATTTTCGTCAGTGTCTCTTCGAGCTTATCGTTGTACCGGACGACCGTGACGTTGTCCGTCATGATTTCTCCAAGCTCACGGTGGATTTGATACGCGTTTTCCGTACCTTCCATGGATAAGATATCGTTGAAGCGGTTGATCTCTTCGATCTTATGCGCTTCGACGACGTCCTCGCTCATCTCATGAACCGATGTCTCGAGTTCATTCATATAAGCGATGGCTGATGGTCCGGCGACCATTCCGCCGTATACCGCTGAGAGAAGTGAATTCGCTCCGAGACGGTTACCACCATGCATCGAATAATCACATTCACCAGCTGCGAACAATCCAGGGATGTTCGTCATCTGATCGTAGTCGACCCATAGTCCACCCATTGAGTAGTGAACAGCTGGGAAGATCTTCATTGGTACTTTTCGTGGATCATCACCGACGAATTTCTCGTAGATTTCAAGGATCCCACCGAGTTTGACGTCGAGTTCTTTTGCGTCTTTATGTGATAGATCCAGATAGACCATGTTTTCCCCGTTGACGCCGAGTTTTTGATTGACACAGACGTCGAAAATCTCACGTGTCGCGATATCTCGTGGAACAAGGTTTCCGTACGCTGGATATTTCTCTTCGAGGAAATACCAAGGCTTACCGTCTTTATACGTCCAGACGCGACCGCCCTCACCTCGTGCTGATTCACTCATGAGACGTAACTTATCGTCTCCAGGAATCGCTGTCGGGTGAATCTGGATGAATTCACCGTTCGCATAGATCGCACCTTGACGATAGACAGCTGCTGCTGCTTGTCCTGTATTGATGACCGAGTTCGTCGATTTTCCGAAGATGACCCCAGGACCACCTGTCGCGAGGATGACAGAATCCGCAGCAAATGCCTCGATTTCCATCGTCCGGAGGTTTTGACAAACTGCTCCACGACAGATGCCATTGTCATCGATGATGGCGCGAAGGAATTCCCATCCTTCATATTTTTCTACCAAACCTTGCGCTTCGAACTTACGAACCTGTTCATCCAATGCGTACAACAGTTGTTGTCCTGTCGTCGCCCCAGCGTATGCCGTCCGGTGATGCAACGTTCCTCCGAAACGTCGGAAGTCGAGTAAGCCTTCCGGTGTCCGGTTGAACATGACACCCATCCGGTCGAACATATGAATGATCTTTGGTGCTGCTTCCGCCATTTTTTGAACAGGTGGTTGATTTGCGAGGAAGTCCCCACCGTATACCGTGTCATCGAAATGCTGGTACGGTGAATCACCTTCCCCTTTTGTATTGACCGCTCCGTTGATGCCACCTTGTGCACAAACAGAGTGTGAGCGTTTGACGGGTACGAGTGAGAATAACTTAACTGGTACGCCTTGCTCCGCTGCTTTTATCGTAGCCATCAGACCGGCAAGCCCTCCGCCGATGATGACAAGATTCTTGTTCGCCATGTTGTCAGTTCCCCTTTCCTTACAACACGCCTGCAAACGTTAAGATCGAGCGTACGCCTACAAACGATAAACCGATGAATACGAGTGCTGCCACGTAAGACATCGCCCGTTGAGATGCTGGTGACTGCGTGATTCCCCATGTGATGCAGAACGTCCAAAGTCCGTTCGCAAGGTGGAATGTCGTCGCCAAGATCCCGACGATATAAAACGCGAGCATGAATCCATTATCGACGATGTTCTGCATCATGCTTGCATCGACTGGAGTTCCCATCGCAGCGGCAATCCGTGTTTCCCAAACGTGCCACGTGATGAACACGACAAGGAATACACCGCTGAACCGTTGCA
Source organism: Exiguobacterium acetylicum (assembly GCF_019890935.1). Taxonomy (NCBI): domain Bacteria; kingdom Bacillati; phylum Bacillota; class Bacilli; order Caryophanales; genus Exiguobacterium; species Exiguobacterium acetylicum. The sequence continues at coordinate 2,299,630 of NZ_CP082333.1, forward strand.
GTACATACATCCAGTTCCGGAAGTATGTATAACGCCCTGTGTTCGCAGAACCGGTGAATGCGATGTACACGCCGTAGACGCCATGCAAGATGATCGGAATGAAGATGACAAAGATCTCTAAGAACAATCGATACGGAACGTTCCCCACGAATTCCGCGGCCTTATTGAAGTCTTCCTCACCACGTACGATGAAGTAGTTCGTCGTTAAGTGCGAAAGTAAAAATAACCCGATTGGAATGACGCCGAGCAGTGAGTGTATCTTACGACTCACGAAATCACGATGATTCGCCATCCAAATCCCCCCTTTTGTTTGCCAATCAACCGTTGGCGCATTTTGGTAGAAAAGCGCTTTCATAAGGAAATTCGTCTTTTCATCACTTATTCTACTCCTGTCCTTTTTAGAAGACAACCCGAGCCGTTGCATTTAACTGCAAATTTTTTTAGGAAAACAATGACCGGCAAGAATCATCTCGGTATAATGGTTCACAGATAGGAGTGAATCATGATGGATGCTACACCAAATCAAACACCACTTTTCGGTATCGAATTGATCCGAGATTATGTGCTGACCGATCTTCTCGGATCGGATTATCGGCAAGTCATCTACTGGGCAGGTAAACGTCTAGCGCGTCAATTCCCTGTCGTAGATGAATCTGAATTAGCCTCATTTTTTGAACAAGCAGGTTGGGGAACGCTCGAAATCAGGAAACGTAAAGGAACGGTCATCTCATTCGTGCTGTCTCCTCCTGATACGACGAGAGATGAACGACCACAAGGGTACTTCCAACTCGAAGCGGGGTTCCTCGCTGAACAGTTCTCCCGTTTTAACGGATGTGTCGCGGAAGGATATGCCGAGTTAACTAAAGAGCTCGTTCAAATTACGGTCCAAATCGACCCTAAAGATCCACTTGAACCACTCAAGTGAAATTTACATAGAACGTGACAGGAATCTTAATTTTCAACATCGAAATAGATTCATGAAACCTTTTGCAGTAAGTGCTCGTAAAATCATTCGTACACAAATCGCGAGGAGGAACTTCACATGTTCAAAAAACTAGCAGCAGATTTAACGGGATTCAGTGATATCGGACAAGTCATTCATCCTGATGATTTCGACAAAGCAGCCGCTGACGATTATGTCTTGCATGAAGACGGCGAGAAAATCTATTTCTTGATCAAATCTAAATCTGACGAGTATTGCTTTACGAATCTGGCTTTGATTCACCTCGATGGTGAAAGTGCCGTCAGTTCAAAACGCGTCTTGTATCGCTATCCTTACGCGCACTATCCGATTCGCCACGTCATGTTCGAAACGGCGGGAACGGTCGATCTTGATGTCGAAATTAAATTCGAGATCGGTGGCAAACATTATTCGATCGACGTCGATAAGAAACAACTCGAACATGTGAAGGATCTTTACAAAACACTTCTTGCTATTGCTGAAAAACAGTATGAAGGACAAAAGATGCTCGAGTTCGCAAACAGCTCATTGAATCATTCGGTCACGATTCTCGGCGGACTTCGTCAAGGTGATATGAACGTGCCGCAAACATTCAAAGAGTTGTCTGAACAATCCTTCGAGTGGCTACAAGGTCACTACCATCAGTGGAACCAGCGTGACTTCGGTTCATACTACGAGAAGTACATCAACAACTAATTATTTTAAAATGCCGCCCTCTTCAAGAGGACGGCATTTTTTCATTCTTCATTCGCTTGGCTTAAATATTCAGCGACGGTTTCCGCTAACTTAACAGGTAATCCTGCTTCCGCCAACTGTTCGATCGTTGCGCGTCGCAGGCTGCGCATCGATCCGAAATGACGAATCAACTGCTGGCGTCGTTTCGGTCCGACTCCTGGAATCTCGTCGAGCAAAGAACGGGTCATTCCTTTTGAACGGAGCGAGCGGTGGAACGTGATCGCGAACCGGTGAACCTCATCTTGCATTCGTTGAAGTAGATAAAACGCACTCGAACGCGGACTTAGTTCGACGAGACGGGCATCTTCTCCAAACAACAATTGACTCGTCCGGTGTTTGTCATCTTTTTTTAATGAGCCGACCGGCAGGGATAAGCCGAGTTCATCTTGAATGACTTCTAAAGCAGCATTCAACTGTCCGACTCCTCCGTCAATCAGGACGAGGTCCGGAAGGCGCGCTCCTTCGAGTAACAACCGTCGATAACGCCGACGCACGATTTCCCGCATCGATTCATAGTCGTCCGGTCCTTGAACGGTCCGGATCTTGAACTTTCGGTATTCTTTTTTCAGTGGTTTACCGTCTTCAAAGACGACGAGCGCCGAAACGGCGTCCGCCCCTTGAATGTTCGCGTTATCGATGATCTCGATTCGGGACAATGGATGAACGTCGATCGCATCAGCGAGTTCTTCGACTGCTTGAACGGTCCGTTTCTCATCTTTCGCTAACAACTCGAAACGTTCCGAGATCGCATTTTCAGCATTCTTCGTCGCTAAATCAAGTAATTTCCGTTTTGATCCTCGGACCGGAACGTGAATTTTAATCGAGAGCGCCTCTTTGAGCAACAGCTGATTGACGAGTGGCGGTACATAGACTTCACTTGGTTTGATGTTCTTTTCGTAGAACTGGACGATGAAACTCTCGAGCTCTTCTGCTGGTGTACCGTAAATCGGGAAAAGCGAGACATCACGTTCGATCATCTTTCCACCGCGAAGGAAGAAGACTTGGACACACATCCAACCTTTATCGACATGGATTCCGAATACGTCGCGTGACGTCAAATCCGCTGTGATCATGTTTTGTTTGTTCATGATCGACTCAATCGCCCGTACTTGATCGCGCAATTCTCCGGCACGTTCAAATTCCATCGTTTCGGCAGCGTCCACCATCTTCTGTTTCAAGTCTTCGACAAGCTCTTTCGTGTCGCCCGACAAGAAACGTCGGATTTCTGAAACGAGCGCTTTTTGTTCCGACTCGAGATTCGGGATTTCGCATGGACCGAGACACTGACCGATATGGTAGTACAGACAAAGTTTTTTCGGCATCGGTTGGCATTTACGCAGCGGATATAAACGATCTAACAGACGTTTCGTCTCGTTCGCCGCATACGCATTCGGATAAGGACCAAAATAATGACCACCATCCTTTTTTAACTTACGCGTCGTGATCAAGCGAGGATAGGTCTCATTCGTAATTTTCAAGTACGGATACGACTTATCATCCTTCAACATGATATTGTACTTCGGATCATGTTTCTTAATTAGTGTCATCTCAAGCAACAACGCTTCTAGTTCACTGGCTGTGATGATGTATTCGAAGTCTCGGACTTCCGCGACGAGACGTTCCGTTTTAATATCATGTGCTCCCGTGAAATAGGAGCGGACTCGGTTCTTGAGATTTTTTGCTTTTCCGACATAGATGATTTCGCCGAATTCATTTTTGTGCAGATAACATCCTGGCTCATCAGGCAAAAGGGATAGTTTTGCTTTGATATGTTCTTGATGTCCCAAATAAATGTCTCCTTTCACCGTTTTTAGTTTTATTCGTTCGGGTAAATACCATACATTGATTATGACATACGGAGGATGAAAAATGCGTACATATGATTGCATTGTGATCGGAACAGGTTCCGCTGGAAATCAAGCGGCTTATAAATTCACTGAAAAAGGGCTTCGTGTTGCCATCGTGGAGAACTTCACTCCAGGTGGCACATGCGCACAACGTGGATGTGACGCAAAAAAAATCTTACTGACAGGTAGTGAGACGAAAGACGCTGTCGAGCGATTGCTCGGATACGGTGTAAAGGGTCTGGTTTCGATTGATTGGCGCCAATTGATGGAGCGAAAGAATGAATACACACGCGCCATCCCGGAGCAAACTCGAAAGCGGTACGCGGAAACGGACATCGACTATTTCCATGGAGAACCGCATTTCGTGTCTTCACATCGCCTTCGAATTGGTGAAGAAGAAATCGAAGGGAAACAGTTTTTAATTGCAACCGGTCTAAGACCTCGCGAATTATCTGTACCCGGTAGTGAGCGTTTCATAACAAGTAATGAGTTTCTTGAACTGAAAGAACTTCCACGCCGACTCGTCTGCATCGGTGGCGGTTATATCTCGTTCGAATTCGCCCATCTCGCTCGTATTGCTGGCGCAGACGTCACGATCGTCTTACGTTCTAACGCCTTAAAACAATTCGAGAGCGAATTGGTCGATGTGCTGTTAGAAGCCACACGGGCACTTGGTATCTCGATCATCAAAGAAGCAGAGGTCGTCGCTTACGAAGAGGAATCCCTTCGTTTATCGAACGGTGACGTATTGAAGACGGATGTCGTTTTGAATGCGACTGGACGTGTCGCAAGTATCGATCAGCTTGGTCTCGAAGCCATTGGCGTTGCGCATAATGAAAAAGGAATCCATGTCAATGCGTACCTTCAGTCTTCCGTCGAACATATCTATGCCGCAGGAGATGTTGCTGTCAGCGGGAATCCCGCCTTGACGCCGTTCGCTGGAACCGAAGGACGACTCGCTGCTGATAACATGCTCGAAGGGAACAATCGGAAACTAGAGCTGCTCCCTGTACCTAGCGTCGTATTCACCGCGCCGAACCTCGCCCTCGTCGGTGAGACGGAAGCTGCTTTGAAAAAAGCAGGTATTCCTTATCGTGGTCGCTTGATTGATACGTCCGCTTGGCAAACGAACGCACGGATCAAGGACAGTTTTGCTCGGGCGAAAGTGCTCGTCGGGGAAGATGATCAAGTCCTCGGCGCACACTTCATCGGTGTCAATGCAGCGGAACTAGCAAACTATTTCTCGTTTGCGATGCAACACCGGATTCCAAGTACTTCGATGCAACAGACTGGATTCGCTTACCCGACACCTGCTTCAGACATCGCTTCGTTATTCGAGGATTGACAGGAGGCTTTTGGATGATTCAATACGGCTATACGATTTTATACGTTGAAGACACTACACGGACGCTGGCATTCTATCGAGACGTTCTTGGACTACCCGTCAAGGCGGAGCACGGGAGCTACATCGAGTTCGAGACCGGTCAGACGACACTCGCCTTCAATACGCGTGAAGACGTGCAACAGTTGATTCCGGATTACCCGATACCGAGCGGAAAAACACAACAGACGTTAGAGATTGGTTTCATCACGGATGACGTCCCGACTCTTTTTCAGAAGGTGGTGGAGGCAGGATATGAGACCGTCCTTGCTCCTACCCAAAAACCATGGGGGCAAGTCGTCGCCTATGTCCTCGACCCCGATGGTCACCTGATTGAACTTTGTACGCCAATGTAATCTAAAAAAACAGACCGTTCTGCCTGTGCAGAACGGTCTGTTTTGATATGCAGGAAAGAATTAGTTAGATGTTTCAACGAATTCTTTAAGTGCGTCTTTCGGCATGAAGCCCATTGTTTTGTTGACAGGTTGTCCATCTTTGAAGAGAACGAGTGTCGGGATACTTTGAACTTGGAATGCTCCAGCTACTTCTGGGTTTGCATCTACGTCGACTTTGACGATTTTTACATCTTGCATGTCAGCATCGAGTTCTTCAAGAACAGGTGCGAGCATACGACATGGTCCACACCATGTTGCCCAAAAATCAACAAGGACGAGTCCTTCTTGTGTTTCTTCTTTAAATGATTGGCTAGTTGCGTGTACGATTGCCATTGATCATAACCTCCTAATGAGTAGATCGACCCGGTAAAAAAATGGGTGATCTCTTTATTGATTCGAGTATATCATAGCAGTCTCTTCCAACAAACGAAACTGCTCACGTGAAGAATTCGTAAAAAATAACCGGTACCATCAGCATGGCACCGGTGTATCCACTCATCCGTGAACGAGCATTTTTTTGAATTCAGCTGTCAATAATGGCACGACGTCGAACAAATCTCCGACAATCCCGTAGTCCGCGACCGAGAAGATATTCGCTTCCGGGTCTTTATTGATCGCAACGATGACTTTCGCATTTGACATCCCTGCTAAGTGTTGAATCGCTCCTGAGATCCCGCATGCAATATAAAGATCCGGTGTAACGACTTTACCTGTCTGACCGATTTGAAGTGCATAATCGCAGTAGTCTGCATCACAAGCGCCACGCGAAGCACCGACTGCTCCTCCGAGGACATCTGCTAGTTCTTGTAACGGTGCGAAGCCATCCGAGCTTTTGACGCCTCGTCCACCTGCGACAATGACTTTTGCCTCTGATAAATCAACGCCGCCTGTTGCTTTGCGTACGATGTCTGCGACGATCGTCCGTAAATCCTTCAGATCGACTGTGACCGACTCGACCGTTCCTTGTGAACTACCTGCTTCGAGTGGATCGATGTTGTTCGGACGGACCGTAAAGAGTGTCTTGCCTTCTGCGACTTTGACTTTTTCAAACGCTTTCCCCGAGTAGATCGGGCGGATGAATGACGCATCCGCGCCTTCCCCTTCAATCGCCGTCACGTCACTGATCAAACCGGCTTGCAATTTCGCCGCGATTTTCGGTGATAGATCCTTGCCGAGCGACGTATGTCCGAAGACGAGCACGTCGGGTGACGTCCGGTTCATCAACTCGAGGAAGACTTGTCCGTAACCGTCTGGCGTGTAGTGTAGAAGACGCTCATCCTCGACGACGAGCACCTGGTCCGCTCCGCGTGATGCTAGTGCATCCGCATCCTTTGCGACATCGTGTCCAATCAGGACTGCGATGACTTCGTCAGCGACACGTCGCGCTGCTGCGATTGCCTCAAACGACACATTCCGTAAACTGCCATCCCGTGATTCTGCGAGTACTAATGCTTTTGTCATTCGTTTCTCCCCCTTAGACCACTTTTGCTTCGTTGCGTAATAATGATGCGAGCTGTGCGACTTGCTCGTTCAGTTCACCTTCAAGGATCTTACCGGCTGCTTTGTTCGGTGGTAAGAAACGCTCGATCGTCTCTAGACGTGGTGCGAGTTCGTCTTCATCCAGTTCGAGATCATCGAGTTCGAGTTCTTCTAGCGGCTTTTTCTTCGCTTTCATGATCCCCGGAAGACTTGGGTAACGTGGTTCGTTCAACCCTTGTTGCGCAGTGACGAGTAACGGAAGTGTTGTTTCGATCGTCTCCGTATCCCCTTCAGCGTCGCGTGTCACGACAGCTTTCGTACCGTCGAGCTCTAGTTTCGTGATCGTCGTCACGTAAGGGATATCGAGTAATTCTGCGACGCGCGGTGCCACTTGACCACTTCCGCCATCGACTGCGACGTTTCCGGCGATGACGAGATCAACCGTCTGTTCCTTCAAATAACCAGCGAGCACTTCAGAAATCGTGAAATGGTCTGCCTCTTCGATATCATCTTCAATCGAGATGCGAACTGCTTGATCCGCTCCCATTGCGAGTGCTGTTCGTAATTCCTTGTCCGCATCTTCCGGTCCGACCGTCACGACCGTCACCGTTCCCCCTTGTGCATCACGGACACGAATCGCTTCTTCCACCGCATACTCATCGTACGGGTTAATGATGAACTCAGCGCCATCCTCATCGATTTGGCCATTCTCGAGTTGGATTGCTTCTTCCGTATCAAACGTGCGTTTCAACAGTACATAGATTTCCATCTCATGCTCCCCCTTGTCGTCTATTCACCATCATTCTTTGTATCCGCTTACATGATTGTTGTCATGAAAAGGGCTTAACTCAGCCCTTTGATCAACATCCGATGAATCCCGTCACGTGTCTCAAGCAACTCATATTTGAACCCACTTGCCATCCAGCTCGTCACGACCTCATCGATCGTTCCGAAAATCATCTGACGTGCTAATCGATAATCGAGTTCGTTTGAAAACTCACCTGTCGTCATCCCGTGCTTGACGACTCGGTCAATCAGATGCAAGTACGGTTTCAAGACGGCAGCGATGTTTTGACGCATGTCTTGGTTCGATTGACGCAATTCGATCTGCGTGACGACCGCTAAATCATAGTCGACGGATAATTGCTCGAGGTGCGCCTCGATCAATGCTGCCAATTGTTCCGTTGCTGACGTATGGCTCGCGATTTGTCCTTCGGAATATTCGATAAAGCTTCCCATTTTCGCTTGGAAGAGCGAAATCAAGAGATGTTCTTTATTCTTGAAGTACAGATAAATCGTTCCATCCGCAACCCCGGCTTCCTTTGCAATGGCAGTCACTTTCGCTCCATGGTAGCCGTTCTTAGCGATGACTTTTACGGCGGCATCAATGATGCGGTCACTCTTTGACATTGTTCGTTTCATTCCACTATCTCCTAACGCATAAAATGAATGATGGTTCATTCATATTTATTCTATCATGCCATTTTATCCTGTCAACTGCTTTCTTCGAGTTGTTTGGCACGTTCTTCTTCAACGAGAACACGGCGGAGAATCTTACCCACGAACGTCTTCGGTAGCTCTTGCCGGAATTCATACTGCTTCGGCACTTTAAACGATGCTAATTGTTTACGACAGAATTGATCGAGCTCTTCTTCCGTGACCGTCATCTCATCCTTGACGACGATGAACGCTTTGACGGTCTCTCCGCGGTAGACATCTGGAACACCGATGACGACCGCTTCTTTGACGGCAGGGTGTTCATATAGGATTTCTTCGACTTCACGTGGATAAATGTTGAATCCAGAAGCAATGATTAAATCTTTTTTCCGATCGACGATTCGGAAATAATGATCCTCACCGATATATCCAAGGTCTCCCGTATGCAACCAACCGTTTCTCAGAACAGCTTGCGTATCTTCTGGTCGTTTCCAGTATCCTTTCATGACTTGCGGACCTGTGACGATGATCTCACCAATCTCACCTGGAGCAGCTGGTGTCTCTCCGTCTGCTTGGACGATTTTTGCTTGCGTATCGGGTACCGGAATACCGACCGTTCCAGGAATCCGACGATCCCAGATACAGTTCGTATGTGTCACCGGACTCGTTTCAGATAGACCGTATCCTTCAACGATCCGTCCGCCTGTCAGTGCTTCGAATTTTTCCTGCACTTCGACTGGTAGTGGAGCTGAACCAGAAATACAGGCTTCAATCGAAGAGAGATCATACTTCTTCAGCTTCGGATGATTCAATAGACCGACATACATCGTCGGAGCACCTGGGAACAGATTCGGTTTTTCCTTATGAATCGTCTTGAGTACCTGTTCGATATCGAATTTTGGAACGATGATTTGTTCATAGGCATTAAATATGCCGAAATTGAGGTTACACGTCATGCCATAGACATGGAAATAAGGAACGACTGCTAACAGCTTCCGTCCATCTCCTCGACTATATTTATAGAACCAGTTGTCGATCTGTTCGACGTTTGCACTCAAATTGAAGTGTGTCAACATGACACCTTTGGGTGCGCCTGTCGTTCCACCCGTATATTGAAGAACCGCGACGTCCTCCTTCGGTTGAATCGCGACTGGTGTAATCGGCTCATACCCCCGCAAAGATAAAAACGGAATCGAACCTGTCGTATCAATGATGATGTTGTTATCTTTCCGTGCTTTAATCGGATAGAGTTTATTTTTAGGGAAGGGAAGGTAATCCGCGATACTTGTCGTCACGACCGTCTTAAGTGTCGTCGACGCTTTGACACGAGATGCTTTCGGATAGAGTAGATCGAGCGTTACAAGCATATGCGCACCTGAATCAACGAGAATCTGTTCCAGTTCACGGTCTGTATAGAGTGGGTTCACTTGGACGACGATGCCACCTGCATAGAGAACCGCATAATAACTGATCATATACTGGGGACAGTTTGGTAACATCAGTCCGACGCGATCCCCTTTTTTTAGTCCGTGCTCTTGCAATAGGCTCCCAAGTGCGCGGGCCTCGTCACGTACTTCACGAAACGTCATACGTTTTCCTAAGAAACTCAAGGCACGTTGTTCTGGAAAATCAGTCGCTGCCTCATCGAGTGCCTGATAAAGAGGTAATTCTCGATAATCAATCGATGCGGGTACTTGCTCGGGATAATCAGATAACCAAACGGATTCCATACGTTTCCCTCCCTGATAATGAATTACTATTCATTTTTATTATACGTTGAATTGAATTCGACATGCCAGTAAAATCCAAAAAAAGAAATCGAATCTGCTTGTTTTTTCTCGATTCCTTCATCCGAGATCATCATACAAAAAAGCAGCACCTCCCTTTCTCGTTTCCGAAAAAGAAGCAGCACTGCTTTTTAATAGACATCACCGGGATGGATACGTGAATCCTTCTCCAATGACTTCGCGCACTTTATGAATGACGACGAAGGCGCGGGGATCCGCTGCTTCGACGATCTGTTTCAACGGTGCCAGTTGTCGTTTATCGACGATCATATATAACATATCATTCTTTTGTTTCGTGAAATGACCGTGACTGTGAATGACCGTTGCACTACGACCGAGCGTCTCTGTCAAGATCGTCGCGATTTCCTCTTGGCGATGACTGATGATCGTGACCGCTTCGCGGACATTCAATCCTTCGCTGACGAGATCAATCAAATACGAGCCGATGATGATCGCAATCAACGTGTATAGCATCGTCTCTTCTCCGAACAGAAATCCTGATGCACCGACGACCGCGACATCGATAATGAACATCGAGACCGCGATACTGAGATTCAAGTACTTATTCATCAGTCGAGCGATGATGACTCCGCCGCCCGTCGTTCCTCCAGCACGAATGACAAGTCCGATTCCGACGCCAATCAGAATTCCCGCATAGACCGTACCGATTAAACGGCTATCCGATGATGTCGCTAGATTTGCTGTCGAAGAGAGGACAAATGATGTGACGGCGACCGAGATGACGGAGTAAAGCATCGTCTTCCGGCTGAGGAATCGATAACCGACGACGAACAGCAAAGCGTTCGCAATCAAGGAAACAAGTCCCGTATCCCAGCCATAAAGATAGTAGAAGATGACCGTGATCCCGATCAATCCACCTTCGGATAAATCGTTCGGAATCGTAAAGTAGTTGATTCCAAAGGCGAGAATCGCCGACCCGATGATGACCCAGAAGATGTCCTTCCAAGAAATCAATTGCATCGCCTCAAAAGCACGGCGTCTCGTTTCTGTCGTTGTTGATGTTTTTCGTACGTTCATATGCGTTCCTCCTTTTTTGATTAGGCGTGGCTTCCAATAAAAATTCCGTACTGAAACGATGTCAGTACGGAATGATCACACGGTAAGACCGGTTCTTTTAATTAAATACAATCCAAAGGATACCGACGACCAAAAAGGCGATCGAAACCCCGAACATGATTTTCGCTAAACGTTCTAACACGGATTCACCCCACTAACGCTGATCCGATGACGTAGGACATGCCGATCGATAAGGCACATGAAATAATGCCGACAGCAATGTTGCCGTTCTCGATTTCACGGTCTACCGGCAAATTCGGTGTCAGGAATTCAAAGATCCAGTATGTCGATATCAACAGTAAGAAGCCAAAAGCACTTTCAAGAAATATCGACCCGACCCGTTCTTCCCCTTGAACAGCGAAATGAACGATATTGGCGAGTCCGATGATTTTTCCACCTGTTGCTAACGCAACGGCGATGTTGCCACTCTTGATATGTTCCCAGTTTTTATACCGGGTTGTCAACTCAAAAAGTGCAAGTCCTAAAATGATCAGTAATCCCGCGACCGAATAGAGCGCTGTCGTATAGACATAGACGTTCTCAAAAATGTTCATCCTACTTTCCTCATTTCAGTTCGATGATCGTCACACCGTGTCCGCCTTCACCTTGACCACCTAAACGGTGACCTTTGACGTGACGATGACCTTTCAAGAATTCTTGGACACCTTGACGCATCGCTCCCGTACCCAAACCATGAATGACACGAATATGGTCGTAGTTCGATAACAAAGCTTGGTCCATGAAGCGTTCGAGCTTCGATAATCCTTCTTCAACACGGACACCACGTAAATCCAGTTCAGCTGAAGGCGCCGATTGTTTCGTCACACTCGTACCACCAGAACGCCCTTTTGTTTGGGGACGTTTTGGAGTACTGCCGATCTTCGCGAGATCTTCCGGTTTGACGTTCACCTTCATGATGCCGACTTGAACGGTATACTCGCCGTTCGCCTGTTGGTTGATGATATAGCCTTTTTGATTAAAGGTCGTAACTTTAACTTCTTCGCCTTTATCAAATCGTGGCGCTTGATCGTATTTCGCTTTTACTTTAGCGATCCGTTTCTCTTGCAGACTCGGCTTCGCATCTTCAAGTTTTTTACGTGCCTCGATCAATTCATGCTCTTTGACGGCACCAGCGTCGCGTAATTCCTTCAAACGTTTAATGACGCCTTCCGCTTCTTTTTGGGCACGTTCGACTGCACGTGCTGCTTTTTCTTCCGCTTTTGCCAGAATCTCATTTTTCTCTTCCTGGATCTCGGCTTGTTCTTGCTCGAATTGCTCACGCTCTGCAACGAGTCGTTTCTTCTCTTCTAGCAACTGAGCCTCTAACGTTTCAGCACGCTGTTTCGCCTCTTCCAGTCGTTCGATCATCGTCTCGACGGACTGTGCGTCGCTACCGATTTGACCACGTGCCGCATCGATGATCCGGTCTTCGAGTCCGAGACGTTTTGAAATCTCGAACGCGTTCGAGCGTCCCGGTACACCGATGAGTAGGCGATACGTCGGACTGAGGGATTCGACATCGAATTCCATCGACGCGTTGACGACTCCTTCTCGGTTATAGCCGTACGCTTTTAATTCCGAATAGTGCGTCGTCGCTGCAACACGTGCTCCGCGCCGTTTCACTTCATCAAGAATCGCGATCGCCAGGGCAGCCCCTTCTGTCGGATCCGTTCCCGCCCCTAATTCATCAAACAGCACCAAACTCATGAAATCGATTTTCTCCATCATCGAGACGATGTTCGTCATATGCGAACTGAACGTCGACAAGTTTTGTTCAATCGACTGTTCATCTCCGATATCGGCATAAATCGCATCGAAGACACTGAGCTCCGTCTCATCTGCTGCCGGCACGTATAGTCCTGATTGCACCATCAATTGCAAAAGACCAATCGTCTTTAAAGTAACTGTCTTACCCCCGGTGTTCGGACCGGTGATGACAAGTGATGTAAAATCGCCACCCAGCGAGACAGTGATCGGTACGACCTCTTCTTTTGGAATGAAGGGATGTCGTGCTTCCTTCAGAATGATATGGCGATTTTCATTCAAGCGTGGTTCGACCGCTCCGATCTGATGACCATACAACGCTTTCGCCATGATGAAATCAAGTTCTGCTAGTACATCGAGGTTGATGCGCAGCGAGTCGCCGACACTCCCGACAAGTGCTGATAATTGTGCGAGGATTCGTTCGATTTCCGCCCGTTCTTTCAAACGCGCTTCTTGAATCTCGTTGTTCGCAGAAACGACGGCTTGTGGTTCGATGAATAATGTCGCGCCGGATGCCGACTGATCGTGGACGATCCCACCAAACGCTTGACGATATTCTTGTTTGACCGGGACACAGTAGCGATCATTTCGCATCGTCACGATGGCGTCAGACAGCATCTTCGCTTTACTACGTAAGACACTATCGATTTTTGAACGAACTTGTCCTTCGAGCGAACGCAACTGACTACGTAACGCTCGTAATTTATCACTTGCCGAATCTTGAACAGTTCCTTGGTCGTCAATGGCATGACGAATCCCCTGTTCGATCTCAACGAGCTTCGTGATCTGTTCGATTCGACTATCGAGTCGTGGTAATCGTAGATCTGGGTGATCCTCATGCAATCGTTCTTGGAACGCCTTCACTTGACGTCCTGAATAGACGACGTCTGCGACGGATAAAAGTTCACTCGTCGAGAGGACCGAACCAATCTCTGCCCGTTTCACTTCACTACGGACATCTGTCAATCCACCGAACGGATAACGGTCACGTAACCGATAGACCGTCGTTGCTTCCGTCGTGACGGCTAGCAATTCCTTGACCTGCTCGAACTCTTCCGCCGGGCGCATTGCTCGAACGAACTGTGCTCCAAGTGAGCTTGCCGTGAACGATAACATGTTTTCTTTTAACTTCTCATATTCTAAGACGCGTAATGCGTTGGCATTCATTTAATCCACTCCTAAACGTTTTCGACCGAAGAAGGCAAGTGCTGCTTCAGCGCTCCACGTATTGATGACATCAGACGCCTCCAAATAGGCTTTACGTGCATGGAGGACTCCAAGTTTCATATCTTCTAACATTTCTGGTCGGTGTGTATCCGTATTGATCAAAATTTTCACACCAGCAGCCTTCGCTTTTGCTAGGGAACTTGCCGTCAAATCGAATCGTGCCGGGTTGGCATTCATCTCAAGCGCTGTTCCTGTCTCGGCTGCTAGTTCGATCAAGCGATCGACGTTAACGGCATACCCTTCACGTCTACCGATGATTCGTCCTGTCGGATGGGCAATCAGAGAAACGTAAGGATTACGACACGCATTCTCTAGCCGTTGCATGATCTCTTCTTCCGTCTGATCGAATTTCGAGTGAATCGAGGCAATGACGTAATCCATCTCTTTTAAGAAATCATCTTCATAATCGAGCGACCCATCAGGCAAGATATCCATCTCGACGCCACATAAAATCGTCATCTCGGGATGTTTCTTGCGTGCTGCTTCGATTTCGACACGTTGCGCACGTAGACGTTCTTCCGTCAATCCATTGACGAACTTCATATATTTACTATGGTCGGTGATCGCCATCCATGTATACCCTCGTGCAGCACACGCATCGACCAGTTCTTCAACAGATAATGTGCCATCTGACCATGTCGTATGCATGTGCACATCTGCTTGAATATCCTGTTCCGTCAAAAGGCGTGACAAATCCTGTTCGAACTCTTGACGCCCTGCTCGTAATTCAGGTGCGATGAACGGTAAGTCGTACCGCGCAAACAATTCTTCTTCCGTCTTCGGCTGCACTAATCCTTGCTCGGTCTCAACGCCATATTCAGAAATGCTCTCTCCCCGTTCTTTGGCGAGTTGACGCATCCGGACATTGTGATCCTTCGAACCCGTGAAGTGATGTAATGTGGATGCGTACGCCGCGTCATCGACGATTCGGAAATCAACCGCGATATAATGGACGTCTCGTTTTAAGACGAGTGATACTTTCGTGCTGCCGGCAGCGATGACTTCATCGATGAGCGACAGCTCCAATAGTTGCTCCTTGATCCGTTCCGGTTCGTTCGTCGAGAGGATGAAATCAAGATCCTTGCACGTCTCTTCTGCTCGGCGGAAACTTCCACCAACTTCGAAGCGAATGATTTCATCGAACGACGCAAGGGTCTGATTTAATTCCGCAACGACCTTCCGCATGACACCATACGGTAATCGTTCTGGTCGTGTTTCAAACGTTTCGAGCGCTTTGACGTACTTTTCGACCGTCTTCTTACCGAATCCAGGCATCGCTTCGACTGTACCATCCGCTAATTTCTCTGCAAAGGAATCTGCATCAATGACGCCGACTTCATGCAATTTAGCAAGTTTCTTCCCACCAAGACCTGGGATCTTCAGTAAAGCAATCAGTCCTTCCGGTACTTCTTGTTCGAGTTCCGTCAGTGCCGTACTCGTTCCCGTTTCCCGGTACTCCTCAAGAACAGCGGCCGTTCCTTTACCAATCCCCTTCATCGCCGTGAAATCGT
This sequence comes from Exiguobacterium acetylicum, assembly GCF_019890935.1. Classification (NCBI taxonomy): domain Bacteria; kingdom Bacillati; phylum Bacillota; class Bacilli; order Caryophanales; genus Exiguobacterium; species Exiguobacterium acetylicum. The sequence goes on from NZ_CP082333.1 coordinate 2,315,231, forward strand.
CGATTGCCATGAAGTCAGCATCCGATGCCTCGAGGATACTTGCTGCTTTTCGGAAAGCATTGATCTTAAACGGATTTTCCCCTTTAACCTCTAGATAGACTGAGATTCGTTCCAAGTGACGCATTGCATCTTGAATCGTACGCATGTGCAATTCTCCCCTCAAAAAAAGCTCCCATTTAACGGGAGCATGTTTATTTTATCAATCCAACTTGATCCATCAGCCAATTCGCAAGGAGCGGTGTATGTTGGATGATGAAACTTGCCAAACTCGAGTCTGCAATGGCATCCTGTATCGACTGAATCGGAACGAATGCTGCGAGGAACAAGAGTAAGAAAATGAAGATGTACATCTCGATGAAGCCAAAGACGCCACCTAATAATCCTTTGACTTGTTTTAAAATCGGAATGTTCGTCAACGAATCAAACATCGATAACAAGATTGCTAAGATGATTTTTGTACCAAAGAACAGGACGACGAACCAAAAGGCTTTGTAGAACACCTCATCGAGTCGTGCTGAACTTGGAATTGCGAACATCGTCAAGTCGATTCCCGCATCATCCAGTGTCGACGGATATGGAACCCACAAACGGAATTTCGTCGCCAGTTCCTCATAGAACGACAAGGCGACGATGAAGGAAATGATCAGGCTGAGCAAATGCCCGGCCTGCAATACGACTCCCCGTCGGACACCCGTCATGACGCCTAAGGCGAGAAGTAATAAGATAACGAAAGAAATCATAGTTTATAGTTCACCCAAATTCTTTTTTATTTTTACGTAATCACTACCAATATTAAGCGCCGCTAGGACGGCGATTTGACGAACGTCGAGTTGTGGTGCTTGTTCTCGGATTTCTCGAATTTTCGTATCGACGAGGAGACCCACTTCGCGTACGTGTTCTGGCGACTCCGTTCCGACAATCGTATAATCATTGCCTGCGATATGAATCGTCGTCCGGTTCAACCCTTCTGAATCAGCCATTTTTCTGTCCTCCTCATACTTTGCTTCTTTCATATAGTACCATCATTTTCGTTTTAGGAAAAGAAGTCCCCCATCGGTCTTAAGGATGGTATGCTTAATCCCGGAAAGGGAGGTTATCTCGTGGGAACTACCGTTTTACGCTTATCTAAAGAAAAGCAAGACCTCGTCATACAAGAGTTTAAACAAGGGCAGACGAAGAGTCCACCGTATGCCCGGTTCGCAGCTAAAATACCTGGATGTGTCATCACGATTTACAATTCTGGAAAAGTGATGTTTCAAGGAACCGAAGCTGAAACCATCGCTTCACGCTTCGGCACGGCTACACCGACTAAATCGAAGGAACCACTTGTTTCAACGTTACCAAATGGTTTTGCAGAATGGTCCGTTGCTGGCAGTGACGAAGTTGGAAAAGGCGATTTCTTCGGTCCACTCGTCGTCGTCGCTTCCTTCGTTGATCGAAAGCAGATTGCACTTCTTCACGAACTCGGTGTTCGGGACTCCAAGCACTTGAATGACACGGAGATTCGAAAAATCGCCCGTGATCTCCATGCTGTCATTCCGTACACATATCGTATCCTGCACAATCCAGAATACAATCAAATGCAACGCACGATGACACAAGGAAAGATGACTGCCCTGATGCATAATGATGTACTCGAGCGACTGCTTGACCAACTGGAGACGAAACCAGAAGCGATCTTGATTGATCAGTTCGCTGAAAAGACCGTTTACTATAAACACTTGTCTGGTGTCGTCAATCCCGTTCGAGAAAATGTCTACTTCTCGACCAAGGCGGAGCAACTCCATGTCGCCGTCGCTGCCTCATCGATCATTGCTCGCGCCATCTTTTTGAAGGAGATGGACAACTTGAGTGAAACAACCGGTGTCGTCATTCCGAAAGGTGCTGGTGCCAAGGTCGATCAAGTCGCCGCTTCACTGATTTTACGTTATGGAGCTGATAAACTTCGTGACTGGACGAAAGCCCATTTTGCAAATACGAAAAAGGCACAACAACTAGCTGCGAAACGAAACCGACCATGACCTTAACGGAATGATCGGTTTTTTTAAATGACGGACTCCCCTTCAGACAGTCGTTCTAATTCCGCAAGAAGTATGTGTTTTTCATTAAAAGGAATCGTTTTTGTACCGATTCGTTCTACCTCATCATGACCTTTCCCGACGATGACGATGCGTTTTCCTTCGTGCGCCAGATGCGCTGCTTGTACGAGCGCTTCGTGACGGGATGTATGGCACCCTACTAAGTGTTCACGTGGAATATCGACGATTAGTTCTTCGATGATTCGATCCGGATTCTCTGTCCTCGCATCATGGACCGTTGCGATGATGTGTTCACAATATTTGCTTGCGATTCGCCCCATCTCCGCTCGTTTCGTTCGATCACGCTCTCCAGCTGCGCTTAAAACGACCGATAGCGACTCTCCGGAAGAAGTGAGTGCCTGTAAACATTTTTCTAGACCATCCGGTGTATGGGCATAATCGATATAAACCTCACAAGGTGCCCAGTCCAGTCGTTCGAGTCGCCCTTTCGGCAATTCCAGTTCTGGAATGTGACGAATCAACGTATAGAGATTAGCATCGCCTGCCCGCAACAATCCCATCGCTGCCGCTAAATTCGCTGCATTGAATTCACCTAGTAAAGCTGTCGGCACACGTGTCGTCGTCTCGTCGATCCGCACATTGACGGTGTCTGTTAACCATTCGACCGCGATTTGTGACGTCCGATGTGGTTGCGTCGTATACCAGATGACAGGTTGTAAAGGCGCAGCTTCTCGCATGACGCGACTCCAACCATCTTCTCGATTCAAGACGATAGTCCGACCATTTGACGCAGCGACTTGTTGAAACAACAACGCTTTCGTCTTGGCGTAATCCTCCATTGAATGGTGGTAATCCAGATGATCATGCGTCAGGTTCGTAAATGCCGCCGAGTGGAAAGACACTCCTTCGACTCGACCTTCAGCTAATGCGTGAGAGGACACTTCAATGATGCAATCCGTCACGCCTTTTTCAACCATTTCATACAACAGTCGATGTAAGATGATGGCTTCAGGCGTCGTATTCGGCGTCTCAATGAGTTCCTCATCAATTCGTGCACCGACCGTGCTGATCATGCCGGCTTTTATACCTGTTGCTCGAAAGAGATCATACGCCAATTTCGTCGTCGTCGTTTTTCCGTTCGTTCCGGTTACACCGTAGACGCGCATTTTTTGACTCGGTTGATCGTAAAAGCGATTCGCGACTTGACCTGCAAGTCGTTTCGTATCCGGCACAGTAATGACGGGAATCGGGCAATCCAGAAACGATCGTTCAGCTAAAATCGCCACAGCCCCGTTTTCGATTGCCTGATTGATATAATCGTGACCATCAACCGTGTAGCCGTTGATACAGATGAATAATCCGCCAGGTGTGATTTGTCGCGAATCGGTTGCGATATTCGAAATGAGTGGATTGATTGCTTCCTTTATAGTGAATGGTAATAGTTCAGTCAGGAGCTTCGCTAGTCGATTCATGATGTACTCTTCCCTTCTTGTCTCTTCTCTATGTCAAGATGAATTAGTCAACCGATCACATCAGCAGTTGTATCCACTGTTTCAAGTAAATCAAATACTCTTTTACGGAACATACCCGCTTTAAGACTTGCTTAATCTTTTATCATGCTAGAAAATTATTCTCTTCAATGCACGAAACGAGTGTTTCTTCCCTTGCACCTCTTAGTCAGCTTTGATACACTCTTAAAGTTAACTAGTTAACTAAAAGGAGAAATAGGATGCTCTACACACAAGAAGATGTACTCGGACAACTATCAAAAGTCTCACGTCTCGTTAAACGAGAAATTGATGCTACCTTGCTTCCCTACTCGTTACATACGGGTCAATGGGCACTAATAAAAGCAGTCGCATTACTACAACCTGTTTCACAAGTCCAACTGGCCGATTATTTAATCATTGAAAAACCAGCTGTGACGAAAACCGTCTCACGTCTTGAGACGCTTGGTTTCATCACTCGGATAAAAGAAGGACGAACACACTTTGTCTCGTTGACACCTTTAGCCAATGAACGGTTCGACCAAATCGATGCTGCGGTCCAAGAGACCCACCAACGCTTACTCGCCTCCTTCTCCCTTACCGATCAGCAACAGCTTGGTGAATGGATGACGCACCTACTTACTCTACATCGACAGGAGGAATCTTCATGACCGCTCGGTTATTCTCGCGTCATTACATCATGACGCTGATCATTAACCTATTGCTCTTCATCACGTTTTATCTACTCAATGCCTCACTTCCTTTACTCGCTGCTAAACAGTTTCCAGTCTCCGCTTCAGCACTCGGGTGGATCGTGACGAGTTTCATCCTGGCAACCGTCTGTTCTCGTCCATTGATTGGTCACTGGTTAGATCGTTACGACTTAAAGCGCGTCTTAATGATCTCTGCAAGTCTCTTTACAGTCATGAGTATCTGCTACATGCTCGTCCTACCTTTGGAATCATTTTTCTATCTAATCATCATCCGTATCATCCACGGATTTAGTTTCGGGATGTTATCTTCTTCGATCAGCCTCGCCGTCACGACATTGATTCCAAAGACACGTCAAGGCGAAGGTATGGGGTATTTCGTCCTTTCGATGAACTTGGCATCCGTCCTTGGTCCTGTCATCGGTCTTGCCTTTATTCAAGAAAAAGCATTCGTTCTGTACTTCGTGACAGTTGCTGCCCTAGCAGTCATCGCCTTGTTGTTAATGATGCGTCTACCGCTGACGAGTCAACATGTTCCAAGTACGTCCGCGTTTCGTCTAAGCCAATCCCTCTTCTTATCACGTCCGCTTTTGTTGGTGGCGACTCTTTTGGCAGGCGTTGCGATTTCTAGTACATCAGCGTTCATCTCACTGTATACGGACTCGATTGGACATATCGCATATGCTTCTTATTTTTATGCGTTAGTCGCTCTCGGAATGGTCGGGATTCGACCAATTGCCGGAAAATTGTTTGATCAGCGAGGTGCTGCATTCGTGCTGTTGCCCTCGTATACCCTTTATATGATTGGCTTTGTCATTCTCGGCATGTATCCTTCGTTTGCTGGTTTATTGACTGCTGCCATCATCATTGGTATCGGTTCTGCTTCCATCTTCCCGGGACTTCAAACTGTCCTTTTGAACTTCGCACCTCCCGCACAGAAAGGGAAAGCCATCTCGACCTTTTTCCTTGCTTACGACACAGGTTTTGGAATCGGTGCCTTGATTCTTGCTACGGTCGCAAGCGGTATCGGCTATTCCAATATGTTCTTGTCCTGTAGTCTGATCGTTCTCGTAAGTGGTCTACTGTATTTCACCTTTACGAAACGACAAGCTGCGTCATCTGAAACAGAAGAACTTGCTTCTTGAATCTGTCGTCAAACGAAAATAGCCGCCTTCCTCTGAAAGGAAAGCGGCTGTTTGTTTATCCTGATTATGCGCGAAGTTCCGCATTGAACGTTTCTTTCACTGCATCTACGACTCGCTGTTGCGCTGTCGTGATTTCTTCATCGACTAACGTCCGTTCTTTGTTTTGATAACGGAGGGAGAAAGCGAATGATTTTTCATTCTCTCCGACGTTCTCACCCGTGTAGACATCAAACAATTCGATCGTCTGAAGAAGTGGACCGGCTGCTTCCGTCATGACATCGACGATGGATTGCGCCGTCACTGATCGCTCGACGACGATAGCTAAGTCGCGTGTCATTGATGGGAAACGTGAAATTTCCGAGTAGACCTGCTCTTCTTTCGAACGTAGTGCCATCGCCTCTAATTCAAAGACGTACACTTCTTTTAGACCATACTGTTCTTTTGACAGACCAGGATGCACTTGACCGACGAATCCGATCGCTTCTCCGTCAAGCAAAATGCGCGCCGTCCGTCCTGGGTGCATCGATGGAATGCTCGCTGCCTCGAACGTCAACGTAACACCGACTGCAGAAGCGAGTGTCTCGACGATTCCTTTCATGACGAAGAAATCTGTTTTGACGAGCGTTCCGTGCGCACGGTGTTGTTCTGACACACCGACTGCGACGCCACCGATCATTTCTTGTTCAATCGGGAGTGTCTCAAGTGACGCATCCCGTTGCAGATAAACACTGCCGAGTTCATAAAACGCGACATCGGCATGCTGTCGTGCGACGTTATGCTGCGCGACTTCAAGGAGTCCCGGAATGAGTGACGTCCGCAGTGTCGAACGTGCTTCACTGATTGGCATCGCCAGTTTGACCGGATGCAAATCTTCTCGTTCATTGAATTGCATCGCGCGTTGTTCGCTCGTCAATGAATACGTGATGGCTTGCGAAAGACCTGCTCCCTGCAATGTCCGGCGTAAATGACGACGGTGAATGTTCCGTTTTGGTAAGAAGCCACGGCTCGCTTCAGACGGTAAGCTTGAAGTCAGTGCATCATATCCGTAGAGACGAGCGACTTCTTCCGCTAAATCAGCTGGAATTTTCAAGTCTTGGCGGCGAGTCGGTACGCTAACTGTCAAGGCATCACCCGATAATTCAACACCGAGACCAAGACGTTCGAGTAACGTTTGCATGACCGTTCCTTCAATCTCCATACCAAGACGGTGATTGATGTACGAGACACTCGCTTCAATCAAGTGATCGTCAAGCTCGAGCGTTCCTGCTTGAGCGACACCAGCCTGAACCGTTCCACCCGAGAGTTCAGCAATCAAAGTTGCAGCCCGATCGAGTGCTAACAAGACACGACGTGGATCAACACCCTTTTCGAAACGAGCACTTGAGTCCGAGCGAAGTCCAAGAACACGGCTCGTCTTCCGGACGGAAATCGGTGCGAAGTAAGCTGATTCTAAAATGATCGATGTCGTGTTTTCATCGACTTCGGTATTCGCTCCACCCATGACACCAGCAAGCGCGACCGGACGTTCACCGTCTGTGATGACGAGCATCGAAGAATCGAGCGTCCGCTCTACTTCGTCGAGCGTCGTAAACGACTCTCCTGCGTGCGCTTGACGCACGACGATCCGGTTTCCGAGTTTTTCAGCATCGAACGAATGTAGCGGTTGACCTGTCTCGAGTAAGACGAAGTTCGTAACGTCGACGACGTTGTTGATCGGACGAATGCCGTTCGCGATCAAGCGGTTTTTTAACCAAGTCGGTGACTCTTGAATCGTCACGCCTTGAATTTCTCGTGCCGCGTAGAACGGGCAGTCCTCTGAATCAAGCGTCACGTCGACTGCCGTCGCAGTTTCTGCTTCGTTGACTTCAACGACCGGGAAAGTCGGTGTCGTATCGTAAAGCGCAGCCACTTCGTATGCGACACCATACATGCTGAGGCAGTCCGAACGGTTCGGCGTTAATCCAAGTTCGAGGATTTCATCACGTAGACCGAGTAACTCCAAAACGTCTTGTCCTGGTGTGACTGGTTCACGGAACGTATGGATCCCGTCCTGCTCATCTTCTCGGATATATTTCTTTTCGAATCCGAGTTCTTCGAGTGAACAGATCATCCCTTCTGAGACGACACCGCGCAATTTGGCACGTTTGATTTTAATACCTGGCAGGCGAGCGCCGACGCGTGCGACGATGACATCTTGTCCGGCTTCGACGTTCGGTGCACCACACACGATTTGGACCGGTTCGTCTTGACCGATGTCGACCGTCGTGACATTCAATTTATCTGCTTCTGGATGTTTTTCTTTCGTTAACACACGTCCGACGACGATGTTGTTTAACGCTTCATCCCGGACATCGACGCCTTCGACTTCGATTCCGCTCTTTGTAATCAAATCAGCTAAGTCTTGTCCTGATGTGTGACTGACATCCACATATTCGTTCAACCATTGTTTTGAGACTAACATCTGCGTTCCCCCTTAAAACTGTTCGCTGAAGCGAACGTCATTCGTATAGAAGTGACGAATATCATCGACACCGTACTTCAACATGGCAATCCGTTCGATCCCCATCCCGAATGCGAATCCTGACATTTTTGTGCTATCATATTCGGCCATTTCGAGAACGTGAGGATGAACCATTCCCGCACCCAGAATTTCAATCCAACCCGTTTGTTTACAGATGTTGCATCCTTTACCGCCACATTTGAAGCACGAGACGTCGACTTCAACAGACGGCTCTGTGAACGGGAAGAAACTTGGGCGTAAACGGACTTCACGTGCTTCACCGAACATCTGCTTCGCGAAGGCTTCAAGCGTTCCTTTTAAGTCTGCCATCGAAATCGATTCTCCGACGACGAGTCCTTCGACTTGCATGAATTGGTGCGAGTGCGTCGCATCGTCTTCGTCTCGACGGTAGACTTTACCTGGGCAAAGAATGCGAATTGGTTCACCTTTAGAAGCAAGCATCGTCCGTGCTTGAACCGGTGACGTATGCGTTCGCATCAAAATTTCTTCCGTGATGTAGAACGAGTCTTGCATATCACGTGCCGGGTGATCCTTCGGTAAATTCAACATCTCGAAGTTGAACAGATCTTGCTCGACTTCTGGACCTTCGGCAATCGTATAACCGAGTCCGACGAAGATGTCTTCGATCTCATCCGTCACCTGTTGCAAGAGGTGCGCATGACCAACCTTTTTCGGACGTCCTGGTAACGTGACGTCAATTGCTTCCGCTGCCAGTTTCGCATCCATTTCTTGTTGTTTGACAGCTGTCAGACGTTGTTCCAATTGCTCTTGGATCGCTTGACGGACCGTATTTGCGATTTCACCGACGACTGGTCGCTCTTCCGCTGATAACTTTCCCATTCCTCGTAATACTTCCGTGATTGGTCCCTTTTTCCCGAGATACTTGACTCGGACGTCATTGAGATCTTTTTGTGTTGTTGCCTGATCGACTAATGTCAACGCTTCATCGCGTAATGCTTCTAATTGCTCGCGCATCTTTCCCACTCCTTTAGTTGAAGATATAAAAAAACGCCCCTCCGGCAAATGCCGAAGGGACGATGTAAACACCGTGGTACCACCCTTGTTTGACTCTTCAATCGAAAAGTCCTCCAATTGCGCGATAACGGGCGCATCCCGTCACGATCTCTCGTGCGACTCCGGAGTGAATTCGGTTAGCAGATTCACGAAGCAGTTTTCAGTCTACGACCGCTTCTCCCTGATTGAATCATTCCCTAACGTACTCTGTTCCATCAACGTCCATGATGTATTCCTGATGTTCACTTTAGCATGAACGCTTGTCGGTTTCAATCCACGCTTGCAAAATGATAGAGCAAAATGCCAGCCGCTACTGCCGCATTCAATGACTCCGCTTTACCACGAATCGGGATGTAGGCACGCTCATCACAGTAAGAGAGCAATTCTGGCGCAACGCCTTGTGCTTCGTTTCCGATGATTAAACCGAGTGCATCCATCGGTGCGATCGCTTGATAAGACGTCGCTCCTTCTAACGCCGTGCCGATTACCGCAATTCCTTGTTCGTGCAGGGCATTGACTGCCTCTTCGAGCGGCATGGAGATGACCGGTAGGTGGAACAGCGATCCTTGCGTCGCACGGATGACTTTTCCGTTATAGACGTCAACTGTTCCCGGTCCGACGACGACCCCATCGAATCCAGCTGCGTCAGCTGTCCGAATCATCGTCCCGACGTTCCCTGGATCTTGCAGACGATCGAGCAACAAATAGCGTCCTCGCTCTAATTGTGCCGAAGCTTGTTTCATCTCACAGACAGCGAAGATGCCTTGCGACGTTTCCGTTTCAGCCAGTACTTTGATGACGGCTTCATCGATCGTAAAGACATCGGCATTTCGTTTCCAAGAACCGGGTACTTGGTACGATTCACGCACGATCAATTCCTTAACGATTCCGGCGCGAACAGCTTCTTCAATCAGATGTTCTCCTTCAATCAAGAAACGGTTCGTCTGCAGACGTCCTTTTTTCGTTAAGAGTTTCTTCCATTGTTTAACGATTTCGTTCTTTGCTGATGCGATGTGCTTCATTGTTTTATTACCCCTCGTAGATCGCTTGGACAGTCTCCGCATCCAGACGTTTTGTCACAGCAACGACTAAATCGACGGCTGCTTCGAAATCGGCTTTATGCATGATTGAGACGTTCGTGTGTAGGTAACGGATCGGTACAGTCAAGGCAAGCGATGGAACCCCTGTATTCGATAAGTGGAACTTCGCTGCATCCGTTCCGCCACCTGGTGTTAAGTCCAGTTGATACTTGATATTTTCTTCTGTTGCGACTTTCGTCACGAAATCGATCAATCCACGATGTGCGATCATCGACGCGTCGAACATGATGACTTGAACGCCTTCACCTAATTTCGACAATGCTTCACGATCGGTCATTCCTGGCGTATCACCCGGGATACCTGTATCGACAGCAAAGGCGATCGATGGTTTGAGTAGGTGTGCGACAGTTTGAGCCCCACGTAACCCGACTTCTTCCTGAACAGTCGCTCCCGCGAAAATCGTGTTCGGATGTCCGTCTGCTTTTAAGCGCTTGATTGCTTCGATTGCGATGGCACAACCAATCCGGTTGTCCCACGCTTTTGCCATCAAGAAGTTCTCATTTTTCATCACAGTAAATTCGCAATGTGGAACGACCGTATCGCCCGGACGAATTCCCCAACCGTCGACTTCTTCTTTTGATGAAGCACCGATATCGATGAACATCTCTTTAATGTCGACCGGCTTATTGCGCGCTTCCGGTGGTAAAACATGAGGTGGTTTTGCACCGATTACACCTGGAATGACTTCACCAGATGACGTCACAATATTCATACGCTGTGCCAAGAGGACCTGACCCCACCAACCGCCGAGTGGTTGGAAACGAAGGAATCCTTTTTCATCAATCTTCGTGACCATGAATCCGACTTCATCCATGTGACCCGCAATCAATACACGTGGTGCATCTTCGCCTGCGCCTTTATGTTCAGCAAAGAGACTACCGAGACCATCCTGGTGGAATGCTTCTGCATGAGGTTCTAGATATTCACGCATGAGGCTCCGGACTTCTTTTTCGTTTCCCGGTACACCTGTTGCGTCCGTGAGACGTTTTAGCATATGTAATTGTTCGTTCATCTGATTTCCTCCTTAGTAACCGTTGTCTTGTCGCACATGGTTTGCTTCATTTTTAGAAATGTAAGCCTTGAAAATCATATCCTGTGTAAAGCCTAGTGTAGCACCTAATGCAAGGTATGCACCAATCAGAACATCATAACTTTGTTCCGTCCGCGAAATCGCAAAGACGTTCGTTTTGTTATAGACGTCTAAAAAAGCATCTGTTGCTGTCAAATAGAAGTCACCTTCAGTAAAATGACTTTTCTTGTAATCAAGTGCTAGACCTAGTGAGAGTAGAAAATGGACGCCATCGACATATTCCTCAAGAATTGTGACTTGAGCGGATGGTCCCTTCTTCGACCAGAACTTAAAGCAACGTGTCTCGTTCGCAAGTTCACCGAGTTCGACCAATAAGGCGAGCAGACGCTCGTCGAATTGATTGCCTGTCAATTGATGTTCTGACTGAATCCGTTTATCCAACTGTTCTTGCATCTCAAAAAGTGTCAACCAATCCATCTTTAATTCTCCTTCTATCTAAAAAAATCATATGACCGTCTCATCGACGTGCCTTCTTATTTTATCATTAAATCGAAAAAAACGTCGGAGAATTAAATTCCCCGACGAATTGTAGAACTTAAGCGTTCAATTTTGCTTTTGCTGTGTCAGCAAGTGAAGCAAATGCAGTTGCATCTGTAACTGCGAGGTCAGCGAGCATCTTACGGTTAACGTCGATACCTGCTAATTTAAGACCATGCATCATGCGGCTGTAAGAAAGACCGTTGATACGTGCTGCCGCATTGATCCGAGTGATCCAGAGGCGACGGAAGTCACGTTTCTTTTGACGACGGTCACGGTAAGCGTACATGAGAGATTTCATGACTTGCTGTTTCGCAACCTTGAAGAGTGTATGTTTCGAGCCGTAGTAGCCCTTAGCTAATTTGAGTTGTTTTTTACGACGTTGACGAGTCGTATATCCGCCTTTTACGCGTGGCATATAAATTCCCTCCTAAATCTGTATACGATTGGATAAATTACTTCGCGATCATGTGACGGATGCGTTTGAAGTCACCCGTAGATACCATGCTAGCTTTACGTAATTTACGTTTCGCTTTTGTTGATTTGTTACCGAACAAGTGGCTTGTGTAAGCACGACCACGTTTCAATTTGCCAGAAGCAGTACGTTTGAAACGTTTAGAAGCACCGCGGTGCGATTTCATTTTAGGCATGAGAGATTCCCTCCTACTTCGATTCGATTAGTCTTCTTTCTTAGGAGCAAGCACGAGGAACATGCTGCGTCCTTCCATCTTCGGTCTCTGTTCCACAACACCGAACTCACTTAAATCCGTTGCGAGGCGTTCGAGAACGCGTTTACCGATTTCCGAGTGAGTGATGGCACGACCGCGGAAACGAATGCTCGCTTTCACTTTGTTACCATTCTCCAAGAATTTCTTCGCATTACGGAATTTCGTTTGGAAGTCGTTCTCCTCGATCGTCGGGCTAAGACGAACTTCTTTCATCTGAATCACTTTCTGATTCTTCCGAGTTTCTTTGTCCTTCTTTTGCATCTCGAAACGGTATTTACCGTAGTCCATGATCTTACAAACTGGCGGCGTCGCTTGTGGAGCGACCATGACGAGGTCAAGTTCCGCTTCCTCTGCGAGACGTAGCGCTTCGTTGCGTGATTGGACACCTAGTTGAGCACCATCCGCTCCGATAAGACGAACTTCCCGGGCACGGATGCTTTCATTGATTAACAGATCTTTGCTAATGGTTAGCACCTCCATCGTGCATTGCACGAAAAATGAATGATAGAAAACGCTATAAAAAAAGCGTCGGCAGTTCTTCCCGCCCACACTCATAAGGAACGTCAAAGCATAGCAGTCGCTACACATTGCGTATCTTCATGATGAACCAGTACGAGTCGTCATACATGGTGAGAAGCGGGATGCTTCTGCTTTGTTGTCATTTCACTTTGCTATCATAGCACTTGTTTTCCCGTGATGTCAAGCCGCTTTCTATGTTCTTACAGAACGTTGCTCACATACTTGATTATAATAGCAATCCTTTGACGGATAAGCAAGAAGTTTCTAACCTGTTTTTCACGGGTACACTCTTAACATGGAAAAAAAGATTCAGAACATTCGCAAGCAAAATTGTTTATTTAGAATGATTATTGTTTTATAATCAATTTAATCTTACATAAGGGGGAGAATAACAGATGACTGAAAAACGATTAACGACCAACCAAGGTGTACCAATCGGAGACAACCAGAATTCACGTACGGCTGGACGTCGCGGACCAACGCTATTAGAAGACTATCAACTAATTGAAAAGATGGCCCATTTCGACCGGGAACGTGTACCTGAGCGTGTCGTACACGCTCGTGGATTCGGTGCTCACGGTGTCTTCACTGTCAAAAACTCAATGAAAAAGTACACGAAAGCTGCGTTTTTACAAGAAGAAGGGACAGAAGTTCCTGTTTTCGCCCGTTTCTCGACTGTTATTCACGGCACGCATTCTCCAGAGACACTCCGCGATCCACGTGGATTCTCTGTCAAGTTCTATACAGAAGAAGGAAACTGGGATTTCGTCGGGAACAACCTTCCTGTCTTCTTCATTCGTGATGCTATGAAGTTCCCGGATATGGTCCATTCACTTAAACCAGATCCACGCACGAACATTCAAGATCCTGATCGCTACTGGGACTTCATGACACTTCGTCCGGAATCGACGAACATGCTCATGCACCTCTTTACGGATGAAGGCATTCCTGCAAGCTACCGTAAAATGCGTGGTTCTTCCGTCCATTCATTCAAATGGGTGAACGCTCATGGCAATACGGTTTACGTTAAACTACGCTGGGTACCGAAAGCTGGCATTCATAATCTCTCAGCAGAAGAAGCAACGGAGATTCAAGGAAAAGACTTTAACCACGCTTCAAACGATACGTTCCAAGCGATTGAAGACGGAGATTATCCGGAATGGGATCTGTTCGTACAGGTGCTCGATCCGGCTGACGTCGATCAGTTCGATTTCGATCCGCTCGATGCAACAAAGGATTGGTTTGAAGATGTCATCCCGTTCCAACACGTCGGTACGATGACACTGAACAAAAACGTCGACAACTACTTCGCTGAGACAGAATCTGTCGGCTTCAACCCAGGAGTCTTGATTCCAGGGATGTTACCATCTGAAGATAAGTTGTTACAAGGTCGTCTGTTCTCTTACTCAGACACACAACGCTACCGTATCGGAACGAACTACCAACAACTTCCGATCAACTGTCCGTTCGCACAAGTGAACAACTACCAACGTGATGGTGCAATGCCAGTTGGTCAGCAAACGAGTCCGGTGAACTACGAACCAAACCGTTATCAAGAAGAACCAAAAGAAACACCAGAGTATACGGAAGAAAACCAGCCGTTACTTGATGATAAACACGGTCGTCTCGAAATCGAGAAGACGAACAACTTCGGTCAAGCCGGCGAAGTATACCGTCGTCTGACAGAAGACGAGCAAGCAGCTCTTCTGAAGAACCTCGTCAATGATCTCAAGCAGGTTCGCCATGAGAACACAGTCTTGCTCGCAATCTGCAACTTCTACCGTGCTGATGCTTCACTCGGTCAGAAACTATCAGAAGCGCTTCAAGTCGATATCGAACCGTTCTTGCAACAAATGCGTTCGTAATATGACACAAGCACCCTCGACGCTAGTCTGGGTGCTTTTTTTATGTCTTAATATGGGATGAAATCGTAGCGTTCTGCTGTTTTATATGTGAACTCATTGAGTTTTTTAAATAAGACGATTTGATCGAGTCCAACCTGCTTGACTGTATTTTGTTGCATGTACCGTTTTTGCTCTGCCGTAAACGTATTATAGATTGGAGCATAGCCATTGCTTTGGAACGGTTGCATTTGAATCGCCCGATCTGCGTCTTCAAATCGATTGTAGCGAATCGTTCCTCCGACAACTCCTCTACCGAGAATCGTCATCGCTTTTCCATCCGCCCGGTGCACGTTTCGAATCGTATTATAACGGACCGTTGGATTCTTCCAGTTCATCATCGAAATCGCATAATCCTTTGTTCCATCAATCGTATTTTTTTCGATCCGCACATTCGTGTGTAATCGATTTTCTGTATATTGATGTGTGCCGATTGCCACGTTGATGTTACGGAACAAGTTATTGCGAATCGTGATATCTGCATTCGGAGTTCCATCTTGTTTCGACCACTTCCAATTGAATCCCTTTGTGATTGGGTCTGGTGTATCGAGATTAATCGATTCATTCGGACCTGTATTCGGTATCATGACGGCGTCGACGAATTTCATGTTTTCGATGACTGCCTTTTTCGTCGCATCAAGTTCCATTGCATGTGAACCCTTTTGATTCCGTACTGTGATGCCACCAATATACAAGTTTTGATTATGAGCAATAGCGAACGCTGAACCACGCGTATATCGATTCAAGTCGATTTGTGCATTCCCTTTTCCGATGATTTTAACGTTTTGTGAGCCATCATACTTTCCGACCTTTTTGTTCAAACGCAATACGGATGGAGCAACAAGATCAAATACACTGGTCGTTGAACTAATCTTCGTTGTTCCTGTCTCCGTCGTCTTCTTGATGATGACGCCATCTTCCAAGATCACCGTCGTATTGGACGGAATACCGACACGTAGTGGAGACAGATATGTTCCTTTCGTCAAGACGAGTGTCCCGCCACCCTCTTTTTCAAGGCGCTCCAAATAAGAGCGCATCGTATAATGGTTGCGCGTCTTTGCATTATAGGTCGTATATTTACGAATCGTCGGGTCAATCGCTTCTGTTTTTGGTGTGATGCGGTATGTCTTTTTAGTCGTCGCCGCATCCGCTTCACCCGGATGAATACCGATTACAAGTGCAGAGGCGATGAGAACAGCAAGAGTCGTCTGTTTCATTTTTTGTAACTTCCTTCCCATCCTTCAAAACATTCCATCCAATGAAGGTTTATTATAGCATTTATCCAATTAAAGGAAAAATAATTTTCGGTTATGTTGAATAGATTCAGCTGAATGATCTACCTTTGTCATCGGCATGCCGCTCCCTTCTTTTAAGTATCACATCACAAAAAAAAGTCCGCCCTACAGTAGCAGGACGAACTCTTTCATGAGGCTAGAATTATTTTGAACGGTTCGCGATTTCTTGTTCTAAATCAGCGACGAATTGTTCAAGTGATGCATTGCTTGAGTCTTTTGAACCGTAGCGACGAATGTTGACTTCGCGCGAGTCGACTTCTTTGTCACCTAAAACAAGCATGACTGGTACTTTGTTGACTTGTGCTTCACGAATCCGGTATCCGAGTTTCTCGTCACGGAAATCTGTTTCGACACGAATTCCTTTTTTCAGCAAGATCGCTTTGATTTCACGGGCATAGTCTTCATGCACTTTAGAAACCGGAATCAATTTCACCTGAACAGGTGCGAGCCATGTTGGGAAAGCGCCTTTGTATTCTTCGATCAAGTATGCAACGAATCGTTCCATCGTCGAAACGACACCTCGGTGTAAGACGACCGGACGGTGATCTTGTCCGTCATTTCCTTTGTACGTCAATTCGAATCGCTCTGGTAAGAGGAAGTCGAGTTGGACTGTCGAAAGCGTCTCATCTTTACCAAGTGCTGTCCGAACTTGAACGTCAAGCTTCGGTCCGTAGAAGGCAGCTTCGCCTTCTGCTTCGAAATATTCGAGTTCAAGCTCATCCATTGTTTCTTTCAACTCACGTTGCGCCATTTCCCAAATCGCATCGTTATCGAAGTACTTCTCTTTATCCGCTGGGTCACGGTACGAAAGACGGAATTTGTAATCCGTGATTCCGAAGTCAGCATAGACTTCTTGAATGAGGTGAACGATGGCTTTGAACTCATCTTTCATTTGGTCAGGACGGACGAACGTATGGCCATCGTTAAGGACCATGTAACGAACACGCTGAAGACCAGTCAAGGCACCAGACATCTCATAACGGTGCATACCACCAAGCTCCGCGACACGAAGCGGTAAATCACGGTACGAACGCGGTTCGTTCTTGTAGACCATCATGTGGTGTGGACAGTTCATCGGACGAAGAACGAGTTCTTCATTGTCCATCTCCATTTTCGGGAACATGTCATCTTGATAGTGATCCCAGTGACCCGATGTCTTGTATAGATCGACTGAACCGAGAACCGGTGTATAGACGTGCTCATATCCAAGTTCGAGTTCTTTATCGACGATATAACGTTCGACCGTCCGACGGATCGCTGCTCCTTTTGGTAGCCACATCGGGAGTCCTTGACCGACTTCTTGAGAAGTGAAGAACAAGCCAAGTTCCTTCCCGAGTTTACGGTGATCCCGCTCTTTCGCTTCAGCAAGGAAGTGGAGATGTTGTTTCAACTGATCTTTTGTCGCCCATGCTGTACCGTAAATCCGTTGTAACATCTTGTTTTTTGAATCCCCGCGCCAGTAAGCACCAGCAATGCTCATCAATTTGAAGACTTGTAGCTTCGCTGTTGCTGGAACGTGTGGTCCACGGCAGAGATCGAAGAATTCGCCTTGACGGTAAATCGTCAAATCCTGATCAGCAGGAATCGATTCGATCAATTCGACTTTCAACGGATCATTGAGTTCTTTATAGATTGCAAGTGCTTCGTCACGCGAAACGACTTCGCGTTCGATCGGCAAGTTCTCACCCGCAATTTTATTCATCATTTTCTCGATTTCTGGTAAGTCTTCTTCTGTCAGACGACGTTCCATATCGATGTCATAGTAGAAACCATTCTCGATTGTCGGTCCGATCCCAAGATGAATCGTTTCATCTGGATACAGACGTTTGATGGCTTGTGCCATCAAGTGAGCTGAAGAGTGACGAATCAAGTCGAGCCCTTCTTCTGAATCCGGCATGATCAATTCGATTGTGCCGTCCTCTTCGATTGGACGACGGTAATCGATTGCGTGCCCGTTTAGTTTGGCAGCAAATGCTTTTTTACGAAGTCCTGGGCTGATTGAAGCAGCAACTTCTTCTGCTGTCGTACCGACTGCGAATTCCTTTACGGCGCCATCTGGAAATGTAAGTGCGATGTTTGACATGACTGTTTCCCCCTTTAACAAAATAAAAAAGACTCATCCCTAAAAAGGGACGAGTCTTAATCTCGTGGTACCACCCTCGTTCCCGGACCAATGTTGGTTCGGCTCGAACACGCGTTAACGGGCGTGAGGCGCAAACGGATTAGCCCCGTTCGTGCTATGAGGGAGTAAAGATATGAATGATGCCATGAGAAGCTTCCACCATTCTTCTCTCGCTAGTTTGGTTCATTTCATACTTCATATCCTCAATCGTTGCATCGTCTATTGACGTGTCATTAGTATAACGAATCGGTCGCTTCCTTGACAAGGAAAATTAGTAGCGACGTCGATTTTCACCGAGGAACTCGATCGGTTGCGTCGTCGTCCGGATCCGCTCCATCAGTCGTGCGGCCTTTAACTTATCACCTTGATCGTTCGTAATCCCGAAATGGAGCTCAAGTTCATCATAAGATAAGTTCGAGCTGAACAATGTCGGCAGACGATGCATCATGCGGTATTGCAAAATGATTCCGAACAATTCATCCCTTACCCACGGACTGATCGATTCTGCACCGATATCGTCAATCAACAAGACTGGAATCGTTTGGAATCCTTCAAGGAACGTATCGAACGAGTCCGACCGGATCCGTCGTTTCGCTTCAGCAACGAATCCCGGGGCATGGACGAGAATCGTTGCAATCCGTTCTTTCTTCAGTGCATTCCCGATTGCAGCCAAGAGATACGTTTTCCCGACACCAAAGCTACCGTGCAGGTACAATCCCTTTACATGCTCTTTTGAGCGCAAATGATTGAGGAACTGCGACGCCGCACGTAAAGCGAGCTTCCGGTCCGTCGTCGACAAGTCGAAATCGCTGAAGTTCGCATCGCGCACTTCGTCCGGCAGGAACAGACTCTTGAATTTTTTCTCAAGTGCACGTTCATCTTCTCGGTCTTTGAGCGCTTGTGACTTCTCATACGAAACGACGATTTGTCCTTTTTCGACGTGCAGGATCGGCTGGTAGCCTTCGATGACGGCTTTACTTTCGATCAGTCGATTCCCATCCATCTGTTCCGCGTATTCGTTCAGTTTGAGCATGCCCCGCTCGATCATCCGTTGATCGATCTCTGGATGGGTCCGTAAGAACATGACGACCCCCGGATGAGACAACACCCGTTGTTGAATCGCTCGAACCGATTCTGCAACGTCCGGTCGACTTAATATTTTTTCGATAGATGATTGGATATGTTCCATGTCTCGACTCCTTTAGTTCCCCTTCAGTTCTCGTAAGATTCGTTCCATCTCTTCATCGTCTGGAACATCCGCTTCGAAACTCGCTTTTTTAGAGGCTTCATACTGTTGCTGTTTCGCCTTCTCTTCTTGCAACCACTTCGGGTTCGGACCGCCGTTCGTATTGCTGGTCCGTCCCCGACGTCCACCAACGGTCTGACGCGCTCGTTCTTGTTTTTGCTCCTGCTTCTTCGCAATCAAATCATCTTGCTCCTGCGTCTTCGCCAGTGCCTCGGATGCTGTCACGTACCCTTTCTGTTTCCAATCATCGACGATCGATAAGAGGAAGTTCTTACTGAAGCGATTGTCTTTTTTGACGACGAGCGCATAGTAGTAGGCGGCATTGACGATCCCAGACGACATCTCATAATCGATGATCAATTGTTGGATCAACTCTTCATCTCGCTCTGATAACGCTTTGACCTTCCGCAACTTCGCGACATAATGCTTCGGATGGCTGCTTTCCATCGTTTCCGTCGCTTCGACGTCTCCGACCTCGATCGTATCGAGTGAGGCGACCTTCGCTTTTTTCTCGCGGCTGAGTTTTTGTTTCGCTGACAACATCATCTGTTTGCAACGTTCTTGTTTCTCAGCATCGGTCATCGGCAAGTATGCTTCGTGACGGAAACGGGCGTTCAACAGTTCCGCCATCAATGCTTCATTCGACTGCGTGACGTACGCAAGCTTTACGAGCAGATGATCGATTGCCTTTGAATAAAACGAGCGTGGCAAAAAGCGATCGGTTTGACGTTTCATCTCTTCTAAATCAAACGAATAATCGAATTCATATACTGCTCGTTCCTGTTTCGCATAGGCCTTCGGCTGATGCGCGGAAGCAAGACCAGCTTTCACATCGAACACTTGATCAAACCGGACCGTCCGATCAACGATGTTCTTTGGAAGCGGTTCTGTCCGGAAACGATGCTGGAGGGAGCGGAACCGGATTTCACCGACACGGTAGAACAGCAGACTCGATAACACGCCGTCATTCAAGAAAGTGTTTGGCGCAAGCGGCACCCGGATTTGATAGATGTAGCGATACGCGGCTTGGCGCGCTTCGAACGTCCGAATCAAACCGATCCCTTCTAGCTTGAATAATTCTTCCTTGAACTCATCGACGGAAAAACCGAGTAGCGTTCCGAGTTCTGCATGGGAGATATATTGGGATTTTGTTTTTCCCGGAATCATCTCGCTCCAAAACGTTTGATAGAGTCCAAGTGCTTTGACACCAATGATCGGCTGGTACAAATAATATAAAGATTGATAGGCTTCACGGTCGACGACACCATTGCTCATCACTAAGCAAAGATCGGTACCGGAAAGTTCACGTTCTACCATCTGACTCGTCCTTTCTTTAGGGAGAAAAAGAGAGGTGCGCTGACCGGACAGACGACCTCTCTTATATCACGTTCAATTTTCACGGTCATTTTCTTGATGTCGCTCCATCAGCTCAGAGAGCTCTTGGAAGAAGACATTGATGTCCTTGAATTGTTTATAGACACTTGCAAAGCGGACGTATGCTACTTCATCGACGGAAGCTAATTCATTTAACACGAGACGTCCGACCTGCTCACTTGGAATCTCATGCTGAGCTGTCGCCCGCAATGCCTTTTCGACCCGACTGACGACTGTTTCTAGCTGTTCAATCGAAATCGGTCGTTTTTCACAGGCACGCACTAGTCCCCGCAAAATTTTATCACGATTGAACTCGTCGCGCGTTCCGTCTTTCTTTACGATGATTAAAGGGGTCTGTTCGACCATTTCGAAAGTCGTAAAGCGATAGCCGCAAGACTCACATTCACGTCTCCTCCGAATCGAACCGAAATCCTGGACCGGTCTTGAGTCCAGTACTTTTGTTCCGTTAAAATTACAGGCTGGACAGCGCATGCCGTACCTCCGTTCACGTGATTTCTTTTGTTCCAATCATTTTTAATCGGTATCCCGCATCAAGTGACGCATAGATGCGCTCGATGTGTTTTTCGAGATCAGGTCCGAGAAGACTTTCACGATGTAAGAATAGATCGACGGCCGTACGTCCGCCCGCCACCATGATGACGGTCGCGAGTCCGTCGACTTCTTTTAATGTAAAAGCGAGTTCTCCACGTTCCGCGTCAACACGACGTACCGTTCCGCCCTCTTGCTTTAAGATATTTTCTAAACCAGCAAACAACATCTCGACTGTTGCCGCATAGTAGTGTGTGCGTAAATTTTCGTTTTTATGTGTATCGGATGTCTCTAGCTGTTTTTGCAAGCGTTCCTTCAGTCCCATGGTCATCCTCTTTTCTTTGTTTCTTCTACTATTAAGAATAACAGACGTCAGACATATTAAAAAGCCCTCGTCTGAACGACGAGGGCTTGACGAATTCGTGTGTGTTGTCAGTTGACGTGCTGGACAGTAGCCGCTGGAACTTGAACAGGTCCCATACCACGTGGAATTTCGACATTTTCACGGATTTTCGCATCGAGCTTTTCAGCAATGTAGTTCGCTGCGATGGCTGGATCGATCCGATCCCCACAAGTAAAGACATCAACCGATGCATACCCGTGCTCTGGGAAACTGTGAATCGTCAAGTGCGATTCAGAGATAATGACGACGCCACTGACGCCGTGTGGTGCAAACTTGTGGAATGCTACTTCTCGTACTTCTGCACCTGCTTGAAGTGCTGCATCAACGAAAAGTCGTTCAACGAATTCCATGTCGTTCAATTTTTCAGGATTACAATCCCAAAGTTCTGCAATAATGTGTCTTCCCATAGTATCCATTTGTGGATCCCCCCTACATTCAATGGTCTTCAAAGTAGTTGATCACTTACTTTGCGCCTGAGTCGTTCGCACCCACGGGGGAAAGTTAGTCCAGAGAGGTCCTAACCCTTTAAGCTGCGATTGCCAGACCGATTGAAGTTCACGATTTGAATTATAGCGAGTATCAAAAAGATACACAAGGATAAATTTCAAAAATTAATACATTTCTAGAAAAAAAACGGGACAGATCCCATCGTTACTGGAATCTGCCCATTGTCATTAATTCAATTCAAGTTCTTTTTCAACCGTTCCCATCGCCTCTAAGTGCGCCGAGACGAGGTGAACAAGATCAACGACGCGGCAAGAGTAACCCCACTCATTATCGTACCAAGCGAGAACCTTCACTTGACGACCGCCCATGACCATCGTCGAGAGTCCATCGACGACCGTCGAACGCTCTTCTCCGTTGAAGTCGATTGAAACGAGCGGTTCCATCGTCATTCCGAGAATCCCTTCAAGCGCACCGTCCGCTGCTTTCGTGAACGCTTCGTTCACTTCAGCAACTGTCGTATCGCGACTGACTTCAACGACGAGATCGACGAGTGAGACGTTTGGTGTCGGAACACGAAGCGCGAGTCCATTCAATTTTCCTTCCAAGTGAGGCAAGACGAGAGAAATCGCTTTTGCCGCACCTGTCGATGTTGGAATGATGGATGATCCACATGCGCGGGCGCGTCGTAAATCCTTATGCGGATTGTCAATATTATTTTGATCGTTCGTAAACGCATGAACCGTCGTTACGAGACCCGATTCGATTCCGAATGCCCGGTCGATGACTTGCACGACAGGTGCGAGACAGTTCGTCGTACACGATGCGTTCGAGACGATAGCATCCGTTTCATGATCATACATGTCGTCATTGACACCCATGACGATCGTCCGGACATCCCCTTTAGCAGGTGCCGTGATGACGACCTTTTTTGCGCCTGCCACCAAATGCTTCGCAGCACCCGTATCTGAGTTGAACTTTCCTGTCGCTTCGACGACGATATCGATGCCGAGTTCCCCCCACGGCAATAGTTCAGGATTGCGTTCACTGACGATTTGAATTTGTCTTCCGTCAACCATCAACGCCCCATCGATGATGTCGACCGGATAATTGAATTTCCCATGTACCGTGTCGTACTTGATTAAATGTGCGAGTGTTTCGACTGGATAACTTGCATTGATTGCTACGACATCGCTTTTCCCCTCAGCGATCAGACGTCGAAAGACCATTCGACCAATTCGACCAAAACCATTGACTGCCACCTTGACTCCCATGTGCGGATCCCCCTTCAATGTGACGGATGTAGCTCCGTTTACAGATAGAACTATATCATGAAATGTAAGCGATTTCATTATGTTCTCTAAAAAAAGTGAGAGAAGATGGAAACTTCTCTCACTTCACACTTTTCATGTGTCACTCTCATGCTTATCGGTGTCATATAATACTAACCATTTATCGATTTGTTGATATAACGAATCAAGACTCCCATCATTAAAGAACACATCATCCGCAAGCTCTTTTTTCTGTTCAATGCTAAGTTGCGCATGAATACGTGCATATGCTTCTTCTTCCGATAGGTCATTACGTTGCATCAATCGTCTTAACTGCATGTTTTCCGGACAATACACGACTACGACACGGTCGAACAGCGTCCGCCAATCGCCTTCAAGTAACAACGGAATATCAAATACGACGAGCGCATGTCCTGAACGTTCATAGGCATCTGCTTCATCAAGCATCTGTCGTCGAATACTTGGGTGCATCAACTGATTCAGCTGTTGTCGTTTTTCACTATCCTGAAAAATGATTTGTCCAAGTTTTGGACGAATGAGACGTCCTTCCTCGAATGCTTCCGGGAAAGCCGTCTTGACCGCCTCATAGGCTCGCCCTCCTGGCTCAACGACTTCTCGCGCAACGAGATCCGCATCGATGACCGCTATTCCTTTTTGCTTCAGATAGCTAGAGACCGTACTTTTACCGGTGGCGATACTGCCCGTCAGACCAACCCTCATAAGGCGACCTGTTGGCACGTCGGACAGAAGTGTGTTCCCCGTCCGCCGACTTTGATTTTTTCAATGGCAGTGCCACAACGGGGACACGGTTCGCCCTTTTGACCGTATACCGCGAGTTGAAGCTGGAACTCACCTTTTCCAGAAGGTGAGACATAACTTCGGATCGTACTTCCTCCCGCTTCCACTGCTTGTCGTAAGACGTCGACACCCGCTTGATGGATGCGTGAGATATCATCAAGCGTCAAGGCACCAGCCTTCGTCAACGGATGGACGCGTGCCACATGCAGGGTCTCATCGACATAGATGTTACCGAGACCAAGGAAGATCGATTGGTCAAGCAGTGCCGTTTTGATTGGACTTCTTTTTTTACGAATTAAATTCTCCGCTAACACATCTGCTGTGAACTCCGGATCAAACGGTTCACGCTCCAGCTGTGCCAGTGGAGCAGTCTGCATCGCTGTTTCCTTATCACGTAATTCCATCGTTCCGAACTTCCGGACATCATTGTAATGCAGCTCCGAACCATCCGTGAATCGGAAGACGACATGAGTATGTTTATCCCGCTCGACCGGTTGCGGATACGGGAAGTACTTCCCTTCCATCCGCAAATGGCTGACGAGATAAAAACGATCAAAATCAAAGAGTAGGAACTTACCGCGACGTTCGACGCGTTCGATCCGTTCTTGATGTAAGGCATCTGCAAATGGTGCCACTTCCATCCCCCGAATCATTTTCGGGTGGTAGACTTTGACGGAAGAGACTGTTTTTCCAGAGACCGAACGTTCTAAACTGCGGCGAACGGTCTCGACTTCAGGTAATTCAGGCACGTCTATTCCTCCTTGCTTACTTCGTTTCGTACCACGTATGTCCTGCGCCCCCATCGACGCGTAGCGGTACGGATAGTTCGACGGTCTGCTCCATCGCTTGTTTGACAAGCGCTTGTAGCGCATCGAGTTCTTCGTCTGGTGCTTCAAAAATCAATTCATCGTGTACTTGTAGTAACAAACGTGCTTTCAGATCAGATGCCTGTAAGGCAGCATGCACATCAAGCATCGCTTTTTTAATGATATCCGCAGCCGAACCTTGAATCGGCGTATTGATTGCCGTACGTTCGGCAAAACCGCGTAAGTTGAAGTTTTTCGAATTGATATCCGGGATGTTACGACGCCGGTTCATCAACGTTTCGACGAATCCATTCGCTCGTGCCGTCTCGATCGCCGTATCCATGAACTGTTTGATTTGCGGGAACAGCTCGAAATAACGATCGATGAACGATTGTGCTTCCTTCCGCGTGATGTTCAAGTTTTGTGACAGTCCATAATCGCTGATGCCGTAAATGATGCCGAAGTTGACAGCTTTCGCCTGACGCCGCATGTTTCCTGTGACATCCTCCGGTTCGACACCAAAGACACTACTTGCCGTTTGAGTATGGATATCCTCATCATGTAAGAATGCATCGACAAGCGTCTGATCCTGCGACATATCGGCCATGACACGTAATTCGATTTGTGAATAATCGGCAGCATACAGTGACCAACCTGCTTCACTCGGAACGAAGGCTTTTCGAATCTTCCGGCCTTCTTCGATCCGAATCGGGATATTCTGAAGGTTCGGATTGACCGAACTTAAACGACCTGTCTGGGCAATCGTCTGAGCAAAACGGGTGTGAATCTTTCCGTCTTCCTTGATGACTTTTTGTAAGCCTTCGACATACGTCGACTGTAATTTTTGGAGCTCCCGGTATAACATGATGTGATCGATGACCGGATGCAGCGGACGCAGTTTTTCAAGGACGTCTGCGGCAGTCGAGTAGCCGGTCTTTGTTTTCTTGAAGGCGGGCAGTTCGAGTTTTTCAAACAGAATCACACCAAGTTGTTTCGGTGAATTGATATTGAATGACTCACCTGCCGCTTCAAAGACCAACGTCTCAAGTTCCGTTAAACGTCCGGCAAGATCTGCTTGCATCGACTGGAGCGTCGCGACGTCGACACGAATCCCGGTCCACTCCATCTCAGCGAGGACACCTGACAATGGACGCTCTAGTGTTTCATACAGCTCATATTGCTGATTCGCCTTCAACTCTTCCCGGACTTTCGGGAACAATAACTCGATCATCCGTGCCTTTTCTGCAAGATAAGGATGTAATACGTCATCCGCTGGGGCTAGACGTTTGGCTCCCTTACCGAGGACTGCTTCTTCGTTCGGTGCCATCAATGCATAATGACCAGCAATTGAAGCGAGCGTCGTGCCGCCACTTAAGTTCAATAAGTAACCCGCTAATAACAGATCCTCATAACCGTTTAAGGTTAAGCCGTGCTTACGCAACGCGAATGCGACTTGTTTGGCATCGAGACAAATCTTCCGATGTTCCGACTCGATCCATTGGCGGAATGCCGGATCCTCGACGAGCGTCGGGGCAGCAACATAGATCGTGTCAGGCGTTGCGATTGCAAACCCGATGATGTCCTCTTCCATGTAATCCTCTCGCAACTGTTCAGCAAGCAACACCGCATCGGTGACGTCTTCAGGAAGTGAAGTGATCGTCACGACGTTCAACTGCTCTTTATCCTCTTCTTTGACGACAGGGGCGAATCGATTCGTCAACGACTTGAAACCGAGCGACTGGAACAACGAATACGGCACTTGGGTATCAACGTCGCGAATTTGCAAATCATCTAGCGTCGTCTCGAGCGGGACATCGACTTTAATTGTCGCAAGTTCTTTCGACAGTCGTGCTAACTCTTCGTTCGCGATGACTTTTTCCTTCTGCTTACCTTTTAAGTCTTCAACATGTTCATACAGTCCTTCGACAGAACCATATGCCGAAATCAATTTAACTGCCGTCTTTTCACCAATCCCAGGAATCCCTGGAATATTATCCGACTTATCTCCCATTAATCCTTTCAGGTCAATCATTTGAATCGGTTTGAGACCACCATATGTCTCAGCGAACAGTTCCTCCGTCATGCACTGGACGTCCGTGATCCCACGCTTCGTGATCAAGACTTCGACCTTATCCGTGACAAGTTGAAGTAAATCTTTATCACCTGTGACGATCCGCGTCCGATCCGTCGGCATCGTTCGTGCGAGCGTACCAATCAAATCATCTGCCTCATAACGATGGAGTTCCATCATTTGAATACCGAGCGCTTCACAGATATCCCGGACGATCGGGAATTGCTCACGTAGTTCGGACGGTGTCTTTTCCCGACTCCCTTTATACTCCTGATAGACATCATGACGGAACGTTTCACTCGAAGCATCGAAGGCAACGAGCATATGTGTCGGTTGTTCTTCCTCGAGCAACTTCAATAACATCATCGTAAAGCCATAAGCTGCGTTCGTATTTCGTCCTTGCGCATCCGTCATTGGTGGTAAGGCGAAAAACGCCCGATAGGTCAACGAGTTCCCATCAATCAATAGCAATTTATTTTCCATCATCTACGCCCCTTTAATCGATTTTCTGTTCCTATTGTATCACTCTACACACATTTGTTCGCTAAAAATGACCAAAAAAAGACGATTGACTCACGGGGAGTCAATCGCCAAGGGCATGACGACATGGGAGCTGATCCAGTCGCCATACAGATGATGAAGAAGGTAATTTCATCATAAGATATGTCTATTAAGGAAATGTGAATCCACTGTGAAATTCAGCCATGTTTTGGTAAACGAATCGTAAATGTCGTCCCTTTCTGCTCCTCTGAAGCGACTTCGATTTCACCATGGTGAAGGTCGACGATGTGTTTGACGATGGCTAGTCCAAGACCCGTCCCCCCAGAATTGCGGCTTCGTGCCTTATCGACGCGATAGAAACGTTCAAATATCCGTTGGGTTTCTTTCGGATGAATACCAATTCCGTCATCTTTGATGATGAGCTGGACAGACTCTTCCCCATCCTCAAGCTGAATCCAGACGTTGCCACCATTTGGCGTATAATTCAACGCATTCGCGACCAAGTTGACGACGACCTGTTTCAATCGATTCAAATCTGCCCGAATGAAGACTTCCTCTTCCGTTTCGATATGAATCGTCATCTCTTTTTCTGTTGCTCGTCGGTCCAGGAGTGCTGCCGTTTCCCGAACGAGACTTGTCACATCAACGATTGCGGTCTCGAGCTGATAGTTATCCTGTTCTAAACGAGAGAGTTCAAGCAAGTCTTCCACCAATGTTTGCATCCGTTCCGACTCGTCATGAATGATCCGTAAAAATTGTTCACGGATTTCCGGAACCTCTTGCGCGCCATCGAGTAACGTCTCCGCAAACCCTTTGATGGACGTCAACGGTGTCTTTAATTCATGGCTGACATTCGCGACGAAGTCTTTACGCATCTGTTCCAGCTTTTTGATTTCCGTGATGTCGTTAAAGACGACGGTCGTTCCCTGCACGCGACCGTTCTTATCGAAAATCGGAGCGGCACTGACCATGAACGTCCGACTATTAATACCGAATCGAACACTCGACTGCTTTCGATTTGGTTTTTCCGTCAGATAAACATCTTCAATCACCTGGCTCATCTTTTCGTTTGGCAATACACGATAGTACAGCTTCCCGCTAGACGGTTCATGAATGTTGAACATTTCCCGATACGTCCGGTTGACGAGCAGGACATAGCCTTTTTCATCAATCAACATGAGACCGGCTCCCATGTACTCGATCAAGGATTCAAGACGCGCCCGTTGCATCGCCTCACCAGACGATGCGTTCTCGAGATTGCGCGCTAGTAGATTGATGGAGCGTCCTAAATCGCGTGATTCATCAGGTGCCGACAACTCATAGACGCGTGACTTGTAATTTCCATGCGACAGCTCGTGCAACACATCGGTTGCCTCCGCGATCGGTCGAAGGAATCGTTTCGTCGAACGATAGATCGTCAAGAATATAATCAATAACGACGCAACGAGAGAAAGGATGATGACCGTCCAAATCCGTGAATAAATAACGTTTAAGTCTTTTGCGTAACGAATGAAACTGACGTACACCTCGCCACCGTCCGCTGTCGGAACAGGCTTCGTGAATTGGACGACACTGTCATCTGTTTTCGATTCAAACGTCCCCTCATCAGGAATCGCTGAAAAATTAAGAGTCGCGACTTTTAGTTTCGTCACATCAACCGGTGTACCAGCAATGATCTCACCCCGACCATTGAATAAAATCATGTCGAAGTTCGATTCCGCGTACAATTGATTCACATACTGGGCCATCTCCGAAACATCGCGCCCTTGTAAGATCGTCTCGACAAGAGAAGTCTCATCCATCAATTTTTCTTTTTCATTTTGGACATAGAACTCTTTGAAGGATTGTCCAAGTAAGAAACCGAGTGCAATCAGCACGAGACTGATGAACGAAAACATTTTAAAGATGAACCGCTTGCGATACTTACTCATTCCGGTTTCGGCTCCTCCATCTTATACCCGAGACCACGAATCGTTTTGATATAAATCGGTTTTTTCGTATTCGGCTCGATTTTTTCACGGACATGACTAATGTGCACATCCACGATTCGTGTATCGCCGACGAAATCATAGTTCCAGATTGCGGATAACAGTTGGTCTCGTGTCAGGACACGTCCCTTATTTTTAGCAAGATATACGAGCAATTCGAATTCTTTAGGTGTCAGTTCAAGACGTTCTTCTGCTTTGAAAGCTTCGTAGTTATCTGGAACGATCTTGACATCACCAATCAGAATCGTCCCATCCGTCACTTCTTCCGATGGTGTTGTCTGATGACTCATTCGTCGTAAAATTGCTTTCACACGGGCGACGACTTCACGTGGGCTAAATGGTTTTGTCAGATAATCGTCCGCACCGAGTTCCAGACCAAGAACTTTATCGAACTCATCATCCTTTGCCGTCAGCATCAAGATCGGCGTATTGATTTTCTGTTGGCGTAGCCGTTTACATACTTCCAGACCATCGAGTTCCGGCAACATGAGATCCAGTACAATCAATGCGGCATCTTGTTTTTCCGCTAATTTTAAACCTGACATCCCATCATGTGCCGTTTCGACAACGAAACCAGCCTGTTCTAGATTAAACTTCAATAGTGTTGCAATCGACAATTCATCATCTACCACGATAATTTTATCTTTCAAACCTTGCATCCCCCTCAAGTTTCGTTCTTTCGAATGAGGAATTCCGTGGAATCCGCTTCGTCTGTCTTCATCTTACCGACTTTCACAGGAAAATCACAAATCTTTCTGCTGTTTCTTTACATAATCTTTAAAGGAGATGCCGAATCCAACTAGATCGTTCGTGTAAAAGCTAATAAAACGGGGAAACAATACATATCGTTAATTGTAGGAGGTAGAATGTATGGAATGGAACCATCCCCTTTTTGCAGCCATCACGGCGTGGTTCATCGCTCAAGCAGCGAAGCTTGTCACGAGTTTGGTACGGACGCGAAAGTTCGACCTGGAAATCATGTTTGCTTCCGGTGGTATGCCTAGTTCACATAGCTCGACTGTCGTCGCCTTAGCCGTGGTCATCGGTTTTCAGGAAGGCTTCTCGTCCTCACTCTTCGCACTAGCTGCTATATTTGCCACGATCATCATGTATGACGCAACGGGTGTCAGACAAGCAGTCGGTGTTCAGGCAAAATTACTCAATGATTATTTTAAAGGAATTCGTCATGAGACCCCTCTTCTGAATGAGCTCGTCGGCCATACCGAATTTCAGGTGTTCGTTGGTCTGTTACTCGGACTAGCCGTCGGTCTTCTATGGCCCGTCTTCTTCTTTTAATCCAATGATGTACAACAGCCCATCCAAAAATCGGATGGGCTGTTTGAGTATGATATAGCTTATGGTTTCAAGACGACCTTGATGCATCCATCTGTCCGATCATTAAATGTCTGATAGGCAGAAGCAGCATCATCAAGTGCCACTCGGTGTGTCACGATATCCGTCGGATCAAATTCTTGATTGATGATTTTCTGGAATAGTTCCGGCATCAAATGGACGACTGGTGCTTGTCCCATTTTCAGCGTAATATTTCGGGTAAAGAAATCGCCAAGCGGAAACTGATTATATTTTTTAGCGTAGACGCCTGTCAACTGTACAGTACCAAATTTCCGGACAGCGTCTTTTGCAATATCAATGGCACTCAACGTTCCACCTTGCAGACCAATCTTTTGTTCAATTTTTTCTATAGGGGACATCTTCCCATCAAAACCGACGCAATCAATTACGACGTCTGCCCCACCTTGTGTCAGCTCTTTAATATACGCACCACTTTCTGCGTGATCTGAGAAATTTACTGTCTCGACTTTATTCGTGACTTTAGCATGATTTAATCGATACACTTGATCATCTACCGCAATGACTCGCTTTGCCCCTTGCATCCATGCAAATTTTTGTGTCATTAGTCCAACTGGTCCTGATCCGAGTACAACGACCGTATCTCCTTTTTTCACACCCGCATGCAGAACACTCCAATACGCCGTAGGTAAAACGTCAGATAAAAACAATAGTGCCTCATCTTCTAATTCACATGATTCAGGAATCACGAGTGGCATGAAATTCCCGAACGGAACTTTTAAATATTCCGCCTGACCACCGGGATGTCCACCAAACTCTTCTGTAAAGCCGAAGTACCCACCTGTATCAACATGGGGATTTCCGTTCGAGTTATCACATTGACTCTCCATATCATGTTCACAAAAGAAACAGTGACCACAAGCAACATTAAACGGTAACACGACGCGATCACCACGCTTGACCTTCGTCACACCTGGTCCAACTTCTTCAACGATGCCCATCGGTTCATGACCAATGACATAATCTTTGTGAGCCGGCATATTCCCTTGATAGATGTGTAAATCTGATCCACAAATGGCAGTCGAAGTGATTTTAACGATGATATCATCGTTTTTATCAATCGATGGATCCTGGACTTGTTTGACTTGAACATCTTTTGCTCCTTGGTACGTTACGGCGCGCATGTGGCATCCCCCTTAGTGGAATAGAATGACGTACCTTTGTCCTTACCCTAATACAATCTTTTTTTATACATGTTTATTGAAATTGGAACTTTTCTCCTATATATATCGTATGTTGTGAAAAACACACTTTACACAATTAACCTATGAATGAAAGGAGGCACTCGCGTGGCACGATGCACCGTTTGTCGTCAATCCTGGTCTGCTCGAACAATCTATCGTTTAATCTGGTCTGCTCACGGACTGCCCTGTCCACATTGTCAAAACCGACAACACCTACATATGGAACACCAAGGTTACTTCCTTCGAATCGGATACTTGATTCCTTGGCTGACGTTTCTTCTTATACTGGTCTGCCCTTGGTATGCCAAGTTATCGCACTATGCTTCTCCTCATCGGTTATGACAAGACAAAAAAGACGAACTTGTCACTTTCGACAAGTTCGTCTTTTTTTTAGAATCAAGATTTTAATAAGTCGAGTACAGAACGGACTGTAGAGGCAGAGCGATTCAAAGCCTCTTGCTCTTCAGTCGTCAGTTCGAGTTCATAGACATGCTCGACACCGTTTCCGCCAAGAATGACCGGTACACCGAAATACATATCGTCATATCCATATTCGCCTTCGAGATAAGCAATGGCCGGTAGAATACGTCGCTGGTCCTTCAAGATCGCCTCGACCATCTCAGCAATTGCTGCTGCCGGTGCGTAGTAAGCGGAACCGTTTCCGAGTAACTGAACGATTTCACCGCCGCCTTTACGTGTTCGGTCAACGATCGCATCTAACCGCTCCTTGGATATCAGTTTCTCGATTGGAATGCCTCCCGCCTGAGAATAGCGCAGTAGCGGCACCATGTCATCCCCGTGTCCTCCGAGTACGAATCCCGATACATCCTTTACAGAAACGTTCAGTTCCTCTGCTAAGAATGTCCGGAAGCGTGCCGTGTCGAGGACACCGGATTGACCGATGACACGCTCTTTCGGAAAACCAGATGCTTGATAGACTGTATACGTCATCGCATCGACCGGATTCGTCAAAACGATGATGATCGATTCCGGTGCATGCGCGACGATTTCCTTCGTCACAGCTGTCATGACGGCAGCATTCGTACTCACGAGGTCCTCGCGGCTCATCCCTGGCTTTCGAGCAATGCCGGCAGTGATGACGACGATATCCGCACCGTTGATGTCCGCATAGTTCGATGTCCCTTTTACTGAAGCATCAAACCCGAGGATCGGCGCTGCCTCTTGCATATCAAGCGCCTTTCCTTTCGTCGGATTCTCTTGCTCGGGTCGGTCGACGAGGACGACATCTCCTAGCTCTCGCTGAGCAAGATAGAGTGCCGTCGTTGCGCCCGTAAAGCCACTTCCTATGACTGCGATCTTCTTCCGTCTGTTCATCGACTCATTCCTCCTGATCGGATTACATGTTTTTGATGAGTTCGTCCGCGAATTCAGAACACTTCACTTCAGTCGCACCATCCATGAGACGTGCGAAGTCGTATGTGACGACTTTCGATTCAATCGATGTTTCCATCGATTTGATGATGAGATCTGCCGCTTCGTTCCAGCCGAGGTGACGGAACATCATTTCGCCTGACAAGATGACAGACGATGGGTTTACTTTATCAAGTCCAGCGTATTTCGGTGCCGTACCGTGAGTTGCTTCAAAGATCGCATGACCTGTCATGTAGTTGATGTTTGCTCCAGGTGCGATTCCGATACCACCGACTTGTGCAGCAAGTGCATCCGAGATGTAGTCACCGTTCAAGTTCATTGTCGCAACGACATCGAACTCTTTTGGACGAGTCAAGATTTGTTGTAAGAAGATATCAGCGATTGAGTCTTTCACGATCAACTTACCAGCAGCTTCTGCGTCTGCTTGTGCTTTGTTCGCAGCATCTGTTCCTTCTTCTTCCTTGATGCGATCGTACTGGTTCCAAGTGAAGACGTGCTCTGCGTATTCACGCTCAGCAAGCTCATAACCCCAGTTTTTGAAAGCTCCCTCAGTGAACTTCATGATGTTGCCTTTGTGAACGAGCGTCAATGAAGCGCGCTTGTGCTCAAGTGCATATTCGATTGCTGCACGAACGAGGCGTTCTGTTCCCTCTTTTGAAATCGGTTTGATTCCAAGACCAGATGTCTCAGGGAAGCGGATTTTATTGACACCCATTTCGTTTTGAAGGAACTCAAGCAGTTTTGCAGCGCCTTCGCTACCTTCTGCGTATTCGATTCCTGCGTAGATGTCTTCAGTATTTTCACGGAAGATGACCATGTCTGTATCTTCTGGGCGTTTAACCGGTGAAGGAACACCTGTGAAGTAACGAACTGGACGAAGACATGTGTACAAATCAAGCTCTTGACGTAGAGCAACGTTCAACGAACGGATTCCGCCACCGACTGGTGTCGTAAGTGGTCCTTTGATTGCGATGATGTGCTCACGGATGAGATCGAGTGTCTCTTCTGGTAACCAGTTGCCTGTTTTGTTGAATGCTTTTTCACCAGCGTAGACTTCTTTCCATTCGATTTTCTTCTCACCGTTGTATGCTTTTTCAACTGCTGCATCAAACACACGTACAGCTGCGTTCCAGATATCAGGTCCTGTTCCGTCACCAATGATGAACGGAATGATTGGAGCGTTTGGAACTTGAAGTGTACCGTTAGTTACTGTGATGTTTTCGCCTTGAAGTGTAGCCATGTCTAAAAATCCCCCTTAAGTAATTGTAATCTACATCAAAAATCAGGAGAGGATTGCTCCTCCCCGTCCTTTTAACGTTCTTGAATGGACACGTATGTCCGGTGCGTTTCACCCGTGTAGTCTGCACGCGGGCGAATCAGACGGTTATCGCTATACTGCTCTAAAATGTGCGCCAACCAACCTGACATCCGACTTACTGCAAAGATTGGAGTGAATAGCTCTGTATCAAGTCCAAGTGCATGGTACGTAGAAGCAGAATAGAAATCAACATTTGGTTTCAATCCTTTTTCCGATTGGACGATTTCGTCAATCTTAACTGACATCTCATACCATTTCGGCTCCCCGATTTGAGCAGTCAGCTGACGACTCATTTCTTGAAGATGCTTCGCACGTGGGTCGCCGTCCTTGTAGACACGGTGACCGAAGCCCATGATTTTTTGCTTGTTCTCAAGTTTATTATGAACATACTCGTCAACCTTTTCAACCGAATCAATTTCTAACAACATCTTCATGACGGCTTCGTTCGCGCCACCGTGAAGTGGTCCTTTTAATGCGCCCATCGCTGCCGTCACACCTGAGTAGACGTCAGAGAGTGTCGCGACACACACGCGTGCTGTGAACGTCGAAGCGTTCAACTCGTGGTCAGCGTGAAGAACGAGCGCTTGGTTGAAGGCTTTTTCTGCAACTTCCGTTGGCTCTTCACCCGTCAACATGAACAAGAAGTTTCCTGCGTATGAAAGACCTGTTTTAGGTGCAATCGGCTCTTGTCCTTTTTTGATACGGGCGTAAGCTGTGACGAGTGTTGCGATTTGTGCCTGTAATTTGATGGCTTTAGCGTAATTCGCCTCAGTCGACATATCTTCCGATGTCTCATCGTAAAGCGCGAGTTGAGAAAGCGCTGTTCGAATCGTTGCCATCGCATTCGCCGACTTCGGTGCTGCCTTCATTGTTTCAAGAACGGCAGTCGCAACCGTTGCTTCGGAAATGAGTGCTTCCGATAGTTGCTTCAATTCCTCTTCTTTTGGTAGACGGTCGTTCCACAATAAGAAGACGACTTCCTCAAATGAGGCGTGCTCCGCCAAATCATCAATCGTATAACCGCCATACGTCAATTGACCATCGATGATCGAACTGATTTTCGATGAAGTCGCGACGATTCCTTCTAAACCTTTAGTTTGCGTCATGACAATAATCCCCCTTTTTTTCCCCAGAAATTTAAAACGCTTTCATTTCCGTATTGAAAAAAAGACGTCCACTCAAGAGCCGTTCCCCATGCTTGTAGCGCTGTACTCTTGAATAGACCATCTTGTTTCTGTTCTTAGTATAAACAAAAATACCCAAAAAGTGAATGAACTTGCATACTATTATCAAAAAATTAATTCAGTTACTTTGCTGATTCGGCTCATCCTGTGAACGCTTTTGCGATGACATCCCACATTCCGATGACAAGCGCCGCGATTCCAGCACCAATCAATGGTCCGACCGGTACCCCTCGGAAAAGTCCGACTGCAAGAATCGTTCCAGCTAGTAAGGCCGTCGTGACGAGTGGATCTTCTTTCATCAGTCCAACACCGTGTGCCGCGACGATTGCAACAAAAATTCCTGATAAAAATGAGATGATGCCGATATGTCCCCGAATACTTTGGAGCAACTCCTTAAATCCGATATCCCCTGCTGCAATCGGTACGAGGATCGCTGCCGTGATCAATGTGACGCCCCACGTGATCCCTTTTGCCTGCAAGGAAGGAAACAGTCTACCATCCAGCCCGATTGCCTTGATGATCAGCAGGAAGGCTGCAGCGATGATTAATGATTTATTTTGTGCGATGACCCCGATGAAGACGAGGGCAATCAAAAAAAGATAAGCTTCCATACGTCCTCCTCATACAAAAAAGACGGACATGACCTAAGTCACGTCCGTCATGAATGGATTATGCGTTATATAGTTTACCTGTCAATGGATCGATTGAGATCATTTGACCGTCTTTGAAGACTGTCAATGCATCTTCGACACCAACGATGACTGGTTTACCGAGTGATGGTCCAACGATTCCAGCATGGCTTGTCAATCCGCCATCAACTGTGATCATCGCTGCAGCCATCTCGATTGCAGGCATCATGTCACGATCAGTTGAGTTCGTAACGAGGATCATGCCTGGCTTCGCTTTCGCGTTTGCTTCTTCTGCGTTGTTTGCGATGACGACTTCGCCAACGACTCCACGCTCACCGATTCCACGACCGTTTGCGATCTCTTTACCGACGATGTGGATTTTCAACATGTTTGTTGTACCAGCAGTCAAAGCAGGGATACCTGCTGAGATGACGACGAGATCACCATCTGTGACGAAACCAGCGTCTTTTGCTGTGTCCGCAGCAAGTGTCAACATGTCATCCGTGTTGTCTGAAAGATGATCAACGACGATTGGGTACACGCCCCATACGATGTTCAACTGACGTGCGACACGTGCGCTTGGTGTAACCGCGACGATGTTTGGCTCTGGACGGTATTTCGAGATACGTGCAGCCGTGTAACCCGATTGTGTCGGAGTCAAGATTGCTTTTGCGTCCAAGTTGATCGCAGTGTGCGTAACCGCTTGAGCGATTGCATCCGTTACTGTGTGCTCACTACGTGTCTGACGATCTTTCAACAAGAGCTTGTAGTCGAGCATTTTTTCTGTACGTTTTGCGATCGAGTGCATCATTTGGACAGATTCGATTGGGTAGTCCCCTGCTGCTGTCTCACCTGAAAGCATGATTGCATCCGTACCATCAAGAATCGCGTTCGCGACGTCTGATGCTTCAGCACGTGTAGGACGTGGGAAACGTTGCATCGAATCAAGCATTTGTGTTGCTGTAATGACTGGTTTACCGAAGTCGTTACAAAGCTTGATCAAGTCTTTTTGAGTTGGCGTGACTTCTTCCGTTGGGATCTCGATACCGAGGTCACCACGCGCTACCATCAAACCGTCCGAAATCGCAAGGATTTCTTCGATGTTATCGACACCTTCTTGGTTCTCGATTTTCGGGAAGATTTTGATGTGGCTCGCGTTGTTTTTCTCAAGCAATTGACGAATCGCAACGACGTCTGACGCACGGCGTACGAAAGAGGCCGCGATTAAATCGATATCGCTCTTGATACCGAACTCGATATCCGCAATATCTTTTTCTGTCAAAGCAGGAAGGTTAACCTTTACGTTTGGCAAGTTAACACCTTTTTTCGTCTTGATGACGCCTTCGTTTTCGATTGAACAACGAAGCTCACGGTTCGGAAGTTTTTCAGTGACACGAAGACCGATGAGACCGTCATCAAGCATGATCATCGAACCAACTTCGACATCATCATAGAGTCCTTCATATGTGACAGAGAATTTATCTTTCGTTCCGACGATTTCGTTTGCGTCTCCGCTGACGATGATGACTTCTTGACCACGTGCGAGAAGCGCTTTTCCTTCTTCAAACGAATGTGTCCGGATTTCTGGTCCTTTCGTATCAAGAAGAATCGTAACGATTTTGTTTGCTTCTTTCGCTGCACGACGGATATCCGTGATACGTGCACCGTGTTCTTCATAATCGCCGTGTGAGAAGTTCAAACGAGCGACGTTCATACCTGCTTCAATCATTTCTGGAAGACGTTTTTCTGACGCCGGTCCAATCGTACATACAATTTTAGTTCTACGCATATTCCATAAACCTCCTACGGTGTTTGGCCAAGTTCTCTTGCCCATTCCAATCCTATCGACGTTCGTTAAATCGAAAGCTGTTTTGAAAGCTCGAGAATATCAAGATCCAGCTCATGTTTATTTTCGTCGAGTGCCTCATCGATGTCGAGATCGATCATCTTACCACCACGTACACCTACGACACGTCCTTGCTTTCCTTGAAGTAGGATTTCGATGGCATGCGCCCCCATCCGACTTGCAAGTACACGGTCCGCTGCCGTTGGTGCTCCACCACGTTGAACGTGACCAAGTACCGTGACGCGTGTATCGAGACCTGTTTCTTTTGCGATCGCGTCTCCCACGTCCTGAGCACGACCTGCACCTTCAGCGACGATGACGATTGAGTGTTTCTTACCGCGATTGACACCACTTTGAATGCGATCGAGGACTTCTTTTAAATCTTCAGGACGCTCAGGAACAAGAATCGATTCTGCTCCACCGGCAAGTCCTGCATATAATGCGATATCACCCGCATCGCGTCCCATGACTTCAATGACATACGTCCGCTCATGCGACGATGCCGTATCACGGATTTTATCGATCGCTTCAAGCGCCGTGTTGAGCGCTGTATCAAAACCGATCGTATAGTCCGTTCCAGGGATATCGTTATCGATCGTACCTGGAAGTCCAATTGTCGGGAAACCAAGTCCCGTCAATTTTTGGGCACCACGATACGACCCGTCTCCGCCTACGACGACGAGTGCATCAATTTCAAATTTCTTAAGATTGACGACCGCTTTTGCTCGTCCTTCTTCTGTACGGAACTCAGGGCAACGTGCTGAACGTAGGAACGTTCCGCCTCGTTGAATGATGTCACCAACTGATCCAAGGTTCAACTGGACGATGTCCCCGTTGATTAGTCCTTGATAGCCGTTATAGACACCAAATACTTCTAAGCCATGAAAAATCGCTTTACGCGTGACAGCACGCACCGCGGCATTCATACCTGGTGCATCGCCGCCACTCGTTAAGACAGCAATCCGTTTTAAACTCACGTTAATCACCTCTCCATTAATCTGAATCTAAAATAGCACGTTGTTTTCTTGTTTTACAACAGGGCAGATTGCATAAACTTTCACTAGCTTTTTCATCATCGATTCCGGAAATGAGGAATATCAATCATGATAGCGATTACATGGTGCTTATGTGCCAATTTGGTGATATTTTTCGGTCCGCTGATCGATGAGCT
Organism: Exiguobacterium acetylicum; assembly: GCF_019890935.1. NCBI lineage: Bacteria > Bacillati > Bacillota > Bacilli > Caryophanales > Exiguobacterium > Exiguobacterium acetylicum. The sequence continues at coordinate 2,354,946 of NZ_CP082333.1, forward strand.
CTTCCTTGGTCAGATGAACCAATGATTCAAGTTTCTGTACCAGTACAGTTTTTAATTTATCCGCCTGTAATGACACATCGAGATGCGCCCCTCCGACGACTTCTGGAATGATGGCATCCGCGATCCCGAGTCTTAATAAATCAGGTGCTGTGATTTTCATCGATTCCGCCGCTTTCTCCGCAAGACTTGCATCTTTCCATAACAATGCTGCAGCACCTTCAGGAGAGATGACCGAATACGTTGAATTCTCGAGCATCAAGAGTTGATCACATACTCCGATTCCTAAAGCACCACCTGATCCACCTTCACCGATGACGATCGAGATGATTGGAACCGTCATACCAGCCATCTCAAATAAGTTTTTCGCGATGGCCTCACTCTGACCACGTTCTTCTGCTGCACGTCCTGGGTAAGCCCCTTTCGTGTCGATGAACGTAATGATCGGTCGATTGAATTTCTCCGCTTGTTGCATGAGACGTAGTGCTTTTCGATACCCTTCCGGATGTGGCATCCCAAAATTACGACGAATGTTTTCTTTTGTATCTTTCCCGCGTTGATGACCGATGATCGTCACCGGACGACCATTCAATGTTCCGATTCCACCGACGATTGCCGCATCATCATATCCATGACGATCGCCGTGCAACTCGATGAAGTCTTCACAAATGGATTCAATGTAATCGAGTGTCGTTGGACGTTCTGGATGACGTGCCAATTGAACGCGATTCCACGCTTTCATATTCCCGTAAATATCGAGTTCTAACCGATGAAGGCGTTCTTCAAGAAGTTGGAGTTCTTCCTTGAAGTCTAGTCCTTGTGTTTCCGCCATATCATGGAGCTCAAGAATTTTTTCGCGTAACGCGATGACTGGTTGGTCAAATGGTTGCATGGTTCGTTCCCTCCGCATGTAGCTTTAAGATTCGCGTATAGTACGTTTTCAGATCATGTCGTGATACGACATCGTCCAGTTGACCTGCTTGTAATAAGAATTCTGCTGTTTGGAAATCTTCCGGCAGTTTTTCACGTATCGTCTGTTCGATGATTCGTCGACCTGCAAACCCGATCAACGCCCCCGGTTCAGCGATGTTAAAGTCACCGAGCATCGCAAAACTTGCTGATACCCCGCCGGTCGTCGGATGCGTCATACAAGAAATATAAAGTAATCCAGCATCTGAATGTTGTTTTAAGAAGAGACTCGATTTCGCCATCTGCATGAGACTAACCATGCCCTCTTGCATCCGTGCTCCACCTGAAGCGGAGAAAATCGTGACCGGTAGACGATGTTTCGTTGCGTAACGAACCGCTTCAGAAATCGCAGCACCGACTGCTGCCCCCATCGAGCCCATCCGGAATCGTGCATCCATGACACAAGCGACGAGTGGGTGACCATTCACATTCCCGACGCCACAGACGATCGCTTCTTCAAGACCCGTTCTGACTTGGTCGCCCTTTAATTTTTCCGGGTAATCCTGGAATCCAAGCGGATCCGCTTGAACTGCCGGTAAGTCGAAATACGTCACCGAACCTTCATCGAATAATTGTGTAAAACGTTCTTGCGCGGTCAATGGGTGATGATACCCACATGAACAGACACGTAAGTTCGCCTCCAGTTGTTTCGTATATTGGATTAATTTACATTTCGGACATTTCGTCATTAGGCCTACTGGCACATCGACACGCTGCTCCTTCGAAGTCAGCGTGACGAACTTTTTAGGTTTTCGAAAAAATGCTTGCACGTTCAGTTCCCCCTTGTCATCCTATGGGCGGTTCAAGAGTTGTTCCCGTTCCGCCTGCGTATAGAGTTCCCCTTGACCGAAGCTTTTGTGGAAGGCATTGACTTGTCGCCAGATTCGTTCAAACAAATCGTTATCGACCGTCTGAATCAACGTCTCACGAAACGCTGCATCGGATGATACGACTGGTGCAAGCACCGAAAGGTCATCCAGCTGCGCGAGCGCTGCTTGCTCAAGCAAGCGGAGCGTTCCTGCCAAGTCTTCGAACTTCGAATCGCCAGTCACTAAGAATTGAGCGATGATTTGAATATAGGTATGATCGTCACGGTTCAATAGAAAGCTTCCGCCTCCATGTCGTGTCTCGACGATCCCTAAATAAGCGAGCGTCCGTAATGCTTCTCGTACGGACGGTCGACTGATGGATAGTCGTTCTGCCAGTTCCCGTTCTGATGGAATACGGTCTCCTGGAACTAATCCATCTTGTTCGATCATCAATTTAATCGCCGCGATATTGGCTTCAAACGCATTTCGTTTCTTCTCCATATCGATACGGCACCACCTTTCTGACCCTTCAGTCGGTTGCTTCAATCGGTGGCATTGGTCAGACCAATTACCCCTTATTATAACAAATCTTATTACCTAGTACTAGTTTGAACGGGGGACATTTTTCAGGACGACATGATCCTCACCAAACCGAATACGTAGCCGAGCTAGTAATTCCTCATCATGTTGCACTGCATAAAGCGGCGGTAACGATTTTGTCTCGCGTGAATCCGCGTAGCGGACGACGACTGGAATATCGCCCGGTGCTGCTTCAAGCAACTGTTCGAGTGCGGCCAGCTCATTTTTTGATGTTAACTTGACGAATAGCACATCTTGTCCAAGCGGACGAAGACGTTCCAAAATGAACTGACGCTCCCCTTCTCGATCCTGTACCTTTAGTTCAATCAGCAAGACGTTCCCTAAATAAAGTGATCGACGGAATCGTTCATATTGATTCGGGAAGACGACGACCTCTTCATTCGAATACCCATCGACTGCCTGAATGACCGCCATCGTTTGACCGCGTTTCGTCTTGAACTCTCGAATCTGATCAATATAACAGACTAAATAATGTGTTTCCGAACCGACGCCAAGATCATGGAAATAAGCAGATTCAACCGGAGCTTTCATTGCTGTCGTCAACGGCGAATACGTCAACCAGAATCCAAGCGCTTCCCGTTCTAATCGCGCCCAATCGGAGTCACTTCGTTTCGATGACTTCTGTGTCCGCCGTTTCCCGAGAATTGCCAACTCGTCTGGAAGTAATGTATTCGACGACTCGGTGAAATACTCGAGCACTTCTTGTTCAGCGAGTCCGCGATCGCCGTGCGTCGCTCGGTCTAGCGCACCACTGTAGAGTAACAATTCGATTTTTGCGCGCTCCTTCTTGCCCCATCCGACGTGGGTCAATAGATCAGCAATCGTCGCCGTGTGCTTCGATGCTTCCTTTACACGCTCGAACTCTCGCTCGGAAATACCTTTAATCACATGTATTCCGAGTCGAATCCCTTTGCCTTCTAGTGAAGAACGGTAATCCGAAATCCAGACATCCGGCGATAGGACCGGGAGACGTCGTTCGCGCATCAATCGGACGAGACGCTCCGGTTGTTCGACCGAGACGAGTAAGAAAATGTGCGGGAAATGCGCTTTGATATATCCGAGGGCATAACTAATCTTTGAATAGGCGACCGCATGACTTCGGTTGAATCCATACCCAGCGAATCGCTCAATTTGTTCATAAAGTGATTGTGCGATCGCATCATCGAATCCGTTCGACTTCGCTCCTTCGAGAAAACGAACCCGTTCCTGTTCGAGCGAATCCGTACTTTTTTTAGAAATCGCACGTCGTAATAAATCTGCTTGCGCGAGTGTAAATCCAGCCACTCGACGGGTGATTTCCATGACTTGCTCCTGATAGACGATGATGCCATACGTTGGTGCAAGTACGTCTTCTAATACGGGATGCAGCATTTGATAAGGTTGACCAGCTTTTCGTTTCGCGTACAGATCAATGAATTTCATTGGCCCCGGACGATAGAGTGACATCGTTGCCACCAAATCTTCGAACCGATTCGGTTTGACTTCGCGCAACGTCTGTTTCATACCCGTCGACTCGAATTGGAAAATATCATCCGTCTCAGCGCGGGCAAAGACTTGGAATGTCGCGCGGTCTTCTTCCGGAATTTGCGTGAGCGTAAAGGATGGCTGTTCTCGACGAATCAATTCTTCCATCCGACGCAAACGACTGAGATTTCGTAATCCTAACAAGTCAATTTTCAACAATCCTTGACGTTCCAATGCCTGCATCAAGAACTGCGTCACATACCGTTCATTTGGTCCCGTTTCAACGGGTGTCGTCTCGACGAGCTGTTCAGATCCAATGACGACACCGGCCGCGTGAACCGAACGTTGTCGCGGGAGACCCTCGACCGCTTGCGCTAGTTGCAACAGTTGCCGGCGCTTTTCACTTCCAGAGAACCAACGATATGTCTGTTTATTTTGTTCGATCCCTTGTAACGTCGTTGATTTTCCAAGCTGTTTGACCGCAGCATCTAACTCATCCTTCGAAAACTCTAGCGTCCGTCCGACGTCTCGCAGAGCGGCTTTGGCACCGAGCGTCGACAATGTACCGATTTGAGCAACATGATCTTTTCCGTAACGCATCACGAGATCCTCTAATACTTCTTCGCGTCGTTCATCTTCGATATCGATATCGATATCCGGCATCGAAATCCGCTCGGGATTTAAGAATCGTTCGAATAGTAATCCATATTTCAATGGATCCACCGTCGTGATCCCAAGCGCATAGCTGACAAGTGATCCAGCTGCTGAACCTCGACCGGGTCCAACGAAAATGCCTTTCGCTTTTGCACTACGTACGAGTTCTTCAACGATTAAGAAATAATCAGCAAATCCTGTCTTATCGATGACTGATAGTTCATAAGCGAGACGTTCCCGCGCTTCGTTACTTTCATGACCATGTGCCAGTAACCCTTCCTCAGCACGTTTCCGTAATAACGCATTCGAGTCTTCCGCGACACGCGGCAGTGGACGTTGTTGAAACGGTAATTCCAAGCGTTCAGATGTCGTAGCAAACTGCTCCGCCATCGTAATTTCTCGCTCGGTAAAGTCTTCGAGTAACTCTTCCCGGGTCTTTAAATGCATCAGACGATCTGTCTTTTGGTCTTGGAACGTCGTCGCTTCACCAATCGCACGTATCGCTTGATACGCTGGCGCTTCATCTCGACGAATGTAACGAACAGGATCGACTGGAACGGTCTCAACACCAAGCGCTGCTGCTACTTCGCGGTAACGCGCACGACTCTCTCGTTCGACCGTTGAGCGGCTAGAGGTCACACCCATATATGTACGCGCTCCTTGAACGTGTCCCATCCATTGAACGAAGGAACGACGTAGACGCGTCGCATCTTCAGAGGCTTGACGCAGTGGTACGAGCACCGCGATCAGTGATGAAACTTCAGTCTCCCCTTGTTGACTGGCTAGTCGATACAGTTGACGCAGTCCATCAGAAGAAAAAGCAAACCATAAGATACAAAATTCTTCTTCGATTCGCTGCTCCCATCCGACGATCGGTTGCATATTTCGACGCTGACATGCATCGATGAATGCGGGAACTCCTGTCAATGTCGTCTCACAGATGACCGCTCGTCCGATGTGTCGACGGACTAGTTCATCAAGATAGGACTCGATTCGAACTAAACTCTGCAATGGACTAAACTGCGTTCGAACATTTATATGCATCTTCCATTCTCCTTTCTCTTCTGATGGATGTTTTTAAAAGTTTTCAGAACATTCATATCTAACTGACTCAAGTACTCGCCATCTGATTTATTATTCGATACAATAAGTATAGAAATATCATGACGGGTACGGAAGGAGCGTTTCTCATGATTTTGAATCGCAGTCAAATCGCACGTGAAAAAGTCGAACAATTAAAGCTCGGTGTTACCGCTTTTACTGAAACGGAAGAAATCGCTGAGAAGATTCGCAAATCTGTCGCTGAACTTCAACTGAATGTCATTGAAGATCACACAGATCGTGGCGTTTGGTTCATTCCGCAAGACGAAACAAAAACGCAATAAGCGTAAAAAGGCTGTTCGCTTCGCTTCCTCAATGAGAGGAGTGAGACCGAGCAGCCTTTTTCCATTTAAAACTGGAAGTTAGCAGCGACCTCGTCCAGACGACGGATGACACGTTCGACCTCACTCAACTGTCCAATCGTTGCACCAGAAGCCATCGGATGTCCACCACCATTAAATTCTTTTGCTACTTCATTGATGACGGGACCCTTCGAACGAATCCGGACGCGAACCTCCGTGTCCGTCTCAAGGAACAATGCCCAACACTTCATGCCTTTTAAACCGGCAAAACTATTGACGAGCAACGATGCTTGCTCAACCGTCGCGCCAAACTGCTTCAACGTATCTTGTGTCAATACGACATAACCGACACCTTGATCCGTCAATTGAATATGTTGAAGGACATATCCTTGTAAGTGAAGCGCCGCAAGTTCTGTTTCGTACATATTGCGATACAACCAGTCCGTATCGATTCCTGCATCAATCAATTGTGCTGCGACTTCAAATGTTCGTTTCGTCGTACCACGGAATTGGAAGCGTCCCGTGTCACCGACGATCCCAGCGTAGAATTGAATGGCAGCTGATGCTGGAATCTCGTATCCCCATTCGTTCAATAAATGAACGAGCAATTCCGATGTCGAACTCATCGTCGTATCGACGAGTTGCACTGGTGCGTATGGATCTTCATCCGGGTGATGGTCGATTTTAATGACGTCTTTTCCTGTCATTGCGACCTTCCCGTCAATCCGCGCTTGATTCGCTGTATCCAGAATCACGACTAACGCCTCTTTGTATAATTCATCGTCTACTTGATCAAGCTCTCCCATGAATGACAATGATGTCGCCATCTCTCCGGCCGTTAATACCGTTTTGCTAGGGAATTGATGTTGTAACGTCAATTGCAAACCGAATTGACTACCGAGTGCATCGGGATCTGGACGTTCATGACGATGAATGATGATTGTATCTGCCACTTCAATCATTTGTTTGATTTGCTCTTTCACTGTGCACAGCTCCTCTAATCTTGATATGATATGAGATGAAGACAAAAAGGAGGTCCTTTTAACATGCAATTCATCCTCATCGCCCTCATCGTTTTCTCGCTTGGTGGGTATTTGTTAGCAAAACGCCGCGCGTTCCATACGAAAAGCACGAACCGAAAATACTTGTTCAATACGCAAGCGAGCATTTGGTTGAGCTTGTTCGTCATCCTATTTGCCGTCAACCAGTTCGTTTCCGGAAACGGATTAACGACACTCGTCGGGAAAATCGTTTGTTCCATTTTAATCATCGTCGGTGTTGCTTCATTCATCGCCGGATTCATCCGTTACAAAAAGATTTATCCGTATGTCGTCCGCGAGATGGAGCAATCCTGAGCTAGATTCAGAGGAACCGAAGTCCATTGACTTCGGTTCTTTTTGATTCATTTAACGATCGATGAGTTGGGATGTCACGAGTGCCTTCGCAACGATTTGTGTCCCTTGATACATCTCGACATCGACTTTCCCGAATTTTCGACCGACGTCAAAGACATTCGCCCGGATCGTTACCGTGCTCTCGATTTGAACAGGTTTAATGAAATAGATGCTGACGTTCTCGATGACAAGGTCACCTTTTTTCATATGGCGCAACATTCGCGTCGCTCCTTCGACTAGAAGCGTCGTCAACACCCCACTCGAGGCAGTCCCCATGAAGTTCGTCATTTGCGGCGAGACCTCAAGCGATAAGTACGGTCCCCGTTCGTCCTCTGCCGCCTTGATCTGTCCTGTAATTAGATCGTCGAACGTCTCTCCGACTTGTGGCTGACGATTCGCGAGTTGCAGTGCCTTGAGGACGTCTTGCCGACTAATGATCCCGAGCAATCGACCGTACTGGTCGATGACCGGTAGCATCTCGATTCCTTCCCAGACCATCTGATGCGCAGAATTCGTGACACTCGTTCGAATACCGACCGTGATCGGATGACGGGTCATGACTTTTTCAACAGCCCAGTCATGTGGACGGTCAATGATGTCCTTCGCTGTCACGACACCGACGACCTTCATTTGTTCATCAATGACGGGATAACGGTTGTGTTTCGTCTGCTCATTCAACTCGTGCCAGCGTGAAATCGGATCCGTCGTCTGTAAATAGAACGTATCATGCAACGGAATTAAAATATCCGAAACGAGTAAAATCTCCTTTTTGATCAATCGATCATAAATCGCTCGGTTGATCATCGTCGCAACCGTGAACGTATCGTAGGATGTCGAAATGATCGGTAACTCCATTTCATCCGCTAATCGTTTCGCATCTTCTGTCGTATCAAAGCCACCGGTAATCAATACAGCAGCTCCTGCTTCAAGCACGAGTTCATGTGCTTTTTCGCGGTTTCCGATGATGACGAGACTATCGACATCGATATAGCGCATCATGGCTTCGAGCTTCATTGCGCCAATGACGAATTTCGTCAGCGTCTTGTGTAACCCATTTCGACCACCGAGCACCTGACCGTCGACGATGTTCACGACTTCCGCGAATGTCAGTTTCTCGATATTTTCTTTTTGTTTCTTTTTAATCCGAATCGTTCCGACTCGCTCAATCGTCGAAACGAACCCTAAATTTTCTGCTTCCTTGATGGCGCGATAAGCCGTCCCCTCGGATACGGTCAAATCCTTCGCGATTTGTCGGACGGAAATCTTTGTTCCGACATCAAGATCTTCGATATGTCGAATGATCTGTTCGTGTTTCGTAGGCATACTGTATCCCTTCTTTTCCTTTTTTCTACTCTCCTGTCATTATACTGTACTACTCTAAAGATGAAAACGTGTACTAGTCTGATTTACGATAAATGTTTTTCGAACCGGACGATGATATACTTATGTAGAAAATGAGTAGAGAGGTGGAATCATATATGAGCGAACGTACGAACCAAATCAGTGAATTCTTGAAAGAACAAGGAATCGACTTAGCCGTCGTCACTTCGAAGGCAAATGTCTTTTATTTCTCAGGAGTCTACGCTGAACCCCACGAACGTGTCATGGCGGTCCTCGTCGATGTAACCGGCAAACATGTATTATTCTGTCCGGCACTCGAAGCAAGTATCGTTGCAGCGAGTCCTTGGGAAGGAGACGTCGTGACGTATGAGGATCACGAAAACCCGTTTGATCGATTAGCAGAATTATTCGCGACATTCGAGCACTCGAATAACCGAATCGGTATCGAAGGGGAACACATGACGTTTAGTCGCTATCAGGAACTAAGCTCACGTCTCGAGAACGCAGCCATTCTTGATATCGGTGAGTCTTTACAAGCGCTTCGTCTGAAGAAAACAGCGGAAGAAATCGCTATTCTTCAAGAAGCAGCAGCACTTGCGGACGAAGCAATCGAAATCGGTAAACAAGCGATCCGCCCAGGGATCACGGAAATCGAAGTCATCGCGGAAATCGAATATGAAATGAAGAAAAAAGGTGTCCGTGAGATGTCATTTGATACGCTTGTCCTATTTGGTGCAAACAGCGCTGATCCGCACGGTGTACCCGGCGACCGTGTCATCCAAGAAGGCGACTTCGTCTTATTTGACCTCGGCGTCGTTTGGAAAGGCTACTGTTCCGATATTACACGGACCTTCATTTATGGCGAAGCGAACGAAGAACAGAAAAAGATCTATGAAACGGTTCGCCAAGCACTTGAAGCCGCGACAGAAGCGAGTCAGATCGGCACGACACTCGGTTCGTTAGATAAAGCAGCCCGTGACGTTATTACAAACGCTGGCTACGGGCAGTACTTCACGCACCGTGTCGGTCACGGACTCGGAATCGAGGTTCATGAATTCCCGTCTCTCGCGTCAAACAACCTACTGACGGCTGAAGCTGGTATCGTCTACACACTCGAACCAGGCATTTATGTTCCAGGTGTCGGTGGCGTCCGCATCGAGGATGATATTCATCTCACTGCGGAAGGTCCAGTTGCGTTAACTCGCACACCAAAACATCTTCAATCCATTCCGTCATCTTAACTCAAGAAAAATGGAGCTGACTCAACAGTCAGTCTCTACAAAGATAAGGGTGGCAGAATGATAATCTGCCACCCTTATCTCGTAGATGACGCGTCACACGCCACTCCTACAGGAAAAGCGCATTGATGCGCTGTCAGAGACGAACAAGACCCGCTTTCCTGCTTAAATGAAGCAGGAAAACTGGCTTGTGTCTCGCCTGAGGAAAGGGCGTGAAAAGACGCGTCATCCTTTTTTTGAGTCAACCTCATTTGCTCTTACTTACGGGATTGATGGACGACATTGACGCCACCAGTCACATCAAGGATTGCTCCCGTGATCATACTTGATTCTTCTGCCAGCAAGAAGGAAATCGCGCGAGCGATATCTTCTCCGACTCCCGTTCTTCCGACCGGCGTCGCTTCATCTTGCTCCGCTTCAGAAATTTGCTTCGTCTTATTGTCACCGACGATGTTCCCCGGGTTGACCATGTTGACCGTGATGCCGTGTTCCGCTTCTTCAAGCGCTACACTCTTCGTCAAACTCACCATCCCGCTTTTAGCAGCAGCGAACGCTGCCCGGCATACCCATCCTGGCGCTGTTGCACTTTCCGGGAAACCGTACGTAATGATTCGACCGTAGGCTTGCTTACGCATGACAGGCAATACTTGACGCAACAGCCAAAAACTAGCTGTCAGATTTCCAGTGATCACTTCATTCCATTCCTGATCCGAGTAATCCACCAATGCTTTTCGTTCGAATATATAAGGTCCTGCATTAAGTATCAACGCATCAATCCGACCTTGCTCATTGATTGCTTGTTGGGTTGCGCGTTCCAATTCATCTTGATTCGTCACATCCGCTTGAATCGTCATGAGATTCGGATGTGTAAATTCGGGTTCGGAACGATGAAACGCTGTCACTTTCCAACCTTCTTCCAGTAACTGGCGCGTCACTCGTTCTCCCAGTCCTTTTGTACCTGCTGTAATTAACGCGTGCCTCATCTTGGCATCGCCCCCTTTCACTGACTCCATCTTACGACGGAACGGAAAGGAAGGACAATTTTTAGAACTCACTGAATGTTTCATCCGCTCCCAGTAAGAGAATGGTATAATTAGGGTGTACTCATCATATCGATTACGAAGGGATGGATTCATCATGGCAATCGTCTATCATAATGTACTCGTAGCAGTAGATGGCTCAAAAGAGGCAGAACGTGCCTTCGAGACGGCAATCGATGTTTCATTGCGAAATGATGCAAAATTGATCATCGCACACGTCATTGATACACGGACATTCGCAACAGTAGAAGCCTATGACCGCACCATCACGGAACGTGCCGAATCTTACGCGAAGGAATTGCTAGACGAATACGTCAAGACTGCTCAAGATCGTGGTGTACAGGAAGTCGAAGTAGCGATTGAATACGGCTCACCGAAAGTAACGATCGCCAAAAAGCTTGCTCCTAATCACGATGCCGACTTAATCATCTGTGGCGCAACTGGTTTAAACGCTGTCGAGCGTTTCTTCATCGGTAGTGTCTCTGAAAGCATTACGCGTTACGCAAAATGCGACGTCTTGATCGTCCGTTTATGAATCACTCTTCTACAAAAAGCCTTTCTTCCTTCATTTCAAAGGAAGAAAGGCTTTTTGACGACCTATTTAAATAAAAAAACCATCGAACCAATGTCCGATGGTTTAAAATCATTTGTATTTTACTGTAACCGTACGACGACCCCAGTTGAAAGCTTCTGAACGAGAGTAGTAAAGGATATCCATCTTCTTCCCTTTGATGGCACCGCCAGTATCAGCAGCTGTATACGTCCCTTTTAATTTCCCTTTGTAATACACTTTCACTGTCGAACGAAGTGGAATGACACGTGGATCAACCGCTACGACTTTCTTTTTCGAGCTTTTAATGTTCCAACCGATTGCTGTCAGATTACCACTACCTGGATCATACGGTGTGTAAGCTGTTGCGCTTACGTTCGTGATTGTTTTCCAACCACCTGTCGATTGTTTTTTCGAACTGCTTGATGTCACGACTTTCGAGTAGCTTGCGCTAAGGTAAGCTGTTTTACCTTTGTAGCTTACTTTGTACCAGTTACCTGTTTTTGCTTTGTACGATAACGTTTGGTTCTTATATAGAAGACCGAGCTTTTTCGAAGAAGTAGTAGCTTTCTGACGAATGACTAGGCTATCGACTGTTGACTTGACGCTTTTCTTAGTTGCAGCCTCTGCTTGAAGACCTGCGAACGAACTGAGTGCTAACACGACCGTTAAAACACTTGCGAGCATCCGTTTCATCATGTATTTTCTCCTCCATCATTGTTTCGTGTTTGTTAACTGAGATTAATATACATGACAAAACGAGGGAGTGCCGTTACATATAGACCACAAAAATATGTCTGTACTATTACTTTTGTGTTACAAACGACTCATTTTTTTTAAGAAATCGACCTTTTTTGGGTTTATTTTTACAAAGATGACGATTCATTTTTCGTTATATGACAAACACCGTAACAATAGATCGTACGTTCGTATATTTTCATTCATAGATTTCATTAAAAAAAGGACTGAATCGTTGGAATAACGACTCAGTCCTTTTGAAACGATTATGCGTTTTGAGCAACTAATCCACCAACACGAACCGTGTCGCGTGCAATCATTAATTCCTCATTCGTTGGAATGATGATGACTTTAACTGGTGAGTGTGGGTAGTTAATGAAGAGTTCTTCTCCCCGAGCTCCGTTGTTGAGTGATGGATCCCAGTAAACGCCCATGAATTCAAGACCACGTAAGACACGCTCACGGATTGAATCTGAGTTTTCTCCGACGCCGGCTGTGAAGATGATCGCATCGACACCATTCATCTCAGCAGCATATTGCCCGATGTAACCGTGGATACGGTTCGCAAAGATACGGAGTGCCATCTCTGAACGATGGTTTCCTTCTTTAGCAGCTGTCTGGACATCACGCAAGTCACTTGAAAGACCTGAAAGGCCATAGATTCCAGACTCTTTGTTCATGACGTTCAAGACGTCTTCTGCTGTTTTCCCTGTTTTCTCCATCAAGAATGGAATCAACGCTGGGTCAAGTGAACCAGAACGTGTTCCCATTGTGATCCCTTCAAGCGGTGTGAAGCCCATTGTCGTATCGATTGATTCGCCACCCGAAACTGCTGCGATCGATGCTCCGCTACCTAAGTGACACGAGATCAAACGGAGGTCTTTTAACGGACGACCGAGTAATTCAGATGCACGTTCCGTAACGTATTTGTGGCTCGTACCGTGGAAACCATATTTACGGATACCGTATTCTGTATAGTAATCATACGGCAAGCTGTAAAGGAAGTTTTCTTCTGGCATCGTTTGGTGGAACGCTGTATCGAAGACTGCCACTTGTGGTACTTCCGGAAGCAATGCTTGGAATGCCCGGATTCCGATCAAGTTTGGTGGAATGTGAAGTGGTCCGAGCTCTGTGTAAGACTCGATATCGTGCATGACTTCATCTGTAATCAATACAGAGTCTGCATATTTTTCTTTACCATGAAGCACACGGTGTCCAACACCTTTAATCTCATCGTAAGACGAGATGATTCCGAACTCCATTAATTTTTCGAGTGACAACTCGACTGCTTCTTTATGTGTTGCAAGTGGGAGGACATCTGTATACTTTTGTCCTTCACCATATTTAATCGTAAAGATTGCATCGTCTTTACCGACGCGTTCAACGAGTCCGACTGCGATCATCGTTTCGTTCGGCATTTCGAGCAATTGGAACTTCAAAGACGAACTACCTGCGTTTACCGCCATAATTTTTGCCATGATTTTTCCCCTTTTCCATTTGAATCCAATGAACATTCACATCTGTTTAGGTTTTCTTCTATTTCTGTTCTACAACTAGAATAGTCAAATTAACGACAGATTTCAATCACTTTGCGTAATTCATTTTAATTCTGTGTTAATCCATTCATCAATCTGTTTCACCATACCACCAAACGCGCGGGCATCTGTGAACGATGGCAACTCAGCAAGCAATGCTTGTTTTGGCATCTTCATACCGGCCAAATGATTACGGACGATCAAATAACTTTTTGCTGCCTGTTCTTGTTTGAACATCGTGAGCGGCAACTGCAAAATACCGATGACATGCGCTTTTGATTCGAAGTACTGTTTCAACTTCCCTTCCGTATCATGCTGGAACAGACCGTTCGGAATGACGAAGACACCGAATCCACCTGGTTTGACGTATTGCATCGCTTGTTCAATCAACAAGAAATGACTGTAGCTCATGCCTTCATCTCGTTTCAAGATGTAAGAAGCGGCAGCCTCTTCATCCGGATAATAACCGACAGGAAGATCAGCCATCGCAAGATCAACTGGATCTAACAATAATGGTCGTAACGCATCTTGATGGGTATACGTGACTGGATAGTCGAGTAATTCCGTTACCGCTGCCGATAAACGAATCAATGTCTCATCCACCTCGACCGCCTCAGCAGATGTACCTGTCGAAAGCTGACTTAAGACAGCATGTAACATGCCACCTGTCCCACTCCCCAACTCAAGTAGTCGGATGTCCTCCTTACCTACCAATTTCCCGATTAGATAACCAGCAAACAAAGCGACGCTATCTGGCGTCGGCAAATGGTTCGGTTGCGCTTGTTTCATCCCTTCTAGAATAGCAAGCGATACTGCCTTCCGAATGACCTCTTTGTCTACATTTTCAGTATGACGATCGTTCAATCGATCAATCACCGTCGTCAACGCTTCTAAATAGGGCATATCAAGATCACGTTCGATTTGTTTTGTTTGACGTGTTAATTCCTTATATAACTTTTCTAACGGCTCCATGTACGTCATCCTCTCCAAAACGAAACGGCCCCCCGTAGAGCGGGAGCCGTTTCTATCATTAGTTCCATTGTAACGCTTCAGCGGCGTTTGTAAACCATTCTTACTTCGCTTCACGTGCTGCAGCGAGTGCTGCTTCGAAATTGACTTCGTCTGTTGATTCTTCAAGATATTCAACGTACGTAATCTCGTTGTTTGAATCAAGAACGAAAACAGAACGGGCAAGCAGGCGTAATTCTTCGATGGCTACGCCATACTGTGTACCGAATGAAAGATCACGGTGATCAGACAACGTCACGACTTGATCGAGACCGCTTGATGCGCACCAGCGACGTTGTGCGAATGGAAGGTCGTTTGAGACCGTCATGACCGTCACACCTTCGATTGTTGCTGCTTCTTCATTGAATTTACGTGTCTGTGCATCACAAACGCCTGTATCGATTGATGGGACGACGCTGATGATCCGAACACCTTGATATGTATCACGTGTTACCGGTGATAAGTCGTTAGCTAACACTTGAAAGTCAGGTGCTGTTTGTCCGACTTGAACCGCCGTACCTTGAAGTGTGATTGGATTTCCTTTAAACGTTGCCATTATGAATTCCCCTTTTCCCCTGAATGGATATACTGTATTTTCTATTTAACTATAGGAATGATCCGCGAAGATGGCAAGCATTCTGCCATAATTGATGGACTTCAGTACCCGTCTTTCCAAAAAACAGGTATAATGAAAGAGTTCATGAAACGCTTTCAAGGGGGAATTGACCATGGCTCGAAATAATGTCTACCTGTACTACCGAAATACACAAAGACACGAGACGCAGGTGCGAAAGTTGATTGATGTCGGTACACGATACGGTCTGAACGTCGTCCAAGATCACCGACAAGCAAACATCATCGTCTCGATTGGTGGAGATGGGGCTTTCTTGCAAGCGGCACGCTTCACAGGTTTCCGTGATGATGCGATCTATGTTGGATTCGCTGAAGGACCAAACTCGTTCTACTGTGATTTTGATATCAATGATCTTTCTGCGGTCGAAGCGATCTTTAAAGAGACAGGCAACCGTGTCTCGGATGGTGAAATCGAAGTACGTCGTTATCCACTGCTCGAAGCATCCATCAACGGTGGACCACCGATGCTCTGTCTGAACGAATGTTCCGTGAAGTCGAGCATCATCAAATCACTCGCAATCGAAGTCTATATCGACGACTTCCTGTTTGAGACATTCCGCGGGGATGGAATGGTCATCTCAACACCAACGGGCTCTACGGCTTATAATAAGTCACTCTCTGGTGCGATCGTCGATCCATTGATTCACTGTCTTCAAGTCAGCGAAATTGCTTCCGTCAACAACAACCGATACCGGACACTCGGTTCTGCTTTCGTACTGAACCGTGGACGGAAACTTTCGTTACGCATCATCGAGGACGGAAACGACTATCCGATCATCGGGATGGATAACGAAGCACTCAGTCTCACACGAACAGATTCAGTCGATATCCAGCTTTCTGAAAAAGAACTGAAAACCGTCAAATTGACGAACAATACATTTTGGCATAAGATTCAACGCTCGTTCTTATGACCATAAAAAAATCTGCCTCCTTGGGGCAGATTTTTTTATTGCATCTCCCGTTACGTCACCCTTTATACTCCAATCAAAGGAGGTACACAAATGATGTATTCCACTCAGGAAATCGCAAAACTGACCGGCGTCACCAAACGAACACTCTATCATTATGAGACGATCGGTCTCCTCGTGCCAAAGCGTACCAATGCTGGTCACCGAAGTTACAGCAGAGAGGATCTTTTACGTTTACAACAAATCCTGCTCTACCGCTCTCTTGATTTCCCACTGTCAGAAATCCAAAGATTACTCACGCAATCTGATTCCAATCATCATACGACACTGAAAAAGCAGATTGCACTCCTTCAAGAAAAAGCTTCGCATTATCAAATGCTTGCCCGACTCGCTGAACAGACATTACTCACCTTAAAAGGAGGACTCCCGATGAAAGACGAACAATTATTCCGCGGTTTGCGCCACGAAGAAATCGTTACGCATGAAAAGCAACATGCAGATGAAGTCCAGCAACACTACGGTGACACTGACGCCTATCGAATCAGTGCAAAAAGACAACAACAACGAACACCGAAAGAGAAAGAACAACTGAGCAGCATGCATAAGCAACTCGATCAGCGCTTGACGACCCTTTACCGCGACGGGCACGCGACGACGGATCCGGACGTTCAACAAGTCGTCAAAGAACAACATGATTTCATCGATACGTACTATTACCCGTGCGCATTACCTCTCTTTGCCTCACTCGGTCAGATGTATGTGTCTGACGAACGATTCCGTGCCTATTACGATGCGTATGCCCCCGGACTATCCACGTTCTATTCGGAAGCTATTTCACACTATGCGCAAACATCACACTAACGCGGCTTCCGCCTGATAAACGGTTTTTCCAGCTTGGACTGTCTCGACCAAACGGTTATTCAAGATGGCTTCCCCACGCAAGCGATAGAAGTCTTCATCAAAGATGACGAAGTCGGCATCATAGCCTGGTAAGAGCAATCCTTTTCGACCGTGTGTTTCCGTCGCGAGATGTGGATTCTTCGTAAAGAGCAACAAGGCTTCAAACATCGATAACGTCTCGTTCGTCTTATTGACACGCCCTGCCGTTCCTTCCGTCGCTGCATAAAGCGACCGTCGGACATCGGGGTCAGAGATCGGCGCATCTGCTCCACCGCACAATAGTGCGCCGGTCTCAGCTAACGAACGTAAACGATAACTCCAGTCTAAGCGGTTCAAGCCGAGTCGATCGACGATGAAGTCGGCGTCATCCAATAAAAAGACTGGTTGAACGTCAATCAAGACCGGTAACTTCCGAATTCGCGCAAGCGTTTCTGGTCGGACGACCGTCGCATGAATGATGCGATCTCGTTTCCCTTTTGGTGCCGGATACTTCTCGAGCACCTGTACGAACCGCTCGATTGCTAAATCACCGATGACATGTGCCGCGACTGTGAATCCGTAACTACGTGCGCGTTTGACGAGTTGTTCGAGTTGTTCCGGCGTATGCACTTCGATGCCGCGTGTCGTCGGATCATCGGAATAACCACGACCGAGAAGAGCTGTTCGTCCTCCGAGCGCGCCGTCGACGAACAGTTTCATCGCACCGATGGACATCGTTGACGGTAAAGTAGGTTGTTGTTGCACGAACTCATCGATGACAAGATGATGCACGAGCAGATGCGTATGGAAGCCCGTTTCTTGCGTCACTTCCTTATAAGCTTGCAAGATGTCCGCGACATCCCCGTGATACGACAAGTCTTCTGTGTGTGCCGCAATGATGCCATATTGGTGTAAGTTCTTAATCGCTGATCGAAGGGACGCTTTATTCCGTTCCAAGTTTCCAGCTTGTAACGCATATAAAGGTTCAAGCGCCGCATCGTACAAGAATCCGTCAGCTTCTCCATTATCCGATAAACCGACCTTTCCACCTTCGATGACGGTTGACGCTTTATATCCGAGCTGTTGGAATAAGACATCGTTGACGAGTGCTGTATGACGGTCCGTTCGTTTCAACAAGGCAGGTGCGTCAGGGAACAACTGATTGAGCCATGCTTTCGTTGGTACACGATCAAGCTTCGTTTCGTCATAGCCTTCTGCCACATGGATCCCATTGACTGGTTCCGCCTTGAGAAAAGCTTGTCCTAACGCTTCAAGCGTCGTATAACGCGAGGCATCAACACGATTGATCGCTTCCCCGTAACCGATCAGATGAATATGTGCATCCGTAAAGGCTGGATATACAGCTTTTCCGTTCAAATCGTGAATCTGATCAATACGTCTACCGAAACGGCGGCGTAGCTTTCCTTCATCCCCCATCGCGATGATCCGCGTTTTCTCGACGAACATCGCTGAATGGACATCCTCTTCGTGTGCCATCGTTCGAATCAATCCGTTTACGTATAGTGTTCCCATTCCACTCACTCCTCTTTTTACAAAAATAGGGTGACCATGACGGTCACCCTGAATTGTCGATCCTGATTTAAACGTGCAATGTTTCTTCTGGTGCACACGACCGTTTAATACGTTCGATCGCGGCCGGATCGTATTCATTTAGGACACGTTCCGCTAAGACAATCGTTCGTTCATAGTCTCCCGCTAAGAACTTCGTTTCCGCGATCGTCAGCGACATATGTATCTCGTTGTCGTGGCGACGGTATCGGTTCGCATACTGGACGAGCCGTTCGGCATACGTGACTTCGAACACTAATGTATCTAACCGTTCTTGCACATGTTTAAACGTTTCTTGGACGTCTTGACTTTGTGCGACGATCGATCGAACGTTAAACGGTAACTCCTCTAACCGTGTTTCAAGCGTCTGCAGTGAACGATTCGCATTTCGAAGCGCTTCTTCCACCTCAGCTGGTAAGTTTGGTAATCCGAGTCGTTTCAGACGGAGACGTGTCTGCGACAGCTGATGACGCCATTCGACGATTCGTTCGCGAACTTCCGTCTCTTCTTTTCGAAGTGCTTGGAGTTCGACCGTAAAGCGTTCGTACTGAATCATCAACTGTTCTTCGAGGCGAATCGCATCGCGCATCTGATCTTCGAGCATACTGAACGGGATGATTTTTCCGGCAATCGACTCATCAAGATCTTTCGCTGCTTCAAACAGTAGCTCTTCGTCACGCTGGATCGTCTCATAGTGAATCCCTAGATCTGCTGAGATTTCATATTTTTCACGTAAGATACTAAATTCTTGTGCCAACTGATGAATCCGTTCACGCATCCGTAGCGCTTTTTGTTTCAAAAATTGGTTTTCTTTTTTCACTTGATGACGCGCATCGACCTCACGACGGAACGTATCATACATTTGATCCACATCGGCCGATAACTGTTGAATCGCCTCTTCCAAACCGTCGATTTCTAGCATTTCGATTTTTTCAGAAAGGCTCAGACGTTGTTCCTCGAACCGTTTAATCTCGGATTGAAGACCGAGTGGTTCAAGTGGATACCCATCTAACGACATTTCCTTATAACCTGCTCCGAGCTGATCAATCCGTTGACGCAATTCATGAGCGAGAATCTTCCATTGTTTCGGTACAAGTTCGACGAGTTGACGCGTCGTTGCTACTTCTTGCTCGAGTAACAAGCTTGTTTCATACGCCTTCGTCACTTCACCTGAAGCTTCGTACTGACACATCTCATTCCAGTGCGCGTCGATTTGTTCACTTCGTTCTTCTAGACGCGCAAGCGCCGGACCAAATGAGTTCGCTTGAATCAATAATGATTTCCGAACTTGCCCTGAATCGGCTTCCCCTTGCGCTTTCAGTTCGGCTAGAACCGATTGATTCGTCTTGAACGTCGACATCTCGACGAGCATCTCATCGATCAACCCTTCGAGTTCTGCAATCAATTGTTCCGTTACTTCGAGGTCATTCTTGACGGCGATGAACCGATATTTATCGAGCGCTTCCTCCGCCCGGTAAAGGGTCTCATCGATTTGGGCGACGTGGACCGTTAATAACTCTTCCCACGCTTGATGCCAGGAGCTGAACTTCGTCTCCGTCTCACCCGCCATCGGTAGTTGCTTTAAGTCCTGCAACTCCTTTGGAATCGATGCACTGACGATGCCTTGTTTGCGCATATCAAGTTCATCGATTTTCGTGTAGTATTTTTTTCGACTGATCATGCTAAACAGCATGACGAGTAATACGATGACGATGACTCCGATCACCCATGCCCACATTTGTCACGACCTCCACTCTGTCCTACGACTTTAGATTTTCTCTAAATCGCAATAATCTTATCCTTATAATAGTATAGCGCAACCGTTTTGCATAGATTTACAAGGGCTTTTCCTGATTTCTTCCGCTGTTTTGAATCCTTTTTCCAAAAATCAATTGTTTGTCAGCTACGCGAAAACTAGTTAAACTAAAAAAAATACGCTTTTCACGGGAGGAATTTTTATTATGTTCGAAACAAAGACATATGAAGGTGACCGGACAAAACAATACGACATGCTCTCAAAACAACTCGATGCGCTATTAATGGGAGAAGACAATCAAGTTGCAAACTTATCGAATGCGAGCGCGTTGCTCAACCAGTTCCTCGACCGTATCAACTGGGTCGGCTTCTATTTGACGGATACGGAGCAAAACCAACTCGTCCTCGGACCGTTCCAAGGACTTCCAGCTTGCGTCCGTATTCCATTCGGTCGTGGCGTCTGCGGAACGTCCGCAGCAGAACAGACGACACAACGAATCGAAGATGTGCATCAGTTCCCAGGTCACATCGCATGTGACGCGGCTTCGAATTCAGAAATCGTCATTCCACTCGTCAAAGACGGACAAACAATCGGTGTCCTTGATATCGACAGCCCAGAATTCAACCGTTTCGACGAAGTCGATCAAGCTGGTCTAGAAGCATTCTGTACGACACTGCTTCGCCATCTGTAATTCTGATTGACAGTCGATTGTCCACACCGTATACTTGTAAAAGTGCAGAAATGATAACGATAGCGGTCAAATCGCTTACGTATCACATTTCATGACTCGGTGAATAACCGGAGGGGCATCGTGTAACTTTGCTATCAAGCGAGGGTGCCACATCATGAAATGGGCGTAATGTGGGTTTGATGGCGTTATTATTTTTATGCAAATAATAACGAACAATAAGGAGGAGTCTTATTATGGCTCGCTATACAGGTCCAGCTTGGAAACTCTCACGTCGTCTCGGTATCTCACTTACTGAAACAGGAAAAGAAATCGCAAAACGCCCTTACGCACCAGGTCAACACGGTAACAGCCGTCGTAAAGTATCTGAGTACGGTCTTCAACTTCAAGCGAAGCAAACACTTCGTCACATGTACGGAGTAAACGAACGCCAATTCAACCGTATCTTCAACGATGCTGGCAAAATGCCTGGTATCCACGGTGAGAACTTCATGTTCTTACTCGAAGCACGTCTTGATAACGTCGTTTACCGTATGGGTATGGCTCGTACACGTCGTGCTGCTCGTCAGCTCGTCAACCACGGTCACATCCAAGTTGATGGACAACGCGTTGATATCCCATCATTCCGCGTGAAACCAGGTCAAACGATCTCAGTTCGCGAAAAATCGAAGAACTTTGTCGTTATCAAAGAAGCACTCGAAGTTGCTCCAGCAACTAAAGACTTCGTTACTTTCGATGCTGAGAAGCTCGAAGGAACATTCGTCCGTCTTCCTGAGCGTTCTGAATTGAACGATCAAATCCAAGAACAACTCGTCGTCGAGTACTACTCACGTTAATCGATTGTTCCAGCACTCACTTCGGTGGGTGCTTTTTTTATGCCTATGACTAAAATGTATACCTGGTCTTAAAAAAAGAGTGACGTCATTCATTCGTTTGTGTTAACCTTTAAATATACATAGTTAACACAAAAAGAAAAGAGGACTTCATTCATGAAAACTAGAGATTTAACTTTCATCGCCCTTGGTGCTGCCATCATCGCAGCCGTCAGCTCTTTGCCACAAATTCAACTCGTCGGCGCTGTTCCAATCACGCTCCAGATGCTCGCGATCATGACGGTCAGCGCGATTCTCGGTGGAAAACGTGGTGGACTCGCTGTCTTAATCTTCTTATTACTCGCAGCAGCTGGTCTACCGGTGCTTGGCGGAAAAGGCGGACTAGCCCCATTCGTCGGACCAACCGTTGGTTATTTGATTGCCTTTCCGATCGCTGGATTCTTCATCGGACTTGTTGCTGAAAAAACGCGTCGCTTCGTTCCCCTCTTCATCGGGATGATCGTCTTTGGTCTTGGTTTAGTCTACCTGCTTGGAACATTTGGTCTAATGGCTGTACTCGATCTATCGTTCAAAGATGCTTTTGCGATTAACTATCCTTTCATCTTATGGGATACGATCAAAGCTGTCATCGCCACGACGATTGCCGTTCGCTTGTTGCCACTCCGCTTATTCCGGACAGCTTAAAAAACGCTCTCTGCATCTATGTGCAGGGAGCGTTTCGTATATCATCAAGCATGCTCGACGACGAAGTATTTTTTCTTTCCGCGACGTACGATCGTAAAGCGACCGATTGCATCAGCTTCTGTGATTTCTTTCGTTAAGTCTTGCTCGCGTTCTCCGTTCAGGTAGATCGCACCGTTCGTTACGTCTTCACGTGCTTGACGTTTTGACGGACTGATTTTCGCCTCAACGAGAACGTCGACGAGGTTTGTCGCTTCACCGAGTGTAAAGCGCGGCATGCCTTTGAACGCATCTTCGATATCTTCGACTTGCAACGATTTAATATCTCCACTAAAGAGTGCCGTCGTAATACGTTGCGCTTGTGTCAGCCCTTCTTCACCATGGACGAGAACTGTCATCTCTTCTGCGAGACGACGTTGCGCGACACGCTTCTCTGGTGCTGCCTTGACTTCTTCTGCGAGCGCGTCGAGTTCTTCGTGCGTTAAGAACGTGAAGTATTTCAAGAACTTGATGACGTCAAGATCGTCAACGTTGAACCAGAATTGGTAGAACTCGTACGGTGACGTTTTGTCAGCGTCTAACCAAACCGCACCACCTGCTGTCTTACCGAATTTTTGACCGTCTGCTTTTGTAACAAGCGGTACCGTCAATCCGAATGCTTTTTCTTCATGACCCGCACGACGAATCAATTCCATCCCTGCTGTGATGTTCCCCCACTGGTCACTACCTCCGACTTGAAGACGGCATCCTTTGTCTTCGTAGAGTTTCAAGAAGTCAAACGATTGAAGTAGCATGTATGAGAACTCAGTGAATGAGATCCCGTTTTGAAGTCGTGAGTCAACAGAGTCTTTCGCAAGCATGTAGCTGACCGGGAAGTGTTTTCCGATATCGCGTAAGAAATCGATGATCGTCAAATCTTTCGTCCAGTCCAGGTTATTGGCGATCGTGACCGGATTTTCTCCTTCAAGTGGTAAGAAACGTGACAACTGGTCCTTAATCCGATTCGCGAACTCTTCGACGATATCCGATGTATTCAACGAACGTTCTGTTGCGCGACCACTCGGGTCTCCGATCATTCCCGTTGCTCCACCAACGAGACCTACGACATGGTGTCCTGCTTGTTGGAATCGTTTTAAGACTAAAATCGGCAACAAGTGCCCGATGTGCAATGAATCAGCTGTTGGATCGAAACCCGTGTATAGCGTTGTTGGTGTCTCGAGTAATGTCTTCAATCCTTCTTCATCCGTCATTTGGTTAATTAAACCGCGAAATTCTAAATCCTCTAATAACGTCATTGTGTCTCCTCCTAAAGTTCACTTTTAACAATAAAAAACCGCCCCTTCGTCTAAGACGAAGGGACGGAAGATTCCGTGGTACCACCCTGATTGCCCTTTACATAAAAGGACCACTTGGTTCGTCGATAACGGGACGGACCGCTTGATTTCTCAAGAAACTCCCGGAAGCGTAATTCGTAAGTTCACTGTGTCCTAGTTCGCAGCACCACTAGGTCTCTGTCACAGGGAGTGACTTACTACTGTATTCCGATCACTGTTTAACGTAATATATGAAAATAAGATGGTTTCATGATACGTCGAAGGCGAATCCGCTGTCAAGTCCGATTTCACTGGTGGATTTATGGTATAATACGTCTATCTGTGATTTAATATTAATTTACACCTAAGTTTAAGATGCAAAGGAGATCATTTATGCGCGAGAACTGGTTCAAGTTTTGGAATCACCCCCGGACGAAAGCCGTTCGGCACTGGTCGAATATCACATACGATGTTTCGTGGAACATCATTTTATTCCTCATCATAGCAGTCCTTCTCATCGGCAGCTTCTCTGTCGGAGCGGCTGGAGGATATTTCGCTTCCCTCGTCAAAGATACGAAAGCTCCACCTTTGACTGAGATGAAACAAGAAGTGAACAGTTATGCGGTGACAAGTCAAATTTATTGGGGAAGTGGCGAAAAGCTGACGAACATCTCAACGGATGAAGAACGTCAGCCGGTCGATATCAAAAACATCTCCCCTTATTTAATTGATGCGCTTCTATCAACGGAAGACGTAGATTTTTATCAACATGATGGAGTCGTTCCAAAAGCGACTTTACGAGCAGTCTTACAAGAATTGACGAATTCAGCGTCACGCACCGGCGGAAGTACGCTGACACAACAATTAATTAAAAACCAAATCCTGACGAACGAAGTTTCATTCGAACGGAAAGCAAAAGAAATCATCTTAGCGCTCCGCCTTGAAAATGCGATGTCAAAAGATGAAATTTTACAGGCATACTTGAATGTCGTCTCATTCGGACGAAATTCACTCGGGCGTAACATCGCTGGTATCGAAGCTGCTTCCCAAGGGGTCTTCAACAAATCAGCGAAAAAACTGACGTTACCACAAGCAGCTTTCCTCGCTGGTATTCCGAAAAACCCTTACTACTACACACCTTATCTACAAGGCGGTGTCGTCAAAAAAGACTTGACGCCAAGTGTCAATCGGATGAAGACCGTGTTGAAGCGGATGTACGTTGCAAAAAACATTACAAAAGAACAATATGAAAAAGCAATCAAACACGACATCACGAAAGACTTCGCGAAACAGTCGAAACGTTCGCGTGACACGTATCCGTATGTCTATGATTTAGCAGAACGTGAAGCGACGAAGATCATGACGAAGTACTTGATGAAACAAGATGGTGTGAAAGAAGACGAAGTCAAACCGTCTGAACTGGCAGAAGTCCGGGCAAACTATCAAGATCAAGCACTGGTTGCACTCCGTCAAGGTGGATACAAGGTTCATATGACGCTAGATAAAAAAATTCATGAATCGATGCAACAACCTGCGAAGAACAACGGGAACTTCCCTGGTGGCATGCAGTACAAACAAGTCGTCGATCCGAAAACGAAAAAAACCATTTCGAAACAAGATCCAGAAGAAACAGCAGCGGTCATGGTTCAGAATGAGACGGGGCGTATCCTCGGATTCGTTGGTGGACGTTACCTTGATGGAAAAGCCGATGATTTTAACCGAGCATTCCAAGCGAAACGTCAAATCGGGTCAACGGCAAAACCAATTCTCGTCTACTCGAACGGGATTGAAAATCGTTTGATCACTCCGGCATCTACCGTCAATGATGAAGAGTACTACTATCAGACCGTACCACGTCAACCAGGTGATCGTCCGATCAAGAACGAAGGTGGACGTTATCGTGGAAACGTGACGGTTCGTACAGCACTTGAACTCTCATTGAACGTACCTGCTGTTAAGATTTACGAGAAGATGAACATGTCGAACTCGATTCAAAAACTCGTCGATATGGGTGTTGAAGTGCCGGATGCGATTCGTTATGCTCCTTCGGCGGCACTCGGAACGATGGAGATCACACCGGTCGAACTTGCTGGTGCTTACGCGACACTCGCCAACTATGGTGAATTCGTGCAACCATACGTCATTTCGAAAATCACGAAAGACGGAAAAGATATCTATAAAGCAAAACCGAAGAAAAAACGAATTTATGAACCACGAACAGCTTACCTGACGCTTGATATGATGCGTGGCGTCTTCTCAAAAGGTACAGCAACGTTTGCTAAAGATCGGTTGAACGTTCCTGGAGATTGGGCTGGTAAGACAGGTACGACGAACGATGTCAAAGACTCTTACCTTGTCGGTTCCACTCCTGGTGTGACGCTTGCCGTTTGGACAGGACACGATCAGAACAACTCACTCATCGGTCCAACAACGTATTACCAACGAACACAAACGCTGTGGTCACAAATGGCGAATGCGACGTATGCTGCGAACAGTAGTTACTTCAAATCCGGTGCCCGCTTCACGCAACCATCTTCTGTAACAGCAAACGACTTTAAGAACAGTGGTCGCTTCAAAGAAGAAGATAAGAAGAAAAAAGCGGAAGAGGCAAAGAAAAAAGCCGAAGCGAAGAAAAAGAAAGAAGCAGAAGAAAAGAAAAAAGAAGCAGACGCACAGAAGAAAGAAGAGCAACAAAAAGAACAAGATCAAGCTAAAGAAAAAGCGGAAGCTGATGCTAAGAAAAAAGCAGCCGATGACGCCAAGCGTGCTGCCGATGCAAAAGCAAAAGCCGAAGCAGAGGCAAAAAAGAAAGCCGAAGCGGACGCTAAGAAACAGCAAGAACAACAGAAGAAACAAGATGAAAAGAAAAACGATGCTGCTTCTGAAAACTAACAAAAAGGATGAATCACCTGTCACGGTGATTCATCCTTTTTACGTTTAATCTTCCATCGTCGACAGATCACCTGTTTCAAGATTCAACTCCCATGCTTTCAGAACACGGCGCATGATTTTACCACTTCGTGTCTTCGGCAATTTATCCCGGAAATCGATTTCTCTCGGTGCCGCGTGAGCAGCCAGCCCCTCTTTGACGAATGCTTGGATTTCTTGTTTTAGCTCATCCGTTGGCTCGTAACCATCACGTAAGGCAATGAACGCCTTGATGATTTCACCGCGGACTGGATCTGGTTTCCCGATGACACCGGCTTCTGCGACAGCTGGGTGCTCGACGAGACGACTTTCGACCTCGAACGGACCAACCCGTTCTCCAGCAGTCATGATGACATCATCGACACGTCCTTGGAACCAGAAGTAACCTTCGTCATCCATATAGGCAGAATCCCCTGAGACATACCATCCTTTAAAGAAATACGATTCATATTTCTGCGGATTGTTCCAAATTTGACGCATCATCGATGGCCATGGTGTTTTTAAAGCAAGGTTCCCCATTCGGAATGGCGGTAACTCATTTCCTTGATCATCAATGATCGCAGCCTGAGTTCCTGGAATCGGTTTCCCCATCGATCCCGGTTTGATGTCCATCGACTTGTAGTTACAAATCATCATCGCGCCTGTCTCTGTCATCCACCATGTATCATGAATCCGTTGATCAAAGGCTTCTTTCCCCCAACGAATGACTTCTGGGTTCAACGGTTCGCCGACAGACAATACATGACGAAGACTTGAGAGATCATGATGATTCGCAACATCCGCTCCTGCTCCCATCAACATCCGGAAAGCCGTTGGTGCGCTATACCAGACCGTTACCTTGTACTTCTCGATGACACTGTACCAGAAATCCGGATTGAAGCGTCCACCGACGACGATGTTCGTCGCGCCATTCAAGAATGGTGCGAAGATACCGTAACTTGTTCCTGTGACCCACCCCGGGTCAGCCGTACACCAGTAGACATCATCTTCTTGGAGATCAAGTACCCAGCGACCTGTCATTAAGTGCTGAATCATCGCATTTTGAACGTGGAGCACACCTTTCGGCTTCCCTGTCGATCCTGAAGTGTAGTGCAGGATCAATCCGTCTTCACGATCTAACCAGACCGGTTCGAATACATCGGATGCTTGCTCGAACGCTTTGCGGAAATCGAGTAATGTGTCCGATTCTTCGACATCTTCGTCGACAAGTACTACCTTTTCAAGTGATTCCAGTTCCCCAACTGGAACACGTGGAAGCAGTGCCTTCGTCGTCACGAGTAACTTCGCTTCAGAATCAAGCAGGCGATCACGGACCGCTTGTTCCATGAATGCTTCAAATAACGGACCGACGATTGCGCCTACCTTCAGTGCGCCAAGCAAGGCAAAATACAATTCCGGTGAACGTGGCATGAAGATGAAAATACGGTCACCCGTTTTGACCCCTGCATCGACTAATACGTTTGCCGCTTTATTCGTCAATCGTTTCATATCTGCATATGTGAATCGTTGTTCCGTCGTTCCATCGAAATAGATCAGCGCATCCTTGTTCGCTCGCTCGCCTTCTGCGTGGCGGTCGATTGCTTCATGAGCCATGTTGACTTTCCCCGTTGTCGCCCATGAAAAGTACTGCTCAGCATCTTTCCAGTCGTACGTGTTTGCTTCATCATACTCTGCTAACCAATGCTTCCCCGGAAGCGCTTTCAAAACTTTCATGTCTCGTTCCTCCCCTTCTATGTTTTCCTCTTTATTATAAGCTAGTTATCCGTCAGTTCAATCCATTTGCCGTCAATTTGTTAAAAAATCCCTCTCTTTGCTCAAGCGCTTTCGTCTATAATGAATAGGAAGGTGGTGACGCTTACATGTTTGAAAAACAATTCAATCATCGGACGCATGAAACATCACTCGGTCCTGTTGACATCGAAGGTCCCGTACCGAGTCAAACACTAGCAACGTATACACTCGATTCAGGGTTGACGGCTTTTCGTCCACCCGCTGAACAACATCAAGCACTCGTTGAGATTGCAGACCTTGAGGAAGGACGGATCATCGTCGCTCGTCAAGGAACGGAAATCATCGGTTATGTGACTTACTTATACCCTGACCCTTACGAAACGTGGAGCGAAGGAAACAATCCGTACATCTTGGAACTCGGAGCGATCGAAGTTTCCTCTCGGTTCCGCGGACAACAGATCGGTAAAAAATTGCTTGAAATCTCTATGCTCGATCCCGCTATGGAACACTATTTGATTTTAACGACTGAATATTATTGGCATTGGGACCTAAAAGGGAGCGGACTATCGGTCTGGGATTACCGAAAGATCATGGAGAAGATGATGAATCATGGTGGTCTCGTCTTCTTCCCGACCGACGATCCGGAAATCGCCTCCCATCCTGCCAACTGTCTGATGGCACGTATCGGAAAACACGTCTCACCTGAAGTCGTCGCTCATTTTGATGCGCTACGCTTGAGAAGGCGCTTCATGTATGACTGAGCTCGAGGAGGAATCGTCATGTTAATCGAACAAATCATGAATACGACGTGCATCACGATGCAACCGACGAATTCCATCGCGCATGCGGTCGAACTCATGCAACGTCATCAGATTCGTCATGTTCTTGTCGTCAATGCCCGCCATGAACTCGTCGGTCTTGTCGGATTAAAGGAAATTCAAAGCGCAAGTAGTATCTTTCATCCGGATACAGCAAAACAAGACCTACAGTATCCGGTCTCAAGCATCATGATTGAAAGTCCTGTCACGGCTCATCCGCTCGATTTTCTCGAAGATGCGGCTGTGCTGTTTTATGAATACCGATTGACGTGTCTGCCAATCGTCCGCGGTCGACGCCTTGTCGGTGTCGTCACGGAAACGGATTTGTTGCGGACATTCGTTCAATTGACGGGTGCACTCGAACCAAGTTCTCAAATCGAAATCCGTGTTGAGAACACTGCTGGAACATTAGCAAAGATTGCCGCACTGCTTGCCAAAACGAATATCAATATCTTAAACGTACTCGTGTATCCAACAGACGATCCGTATGTCCGGATCGTTGCGTTTCGTGTCCAGACGATGAATCCGATTCGGATCATCGAAAAGTTGCGCAAAGAAGGATTCGATGTACTTGGACCGGATGTGAGCAGATGAAGGATTTTGCTTATCTGTACAGTCCTGAAGAAGCGACTTATCGATTTTCGGAGACACATCCATTCAATCCGATTCGTCTCGAATTAACGGTTTCCTTACTTGAAGCGATGCATCAATTAGATGACATTCCTTGTATCGCGCCACGTCATGCGACTGATGAAGAATTAGCACTCGTTCATGATCAGGATTATATTGCTGCCGTCAAAGCAGCCGGGACCGGAACATTAACACCTCTCAAGGCACAGATGTATGGTCTTGGGACAGAAGATACCCCTTTATTCCAAGGGATGCATTCGGGCGCTTCTCTCCTTGTCGGCGGCACGATCGAAGCATGTGACCTCGTCTTATCTGGTCAATATAAACGGACCTTTCATATCGGTGGCGGATTGCATCACGGATTCCGTGGACGTGCCTCTGGTTTTTGTGTCTATAACGATACCGCTGTCGCCATGGCAGCCATGATTGAAAAATATCACTGTAAAATTCTTTATGTCGATACGGACGCTCATCATGGCGATGGAGTACAATGGGCCTTTTATAATCGAAAGGACGTCATGACATTGTCTCTCCATGAGACGGGTCGCTACTTGTTTCCAGGAACGGGAATGGTGACGGAACGGGGGTCTGAAGAAGGGTATGGATTTAGCTGGAACGTGCCACTGGACGCCTTTACGGAAGATGATTCGTTTTTACTCGCGTATGAGACAGCACTCTTTGAAGCCTGTGAATTGTTTCAACCGGATCTTATCATTACGCAAAATGGTGCCGATGCACACGCGCTTGATCCATTGACTCATCTATCCTTAACGATGAAAAGTTATGAACAGATCCCTCAAATCGCTGTCGCTGCAGCAAATAAATATACGAATGGAAAAATCGTTGCTTTAGGAGGCGGTGGCTATGACTGGTATCGTGTCGTCCCCCGCGCGTGGAGTCAAGTTTTTGCTGCCATGACCGGACAAGCTCCGTTTCGTGGAGAGATTCCTACTTCATGGCAAAAACGTTGGAGTGGACAAGAAACAACCCCACCAACACACTGGCATGATCCAACACCACTCTACCCCGCCATTCCGCGACGACCTGAAATCGAAGAAAAAAATTGGGAGACCGTCAAACGACTAATTTGGCCGTTTGTGAGCGATGAGCGTAAGAAACAATTGACTGCGACTTCCCCTTACTCCATTGATTAATTGACTTTGTATCTTCACATTTATTTCGTTCGGAGTTCACAACTTGTTGCTATACTAAATATGGAATTTTTACTTAGTAAATGAATAATAGTTGGGGGAATCATCATGAAAAAGGCATGGCTATATTCCGGTCTTATTCTGTCGACGGGGATCGTACTCGCAGGGTGTGGCAATGAAAAACAGGCAATGGATCACGATAACATGCAAGGGTCAGGAAAACCGACGGTCGAAGTCAACGTCAATGTTCCAGCCAAGACAATGGAAGAAGATAAAGTTGTTTTTAAAGCGTCAGCTGTCGAACAAAAGAAACCAGTCAATCTTGAGGACGTGACATTTGAAGTTTGGGAAGCCGGAAAACAAGACGGTGCCCATCAAAAGTTCAAGGCAACCTTGAA
The DNA here is from genome assembly GCF_019890935.1 of Exiguobacterium acetylicum. Taxonomy (NCBI): domain Bacteria; kingdom Bacillati; phylum Bacillota; class Bacilli; order Caryophanales; genus Exiguobacterium; species Exiguobacterium acetylicum. The sequence continues at coordinate 2,386,602 of NZ_CP082333.1, forward strand.
AAAGACGGGTTCTTATCAAGCAGAAGCTAAACTTGCTGAAGGTGAGTATGAAGGACTGTATCATATCAATGATAAAAAAGGACTCCATCATATGGATAAGATCTCATTTGTTGTCATGGATCATTCACATGAAAAAGAGGAAGCATCTCACGAACATGGACATGATCACGAAGCTGTCGACGGTCTGTCTGTTCATTACATGGGCGCAACAAAAGCGAAAGCTGGTGCTGAACTTCCCGTCTCTTTTCATGTTTTCCTTGATGGGAAACCACTAAAGGCGAACGTACAAGTGGAAGTCATTGAAACGGGCATTGAAAAGCATAACTACGTTCCTTTAGAAAAAAAGGGCGATGCCTATAGCGGGAAAGTGACATTGACTGCACCTGGTCAGACGACGGTTCGACTCCATGTCGAAAATGACCAACTCCATCATCATCAAGATGAACTTATCACCGTCGCGAAATAAAAAAACGTCTCTTTTTTCAAGCAGCTTGCTTGAGAGAAGAGACGTTTTTTCGATTAAGGACGTGTCGAATCCCGTTGTTCGATCCGGTGTGGTAACGTAACATCGTTCGTTTCAATTTCTTCTTTGTTCAAGATTTTCGTCAATAGACGCATCGAGACTGCTCCGATATCATACATCGGTTGAACGACAGTCGTCAGTTTCGGACGAATCATCGTTGCAAGACGTGTGTTATCGTGTCCGATGACTTCGAAGTCTTCCGGTACACGGTGTCCCGCATCCTGTAAGGCATGGATGACACCAAGAGCCATCTCATCCGTTCCAGCAAAAATCGCGCGTGGGCAATCTTCTCCAAGTTCAAGCAATTGATTCATCGCCTTCATTCCTGAATCATACGTATAGTTTCCAAGGACGACATTTTGCTCGTTAAACGGAAGATTTGCTTCTTCGAGTGCTCGGCGATAACCCGCAAATTTCTTTTCACCATTGATTTGCTGTTCGAGTGGTCCAGTGATGAATCCAATCCGTTCATGTCCACGGTCGATCAAAGACTTAACAGCATCGTGCGCAGCACTCTCATAATCGATGTTGACGGCAGGAAGATCATAATCTTGATTCAACGTCGCAGCAAGAACGATCGGAACCGGTGATGTTTTGAACTCACGAACGAGATCCTCGTGCAGACGTCCACCCATGAAGATGATTCCATCCACCTGTTTTCCGAGTAATGTATTGAGCAAATGAATTTCTTTTTCCCGGTTTTGGTCGGAGTTACATAAAATGATGTTATATTTATACATTGTCGCGACATCCTCAATCCCGCGTGCTAAATCCGCAAAGAAGATGTTCGAGATATCGGGCACGATGACACCGACCGTCGTAGTTTTTTTACTTGCCAGTCCACGGGCAACAGCGTTTGGACGATAACCAAGCTGTTCGATTGCGTCTTGGACCTTCTTTCGTGTAGATGGTTTGACATTCGGGTTTCCGTTGACGACACGCGATACGGTCGCCATCGAAACAGCAGCCTCTCGTGCGACATCGTAAATCGTAATATTACTATTCAAAACAAATTCCTCCTTTAGTATGATCCATCTCAAGTGTTTTCATTTCGTTTTCATTTTTAGGCAACACGAAAGGAAGACAGGAAAAGATAGTTTTCTTTTCCCATTCTTCCTTCATTGTAAAACGTTTTCATTCGCTTTAGGTTACCCTTTTTCGGAAATCATTGAACGTTTAGTGCCGGAAAGGTAGTCGTCAAGTTTTCGATGAACGTATCGAATTCTTGGAAATCGAGTTGTTGGTTCGCATCAGACAACGCAAGTGCTGGGAACGGATGGACTTCGACCATGACAGCGTCTGCCCCGATCGCGTATGCCGCTTTTGCTGTTGGCAAGAGTAAATCCTTACGTCCTGTCGAGTGTGTGACATCGACCATGACAGGGAGATGCGTCTCTTGCTTCAGAATCGGAACTGCTGAGATATCAAGCGTGTTCCGTGTTGCACGTTCATACGTCCGAATACCACGCTCACATAAGATGACTTGATCGTTACCACTCGCCATGATGTACTCAGCCGCGTACATGAATTCCTCGAGCGTTGCAGAAAGACCTCGTTTTAAAAGAACCGGCTTATTCGTCCGACCGACTTCTTTGAGTAAATCGAAGTTTTGCATGTTGCGTGCGCCGACCTGGATGATGTCGACATATGGTAAAGCAGATTCAACGGCGCTCGGTGTCATGATTTCAGTGATGACATGCAAACCGTGCGCGTCCGCTGCTTTTTTCAACATCTTTAGACCTTCGAGTCCTAGCCCTTGGAAGTCGTAAGGCGATGTACGTGGTTTGTACGCTCCGCCTCGCATGAACTTCACGCCATGTTTCGCGAGCTGTTCCGCGACCTCAAATACTTGTTCTTCGCTCTCGACCGCACACGGTCCAGCGATCAATTGTTGTGAACCGTCTCCGATGACGGCATCTCCGATCCGGATGATCGTATTCGTCGGTTTTTGTTTCCGTGATACGAGTAATTTCCGAGTCCGATCTTCTCCTTGTAATTCAAGAGAAGCTTTGAAAATTTCTTTAAATACATGCTGAAGGCGTCCTGTTTCAAAAGGTCCATGGTTATTAGCGGCAATTGATTCGAGCATTTGACGTTCTCGAACAGGGTCGTATCGATCAAGCCCTTGTGCTCGTTTAACTTTTCCGATTTCAACGGCAATTTGACCTCGTCTGTTCATCAATTCCAATAATTCTGCATTCACTAAATCGAGTTCATCACGTAATCTTTTTAATTCTGCATGTTGATCCATGTCCTACCACTCCCTAATCAGCATATAGCTCGTAATAGCAACTAATTATAGCGAACTCTTTCTCTGTTGTACATAAAGAAGCTGCATGATTTCTTAAAATATGAAAATAAATTACGTTTTTTCATATAATTTTTTGATGTTTTCTCTATAAGGAAACATAGAAAAAGAGCCCTCATGATGAGAGCTCCTCATGTATTGATTATTTCTTATGATTCACATCAGACTGTGGATCATTGTCTTCCTCTTGTTCGTCTGCTAACTGTTCACGTAACTCCGAAAGTTCAACGACCGTCTCCGTGTCGATCTCTTCTGCAACAGACGCCCCATCCACTTCGTCGCCGATTTCACGTTCGATGTCCCGTACGAGTTGCTCCGCTTCTGCGAGAGCAGCATCAATGCTTGCCTGATCCTTCTCAAAGCCCGCATATTGTGCCGCTTCTTGAACCGTTGGATTGTTCTTCGCTTTTTCAATGACAGGTGCTGCCTTATCTTTCGCTAGTTGAATCCACTCACCTACGAGTGGCTCCGCTTTTTCACGGACGACTTGTGTCTGTTCCGTCAAACGTTGACGCGCAGGAGCCGTACGCTCGTCAATCAGATTGCGTACTTCACGACCTGATTTTGGGCTAGAAAGGAGAGCTGCCGCAGCACCAATCAATCCACCAACGATGACTCCGGCAAGGAAGCCTCCTCCTTTAGAAGAATCTTGTGCTTGATATGGGTGTTGTTTTGTCATGATTTACGATCTCCCTTCAACTCATCTGGAATGCTTTCGACGTCCGGTACTGACACGACTTCCGGTGTGACCGGCGCCTCTGCTTTTTTCCGGAATCGACGACGTGGCTTTTTCTCAACCGTCGTCGTTGCCGTCGAATGATTTTGAACCGTAGTCTCTGCCGGTTTATTTTTCTTAAATAACTCTACAGCGACTGAGCCCCAACGGACTGCTTGCGCAATCTGTTCTTTATTCGTATCCGCTGCACCAGCAACCGTATCGGATACTGTCCGGACAGAATCTGTCACTTTGTTTAATGACGTACCGAGTTCTTCGATCGAGTTTGCGACAGGTGCAAGCAATTCTGTTTTTTCTTCAATCGTATCGACCAGACGATTCGTCTTATGTAACAACGCTGTCGTCTCCATCATGATACCGTCTAATTGACGTTCAAGTCCTGCTGTCGTGTTGGCTACATTGTTGAGCGTCTTACTCGCAGCACCTAATACACGGGCAAGGAAAATGACGAGCACTACGAATGCGATCGCAGCGACTAATCCGGCGATTCCGCCTAATGTGATTTCCATGGTTCTTGCCTCCAATTTTTTTGCATAGTCTTTTGTTGATAGTTCGACATGTAGCAAGTCGTTCCTGCTACTCCAAATGGTTTATTTCCGTTACAATGATAAATGAAACCTACATAATCCATTTCGAGGGGGAAATTTCATGCGTGACCCACGTCTTACTCAACTGGCAACGAATCTCATTAACTATTCGGTTGCCCTTGAACCTGGTGAAAAAGTATTGATTGAAAACTTCGGCATCGAACGCGAACTGGTCGAGGCACTCGTTGAAGCTGCCTACGCGGCTGGCGGTCATCCGTTCGTTTTACTTAAGGATAATCGTATCCTACGAAAATTATACCGAAATGCTTCAGAAGAGCAACTCCAATTGATGGCAGACATCGAACGCAAGCAAATGCAAGCGATGGATGCATACATCGGACTACGTGCTGGTGACAACATCAATGAATTATCAGATGTGCCGGCTGAACAGATGAAACTGTACGGTCAAACGATCGGTAAGATGCACACACAAGATCGTGTCAAAGGAACGAAATGGGTCGTCCTTCGTTTCCCAACCGCATCGATGGCGCAACTTGCGAACCAATCAACAGAAGCATTCGAAGACTTCTACTTCGATGTCTGTACGCTTGATTACGAAAAAATGGGTCAAGCGATGGAACCACTCGTTGACTTGATGAACCGGACGGATCGTGTTCGTCTCGTCGGGCCAGGAACGGATCTAACGTTTTCGATCAAAGACATCCCAGCCATCAAATGCGCTGGAAATGCCAACATTCCAGACGGTGAAGTCTTTACGGCACCGGTCAAGGATTCGGTCAACGGTGTCATCTCGTACAATACACCGTCTCCATATCAAGGGTTCACGTTTGAAAACGTCAAACTGACGTTCAAAGACGGTAAAATCGTCGAAGCAACAGCGAACGATACAGATCGGATCAATCAAGTCTTCGATACAGATGCTGGTTCCCGTTTCGTCGGCGAATTCGCGATCGGCGTCAATCCTTTCATTCAGCATCCGATGAAGGATATTCTATTCGATGAAAAAATCGATGGTAGCTTCCACTTCACACCAGGTCAAGCTTACGAAGAAGCCTACAATGGTAATGACTCATCCGTTCACTGGGATCTCGTCAACATCCAACGTCCCGATTACGGTGGTGGAGAAATCTGGTTCGACGACGTATTGATCCGTAAAGACGGTCGTTTCGTCCTTCCAGAACTCGAAGTCCTCAATCCTGAAAACCTGAAATAAGAAAAAGCGGATGGCTCGTCCTACATAGGACGGGGTCATCCGTTTTCTTTATCTTATTTTTTCAATGTCGCACGAAGCATCCAAATTTGTTTTTCGATTTCCTTCGCTTGACCAAGTAAATCATCTTCAACCGTCACGTCTTGTGCCTCAAGATGTTCAATCGCATCGAGCATCTCTTTTCGGACTTGTTGGAAGTCTTTGATGACGGAATCAATCATCTCATCTGCCGATAATCCTGATTTCGCTTCTTCAAGCGTCGTTTGCTCTAAATACTCTTTCAGTGTCGCAGAAGGTGTTCCGTTATTCATCAGTAGACGTTCTGCAACAACATCATATTGTTCAGACACCCATGTATAAAGTTCTTCAAGCTTCTCGTGAAGCGTTAAGAAGTCTGGTCCTTTAATGTACCAATGATAATTGTGGAGTTTGACGAACAGTACCCCATAGTTTGCTACCTGTTGATTCAAGGCTGATTTTGCATGATTACTAATCATCTGATATTCCCCTTTCCTGATTTCAAATGACGTTCTATTTCATCTTTATCCTTAAATAACAAAGAATAAACATCATTCTCAGGAAAAGTGCTCTATCGAGGACGCTTTAATCCTTTCAACATATACCCACCTTTGAAGTCGACGGAATCAAATGCGACGAGAAATGCTTTCGGTTCGTATTCTTCGACGAGATTACGAAGCACTTTCATACGTGTTCGAGCCGCGAGCACGTCTAACCGGTAACGGACACCGTCTCGTCCTTGACCTTGGTAATGTGTCACGCCAAAACCATTATCGCGAATGACTTGAATCAGTTCCGCTGGAAATTCTTGCGTATGCACTTGAATCATATTGTAACCGATGGCGAGTTTTCGCTCGACATATCCACCGACGAGTATTCCTAAACCAAATCCAAGCGCGTAAACGACCATGCCGAGTGTCGTTAAGTCTTGGAATACGATTCCTAGTGCAAAAATGTAAATCAATGTTTCGACTGTGCCAAATAATCCGGCAATGACAGTCCGCCCTTTGACGAGCATGATCGTCCGTAATGTCAAAACAGGAACGTAAATCAACTGGAGCAATAAGATGAGTAAAATCTGTCCCATGGTGTCTTTCCTTTCTGTTAATAACTTCAACACATACACACTATTTCAAACTTTATTTCAAGATGCAATCCTATTTTAGATTTTCATCATCGGTTTTTTGAAATTACTATCATAATTCAAAATTACGACAAAAAAAGCGCCACTCGGGTCGAGTGACACTTTTGATTCTCGCTTATTTCACACTTTGATACTGATGCTGATACGTTTGGATATCGCCCGCTCCCATGAACAGAAGCACAGCATTTTCATGCTGACGTAGAACAGAAACGTTGTCGCGCGTCAGAATAGAAGCTTGCGGGATTTTCTCCTGCAGATCTTCGACGCGAACTTGCCCTTCCTGCTCACGTGCTGATCCAAAGATTTCGCATAAATATGTCGCATCTGCTTCACGTAAAGAAGTCGCGAAATCATCCATGAATGATTTCAAGCGTGTGTACGTATGCGGTTGGAAAATCGCAATGACTTCACGGTCCGGATATTTTTTCCGTGCCGACTCAATCGTCGCGCTGATTTCCTTCGGATGGTGCGCGTAGTCATCTACTAGGATTTGTGTGCCGAATTCCGACTCACTGAAGCGACGTTTTACACCACCAAATGTGGCTAAACGTTCAGCAACGTCGTCTTTGCTCAATCCTTCGTACTGACAGATCGCAATGACAGAGAGTGCATTCAAGACATGATGACGACCGAATCCTGGAATGAGGAACGTGCCGTAGAAATCATCACGTAAATAGACATCAAATGATGTACCATCTGGCGTTGACGTCGCGTTTTCCGCGCGGAAATCATTGTTTTCTCCAAATCCATAATAGAGAACAGGTACATTCGCTTGAATGTTTTGAAGATGCTCATCATCTCCACAAGCAACGATCGCTTGCTTAACCTGCATCGCCATTTCTTGGAATGCCGAAACGACGTCATCGATTCCTGTGAAATAATCCGAATGATCGAAGTCGATATTCGTCATGATAGCGTAGTCCGGCTTGTAATATAAGAAGTGACGTTTGTATTCACATGCCTCGAAGACGAATGCTTTCGCATCCTCTACTCCTGCCCCTGTCCCGTCTCCGATCAAGAAAGCTGTCGGTGTGATACCGCTCAAGACGTGTGAAAGCAAACCTGTTGTCGACGTTTTTCCGTGTGAGCCTGTAATGGCGACCGAACGATATTCATTTGCTAGGTGTCCTAAGAAATCGTAATAATGATGGATGGTTAAACCAAGTTCATTTGCCCGTGCGATTTCTGGGTGATCATCTCCAAAAGCATTCCCTTGGATGATGACATAATCTTCTTTGATGTTATCCGCATTGAACGGGAAAAATGGAATTCCCTTAGCCCGTAACGCGTCTTCAGTAAAAATGTGCTTTTCGATGTCTGAACCTTGCACCTCATGATTCATCTCATGTAGTACTTGGGCGAGCGCACTCATCCCTGTTCCTTTGATTCCAACAAAATGATACTTTGTCATATAAAAGCCCTCCAATTCACGTTCCGGTCCGTACCATCGGGCTCGGGTACAAAACCTGTACCATTATAGCAAACCGATTTATTTTTTACCATGTAAATTATTTTGTTCTCGACGTGCACGATACATCGCCATCAAGTCTTTCGTCGTCATAACGACGTTAACAGGCGGTCCGACCGGTTTTTTCACTTCCGGCTGAACAGGCTTATCGACCTCGGTAACAGATGGATCTTGATCTACTTCAATAGCAGATGGATCAAAAGTCGGTGCGAAGCTCTCTACTTGTTGCTCAACTTCTTTTTCATCAGCAGACTCTTCACTTGATGTCTCTGTCGGAACAACTGATTGTTCCACCGTCTCACTGTTGGAAGATGTTTCAGTTTCGTCCGTTTCTTCTACTTCGGTTACGGTCGGCACTTCTTCTCTTACGAGCTCTTCACTTGTGTGAGGTTCCGGTACGAGTAATTCGACGTCCGTCACCGGTACAAGACCAGCATCTGCTTCCGCTTCGTCTAAAACGACTTCTGGCGCGATTAGTTCTTGATTCGTCAAAGCAACCTCATCAGTATTTCCCTCTTCGACTGTTTCCGAAACCTGCTCACTCGTTTCCGTTTCTTCCGTAGCTTTTACGGTTTCCGATGCAGATTGCTTCGGACGTTGGAATCCATAAATCGGTGAAGGCACATCCGTTAAAACGAAGCGATCTTCACGCTCCTCTTTTTTCGGACGTTCCACCGGCTTTGTCTCACGTTCCCCTGCAAGCTCTCGACGAATCCGGGCAGCCTGCTCTTTTAGTGACTGTTCATAACGATTACTCATACGTTCACCCCTCCATCTTGTTAAAAAATCGGTCGAATCATCGACCGATTGAGAATGCTTCCCCTACTGCTTTTGTATCATCGAGTACAAGAATCCCTTTTTCTTGTGGTGCATCGACAAGTCCGAGCTCACGCGCTGAGCAGAGCATACCGCTTGATGGTACGCCGCGTAACGCCGAAGGACGAATGATTAACCCAGACGGCATGACCGCTCCCGGTTTAGCAACAACTACTTTTTGACCCGCCGCTACATTCGGTGCTCCACAAACGATTTGTAAAGTTCCGTTATCTACTTCTACCTGACAGACCGATAATTTATCAGCATCCGGATGCTTCTCGCAAGAAGCAACGAACCCAACAACGAATTTCGGAGAATAATCCACTTGTTCGAGTGACAATTCGATATCTCGATTCGCCAGTTCCTTTTGGATGACTGTTGCCAATTCTTCTGTCAATTCAACCGGTCCTTGTGACTCGATCGTAAACGTAGTCGAAGCATCAAACAGGTTGTAACCGACAACACGATCACCATGCTTGATTGTTGCTACGTCTCCTTCACGAGTCGCTGTCACTTCCGCACGTGGTGCGTCTTCCAAAATGATCATTAAGACGTCACCGACGCCCTCTTTATTATAAAACACATTCATTCAATCCATGACTCCCTTCCGTCTTTCTCACAATGCCTATTGTATCAGATTCTTTACTCTTTCGGCTGCTTGTTTTTCGCAAGGACGAAGACCGGTTCCAGATTACCATCTTCATATAAGAATGGTAATGCTGTGACCGGTACACGCCCGTTCGAGAAGAAGTCAAACATCAGTTGCTGTAAGACATCATATCCGGCGTCATTACGAATATCTGCGAAAATCAGCACATCCTGATGCGGAATCCCGACAGCGAATTCTCCTTCGATTTGCGCCGCATAATCTGCTAATAACGTCTTGTTCAAAACACGACTCGCCTCATATCCGTCACCGAGACTCAAGAAATAAAAGATATTCCCCGCGACTTCATCTTGTTTAAATGGCGCATCAAGCGATTTCACATTAAAACGCGCTGCTTCTGATAACTGTTCAGCTGTCCATTCAGCAGACGCCAGTAACTCCTCATCAATCAAACGATACGTCGCTCCTAGATCAAGTGCGTACATGATTTTCGTCTCACCTGTATGTGGTGTACTGACAAGCGTCTTTCCTTCTTTTGTCGTATCGGCAAACGATTTAGCACGAATGACAGGAAAGATTTTTTGCTCTTGTCCAACGAGTGAGATTTGATCCGTTTGTCCGAGTACAGCACGGATATATTCGATCGTCTCTTCGACTGCGATGACACCTCTTCGTTTTGCTTTTGCGACAAGCGGATTCAATCCGACATCAACGCCTGATTTATCGTGCTTTCGCTCAATTCGTAATACAGACTTTTCACGATCGAAATATGTCGTGTACCCTTCTTCTTCAAATGTTTGTGTCATCATTCTTCGGATTTGTTGTAGTTCCATTCGATTTCATCCTTTCTATCATGAAAAAAAGCGAGTCAGCGCTCGCTTTTTTCTTAAACCGTCTCTAAAAATGCTGTCACCTGTTCTGGTGTCTTCCGCTCTTTCCCGACATAACGCCCTGTCTCTTCACCATCGCGGAACGCAACAAAACTTGGAATTCCGAAGATGTCCATTTCCCGGGCAATTTCAATATGATCGTCGCGATCGACGTAGTAAAACTCGAAGCCGTTAAATGTTTGCTCGATTTCCGGCATGAACGGATCTAAGAAGCGGCAATCCGGGCACCAGTTTGCTGAGAATAAAAAGACGGCATTTCCTTGTTTTGCTGTATCGAATTCTTGTTTGGATTGTAATGTTTTCATGATGATTTCCTCCTTTGATTTCCCTAGAAGTCATTGCCCTCATCATAGCATATTCAATTGTGGCTGTGCGTTTTCGTGCTTGGTTTGCTATACTGCAACTAGAAAACACCTGGAAAGGACTTCACTATGGCAGATCAACCAATCAAACATCCGTTCGAACGCTTCGTCGGCTTCGTTGGCATGACGAGTTGTTTACGTTACGGCTATTCCTTCATTGATTCTGAACGAAGCTTACCCGAAATCTTTTTGTATTTGGTCGTCGGTTTTGCGATCATCATTTTACTCGAAGCACTCGGAAAACGACTCGCTCGAAAATTGCCTGTCGTACGCATGCGGTATTTGACTCCGCTTTACCTCATTTACCTCTACGTTTTCTTTACGAGTTTTTATTCAAGTTCATTCGGATTCTCTTTATGAAAAAAGCTGATTCAAAAAGTCATATGCTTGTTCGTCCACCATCCGGCCAAACAGGCGTATCCTTTAGAATCAGCTTTTTGTATTTAATATTCGATTTTTAAATCGCCATCTTGAATCCGACCGAGACGTCGTAATAGGCGATAAATGAAATAACTGATGATGCCTGGCGCAAGGAAACAGAGGACAGCGACTGCTAGGTAATACTCCATTTCGAACCCCATCGTTTTTAATAACATCAACGGACCAACGAATCCACTCGTACCCATACCGGAACCTTCCGGATTACTCTCAAGCATTAACAGAACAGTCGCAAATGGCGCTAGTATAGCACCGGCTACAGTCGGCGGTAGAAGAATCCAAGGATTTCGAATGATATTTCCTACTTGTAACATCGATGTTCCAATCCCTTGAGCAACCACACCACCGATTCCGTTATCACGGTAACTGATGACGCCAAATCCAATCATCTGCGCCGCACAACCGATCGTCGCTGCCCCTGCAGCAAGTCCATCCAAACCAAGCATGATTCCAAGCGCAGCACTCGAAATCGGCGCCGTCAATGCAAGACCCATGACGGTAGCAACAAAAATTCCCATGAATAACGGTTCGCGTTCCGTTCCCCAACGAATCAACTCGCCGAGATCCGTCATGCCTTTCCCAATCCACTTTCCCGCATAACGTCCGGCAACGAATCCGGCTAGTAACGTAACAAACGGCGTCAATAAAATATCGAGTCGTGTCGTCTTTGAAACGAGTTTTCCGACCTCTGTCGCAAGAAGCGTTGCAATGTAACTCCCTGCTGGTCCTCCTGCTTCATATCCGAACGCACCAACGGCAACTGCTGCGAACAAGATAAGCGGTGGTGCCTCAAGTGCAAACGCTACAGCCACACCGATTGCTGGTCCAGTCAGCGCGATCGCCTGCTCTCCTAACTGAATGAGAAACTTCGCCTCTACACCACGATCCACCAGTCCTTCACCAATCGTCCGGATGATGAGCCCCATGATCAACGAACTAAATAAACCAAGTGCCATATAACTTAATACGGTGATGAAATATACTTTAGGGCTAAGTGAAATCCCTTTTTGTTTGAACATCTTGTCACGTCCTTTTCTTAACATCGCGTATCATTATATCAAATCTCCTTTCTATCCGACTACATTGTTTTTTCAACTGACAAGACAGTTCATACTTACATCGTTCTTATGAAACAAAAACAGACAGCGGATTCATATCCACTGTCTGTCATGTCATTTACTTAACTTGTAGCGTCGCGAGCGTCGTCGTATCGAGGTTCGTGACGAGTTTCCGAAGCAATTCCTTCGCCGCATCATAATCATCTGTATGCATGATCGATGCATGCGTATGGATGTAGCGTGCTGGTAAACCAACGACTGTCGTTGGAATCCCATTATTCGAACGATGGATGACACCACCATCGGTTCCACCTGCACCGACATAATATTGGTACGGAATCTTGTTCGATTCTGCCGTATCGAGGACATAATCCGTCATCTCTTTTGAGAGGATCATGACACTGTCTTTAATTCGAAGCAATGGTCCTTGTCCGAGTTGACCGAATTCCGTTTTGTCTCCTGACGCATCATTGGCAGGAGAAGCATCGACGACGAACGCGACGTCGGGATCGATGAGTGCTGTCGCTGTTTGTGCACCGCGCAATCCAACTTCTTCTTGAACCGTTGCACCAGAGAACAAAATGTTCGGGTGATCCGCCGCTGTCGTCTCTTCCAACAATTCAATCGCCATTCCGACACCATAGCGGTTATCCCATGCTTTCGCCATGATCTTCTTCGGATTCGCCATCGGTGTGAACGGGAAGAATGGTACGGCAGGAATACCTGGACGTACTCCAAACGATTCCGCCTCTTCTTTTGAGTCTGCACCGATATCGATGAACATGTCTTTGATCGCCATTGGCTTATTGCGCACTTCTTCTGTCAATAAATGTGGTGGAATCGATGCGATGACACCAGGGATGACACCGTTGTCCGTACAAATCGAGAAGCGTTGCGCAAGCAACACTTGGCTCCACCAGCCACCGAGCGGTTGAATCCGCAACATTCCGTTCTTCGTGATTTGCGTCACCATGAATGCCACTTCGTCCATGTGCCCGGCAACCATGACTTTCGGCCCTGTCGCATCGCCTGTTCGTTTTCCGAAAATCGAACCAAGCCCATCCGTAACGATCTCATCCGTGACAGGTGTGATGCGCTCGCGAACGAACTGACGAACGTCGTGTTCAAACCCTGGTGCCCCATTTAATTCCGTCAGTGTTCGAAATAACTCTCTCGTTTTTTCATTCATATGTATCGCCTCCTGCTTCTCATTATACAAAAAATTGCTTCTATCACTTAACCTTTTGTTTCTCTCTGAACGAATTATTTGGTACAGTAGGAATAGAACCTGTAAGGAGGGGAATTTTAATGAAAAAACGCTATTGGATTATCGGATTGGCAGCAGCTGTCGTCGCCGCTTTCGCAGTGAAGAAAGCCGTTGATAACAAACAACTTTCTGCCGAGGAAGCGCTCGAAATCACGAAACGCACATTTTCAGCAAAAGGACGTGTCCAAGGTGCATGGATCTCTGCAACACCAGAGGCTTACGCATATGAGTCACGTGACTACCAAAGCTACAAAGGTGGCATCTCGGTCCTTGAAGGTGATGACGAAAAAACGTATCAATTCACAGTTGATGCCGAAACTGGCGCTTTACTCGAATACGCTTAATCAAAAGACCGTACTTCGATCGACGAAGTACGGTCTTTTTTCCACGTTCATCTGAAGGAGGTATGATTCATGTCGATTCTTGCTACGCTGTTCGTTATCCTCGTTGCTTTGGAACACTTTTATATTTTAGCACTTGAAATGTTCTTTCTTTCTTCCAAAGCGGCTCGTCGAACGTTCGGTTTAACGGACGAAGCTGTTGCATCACAACAAATTCGGACACTTTTTGCGAATCAAGGCTTATATAACGGATTTTTAGCAGCCGGACTAGTATTTGGTCTGATTCGAGAGGATGTTGCCATCCAATTGTTCTTTTTAGCGTGCGTCATCATCGCTGCACTTTATGGCGCCGTGACGGCTAATCGCTCCATTTTACTCAAACAAGGCCTGCCTGCCATATTTGCATTCATCTTCGTATTGCTTGCATGAGAAAAGCCCCTATCCGATTGGATAGAGGCTTTTTTCTTAATTAACGCGGGTTGTCGTTGCGTTCGTAGATCGGGTTCATGTATTCCGTCGTCGAGTATAGACGTGGAACAACGATGTATAAGATGACCGCTGGTACAGCGATGATCAACAACATCAAGAGTACCGGTAACCAGTAAACAACTTTTTGATGAAGATTATCCGAGTTACCGTCGATGTATTCTTTTACGCCATCAACTTTTGCAGCATCGGCACTCGTCAACAATTTACCGCTATCGGCATTGAAGAAGTGGATTTCACGTTTGATTGTGATGAAGATGCCGTCACGGACTGTCTCGATGACAGCGATCCCGCCGATGACTTCTTCTCCTTTTTCATTCGTGAACGTCTTCGGATCCTCGATTTCGACCGAACCTTTTTTATAATCGTAATGCGTCGTTGGTAATTCCTCATTTAATGCTTTCGTCATTTCTGAGGTATCAACCGCAGCAAGTACCGATTGACCGATACTCAATGCGAGAAAGAGCGCCGTTACGAAGGCTAAGCTTTTCTGCCACATCCCCAAATTCCCCCTTTACCTATAAGTACAAGTTCTTCAGTCAACAACATTGTACCAATTAATAAGAAAAAAGTGTGAAAGAAATACCAGGAAAATAAGAAAACTTTTTGTCTAAATTAATTTTGGTACGTTGCTTCCATCCGATAAATCGGTTGACCCATTGATGAAAAACGCTCTTCGTACTCTGTCCGAACGTTATCTTCCGGTTCATTCGCATGTAAATCAAGTGACATCCAGTCGAAGCGCATGCCGTATGCTGACATCGTCATCAAACTCGATTCGAACAACTTCCGATTATCTGTCTTGAAGTGGATTTGACCTTTCGCCGGTAAAATATCTTCATATGTCGAGAGGAATGTTTTATACGTCAAGCGACGTTTTGCATGACGTGTCTTTGGCCATGGATCAGAGAAGTTCAAATATACGCGGGACACTTCGCCTTTTTCAAAGTAATCACGTAGATCTTTTGCATCGACCGTCAAGACGCGAACGTTCGATTGTGGTGTTTCGACCAATTTTTGAACGATCGTCACCGCAACGCTTTCGAATAATTCGATTGCGATGAAGTTGATATCCGGGTGTTGGTGCGCCATTCCGGTAATGAAGGCTCCTTTGCCTGATCCCACTTCGATGTAGATCGGGTTATCATTCTTGAACTCGCTAGCCCATGCTCCTCTAAGAGATGCTGGTTCTGCTATATAGATCGAGGATTGTTCCTTCATATAATCCTGCGCCCATGGTTTATGTCGTAAACGCACTATCGTTCATCCTTTCCAAACTTAAATTATCCGCAGATAAGTTTATCATGATTCGGGTAATTATATAAGAACTTCTTCGTTTCCCGTCGAAGAATGTTCAGCAGTTCGTCACTTGAGAAATAGTGAGCATTCTAATACACTTAAGGTACGTAAGAACCGAAAAGGAGGGCTATACTGTGGATGATTTCTTGATTAGTTGGGCATCTCCCATCGTTCTCGTCTTGGGAATCACTGCTTTGTTCGTCTGGGCGACTTTCGGAAAAGTCGACGTCGAATAAGGGCAATCTCTGTACCTTGTGTAATCGTACACAAGGTACTTTTTTTATTTTCTAAACAATTTTAGGTTGGTTTTACCATGAAACAGATGTATACTTTTTTTGAAACAGATAATTTATTACAGCTATCGAACACCAAAAACGTTGGTAAAAAGGAGAATTGTAATGAACGAAAATAAAAACAGTGATTCAAAAGAACTAGTACAGAAGAAAACAGGTGCGGATCTAGTTGTCGATTCACTCATCGAGCAGGGTGTCGATTACATCTTCGGTATTCCCGGCGCCAAAATCGATTCCGTCTTCAATGTGTTACAGGACCGGGGACCTGAACTGATTGTTGCACGGCACGAACAAAATGCTGCATTCATGGCTCAAGCCATCGGACGCTTAACGGACAAACCGGGTGTTGTCCTTGTGACATCTGGTCCTGGGGCATCAAATTTAGCGACTGGTCTTGTGACAGCGAACTCTGAAGGTGACCCTGTTGTCGCAATTGCCGGAGCTGTCACGCGAGCCGATCGTTTAAAACGAACACATCAGTCGATGGACAATCAGGCACTCTTTACACCGATTACGAATTTTAGTGCTGAAGTGCAAGATGCCGACAACATTCCAGAAGTATTATCGAATGCTTTCCGAACAGCTGAAACGACAGCTGGAGCTGCTTTCGTCAGTATCCCGCAAGACGTCGGGCTAAGCGAAGCGAACGTCACGGCGTTCCGTGCAGTTGAAGCACCAAAGCTTGGTGTTGCACCAGAAGCATGGGTCGATGAAACAGCCCGTCTGATTCAAGAGGCAAAACTCCCTGTCTTGTTACTCGGTATGCGTGCGAGTCAACCAGACGTCGTACACGCGATTCGTTCGTTACTCAAAAACGTCTCGATTCCTGTCGTTCAGACATTCCAAGCGGCCGGCACATTATCACGTGAGCTTGAATCGAATTTCTACGGACGTGTTGGATTGTTCCGTAATCAGCCAGGAGATGCGTTACTTGCAGAAGCGGATCTCGTCCTCTCAATCGGATATGACCCAATCGGTTATGACCCGAAATTCTGGAACCAACCAACGCACGACCGGACGCTTGTGCACATCGATCAAATGCGTGCTGAAATCGATCATTTCTATCGTCCAGATCATGAGCTTGTCGGTGATATGGCGAAAACCGTCGATGCGATCGCTGAACGCCTACGACCACTCACATTACCTGAAAGCTCTGTTCAGTTCCTTGAAGGATTGCATCAACGTCTTGTCGATCGTGATGTTCCTCCTGTCGCGGATTCTCCGTTGACGCATCCACTTTATTTCATGAAGACGTTGCGTGAAAAAATTGCGGACGATGTCACCGTCACGGTCGATGTCGGCTCACACTATATTTGGATGGCACGTCACTTCCGTTCGTACGAACCGCGCCACCTCCTCTTTAGTAACGGAATGCAAACGCTCGGCGTCGCACTTCCATGGGCAATCGCAGCTACACTCGTTCGTCCCGGAAAGAAAGCGGTCTCGATTTCAGGCGACGGCGGATTCCTCTTCTCTGCAATGGAACTTGAGACAGCTGTCCGTTTGAACTCACCACTTGTCCACTTCGTCTGGCGCGACAGCGGATTCGATATGGTCGCGTTCCAACAAGAGATGAAGTACAAACGGAAATCCGGTACGTCATTCGGTGACGTCGATCTCGTCAAATATGCGGAAAGCTTTGGAGCAAAAGGACTTCGCGTCAATCATCCTTCGGAACTCGCAGCAATCATGGATGAAGCACTCGCGACAGACGGTCCCGTCATCGTCGATGTACCGATCGATTACCGTGACAACATCGCGCTTGGAGAACAAGTTCATCTCGATCAATTGAACTAAGGAGGATTCACATGGCACACGATAAAACACTCGTCCAGATTTCAACGATGATGGCACTGCTTGACGGCGTATTTGAGAGTGAAGTCACGTATGCTTCCGTCCTTGATCAACGTGATTTCGGTATCGGAACGTTTGACCACTTAGACGGTGAGATGATTGGATTCGATGGTCAATTCTATCAACTCCGCTCAGATGGTAGTGCTCGACCGCTCCAACCTGAGACGACGACACCTTTCGCGACATTAACCCGTTTCGAGCCGGAACAAACCCTGACCGTGACGGAAGAGATGTCAAAAGCGACGTTTGAGCACTGGCTGAACGAACAACTCCCAACGATCAATAGCTTTTATGCTATCCGGATTGACGGAACATTCACGGAGGTTCAGACACGCACCGTCGCACGCCAGGAAAAACCGTTCGTTCCAATCACGGAAGCTGTCGCTTCTCAAAGCGCTCGTACGTTCGAGCACACGGAAGGAACGCTTGCCGGATACTATACACCACGATTCGGTCACGGTATCGCCGTCGCCGGATATCACCTTCATTTCATCGATGCTGCCCGCGCAGGTGGTGGTCACGTCTTTGACTACACAGTTAAGAACGTCACCGTCACATTCGAAGAAAAACCACAACTTGATTTACGTCTACCGACGACAGAGGCTTATCGATCGGCAGATCTCGAAAGTCACGATATTGAAAAAGAGATTAAAATCGCAGAAGGTTAAGCAAAAAGCGTGTCGTTCCTTTTCGGAATGACACGCTTTTTAGTCGTTTGAGTATTCAAGTAGCTGTTCAAGAAAATGATAACTGTCGTCGACATCCGGATGACGCGTATCTTCATACCAGTAGAGTGACAATACCGCTTGCGCTACGACATACCAGTGCATGCGTCGCTTCAAATCACTCGTTAAAGGATGTCCATAATGTTCAAACCATTCTGGCCAAGCCGCTTCGTCAACATAACTGTATAACATCATTCCAAGATCGTACGCACGGTCAGCAATGATCGCATCATCCCAATCGTTCAGATAGAGTTGACCATCTGCTCCCGTCAACCAGTTATTGTGGTTTAAATCTGAATGACAAACGACCTGTTCATCCGTTCTGACCTGCTCCAGATTTTGTTCGAGGTAAACCATCGCATGTTCCACGAGCTCCGGATCCTCTAAATCATCCGGTTGAAAGTACAAACGACATTGTCGCAATAACTCATCAGGTTCGATCGGGCGCTGGTCAAGCTGTTGTAGCATGAACAGTAATTCCTTCGAATCATGGATTTTCCCAAGCAAACGTGCTACTTCAGGACGTTCCATCATTTCAGGCTCTAACTCGTCGCCTTCAATGAACTGTTGGGCGCTGATGACGTCCCCACTATAAATCCGTTTCGTCCATAATAACTTCGGAACGATTCCGTCTGCGGATAAAATCGCCAAAAAAGGCGATGAATTTCGTTTTAAGAACAACTTCGATTGTCCGGTTGAAGCGATGTACGCTTCTCCTGTGATTCCACCTGCTGGCGTAAGGGTCCAGCCTTCGCCAAGCGCATCTAAAATATCTAATTCCATTATAATCCGCTCAACTTTTTTAGTAGATTTGCCTAAGGCACAATGCTTATCTTAACACGTTGCGATCGTCGTTGACAACGGAAGGACCTGAATCCTGTCGACACCTTTCAGAAGCGGGTCGACCGAAGCCTCATCCCCTTGTACATGCACATTCCAGCGCGAATGATCAAGTGAGACTTCAACGATTTCGCGCGTCGTATTGTAAACGATGAGCGTGCGTTGCCATGCATCATACGAGTGGACCGCTCCAAGTTCATAAGCAATGACACCCGGACGTAAGTCGATGAAATGAAGCAACTCGCGAATCTGATTTGCTCGGTGCAACCGGAATCCGCCATGCATCCTACGAATCTGCAAAATCGTCTTGATGTATGTGACAAGGGACAAATGATCATCCCGCCGCTCCCAGTCCATTCGATTGATCTCGTCTGGTGCGTTATAGCTGTTTTCAACACCTTGTTTCGTACGCAAGAACTCTTGACCTGCGTGAAGAAACGGAATCCCTTGCGCAAACAAGGCAATCGTCTGAGCTAGACGACTCATCCGCAATAATTGCTGTTCATCCGCCTCTGGACAAGATAATTTTAATTTATCGTATAACGTATGATTGTCATGCGCCTCGACATAATTGATGGAATAGGTAGGTTCCGGAAAACGTCCGTACGTTTGATTGTCGATGTGGATACTTCCCGCAATCCCGTTTCGGACCTCCCCTTCCTTCCATCCATCTCCGGCAACGAATCCTCGGTCGAACTCACTGAACGTCGATCCTTTTAACGCGTCACGGAACACATCATTAAAATGGGCGATCCGCGGCATTTGCGCAGCGGAGGCACTCATCGCCTTTAATCGTTCCGGTAACGCTGTCGCAAGATCCCATCCTTCTCCATACACCAGAATCGTTGGATCAATCGCATCGAGCGCCGCGCGAACATCATTCATCGTCTCAATGTCATGAATCCCCATCAAATCAAATCGAAAGGCATCAATCCGGTAGACTCGAGCAAAGTACGTCAAACAGTCAACGATCAGGCGGCGCATCATGAATCGCTCGGATGCGGTATCATTTCCGACACCTGTTCCGTTCGATAGTGTTCCGTCTACTTCGTAGCGGAAATAATAACCAGGGACAAGTTGTTCGAGAGAGGAGCGTTCTCGAATGAAGACGTGATTCATGACGACATCGAATGTGACACGAATGCCTGCTTCATGGAGTCGCTCTACCATTTCCGCGTATTCTCTGATGCGAACGAGTGGTTCAACCGAACTCGCATAACTCCCAGCTAGTCCGAACCAAAGCATTGGGTCGTATCCCCAGTTATATGGAGACCGCGTTCGTTCATCGGTCGTCTCAAAAAAGTGGACTGGTAGCAATTGCAGATGGGTGATCCCGAGATCCAGGAGATAATCAAGTCCCGTCGCATGACCTCGAGGAGAGCGCGTTCCTCGTTCCGTCATCCCTGCGTATTGACCCGGATGACTTGAACCAGCTGAGTGATCGATCGTGAAATCACGGATATTCGCTTCGTAGATGACAGCGTCTGACGGTTTGACGAACAGAGGACGCGCGACGCGCTTCGGGAACCACTTGGTCATCGTCCGTTCGACGTCAACGATGACGCCGTATCGACCATTCTCCGATATCGCACTAGCGTACGGATCGACGACCTCTTGTGTGCCAAGGTATGTCGTCACTTCATACCGATACCAGCACTCTGCGATATCTTGTTCCAGTTGAAGATGATAGGCGCCTTGCTCTTGTCGCTCCATTTCGTGCTTTTTGAGTAATCGTTCATCTTGATCGTACACGACACACATGATCCGTTCTGCGACCGGTGACCAAACAGCAAAATGAAATGCACCCTCTTCTTCCCAGACACCAAGCTTCCCTTCGTAACGGTACTTGCGCTCGAATGCTTCCGTCCGGACTAACCGGTCGGGAACAACGCGTATTGACCGACCTGCTCCAAATACCTCATATCGGCATTCTAGCTCGACCGGTTCCAAAACCGTCAATTCATAAATCACCAGTTGTTCCTCACGGTGTGTCTCGACTTGCTGGATCGCAAGTGATTGTCCATCACATTCAAGCGACCAGTGGATTGACGGATTGCCTTCGACCTCGACCCGGATGCTTTGGAACGATAAGAACTCCGCCCGGATCACTGGTATCGCTACTTCTTGATTTGTCATCTCTTTCGCAACGACAATGCCGTCGCTCCCTCCCTTACTCTTGGATTCGAGACTGTCCCTCACTTTGAATCGCCATGTGAAACGGAATCGATACCGTCTCTTTTAGGATTTTTTCACACACCCGCATCTGAAATGCCTTTGTATGTGTCGCATTCGCATTCATTCGTTGCACCCAGTTCGGGAAATCGACTTTATTGACATACGTCGTCGTCGTTTCTTTTGGAATTTGATCAAAATAACCTGAAGGGGCGAGGATGACTCGTTCGATCGGCAAGACGTAATCTCGGCCGAGTACGACCCGTAAAATATCTTCTGTCCGCTTTAAACCGATGTTCGGATTCAAAATTTGTTTCGCAGAAGCCTTAAACGGCTGCTCCCGCCATAACTTATCTCGCCGGATATGATAGATACTTTCGTCGCCATCGAGCCACTCCATGATATAAATCGCGGACGGACCGACGACAAATGGACTCAACTCGACTTCTCCGACTTGATATTGGATGACCGCTCGATAAAACATCGCATATTGTTCATTTAGTAGATGCAACATCTGATAGAAGTCTAAATGACGTTTTAATGGAATCCGCCAAATGTCCTCCTCTCCTGCTCCGCCAGTGACGTTCAAGAGCTTTTGTAACTCGAGACGTTTTTTGTACCATTTATCAAACGCTCTTCGAGATAATTGTTTACCCGGAAGTTGAATGACTTCACTTTTTTTCATCACTTGCCACCACTTCTTCGGACGGATGAGCGTTTCCCCTGGAAACAACTCTCCTGCCTCCCATCTGCGGTAGACATGGGCATAATCAAGTGCCTGGTGTTCACCGAATCGTTTCGTCATCTCTAGCGGATTTTTTTCAAATCGACTATCTAAGTCATATAGTTTCATCAAAATTGCGATGGGGATCACCTCATTCCTCTTCACCTAGATGAATCCGATAAACCGGCTCATATCGCGGTGAAACCTCTGGTCGTACTTCAAATAGAACGAGTTCACGAACAGTCCACTCTACTAATCGGATCGGACTCGTCTCCCATTCGGCTGCCTCAGCGCGCCACTTTTTCGCGATCGTGACATGCGGAACGAATGGTCTGGTCGAATTCGGATCAATCTGTTCCACTAATTGAAACAATTCTTCCGATTCCGTTCCAAATCCTACGACACGTGGTCGTTCATCCCGACCGAACGTGATCAAACGATCGAATCGTAGCACGAACGGTTCCATCGTACGCGCGATCTGCTGTAACTGCTGTTTCCACGACTGCTGTTCTTTTTCCTCCAATGGACCGAAAAAACGAAGTGTTAGATGATACTCTTCTAATGTATAGACGTTACGAAAGTACTCAGGTAGCGATAACCGTTCAGCAAGATTCGCTAAATCTTTAGAAGGGATCGGCAAAGCAATGAAAAAGTGTCGTTCTTGTCTCATCGTCGCGTTCACTCCTTCATACGACCACTGATACCATACAGAATCGCGCCTAGGATACTACTACTTGTATATACCCAAAAGACGATATAGATTGTACTCTTCTCGAGTACAAAACCACTCATCAGATTAAACAACGCTGTCGCGAGTCCCGTCGTCGTTGCCATATATGTACTGACGGCTGTTGCGACCATCGTCTCTGGAACGAGCGATCGGACATAATCTAAGGCGACAGGGATCAACAGACCTACGATCATTCCTTGCATCGCAGATAATACCCACAGCATGACGATTGGAAGTTCTAAAGCAATCATTGCCGTCCGCGCAGCCGACAACAAGGAGACGAATACAAGAACCGGAATCGCTCCGAATCGTAATAACAGACGCGTCGCGATGCGCATGAACGGAATTTCGCACAGAACGGCGACAAAGAATAATGTTCCGACGAGTGCCGTCGTCTCGCCACGAATCGTGACATAGCTGCCAAAGTAATAATTATTGGCGAAGATGGGTCCGAAAATCAAACTTCCCCCTGCTAGGAATAACAGGAAGCGTCGATTCGAAAAGAGCTGTTTTAACGGTACGGGTTGCTGATGTGAAACATGGACGCTGCCCGTCTCTTCAATACCAATCAGCACAAGGAAACCGAGAACCCATGCTGCGCCAGTTGCGTAAAAAATCAGATTTAGTCCGCCACCCTCAGTGATTTGCCCAAGAACAAAAACAGCTAAAGCGAACCCTGCTGAGCCGAAAAGACGTAAAGCTCCGTAATCCACTTTACGCTTTCGTGTGTACTCGATCGCTAATGTATCCACGAGCGGAATATGCGCACACTGGAACAACGCCCAGACACAAGAAATCAACAATAAAAGTAGATAAGCAGACGTCAGTAAGTAGCTGAGTGTAAAAATACCGGCAGCAAGCATCGCGACGAGCAAGAGTCGTTTCGGTTTCCCGAGTCGATCCGCTGCGATTCCCCAGACGGGTTGTAGGAAAATGGAGAGAATCGGTCCAATCGCAACGATCGTTCCAATCTCTGAAGCCGACAGTCCGAACGCGTCGTTTGAGAAATAGAGTGCGAGATACGGAATGAGTGCTCCTTGTCCAAAGAAAATAAAGAAATATAAAGCTTGGAAATGATAGGTTTGACGATTTTTCACACGGAACTTCCTTTCAAGAAGCAATCCCCCCATCTTTACGATGCGGGGATCATCAATCATTATTTTGCGAGCTCATAAATCGCTTCTGCATAGATTGCGACAGCAAGCAATAGTTCATCAAAATCAACATATTCATCGACTTGGTGAGCAACTTCAGGACCACCCGGGAAGACTGGACCAAACGCAACTCCCGCCGTCAACGAACGCGCATATGTGCCGCCACCAATTGCTATCAGATCAGCTGATTGGTTCGTGTGGCGCTCATAAACGGCGCTTAGCGTCTTGATCAATTCATGGTTTGGATCGACATGGTGCGGTGTCATATGCGTCCGCGTCTGCAATTCAAAACCATATCCTGCCGCGGCTTCCTTGATGATTTGCAGACGTTCCGTAAAGTCTGCTGTATACGGGTAACGGATATTGATCGATGCCGTTCCTTGCTCTTCAGCGTAACGGAATACACCGCCATTGATCGTTAAGTCACCTGTCTCGTCTGAAGCAGCGACACCGATCGCTACACCGCGAGAATCCCGGAACATATGCGTTACGAGTTGAATGTAACGACGACCGTTATAATCCAAATGAAGCGTATTGAGGAAACGCGCCAAATGTAAAGCGGCATTTTTACCATTGTCCGGCTCCATCGCATGGGCTGCGACACCATTGACATCAAGTACGAGACCTTCCGTTTCTTGCTTGACTGTTCCCGTCAAACCTTGTTCTTCAAGATAACCATGGAAATCCGTCTCAAGCGTTCCTACTTCGACGACACGAAGAAGCGCTTGGGCATGACCTGGAACCATGTTCGGACGTTCGCCACCTTCAAAACGAACGAGATGGTAGCCTGTATCAGATGCTTGCGCTGGTTTACCTTGAATCAATAACCCATCATAGAGTCCTTTTTCCGCATTGATGATCGGGAAGTCGGCATCTGGTGCAAAACCGAGTGTTGGCATCTCTTCATGTTTGAAGTAATGATTGACACAACGCCATTCACTCTCCTCATCCCCTCCTGCAATCAGACGGATGCGCTTCGAGAGTGGTAAGCCAAGTTCTTTGACGATTTTCAAAGCGTAATAAGCTGCCATCGTCGGTCCTTTATCATCAATTGCTCCACGCGCATACAGTTTTCCATCTACAAGCGTCGGGTTGAATGGACCGTATGTCCAGTGATCGCCACCAGCTGGTACGACGTCTAAGTGACAAAGAATACCGAGTAACTCTTCCCCTTGACCATACTCCAAATGTCCTGCATACCCATCGACATTTTTTGACGTGAACCCATCGCGTTCCCCTGTCGCGAGCATCCAATCGAGGGCACGTTTGACTTCATGACCAAACGGCGCGCCCTCTTCGATCGTGGATTCGTCGAGTACACTCGGAATCCGTAATAGTTCTTTTAAATCTTCTAATAAGTCCTCGCGACGTGCGAGTACTTCCTCTTTCCAATTCACCATCTGATTTCGCTCCTTCATTACGGGTTTTGGATTCGTTTCCTATACACCTTCCTAGTATAGCGAATATTCGTTCAGATACGAACATCCAAATTCTGTTTTCTTTTTTATTTATTGAAATGACGAACATTAATCTGAAATAAAACCCTAATCATCGACTTTACAAACTATTTGAATATGTTTTTTATGAAAACGTTCGGTTAAATTACTTGCATTTTAATATCAAAACGTTATACTAAAGGCGAAACAACTGGATATTGCATTGTCTTTTGTCACCCGAAGCTTTAGAACACTATTCTATCCATTGGGGGAGTGGTTATACCAATGAAAGATTCTACAGACCGTATGTTGACCCGGATTAAATCGATCTATCTCTACATCCAAGAGAACGGAGCTACTACGACAGCAGAGTTGGTTGAAGAGTTTGGCATCACTTCAAGGACCGTCCAGCGGGATTTGAACGTGCTCGAATACAACAATCTCATTGTGAGCCCTCGACGCGGTACATGGACGTCGAGTAAGAAACAAAAGCAAGCGGGTTGATCCACTGTTTCACTATGTATATCTTTCGATGACGCGATTCTTCGCGTCTTTTTTTGTTATCTTTTTTAAAACGTGGGGTATAGCTATTGGGAGAAGGAGATGATAAGAATGAATATTTTAATCATTGGAGCAAACGGAACAACGGGACGCAAAATGGTCGAATTGATCGCTAAACAAGGAGATCATCAAGCGATCGCTGTCGTACGGGAAGAAAATCAAATCAACGATTTGATTGCACTCGGTGCATCTGAAGTCAGACTTGGGGATTTGACGAAGGATGTCAGTGGCGTCGTCAGTAACGCGGACGTCGTCATCTTTGCAGCGGGTGCAGGTGGCGCATCGGACGAATTGACACGTGCCGTCGATCAGGAAGGTGCGATCAAAGTCATCGATGCAGCAAAAGCCAACGGAATCGATCGTTTTCTGATGCTCAGTTCAGTCGGTACGGAAGAACCGAAAGGCGAACTAAAAGTATATCTCGAATCGAAAGCAGCAGCAGACGCTCACCTAAAAGAAAGCGGAATCGACTATACGATCGTCCGTCCTGGTCCACTCAGCTACGATGACCCAGCAGGTACTGTTGAAACGAAAGAGCATTTTGATTCGTACGAAGATCGTAAGGTGTCTCGTGACGATGTGGCAGCACTGTTCGTTCACTTGATTGATCACCCGACACAGTCTCGTGTATTCGAAGTACTCAGCGGTCCTTATCCGATCGCAGAAGCACTACGTAACCAATAATTGAATTCCACAATAAAAAAGGGGCTGACTCAAAAGTCAGTTTCCACAAGGATAAGGGTGGCAGAATAATGATCTGCCACCCTTATCTCATAACAAAAAGAATGACGCGTTTCACGCCACTCCTACAGGAAAAAGCGCATTTATGCGCTGTCAGAGACAAACAAGACCCGCTTTCCTGCCTGAATAAGGCAGGAAAAACTGGCTTGTGTCTCGCCTGAGGAAAGGGTATGAAAAAACGCGTCATTCTTTTTTGAGTCAACCTCTTTCGTCTTGCTTATTCAGGTTGCCAATCAAACAAGGATAATTCATCCGGTGTCAGTTCCCGGTAGTCTCCGAGTGCAAGTGCCGGATCAAGCTCCAAGCGACCAATCGAACGCCGTTTCAAGAATGTGACCTCTTTACCGAGGGCAAGCATCATCCGTTTGACTTGATGGAACTTCCCTTCCGTGATCGTCAATTCAAGCGTTGAATCTGTTTCTGTCGTCGATAAGATAACGAGTTTTCCTGGCTTTGCCTGATAACCGTCTTCTAAGGTGACGCCTGCCGCAATTGCCTCGACGTCTTCTTGCGTCAATACACCTGTCACTTCCGCGTAATACGTTTTTTCGACGTGTTTCTTCGGAGACATCAAGGCATGATTGAACGCTCCATCGTTTGTCAGTAACAATAAGCCTTCAGTATCCTTATCAAGTCGTCCGACCGGAAACGGTTTGAAATACGTCACGTCTTCAAACAACAGATCAATGACGGTCTCATCTCGTTTATCCTCCGTCGCACTAATAACACCAGGTGGTTTATTCATCATCAAGTAGATGTATTTTTGATATGTGACCGGTTCGCCGTACATCAGAACCTGTTGCGTCTCGACATCGACATGTTGTTTCGGATCACGTACGATCTCACCATCGACTTGAATTGCCCCTGCCTTGAGCAAAAGTTTTACTTCTTTTCGGGAGCCTGCCCCCATGTTGGATAATAGTTTATCTAGACGCATGACCTCGTCCTCGTTTCAATGAAATTTTACGTCCTAATACGACTTCTGCTAATCCACTCCAAATCGAGAGTCCAGCGAAAATCACGATTCCAACTGCCGCACCAATGATCAGGATCAACAGAGATGCCCATGTCGTCTCTGGTAAGAAGGACACCATTCCCCACTTCACGAGTGCAACACCTGCTCCCATCAATGCACTGATGATTAGAATCAATGATGTCCGGCGCAAGACGGTACTGAATGGGAACTTCACCGTTTGTGTGATCCGGAAGAACATCAATCCCGTCGCAACGAGATAACCGATGATCGTCGCATAACCAGCACCCGTTCCATCACCCGTCAAATGAATCAACGGCGCGTTCAAGAGATACTTAGCAAGTAGTCCAGCAAGTGTTGCGATGATCGTGAAGTACTGACGGTTAATCCCTTGAAGGACGGCTGCCGTAACAGAATACAAGGCAAGGAACAACGCACTCGGCGCATAACTTAACAGATAGACCCAGGCCGCTTGATCTTTCGGGAAGAGCACATGGAACGTTTCTTCACTGAGGAGAATCATCCCGACGACTGCCGGAATCGTCACGAAGAAGACGAGTTGATAAATCTGTGAGATTTGAGCCCGTACTTTCCGCATATCCCCTTGTGTAAAGGATGCGGTCAACAGTGGAGTCGCAGATAACGACAATCCTGTTGCGACCGACACCGGAATCAAGACGATCTTATGACTATCCGCAATCAGATAGGCAGTCGCGTTTCCGGCCGCTTCGAGCGTGTAACCGATACTTTGTAATGCGGCGTTCATCGTATTCTGGTCGATGACTTGGTAAAGCGGTGTCGAAAGACCGACCATGACGATTGGAATCGCATACGTCAATAATTCCTTATACAAATCCGTTAACGGGCGATCCGGCGAACGGACGGTTTGAGTAGCACGTAGTTCCTGCAAGCCGCTGGCACGTTTGCGGAAATAATAGATCAGAACCGCGACACTACCGATTGCACCAATGAATGCACTGAACGTTGCAATCGTTGCGGCAAATGCTGCACCTGAATCAAAGATATAGATCGCGATGCTGACTCCTGCAAGCAGGAAGATGATCCGGACGATTTGTTCCAAGATTTGCGAAATCGCTGTTGGTCCCATCGATTGATACCCTTGGAAGTAACCTCGGGTCATACTCATCGGTGGAATTAAGAGTAAAGCGAAACTCACGCCACGAATCGTCATCGTGACGGCATCAACGTAGGCTGCTGAATCAACGTCACCACCCGGAATGGCACGGTGTGCTAAATACGGTGCGAGAAAGAATAAAGCGAGGAAGGAAACAATCCCGGTCAAGGACATGATTTTCAGACCAGACCGATATAATCGTTCACTCGTATCATACTCTCCTAATGCATTGTATTTGGCGACGAATTTCGAGACAGCGACAGGAATCCCCGCTGTCGCGAGTCCGATCATGATCGCATAATAGTTGTAGGCATAGGTATAGAACATGATGCCTGTCGCGCCGACCATGAACTGAAATGGAAAGAGATAAATCAAACCCAGTGCGCGGGAAATCAGTGACGCACCGGACAGGAGCATCGTTCCACGAACGAATCCTGAATTGCCGGAAGAAGTAGACTGCTTATTACTGACTGTGGACATGGTAACATCCCTCACGCTTTCTAATTTTTAAACTCGACACTCTGATCGTGACTGTCTCATTATACAAGTTCTCTCGTACACAATTGCAAATCATTATACCGCTGTCTATCTTGAATTGAAAGAGACGGTTTGTTTACAGTCGCAACTTCTGCTAAAGTGAAACAAGCAGAATTCTATGAATGAGGTGACCTTATGTACGATGTAATCGTAATCGGAGGCGGACCGAGCGGCTTGATGGCAACGCTCGCCTCTTTACAGGCTGGAGCTCGAACACTCCTGCTCGATAAAGGAAATAAATTAGGTCGGAAGCTTGCGATCTCTGGCGGCGGACGTTGTAACGTCACGAACCGAAAACCACTCGACGAACTCGTCCAGTCGATTCCAGGAAACGGACGTTTCCTTTATAGTGCCTTTTCTCAATTCAATAATGAATCAATCATCGAACTCTTCGAAGGGTTTGGTGTCGCCCTCAAAGAAGAGGACAATGGACGGATGTTTCCTGTCTCGGATAAAGCAGCAGATGTCGTCCGTGTATTGATTGATCAAATCCGCGCGCATGGTGCCGAGATTCAAACAGACGCACAGGTCGCTACGCTCGACTTCCATCCAGACGGTTCTTTTGCTGCAGTCATCTTAGAGAACGGCATGCGTCTTGAAGCAAAAAGTTGCATCGTTGCAGTCGGCGGACAATCCGTTCCACATACCGGTTCGACAGGTGACGGCTATCCATGGGCTGAAAAAGCGGGTCATACGATCACGGAGCTCTTCCCAACTGAAGTTCCGATTTTGTTAGGTGATACGTTCATTCATGAAAAAACATTACAAGGGCTGTCGCTACGTGACGTCGCCTTAACGGTCCACGGCAAAAAAGATAAAGCAATCAAAACACACACGGGTGACTTACTCTTTACCCACTTCGGTTTAAGCGGTCCGATTGCTTTACGCTGTAGCCAGTACACGATCAAGGAGCGTAAACGTTCAAAGGAGACGATCGTCCATTTATCAATCGATCTCTTCCCGGACGAATCACTCGGTGCGTTAACAGAACGCTTCCAAGCCGCGCTTGCAGCCAATCCCAAGAAAACGGTACGCAATGCCCTCCGCGGCTTCGTGCCGGAACGTCTGCTTGAACTTCTATTTGCTCAAATCGGCTTTGGCGATGAAGTCTGCACACAAGTCAAGAAACAGGACTGGACGGACTTCTTGCAAAAATTAAAGCGATTCCCACTTAAAGCAACGGGAACGCTCGACTTTGATAAAGCTTTCGTCACGGGTGGTGGCGTCTCAATCAAAGAGATTGATCCAAAGACGATGATGTCGAAAAAAGCGGAGCGGTTATTCTTTGCCGGGGAGATTCTTGATATCCATGGCTATACAGGTGGTTACAACATCACAGCTGCATTCGTGACGGGTCATTGCGCCGGTAGTCACGCCGCAGAGATGGCACGTGATACTGTCTTTTAATATGAACAAGACCCGATTCTTCTGCTCAACAGAGGAATCGGGTCTTATTATGTCAGGATTTAATCAATCGGTGTAAACGATCGGCTTGAGAATTTATCCGTGACGACTAACGCGAACAACTCATTATCTTGCACGAAAATCCCTTTCGAACCATATACTTTCGGACTGGCTGTCTCGCCCGTGATCGTTTTGTCCTTTCGATCGATCGAATAGAGATAGAGCGCTTCTGAATCGAGTGTGTAGATCCGACCTTGTCGTTCAGCAAGACCAATCGGACGGAACTCGGACTCGAACGATTTCTTCGCATCACTTCGCATCCCACTCGCCGCTTCAATCTTCTCACGTTTGATGACTGACAGATAAGGCGGTTTCTGTTTTTTCTTCAATGCACGTTTTTTCTTTTCCGAGGCGTCAGGATCAATCTTGATCTTATCCTCTTTCATCGCGAAATAAGTCACCTCGACTCGTCCCAGTGCTCGAATATGATTAATCGTATAGAATTCTTTTTTCTTCGCATCATATCCAAGACCATGGAAACTATCCCGTATCGTCGTTCCTTGTACTTTTTCACGTTTTTCTTCGCTCCAGACACCGTCTTTTCGCGTAATCGTGACCAGAATCTGATTCGACGTCAATAACGCGACGGTCTCCCCGTCAACCAGCGTCATACCGTCAAGACCAGCGAGCAACAACTTTCCTTCTTCTAACTGGAAAGATGCGTTGATGCGTTCCCCGGTTCCACTGATTTCAAAGAAACGATAATCGTCTGTGACGACGAGGTACGAACCAATGGAATCATCATATAACATGTGTTGGACATTTTTGATTAACGGCTCTTCCGGGTTCGGAATAGCTGAAGGCGTTTTCGGTGGCACCTGTTTAACGGCTGCCTGATGCTTTGATTGCGTCTCGATTTTCGCGAACGTTTCCTGAATACGTGACAACGTCTCCGGCTTCGAGAAGACGAGCAGTACGCAAAGGATCAACCCCGAAACGACAGCAAAAATCGTTGTATAGACTATATAAGATCGTTTCATTGATGGTACTCGCCTTTCTTTCTCGGTTTCTGATTCAGTGTAGCAGAAGGTCGTTGAAAAAAAAAGCGGACTTGCGACCGAAATGAAGAAACCCCTTCCATGCGCGACAAGCGAATGAAAGGGGCTATGGCTTAGTTTGCCACGATGTTGATTAATTTTTTCGGTACGACGATGACTTTACGAACTGTTTTGTCGCCGATCCATTCTTGTGTCTTTTCATCAGCAAAGGCAAGTGCTTCGATTTCTTCTTTTGTCGCATCGATGTTGATTTCGATTTTCGAGCGAACCTTTCCGTTCACTTGAATGACGAATTCCATCGTATCGCTGACGAGTTTCGATTCATCGAATGTTGGCCATGCCGCATACGTCAATGTTTCTTCAAATCCAAGTTGTTCCCAGAGTTCTTCACCAAGGTGTGGTGCGACTGGCGTTAACAATTGGATGAATCCACGAAGGAAGTGACGCGGAAGAACCGGCTGTTTGTTTGCTTCGTTGACGAAGACCATGAGTTGCGAAATTCCGGTGTTGAACTGGATGTTCGCGAAGTCTTCCGTGACCTTCTTGACCGTCTGGTGGTATGTCCGCTCGAAGTCAGCATCGACTTCTGTGACGTCCTGAATGTCTGCTGTCCGTTCGAACAAGCGCCAGACACGATCGAGGAAACGACGCGCCCCGTCAAGACCGTTCTCAGACCAGGCAACTGATGCATCGAGTGGTCCCATGAACATTTCGTACAAGCGTAATGTATCCGCACCATGCGATTTAACGATTTCATCCGGGTTGATGACGTTACCGCGTGATTTCGACATCTTCTCGTTGTTCTCTCCAAGAATCATCCCTTGATTGTACAACTTCTGGAATGGTTCTTTTGTTGGTACGACACCTGCATCATACAAGACTTTATGCCAGAAGCGCGCATACAACAAGTGGAGAACGGCGTGTTCCGCACCACCAATATAAATATCGACTGGAAGCCAGTATTTTAATTTTTCTGGATCCGCGATCGCCTCTTCATTGTGCGGATCGATGAAACGAAGATAATACCAGCAGCTTCCGCCCCATTGTGGCATCGTATTCGTCTCACGACGCCCTTTCATTCCTGTTTCAGGATCCGTATAATCCAACCAGTCTTCCGCAAGCGCAAGTGGTGATTCGCCTGTACCAGACGGTTTGATTTCCGGAATGATTGGAAGTTCGAGCGGTAATTCCTCTTGGCTGAGTGTCTTCATCGAACCATCTTCCATATGAACGACTGGAATCGGCTCGCCCCAATACCGTTGACGACTGAACAACCAGTCGCGGAGACGATACGTGATTTTCTTACGTCCGACTTGATTCGTTTCGAGTTCAGCAATCATCGTCTCGATTGCTTCTTGTTTTCCAAGACCATCAAGCATATGCGAGTTGACGTGTTCGCCCTCTCCTGTATAGGCTGCTTCATCAACGTTTCCACCCGCGACGACTTCAACGATTGGCAAGTCGAATTGTTTCGCGAATTCATGGTCGCGCTCATCGTGTCCTGGAACCGCCATGATTGCACCCGTTCCGTACGAAGCAAGGACATAATCAGCGATCCAGATTGGAAGACGATCACCTGAGATTGGATTGACGGCGAAAGCACCCGTGAAGACGCCTGTTTTTTCCTTCGCTAAATCCGTCCGCTCGAGGTCTGACTTCGTTTGGACTTGCGAAATGTACGTATCGACGGCTTCCTTGTGATCTGCTGTCGTGATGTCAGCTACGAATGGATGCTCCGGCGCAAGCACGAGGTACGTCGCACCAAAGATCGTGTCCGGACGTGTCGTAAAGACCGTGACTTGTTTTTTGTGTCCATCAATCGTGAAATCGATCTCAGCACCTTCTGATTTCCCGATCCAGTTCCGTTGCATCTCTTTGACAGAATCCGGCCAATCAAGGTCATCGAGATCTTCAAGAAGACGATCCGCATATTCCGTGATTTTCAAGACCCATTGACGCATCGGGACACGCACGACCGGATGATTTCCGCGTTCCGATAATCCGTCGATGACTTCTTCATTCGCAAGAACGGTTCCAAGTGCTGGGCACCAGTTGACCGCTACTTCGTCCACGAACGCAAGTCCTTTCTCATACAACTTCGTAAAGATCCACTGTGTCCATTTGTAGTACTTCGGATCCGTCGTGTTGATTTCACGATCCCAGTCATAGGAGAATCCAAGTTCTTTCAACTGACGCTTGAACGTCTCGATGTTTTTCGCTGTGAATTCACGTGGGTCATTCCCTGTATCGAGGGCGTATTGCTCTGCTGGTAACCCGAACGCATCCCATCCCATCGGGTGCAAGACGTTGTATCCTTGCATCCGTTTCATACGTGCGAGGATATCGGTTGCTGTGTAGCCTTCCGGGTGACCGACGTGGAGTCCGGCACCTGACGGATACGGGAACATATCAAGGGCATAAAACCCTTCTTTTTCTGGATCTTCTGTCGTGACGAAGGCGTTGTCTTGATCCCAACGCGCCTGCCATTTTGGTTCGATTTCGCGATGATTGTACGGCATGTCTTTTCCTCCTCTAATCTAAAAAAACCGGTCCTCCGCCCCTAGGAATAGGGACGAAAGACCGGTTTGGCTTCCGCGGTACCACCCACGTTGTCTGTCTATGACAGACCGCTTGATTCACGGATAACGGTGTGAAAGACCGGATTCGCTACTACGACTTCACGAATCGTGCTCCCTGACGAGTTCACGGTTGTTACCGACTGGTTCGCACCTTCCACCAGCTCTCTTGACGGCACCTTTCCCCTACTACTTCAGTTCCATGCAATTGACTATCTTTTCCTAGTGTAATCTGTTTCTTCCTCAAGCGTCAACGCTTCCGTAAAATTTCCTCGATTTCTGCATGCGATCGCGCTACATGATCCGCTTGTTCTAGACGTTGCATCGGCATCCGATCATCGAGAAGCGCAATCACTTCCATGCCTGCTGCTTTAGCGCCGATCATCCCGTTCGCAGCGTCTTCAATGACGAGACAATCTTCAGGTGCGTGCCCGATTCGTGATGCTGCAAGATGAAAAATCGCAGGATCAGGCTTTGAACGCACGACTTCTTCCCCACTGACGTAATGTGTGATGGGAAGCTCATAATGACGGATGACGCGTTCGATTTTTTGAAGCGAACTCGAAGAGGCGATCCCGATATCGTAACCAAGAGACGCCGCTTGCTCGATGACTTGTTTGACTCCCTCTTTTAACCCACATTCCTCCGGTTTTGCATGAATTTGAAACAACCGATGTTCTTCTTCTAGTAACGCACTAGCTGTTTCTTTTAGCTGATGCTGGGTGACAAGCTCTTCCCACATCTCATCACCTGTTTTTCCCATGAACGTCGCATACTGAACCGGATCGAGCGGAATCGATAACGTTTTGAACATCTGCTGATGGACTTCAAAGTAGCGGATTTCACTATCTAAGATGACCCCATCCATATCAAAAATTAGACCTCGTTTTTTCAAGACACATCCCCCTCAATTGATCTATCATGATTTCAGCATATCAAAAAAACGACTACACGATGTAGTCGTTTCGCCTTCTTCATTTAGTTACTGTTTAACTTGTCGCCATTCGGACACTAGTTTGTCGGTAAGCCGGAAAATAATCCGAATCAGCATCTGATCCGTATCGTACACATAACTGATCGTATATAGCTGGCTGAAGAATCGATTTTCCTTGATGATACTCAAATAAACGATACCCGGTGTAACGGCATTTACTCTCAAAGAGACTATCCCGTTCTTGATATCCACCCCCGAGATGTTGTTCGACAAGACCGCGTGCTTTCGCCTGAAGAATTGCTTCGTACTCGAGTCGTTGATTCGGAAACATCTTCGCTTCGTCCCGCTTACACCCAATCAAATGACCGTGGGCATATTCTTTCCCAAGCAATACGAAGTATCCACCAACAGGTTCTCCGTCGATTTCCGCAATCAGTAACAATGGCTCACAGAGTGGATTTTCTTCAAATAATTGCTCAAAATAACTCGCCGTAAAATAGTAATGAGCCGAAGCATTCTTCCGGTCCATCGTTTCATGATACAACGCTACAAAGACAGGTAGGTCGTCTCGCGTTCCTGTTCTAACGGTTAAAGGAGAGGCAAGCGATTTGCGAATCATACTTCTCGTCTTCTTATGAAATGTCTGCATGATGTCCTCTAGTGAAGGGCGTAAATCGATACTCGTCGTATGACGGATGAAGGAGACTTTCGTCCAATCCCGCATGAAGCGTTCATTCCCCGTCAATGGATTAAAGCGAATCATTTCTGAGACAATCGCTTCTCGCTTTGCCCACCTTTCAAACAATAAGCGTGCATGCTGCATTTCAGTCGCAGTCAGTTGACCGATGATTTCCGGTCCACCATAGCCATACGGCGTGATGAGATCTGAATAAGGCGTATCAAAAATCCGGCGCTTCAAAAAGGGATAGAACAGTGTTCCTGCATCAGCTTCATAACGGAATAGCACCGCTTGCTCAGACGGTCTAGCGTTGAGCGTGACATATTGGTGACTGTAGAAGATATCAAGAGGCTGTTGCTGTACGTGTGTCGTCCAAGTTGCGGCATCTGTGATGAATTGACACCTTTCCATTCGTGCACCTCCAGTCAAAAAGAAGCAACGTTCATATGACCTTTCTTTTTCAAGTTCTTGATTAGAAAGTACCCGTTTCTTTGCCGAAATATTCCATATTATTAAATGTTTATTTTATGATTTTCAAACGAATGACGTAACAAAAGACAGCGGTCATAATGTCCGCTGTCTTACAGATGATGCTCATGATGTGATTTTAGGAATGGCACGAAGGAAGACGACGCCCGCTAACAGGATCAATCCAATCAATGTCAAGAAGACCGCTGACATACCGGATAAATCGTAGATCAACCCTCCAACGGTCGGACTGATCATCCGCCCCGCTGAAGCAGCAATATTGACGTACCCTTGGAATTCTCCTTCTTTTCCGATCGGCGCGAGTCTCGCTGCCATGGCAGGAACTGCTGGCCAGATGAACATCTCACCAATCGTCAAGATGATCATCGCGACGAGGAACATCTTGAAGCCGCCTGCGAACGGAACGATCAGATAAGACAAGAGGAAGATTCCTGTACCGGTCATCAATTGTCGCTTTAAGTCATCTCCAAACCAACGAAGAATTGGTGTTAGTAAAGGTTGTGCGAACACGATGAGTGCTCCGTTGATCGTCCAAAGAATCGAGTACTCGGAAATCGTGACACCGAGCGATTTCGTGTGTACGGCAAAGGTTCCTTGCCATTGCACATAAACGAACCAAAGTAAGGCATAACCAATCGAGACGAGCAACATCGTCCGTGCCGCACCGCGTGCAAGGGGTGTCCGTGTCGTTTCGATTTCATCATGCGCCGCATGCATCCGCGCCGGTGCCTGAATCCAGGACAAACCAACGAACAAAATGATGGCAAAGGCGATGTAGAGGACGAGATTGGCGATGAAGATGTACTGAATCGAAAAGGCAGCGATTTGACCACTGACTGCTGTCCCGAGCGCTACACCGACGTTTTGGGCGACATAGATCGCATTAAAGGCACGGCGCCCGCCTTCCGGCCAGATGACACCCGTCATCGCGTAGATCGTCGGAAAAACCATCCCACCGACGAATCCAATCAATCCAAGCATCGCGACGTATCCGAGGTACGTCTGATGAAACAGCAACAAGCCGACGGAAGACAGGACAAGTCCGATGACACTGATGACAAGCGTCTTCTTGCCACCGAGACGGTCAAACGCTTTTCCACCTAAGTAGTTTCCGACGATTGCTAAGGCCGAGTTGACGAACAATGCCATCCCTGCTTTTGTCATCGACTCTCCTAGATATTCATGAATATATAATGTATTAAACGGCCATAAAAAAGAGGATCCCGTCGTATTGATGGCCATCGCAAGGACGAGGATCCAGACCGCTTTTGGTAATTTTGGCATACCTGTGGTCCTCCTATTTCATTCTCAACCTTGCCACTTTACGCAATCCGTCCCCTAACTGTCAAGCCACTTCGCTTTTCGTCAACGAATCAAAAAATGATATAATGCAGAAAGAATCTTGCACATACTGAACCATTACTAGAAAAACAGACTATAGGAACAGGAGTCTATGCCATGTCACTTGCCCGTGTACTACCTTATACGAAACAATTACTCGAGTCCGTTATCGAGCCCGGAGACTGCGTCGTCGATATGACTGCCGGAAATGGACATGATACACAGTTTTTAGCAGAACGCGTTGGTCCAGAAGGAAGGGTCCTTGCGTTCGACGTCCAGGCACAAGCCATCGAGGAATCGACGCGACGTCTCGACGAAGCCGGAATGTTAGCACGTGTCGACCTTTATCATGAGAGCCACATCCATGTCGGTGCCCGTCTTTCGGACGAACAACGTCCTGTCCGCGCCGGTGTCTTCAATCTCGGATACCTGCCCGGAAGCGACAAATCAATCACGACGACAGGAGAAGAGACGCTCGAAGCACTCGATGCCCTCCTCCCGGTCCTCGCTCCCGGCGGTCTTGTCGTCCTCGTCGTCTATCACGGTCACCTGGAAGGAAAACGTGAACGCGATGCTGTCCTCGATTACGTCACAGCCCTTGATCAGCAAGATTATGCCGTTCTCCAGTATCGCTTCTTGAATCAACAAAATCATCCCCCGTTCATCATCGCGATCGAGAAAAAAGTACGCGGATGATGGGACACAAAAAAGTGATGCCCCTTTTTTAGAGGCATCACTTTTGTTATTTCATTCTTCAACAAGCTTAAAGAACAACATTAATTTTTCTGCAAACCGTGTGTTCAACCGTTCGAAACTAAAATGCGGAAAACCGTGTAGACGTTGTAAGTAAATCTGATCGCCACCCATTTTCCGGCATACTTCAAGTGTCAACTTGACGTCTGCGAACTGATCGTCCGGTGCATAAAAACAAGCCAAGTTCACACGCGGCAGTTTTTTTCGTTCCTCGTCATGTACGACGATCTCTTCTTCGATTTCCCGGTACTGTGCATAGGTCAGTTCACCGATGCGAACGGTATCTTCCGTACTTTGACCAAACGGCAACGTACCGAGTGGCGCATCGGGCCGGAAACGATCGAACGCACTTGCGAAGACTTGTTTGACGCCTCCGAGTTGTTTTGAAGGGTGCCAATCAAATAACGGTGAAATGAACGCAAGGCTTGCGACCGGTAATTCATATTCTTGCAACAGACGATTGACGACAAGTGCGCCCATGCTACAGGCGACGATATGAATCGGTAGCTTGCGTTTCCCTGCTTCACGTAATGCTTCTTTTAACAGTTGACCATGTTCTTCAAACGAGATGCGACGTGGTGCGTCGACGAGCAATACTTCATACTCTCGTTCGAGTACCCGAATCAAAGCTTCACTCGGACGGGCACGCAGTTGTAACGGGTAGACTAATACGATGATTCCTGTTGGTTGTTCAACCACAAACTCACCTCTTCACTTCATACTTCTTTTTTACGATACCTTATTTCAAACGCAAACGAAACCGTCCCAAGACGGATTTCACGAGGCGACATGGCGAAGACGAATGACAGATTCTACTTGCCCAAAGACTTCTTCCGTCATCTCACTGAGTTCTTCAAAACCGAATGAGGTCAAGAACTGACGTGCTTTATAGTTACGTGCTTCCACGTAGACTTCGAGTGGGACGGCTCCTTGTCGTTCGAGTTCACGGATCAGTCGTCGCCCGATGCCGTTTTGCTGATATTTCGGCAAGACGTACAGACGAACGATCTCCCACGTTCCCTCAACATCAACAGCATGAATGAAACCGACGATTTCCTCATCGATGATTCCGACATAAAAATACTCTCCCCGTGCTTCTTCTGCCGTCCGGATCGCACGAACGACCTCCTCTTGCGGATACGCTTCCTGCACGAAATGCGCTTTCGAGCGCTCGGAATAGATTTCTGCATACGTATCCAACCAGGATGTGACGGCAATATCATGAATACGTCCTGCATCGGCTGGAATAGCTTCGCGTATTTCCATAATCGGAACCCCCCTTTGTATTCATACGAATCGACTCATGTACTTTTACCCTCTTCTAGAAAAAACATTCGTTTCCTGCAAAGTTCCCCGTAAACAAAAAAGTCCGAAAACCCGCGTAGGGTTCTCGGACTTTTTGATTATGCGAAACGTTTTGCTTGTTCTTCAAGAACTGCTGCTTTATCTGTTTGCTCCCATGGAAGCTCAACATCTGTACGACCGAAGTGACCGTATGCAGCTGTTTGACGATAGATCGGACGACGGAGATCAAGCATGTTGATGATTCCAGCCGGACGAAGATCGAAGTTTTCAGCAACCAATTCGACGAGTTGCGCTTCAGGAAGTTTTCCTGTACCGAATGTGTCAACCGCGATTGATACTGGGTGCGCGACACCGATTGCGTACGCGAGTTGAACTTCTGCTTTGTCTGCAAGACCTGCAGCAACGAGGTTCTTCGCGACGTAACGTGCTGCGTATGCAGCTGAACGGTCGACTTTTGTTGGATCTTTACCTGAGAATGCTCCACCGCCGTGGCGTGCGTATCCACCGTACGTATCAACGATGATCTTACGACCCGTCAATCCAGCATCTCCTTGTGGTCCGCCGATGACGAAACGACCAGTTGGGTTGATGAAGAATTTCGTTGCTGCGTCGATGTATTCAGCCGGGATGACCGGTGTGATGACGTGTTCTTTCAAGTCAGCTTGGATTTGCTCAAGTGTGACTTCTTCTGCGTGTTGTGTCGAGATGACGATCGTATCGACACGAACCGGCTCGTTGTTCTCGTTGTATTCGACCGTGACTTGTGTTTTTCCGTCCGGACGAAGGTAGTCGAGTTGACCGTTTTTACGCACTTCTGCCAAACGGCGTGCGAGACGGTGTGAGAGCGAGATTGGAAGTGGCATGAGTTCTGGTGTTTCTTTCGTTGCGTAACCGAACATGAGACCTTGGTCTCCTGCACCGATTGCATCGATTTCTGCATCAGACATGCTACCTTCACGTGCTTCAAGCGCTTGGTCGACACCAAGAGCGATGTCTGCTGATTGCTCATCGATTGATGTCAATACAGCACACGTGTCCGCGTCGAAACCGTATTTCGCGCGTGTATAACCGATTTCACGAATCGTTTCACGGACGACTTTTGGAATGTCGACGTAAGTCGATGTCGTGATCTCACCTGCAACGAGAACGAGACCTGTCGTGACAGAAGTTTCTGCCGCAACACGCGCGTTTGGATCCGCTGCGAGGATTGCATCAAGAATTGAATCCGAAATTTGGTCACAGATTTTATCTGGATGACCTTCAGTGACTGACTCCGACGTGAATAGTCGGCGATTAAGGTTTGTCATGTATGACCCTCCCAAAAAAGAATTTGACGGTGTACTCATTTCCCCTAGTTGAGTGGGACGGTAAAATGAAAAAAACCTTTCCAAGTCCAAAAAATGGTCAGGGAAAGGTTGTGCGTTCTTCCTTTACCCTCTTATCGTTCGAAGTGTTTACTTCGCTTCAGGAGAGCACCTTTTCCCTCATTAATATGTGAATTAATGTAGGACGGTTGCCGGGTTTCTTCGGGCCTTGTTCCCTCCACCTGCTCAGAATAAGAGTATCCGTTACGAATTACATGATATAAAGTTGTACCTACTCTGTCAAGCAAGGTTTCAAATTCTAGTCGAAACTTTTTGAAAGAGATGTTAAACTGTTAATGCTGAAAGCGTTTCCAGATAAATAGAAATCAGCACCAGAAAATGATTGCTCTCTCTTTAGTATGTCATATATAATAAATGTGTCATACTAAATGCAGTGAGCCAAAACCAACGTAGGGGAAAGGTGGGGTCAGGATGCCGATGACGGTCCTGAATATCGAAGAACTACTCAAGAAAGAGCATGTGTTCAAACAACTATCTGTTGCTGAACTTGTCGAACATGCGATTCGAAACGAAGAAGGTGTCCTTGCTGAGAACGGCGCATTATCTGTAGAAACGGGGAAATTTACAGGTCGTTCACCAAAAGATAAGTTCATCGTCCGTGATTCTTCCTGCGAGTCTCACATTGATTGGGGTCATGTCAACCAACCAATGGATGGAGACAAATTTGAACAATTGTTGCAAAAGGTTCTTCGTTACATGAACGAAGCCGATCAGCTCTACTACACAGAAGCTGCTGCTGGAGCAGATACGCACTTCACCCTTCCGGTCCGTGTGCTCACACAATACGCTTGGCATAACCTGTTTGCCAAACAACTTTTTTTACGCGAGTATCCTGAAGTGGCTGCCTTCGAACCGTTCACGGTTGTCTACGCGCCACATTTCAAAGCAGATCCTGCCGTTGACGGAACGAACTCCGAGACGTTCATCGCGATGTCGTTCGAACACCGGATCGTCTTGATCGGTGGAACGGAATACGCTGGAGAAATCAAGAAGTCGATCTTTTCCGTCATGAACTACCTCTTGCCACAAGAAAACGTCCTTTCGATGCACTGCTCGGCAAACGTCGGACACGAAGGCGACGTCGCCTTGTTCTTCGGTCTATCTGGTACTGGTAAGACCACCCTGTCAGCAGACGATAGTCGTCAATTGATCGGTGACGATGAACATGGTTGGTCGCACGATGGTGTCTTTAACATCGAAGGTGGATGTTATGCGAAGACGGTCAATCTATCGCGTGAAAAAGAACCGCAAATCTTTGACGCGATCCGTTTCGGAACCGTCCTTGAAAACGTCGTGCTCGATGAAACGCGTCACCCTGATTACGATGACACATCGTTGACGGAAAACACACGTGCCGCTTATCCGATCACAGCAATCGATAACATCGCTGTTCCGTCACGCGCTGGTCATCCGAAGACGATCGTCTTCTTGACGGCTGATGCGTACGGTGTTTTGCCTCCGATCAGTAAATTGACGAAAGAACAAGCGATGTATCACTTCCTATCAGGATATACATCAAAACTCGCGGGAACAGAACGCGGTGTCACGGAACCGGAAGCAACGTTCTCGACATGCTTTGGTTCACCATTCCTTCCACTAATGCCAGAAAAATATGCGACGATGCTCGGCGAATTGATTGATCGTCACGGTGTCACTGTTTATCTCGTCAACACAGGTTGGACAGGTGGTGCTTACGGAACAGGTAGCCGCATGAAGCTATCCTATACACGGACGATGGTCAACGCTGCCGTCAACGGTACACTTGCAACGATTCCAACAGAAGAGCATCCGATTTTCGGACTTCACATGCCACTTGAAGTTCCAGGTGTTCCAAGCGAGTTACTCAATCCAGTACGTGTGTGGTCGAATCCAGACGAATACGATACACAAGCGCGTTCGCTTGCTGAGAAATTCCAACACAATTTCCTTCGCTTCGAAAGTGCGACGGATGCAATCAAGTCAGCTGGTCCACGCCTATAAAAAAAAGAGCCTCCGGGCTCTTTTTTTTATAGGATAGAATCCGTTCTTTCTTGAAGATGTGTTTCTTTTTGTTTAAGCCATTCCTGACTTTCTGCTAGTAGCGCATAGGCTCGTGGAAGTGAGACACCTAAACGTTGACTGAGCAGTTCGAACTGATCAAAATCACCGCGATCTGCACTGATCGCAAGCACTAAACAATCCCGGAATGGATGATCTTTTCCTTGTAGGACAACCTTCAAAGAATCTTCGATTGGTAATTGACCGATGATGTCGTCGATATCCACAGACAATAACGCATCAATATGTGACAGCAATCCGATCATGTAGGCACTCTCTGACTTCAACGTGCGTGTTTCTTTTGCAAATAGCTCACAAAGCTTAGCACAATGTAAAGAAGACCGGAGTAACTCATTTGACCATTCGTAAGGACTAGCAAGCTTCATCTCACGCAAGACGATTAACGAAATCCAGCTTTTGAGTTGTGAGAAGCCAAGTAGTGAAATGGCTTGACGAACAGAGCTGACTGTATTTCGTAATCCCATTCCTGGAGAATTGATCAGTTGCAATACTTGAATGCTGATATACGGATTTGCTTCAATCTCATCAATGACTTCATCGTATTTCTCATCCGTATCGAGCCATTTTAGCATCTTCAGCAATACCGGCAATTGAGGAGGGACCGCTTTTCCCTTCATCAACATCGGCTTAGCGTAAAAATAGCCTTGGAACCAGTCATATCCCATCTCAAGACAACGCGTGTGATCTTCATGTGTCTCGACTCGTTCGGCAAGCATCTTGATATGGGGATAATTACGCCGGACGATATGCAGGATTGCACTTTGCTCGCGAGGGGAAATCGCCTCGATGTCGATTTTAATTAAATCAATTAGCGCGAATAATTCTGTTCCATGTTGACGAAGTAAATCGGTCACAAAATCATCGAGTGCTAGTGTAAAACCTGCTTCTTTCCAACTGTGTAACACAGATAACATCTCTGTATCGATATCAACAGTTTCTAAAATTTCGATAACGAACCGTTTTGGATCTAAATAGTGAATCAGATCACTTTTCAAAAGATCCGCTGTAAAGTTGACGAAAAGTTTTTTACCTTCAGCGACGTGCTCCACACCCATATGAACGAGTGTATTCGTTAATACATCCATCGTCGCTAGATCACCGTCGAATACATTCATTTGTTTGACGGAACGATACAGCAACTCAAATGCATCAACTGCTCCGATTCGGTCAACGATGGGTTGACGTGCTAGTAAGATATCCATCGTCCTCCATCCCCCTCTACATTACTCATATGGTTCTAATTATATCAAAATTTATTTTTCAGGAAGTTTATTGTTTTTTACAACGAATCAATATTCTTTTTTTCCCATTATGTATGTAAGTTCAATTCTTCAGATGACAAAAAAACCGATACGACATTCATCGTACCGGTTGCATCATCGATTATAGATACCAGTCTCCAACCAATTCAACACATTCCGCGTCACACGCAACTTTTCGTGAATCGGAAATTGATGCGCGTAGGCGTAAGTCTGAAGCATCGTTTTTTCGGAATGACGC
The DNA here is from genome assembly GCF_019890935.1 of Exiguobacterium acetylicum. Classification (NCBI taxonomy): domain Bacteria; kingdom Bacillati; phylum Bacillota; class Bacilli; order Caryophanales; genus Exiguobacterium; species Exiguobacterium acetylicum. The sequence goes on from NZ_CP082333.1 coordinate 2,431,478, forward strand.
GCGGCATAAGCCGTCGCGTGTCGTAAACGAACGTTTTCATCATACGCACCGTGAATCAATAATACTTCACCTTGAGGTGCGACATGAAGTGGCGAGCGAACAGCGTATGCATCAGGCACCGTGTCGGGTGTACCTCCCGTATAGCGACGAAGCATCTTTTGCATCGTTTTCTGCTCCTCATACGTCCACGTCAACTCCGTCACCCCTGCCCAGGACACCGTTCGAGCGACTGGACGGTGATGCGCAAGGAGCAGTGCCATCTGTCCACCACGTGAAAATCCAAATGCGTGAACACGCGAGACACGTTGCTGCAACCAGTCAAAGGCACTGCAGGCGTCTTCGATATCGTGATGACCGAAGTCTTCCTTTCCCGTACCGCCTAGATTCCCTCGATAGAAAGGTGCCATGACAAAAAATCCTGCCTGTGCGAACGCGAGCAGTCGTGTCGGTCGGACCATTCCGATCGAACGCGTTCCACCACGCAAGTAGAGAATTCCCTGACCGTTCGCGACTTGCGGGAGTACGATATAGGCACCGACCCGTTCTCCGTCCGCTGTGGTATAAAACATCCGAAACGTCCGAAACGGACCTTGCCGCGGTAGTTCAAACCAATCGGCGTTCGCTAAGTACACGGAGCGTCTCCGGAAGGACACGGTCCTTCATCATGAAACTGTATTGTCGATTCGTATCGAGACGTTCAGGGAGTTCCTCGAATAGAAAAGCGCCGTCCGTTTCATCCACGGCAAGATGAGACGACAATGATCCGATTTGCGCGAAATAGATGTTTTTGATGATCGTATCACCTTTTCCAGCAACACGATACTGTCCGACATATGAGAGAGAATCGATTTCCCCACCCGTCTCTTCCATCACTTCACGACGCGCGGCTTCTTCTGCCGTTTCCCCTGGTTCAACCTTTCCACCAGGAAATTCATACCCCCGCTGCTTATGATGGGTCAGCAACCATTTTCCTTCGTACACGGCAATGACCCACACGTGCAAGGGACGATCCGAGAACGGATGGTCATCAAAACTTAACTCCACTTGATTTTGATAATAATCCAAGAATGTAATCACGTACGTGCACCTCATTTCTTCTTCTAACTTCACTTTACCTGTTTCACGGGTATTCTAAAAGTGAAAACGCTAGGATTACCTGTAAATCTGGAAAATGATAGCCTACTATCATCCGCTAAAGACAAAAAAACAGCCGATGTTCCACTAGGGAACGATCGACTGTCGTTTCACATTACTTCAAACGTGCTTCGAGTTCTGCTTTTTCTGCTTCGAATCCTGGTTTCCCAAGAAGAGCAAACATGTTTTTCTTGTACGCTTCGACGCCTGGCTGATCAAATGGGTTCACTCCGAGGAGGTAACCACTCATCGCACAAGCTTTCTCGAAGAAGTAGAACAGGAATCCGAGGTGATACGGTGTCATCTCCGGAAGTTCGACTGTCAAGTTCGGTACTTGTCCGTCCGTGTGCGCAAGCAACGTCCCTTCTGCTGCTTTATCGTTGACGAATTGAATCGACTTCCCTGCAAGGAAGTTCAATCCATCGAGATCCTGAGCGTCTTCTTCAACAGTCAACGCATGACGCGCTTGACCGACTTTGATGACTGTCTCGAACAGGTCACGACGACCTTCTTGGACGTATTGTCCCATCGAGTGAAGATCCGTCGAGAAGTCGACCGCTGCTGGGAAGATCCCTTTGAAGTCTTTTCCTTCTGACTCGCCGTATAATTGTTTCCACCACTCTGATACATAATGAAGTGCTGGTTCGTAGTTGACGAGAAGCTCGATCGTCTTCCCTTTCGCATAAAGCGCATTTCGAACGACCGCGTACTGATACGCTTCGTTGTCAGCTAGGTTTTCGCTCGCATAGCGCTCTTGCGCGTCACGGGCACCTTGCATCAACTCTTCGATTGAAATACCAGCTGCTGCGATTGGTAATAGACCAACCGGTGTCAACACAGAGAAACGGCCGCCGACATCATCCGGAATGACGAATGTTTCGTATCCTTCAGAGTCTGCGAGTGTTTTTAATGCACCACGCGCTTTATCCGTCGTTGCATAAATCCGGTGTTTTGCTTCTGCTTTACCGTATTTCTCTTCCATGAACGATTTCAAGAGACGGAACGAAATTGCTGGTTCTGTCGTCGTACCCGATTTCGAGATGATGTTGACCGATACATCTTTTCCTTCGAGGACTTCGAATAAATCGTGCAGATACGTCGATGAGATATTATGACCTGCATAGATGATTTGTGGTGCTTTGCGATCTTCTTTTGATAACAAGTTATGGAATGAGTGTCCGAGCATCTCGATCGCAGCGCGCGCTCCGAGATACGAACCGCCGATTCCGACGACTAACAACACATCAGAATCCGACTTGATTTTTTCTGCAGACGCTTGAATACGTGCAAATTCCGCTTGATCGTAATTCGTCGGAAGATCCACCCATCCTAAGAAATCACTTCCTGCGCCTGTTCCTGCATGAATCGCATGGTGAAGCGTCTTTACCGTTTCCGCCATATGATCTACTTCATGTTGACCTACGAATTGTAGGGCTTTCGAATAATCAAAACGTACTGTTGACATGCCATCGTCCTCCTTATTCATTCGCAACGAAATGCGACCTTCCTTTTCATTAAAACGCAAGAAGGAAGGTCGTTCAAGTCTTTTGTGAAATGAGTAGCAAATGTTACAGATTGTTATAGGGCAGCTGTCACGATTTGACGAACGTCTTCGTTTCCAAGTGATTTGAAGTTTCCGAAGTCGCCGCGTGTCATTGCTGACTTGACGATTGCGTCAACTGTATCTTCTTTGATGTCGTAATCAGCGAGACGATTCGGTGCACCAAGTGATGTCCAGAAAGCACTGATTGCGTCGATTGTCGCGTGTGCCGCTTCCATCTCTGATTTACCTTCCGTATCAACGTTAAAGACGTTCTCACCGAGTGTGACGAAACGATGTGCGTTTGATTCGTCAAGTACGTGGCGCATCCAGTTCGGGAAGAGGATCGCGAGTCCACCTGCGTGCGGGATATCGTGAACAGCTGAGACAGCGTGTTCGATGTTGTGTGATGCCCAGTCGCCACGCGCGCCCATTTGAAGGACACCGTTGAGCGCCATCGTACCAGCGAAGAGAATCGTGCCACGAAGTTCAACGTTCTCGAGATCGTTGACGAGTTTTGGTGCTGCTTCGACGACTGCTTTCATGACACCTTCTGTCATCCGTTCTTGGACCGGTGCATGCGCAGGGTGGAAGTATTGCTCGAGGCAGTGGCTCATCATATCGACGATACCGTAAATTGTTTGATCTTTTGGTACACTGACTGTGTACTTCGGATCAAGGATTGAGAATGTTGGGAACGTAAGCGGGCTACCCCAACCGTATTTCTCTTGTGTCTTCCAGTTCGTGATGACGGATCCCGAGTTCATCTCAGAACCTGTTGCTGCAAGCGTCAAGACTGTTCCGAATGGGATGACTGTCTCTGGTGTTGCTTTGCCGATGACGAGATCCCACGCTTCGCCTTCATAAGGAATACCAGCAGCGATCAATTTCGTGCAGTCGATGACAGAACCGCCACCGAGTGCAAGCAATGCGTCAACGCCTGCTTCACGTGCGATTTTGATACCGCGCTCTGCTGTCTCGATACGCGGGTTCGGTTCGACACCGTCGCATTCGACGTACTCGATACCTGCCGCGTTGAGTTCACGTGTGACATCATCATAGACGCCGTTCCGTTTAATACTGCCGCCACCGAAGACGAGCATGACTTTCTTTGCACCGAGTGCTTCGAGTTGTGGTTTCAGTTGGCTGACTTGACCGTCACCAAAAATAAGTCTTGTTGGATTGCGATATTCAAAGTTTTCCATCTGTGTTGCCTCCTCAATAAGTAATGAACACCTTACATTATCCACACATTCCCCTTTCGCATCTAATTTAATGCTTATTCTATGTAAAAATCGCATAAAAAAAAGAGAACCGACCGATGTCGATTCTCTCATGTGGCTTATTTTTGGAAGTTTGATTTTTCAATCCATTCTTCCAATTTACCTTTAAGAACGTTGAATCCAGGTGCTTCTTCTTGTTTGAAAGCAGGACCTGCATCGCGACGTCCAGCGTTTTTGCGTGGACCTTTCGCACGTGCTTCACGTTTTGGAGCTTCCTGAGTTGCTTTGATCGAAAGCTTCATTTTTTTGTTAGCTTCGTCGATGTCGAGAACTTTAACAGTTACTTCATCGCCAACTTTTACGTAATCGTTGATGTCTTTTACGTAATCGTGTGAGATTTCTGAGATGTGGACGAGACCTTGTGTTTGCTCGTCAAGTGCTACGAAAGCACCGAAGTTTTGAATACCAGTTACTTTACCAGTAACGACTTGGTCTTTTTCAAAGTTTGCCATAATGTATACACTCCCTAACTAAATTCATCAACTTATAATAACACACTTTTCTTGTATCGTAAAAAATATTTTTGGAATTTGTTTATTTTTTATTTCACAAGGGAACATTTTAGTAGCAAGACTTCAAGTATTCCCCCTGATTCTGCCGAACTTTCCGAGTTCGGCCCTTTTTTTGTTCTTTTACTCAATTGACCTAAGTGACAAAGAAAAGTAATGCTTGAAACGAGAAAGACAAAAGACAGATCAGACTATCAAAAAAACGGACAGTCTCGGTCTGCTCGCTTTCCGCGGACAAGCCCTCATGCCGCTTCAGATGCGTCGCATCTTCCATGGTCATGACGACTTGTTTTTCCGCAGGAGTCGAGCAGAACCTCGCCTGTCCTAGCGTAAAGGAAATATAGAGTAGAAGCAATCATCAATTGATTACTTACAGATCATCGAATCCATTTGCATCCGTTACTTTCGCATACGAACGTGATTTTTGTTCGAAGAAGTCTGATTTCGTCGCGTTCATCGAATCATCTGAATACGCACGGATCCATGGCATGACGTCTTCGTCGTGCCCTTCATAAAGATCCGACAAACCGATGACGCGAAGGCGTTTGTTTGCGAGATATTTAACGTAGTCACGCATTTCACTGACGTCAAGTCCGTCCAAATCACGCAAGACATACTCGCTCCACTCGATTTCAAGATCAACGGCACGCTTGAACGTGTCATAGACGAATTGTGTGAAGGAGCCATCGGCATCAATTTCCGGATGCTCCGACAAGACAGCACGTAACAATTGGCTGATGAAGTACGAGTGTTGCAATTCATCCCGTTGAATGTAGCTGATCATCGTCGATGTCCCGACCATCTTTTGGTGACGCGCCAAGTTATAGAAGAAAGCAAAGCCTGAATAGAAGTTGATTCCTTCAAGAACGATCGAAGCAACGAGCGATTTCGCGAAGTTCTCTGGAGTCCGGTCATTTTGGAAATCTTCGTATAAATCAAGAATGAATGCATTACGCTTCATGACCATGTCATCGTCTTTCGCGATATCAAAAATCCGGTTTTGTTCAGCCAATGGAACTAAGCTGGATAAGACGTAGCTGTACGATTGATTATGAACGACTTCCTGTTGCGCAACGATGGCAAGAATCGCATGAACCGATGAATCCGATGTGAACATTGCCGATTCCAAGATATAACGTGTCTGAACCGAGTCAAGGATCGAGAGTAGCCCGATGATTCGTTTGAAGGCATCCTGTTCCCGTTCGCTCAGTTGATTCCACTGTTGCATGTCCTTCGACATTGAGATCTCATCTGGAATCCAGAAGTTCGATAATAGTTGTTTGTAGATCGAATAAAACTGTGGATACGCAATGTCGTTCCAGTTGACGATGGCACTCGTTTCTCCACCGATGATCGCTGTCGCGCGATTCGGATGACGTGCATCAAGCAGTTTGATTTTTTGTAGCTGTTCCATGTGCTTCGACTCCTTCTTGCTGTAATTGAAGAATGGTCCGTTTCGTCCATTCCTTGACGAGATGTGGGCGATTGCGTGGTGACTGTTCGATTTTCAACAGTTCTCCGGCAAGCGGTACCCCGAATTTCGAGAGATGATACGCCATCTCATCCACGGCGCGACAATATTTGACGAACATCTTGTCCCCTGTTCCAAAAACAGCTGCCTGCGGAATCGCATGCGAACTCTCCTTCAGAACGGTTCTAAGACAGTCGCGCATATCGTCGGGTAGTTGCCCATCTCCCCACGTATACGAACCAAAATAGACGATATCATAAGGCATTAACTGATACGTCGTCACTTCGTCCGCAAACAACATCGTCGGTTCGATTCCCATTTCAGAACACGTCTTTGCGACGAGTTCTGCCACCTCCTCCGTGTTTCCACTCAATGACGCGTATACGATTGCTGCCTTCATGATATCGTCCTCCTTATCTTATGATGAACACGATTCACATTCGTCGATCTCAACCGTCGTCGAACGCGTGTAGTAGATCGTCTTCATCCCGAGTTGCCATGCTTCCATGTGCATCTCGAGTAATTCTTTCGCCTTGACATTATTTTTCACGTACAGATTGAAACTGATCGCTTGGTCGATGTGACGCTGACGCGACGCATTTTGACGAATGCTCCATAGCTGGTCAATCTCAAACGCTGATTTATAGAACCAGTTCGTTTCCGGTGTTAAATCTGGAACAGTGACTGGAATCTTATAGTTTTTCTTCTCTTCTGAGTAGACTTTTTTGTAGATTGGATCAATCGATGCCGTACTACCTGCAATGATTGCCGTCGATGAGTTCGGTGCGACTGCCATCAAGTAAGCATTACGCATTCCGTACGCCGTGATGTCGGCTTGGAGACGATCCCAATCGAGTTCATCCGTCGTTTTATAGTGGCGACGTTTGATGTACTCTCCTGTTTGCCATTCCGAACCTTCGAAGAGACGGTACGCGCCCTTCTCTTTCGCAAGTTGCATCGACGCATCGATCGTCAAATAAGCGATTTTTTCGTAGAGACGGTCTGCGTATTGTACCGCTTCGACCGATTCCCAACGGATGCCTTCGAGTGCAAGCAGATGGTGCCAACCGAACGTTCCAAGACCAACGGCACGGTATTTTTGATTCGTCAATTGTGCTTGCGGGACATCGATCGTGTTTAAGTCGATGACGTTATCAAGCATCCGCATCTGAATCGGAATCAATCGCTCGAGGACGTCAGAACGAACTGCACGTGCAAGTGCGATCGATGACAAGTTACAGACGACGAAGTCCCCTGGTGTCTTCGTGACGATGATTTTACCGTCTTCCGTGTACTCTTCCGTCACGGTCGTCGGGCTCATGTTCTGCATGATTTCCGAGCAAAGGTTTGACGAGTAGATCATCCCAGCATGTTTATTCGGATTCGCACGGTTAACGGCGTCACGGAAGAACATGTATGGCGTCCCTGTCTCGAGTTGCGAACGCATGTAGCGTTTGACGAGATCGATTGCCGGAACTGTTTTTTTACTGAGGCGTGGTTCGTTGACACACGCTTCGTATCGTTCCGTGAAGCTGCCACCTTGTTCCGTCTCATCAAAGTAATCCTCGAGGCTGAAGCCCATGACTGTCCGAATTTCATGTGGATCAAACAGATGCCAGTCTTCTCGTGCTTCGACGGCACGCATGAAGCGATCCGGTAAGTTGACACCTGTGAACAAGTCGTGTGTCCGAAGTCGCTCATCCCCATTGTTGAGCTTCGCGTCCAGGAATTCGAGGATATCTTTGTGCCAGATGTCGAGATACACCGCGATCGATCCTTGACGCATACCGAGCTGATCGACGCTGACTGCCGTGTTGTTCAACTGTTTCATCCACGGAATGACACCGCTTGAGACGCCTTTGAAGCCTTTGATGTCTGAGCCACGTGAGCGAATCTTACCCATGTAGACGCCGATTCCGCCGCCACCTTTAGAAAGTGTCGCCACGTCCGTGTTCGAGTCGTAGATACCGCGTAGCGAATCATCGACTGTATCGATGAAACATGAAGAAAGTTGACCGTAAGACTTACCAGCATTCGAAAGTGTCGGAGTCGCAACTGTCATGTAGAGATTCGACAATGCCCAGTAAGACTCTTTGACGAGTTCTAAGCGACGTTCTTTCGGTTCGTTTTGCATCAGTGTCATCGCGATGACCATGAATCGTTCTTGTGGTAGCTCGTACAAGTTTTTGACGTGATCACGTGCGAGGTACCGGTCTGCCAGTGTTCGAAGACCAATGTATGTGAACAAGTGGTCGCGGGATGGATCGATCGTTGCCGACAGTTCGTTGATGTCTTCCTTCGAATACGCATCTAGTAAATGTTTCGTGAAGATGCCGATTTCTGTCAGTTTTTCAATCAGCGTATACAGCGAACCATACCGTTCTTCTGCTGCATATCCGCGATTTTCACCTGCTTCCAGGTATAACCGATTTAAGTAAGTCGCTGTCGCTACGAATGTCCAGTTCGGCTCTTCTGCCTTTAACATATCGAGTGCGTGCATCGTTAACAGTTCATAGACTTGATCGGCTTGCAGGGATTTTCCTTCAAGCGCTCGGATGGCACGTTCAGTATAGCGGTCGATATCAAGTTCCGGATACGTTTCCGTTGCTTGTCTAATCACGACATATACGTCTTCTATTGTCATTGCACCCTTAAAGATGCGTGCTGTATTCAGTGGAGATGCCACTATGAACCACTCCCATTCTCTATCGTTAAACAGGTTCGCATTAGACGATGAAATACGCTAAACTAAAAAAAGACGTCCTACATATAGAAAGGACTCTACAAGTATCACTCTATATATAGACGTTTTAGCCGTTTTTAAACCTGTTAATGTACAAGATATAGGTTATCACTGAAATTCAAAAAAATAACCCCTTGCTTTGAAATTCAGGTCAAACAATTTAAAAAAGGCATCATGACGCCTTTTGAGATATATTGAGATAGCGAGTAAAATGTATTATAAGGTCAAGTGAACTGTTAAAATAAAGATGGTCCATTTCTCCTACTAGAAGAAAAATATTCTCTTCGAATTTTCTGATATACTGAACGTATCGATCTTCCGTCTATCAGGAAGAAGGATTCCATCCATCTATCACGAAAAGACGGCATATACGTATGTACGTTGAAAGGAGCTTACCTCATGCAAGTCGATTACACACCAAATCCGAATTCCGTCAAAATCACGCTCGAAGAACAACGCTTCGGTGCTAAAAGTACGAGTGTCAAAAAAGAAGATACACCTGAAGATGCGTTGCTCGCATCATTGATCGCCCTTGATGGCATCGACAATCTATTCGCTTACGGCGACTTCGTGACGGTTACGAAAGAACCAGAAGCAGAATGGAACGAACTGCTACCACGCATTGAAGCAAACATGTAAAAAACAAGAAGACACCTGTTCCTGGACAGGTGTCTTTGTTCAAGGAGCGATCACTGATGCCAACCGTATCCATCATCATTCCGACGTACAATCGTCCTCGTGAATTAGCAGAAGCGCTAGAAGCATTGACGCGTCAACATTATCAAGACTTCGAAGTCATCGTCTTAAACAATAATGGAGACGATGTCTCAACAGTGACGACTGCGTATCAGGACCGTCTTCAACTGACCTATGTCGAGTTACCCGAAAACCATCATGTTCGTGCTCGAAATCATGGCGTCACGCTCGCTTCCGGTCGGTATATCTTACTTCATGACGATGACGACCTCTTATTACCGAGTCACCTCGAAGAAGCAGTCGGCGATCTCGAAGCTGGTGCCGATCTCACCTATACGGACGCGGAACTCTTTACGTATCGCTGGGAAGACAATCACCGGATTGCAATCGATTCTGAGCCATTCGCGTATCCGTACGATCCGGAGACGATTCGAGAAGACTCGACGTATATTCCGTCCGGGTCGCTCTATCGTAAATCGCTCCACGATCAACTTGGTCCGTTTGACGAAGACGTCTTCAACTACTGGGACTGGGACTGGATCTTACGTGTCGGCAAGGATCATTTAATACTGCACCCAGCGCGCGCGACCGTCTTATATGCTTTTAATCCGTCGGGTAATCATGAATCCGCGCGTCAGGATGCAGCGCGACGCGTCTTTTTTGAACGCCTCGTTGAAAAACACCAACTTCCGACAAATGAAATGAAGAACTTCCATATCGTCCAGGCTGAGCGCCGCGCACGATTGCGCCAGACCCGCCGTACCTTCAATGGTCAATTGACAGAAAGTGAGTGATCCCATGTACACCGAAAAACAACTTGAATTATTAGCATTATTAACACAAAATGGCCCGATGGACGTGGACTTGCTTGCGCAGATGCTCGACTGGGAAGCGTCAGAAGTAGCAGCTTCGATCGAGACATTCAAACGCGATGGTGTCCTCCTCGGTTACACCGCTGTCATCGACTGGCAAAAGATTCATGCTCATCATGGCGTGACAGCTTTCATCGATGTCAAAGTCACACCGAAACGCGGACGCGGTTTTGACGAGGTAGCGGAGCGGATCCATCGTTTCCCGGAAGTGACGTCCCTTTATTTGATGTCGGGCGCATATGACTTACAAGTCGTCCTTGATGGCAAATCGCTACAAGAAGTCTCTCAATTCGTCTCGGAAAAATTATCGACGCTCGACTCCGTCATCTCGACGACGACCCATTTCCGCTTGAAGACCTACAAGCACGATGGTGTCCTCTTCAGTCAGGATGATGACGACAAACGATTGAAGGTGTCTCCATGAAGTCTCTATCTGAACGTGTCGAACAGCTAGCCCCATCTGGCATCCGTCGTTTCTTTGATTTAGCAGGATCGATGGAAGACGTCATCTCCCTTGGTGTCGGCGAACCAGATTTCGTCACGCCATGGAATGTTCGCGAAGCGAGCTTCGCAGCACTCGAGCAAGGTTATACAGCGTATAGTGCCAACGCCGGTTTACTCGAGTTACGCCAGGAAATCGCACTTTACATGCAAGAAAAGTTCGCCATCTCCTATTCGACGACGGAGGAGATCATCGTCACGACTGGAGCCTCAGAAGGACTCGACCTTGCCTTTCGTAGTTTGATCAATCCAGGAGATGAAGTCATCGTCGTTGAACCGGCGTTCGTTTCGTATGCTCCCTTGATCGAACTCGCTGGAGGCATTCCTGTCGCCGCTGCGTGTCATGCAGAAGACGGTTTTGCGATTCAACCGGAAACGATCGAACAATTGCTGACAGATAAGACGAAAGCGATCATTTTCTGTTTCCCATCGAATCCGACAGGCTCGACGATGTCGCGCGATCAATTAGCGGACCTAGCGTTACTCGTCCAAAAGCATGATCTATATGTCATCAGTGACGAGATCTATGCGGAACTTTCCTACGAAACGGAAGCGATCTGCTTCGCGACCCTTCCCGGAATGCGGGAGCGGACGATCATCATCAACGGTTTCTCGAAAGCCTTCGCTATGACAGGATGGCGGCTTGGCTTCACTTGCGCCCCACCTGCGATCACGCAATCGATGCTGAAGGTCCATCAATACGGGATGATGTGTGCCCCGACACTCGTTCAATTCGCGGGCATTGAAGCACTGCGTTCTCGTCATAAGACGGTTCCTGATATGGTGACGAGTTATCGTCAACGCCGGAACTACTTCGTTAAGGCGTTAAACGATGCGGGTCTCCCGACACACTTACCGGGTGGCGCCTTCTATGCCTTTCCGTACATCGGTCATACCGGGCTGACGAGTGAGCAGTTTGCTGAACAACTGTTACTCGCAGAACGTGTCGCCGTCGTTCCAGGATCTGTCTTCGGAGCAAGCGGTGAAGGTTATGTCCGGGCAAGTTATGCAAGTTCGATTGAACAACTCCAAGAAGCGATCGCTCGGATTCAGCGCTTCATGAAAAAATGGCAGACTCAAGATGAGGCAGCATCGTCTCGTTCACATTAAAAAAATGATCCGCCTTGCTCAAAAGAGCAGGCGGATCATTTTTTAGTCTACATAGAGAACGAGAAACATCCGATGGTCGTCTTCCGCATGATACGGCGAGATTGGACCGAGTTGTGGCGCAAAGACTTCCAACCGATATGGTGAATCCTTGAAGTCAAGTGGTGTCCGCTCTTTGATCAAGCGTCCCATTTCGTCCGCTAGTTCTTTCACTTCAACCAAACTACGCGAGCGTTCCATCGGTGCTTCGAAGACGAATGCCTCGATCCCCTCAATCGACGCACATCGGAGGAAACGCCGGAGTGACGGCAATGCTGCTTCCATGTTATCCTCGATCGTTTGGTTCTCCTCGTACACAGGGGCTCCCCAGAGGCGCGCCTCACTTCCTGTCGCACTCCGGAAATGATCAATCGTCTCTTCCGTGATGGGATCACGCGTCAACGCGAAGCGTGTTTTATCCCGCTTCAGATTCTTTTCATTCGTCCGGTCGATTTCTGTCAGCAAATCAAGTTGAAGTGGTCGTGCTAACCGAAACAATTCGCGTTGCAGACGTGCTAAGGAATGACCAATCGGAACAATCGTATCTTTCGCTTTCGGCGGTTTATCGCCTTCATACCCGTTCATGACACGTGCGATTTGTCCGGCCTCATGCACGAGTCGATAAAACGAACCGTCCTGAGCATCGTTTACTGTCCCAAGCGTCTCGTGCTGTGCTGCAAGATCCGCCACGTATTGATTCGCAAGGCAGGTCGAGATCATCAAGACGTCGACAAGCTCCAAGCGAAGGGCTTCTAAATCATTTTGTTCCAGTGCTTCTCCGACCTCACCGACTTCTTCCGTCAGGCGTGCGAGACCAGATAGCGGCCGAAAATAACCGCCGAGTGAGCGAATCGTCGCATCAACCTTTTGTTGCAGTGTCTTCATCTGTTCCATCTGTCTGACCCTCCACGATTGCTTGGCGTACGTGCATTTCTGTCTCTTGTTTGACGCGTTGCGTAAACGCCTGATTTTTCTTCCATTCCCGGATTCCGACAGATGTCGCAGCAATCAACGCAGCAATTACTCCGATTTCTCTTTTACGCATCGAGATCTCCTCCTTTTGAATGACTCGTTCCCTACCTAAACATGATATGATGATATCAATTAATTCTACATAATCCAGTAAGAGGTGTTGCTTGTGTCGACTGAACGTCTTTGGCAAATGGCCCGGTTCCTGACGGTGATCTTCGCCTTCTTAATTGGTGGATGGTTACTCATCCGCCTCTCGTCCATCTTGTATCCATTCGTCTTTGCGTTTCTGCTTGCCCTTTTCAGCCGACCGCTCGTCGATTTCTTCCAAAAGCGGTTACGGATCAATCGTGGATGGGGTGCGTTGTTATCAATCATTTTAATCAGTGGCCTATTAGTTGGTTCCCTCGCCTTGATCATCATGCAGTTGATTCGCGGTCTTGTGTTCGTCGCCAATCAATTACCGGCGCAAATTCAAGAGTTGAGCCTGTATTTTCAAAAGCTCTACAATGAAAAACTGGCACCAATTTGGAACGATGCTTCGGAAGCCTTACGCTCACTGGAACCATCGCAACAAAACACGGTCCAAAACAGTATCCAATCCCTCGGTAGTTCACTTGCGAGTGCGATTGGTGAAGGATCAAAAAGTATCGCCATGATGCTACAAACGGTCCTTGCAACGTTGCCATCGATTGCATTAATTTTCGTCATCGTCCTACTCGCTTGGTTCTTCATCGCAAAAGATTGGCACCAATACGAGATGCGATTGAAACGTTATGAGATGCTTCCTTGGTTCGCTCGTTTCGAGTCAGTCTTCTTGAGTTTACGGTCTGCCTTGTTTGGCTACATCAAAGCACAGTTCACCTTGATTACGATCACGTTCTTCATCGTCTTGATCGGTTTGTTCGTCATTGGTGTCGAGCATCCGTTTGCAGTCGCGTTTATCGCTGCCTTTTTCGATATCTTGCCGTATCTTGGTACTGGTTCCGTCTTCTTGCCTTGGATCGCTTACTCCTTGATTACCGGAGATACGACACTTGCGATTGGTCTCGGGATTCTGTATGCTCTCGTCATTCTCCAGCGCAACATCATGGAACCGAAAATCGTCGGCGACAACATCGGGATTCAACCGATCACGGCCTTGATCGCACTGTTCGTCGGGATCAAATTCTTTGGTGTCTTCGGACTGATTCTCGGACCATTGATCGCTGTTATCTTAAAAGCACTCTACAACGCCCAGATTTTCCATTATATTTGGGACTTCGTCAAAGGATCACCCACACCATTTCGGTGAGGGTGATTTTTTTGGTACAGCTGCATATAACGGATATCCTTCCGCGTCCACCGGTCGACTCGCTGGTAAGTAATCACACGGAAAACGGGCGCCCGTCGCAAGCAGACAAGCGTCGAGCCAATCATCCATCGCAACATGCGACTTATGTTGTTCCCACAGCGGTGGACAATCAAAACGCTTTAGTAATTCGATTCGTTCCTCAATGCCTTCGGTCGTCTTCTTTGAAAAACGTGCCGGATGACCGGCGAGTCGCGCGAAACAGACTTCCGGATGGGCTTCAATCATCTCCGTTCGATATACACTGCGAACTTCTCTGATTTTCGGTAATAGATACCACGCTTGTTTTGAAAGCCCGATCCCCGCATGTTGTTTCGCTAAATCATTTGCTTCCATATAGGTTGAGGCTGTCAGCGCACTGAGAAACGGGGCATTAAAGACACTGCTCGTTCGCCCAGGGCGTAATTCCTGTCGCAACAGTTGATCCGTTTCGCGTCGTCCTTCCGTTAAACCAATCGGCATATCGACCCAAATCCGGTCAGCTCTAGGGATATTTGCAAGTGTCGGTTCGACCGATCCCGTATAACGACCGTTTTCGTACATAACGACGACCCAGCCCGCCTTTGCCGCATCAATTCCGATGACGATCATTCGTCTTCTCCCGGAAAGAACGCAGTAGTGATAAGACGGTGAAGATACCGATGAACGTCGCGAGACCGAGCGATAGACGGTCGCGCGCATCCATATACCAGACGATGGCAAGAATCGTCAACAAGACACCGAGTAGATTCCAACGTCTCATTTTTCTTGCTCGACGAATCGATACAGACTACGAACCATAACGCCTGTCGCTCCTTTTGGACCAATCTCAGACGCTTGATTCTGTTCCGATGTTCCCGCGATATCGAGGTGTAGCCAAGGTGTGTCACCGACGAATTCCCCGACGAACGCACCACCGAAGATCATATGTCCCATGCGTCCCGGTGAGTTGTTCAAGTCTGCGACTTCCGAACGGCGGACTTGTTTGATGAACGCATCAACATATGGCATTTGCCAAACCATCTCATTCGTTTCTTTCGTCACCTGTTCAAAGCGTTCGTAAAGTGACGCATCGTTCGTCAACGCACCAGTGATTTCTGTTCCAAGCGCGACAAGGACACCGCCTGTCAACGTTGCGAGATCGATGATCGCTTTAGGTTGATACTCTTTCACGTACGTGACTGCGTCAGCAAGGACAAGCCGTCCTTCGGCATCCGTGTTCAAGACTTCGATCGTTTTTCCTGCCATCGACGTGATGACGTCATCCGGCTTGAAGGCATCCCCGGAAATCATATTGTCCGTTGCCGGAATGACACCGATGACGTGAACATCTGGCTTCAGTTGACCGAGTGCTTCGAATAAGCCGAGAACCGCTGCCGCTCCCCCCATGTCGCCTTTCATCCCAACGATCCCGTCTTTCGGTTTGATGGAATAACCACCTGTATCGAATGTGACGCCCTTCCCGACGACCGCGATCGGTGCTTCTGCTGATCCTTTATATTCAAGGACGATCAATTTCGGTGGAATGACGGATCCTTGGTTGACGGCAAGCAAGGCGCCCATCCCGAGTGCTTCCATCTCTTCCTTATCGATGATCCGGAGATCATGCCCATGACGTTCCGCGATGAAACGTGCTTCGTCCGCAAGCGCTGGCGCCGTCAAAAGATTCCCTGGCATCGTTACGAGACGACGCGCTAAGTTCGTCGCTTCACCTAAGACCGTACCACGAAGGACGGCTTCGTCATCAGAAGGTAAGACCGTCAGTTGTAACGTATATGATTTCGAAGGCGACGTCTTATAATGTTTGACCTCATATGTAGCGAGGGTGAATGTCTCAGCAATCAGCTCGACCGGTTGTCCCGGGAATGTCGTCGCATCAACTGTGACATGTTCTAAGCGACGGGCTTTCACATGCTGTGCTGCTTTTCCGAGTAAGCGACGTAACTCATCTTGCGAAAGCTGATCAACTTTCCCGAGCCCAACGAACAAGACACGTGCCACGTCTCCCGATAATGTCGGCAACAGTCGGAGTTCTCCGCGTTTCGTTGAAATATCGCCCTGACGGACCCACTCTTCTAGTTTGTCACCATACAGTGCCTGTAACCGTTCATCGAGCGGTTGATTTCCAGAAATCCCGACAACGAGTACATCTACGGATTGATTCGTTTGCATATAAAACTCCCCCTTTGACTAGTATCTATTAGTATGAAGTGTTTTCAGTCATTTTCCAACTGATAGCCTCTCGACTGACCGCAAACGCTTTCACTACTTCTGTTCGACAATTTGTCGAAATGCTTGGTTTCAAACAATTGTTGCCCGTTTCACAATATGATAGGATTAAACGGGTGAAATGTTGAGACACTTCAAGAAACGATGCGTTTGCTGTTCCGGGAAATGTCTACGTTTTCATTCAAGGGAGAGTGCGCAGAAGGCTCGTTAAGAGAGAGGCGTTTATGGGTATCTATAGATAGCTAAGAAACGAAGTCGTCGCGTTAAAAAAACTTACTGAAAAGAGGGTAATGCACATGGCACAACATATCAAGGGAATTGGCGCTTCTGCAGGGATCGCGATTGCAAAAGCATTCGTGATGGAAACACCGGTCTTTGAGATTCCATCGCACAAAATCGAGGATGCAGCTGCGGAAAAAGAACGTTTCCAAGCAGCGATCGCAAAATCGAAGACGGAACTCGAAGTCATTCGTGAAAATACCTTACAAGAATTAGGTCCAGATAAAGCGGAGATCTTCTCGGCTCACCTTCTCATCTTAGAAGATCCGGAAATCGTCAGTCAGGTGAACGCAAAAATCGAGGACGAGCAAGCAAATGCTGCAAAAGCACTCGATGAAGTCGCAAACATGATGGTCATGATTTTCGAATCAATGGATAACGAATACATGCGCGAACGTGCAGCAGACGTTCGTGACGTCACAAAACGGACGATGGCTCACCTTCTCGGTATCACGTTCGTCACTCCAGCTCAAATCAATGAAGAAGTCATCATCATCGCTGAAGACTTGACTCCTTCGGATACAGCTCAATTGAACCGCAAATATGCTAAAGGTTTCGCAACGAACATTGGTGGCCGGACATCGCACTCTGCCATCATGTCACGTTCACTCGAAATCCCAGCAGTCGTCGGAACAAAAGTCGTCTTGACGGACGTGAAACACGGCGATCTTCTCATCCTTGACGGTGCTGAAGGTGACGTCATCGTCAACCCAAGCGAAGAGCAAGTGGCTGAGTATGAAGCAAAACGCGCAGCATACATCGCACAAAAAGAAGAGTGGAAAAAACTCAAGAACGAAAAAACAATGACAGCTGACGGTCATCACGTCGAGCTCGCTGCAAACATCGGTACACCAAACGATGTCAAAGGCGTTTTGGATAACGGTGCAGAAGCAGTCGGTCTTTACCGTACGGAATTCCTCTACATGGATGCAGAGACATTCCCAACGGAAGACGAGCAGTTCACAGCTTACAAAACAGTTCTCGAATCAATGGGCGATAAAAAAGTCGTCATCCGGACACTCGATATCGGTGGCGATAAAGAATTGTCGTACCTTGATCTCCCACACGAGATGAACCCGTTCCTCGGTTACCGTGCGATCCGTCTCTGTCTCGATCAAACAGACTTGTTCCGTACGCAATTACGTGCACTTCTTCGTGCAAGTGCATACGGTAAACTCGCTGTCATGTTCCCGATGATCGCAACGATCGAAGAGTTCCGTGCTGCAAAAGCACTTCTCCTTGAAGAAAAAGCAAACCTTCAAGCTGAAGGTGTCACGGTATCAGAAGACATCGAAGTCGGTATGATGGTCGAGATTCCAGCAACAGCGGTCATGGCTCGTCAGTTCGCAAAAGAAGTCGACTTCTTCTCTGTCGGAACGAACGATTTGATTCAATACACGATGGCTGCAGACCGGATGAACGAAAAAGTATCATACCTGTACCAACCGTTCAACCCAGCGATCTTGAACCTCTTGAACAACGTCATCACTGAAGCACACAAAGCAGGCAAATGGGTCGGCATGTGTGGTGAGATGGCAGGAGAAGAATTGGCTCTTCCAATCCTTCTTGGTCTTGGTCTTGATGAGTTCTCGATGTCAGCATCATCTGTCCTTCGCGCACGTAGCTTGATGACACGCCTCAACAAATCAGAGTGTGAAGCAATCGTTGAGCAAGTACTCGATATGGATACGGCAGAAGAAGTCGTCGACTTCCTTAGCACGACTTTCGACATCAAAAAATAAGTGTTGTCAGACGAATCTGGAGCAATCCAGGTTCGTCTTTTTTTGTCTAATTCAACAAAAAAACAACGCCCCTTTCTAATAAGAAAGAAGACGTTGTTGAAACGGTGATTATTGAGCTTGCTTCTTCTTCGCTGGCGTTGCTTGTTCCGACAGAATCGGACGCTCGTTCCCCATCAAGAAGATAAAGATGACACCGAGCACTGCTGGAATCAGCGCCCAGAAATAGACGGTTGAGATCGATTCTGCAAGCGACGTCTTGATTGCTGTCGCGACTTCGGGTGGCATCTTCGCAAACGCATCAGCCGTTGGGAACTGTCCACCCGACGGCGCTCCACCTTGCGGCAACCGATCCGTTACAGCTGACGTGAACGTCCGTGATTGAATGATTCCGAGAACCGTGACACCAAGCGTCATCCCGATTGTCCGGAATGTCGAGCCCATCGAGGTCGCTGCGCCCCGACGTTGCATCTCGATCCCATTGATACTTGCTAGATTCAATAGTGAGAAACTAAAGCCAACACCGAAGCCAAGAATGATCATATAAATCGTTACCGCTGTCCGCGATGTCTCAAGCGTCATCGTACTAAGGAGATAGACACCGAGTAGGAAGAAGACCGCTGAGACGATCATGACGTTCCGGAATCCAAACTTGTTCGGCAACTGTCCACCCAGTTGCGCCGAGATGACTGAAGCGATCAACATCGGCATCAGGATCAGACCGGAGTTCGTCGCACTGCCACCAAAGACACCTTGCACGAAAATTGGAATAAACACACTCGCCGAGATGAAGACGAATCCATAAAAGAACGCAACGCCTTGTGTTGCCGCAAATAAGCGACGGCGGAACAGGCTGAACGTAATGACAGGATCCGCAGCACGTCGTTCAGCAAATGCGAAGGCAACGAACGCGACGAGTGCTGCTCCGAACAGACCAAGAATTTGTGGCGAAGACCACGCATATTCTTTTCCACCCATTTCAAGTGCGAGTAAGAATAACACCAATCCGGCGACAAGGGTGAAGGCACCGACATAGTCGATTTTCTGTGTCCGGTGCACCGGTGATTCCTGATAGAAGACCGTCACGAGACCAAGGGCAATCAAACCAAGTGGAATATTAATGTAAAACACCCAGCGCCAGTCGAGGGAATCCGTTAATAACGCCCCAAGCAATGGTCCGAAGATACTCGAGATACCGAAAACTGCTCCGAACAATCCACTGACTTTCCCTCGTTTTTCCGGTGGGAAGATATCAAAGATGATCGTAAAGGCAATCGGCATCAACGCCCCACCACCAAGCCCTTGCAAGGCACGATAGGCAGACAATTCAATGATCGAGTCTGCCATTCCACACAAGATACTCCCTACCATGAAGAGGAGCATCCCAAAGAGGAAGAAGCGTTTTCTTCCATACATGTCACTCAGTTTACCGAAGATCGGCATCCCAGCAACGGTTGCGATCATGTAAGCCGACGTGACCCATGCATACTGATCAAACCCATTCAGTTCACTGACGATCGTCGGCATCGCTGTCGCAACGATCGTGTTATCCATCGCCGCGACTAAAATCCCGATCAATAATCCGATGACGACAGGTGTCGTATTCGTTTTTGTTGTAGTCGAAGACATCGACGCACCTCATTTCTCAAAAAATTAGCTAACTCTTATAATAGCTAACTCATTGTATCATCATATGTGCAAAATCTCATTATCAAATGTGCTCTACGATCGTTTTACACAAAAAAAGACGGATCGCTCAGGGCGATCCGTCGCTTTTCTTCTTTACTCTACTCGATACGAAATCGCTTCTCCGGCTTCGACCGTCCGTCCGACATCAACGTCGACTTTTCGATCGCCACTGTTCGTGACGATGATCGGCGTCAGTAATGATGGTACGAGTGGTCGTACTTGTTCAAGATCGACATTGAGAAGTGGTGTCCCCGGTTCGACACGATCGCCGGCTTTCGCCAACGCCTCGAATCCTTTTCCTTCGAGTGACACCGTATCAATACCGATGTGGATTAAGATTTCATCTCCATTATCCGCAAGAATACCGATCGCGTGTTTCGTTGGGAAGAACGTCGTGATCTCACCAGAAACCGGAGAGACGACATATCCTTCCGTTGGTTCGATTGCATATCCGTCACCCATCATGCGACCGGAGAAGACTTGGTCCGGTACATCATCGAGAGAACGAATGATACCGCTTAGTGGTGCAACATATCCATCTTCAGGCACGTAAGCCCCGCCACGATCCCCAGCGAGTGGACCGGTATCTGCTGTAGTTCCAGAAGTCCGTGCTTCGTCTCCCGTTGGAACTTGTGGAATTGGATCTGCTTCTGGTGTCTCTTTCGGTTTATAATTTGGATCTTTCATGATATCTGCCATCTCTGTCTTGATCCCGTCGGATTTCGGTCCAAAGATGGCTTGGACGTTATCTCCGACTTCAAGAACACCAGCAGCACCTAGTTCTTTCAAGCGCTCTTTGTTGACGCCTGATTTATCATTGACCGTAATCCGCAGACGCGTGATACAAGCATCTAAGTGTTTAATATTTGATGGACCACCGAATGCTTGTAGAATTTCATACGGTAGATCGCCTGCTTGTGCCGTTGAGGTAGCGGCACCTTCTTTAATCGCTTCGCGTCCCGGAATCTTTAGATCAAACTTCGTGATGACGAAACGGAATCCGAAGTAATAGATGACGGCGAAGACAAGACCGACTGGAATGACGAGCCACCACGAGGTTCGGTTCGGTAGAATCCCGAATAACGTGTAGTCAATCAATCCACCGGAGAACGTCATCCCGATCTTGACGTTCAGTAAATCCATGATCATGAATGAAAGACCAGCAAAGACGGCGTGAACGGCAAACAAGAGTGGTGCAACGAAGACGAAGGAGAACTCGACTGGCTCCGTGATACCAGTCAGGAAAGAAGTCAACGCAGCTGAGAAATAGAGACCTTCGACGGCTTTACGACGATCTTTTGCGACCGTGTGGTACATCGCAAGACAGGCTGCTGGCAGACCGAACATCATGAATGGATATTTCCCGGTCATATATGTCCCTGCCGTAAATGGTACACCGTCCTTCAACTGTGCGAAGAAGATCCGCTGATCCCCATTGATGATCGTTCCGGCTTTATCCGTATATTCACCGAACTGGAACCAGAAACTTGAGTACCAGATATGGTGAAGACCAAACGGAATCAATGAACGTTCGACGAGTCCAAAGATAAAGGCAGACAACGGTTCGTTCGCTTCGATGATTGTTTTCGAGAACGTATTGATACCTGTTCCAATCGGTGGCCAAATGTACGATAAGGCAAACCCGGCGACAAGACTAAACAAGGCAGTTGCAATCGGAACAAAACGTTTCCCTGCGAAGAATCCGAGGAAATCAGGCAGTTTGATTTTAAAGAATTTATTATAACTGTACGCTGCTATCAAACCGGCAATGATCCCTCCGAATACCCCCATTTGCAAGGTCGGTATCCCGAGGACCGTCGCATACGACAAGTCACTCGCTTTCTGTGCTTCCGTGATTTTTTCTGGTGTGATCTGTAAGAAAGAACTGATGACCTTGTTCATGATCAAGAAACCGACGATCGCTGCTAGACCGGCGACCCCTTCCCCATTCGCAAGACCAATCGCGACCCCGACGGCAAACAGTAACCCGAGGTTCGCAAAGATGATATCACCCGCATCCTGCATGACCCGCCAGATGACGACTAGCGAATCGTTCTCGAGGAACGGTAAATATTGCGTCAAGTTCGGGTTTTGAAACGCTGTCCCGAACGCGAGCAATAGCCCCGCTGCCGGCAAAATCGCTACCGGTAACATCAAGGCTTTACCGATCCGCTGTAAGACACCAAACACGTTTTTCCACATGCGTATATTCCCTCCTTTTTTTAAACAAACTACTTAGTTCATACCCTAAAATATTCTAGCGCAAAACGATTCTAAAAGATTTTTCCAAAAAAAATGAGCCCTTCCGCAGAAGGACTCACTCTAAAAACTTTAGACTGTTTTTTCTTGTTTACGTGATGCGATGACGGCTTGGATTTCAGACTTGATGTTGTCTGATTTCGGTCCGTAGATCGCTTGAACGTTGTTACCAACTTCAAGGACACCAGCAGCACCTAATTTTTTCAACTCATCTTTGTTGACTTTCGATTTGTCGAGAACTTCGACACGAAGACGTGTGATACATGCATCCAAGTGTTTGATGTTCGACTCTGAACCGAGTGCATCAAGGATACCTTCAGCGAGTTCAGAACCTTGAGCAGATGAAGTCTCTTGCGCTGCATCTTCACGACCTGGAGTTTTCAGGTTGAACTTGCGGATTGCGAAACGGAATCCAACATAGTAGATGACAGAGAGTGCAAGACCGACGACGATGACGAGCCACCACTGCGTGCGTCCTGGAAGAACACCGAAGAGAAGGAAGTCAATCAAACCACCAGAGAATGTCATACCGATCTTAACGTTCAACAATTGCATCGTCATGAACGAGAGACCTGCGAAGACTGCGTGAACTGCGAACAAGATTGGAGCAACGAACAAGAATGCGAATTCGATTGGCTCTGTGATACCTGTCAAGAATGCTGTAAGTGCTGCTGATCCAAGAAGACCACCAACGACTGCACGGCGCTCAGGACGAGCTTCGTGGTACATAGCAAGAGCTGCTGCTGGAAGACCGAACATCATGAACGGGAATTTACCAGTCATGAATGTACCAGCAGTCAATTCAACGTTATCTTTCAATTGAGCGAAGAAGATCGCTTGGTCACCACGAACGACATCACCTGCTGCATTCGTGTACGAACCGAATTCGAACCAGAATGGTGCATAGAAGATGTGGTGAAGACCGAATGGAATCAACGAACGTTCGATGAGACCGAAGACGAATGCTGCGAGTGTTGGGTTTTTCTCCATCATGAAGTGGGAGAATGTGTTCAATCCGTCCTGTGCGAACGGCCAAACGAATACAAGTACAAGACCTGCGAACAATGAAACGACAGCAGTGACGATTGGAACGAAACGTTTACCAGCAAAGAATCCGAGGAACTGCGGCAATTCGAGATTATGGTACTTCCCGTATGCCCAAGCTGCAATCAGACCGATGATGATACCACCGAATACCCCAGTTTGAAGTGTTGGGATACCGAGTACGTTTGCATACCCTTGACCGTTAGCAACCATTTCTGGTGTAACGCCGAGCCAAACGCTCATTGTTTTGTTCATGATCAAGAATCCGACGATTGCCGCAAGTCCGGCTGCGCCGTCCCCTGCAAGACCAATCGCGACACCGACCGCGAATAAGAGTGCTAAGTTACCGAAGATGATATCCCCGGCTGCTTCCATCAATTTTGCAACCTTGATGATTGCATCATTTTTCAAGAACTCGAGTTTTGACGTCAAGTTCGGATTTTGCATCGCGTTACCGAATCCGAGTAGGATACCGGCAGCTGGCAAAATCGCTACAGGAAGCATCAACGCTTTACCGACACGTTGAAGAACAGCAAAAATCTGTTTGAACATGTGTGTTTCCTCCTTTTCCTGTTAAGAGCGAAGTATGATGAATAATGCCAATGATTGAGACGAAAAAAGTCAGACATCTGACCGATTTTTTACAGAAAAAAATCAGGCACGAGCGGATTGTAGACAATAGACTTATCCCGTTGCATAACGGAAATAAAGCTTCTTGCCCGACATCCCACTCATGCCTGATCGTATCAGTAACACGTAGTCCGTGCGGTCATTTACCTGAATCGTACTGCACTAAGCGTTGCAGATGCATCGTAAGATACGTCGCCTCACCGCGCGGTACCGCTTTCTTCAACTGACGTTCCATGATGGACATCAGCTCCCAAGCAGTATCATAGCATAGCGGATATTCTTCACGCAATAGCTTTTCTACTTTTTCTGGAGCCTCTAGATACTCCCCATTGGAAACCCTTTCAATCGCTGAACGAAGATGCCGAATCAGACGCTTGTAATCAAGCGATTTTCGATCGATTTTAATCTCCAGTCGCTGTTCGATATGACTAGCAATTAAACCGACGAGTTGATGATGGCGGTTAACTTCGAGTACGTCTTTGAAGTTCGTCGCTGAATGAATATGAAGTGCGATGAATCCTGTCTCAGCTGGAGGCAGGTAAAAATTCATCTCGGCACTGATGAACTCGACGATTTCTTCTGCAAGGGCGTACTCTTCCGGATACAAGGCTTCCGTTTCAGCAAGAAACGGATTCGTGACTTCCATTCCTTGTTCCAGTCGCTTGAACGTAAACGTCAAATGATCCGTCAATCCGATATGGATATGTTCGTCGACCTTTTTTCCGAAGCGTGTCTCGATCATCGAGACGATCTCGTTCATCAACGCGATGAAATTCTCATCGAGATGACCGACGAGCGCCTTATATTGATCCTGTTCTTCTTTATCCTTCAACGTGTAGACTTTTTCCAACTTGTCGAGATCTGTCAGTTGATCGCCTGGCTTCCGACCGAAGCCAATCCCTTTCGCGAGGATAATGACTTCCTGATTCGCACCAGTCGAACAAATGACGACATTATTATTCAATACCTTGATAACGTGGTACATTTGTTTATCCATTCGCTCTCAACCCAATCTGCTCTTACACATTTATTTAAAGACATTGTTTTTATTATAACGGTTTTTCAGACACGAAAAAAGCCTACTTACTCAAGTAGACTTTAAAACATTTGGTAACCGCTCTTACGCAAGAAGCGAATCGATAGACCGGCGATGATGATTCCGGCAAGACCAGCCGCGAACATCGTGATATCCGCTGTCTGTAGACCAGCAATTCGGTCTCCGAGATTCGGAATCGCTTCACGAGCATTCGTGAAGTATTCGAGCGTCGATTGGTTGTCGATCATCATGATGATGATGACCGGATAGAGTACGAGCATCACCCATGTACTCCGCAACAACATGTTTAAGATGAATCCGATACTAAAGAACATGACGAGATAAAGGACACTCCCGATCACGGCTTGAATGATATGCATACTGTTCCCCCTTTGAATCTCTTCTAGTATAACCGACAAAAAAGGCAAATGCACGAGTGTACATTTGCCTAAAACGTGAACTTAGAACTTCCCTTTTTTGATCGCAAGACCAAGTTTTTTCAGTTCGAAGAAGTGTTTGTTGTCGATGACTTTTTTCATGAACGATGCGTTACGACCGTAGATCTTCTTACCGAAGACCATGCCGATGCCGTCTTTGTGACCAAGTGAAGCGACCGTTCCTTTGTTCTCGTACGTGAATGTCGATGTTTGACGACCCGCGATGAGTGCTGCGATGTTCTCAGCGACTTTGTGTGCTTGTTGTGTCGCGATTTGTGCAGTCGGTGGGTACGGACGGTTCGAACTAGGATCCATGACTGCTGAACAGTCACCGATCATGAAGACATTGTCGTGTCCTGGAACACGGAGATCTTCTTCAACGACGACACGGTTACGCATCGCTTCGAAACCAGATGCTGCAACGACTGGGTTCCCGCTGACGCCACCTGTCCAGATGATCGTGCTTGCTTCGATCGTCTCAGTCGTGTCACCTTGAAGCGGACCGAACGTGACGCTTCCTGGTCCACATTCCTTGATGCCGTTACCGAGTTTGAACTCGACGCCTTGGCGCTCAAGCCATTTGTGTGCGTAGTTGACGAGATCAGCATCGAATCCTGGAAGGACTGTTGGCGCTGCCTCGATGTTGACGACACGAACGAGTTCGCGTGGGATGTCATATTGTTTGCACAGTTCTGGAATACGGTTGACGAGCTCACCCATGAACTCGATTCCTGTGAATCCAGCACCACCAACAACGATCGTCAAGAGTGAACGATCTTGTGATCCTGTTGTTTTGTACTGTGCGAATGAGTAATCGATATGTTCCTTGATTTTACGGACGCTGTTCAACGAGCTGATCGTCAGCGCGTGTTCCTTCAATCCTTTGATACCGAATGTTTCAGGAACGCCACCGAGAGCAACGACGACGTAATCGTAAGGAACTGTTCCGCCATCTTGTAAAAGAACCGTTTTAGCAGCCGTGTCGACTTTCTCGACGATACCTTTGACAAGTTTGACGCGTGACGGGTTGATGACATCATTGATGTAGATGCGCGCTTGCTCCGCAGACATCGTACCTGCAGCTGGTTCATGCAACCAAGTTGTTTGGTAATGATAGTCGTGTTTGTTAATCAACGTGATGTTCGCTTGATCGACGCCGAGTTTCTTTTGAAGGTTGACTGCTGTGATCAATCCACCGTAGCCCGCTCCAAGAATAACAATGTTAGGTGTGTTCATGTTCTGATACTCCTTACGAATCGTAGTTTTGTTGTGATTTTCTTCACATTCAATTACAGACGAATGCTCAAAAATTTTGTTCAAATAATGTTCACATGTCTATAAGCCTATTGAAACACTTTTCAGGAATGATTGCAAAAGAAAAATGTAATTTCCCTTAAAAAAATGTGAGATGTCCCGTACTTGCACCTTCACCCCCTACTTCCTATATAATGGACCTATCCAACGCTAGGAGGGAATCAGATGCACCAACCATATGATGTCACGATCATCGGCGGCGGTCCGGTCGGACTGTTCACCGCGTTTTATTCAGGAATGCGCCAGATGAAGACGAAGGTCATCGAGAGTCTACCTCAATTAGGTGGTCAACTCGCTACGCTTTATCCTGAAAAATATATATACGATATTGCCGGTTTTCCGAAAGTAAAAGCACAGGAACTGGTCGATCGGTTGCTTGAACAAGCAAATGAATTCGATCCGACATACGTGCTCGGTGAGACCGTCATCGCTTATGAACGGATGGATGACGGAATCATCCGCCTCGTCACGAACAAAGGCGAGCATTATACGAAGACCGTCATCTTGACGGCAGGAAACGGCTCGTTCGCTGCGCGTCCACTCGGAGTGGCGGATGCAGAACGCTTCGAAGAAACGAACTTACACTATTTCGTCAACGACATGGAACGTTTCAAGGATCGCCAAGTCGTCTTACTGGGTGGCGGTGACTCAGCAGTTGACTGGTCATTGATGCTTGAGCCGATCGCAAAATCCGTCACGCTCGTCCACCGTCGTGATAAGTTCCGTGCCCATGAACATTCGGTCGAATTGTTACACGATTCGTCCGTCAACGTCATGACGCCGTATACACTTGAATCGGTTACAGGTGAGACGCACATCGAGACGCTGACGTTCAAACATGCTGAAAGTGGTGAAGTCGTCGTCGTCGCTGCTGACGATGTCGTCTGTAACTTCGGTTTCGTCTCGTCACTCGGACCGCTCAAAGAATGGGAAGTCGAATTCGAACGCAATTCGATTCGTGTCAATTCGAAGATGGAGACTGCGATTCCGGGCGTCTTCGCTTGTGGTGATATCGCGACTTACGAAGGACGCGTCAAACTAATCGCAACGGGCTTCGGTGAAGCACCGATCGCCGTTAACCAAGCGAAACTTCTCGTTGATCCATCTGCTCGTCACCCGCAACACTCGACGAGTCTGTTCGAAAAAGTAACGAATCATTCTTGAGATAACTGAATGGCTGTAAACAAATAAGAGGTCGAATTCCGGATAACATACCGGAGTCCGACCTCTTATTTAGATGGAATCACATATAGGACATGACCAAACATTTTCGACTCCTACAGGAAAAAGGAAGCACGATGTGTGCTTCCGTCAGGGATAGGTAAGACCCGACAGATCACATGGAATGGGAACTGGCGCGGCTTATATCCCGCCTGAGGAAAGCGAAGATGTTGAAAACGTCCGATTTCATACGGATGATCTTTTAACAGGTATCCGGTAAACCCGTTGCACGAGTTCGACCCCACCTCGCTCAATCATCGATTCTTCGAAGATCTGACCACCGAATCGCTCGTAAAACTGACACGCTGGATTATCCCGCAAGACAGAAACCTGCATCGTCTCATATTCCGCTAAGTCCTCAGCGATGCGTTGAAACAACGCTTTTCCGAGTCCTTGTCCTTGCGACGCTTGCAAGACATAAATCGCATACAGCTCCCCTTCACGCGCATCACTTCGATTCGCTCCACCTTGCGCAAAGCCAACGACTTCTTCTCCTGACACGGCAACATAGACGCGCTGATCAATTAACGTCTGTCCCCATTGTTTCGTCCGTTTTTCGTGCGATAACTGCACTAAATAAGTGTCCGGAATAATACCTTGATACGTCTCGCGCCAGGCATCAATATGAACGCGGGCGATGGCTGACGCATCTTCAAGACGTGCTTCACGAATCCTCATAACGGGATGATGAAGCGACGTGTCTCGCGTCCATTACGAACAGTCGGCTCAATTTCTCGTCCGCCGTTCGCCAAGATGACACGGCGAGATGCTAGATTATCAACGCCACACGTCAATAGCACTTGATCGAGTCCACGTTGCCGTGCTTCTTCTAGCGCTAAACGGAGCCCGGTCGTCGCATATCCTTTCTGACGCTCGGATGGTCGGATGCCGTATCCGATGTGTCCGCCGTACAACTTCAAGTTCTCCGTCAAGTCATGCCGGAAGTTCAGCGCACCGACGATTCGTTGCCCGTCGACCATCCAGTACGTCGAATGGGTGACAAGACCCGGTCTGACTGTTGTCTCCATTTCCTTCAGTTCCGCAAAATAAGCGCCCAGTGGTTCATATGTGTCTCCGACTGCTTCCGGCACGATCGTTTCGCCCGACTCTCGCCAGTCTTCTAAAAAGGCGCGGTATTCTGTCTCCCATGCGAGGGTTGGTTTCATCAACTGCATCATTGGTGATTGCGCACCTCCTCTTCAATCAAGCGATCGAGCCAGTCATCGATGTGCTGGAACAGAAAGCCCGCTTGTTTTGCGGCTGTCGTATCCATATAAAAATCACGTTCCGGCGCAAGAGGTGATTCATCCTCTCCTTTTGCGACGAGTTGGCTCGTCGTTCCCGCAACGCGGTCGATTTTATCCATCAGGTCTTGAATCGATAAGACACCGTCACTCGCAGCGTTGATCGGTCCTGTCAGTTCCGAGCGACCACACCACTCCAGAAAGGCAGCGGCTTCGTAACTGGAGATATACCCCATCTTCGCGTATGTGTTTTCGGCAACGATCGGACGCCCGTCAAGCGCCCGTTTGATATGAAAGACGAGTCGCTCCGTATAGTCATCTGGTCCGAGGACGACCGGAAAACGGACCGCAACGACTGGGAACGTCGCCCGTTGGAAGAAATAACTCTCCGCTTGGCGTTTCCCTTCGCCATATCCATGTTCCTTCTCGAGATCATATTTCCCGGGAAACGGATTATATGCACGCTCGGTGATGTTCGCACCACCGCCTTCATAGACAGACATCGTAGACGTCAACACGTAGCGTCCGACTTTCCCTTCAAACGCGTCGATCGCAAGTTTGGCTTGATACGGCGTGAAGCAAATATTGTCATAGATGACATCCCAGTGCTGCTGGCTTAAGTCCTTCATCGTACTACTTGACGTCCGGTCCCCTTTGAAGAATGTCAAGCCCTTCGCGACTGGTGGCGTATGCTCACCGCGTGTGACGATCGTCACATCATCCCCCGAATCGGCTAAGCGAATCGCAAGCCGGCGTCCGAAATAGCGCGTTCCCCCGAAGATCAATACTTTTCTCATCCTGAAGCCCTCCCTGTTCGTAGTAGCATTCACTCTCTTAATATTTCGAGTCAATGGAACAGGTCTCCTGTATACGGACAATAAAAAAATCGTGGACGATGTCCACGATTGGATTCATTAACAGCCACCCGGTGTCCCGGCATTCGTTGCCGTCCGGAACGAAGTCCCGCAACCGCATGTTGCGATGGCATTCGGATTCGTGATCGTGAATCCGCCGCCGAGCATCGACTGTTTATAATCGATTTCCAGTCCTTTGACGACCGGGTAATCTTTTTCGTCCACGATGACGGTCACGCCGTGCTGTTCGAAAACGAGATCCGTTTCTTTCTGTTGGTCGAATCCCATTCCGTACGACAGACCACTACATCCACCACCTTGGACGAGCATCCGAAGATTCCGTTCATCTGCTGGTGCCTGCGCCATCATGTCCTGGACTTGTAGCGCTGCTGCCTCCGTTAAATGGATCATGTCATCACCTTCCTTTTCTTTAGTATACGCAACTTCTGAGCGAATCGAAACCTAGTTGCTTGAAACTATCTTGAATTCGTTGTATAAATGGTATGTACAATAAAATAATCGTTCCATCTTCAGGGCAGGGTGAAATTCCCGACCGGCGGTAAACAACTCATATGAGTTGAAGCCCGCGAGCGAATAGGGCGCTATTTGCTGATTCTGTGTAATTCAGGAGCCGACAGTATAGTCTGGATGGGAGAAGATGGCGGCATGAGTTTGAATTTGATCGATTTTTGCAATAATCGATTAGGTTTATTTAATGCGGACTTCTCCCCTGTTGATCTCATCAATAGGGGTTTCTTTATGGACGCAGTCATGCCAATACTTCATCGAGAGGAACGAGCAAAAGGAGACAATACTCGTATGAAACGCACACAAAAAATGGTCACTCTGTCAATGTTAGGTTCAATCTCATTTGTTCTTATGCTTATCAATTTCCCACTACCGTTCTTACCGAACTATCTGAAGATCGACTTCAGTGATGTTCCTGCTCTCGTCGCAGCGATCATGTTCTCACCGGTCGCAGGTGTCATCGTCGAAGCATTGAAGAACGTGTTATACTACATCTTCCGCGGAAGTGGTGTTCCGGTCGGAGAATTCGCGAACTTTGCTGCTGGCGTCGCATTCGTGCTTCCTGTCAGCTGGTTCTACCATAAAAAGAAATCAACACAAGGTCTCGCAACTGGTCTCGTCGCTGGTACGATCACGATGGCACTCGGTCTTGCGATTCTCAACTATATCTTGATCCTTCCAGCGTATGCATGGTTCCTCGGTATGGACTACATGGCGGATCCAGCTGTCAAATGGACAGCGATCACAGCTGGTATCTTACCGTTTAACGTCATCAAGGCGTTGTTCATCTCGGCACTCTTCATTCCGTTGTTCTTGAAACTACGACCATGGATGATGCGCCGTCAACAATCTGCCTGATCCGAAAAGCTGCGCCCGCTGACGGACACGAATCCCCTCGTTCAGACGAACGAGGGGATTTTTTGCTGTCTTTGTTCACAGCTCGTTTTCTTCGATTTTTAGGTAAATCTTCTCGAGTAACTCTTCCGGTGTTTCGCCTACGACGGTCTCACCATCAACGAGACAAAAATGATCAAGCGAACAAATGCCGCAATAGCCGAGGCAACCGTATTCGACGACATCGACGTTCGGGTCACGTTCGAGTTGCTCCATGACGACTTGTGTACCCGCCGCTAAGTTACTGATACAAAATTCAATAATCGGATTCACTTTTTTTCCTCCTTCAAGCAGGAAACGACCTGCCTCATGTCGTATTATACAAGGTCAGACTGATTTAGGGGAACTAAGGGGGATTTTACGTTATGAAGCAATTGGTCGTACTCGGCGGAGGATATGGTGGAATGCGGATTTGTGAGCGGTTCAAGGACGAGGAAGTTGCCGTCACGCTCGTCGACCGTCTACCATACCACGCACTCAAAACGGAATATTACGCACTCGCAGCAGGTACATTATCAGATCGGGATGTCCGGATTGAATTTCCGGAGGGGAAACATCTTACTTATAAATATGGACATGTCATTAAAATCTCACCAGAGACGAATACGGTCCACCTGCAGGACGGATCAGAATTATTCTATGATGACTTGATCATCGCTCTCGGTTGTGAGGATAAATACCACAACATTCCGGGTGCTCAAGAGTTTACATACAGCATCCAGACACTTGAAGAATCGCGTAAGACACAGCAAGCGATCTGCGGTCTGTCACCGGGATCCGTCGTCTCAATCGTTGGTGCTGGTCTATCTGGTGTCGAACTCGCCAGTGAACTGCACGAGAGCCGGAAGGATTTAACGATTCGTTTGTTCGACCGCGGTCCATCCGTCTTGTCGTTCTTATCCGACAAAGTCTCGTCTTACGTCCAGGAATGGTTCGAGGAGCATGACGTGGAAGTCATCAACAATTCGAACGTCACGCTCGTCACAGCGGACGACGTGCGTAACGGCGACGATACGTATCCGTCCGACTTAACGATTTGGACGGCAGGTACGCAACCGGTCAAGGTCGTTCGTGATCTCGGCTTTGCTGCAGACAGTGGCGGTCGGATCAAATTGACGGCACATCACCATGTACCAGAATACGATAACGTATTCGTCATCGGCGATTGTGCCAGCTTGCCGTATGCACCAAGCGGTCAACTCGCAGAACATCAGGCAGAACAAGTCGTCGATGTCTTGCAAGCGAAATGGCAAGGGAAAAAATTGCCGAAACTGCCAGAAATCAAACTGCGCGGGATGCTCGGATCGCTTGGGAAATCAGATGGTTTCGGGATCGTCATGGGCAAGCAAGCGCTGACGGGGAAAGTCCCACGTCTCTTGAAGTCCGGTGTCTTATGGAAACACAAAAAGATTAAATGAGCAAAAGAGGTGTCCCGATCTTTGGGATACCTCTTCTTCGTTCACCCCGTCTGACTTAACTTCGCATCAATCGCTTCCGTAATCGTCTTCAATTTGACGTACCCCTCGTCAATCATCTCATCATCAAGCACGATCAGTGGATAAAAATAGACATCCTCTTTTAGCGCTTCCGTCCATTGATCCGCTGTTGCTGTCTCGAAATCGACATAGCGTAGCGTCATCGCTTGCTCATATTTCCGTCCGAGGACAGCTTGTAGCCAACTGAACGTCTCTTCCGAGCTGGGTGCCCCGACACAACTCGGACAAGTGACCGCTGTTCCATAAACCGTGATTTCCATCTTGAAGTCCCCCTTTTCAATTCTCTCCTCTTTAGTATACAAGTTTTCCAGATTGAGAACATTTTTCAACCCTGTTACAATGAAACTATACGAAAGGATGTGTTTACGCATGGAAATGTTTGATCAAGTGAATGAAGTTCTTGAAAAATTGCGTCCGTTCCTTCTTCGTGATGGAGGAGACGTTGAACTCGTAGATGTAGAAGACGGAATCGTAAAACTCCGTTTGATGGGAGCTTGTGGTAGCTGCCCAAGTTCAACGATCACATTGAAGGCCGGTATCGAACGTGCCCTTCTTGAAGAAGTCGCTGGCGTCGTTGAAGTCGAACAAGTCTTCTAATACATGAAATCCCGAACGAATTCTCGTTCGGGATTTTTTGATTCATAGAATCCATTCGGCTAACGTATCGACCATGTATGTCGGTTGACGATCCTGACCTTGAATGAAGACGGGTGTGTGGACGCCAGAATTGACGTGCATTGTCCGGATGCCTCCATTGATTCCGAATAGGATATCCGTATGGTAGTTATCCCCGACCATGATGACGTCTTCTTTTGACAGACCAATCATCTCCGTTGCGATATCGACCATGACCGGTTCCGGTTTGCCGATGAAGAACGGTTCCTTCTCCGTCGTCACGCGCAGGACGGACGTCAAGGCACCGTTTCCTGGTAAGAATCCACGTTCTGTCGGAATGGCGATGTCTCCGTTCGTCGAGATGAAACGAGCACCGGCACGAATCGCGAGGGCTCCGACAGCGAGTTTTTCATATGTGATCTGACGGTCAAGACCGATGACGACGTAGTCTGCCGCTTCTGTTGCGACGACGTCTAACCCTTCCCGTTCAAGCGCATCAATCAGTCCTGTTTCTCCGATCGCATAGACGCGTGCTTTCGGTGATAGATCAGCGATATAACGACCAGTCGCCATCGCACTCGTCAAGACGTGTTTCGCATCGGAATGAACACCCATCCCGCGTAATTTCTCCGCCACGGCTTCTGCCGTCATCGACGCATTATTCGTCACGAACAAATACGGAATGCCTTCTGCTTGCAGACGATTGACGAAATCGACCGCTTCTTTTACCGGTTCCGTTCCGTTATACATCGTTCCATCTAAATCAAATAAATAGCCTTTTGCCTTCATCCTGACTCACTCCTCGTTTGGTAAAAATGCAGACACCGGTCCGAGTTCTGTCTCGATATACCGGCGAATCGCTTCCGGGAAACGACATAGTTCTGCTTCCTCTGTCTCAAGTACCGCCCGAATCTCCGCCATACTCGACTGTGTGAATGACCGGACGATCAACGTACGTAACGCAACGAGCTTCTTCAGACTCGTCGCGAGCGGTCCATCGATGACCTTCTCATCTTCTAATATGAGAATGATATCTTCATAACTTCCCGGATCCCGCATGATGAATCCATCAATCATACTGTTTCCGATGTCGATGACACTCTCGATGACTAAAAAACCGATCCGCTCCATAGCCAGTGCCGTCGTCACCGGATCCCCCGTAACTTCCTTACTTTGTCGAAGTGCCGTCTCATAACAGACGACCGTCTCTTCGATTTTTTGACGATTGACGAAATACATCTTCATTCCCCCTCACATCCTCCATTTTATCGTTATCCGGCAATCCTGAAAAGCAGAAAGGTCATTTGCATCACATTCCCCAATGTGTTATCCTCAATTTAGATTTTTGCTGAAAATAGTATGTCACATTGGTGACGTGGAGGTTATATACATGGAACGGGAACTCGCACTGGAAATCGTACGCGCTACGGAAGCAGCAGCATTAGCTTCTGCTCAATGGATTGGTCGCGGTAAGAAAAATGAAGCGGATGATGCAGCAACGACTGCGATGCGCGAAGTCTTGAACACGGTCAACATGAACGGAACGGTCGTCATCGGTGAAGGTGAGCTCGACGAAGCACCAATGCTCTTCATCGGCGAACGTGTCGGAACAGCAAACGGTCCAATCGTTGACATCGCCGTCGACCCGCTCGAAGGTACGAATATCGTCGCCAAAGGTCTCGGTAATGCGATGGTCGTCATCGCCGTCGCCGATGAAGGTGCCCTGCTCCACGCACCGGATATGTATATGGATAAATTAACAGTTGGACCGAACTTGAAGGGGCACGTCTCGCTCGACGATCCACTTGAAGTCATCATTGAAAAAGCAGCTCAATACAACAATAAACGGATTGAGGATGTCACGGTCATCATGCAGGACCGCCCACGTCACGATCACTTCCGCGAGGCCGCGATGCGGATGGGCGCACGGGTTCGTCTGTTTGAAGACGGCGACGTTTCGGCTGGAATCGCACCACTCTCTCCTGCGACAGGAATCGATATCTTCATCGGAACAGGCGGTGCTCCTGAAGGTGTCATCACGGCTGCTGCCGTTAAAGCGATGGGAGGCGACATGCAGGCACGCTTACATCCGATGAACGAGGAAGAAACTGCTCGTGTCATCCGGATGGGACTTGAAAATCCGCTTCAACTCTTGACGCTTGATGACCTTATCAAAAGCGACGACTGTATCTTTGCTGCGACCGGCGTCACGACGGGCGAAATGCTCGATGGCGTTAAGTTCTTGACGGATGATATCGTTGAGACGACATCCCTCGTCATGCGTTCAAAGACACGGACGATTCGAAAAGTCATCGCCGAGCATAGCTTATCGCGTAAACCATACTTGCAAAAAGTCCCCCAAACCCTTTAATCTGAAACAGATGTTAGGGAAATGAGGGAAGCTGAATGATGGAAGAACGTGATTTTTTATATGATGATGTCGAACAAACGAAGACACGCTTCGTCAGTTGGATTGGAGAAGCCAGTCGGTTTGATCTCGCCATCACCCACTCGGAGCATTTTTACGGTAAGATTCTCGTCTTGAATCTCTTATCGAATCGCTATGCGATCATCGGTGCGGACGATTTTGATGAACCTGGCTACATCGCGACGGCGTTTGACGTCGAAGACGATGCGGCAACGGAACTCGAGATGTATCTGCGTGCTTATATCGGTCTATGAAAAAAGCCTTCGTCCGCGGACGAAGGCTTTTTCTTATAAGAGACGATCGTTTCGTTCATTTAGTGTGTTCGGTCCGCTGAAGACGTTCGTATTGTCTGACTCGTCATGGGCACGGCGTTCTGAATGCTGATCCGCTTCATCACCGACGAGTAATACGAATTGACCACTTTCGACCGCATGATTCGCACGATCAACGTCTTCCTTCGTCAAGCCACTTCCGTGGATAGCGTCGCCATGAGAAGCTGTGTCATCCTTTTTGAAGATACTTTTGATTTCCTGCCAGAGATTGCGATGATCTTCCTGCGACAGACGCGTAGATGTCTGTTGGTTGTTCAAATCCGCCAATTCCTCGATTTGTTCGAGATCGTATTTATCGTGTGCTAAGACTTTTAAATCAGTCGAAACGACACCGGCAACACGGAGATCGTGCACGGCACTGACGACTTCTGGTACGGATGAGTAAATTCCAACGATTCGCATGGATGGTTCCCCCTATAGGTACATGATACTTATAGTAATAGCCGAATTCTGTCCACTAGAAACGCTTTTCTGTATGACAGTTTGATTACTCGCCTTCCGTCTTCTCTGGTGCAGGTGCGAACTTCCGTTTCAACTTCAACGTATTGGATGAAGAACCGTCGAAGCGAGGTGGTGCTTCTTCTCCTTCTACCAATCCGATCTTCTTGACGATGAAGTAGGCACATCCGAAGTTACAGTATTCGTAGAGATAATCTGCCACATGCGAAATCTTCGTATCAAATGTTGCTTTCTCGTGTTGATCCTCATAGAAGCCACGTAGCCGTAATTGACCGTGCCCCCAGTCCCCCACGATATAATCATATTTCTCAAGGACATCGCTAAAACGACCGATGAAGGCTTCCTCATTAAAACCTTCGCGCTTCTCTTCGACGACCTCATAACGTTCCCGATTGACTTGTATCATTATTCCCACCTCCTGCTGTTCTTATCATAGCATATTCCATTTCGCCTGGCAGACGAAAAACCGTCCGAGCAACTGCTCGAACGGTTTTTGATCATTAGTCGATCGGAAGTGCTGTTTTATTCTTTTTCGCTGCGTTGACTTGCTCATCCGCGTGATACGACGAACGAACGAGTGGACCTGCCTCACAGTGCGAGAATCCTTTGCTGAGGGCGATTTGCTTCAGTTCAGCGAACTCTTGTGGTGTATAGTATTTGATGACGTCGAGGTGTTTTTTCGTCGGTTGGAGATACTGACCGATCGTCATGATGTCGACGTTATTTGCGCGAAGATCATCCATCGTTTCAAGAATCTCTTCCCATGTCTCACCAAGACCAAGCATCAAGCTCGACTTCGTTGGAATTTCAGGTGCGAGTTCCTTCGAACGACGAAGGAATTCAAGCGTCCGGTCGTAAGTGGCTTTCGCACGAACGGTCGGTGTCAGACGGCGGACCGTCTCGATATTGTGGTTCATGATGTCTGGCTGTGCATCAATCAGCGTTTTCAACGCTTCAAAGTTCCCACCCATATCTGAAGGCAAGACTTCGATTGATGTCTCTGGGTTCATCCGACGCACTTCACGGACGGTTTCAGCGTAAACGCCTGCTCCGAAATCATTCAGATCGTCACGGGCAACCGCTGTGATGACCGCGTGCTTCAGGTTCATCAAACGAACGGATTCCGCGACACGTTTTGGTTCTTCGAGATCGAGTTCGTTTGGACGTCCTGTCGTCACGGCGCAAAAACGGCACGCACGTGTACAGATACTTCCGAGAATCATGAACGTCGCCGTCCGGCGTACCGCCCAACACTCGTGGATATTCGGACACTTTGCTTCCTCACAGACAGTATGTAGCTTTTTCTCGCGCATCATACTTTTTAATTCTGTGTAGGTTTCATTCGTATTCAGCTTGATTTTCAACCATTCCGGTTTACGTTGGATTTCTCCGCGTCCCATGGTTTCGCTTCCCCCTTCATCCCCAAAAAGTCAATTAATGTCTGCTTTAGTATAACAAACAATCAGGGTTTGCGAACAGGCAATTCATTATATTCCGACTTCTCCGATAAGCGTTTGAACAACAAATCCCGTAACAATTCCGGCATAAAATATTCTTTTGGCATTTCTTTGATCGCTGGGAAGAGTGGACCGAATGTGAACATATCCGGCAAGACGACCGTATAGTTTCGCGTTGGCTCAAGCGGTTGATGTTCCGCCAAACCAGCATAATGCATCCGCCCCATCAACTTACCACGGAAACCGAGACCACGAACCTTTAGTTGTTCGAACTGATCTGTTTTGACTTCGTCGAGGAAAGTTTGGACTTCCACACCGGTCATCGTCACTTTACAAGGGTTGATCGGGTGCGGGCAGAGTCGATGTAAATCAAAGGCAGAGACAGGACCTGGTGGAAGTGACCCAAGCAGAATGCCTGCCGGGACACAAGCGATATCCGCATCACACCAGTCGCGCATCGTCTCGACAAGCAATTGTGAGAATGGCGACTCGCTGAACCAGTCATTGGCTAGACCCGATGTCTCGCCAATCGGCTCCTTCATCTGTTGTTCCGCAAGATATTGTTCCCGGTCGAGCAATTTTGCCGTCGCTTCATCCTCGGCGTAATCGTGCAAGGAGTGAAGGACCGCTTCCTTCTCGCCAGTGTCCGTATTCATATAAATTTCACCCGCATACTGACCATGTTTACCGGCTTGGGTGATTAAGACACCATTCTTAACGACACCGTCATCAAGGACATGATGCGTATGCGCACCGATGATCAAATCCAGTTCTGGAAAACGCATCGCCAGTTCTTCGTCTTGATAGAAACCAAGGTGACTTAAGCAAATCAAGACGTCGACTTCTTGGCGCAACCGCTCGATTTCACGCGCTGCGACGTCAAACGGTTCTTCGATCGTCCAACCAAGTAAACCGTATAGTTCAATATACGGTGCCGTCAGACCAAAGACGCCGACTTTGCCGGTCGGTAATTCGTGAATGACCCCTTGTTTGGCAAACGGTGCTTCTAAATTCGAGACGAGGACCGGAAAGTCCGCTTCCGTGTAGAGATTCGCTAACCAGTCATGTGGAAACGTGATGCCTTCATTGTTCCCGATCGTCACTGCGGTCGGCATCAACGCATTCAATAGATGTGTATTGATCTTTCCTTTTGTTGCTTCCGTCGCTGGATCCACACGGTCCGCATGATCGCCGAGATCAAAAACGAGCGAATCGTACGTCCGGTGTTCCTTGACGAAGGACATGTAGCGAGGCCACATATCGAAGTGTGAGTGCAAATCATTATAGTGAATGATGTGTAACTTCATGCAGAAGCCCCCCTTGATGATTTAGAACAAAGAGATTTGTCGCGGCGCGAGTTCATAGTCGAGATCGAGAATCTCGATTAATCGTTTCGCATTCGGGGCAGCATCTCCTGCTGAGTTGTTATTAAAAAAGACATAGACATCCTTTGCTTCCGCTGCAACATCGCGGACGTGACTTGCGAGTTCTTGTAGCTCGTCTTCTGAGTACCGATAGAGACAGCGGACTTTTCGCCAATCTTCGCTGCTTTGACCGGGTTTCTTTAACCAACCGGCTTTATTTCGTCCGTGGAGGCGGATGAATGCCGTCTCCTGCGTCACGACCGGTACGAATGGTACGGAACCATCTTCCGTCTGCGGTTCGTCACAAATCGTATGAATGAACTGATGTTCCTTCAGAAAACGGAGCGTTCGCTCACGATAAGCTTCCGAATACCACGATGGATTTCGGAACTCGATCGCGACCGGCAGTCCGGCAAGTGATTTTCGAATCGTTTGCAAATATTCCAAGTGCATTTTGCTGACATCGAACCAGGGCGGCAACTGCACGAGGATCGCCGCAATCTTTCCACTCTTTCGCATCGGTTCGATCGACGCGATATATTGTTCAAAAATCGGTCCGAGCGGATCTTTGTTATCCCGGTCGTGCCCACTCATCGCCCGGTGAACCTTGACAATGAAGCGAAAACCGTCCGGCGTCTCGGATGTCCATTTCTCATAGTTTCGTTCCGGTTGAATCGCATAGAATGT
This sequence comes from Exiguobacterium acetylicum, assembly GCF_019890935.1. NCBI lineage: Bacteria > Bacillati > Bacillota > Bacilli > Caryophanales > Exiguobacterium > Exiguobacterium acetylicum. The sequence continues at coordinate 2,471,907 of NZ_CP082333.1, forward strand.
CGAGTCGACCTCGACCGCTGGAAAATGACCGGCATAGGCAGCCAGTTTCTCTTTACGATCTTGCGGGGTCAAGTAGAGACTATCATGATCTCCCCAGCCCGTGACACCGATATATATCATGCTCTCTTCCCCCTCGTATGTTCTATTCTACCTATTCATCATAGCATAGCAGAATCCGGGATTTCTTCTTCGATGCTTCCTAAGCAAACACTCTTTTTTCAGAAAAAAGACATCCCTCTCCTCCCTACTCATGCAGGAAGGAAAAGGATGCCTAGTCACCGTTCTCATCATGAAGCAGTAGACTGTGCCTCGACGATTTTCGGAGCAGGAGCTCTTCGTTTTGGAACCGGAACGATATAGTTTCCGTACGGCAATAAACTGATCACATAAGAGACAGAAATCGAAGCCGCAAGCGTGACGATCATCGCACAAATGAACATACTCGCAGAGTCGAAGTAAGCGAAGAGATCCGTCCGACCGATTCCGCGAATGACGAGCGGATGAATCAGGTAAATCCCCATCGAATGCGTTCCGATCGTCTGGAAGATGCGCATCGCTGTCGCATCCGTCTGGACACGGCGGAAGACGTAGTTCAAGACGACGAGGACGAACGGGATGTACACAAGGTTCGAAATGTTCGTCGACGTGTACGTCCGCTCTAGGTCGATACTGACCCAAATATCAAGGATGATCAATCCACTGATCAGCAATAAGATTGTCCGATGACGCTTTAGAATTTGTTGAATCTCTTCATAATAGACGGCATATGTAATCCCCATCATGAAATAGGCAATCCAATTGAGTAAGAAAGATCGGCTATTGACGAGTCGATCCAGAAACTCGATGTCTGTCGTTAAGCTTCCTGAAGTCAGCCAGAAGTAGTTGACGCCCATCGCCGCCACTGTCGCAACAAGCAGCAATGTTCCTTTCTTAAGTCGTGCAAGTACCGGAAATACGACATAAAACTGAAGTACCGTCAAAATGAAGTACAGATGGAAGTTTGCTGTTCCATAAAGGAAGTAATCCGATAGCGGCATACCTGGTTTTAAACTATCTTCTACATGATAACGATACACGAGGTAGATCGTGCTCCAAATCAGGTAAGGAATAAAGATTTTAGAGAAACGTGACTTGACGAATGTTCCGAAATCGAATCCTTTGCGCTGGACCATCGACATCAACAGAAACGCACTGATGATGGCAAAGATCGGCGTACCAATCCGAGAAAATTGATCGATGTAACCAATCGCTTCATTTTCGAATTCCCCTTTCGAATGATACAAACCAGCGATGACATGGACAGCGACGACCATGATTGCCGCAATCGATCGAATGACAGGAATTTCTTGATAAAATTTCATTTTTTCACACCTTAATCATGTTTATATATTTTTTCACAAAAGTTATTATAATCTATTTTCGTCCAAATTAAATGATAATATCCAAATTTTATCGGATGTAACGAAAAAGAATCCCTTTTGAAATAAGAGACTCTTTTTGTGAAGATTAGATTTTTTCGTAAGATAACGCGATACATCCGGAAGCAAAGACGCGTGTTTCGACTAACCGTAGCGTCTGTAGTTGATCAAATACCGGAAACATCCGTTTTCCACTACCGAGCAGAACGGGGTAGATCACGACATGATAGCGATCGACGAGTCCAAGTTCAATTGCTTCAGCAGCAAGTGTCGCCCCACCGATCGCAATCTGTTTTCCAGGTAAAGCTTTTAGTGTTTGAAGTTCCTCGGCAAGCGACGTAGTCGCTAGCCGCGTATTTCCTTCGACAGCGTCGAGCGTCCGCGAGAAGACGACCTTCTCAAGCGCTTGCCAGGTTTTCGCATACTCAACGATAATCGGCTCGTCTTCCTGATCCGTTGTCTCCCAGTATTGCATCATTTCGTACAAACGACGTCCGTAGACATGGGTATCGAACGCTTTCTCATAGTCATTGAAATACTGATGTAATTCCGCATCCGGTGAAGCGAAATCGATCCTGCCCGACGCATCTTCGATATAACCGTCAAGCGAGACTTGAAAGGAATAGACGATGTCACGCATAGTAACCCCTCCTTTTTCACTCTTTACCCGAATACCCATTTCATGAAAAAAACTCCCCCATCCGTAGATGAGAGAGTAAAACGAATTATCCGATTGAACCTTCCATCTCGAACTTGATGAGACGGTTCATTTCGACCGCATATTCCATTGGAAGTTCTTTCGTGAATGGCTCGATGAAGCCCATGACGATCATTTCCGTTGCTTCCTCTTGTGAAATCCCGCGGCTCATGAGGTAGAACAATTGCTCTTCCGAGACCTTCGAGACTTTCGCTTCGTGCTCGAGCGAAATGTTGTCGTTGAGGATTTCGTTGTACGGAATCGTATCCGACGTCGATTGGTTATCCATGATGAGCGTATCACATTCGATGTTCGAACGTGCACCTGTCGCTTTCCGTCCAAAGTGAACGATACCGCGGTACGTGACTTTACCACCGTGTTTTGAGATCGACTTCGAGACGATCGTCGACGACGTGTTCGGTGCTAAGTGAATCATCTTCGCACCCGCATCTTGGTGTTGACCTTTACCAGCGATTGCGATTGACAATGTCATACCGCGTGAACCTTCACCTTTGAGGATGACGGCTGGGTATTTCATCGTCAGTTTCGAACCGATGTTACCATCGACCCATTCCATCGTTGCGCCAGCTTCACAGATCGCACGCTTCGTAACGAGGTTGTAGACGTTGTTCGCCCAGTTTTGGATCGTCGTGTAACGGCAGTAAGCGTTTTTGTTGATGAAGATCTCAACGACCGCTGAGTGAAGCGAGTTCGTTGTGTAGACCGGTGCTGTACATCCTTCGACGTAGTGAACCGATGCTTCGTCATCAACGATGATCAACGTCCGCTCGAATTGACCCATGTTTTCCGAGTTGATGCGGAAGTAGGCTTGAAGCGGCGTGTCGACTTTGACACCTTTTGGTACGTAGATGAACGATCCACCTGACCAGACCGCTGTGTTCAATGCTGCGAACTTGTTGTCTGTTGGCGGGATTAATTTTCCGAAGTACTCACGGAAGATATCTTCGTTTTCTTTTAAGGCTGTATCTGTATCTTTGAAGACGACACCGATTTCTTCGAGGTCTTCTTTCATGTTGTGGTAGACAACCTCTGACTCGTACTGAGCCGAGACACCTGCCAAGTATTTTTGCTCTGCTTCTGGGATACCGAGCTTGTCAAACGTACGTTTGATTTCTTCCGGTACTTCATCCCACGATTTCTCTGCTCGTTCAGACGGCTTGACGTAGTACGTGATGTCGTCGAAGTTCAATTCTGAGAGATCGCCACCCCACGCTGGCATCGCTTGTTCGTTGAAGATCTTAAGTGATTTCAAACGGAAATCAAGCATCCATTGTGGTTCTTCCTTCATTTTCGAGATCGTTTCGACGACTTCAGTCGTCAAGCCACGTCCAGAACGGAAGATCGAGATATCGCGATCGTGGAAACCATATTTATAATCGCCAATTTCCGGCATGTTCTTTGCCATGTTCATTTCCTCCTCTTACTTGCTTGTGACCGAAGTTTACTTCCCTTCTTCTACGCCGCGTTCGAGCGCCTTCCAGGCAAGTGTCGCACATTTGATCCGTGCCGGGAATTTCGTGACACCCGAGAGTGCCTCGACGTCCCCGAGGTCGAACGATTCGTCATCATAGTCTTTTCCTTGGACCATGTCCGAAAAGATATCCGCGAGTCGTAAGGCTTCTTCGATAGTCTTACCTTTGACGAGTTGCGTCATCATTGAAGCAGACGCCATGCTGATCGAGCAGCCCTCCCCGTCAAATTTCGCATCACGGACGACATCGTCTTCAATCGCGAGCTGGAGACGAATCGTATCGCCGCACGTCGGATTGTTCATGTCGATCGTGACGCCCCCCTCGATCGCACCGCGATTTCGGGGAGTTTTATAGTGATCCATGATCACTTGACGATACAAGTGATCGAGATTGTTAAAATCCATGACTGAAATACTCCTTCGTTTGGCGAAGTCCTGTCACGAGTGCGTCAACCTCTTCTTTCGTGTTGTAGAGATAGAAGCTAGCGCGAGCCGTCGAGCTCGCTCCGAGCCAACGCATCAAGGGCTGTGCACAGTGATGACCGGCGCGAACCGCGATTCCCTGCATATCAAGGACGGTTGCGACGTCATGTGCATGGACATCACCGAGATTGAACGTGACGAGTCCAACGCGTTCTTCCGGACCGTAAATCGTGAGTCCGTCGATGTCACGCATTTGTGCCATCGCGTACTGCGCGAGTTCACGTTCGTGTGCTTCGACGTTCTCTAAACCAATCTCTTCTAAGAAATCAATCGCTGCCGATAAACCAACAGCTCCTGCGATGATCGGTGTCCCAGCTTCGAAACGATATGGAGACGGTTTGAACGTCGACTCTTCAAGACCAACGTAATCAATCATCTCACCACCGAATTCGACGGGTTCCATCGCATTGAGTAATGCCTTTTTCCCGTAAAGAACACCAACGCCTGTCGGACCACACATCTTGTGTGCGGAGAAAGCGAGGAAGTCACAGTCGAGATCCGTGACATTAATCCGTTGGTGTGGCGCACTTTGCGCAGCATCGACGACCATGATGGCACCGCGAGCGTGCGCAAGACGAGCGACTTCTTTGATCGGATTGATTGTACCGAGAACGTTTGAGACGTGTGCCATCGCGACGATCTTCGTCCGGTCAGACAGTTGTGCTTCGACCGCTTCGACCGTCACGCGACCATCCGCTGTCAAATCAACGTATTTCAACTTCGCTTTTTTGCGTTTAGCGACTTGTTGCCACGGAATGAGATTCGCATGGTGTTCGAGGTATGTGACGACGATTTCGTCGCCTTCTTCGACATGCTCCATACCGTAGCTTGACGCGACGATGTTGATCGCCGTCGTCGTGCCGCGGGTAAAGATAATTTCTTCATGGTGTTGCGCCTGGATGAAACGACGAACGTTCTCACGCGCACCTTCGTACGCATCCGTCGCTCGTGTTCCGAGCGTATGGACGCCACGGTGCACATTCGAATGAATCGTCTTATAGTAGTCGTCAATCGCGTTGATGACGACGAGCGGCTTCTGCGACGAGGCCGCACTATCGAGATAGACGAGTTTCCGGTCGTTGACCTGTTGGTCGAGGATCGGAAACTGATTGCGGATGGATGCATCGATTCCCATATTAGTTTACTTTCCCTTCGATGACTTGAACGAGACGTTCTTTCACCGAGTCAATCGCAAGTTCCGAGACGACTGGCTGGAGGAATCCGTGAACGACGAGGCGTTCTGCTTCCTTCCGTGAAAGGCCACGGCTCATCAAGTAGTAGAGTTGTAGTTCATCGACACGACCGACAGATGCCGCGTGTCCTGCCATGACGTCATCCTCATCGATCAAGAGGATTGGGTTCGCATCACCACGTGCCTTTTCAGACAACATGAGGACACGTTCCGTTTGAACGCCGTTTGATTTCGAAGCGCCGTGATGGATCATCGACGTTCCGTTGAAGATCGATGTTGCTGCGTCTTTTTGGACACCGTGGATCAAGATGAAACCTTCTGATCCTTTACCGAAGTGGTCCGTCCGGACGTTGAAGTTTTGTTTTTGCTCTCCACGACCGACCGTAACGGCTTTCGTATCTGAGAACGAATCGTTTCCGACGAGGTGTGTTTTTGTTTCTGTAACCGTGTGACCGTCATTCATGTGACCGAGTGCCCATTCGAGCTTCGCGCCTTGTTTGACGACACCACGACGGTTCATATACGTGATGGCACCTTTCGATAACGTATCGACACCACCGAAGAGGACTTTTGCGTTGTCTTCAACGAAGACTTCTGTGACGACGTTAACGTTATGCGCTTCATCACCATAAGAAACGAAGTTTTCGATATACGTCAATTCGCTGTCGGCGTCTGCGACGATGATCGCGTGATGGTAAAGCGCTGCGCTTGATTGCTCAAGCGTGTAAATCGCTTGCATCGGTACAGAAAGCTTAACGCCTTTTGGTACATAAAGGAACGTACCGCCGTTACGAAGTGCTGCGTTTAATGCCGCAAGACGATCTTCGTTAACTTGAACACCTTCCGTCATGAAGTACTTCTCGACGAGTTCTGGGTGTTGTTTTAATGCGTCTTCGAGCGTCGTGAAGATGACGCCGTTCGCCGCTTCACTGTTTTGCGCGTGGACGAGTTGTCCGTTACGCGTGACGAGCATGTGATCACGGTTTTCGCCGATCAATGCTTCGATATCTGAAGAAAGACCAGTGACGGTTTCGAGTTCCGTCGTACCTTCTGTGAAGTTCCAGCCTTCGATCTTGATTTTTTCTACTTTTGGCAATGCGAGCGTTGGGGCAAGATCAAGCGCGTCTTGACGCTTTGCGACCATCCAAGATGGTTCCCCTAAGCGAGTCGCACGTTCTGCCACTGCCTCGCGATTTACTGCAAGATTCAGTTCTACAGTCATCATGCTTCCTCCCTCGTCTTACGCTTTTGTTTCGATTTCGACGTCTTCGATGCCGAGTTCTTTTTTAACCCAGTCATAACCTTCTGCTTCGAGACGGTGTGCGAGTTCTTTACCACCAGACATGACGATTTTTCCGCCCATCATGATGTGGATGAAGTCTGGCTCGATATAGTTCAAGAGACGTTGGTAGTGCGTGATGATCAAGCAGCCGAATTCAGGTGAACGCATTTCGTTGACACCTTTTGCAACGACTTTCAATGCATCGATATCAAGACCTGAATCGATTTCATCAAGAATCGCGATCGCTGGTTTAAGCATCATCATCTGAAGAATTTCGTTACGTTTCTTTTCTCCACCAGAGAAACCTTCGTTGAGGTAACGGTGTGCCATTTCTGAAGGCATCTCGAGAAGACCCATTTGTGAATCAAGCTCACGGATGAACTTCATGAGTGAGATTTCATCGCCTTCTTCACGGCGCGAGTTGATCGCTGAACGAAGGAAGTCGGAGTTCGTGACACCACTGATTTCGCTTGGGTACTGCATTGCGAGGAACATTCCCGCTTGTGCGCGCTCATCGACTTCCATGTCGAGGACGTCTTCGCCGTCGAGTGTGACTGAACCAGATGTCACTTCGTACGATGGGTGACCCATCAATGCTGATGCGAGTGTTGATTTACCTGTCCCGTTTGGTCCCATGACCGCGTGGATTTCCCCGCCTTTGATTTCCAAGTTGACGCCTTTCAAGATTTCCTTGCCGTCGATTGCGACGTGTAGATCTTCAATCTTCAAGTGTGAAGCCTTCATGTTAGAATCCCTCCATCTATTCATTTCGTGACTGACGATTCAGAACACGAGCGTTACCAATTTAGTATCATTCTAATCTTAAAGAAACATCGCGTATTATTCAAGCGTCATCGCTCGTTGATTTTTCTCAAAATCATGCGTTTTGTTGAGAATCATTCGAAAGTTTCACCGGTTCCTCGAGTTCCTCGATCGTCGAAGCCCGATGAATCCGTTGTGACAGTAAGAGCAGTGGTATTCCGAATAATGTCAAGCCCGCTAATATCCCGAAAATCGGTAACGGACGGTCCGCTCCATATAAACTTAACAAATGTCCTCCGGCGATCGGACCGATTGATTGTCCGATCGACGTCAAGCCCATCGCCCCGAAATAACTGCCCCGTAATTCTGGTTTGGCAAACCGATCGGTCAAGATGTCGGTCATCGTGAACATCATGACTTCCCCGCACGTGAAGATGAACATCGCGACGATCATCAACCAGATCGCGTTCGCATTTCCCATGATGAACAATCCGATCGCAACAGTCGCAATCCCGGTCGTGATCGAGACGAGCGGTGACGTCTTCATACCAAACTTCATGATCGGATATTGGACGATTAAGACAGTGATCGCATTGATCGTGATCAAAATCGCATAGAGTGTCTTCCCGCCTTCAAGCAGTGACGTTTCCGTCAAGAACTGTGGCAAGGTCGAGTTGAACTGACTGTAGCCGAAAACCCCGAAGATGATGCCGGCGAGTGCCAGCGTAAAAGCGATATCCGTCCGCAACAGACGAACCGTTGCTCCAAACGACACCTTTTTCCCACCATGCGTCTCGGTAATCGGATGGCGTTTGAATAAGATACCGATCATCACCCCGTACACGATATAGACGAATGCCGTGATGTAAAACGTCGCGGACGTGTTCCCCGCACTCAGCAGTAAAGCGATTCCCGGTCCGATCGCTGCTGCGATGTTGATCATCGCGTAACGGATATTGAAGACGAACAACCGGTTCGCTTCATCCGTCGTATCACTGATCAAGGCACGAGCAGATGGCTCGAAGATTGAGCGACAGACCCCGTTCAAGGCACTGAGCGTAAAGAATGCCCAGAACGTCTCGACTTGTGCCAGCGCAATGAAGACGATCGCGAATCCAATCGTTCCGGCAAGCATCATCGCCCGGCGACCATACCGATCCGACAAGGTACCACCGATGAAACTCATAATGAGGCTGGCGATCGCTGAGATACTGAGGACCCAGCCGACATCGACCGGATCAAACTTCAGGACGGTCGTCATGTAGATGGCGAAGAACGGCATCGTGATGAACGTTCCGAGACGCGAGAAAAACGTCCCGAACAAGACCCCGAGTGTCAACGGATGCAGTTGACGAATGCGTTGCATATGATTCCCCCTAACCCCTGTTTCAGACAAATGAAAAGCATCCTTCCATTATATAGGAAGGATGCCGGTTTCGGTGAACTTATTTGCTGACTGGAACGACCGCACCTTTGTACTTGTCGAGGATCCAATCTTGGTTTTTCTTTTCGTGCAGAACGTCAAGAAGTGCTGTGACACGCTTGTCTTTTTCATCGCCGTCACGTGTAACGATGATGTTGACGTATGGTGACGACTCATCTTCTGAAGCGATCGCGTCTTTCAACGGGTTCAGACCGTTATCGATCGCATAGTTCGTGTTGATGAGGACGGCGTCGCCTTCATTGTTTTTGTAAGCTTGCGGAAGCAGTGATGCTTCGATGTTCGTCTTGAACTTAAGTTTCTTCGGGTTCTCTGCGATATCACCGAGTTGTGCATCTGTCGTTTTACCGTCTTTGAGTTTAATCAATCCTTCGTTTTGAAGGAACGTCAAGACACGACCGCGTTCCGCGACGTTTGAGCTCGTCAGGATCGTTGCACCGTTTGGTAACTTATCGAGTGACTTGTATTTCTTCGAGTAGATACCGAGTGGTTCAACGTGAACGCCACCTGCGTTCGCGAACTTATACGATTTGTTTTCTTTCTCTTGTTGCTCAAGATACGGTACGTGCTGGAAGTAGTTCGCATCGATTTCTTTCGCTGCGAGTGCTTTGTTCGGAAGTACGTAATCTTGGAACTTCTTGATTTCAAGCTTGTAACCTTTTGCTTCATATTCTTTTTTAACGTGCTGAAGAATCTCAGCGTGCGGTACGTTTGAAGCACCGATGACAAGTGTTTTGTCGTCGCTACCTGATCCTGATGATTTTTCGCCACATGCAGCAAGGCTGATTGCTAAGACGGATACAGCGGCAGTACCTACGAATTTTTTCCAAACTTTCATGAATGATTCCTCCAATATGATTAAGTTTTGAATTAACGTTTATCGATCGCACGGATCAGCAAATCACCAATGATTTGGATGACGAAGACGATCGCTAAGATTAAGAGTGTCGCAATGACGATGACATCGTTTTGAGAACGCTGGAATCCTTCGATGAAGGCCATGTCCCCAAGTCCACCTCCGCCGACTACTCCGGCCATTGCCGTATAACCGACAAGTGAGACGAGTGTGACCGTGATACCAGAAACGATGGCAGGCAACGCTTCCGGGATTAAGACTTTATAGATGATTTGGAACTTCGTCGCCCCCATCGATTCAGCTGCCTCGATGACACCTTTATCGACTTCACGTAACGCGAGTTCAACCATCCGACCGTAAAATGGTGCAGCACCGAAAATCAGTGCCGGTAATGCTGCCGTTGGTCCGAGGAACGAACCGACGATCGCTGTCGTAAATGGAATCAATAAGATCAGTAAGATGATGAACGGAATCGAACGGAAGACGTTGACGATCAAGCTCAACACTGAATAAAACGCCCGATTCTTGAACAATAACTCTTCGTTTGTCGCATACAATAGCAAACCAATGATCAAACCGAGAACGAATGTCGAAACACCAGCGATTGCCGTCATATAGACGGTACTGCCTGTCGCTTCCCACACCATGTCCCAGTCTAGGTTGTCAAAGAATGAAATCATCGGTGATCCACCTCCACTTCAACATCACTGGCTTGAAGCTTCGTGATGACCGCTTGTGTTGCTTCTGTTTCCCCGATCAACTGAATGAACAGTGTACCGAGTGCCCCTTCCTGTGATTGACCGACGTTTCCGCCGATGATATTGAACAGGACCGGCGAATCCTTCATGACTTCCGCGAGGATCGGGCTTTCCGCTGTAGATCCGACGAACGTCAACTGAACGATTTTTCCGGTTGGGTACCGTTCGCGTAGTTTCGCGAACGTCAACTCGTTTTCCGACGGCGACGTCAATTGTTTGACGAACTCCTTCGTCATCGCTTGCTTCGGATGACGGAAGACTTCTGCGACCGGTCCTTGCTCGACGATTTTACCGGCTTCCATGACGGCGACCCGGTGACAGATTTTTTGAATGACGTGCATCTCATGTGTGATCAAGACGATCGTCAGTTTCAATTTTTCATTGATGTCGACGAGTAACTCAAGGATTGAGTCCGTCGTCTTCGGATCGAGTGCACTCGTTGCCTCGTCACATAAGAGAACATCCGGGTTCGATGCCAGTGCCCGAGCGATACCGACACGTTGCTTTTGACCACCGGATAATTGCGACGGATAGGCTTTTTCGCGTCCATCCAAACCAACGAGTTGGATCAGTTCCGCAACCCGTTCCTTACGGTGTGCTTTCGGGAAGCCACCGAGTTCGAGTGGGAACATGATGTTCTCTTCAACCGTCCGTGACCATAGTAAGTTGAAGTGCTGAAAGACCATCGAGACATTCTTGCGGACGCCTCGTAATTCCTTAGGTTTGAGTGATGTCATTTCAACACCATCGATTTGGATCGAACCACTCGTTGGTGCCTCGAGCATATTCAGCAATCGGATCAAGGTCGATTTCCCTGCTCCGGAATAACCGATTATTCCAAAAATTTCACCGCGCTCGATTGTCAGATCGACATTCGCGACGGCTTCGACCGCTCCGCGCTTTGAGCGATAAATCTTTCCTACGTCTTGTAAACGAATCACAACTGTCCCTCCTAAAATAAAAAAAGTGCGCGCGTTTTAGAGCAAACGCGCGCACTTTCCAGTACACAAAACCATTTGCTCTCATCTCCCAGACTTTTGTCTGCTGGAATTAGCACCACTTCGGATTAGATCCGCGGTTGCCGGGTTTCATCGGGCCAGTCCCTCCACCACTCTCGATAAGAGTTTCGGTATTAAGTTTGTAGAATATATTCTGAATATTAGCAGGGGTTATTTTTGTTGTCAAACAGTTTTTTCAGAAACTTTTTCGAGGAACGTGAAAGCACGTGTTAAGTCTTCTTTCAAATCTTCCGCGTCTTCAAGTCCAACTGAAATCCGAACGAGACCGTCCGTGATACCGAGTTCTGCCCGACGTTCTGCTGGGATCGACGCGTGCGTCATCCGTGCAGGAACGGAAATCAGACTCTCGACGGCACCAAGACTCTCAGCGAGTGTGAAGAAGTGTGTCGCCTCGACGAGTTTTTCTGCGTTCGCTGCTGAACCGACATCAAAGCTGATCATCCCACCAAATCCAGTCGCTTGTTTCGCTTGAATCTCGTGACCAGGATGCGATGCAAGTCCCGGGTAGAAGATGTTCGAGACGATGTCTTGCGCTTGCAGGAACGCAACGAGATCATGGGCTGTCTCTTCGATCGCATCCATCCGTATACCGAGTGTACGAAGACCACGGACGAGCAAGAAGCTGTCTTGCGGTCCAAGCACGCCGCCTGTCGAGTTTTGAATGAAGTGAAGCTCTTCGCCGAGCGCATCATCTTTGACGACGACAAGTCCAGCGACGACGTCTGAGTGTCCGCCGATGTATTTCGTCGCACTGTGCAAGACGATGTCTGCACCGAGCGCGAGTGGTTGTTGATGATATGGAGTCGCGAACGTGTTATCGACGACGAGTTTAAGATCGTGACGTTTGGCAATCGTTGCGATGGCTGCGATGTCCGTAACTTTCAACAACGGGTTCGTCGGTGTTTCGACGTAGACGATCTTCGTGTTGTCTTGGATCGCTGCTTCCGTCGCTGCAAGGTCCGTCGTATCGACGAATGTCACTTCGATGTTGAACTTCGGTAAGACGCGTTGCATCAAGCGGAACGTACCACCGTAGACGTCATCTGTCATGACGATGTGGTCGCCAGACTCAAGCAAGTGGAAGACGGCATGGATCGCTGCCATCCCAGAACCGAAGGCAAAACCACGTGCACCGCCCTCGAGATCCGCAATCAATCGTTCGATGCTCGTCCGTGTTGGGTTCGCTGTCCGTGAGTATTCGTATCCGTCCTTGAGTTGACCGATTTTATCCTGTTTGTATGTGCTTGTTTGATAGATCGGCGGTGTGACGGCTCCTGTTGCCCGGTCGACACCTGTTCCTCCATGAATCAATGCTGTCTTCTTACGCATGAGTTTCGTCCACCTTTTCAAAGATTTGTTGGCTCAAGTAGCGTTCGGCACTGTCTGCGAAGACGGTGACGATCGTACTGCCGGGGTGACGCTTCGCGATATCAAGCGCAGCAACGAGCGCTGCACCTGCTGAACTACCGACGAGTAATCCTTCGCGAGCGGCGAGTGTATGAACCGCGTCAAATGCATCGCGGTCAGAAATCGTATGAATCTCGTCGACGAGTTCACGCGGAACGAGACTTGGCCATTTCGCTGTACCGATACCTTCTGTCTTATGCGGACCGGCTGGACCACCATTTAAGACGGAGCCTTCCGGTTCGACGATTGCTGCTTTTGTACCGAGACGTTGTTTTAAGAAGTCCGCTGTTCCGGCGAACGTACCACCTGAACCACAACCGGCAACGAACCAGTCGATGTGCGGCAAGTCCACAATCAGCTCAGGACCGAGTGTCCGCTGATACGTGACTGGGTTCTCTTCGTTTTCGAATTGTAACGGAACGTAACTGTTCGGAATTTCCTGACCGAGTTCTTTTGCCCGGTCGATGGCCCCTTGCATATCGAGTTCAGTCGGCGTGTTGACGACGGTTGCGCCGAGTGCCCGCATCAACGTCTGCTTTTCATGACTGAATTTTTCCGGAACGACACAGATGACTTTGAGATCGTATTTCTTAGCGGCGAGCGCCAAGCCGATGCCGGTATTCCCGGCTGTCGGCTCGATGATCGTACCGCCTGGTGTCACGTGTCCGTTTTCGATTGCTGCATCAACGAGTTGAATGCCAAGGCGGTCTTTGACGCTGCCCCCAGGGTTCATCCATTCGAGCTTCGCCAAAATGCGCGTACCAGCAGGCAAATCGAATGAAGTGATCTCGTAGAGTGGTGTGTTTCCGACGAGGTCGCGGACGTTGTTCGCGATCATCCGAAGACGATGTCCCATTCATCACGACCGGCAAGCATTTTCTCGGCATAGTGCTTCGCTCCTTTGAGGTCATGTGCGCTCGCAAATCCACATTGGACTTCGTTTTGCGCTGGAATCTCTTCTGCTGCGAGGACGTCTTTCAACGTCTTCTCAACGAGTTCGCTCATTTTTTCGACCGAGTCGAAGTTCATCATCGCCATGTAGAAACCTGTTTGGCATCCCATCGGCGAGACATCGATGACATCATCCGAGTAGTTGCGGATGTTTTCAGCAAGTAAGTGCTCGAGTGTGTGCATCGCACGCATCGGCATTTGCTCAACGTTTGGTTGTGTGAAACGGATATCGTATTTGACGACTTGGTCAACTTTACCTTCTTTATAACCCGCGACGCGGATATAAGGTGCTTTGACTTTCGTGTGATCCAGGTTAAAGCTTTCGACGTTCATTTTTTGAAGTGCCATGATTTATTCCCCCATTTTCTCGGCTTCTACGAGCCAGACGAAGTGATTGTATTGTATAAATTTAACAGTGAATCCCCGTGCTGTAAACAATTCTTCCATAACTGGAATCAATGGGTAAAACTCGCGTTCGAGATCTTCCGCTAACGCGTCGAACCCTTGAGCACGTGCTTCACGAATCGTTTGCAAGCGTGCCTCTTCTGAGACGAACATCGTATCCGCGTAGACGATTTTTCCGTCTGCCGGTAAATGTGATGCCATCAGTTCGATCGCTTCTCCCTTTTCCTCATCTGTTAGATGATGAAACGCATACGTCGAAACAAAACTGCGTGCTTGCTTCGCTTCGAACGAGAGGAAGTGACCATCCTGTACTTCAAGAGACGGAATCTTTTCCGTTAGGATTGCCCGCATCTCCGGACTTGGTTCGACGGCGAGTACGGCGTCGTGACGTGCCAGAAGACGTTGTGTCAGGTTCCCTGTGCCTGCTCCGAATTCAATGACCGGCGACTGCGCTTTATCCGCTACTGTATCCAAAATCTCATCGTATCGACGAAAAACCTCTTTATACTCCGGATCGTGTCCGGTCACTGTCTCGTCATACGTCGATGCCCATTCTGTGAAAACATCCATAAAACGTACTGTCATGCCTTGTCGTCCTCCATCTCACCAGTTAATTCCGAGTAATCGGATATGAATTAAAGTAATTTTCCTTATTCGCATTGTAGCAAGGAGATTCTATCCTGGCAAGCGACCGGCTCGAAAAACTTCCAGAAAACAAAAAAAAGGCGTTGCCGGCGAACCGACAACACGAATAATGTGGTTAGAAATGCTACGAAGGAAAACCCAGCTCCATTCGGAATTGTTCGCTCTTCCGCGTGGAGGACGGCGCCTGTTCGACATGATTGCCAGCTTACGTTCACTTCCTGATCGGTCCTTTCGATCCACCACCCGTTCATTGCACCGCTTCGTCTTTGGGGGACGACTTAAGGGGAAACAATACACCGGCTTAGGATGGGAGAAAGGGTTCAGGACTTGAATCGTATTGAACGATCATCTCTGCTAGACTTCCTATAATGCATTTCTAGAAGTTGTTATGAATATACCATTCATATTTCTGCGTTGTCAACGGATTATTGTAAATATTCCGACAATTTAATAAAAAGAAAAATCCAGTCGGACTTTTCTTACCGTTCTTGACAGAAAGCAAAGACGTTTTGAACGGACTGGAAAGCATAAAGTCGCTCTACGACTTGATTTTCTTCAATTCGCAACAACGCAGGAACACTCATGACACGGGCTTCTTCTAAGAAATCCGGAATGAAATTCCCGTTCGCCTTCTGAATCGATTGACCTGATTCCGTTGCTTCGACGATATCAAGCATACGCTCCGCGATGGCGCATGTCCCGCACATCGGTGCATAGACATACAATAGTCCGTTTTCCGGGACGGTCGTGACCTCTTGCATGACGGTCGCTCCTTTCTTCGTGGTATCTGTCGTCAGTATACAAAAAAAAGAGAGCGGACGAAACGCAAGCGCCTCGTTCACTCTCTTTTCGTTAAGTATTACTCGTTGATCATCGATTTGTACGCTGCAGCGTCCATCAATGCCTCGACTTGTGAAGCATCTTCGATTTCGATGTCAACCATCCAAGCGCCTTCGAATGGTGACTCGTTAACGAGTTCTGGGGAATCCGAAAGGTTTTCGTTGATGGCAACGACTTTACCAGAAATCGGTGCATATAATTCCGAGACTGTCTTGACCGACTCGACTGAACCGAATGGCTCGTTTGCTGAGATCGTATCCCCGACTTCAGGCAATTCGACGAAGACGATATCCCCGAGTTCGTGTTGCGCGAAATCCGTGATTCCGATGCGCGCCTTGTTTCCTGATACTTCGACCCATTCATGTTCTTCCGAATAGCGTAAGTTGTCTTTTACTTGACTCATTTCCGATTCCCCCTGTGGACTAATTTGGACTAACGTGTTCAGTATACCAAAATCGACTCTGAACTTAATACCATTTTCCTTGATACATTTCTTCCTTGAAGCCGATCGTGACGTCTTTCCCGTCTGTGACAATCGGACGCTTCAACAACATGCCGTCACTTGCGAGTAACTTGTATTGCTCGTCTTCTGATAGCTCTGGAAGTTTGTCCTTGATCCCTTGCGAACGGTATGATTGACCGCTCGTGTTGAAGAATTTCTTCAGTGGCTCTCCACTTTTTTGATGAAGTTCCTGGATCGTCGTTGCAGATGGTGTCTCCTCGACGATATGTTTGTAATCCACTTCGACACCGTGCTGTTCGAGTGCTTTTTTTGCTTTGACGCACGTACTACATTTCGGATAGCCGTACATCGTGACTGTTTTTGTCATGTTCCTCACCTCACCTTCAAGAGTAGCAGATGGATCACTTCTGCTTCAAGCGTGCGAGCGCCCCGTCAATCTGATCTTGGTGATGGGCGTCATGAGCAACGAACGACTCGACGAAGGCTTGCGGTTGAAAATCCTCATAGGTCGCTTTAAATTGCCCGTCAGATAGACGATCGAGGTGATTGACGATGTCACGCCGGACGCTGATTGCTTTCTTCAATAAGGCGAGCGGATCGATATGATGCGCATATTCGACCGCCAGTCGATTGAACTGATCAAAATCTGTCTCAACAAGCGTCAACGGTTCATCCGGTAACTTCGAGATGGCATGATCGTAATAAAACCGGTCCCATAAATACAGATGACTGACGCACTCAAGGACGGTCCACTTATTAAGCGCAAGCGGCAGATCCCATTCTTCCGGCGACAAACGTTCAAGGGATTGATAGTAGGCAATCGCAAATTGCAGTTCAACCAATTCTTGGCGCATCTCGTTTTCCTCCTCCAACCAAAAACTTCGCCTTTACAGAGATTTTCCCTGCAAAGGCGAAGCGGTAAACCTGACTTAGACCGTATATTTGTTTGACTCGATGAGACGTTTTGCGATGTCGCGTTTCGTACCGATGACGTTGATTGGCTGGTAACGGCTGAATTTTTTCAGCGCCGAGAGCAACATCCGGAGTTCGTCGCCGCTTGCTGCCGCGTAGAGTGTCTCTTTCGCGTCACGCTCGACAGCTTCGAACGCTTGTTGTGCGAAGACTTCCGTGTAACGGACTTTCAGTTCGCTCTTCTCGATTCCTTTGTCGGCAATCGCTTTGTCCGTCCGGACGATTGCTGACTCCAGCGCATAGATCGCACTCATGATGTCAGCTGTGTTCGCTAAGATCTCTTGTTCACCTTGGAGTTTGTCCTGGTATTTCTGGACCGCTGTTCCGGCAGTCAACAAGAAGATTTTCTTCATCATCGCGAGTAAATGACGTTCGCGATCAAGTGGTGCTGTTCCGATTTCTGTCGGCATGAAGCTCATCACTTCTTGTTGCAGACGCTGTGCTTCCGCAAGCAACGGCAACTCGCCTTTCATCGCTTTCTTCAGCAACGTTCCTGGAACGAGAAGACGGTTGATCTCGTTCGTTCCTTCGAAGATCCGGTTGATCCGTGAATCACGGTACATGTTCTCGACTTCATATTCTGCCATGAAGCCGTAACCACCGTGAATTTGAACCGCTTCATCAATGACATAATCAAATGTTTCCGAAGCAAAGACTTTGTTCATCGAGCACTCGATCGCGTACTCCGCGATTGCATCGGCGATTTTCTTACCGTCCTTGCTCTCTTCTTCTGACAACTGATCGAGGCTGTCTTGGAACAGACCACCTGTCCGGTAGACCGAACTTTCCATCGCATACGTCTGTGCTGCCATCGTCGCGAGTTTTTCTTGAATCAATGGGAACGAGCTGATCGGTGTTTTGAACTGTTTCCGTTCATTCGAGTACTGGACTGCGAGATCAATCGCCCGTTTCGATGAACCGACAGCACCGACAGCTAATTTGTAACGACCGACGTTCAAGATGTTGAAGGCGATGACGTGACCGCGTCCGATCTCACCAAGGACGTTATCGACTGGTACTTCTGCATCTTGTAAGATCAACGTCCGTGTCGATGATCCTTTGATTCCCATCTTTTGTTCCTCGACGCCTGTCGAGACGCCTGGATACGATCCTTCGACGAGGAAGGCTGTGAACTTGTCACCGTCGATTTTTGCGTAGACGACGAACAAGCTTGCAAAACCAGCGTTCGTGATCCATTGCTTTTCACCGTTCAAGATGTAGTGCGTACCAGCTTCGTTCAAGACAGCCGTCGTTTTGGCACCAAGAGCATCCGAACCAGAGCCTGGCTCCGTCAACGCGTACGAAGCGATCCACTCCCCTGAAGCGAGCTTCGGCAAGTATTTATGCTTTTGCTCTTCGTTACCGAAGAAGACGATCGGCAACGAACCGATTCCGACGTGTGCGCCATAGCTGAGGGCGAATGAACGACCACGTGCGAACTTCTCCGTAATGATCGAAGACGAAATCTTATCCATCTGATAGCCGCCGTATGCTTCCGGAACGTCTGCGCCGAGTAGACCCAGCTCGCCTGCTTCGCGGAGGAGACCGACCGACAGTTCGAACTCGTGTTTTTCGATCCGGTCAAGGACAGGAACGACACGATCTTCGACGAACTTCGCTGTCATGTCACCGACCATTTTGTGTTCTTCCGAGAAATCCTCTGGTGTGAAGAGACGTTCTGGTGCTAACTCATCTAATACAAAACTGCCACCTTTGATTAATTCGTTTGTCGTTTGGCTCATTGTCCTGTTCCTCCTTCAACTAGTTCGAATACACCTGCTGCGCCCATTCCGCCACCGATACACATCGAGACGACACCATACTGGACATTCCGACGTTTCATTTCATGCAAGAGCGTCAATGTGAGTTTTGTTCCTGTACAACCGAGTGGGTGACCGAGGGCGATCGCTCCACCGTTGACGTTAACGATGTCTTCGTTTAATCCAAGCTCGCGGATGACACCGAGCGACTGCGAAGCGAACGCTTCGTTCAACTCGATCAAACCAACGTCCTCAAGCGTGATGCCTGCGAGGTCCAATGCCTTTGGAATCGCAACGACTGGTCCGATTCCCATCACTTCCGGACGGACACCACCGACCGCAAACGACTTGAACTTTCCGAGAATAGGTAACCCTTGGCGTTCTGCTTCTTCCCGTTCCATGACGAGGACAGCAGCCGCACCGTCTGACGTCTGCGAAGAGTTCCCTGCTGTGACGCTACCGCCGAGGCGGAACGCTGGGCGAAGTTTCGCGAGACCTTCCGGTGACGAATCCGGACGAACGCCTTCATCGTGTTCGATGACGAATGTCTTCTCTTCGATTTTTAGTTCATCATTGACGAATTGTTCCGTTACCGTTACCGGGACGATTTCGTCAGCAAACTTACCAGCCGCGATGGCTGCCGCTGCTTTTTGGTGACTCTTCAACGCAAACGCATCTTGATCTTCCCGTGAGACATTGTAGGTCGCAGCGACTTGCTCCGCTGTATGCCCCATGCTCATGTAGTATTCCGGTGCCGTGTCGACGATCGACGGATTAGGTCGGACGACGTGACCCGGCATCGGGACTTGGCTCATCGATTCAAGTCCTCCGGCGACGACCGCAGTTGCTTGCCCCGTCATGATCTTCATCGCTGCGTCAGCGATCGATTGTAGTCCACTTGAGCAATAGCGATTGATCGTGATTGCCGGTACCTCATGTGATAATCCACCGAGGACTGAAGCGTAACGGGCGATGTTCATCCCTTGCTCTGCTTCCGGTAAGGCACATCCGAGGATGACGTCATCAACCGCTCCCGTATAACCGGACCGTTTCAACGTTTCCTGGATGGCGATGCCTGCTAATTCATCCGAGCGCATCGATTTGAATGCGCCCTTTTTTGCTTTTCCGACCGGTGTCCGTGCACCGGCGACGATTACTGCTTCCTTCATCCGAATCCCCCCAGTCCTCAGTTACGAAGCGGCTTGCCTTTGACGAGCATGTGCTGCATCCGTTGTTGTGTCTTCATCTCACCGATCAGGCTCAAGAATGCTTCCCGTTCGATATCGAGCATATATTGTTCATCGACGTGGCTACCGAAGGCGACGTTTCCACCGGCGATGACGTGTGCGAGTTTACTAGCGATTTTCAAATCGTGTTCCGAGATATAGCCGCCGTAGAACATTTCGCGTGTCGCGAGTTCAAGCGTCGCTTTCCCAGCACGACCGACGACTGGAATCTTCGCTTTCGCCGGTGCCGTGTAGCCGGACCGGTCCAGTTCAAGGACGAGTTGTTTCGCATCATACGTCAAGTGATCCCGGTTCATCGAGATCTGATCAACGGAGCGGACATATCCGAGTTCGCGTGCTTCAAAGGCTGATTTTGAGACTTTTGCCATTGCGACGTTTTCGAACGTCTTTTGTGCTGCTTTTTCGATATTGACGAGTCCGTCCGGTGTGTTTTCTAACAGTCGACGATACGTGTTGACGTTTCCGCCGCCTCCCGGAATCAGACCGACACCGACTTCGACGAGACCCATGTACGTTTCAAGCCCGGCTTGCAGACGAGCTGCCGGAAGCGAGATTTCCGTACCGCCACCAAGCGTCATTCCTTGTGGTGCAGCGACGATCGGACGTGATGCATAACGAATCTTTTGAATCGATTGTTGGAACTTGTTGATGATCCAGTCGAGCTCGAACCAGTTCTCATCTTCCGCTTCCATCAGCATCATCGCTAGGTTCGCACCGACACAGAAGTTCTTGCCATCGTTCGCGATGACGAGACCACGGTGGTTTTTCTCAACGAGATCGACCGACTGTTCGATCATCTGCATGATGTCGACACCGATCGCATTGCTCTTCGAAGTGAACTCGAGGACCGCGACATCGTCACCGATATCAAGCAAGCGTGCTCCATTGTTCTCAAGGAGAACACCGTTTGACTTCCGGACATCACGGAGGCGGATTTCCTTCGGATTGACCGTTGCTCCGACGTAGTCTTGTGTCGTTGCGTCATAATGACGACCGGACGCATCATAGAAGCTCGTTTTTCCTGCTTCGAGCATCTCTTCGACCCATGCCGGTACTTCGTAACCGTCTTGTTTCATCTTCGCGACCGTTTTCTCGACGCCAAGTGCGTCCCATGTCTCGAACGGTCCCATCTTCCAGCCGAAGCCCCATTTCATTGCTTCGTCGATCGCTTTGATGTCGTCTGCAATCTCACCTGTCAGCTGAGCCGAGTAGAGCAATGTTTTCGCGTGGATCGGCCAGAGTAAGGTACCGACACGATCTTGTGCGAAGACGACGGCTTTCAGTTTGTTTTTTGCGCCCGGAAGTGCTTTAGCTTGTCCGATCGACGGTTCAGTAAGCGCTCTCTTTTCAACATACTCAAATGTCTCGAGATCAAGTTCAAGGATCTGTTTTCCGACTTTCTTATAGAACCCTTGACCCGTCTTCGCACCAAGCGCTCCTTGTTCGACAAGGCGACGCATCTCAGCCGGGACCGCGAACGTCTCCTTCTCTTCGCCTTCTGGCAACAAGTCATAGACGTTGTTCGCAACATGGACGAACGTGTCGATGCCGACGACGTCGAGTGTCCGGAATGTTGCTGACCCTGGGCGACCAAGCAGTGGACCTGTGACCGAATCGACCTCCCCGATCGAATAGCCACCTTTTTTCATCTCATCCATCGTCACGAGGAGACCGTATGTCCCGATCCGGTTACCGATGAAGTTCGGTGTATCCTTCGCAATGACGACGCCTTTCCCGAGTCGTTCTTCTGCGAATTGTTTCATGAAGTCGACGACACTCGGATCCGTGTCTGACGTTGGAATCAACTCGAGTAACTTCAGATAACGTGGTGGGTTAAAGAAGTGTGTCCCGAGGAAACGACGGTTAAATGATTCCGAGCGTCCTTCGCGCATCGCTTCGATCGAGATGCCCGATGTATTCGAGCTGACGATCGCGTCTTCCCGAATAAACGGTTCGATCGTTTTAAACAATTGTTGTTTAACATCGAGTCGTTCGACGACGACTTCAACGATCCAGTCTGCTTCTTTCAGACGCTCTAAGTCGTCTTCTAAGTTTCCGACCTCGATGAAGTCGATCAATTTTTTCGACGCGAGTGGTGCTGGGTTTTGTTTCAAGAGCTTTTCGCGATTATCGCGCGCGATGCGGGAGCGGACGCGCGGATCACTCAGCGTCAAACCCTGCTTCTCTTCTTGTGCCGTAAGTTCTTTTGGTACGATATCAAGCATCAATGTCCGTATGCCAGCATTCGCAAGATGTGCCGCGATGCCCGCACCCATCACCCCTGAACCGATGATGACGGCGAATTGGATGTGTTTCGTCAACTGGATTGTGGTCGGCTGACCGATTTGACTCGCCATGATATACCCCCTGAGTTTAAATTGAATGAACAACCATTCATTATACTGACAAAAAAAGAAGCCGAACGACTTTGGTGTGCTTCTTCTACATCTTCATCATAAATGAATAATGATTCAGTAGCAATAAAAAATCAGTCAATGGACAAATTTTCCTGTTAGACTGATAAAAAGGAGTGGATAGAAATGAGTCAAACCGAGCATGTATGGAATCAAAAAGCCGCCGACTGGGCGGATCGCGCTGACGATATGTGGACGAACGGCAGTCGGAAAACCGTTTTGCCGTTCTTACGAAAAACAATCACCGGTGGTCGTTTGCTTGATCTCGGTTGCGGTGATGGGGCAGCCTGTCGCTTACTGACACCGGACTTCCAGACAGTCGGACTTGATGTTTCAGATGAGATGATTCGGATTGCCCGTGAGAAGTCACCCGAGCAGACTTTCATTGTCGGTACGGGGGAAGCATTGCCGTTCGCCGATCATGCGTTTGATGTCGTCCTCGCCGTCAACTCACTTGAATGGTCGACACGTCCCGTTCAAGTGCTGCAAGAAATCGAACGCGTCGCCCCGCTTGTCGTCGTCAGTCTACTCGGTCCGACAGCCGCTCCGCGGCAACTTGCTTACCGTCGTCTCTACGGTGAGGAAGTCGCAATGGGGAATACGATGATGCCGTGGGAACTGTTGCAGCTGGCGAAAGAACGCGGTTGGACGTTACTCGATGAAGCGGTCATCCAAAAGGAAGGAGCCGTCATGACAGGGCATCGGTTACTGGATCAAGCCCATGCTTTCTCGTGTTTGTTTGCTTTTCAGACGACAGCTGTGAGGGAGAGATAACTATGTCATATAGTACTTTTTATACTTTTATTTTGATTGCGTTAGGTATCAATCTCTTATTTTATATCGATTCACTTGATGTTTTAGAACGATGGCAATACTTTTTATTGTATATGGTTTTTCTAATGGGTATACCTGAACTCGGAAGACGCATTTTTCGACGCTATCAAGAAAAACGATTCCATCCGCAGACCTCTATCTTTCTTGTCATTCTTGTATTTGCAGGCATGCTGTTTTTAGGAAATATCATTTTGCCGTAATGATTGATGAAACTCCATCATCAGTAACCTCACTGTCTTCTCACCCGCTTTCCTACAGGAGTCGGGTGAAGACATGTGAGGTAGCTTAAATGTAATAAACGGTCTCTCACTAGAAGTTAAGAGACCGTTTTTGGTTGATTTCATTCAATTTGAGACTGCAAGTCACATTGTCTTCATCACACCGGTAACGGTAATGATAAGTGTGAATCAAGATCGTCTACTTACTAAAATTCGTTTAGTACTTTAAGACGTACTTTTACAGATTCAATCCTCCAAGTCATATTTCAAACGAGAAAAAGAACGACTTACCTTAAAATCAAAATCAATAAGAGTAGTTACATCGTAACTTTTTTGACGATAGATCTCTTTCATGAGTTGCAAGAAAATATAGCGACACGTATATAAATCATCTCCAGTGTCTTCTCTCATCGAAGCATAATCAATTTCTTCACCTAGCGAATCATACACAATCGTTTCAAACTCTAAATTTGTATGCCACATAAAATCTAAAAATCCTTGTAGAACTGCTTTTTTATACATATCTAGTGGAAAAGTAGACAAGATTTTATTTTTATAATAAAACTCTACTACTTTTTTTTGATAGAAAAATCGAATGATAAAGTTAGAAGAGACTTCCTCGCTCTCATATTGTAAAGACCAGTTTGATTCTTCAACGTCATATAGTTCACTTGTCGATACACTTTTTATTAAAGCGTGCCAAAACATGTATAGCTCACTTACATGTGCATTAAAAGGGAGCTGTTCATCATTTATATAAAAAACAACTTTTCCAGAAGGATACCCGTCAGCTCGACCAAATGCATAACTAAATACATCATTATCTTTTAAATCGGTCATCTTTATGAATCCTGGGTATTCTTGATTAATATCTAGTTCTTTTTTTTCAGGAGGAATTTTAATGAAACTCTTAATTTCCAAATACATAATAAAATCGTCCTTTCATTTATGAGGATACTTCCTACCTGAGGACAGCGAAGAATTTGAAGACGTCCAATATACCCTATGTCTTTATCCTCCATGCGTTCGCTGATGTACCTGTCGCAACCACTCTTCAATTAAGACGATATCCGATCGCTCTTCCCATTTCAGTCGAAAATAGAGTGTCTGTAGCATCTGTTTGACATTACGATACGTCGTCCACTCCGCATCTCCCCATGTCACGTCACTCACTAACCACTCCTGAATGATCTTTTCGATTCGTTGTAATAGGACATCTTCCGACAGTCCATGGTGACAAGCTTGCAACAATGCCGTCACCATCCGGTCTGCTTCCTCATCGACATAGAGATAATCGGACCGCGTCAACTGACGAATCATCGCATCAATCGCTCCGAGCTCCTCCTGTGGACCACTCGCTGGGTGCGTAAACCAAACCGCATAGACATCGGCGATATGTGCCATGCTGTGTGCCCACCCCATTCCGTCAATGAATCCACGGACATCCTTTTCTTGCTCCAAATAGGTTTGTAAGTAAGTGGACAGCCGATCCAACTGACTTTGCGTCAATAAGTGTCGGGTTTTGTCCATCACTAACAATTCAGCGAGTGCTAATGCTGAAAACGATCGCGTCAGAACAGCTGTTGTGTCTGCTGTTCCCATTCTATACATCAATCCATGCCCGCTTAAAATAAAATCGAAAATTCGATTGGTGTCTTCTATCGTAAATGACTCTGATGCGATATAGGTCGCTAACTGCGGATAGATCAATCCATCTCGTAACTCAGAATCTGTCGAACCGATATGTAGAAGTAACTCATCGAGTAATGCAGGCGTTGCACTCGTGTCTTGTTGTAGCAGTTCCTTGAATTCTTGTTCTGTTCGCACTATTTTGTCCTTCCCTTCCTGAATCAAAAAAGACGATGCAACGTTGCATCGCCTTCCCCACTTATCCTTTGACCATTCCTTTGAGAACGAAGGCAACGTTTGCCGGTCGTTCTGCTAAGCGGCGCATGAAGTAACCGTACCAGTCACGGCCATAAGGAACGTAGACACGGACTTTATAGCCTTGCTTGACGAGTTCGAGTTGACGCTCGACCCGGATACCGAATAACATCTGGAATTCGAACTGGTCTTTTTCGATCCCGTTTTCTTTAGCGTGACGGATGACTTGCTCGATCATCGCATCGTCATGCGTTGCGACGGCAGCATAGTTTCCGAGTGATAATTGTAACTTCACGAGCTTGATGTAGTTGTGGTCGACGTCTTCCTTCTCTGGGAACGCCACCGTTGCCGGCTCTTTGTAAGCCCCTTTGACAATCCGGAGATTCGTCTCGAAGCGTCCGACACGTTTGATGTCATCTTCCGACCGGTAAAGATACGACTGGATGACTGTTCCGATGTTATCGAAAGATTGGCGCAATTCTTCAAACAATTGAATCGTCTTTTCACAACGTGGCTCATCTTCCATATCGATCGTGACGAAGACACCGAGTTCTTTTGCCCGTGTTAAGATCCGTTCCATGTTCGAGCGGATCAAGTCGTCCGAGATATCGAGTCCGAGTGATGTCAGTTTCAACGAGAGTTGCGAGTCTAATTTTTCTTCCGCAATCATCTCAACCGCACGAATACATTCTTGTGTCATCATCTCTGCTTCCGCTACCGTCGAGATGAACTCCCCTAAATGGTCCATCGTGACGCATAACCCTTTTGCGTTCAATTCCTGGATCGCCCGTTTCGATGCTTCCAATGAATCCCCTGCCACGAAGCGACTTGCTCCGAATTTAAGCCCGTATCGCTTGGCGAGACCGTTCAATGTCTTGTTTTGCGATAAGAAGATAAAACCATCCCGTAGTACTTTTTCCATCACTCATGATTCCCCCTAAATAAATGCTAGGCTGTTTTACCGTATCGGTTCACATCTCTGCACTCATATTATGCCATAAAGCGCTTACATACGCTCTTTATTTCGTTTATTTTTGAGAATCCGTTGAGCAACAAGTCCTACGGCAAAGAATAGGACGTACAGTCCGATGGCAACGAAAAATTGCCAGGAGAACGGATCACGCAGGCTTGAGCCGATATTGTTGTAAACGAACGCACCGGGAATGATCCCGATGTAGTTGGCGATGGCGAACTGTTTAAAGCGGATTTTTGACAATCCGGACGCATAGCTGATCGCGTCAAATGGAAACAATGGAATCAATCGGACGATCAAGACGACGAGGAAACCGTTCGTCGCAATCCGTTCGTCGAGCACGTTCAGCTTCCCTTTCCCGATCAATTTCTCGACGCCACGGCGACCGAGCAACCGGGCGATCCAAAAGCTGAGTAAACCGCCGGTGCCGGCACCAATGACGTCGAGTAGCGTTCCGAGCCATGGACCGTACGTGTAACCGCCAAAGACGGTCAACAGACTCGCCGGGAAAAAAACGAGTGGTCGAATGGTGTAAGCGAGTACGTAAAGCAACATCCCGGTGAGACCTTGATCCCGTACCCAATCCGATAATGCCTGAATGTCGAATTGCTCCAGCATTCCAGACATCCGGAAGTACAGGAGCAACCCAAGACCAAACATAAAATACAGCGTAAGCGGGAGCCAGTCCCGGAGCCGTAATTTCTTCATGACATTGTCGCCGGAGCAACATAGTAGAAAATCGAGAGGAAAATCAGGACACTGCCCGCAAGGACGAACAGATGCCAAATCGCGTGGTTATACGGCAAGCGTGCCCAGACGTAGAAGATGACGCCGAGCGAATACGCAAGGCCACCACCGAGGAGCAGTAAGAATCCTTGGAATCCGAGCGCTTCATAGATCGGCTTGATTGCAAACAGACAACACCAGCCAAGAATCAGATAAGACGCATTCGAAATCCAGACGTATTTACCGGTCGAATAGAGCTTCCAGATGATGCCGAGCGTCCCGACACCCCAGACGATACCGAGCAATGTCCAGCCGAGCGGACCACGGAGTGTGATCAAAGCGAACGGTGTATAACTACCAGCAATCAAGAGATAGATACCGGCGTGATCTAAAATTTGCAAGACCTTATTCGCTTTCGTATGCATCAGCGAATGCATCAAGGTCGAGAACAGATAAAGGAGAATCATCGTTGCCCCGAAGATACTGACAGCCGTGACGTTCCAAGCACTGCCGGATTTCGTCGCCTGCAGAATCAGCATCACGAGCGCGACGATACTGAAAATAACACCGAGACCATGTGTAATGGCACTGGCGATCTCCTCTTTCAAGGAATCGCCTTTTGCGAGCAGCTCTTCGATCGTTTCCTTGGATTGTTGCTTGATCGTTTGCTTGATTTCTTTTTTCGTAACCAATCGAACACCTACTTTCTAAAAACAAAGGACTATGCTTTTGATTATACGCCCTCATGCGACAGCGTGCCTATCGAAACATTCTGTCGATTTGATGACAACTGTCATCTGTTTGTCTTTTCCCGCCCATACAAAAATCCACACCGCCTAGGCGATGTGGATATGCCTTACCACTGTTCAATATCCGGACGATCCTTGAACGTCGATTTTGTTCCGTGACGTTCGTTCAGGACCGCTTCGACTTCTTTGAAGGAGACACCGCGGTCAGCAAGCAAGACCGTTAAGTGATACAACAAGTCTGCTGTCTCTTCTGCTAACGTATCGTTACCAGCGAGAACGACTTCAAACGCCTCTTCACCGAACTTCTTCGCGATCTTCTCGTACCCGGAAGCAATCAAATAATTCGTGTAGGATTCTGCTTCCTTCGCCTCAATCTTCGCTTTGACGGTCTGTTCCAGTTCGTATAACATCGGGCACCTCCACTTCTGTATAGAAACAACTGCGATTTCCAGTATGGCATGTCGGACCGTTCGCTTTGACTGCGATCAAGAGACTATCCTGATCACAGTCGATCCACATCCGTTTGAGTTCAAGCGTGTTCCCGCTCGTCTCGCCTTTCGTCCAGAGACGATTCTTCGTCCGCGAGAAGAAGGTGACAAGACCGGTCGCAAGCGTCTTATCATAAGCGGCTTGGTCCATGAAGCCGACCATCAAGACATCGTTCGTCTGCTCGTCGACGACGACGGCAGCGACGAGTCCTTTTGAAAAATTCAATGTCGTCATCGGACTTCGACTCCTCGTTCTTTGAGGTAGGCTTTCGTTTCCGGCATCGTGTACGTTGCTTCATGGAAGATCGAAGCAGCAAGAGCCGCATCAGCGCCTGCCTCTAGTCCTTCTGCTAAATGATCGAGTGTTCCGACCCCACCGGAAGCGATGATCGGTACGTTGACGACTTCACGCAGACGACGGATCAAGGCGAGATCATAGCCGTCCTTCGTGCCGTCAGCGTCCATCGACGTGACGAGTAATTCGCCAGCACCAAGCGCAACGGCTTCCTGTGCCCACTCGATCGCGTCACGTCCGACGGGTTGTGTGCCACCGTGTGAGAAGACACCCCATGAGTCGCCGGTCTGTTTCGCATCGATCGCGACGACTGTCGCTTGGACACCGAACAGGCGGCTGACTTCTTGAATCAGTTGTGGATTTTGAAGCGCCGACGAGTTGAGTGAGACTTTGTCAGCACCGGCACGAATCAAGCGTTTCGCGTCTTCGATCGTCTTGATTCCGCCACCGACCGTAAATGGCATGTAGATGACTTCTGCAACGCGTTCGACGATATCAAGCATCGTCTCGCGTCCTTCTTGCGTTGCTGAGATATCGAGCAGGACGAGTTCGTCCGCCCCTTGTTCGTAATAATACTTTGCGACGGCAACCGGGTCACCGAGATCACGTAGATTCTGGAATTTGACGCCTTTGACGACACGCCCTTCCTTGACGTCAAGACAGGGAATGATTCGTTTCATCAACATACGCGTAACACCTCTTTTAAGGCGAGTGATCCGTCGAGCAACGCCCGACCGACGACCGCTCCGTCCATCCCGATCTCTTTGAGGCGCGCGACGTCATCGACCGTCGTCACACCACCGGAAGCAATCAATTCGACCCCTTCCCGCTTCAACCGGTCGAGTCCATCAACGTCCGGTCCCATCATCATTCCGTCACGCGAAATGTCTGTATACAGGAACGTCTTGATTCCTTTGCCGATCAAGTGCGTCATCGCTTCTTCGAGCGTCCAACCGCTCGCTTCGAGCCAGCCGCGTGTCTGAACGATGCCTTCTTTTGCATCTAACGCAACAGCCAGTTTATCACCAGCGAGAGCGATCATCTGCTCAAGTAACGCTTCGTCTTCAAGAGCGACCGTGCCGACGAGAATCCGGTCGATCCCGGCACCGACGTATGCTTCGACCGTCTCGATGTTACGGACACCACCACCAGCTTCAACGAACAACCCGGTCTCCTTTTTGATGTCGGCGATCAAGTTCAAGTGCAGCGGTTCGCCGGCTTTTGCACCGTCAAGATCGATCAAGTGAATCGCTGTCGCCCCATCTTCCTTGAAGCGCTTCGCGATCGTCAACGCATCACCGAAGAATGTCTGTTGGTCAAAATCTCCTTGCTTCAGGCGTACCGCCTGTCCGCTCATTAAATCGATTGCTGGGTAGAGTTGCATGTCGTCTCTCTCCATTCCTTAAGTAGTTTCAATCCGACTTCGCCACTCTTTTCTGGGTGGAACTGCATCCCGGTGACTTGTCCTTTTTGAACGATTGCTGGGACGAGGCGTCCGTATTCGACCGAGTCGACGATCCATTCTGGGTCACAGACGGCACCGTACGAGTGGACGAAATAGACGGCTTCGCCGTGGTTCGTCAGCTGGTGCCAACCCATGTGTGGCAAGCGGACGTCATTCGGTAATTTTTCAATCGTTCCCGGTAAAATCCCGAGACCTTCCGTCAGTCCATCTTCGTCACTTGATTCAAAGAGCAGTTGCATCCCGAGACAAATTCCGAGGAACGGTTTCTTTTCGGCTTGTTCTTTTAAGAAGTCGACCAGTCCTGTCTCCTTCAGGCGCTCCATTGCCGGGGCATAGGCACCGACACCCGGTAAGACGAGTGCTTCTGCTTGCTCCAATAGTTCAGCATCATTCGTGACGATGACTGCCTCACCGAGCTGTTTTAATACCCGCTCAATGTTTGCGATATTTCCGACGCCATAATCGACGATTGCTATCATTGATCAATCAACCCTTTCGTAGACGGTACGCCTTCGCTCGTCACGGCAATGGCCTGACGAACAGCCCGACCGAGTGCTTTGAACAACCCTTCGATCATGTGGTGGGTATTCGAACCATATAAGACTTCGGCATGAATCGTCATCCGGGCACTCCGTGATAAGCCTTGGAAGAACTCCTCTGCGAGTTCCGTATCAAAGTCACCGAGCTTCGGATTCTTGAAACTAGCACGGAAGACCGTGAACGGACGACCGCTGAAATCAAGGACGACGGACGCAAGGGTCTCGTCCATCGGCACACGCGATTCGCCGTAGCGTTCAATCCCGGCTTTATCGCCGAGCGCTTCCGTCAACGCTGCCCCGAGAACGATCGCGGTATCTTCGACCGTGTGATGGGCATCGATCCACGTATCACCTTTTGCGGTCACCTTCAGACCGATCCGGGCCTGGAAGGCGAATAACGTCAACATATGATCAAAGAAGCCGACACCCGTCTTAATCTCAACCGGACCTCCTGCGAGATCGACCTCGACCTTGATGTCTGACTCTGCACTTACTCGTTCGCTTGCGCCACGCCGCATCGTAATTCCTCCTCTACACACGTTTCTAATACTTGCATTGCTTCTGGTGATCCACAACTGACACGGAATGCTTGGTTAAACAAGCGGATCCGTAATCCGGCGTCAGCACAACGTTGCGTAAAGCGTTCGGCTTCCGGATACTCGACGTAGACGAAGTTCGCTGCACTTGGATACGTCTTGCCGATTGGGGCGAGAATCCGTTCGATCGCTTCGCGGCTCGCATACGTTTCTTCTAAGACCCGATCGAGTTCCGGTTCTGCCATGATGGCGATACCGACAGCTGCTGATAGACCAGAGACGTTGTATGGTGATTTAATCTGTTCGATTTCTTCGATGATTTGTTCGCTCGCGATGACAAAACCAAGTCGAAGCGATGCGAGCCCGAACGCTTTCGAGAGCGTCCGTAAGATGATTGCTTTCGGATATTCTTCGAGTAAGTGAAGCATCGACTGTTCGAGCGCGAAGTCGATATAGGCCTCATCGATGACGACGTATTTGCCACTGTCGAGCAAGCGCCGGATGTCCGCTTCCTTGCGGAGGACACCGGACGGATTGTGCGGGTGACTCAAGAAGATGATCTCACCCGGAGCTGCGATCAATCCCTCGACGTCAAGCGCCATTTCGTCAAGTAACGGCACGCGTTCAAACGGTGCCCGTGCCCGGTCAGCGTAGAACTGATACATGACGAAGTCCGGTTCCGAGGCGATGACTGGCATCCCGGGTCCGCCGTAGCGGGCACATAAGTAGCCGATCAACTCATCCGAGCCGTTTCCGGCGACGAGTTGCGTCGGACGGACACCGGCGTACGTCGCGTATGATGCCTTGACTTGATCGATGATTTCGACAGGATATTCATTTAAAGGGAACGTTGCGATCAATTCCTGGATCGCTTCGATCCCGACTGGACTATGGGTCGTGAATCGTTCGTTTTGGTGTAATCGCATTAGTCTTCCCTCACTTCGATGGCTTGTGCGTGTGCTTCGAGTCCTTCGACCCGGGCAACGATCTTCGCTGCATTCGCAAGACGTTGTACGCCTGCGCGTGTGGCTTCGAGCATCGTCTGGTGACGCAGGAACGTCCGCGCTGATAATCCAGACGCAAAACGAGCTGTACCGGACGTTGGTAAGACGTGGTTCGTTCCAGCGACGTAATCACCGAGCGTTTCTGGTGTCTCGTGACCGAGGAAAATCATCCCGGCGTGACGGATCGATTTGACGACCTCTTGCGGATTGGCAACGGCAAGTTCCAAGTGTTCCGCCGCGAGACGGTTCGCTTCTTCGATCGCTGTTTCGAGTGGAGCAACGAACACGCCACCGTTTTCCATCGCACGACGGGCAATCTCTTGACGCGGCAATTGCTGTAAGCGCCGTTCGATTTCCGTGTCTACCGCTTGTTTCATCTCTTCCGTTGGCACGAAGGCGATCGCGACAGCGTCACGGTCGTGTTCGGCTTGAGCAAGAAGATCAGCTGCGATCCGGTCCGGATGCGCTGTTTCGTCCGCGATGACGACGACTTCCGATGGACCGGCGACGGAGTCGATGCCGACAATCCCGTAGACTTGGCGTTTTGCTTCAGCAACGAAGCGGTTTCCAGGTCCGACGATCAAATCGACAGCTTGGATGCTTTCTGTTCCGAATGTCAAAGCGGCAATGGCTTGCGCTCCACCAATCGTATAGATTTCTGTCACACCAGCGATCCGTGCCGCAACGAGGACCTCGTCACTTAAGTTCGTCATCGGCGTCACCATGACGACCCGTTCGACACCAGCAACTTTTGCTGGAATGGCGTTCATCAAGACGGTCGATGGATAACTTGCTGCACCACCTGGAACGTAAATCCCAACCGAATCGACGGGAACGAAACGTTGACGTCGTGTCACGTCTGCTTCGACGAGTTCGATGTCAGATGGAAGTTCTTGTTCGTGCCATTCGACGAGTCGTGTCGCCATCAACTTCAACGAGTCGATCAAGTTAGCGTCTGCTTGTTCAAAGGCTTGTGTGATTCGTGTTTCACTAAGACGGAAATCTTCAAGATCGACCTGATCGAATTGGTTCGTGTAATCGCGGACAGCGGCGTCACCGTCTGTTGCGACGCGTTCGAGAATCGCGCGGACCGCGAGCTCCGTGTCGCGATCGATGCTGAAAGGTTTTGTCGGTGTCATGATCGTGTCACTCCTTCTGTCAATTGCTCAAGCAAGCGGATAACTTCAACCCGCTTCCGTTTTAACGTCCATTCGCTCGTAAAGAATCGAGCGCTGATATCGATAATTTTTTCGTATTCATTTAGTCCGTTCGCCCGTAACGTCTCACCTGTCTCGACGATATCGACGATTGCGTCAGCAAGTCCGAGTAACGGTGCTAACTCGACCGAACCGTTCAGCGGTACGATGTCGACGTCGACACCGAGTTCGCTGAAATAGCGTTTCGCGATGATCGGATACTTCGTCGCAATCCGGACACGGCGTCCGCCTTCGAATTGTAACGGCTCCTTCGCACAGACCGACATCCGGCAGACACCGAACGGCAATTCCGCGAGTTCCGATAACTCTTGATCCGATTCCAGTAAGATGTCACTGCCGGTGATCGCAACGTCAAGAACACCTTGAGCGACGTACGGAATCAAATCCGATCCTTTCATGAAGACGAATTCGTGCTCGCCCCGTTTGACGATCAGTTCGCGTTCAATGGCTCCCCATGTCTCGACGCCAGCTTCTTTCAGATAACGTTCTGTCGCTTTCGACAGCCGTCCTTTCGTAATTCCGATTCGCATTTAGAGCACCTCCGCCAACCGTTCGACCGAGAATCCGATGCCGAACGCCTGTTGTTCTTGTCCGAATTGTTCATAAAGCCGGTCGTAGCGTCCACCGACGAGGACGGGTTCCGTCACACCTTCGATGAAACCGTGGATCGTGATCCCGTCGTAGTAGGTCTGTAAGCCCATTTGACCGAAGTCGAGATCGGCATTGACGGCTTCCGCGAGATCAAGCACGGCATTGAGTCGTGTCTCGTCGACGTACGGTAGGATCGTCTCTGCCCCTTCACGTCCGAATAACAAAGGTAGTTTTGCAAGTAAGGCATCATCGAGTTGACCCGCGATTCGCTTCAGTTCGATGACGTTACGTAAACGCAGCATCTGTGTCACTTGGTCGCGTAAGTGGTGATCACCGACACGCGTCTCGATCAAATGCTCGATTAGACCGGCATCACCGATTGAGAGTGTGACTTCTTTTCCTGTCAGTTCCTCGACGAGTCGGACCGCGAGTTGAATTGCTTCGACTTCTGCGATTTGTCCTCGTTCCTCGAATCCGACCTGGAACTTCTCTTCCGGTTGAAAGACCGAGCCACTGTAGAAGACACGTTTATATTGTTCGCGACCACGTTCGCTGAGTGCACGCGCGACACTAGTCGTAAAATCCATCCGAATCTGTTCCCGTCCACCGATTTCCTCAATTAAGGGCGTGATTAATCGGGTATAGTTAGATTGTTCGAGTCCATCTTCGAGCTGACGGATGACCTGTTGGAGCCGCGTTGCCGAGGCACCAACGTAATCTGTCGCTCCATCCTTGAGTCGAATCGTAGAAAATGATTGCATACTCCCACTCCTTTATCTTATTATCACTGTACCACGCTAAATTATTTAACGATAAGATACCGCGTTTCGGGCACATTGTCAATCGCTTTGCTTGCCAATTCTAAAAAATCGGAGGGTTACTCATGCAATTATTGAAATGGGACGGTCACGTCCACAGTCCATATTGTCCACATGGTACGAAGGATCCACTTGAAGCCTACATCGAGCGTGCGTTAGAGCAAGGCTTAGAACGGATCAGCTTCACGGAACATGCCCCTTTACCTGAAGGTGTGACGGATCCTGCACCAGATAACGATTCCGGAATGTCGTTTGCGACAGCCGATGCCTACCTGAAGGAATTAACGCAACTCCGCGAGACATACAAGAATCAGATCGACATCCGGATCGGGATGGAGTTCGACTACTGGGAAGGGCATGTCGACGGGACGCGTGACATCATCGCTCGCTACGCTGACGTCTTGACCGACGGCATTCTTTCACTGCATTACTTATACATCGATGATCAGTATTATGGCGTCGACTTCAGCAAGGAAAGCTTTGGTGAGATCGTCACGAAACTCGGAAGCGTCACGGCGGTCCATGAACGCTATTATGAAGGCATCCAAGCCCTCGTCATGACGGACCTCGGTGCACATCAACCGAAACGTCTCGGTCACTTAACGTTACCGACGAAATTCATCCAAGCCTATCCGCTTGAGTCGAACCCAACGAACCTCGACGACACGTTACGGAAGATCCGTCAAGCGAACTTTACGCTCGACGTCAACACGGCAGGACTCCGTAAGCCGTTATGTGGCCTTTCCTATCCTTACCCGGAACTCTTGCAAGTCACGCAGTCGTTATCGATTCCGCTCGTCTATGGATCAGATGCCCATCTCGCAAAAGATGTCGGTGCTGATTTTGATTTCAAATGGTAAACAAAAATCCGGATGCCGCAGCGTCCGGATTTTTTTGTTTAAGAATACGGGAAATCAGCAGCGTCGACAGGAGCAATTGATCGTGCTAATTTTTTTAATTGTTTTAGTGATACGTTACCGGACAGGAGGACGATTTGATTGTCTTCGACGTAATAGAGGTTCGTTCTCTCTTGTTTTTCTTGGAAGTAAGCCGTCTGTCCGTTCGCAAGCGTCGTTTCCTGCCAGTCCTCGCCTTGAACGTCTTGCTTCGGAACGACGGTTAGAAGAATCGTTTGTGACTTCGTGTGGAAGAACCAGATTCTATCATCCCCATTAGGACTTGAACTACTGGCAATCGCTTGGAATGTCGAGAACGGTAAATTCAAACCGCGAGCAGAACTACTCTTCTTAATGTTTTGAACGTCGTCATATAAGACGCCTCCTAACATCCAGTTCTTCTCTTGCTTGGTATACTCTAGTACAGCAAGACGATCTGATCCTTTTGGGTAATGCAGCGTTACGTAAGCACGATTTCCGACAACGATACTGCTCCAGATATCGCCTTCAGTCGGGTACGCTTTTGTTCCATCTTTAAAGTAAAACGTCACGTGACGACGGAAATCCGCTTCAAACGAATCCTGTTCTGAAAAGTCCTTCGCTTTAATGCGTTGTACGATGGCATCGGGATTATTTACATCTTCAGCAGTATTATCCTCAATCCAGTGTGATTTAAGCTGATTCACTGGTGGAACTTGGTCTGGTTCTGCACAACCGGTCAAAATACTTGCAGCTAATAATGCACTGATTACACCAATCCGTTGAAATCGCATGACAATCTCCTTTTCCTCTTTTTTCCTTTCTTTGAGTATCGCATGCTTCGCGAGTAAGTCTTCAAGAAGATTACGAAAAGAGGGAAAGGAGAATTTCTGATTAATACGCATTCATACACGAAAGATCTACAGACAAAAACAGACTAGCCCTCTTCTATTGAAGAGAACTAATCTGTTTCATATGTTTCACTCTAAGTTGGCATGTTTTCCGTACATCGTTTGCGAATCAAGCTGCTTATCTTCCATGATCTGCATAATCAAGGCATCATAGAACAACAACATCGTCTGTTCAAACAACGAGCCCATCGGTTGAACCGTCTCGTCCGCTGATGCCGTTTGTTCTTTCGGAACTCCGGGCAGTTTGACGACTAAGTCGGCTAATCGCGCTAACGTTGACGTCGGACTGATCGTGACAACGGCAACGGTTCCACCGAGTTGCTGTGCTTTCTCGACGATTGGAATCAAGGTTTTCGTCTCACCCGATCCGGAACCGACGATTAACACGTCACCCTCACGTAAATTCGCCGTGACCGTCTCGCCTACGACATACGCGTCGAGTCCCATGTGCATCAACCGCATGACGAACGCTTTCCCCATCAAGCCGGAGCGACCGGCTCCTGCGAGAAAAATTCGGTTCGCTTGCAGCACAGCGTCTGCCAGTTCTTTCGTCTCGGTCGCATCGATTGCTTCGACCGTCGAAGTCAGCTCTTCGATAATTGTTTGAATGTGTGTCATTTACGCCTCTTGCAGCATCCGGTGCATCGTTGACGCTGTCTCTTGTTTATCATCTTGTCCCGTGATCCCGCCACCGACGATGATCAGATCAGGGCGTGCAGCGATGACTTCCGGTAACGTCTCCATCTTGATACCACCCGCAACAGCTGTTTTTGCATTTGTCACAACTGACTTGATTGTCGCAAGATCCTCAAATGAGTTTTGACCGACTGCTTGGAGATCGTAACCTGTGTGGACACAGATGTAGTCGACGCCTAACGCATCCAGTTCTTTCGCCCGTGTTGCGATATCTTTCACGGCAATCATGTCGACGAGAATCTGTTTGCCTGATTTTTTTGCTTCTTCGACTGCCCCTTTGATTGACATGTCTTCCGCTGCCCCAAGGATCGTCACGATGTCAGCACCGTGTGCGACAGCTTGACTGACTTCGTAACCGGCAGCATCCATGATCTTCAAGTCAGCGAGGACCGTTAAGTTCGGGAAGGCGGCTTTCATTTCTTTGACGGCGCGGAGCCCTTCGTTGATGACGACCGGTGTGCCGATTTCAACGATATCTAGATTGTTTTCCCCGATTTCTTTGACTAAAGCAATCGCACCTGCTGTATCGACTAGATCAATTGCGAGTTGTAATTTCATTTTATATCTCTCCCATTCTTCTCTATATTGTCGTACCTGACACTTCCTTCGGACATTCATGAAGGAACAGGACTAAATATAATCCGCAGGAGCATTCTTGAGAAGTACGCACTTTTAATTTACATAGTGCGGTTTTTCATACATAGTGCAGAAAAGTATACTGTCGACTGAAAGAAAGTCTATACTGGAGCAGGAGGTGGATCGATGCCACATTTTGAAGACCGTCAGTTTAACTGTGAGAAGGAATTGACCCTCTCGATCATCGGGGGCAAATGGAAGATGCTCATTCTTTGGCACTTAGGCAAGGAAGGAACGAAACGCTTCGGGGAACTGAAAAGTCTGATGCCTGGGATCACGCAACGGATGCTCGTCAATCAACTGCGCGAACTCGAGGAACACCATATCATTCACCGGGAAGTCTACCCGGTCGTACCACCGAAGGTCGAATACTCGTTAACACCGCACGGACATAGCTTAATGCCGATTTTAGACGCGATGTATGACTGGGGTAAGGATTATGCGAAAAATGTCTTGGAGATCGATTTCGAGCAACAAAAGATATCGCCATAAAAAAGATGCTCACGGTCTCGTCTCCTTTTAGAGATAAGTCCACTGAGCATCTTTTTTTAAGATTCTTCTGTCGTATAGATTTTAGACATCGCCAGTTCATCAACGTATTCGCCATCGATGAAGAGTGATGCGATCCGTGTTCCTTCGATGTTGAAGCCAAACTTATGATAGAGCTCGATTGCTCGCAAGTTATCCTTGCGAACCGTCAACTCGAGTCGGATGAGTCCAGCTTCAATCGCAAAGGCATCCACCGCTTCAAGTAGACCCGCACCGAGTCCACGACCTGTATAAGCATCAAGCAAGCCGATGACGAGATTCGCCCGGTGACGAATCCGACTCGGTTCCCCACCGACGACGAGCACATACCCGACGAGTTGGTCATCGACGTCCACGACAAAGATGTCCGAGTTGGCAGCCTGACCAAACTTCTCGATGAACGCCTCTGCCTGTTCCGTTGACAGGACGCGTTCCTCTGGCTCATACAACATATATTTCGTTTCGCGATCAATGCGTCGCATCAAGTCCGATAAGGCTTTCCCATCCATCAACGTGGCGCGTCGTATCATAGTTTTCAGCTCCGTTTATGATTAATATTTTCACTTATATTAAAAATTTTTTTAAGTATAATCTAAAGAGTGAACATCGACTTTCTTTTTTCCTCTGTATTTAATAGATACTTGATATGCGAATAATCATGATAATCTACATAATCAGAGTGCATATTTATATTTATAGCAGATTGATCTAATTCTACCAAAAT
Organism: Exiguobacterium acetylicum; assembly: GCF_019890935.1. Taxonomy (NCBI): domain Bacteria; kingdom Bacillati; phylum Bacillota; class Bacilli; order Caryophanales; genus Exiguobacterium; species Exiguobacterium acetylicum. The sequence continues at coordinate 2,511,118 of NZ_CP082333.1, forward strand.
AGCATTATAATCATAATCATAGTAGAATTTATATCCCTTATGACCAATGTCCGGAAAATTATTTTTGAATTTCTCATTGTACTTAGGTTTATAATAATTAATTAAAGCGGCTTCTGTCACATTAACTATTTGACTATCCAAATATAAAGGTGGGGCTGACAAAACTTTTTTCAAATGTTTTTCATCTTCTTCAGTAGACACCAAAAATCCATTTCGCCCATCAAATGAGGTTATTAATCGTGGGGTAAACTCCCATACTGTAATTGCAATTTCTGAGTTTATATCTTCATGTGAAACATCAGCCATAATTTTTTGTAGAGTTTCGTGAGACCTTAATCTGGTCAACGCATCTCTATTTCCCTCTTTCCCATATGATTGTCCAATATATAGTACTTCACAATCAAGCGGTTCAGTAGAAAAAGCTGAGTAAACATAAAGTATATCTGCTTTTACTCCTCCGCCGTGTCCATCTTTCATAAATAAAGTTTTATTACCTTCAAATACGAAATCGACAGTCATTTTATGGCGCGGAATTTGTAAAGTCGTAATTTTTTCAACTGAAGTTATACCATGTCTTATCTGAAGTTCTATATGATTCTTGAACACTTTAATACTATCTTCTACAAAGCTTAATCTTTTAATTTTATTTATCATATAAATATGATAACTAGCCTCCGACACATTTATAGTATCTAATAAATTTGGATAAGCAATAGATGCATAAGATGAAAATGTATGTAATGCAAATTCACTCATATACTTTCTAGGAATACTGTTATTTAACTGTGTTGAAGAGTGTTTAGGATCGTCCATGCAACATCTTTTAAATTTTTTTCCTGACATGCAAGGACATTGCTGATTTCTTCCAATTTTCATTTTTTCAATCCTTTTATTTATGATTTTGAAAACAAAGTTATTATATTTAATATTTTTATTATTGAATACTAAAAAGTACCTTAGTTGTAAAAATCTAAACAACTAAGGTACTCTTTGAAATCCACTGATTTCGTCGTATGGAGACGGTGGGAGTCGAACCCACGTCCGAAGGCATCGTATACTTAAGCTTCTACGTGTGTAGTCAATTTATTGGGATCTCGTCGTCAGGCTGCCAATTGACAGGCGTCCGTCCGACCAGTCTGATTCCATCTCTTCTCTTTCCCTCCAGACGGAAGGGTCCAAGCGTAGCCTGTTTAAAGTGAGACCCTAGAAATCAGCCGACCAGGCGACAGCTGCTAGGATCCGCAGTTGCTATTACGCTGCTGCGAGTTGTGTGTTAGTTTTGCCAGTTATGGCTGGTGCGTTTTAACGAGGCCGACCCCTCGACACGCCACAGAAGACCGAACTACCCCCGTCGAATCCGTAACGTCCCCAAGATATAAAATTGGGGCTTTCCGAATACTAATATTCTAGCAGAAAAGTGTTACGGGTTCAATACTTTTGCTTATCGCGTAGTGCTCGCTCGATATCACGCTTCGCATCTTTCTTCTTCAGGTCATCGCGTTTATCGAACTTCTTCTTCCCGCGCCCGAGTCCAATCAAGCATTTCGCGTATCCGTTCTTGATGTAGACCTTAAGCGGTACGATCGTATAACCGTCCCGTGAGACCGCCCCGATCAAGTTCGCGATCTGTTTCTTGTGTAGTAACAGCTTCCGTGGGCGGAGCTGCTCATGGTTGTAGCGGTTTCCCTGTTCGAAGTGGGCGATGTTCGAGTTCCAGAGAATCGCTTCTCCCCCGTCGAACCGGACGAACGCGTCCCCGATACTGATTTTTCCTTTACGGACCGATTTGATCTCCGTTCCTGTCAAGACGAGACCGGCTTCAATCGTATCCTCGATCGCATAATCGAACGAGGCCCGTTTGTTGTTCGCTAAGACTTTCGAATCTGTTCCCTTTGGCATGTTCGTTCACCACATTTCCGATGCGGAAGCGCTTATTTGCGCTTCCGTTTCTTATTCGAGACCGCCTTATGGAACGGCGGTTTATCTTTCTTATTCTTTAACGAGAATCCTTTTCCCTTGCTTTGGTCGCTCTTACCCGACCGTTTCTTGCCACGACGATCGTCCTTCTTCTTGTCGTCGCGTTTTTGTCCCGGACGTCCACCGCTTGAGCGGATCGTCTTCGACTCGAACCGTTTCTTCGGTTGCCGTTCTGGCATTCCGACGACGCTGAAGTCAATCGTCCGTTCATCGATGTTGACGTTCGTGACCTTGATCTCGACGACATCACCGATCCGGAACTGTTGCTTCGTCCGCTCACCGATCAGCTGATAGTTCGCTTCATCGTAGCGATAGAAGTCATCCGTCATCGCTTGGATGTGAACGAGTCCCTCGATCGTGTTCGGCAATTCGACGAACATCCCGAAGTTCGTGACTCCACTGACGACCCCTTCAAACGTCTCACCGATGTGTTGCTCCATATACTCGGCTTTCTTCAAGGCGTTCGTTTCCCGCTCGGCATCAACGGCACGACGCTCGCGTTTTGACGAGTGATCGGCGATTTCCGGTAAGATTTCCGAGTAACGGTCTTGCGTCTTTTGTGACTTATCGTTGTAGATGACATATTCACGGAGCAGACGGTGGACCATCAAGTCCGGATACCGACGGATTGGTGACGTGAAGTGCGTGTAGTAGTCCGTCGACAGACCGAAGTGACCAATCGGTTCGATGTCGTATTTCGCTTGTTGAAGCGAACGGAGCATGACCGTACTGACGACGGCTTCTTCCGGCTCACCTTCAACAGCGTTGAGGATCGATTGCAACGTTTTCGGTGCGACTGACTCACCCTTACGTTCGACGTTGATGCCGAAGTTACCGATGAACTTGAAGAACGTATCGAGACGTTCTGCTTTTGGCTCATCGTGGATCCGGTACATGAACGGCAGTTTTTGACGCTGGATGTGCTCGGCGACCGTTTCGTTCGCCGCAAGCATGAACTCTTCGATCAGCTTTTCAGCGACCGACCGTTCCCGGAGAATGATCTCACTCGTCTTGCCTTCTTCGTTGACGAGGACCTTCGCTTCTGGGAAGTCGAAGTTGATCGCCCCACGACGTGAGCGACGTTCGCGAAGGATTGCTGCGAGTTCCGCCATCTTGTCGAAGTACTCGACGAGATCTTGGTACTTCGCGATCACTTCTTCGTCTTCGCGTTCGATGATTTTCCGGACATCCGTGTACGTCATCCGTTCCGTCGTCTTGATGACACTTTGGAAGATTTCATGGTTGACGACAGCACCGTTCGCATCGATTTCCATGATACAGCTGAGCGTCAGACGATCGACGTGCGGGTTGAGCGAGCAGATCCCGTTCGATAGACGGTGCGGAATCATCGGGATGACACGGTCGACGAGATAGACACTCGTTCCGCGCTCACGCGCTTCTTCGTCGAGTGCTGAATCTTCTTTGACGTAATGCGAGACGTCGGCGATGTGGACACCAAGCTCGAAGTTGCCGTTCGCTAATTTTTTAACGTGAACCGCATCATCGAGGTCTTTTGCGTCTGCCCCGTCAATCGTCACCGTCAATTCATTCCGTAGATCGACGCGTCCGACTAGATCTTTCTCATCGATTTGATCCGGTACAGCATTCGCCTCAGCGATCGCTTCCGGTGAGAAGTCGACATTGATGCCGTGCTTATGGACGATCGACAAGATATCGACGCCTGGGTCATTCTTGTGACCGATGATTTTCAAGACTTTCGCCGTTCCGGCGTAACGACCATCCGGATACTTCGTGATCCGAGCTAGGACTTTGTGGCCATCAACGGCACCAAGTGTATCGTCGTTTGCGACGACCGGTAAGAACGTCAGCTTCGTATCATCCGGTTCGATGTAAGCGATCGACTCGATCCGTCCTTTTGGACTGACGAACGTTCCGACGAAATCAGCTGGTCCACGTGAGAGAATCTTGAGCAGTTTCCCTTCACGACGGTCGCCGCCGTTTGACTCGGCAAACACTTTGACGAGGACACGGTCGCCGTTATAGACGTTCTTCAGCTCCGGTGCCGGTAAGAAGATGTCGCCTTCTGAACCGTCTTCCGGTGAGACGAAACCGAACCCGCGTTGGTGGACGGAAATCTTCCCTGCGACTTGACCGATTTGCGCAAGCGTTCCGTACTTGTTCGAGCGTGTCCGGGCGATCAATGCTTCGTCTTCCATCGCGTTTAGCGTCCGAATCAATTCCTTGAATGCTTCCGTATCCGCTAGTTCTAGTTTTTTCGTTAATTGATCAATCGACAACGGACGTTCTTCCGTCGTGATGACCGTTAGTATTCGTTCACGTAATTCCAACGTGACACCTCCAGTTACTTGCTCCAGTTCAATGACTCCAGGAAGTCCAAGATGTCAGAGTGGAGCTGGTCTTTTTCTTTGTCGAGCGTAATGACGTGACCTGAGTTCTCATACCAGATCAGCTCTTTTTGGAAGGCACTGACTCCATCATGGATGATGTTCGCGGAGTCGGTGTTAATCATGTGATCATTGCGCGCTTGGACGACGAGCGTCGGTGCGTAGACGTCCTCAAGCGAATCGCGTGTCTCGCGCAACAGTTCCTGCAAGTCCTTCAAGGTCGGCATCGGTTCGAAGGACGCCATCTCGTGGTCGATCTCTTCTTGTGATTTGCCTTCTCGCTTCTTGAATTCTCGTGCGTACTCGGTGACTCCTGCATACATGACTTCTTCACTTTTGATGTAGGCGGGTGCACACATCGGGATGACCGCTTTGACCGGACGGTTCATCGATAACTTCAGTGACATGACGCCACCGAGCGACAATCCGCAAACGGCGATTTCGTCATAACCTTTGTCGACGAGTTCCTGATATCCGGCAAGGACATCCTGCCACCAGTCGGCTGGCCCGGTCTTCGTCAGCTCTTCGGGTGGGGCAGCGTGCCCTTTATATTGTGGTGCGAGGGACGTATAGCCCTGCTTTTGCAAGTAGCGACCGAGGATGCGGACATCCGCGCTCGATCCCGTGAATCCGTGTAATAGTAAAACGGCACGTGGGCCGGCTTCGAAAAAGAATGGTTTTGGTAAAGTGATTTTCATAAAATGATTCCCCCTCTAACTCTATACCCCATATCCGGAAAAAATGAATATCGAGAAATACAAAAAACGACAGCGCGATCATACGGCTGTCGTTTCAATGCTCACTTATAAAAAGCGACGAGTAACGCCAAGATGAAGAGTAATGCCCCTAAGATAGACGCCACACGATTTAGGACCGCATCCAAGCCACGAGCTTTTTGGCGACCAAATAATTGTTCTGCTCCACCCGTCAATGCTCCGAGTCCGGTCGTACGACCCGACATCAATAGAACGACGATGATGAGAAGAACGGAAACGACGATGAGGCCGACAAGAGCCACGTTATGAATGATCATCGATGATCCTCCTTCAGTAATATACGCTTCTTTCATTATAGAGAAAAACAAGTACGGGAACAAGGAATAGATTTAGGAACTTTTTCCTGCCTGCTCCACCTGATGAAAAAGAGACACCTGAATCGTCGACTCAGGTGCCTTATTTCCTTATTGTTTGATCAATTCGAGATCGACTGGGATGTTCTTCTCGACTGTTTCACCTTTTAAGTGCTTGATTGCTGTCTCGACACCCATTTTCCCGATCTCAGTCGGTTTTTGAGCGATCGTTCCTGCCATTTTTCCGTCTTTGACGGCTTTGACGGCATCATCCGTCGCATCGAAGCCGATGACTTTAACATCATTGAGACCCGCTGCTTTTAATGCTTCAACCGCACCGAGTGCCATTTCATCATTGTGCGCGAAGACGGCTTTGATGTCTTTGTTGTTTTGAAGGATGTTCTCCATGACCGACAAGCCTTTTGCTCGGTCGAAGTTTGCTGCTTGTTTTGCGACGACGTCAAGTTTACCGTCGACTGCTTCATGGAACCCTTTCCCACGGTCACGAGTTGCGGATGCTCCTGGAATCCCTTCGAGCTCCACGACTTTAGCTTTATCGCCGACGAGTTCGATCATGTATTCACCTGCTTGTTTCCCACCCGCGACGTTATCCGACGCGATGTGTGCGACGACGTCGCCTGCTTCTGCATTGCGGTCAACTGTGATGACGGGAATGTTCGCATCGTTTGCTGTTTGGACGGCTGCACCGACTGCTGCTGAATCCGTTGGGTTGATCAAGATGAGATCGACTTTCTTTTGAACCATGTCTTCGATGTCGCTTGCTTGTTTTGCCGCGTCATCTTGTGCATCCGCGACTTGAAGCGTTGCGCCTTGTGCTTTTGCTTCTTGTTCTGCCCCTTCTTTTAACGAGACGAAGAATGGGTTGTTGAGGGTTGAAATCGAAAGACCAATCTTGAAGTCCTTCGTCTTCTTCTTCGTATCCCCGTTGCTGCTGCCCGGCTGTTCCGTCGAACAGGCGGCTGCGAAGACCATTAATGCCATCATGACGACTGCAAGTAATTTTTTCATCTGTAGATCCTCCTTTTTGAGTGTGGGTTACGCTGCTTGTTTCCGGTCCGCGAGTACCGCGAACAAAATGACCAAACCTTTGACGACGAGTTGGAAGAACGAGGAGACACCAAGCAAGTTGAGACCGTTGTTCAGTGTTCCGATGATCAAGGCACCGATCAAGGTACCGACAATCCAGCCACGACCACCTGACAGGCTCGTCCCACCAAGGACGACCGCTGCGATGGCGTCGAGTTCGTACGATGTCCCCGCTGTCGGCTGCGCCGAGTTCAGACGGGACGTCAGGATGATGCCGGCGAGTGCTGCCATCAAACCTGAGAGGGAGTAGATCATGATTTTGACTTTATTGACTTGAATCCCCATCAACTTCGCTGCTTCTTCGTTCCCACCGATCGCATACGTATAGCGACCGAACGTCGTCTTCTTCAAGATGAAGTAGAGAACCGCGAAGGCGATCAACATCGTCAGAACCGGTACTGGGAAGATCCAGAAGTAACCGCGTCCGAACAATTCGAACCAGCCACCTTGGCTCAGACCAGTGATTGGTTTCCCGTCCGTATAGACGAGCGTCAATCCGCGGAAGATCGTCATCGTCGCAAGTGTCGCGATGAACGGTGCGACCTTCCCGAGCGAGATGACCATCCCGTTCAAGGCACCCATGACGGCTCCGACGATCAATCCAGCCAGAACAGCGATCAACGCTGACGTTCCGTCCGTCATCAGACCCGCGACGAAGGCGGACGAGAGCGCGAGAATCGAGCCGACTGATAAATCAATCCCACCCGTCAGAATGACGAACGTCATCCCGAAGGCAATCAAGGCATTGATCGAGACTTGCCGTAAGATGTTAAATAAATTATTCAGTGTTAAAAAGTCCGGTTCCATGATCGAGACGACGAGGACGATCGCGAACAATCCTGCGAGTGGTCCAAGCTTTTGTCCGATCCCAAGACGTCTCGGTTTTGCTTCCGTTACCTTGCCTTGCATCAATTCCATATCATTGTCCTCCTGTCGCAAGTGTCATGATGCTTTCTTGCGTCGCTTCCTGTCGTGTCAACATGCCGCTCATCTTGCCTTCGCGCATGACGTAGACCCGGTCGCTCATCCCGAGAATCTCCGGGAGGTCCGAGCTGACCATGATGATCGCGACACCCGCCGCAGCGAGTTCGTTCATGATGAGGTAAATCTCTTTCTTCGCCCCGACGTCGACACCACGTGTCGGTTCGTCAAGGATCAAGACTTTCGGTTGTGTCCCGAGCCACTTCGCGAGGACGACCTTCTGTTGGTTCCCACCGGACAGTGACTTCGCCGGCTGGTCCATCGAGCTGTGCCGGACCGAAAGCGACTTCAAGTATCCTTCTGCGAAATCACGTTCTGCCTGATCCTTGATGACACCGGATCTTGATAACGAACGAATCGTTGGCAACGAGATGTTCTCACGTAGTGAAAAGTCGAGGAACAAGCCTTCGCCTTTACGGTCCTCGGTCAAAAAGCCGATGCCCTGGCGAATTGCGTCGTAAGGTGTCTTAATCTTCAGCGACTGTCCGTTCAGTTCGATCGTCCCATCTTTCAGGCGATCGACCCCGAACAATCCGCGCATGACTTCCGTCCGCCCGGCACCCATCAAACCAGAGAAGCCGATGATTTCGCCTGCCTTGACGGAGAACGAGACATCGTCGAATCGTTTCCCGCTCGCCTGTTTGACCTCAAGGACAGTCGCTCCGATTGACACGTCACGATCCGGATATCGTTCACCCATCTCACGACCGACCATCTCTCGGACGATCTGTTCGAACGATGTCTCGGGAATCGCGTGTGTCGAGACGGAGATACCGTCCCGTAAGACGGTGATCCGATCGCAAAGCTCGAAGATTTCCTCCATCCGGTGCGAGATATAGACGATCGAGACACCTTGGTTGCGCAGCGCCGTCGCGACGCTGAATAAGGCGCGAATTTCCCGCTCCGTTAGTGCGGCTGTTGGTTCATCCATGATGATGACCTTCGCGTCCGTCATCAAAGCTTTTGCGATCTCAATCATCTGTTGCTGACCGACCGATAACGTCCGGGCAAGTTGATCGACATCCATGAAGACGTTCAATTCCGCGAGTTCACGTTCTGCCTGCCGCTTCATCTCGCCTTGCTTGAGAATCCCGAAGCGTGACTTCAACTCCCGTCCGAGGAACAAGTTCTCCGTCACCGTCAAATCCGGGAGGATGTTTAGTTCCTGATGGATGAAGGCAATCCCCGCCTCTTCGGCAAGCTTCGGATTCTTATATTCGACGTCCTGTCCATCGACGCGGATTGTACCTGCGTCCGCTTTATGGACACCGGTCAAAATCTTCATCAGCGTCGATTTCCCGGCACCGTTCTCTCCCATCAAGGCGTGGATCTCACCCGCAGCGAGTTCGAAGTCGACACCTTTGAGGACAGGGACGGGACCGAATGCTTTTTTGATACCTGTCATCTCGATACGCATCGCATGACCCCCTTAAAAGATTACGCCGGAATGGAAGATGACATTTGCGTACGGTGTCGCTTCTCCGGTCCGGATGATGACCTTCGCCTGCTGTGTCTGTTTCTTGAACTCTTCATGCGAGACGAACGTCGTTTCGATCTGCATGGCTTCCAGTGCCTCGAGCACGTCCGGATTCGCTTCTTTGATCTCTGTTGCCAGTGTCAGCTGTTCAATCGCCATGTCACTGGCGACAACACGGACGACATCGAGGAATGATGGTGTGCCGAGCTCCAGTGCTAAATCAATTCGGGCGACTCCGTCTGGAATCGGTAAGCCACAATCGGCGATGACGATCGTATCGGTATGACCAAGATCAGTCAGGACTTTGCTGATATGACTGTTTAAGATACCGTGCTTTTTCATGCGTCTCCCTCCATCTGTTCCCGTGTCGGCATGCCGCCTTGTGCGCCAAGCGCACGAATCGATAAGCCGGCTGCCCGGTTCGCAAAACGAATTGCCTCAACGAGCGGTTGTCCTTCCGTTAACGCGACAGCTAAGGCACCGTTGAACGTATCCCCTGCTCCTGTCGTATCGACGACCGTCGTCTCGATCGCTGGAATCGTCACGATCGACTTACCATCGTAGAAGCGTGCCCCGCGACTGCCTTCCGTTACGATTAATTTATTCGGATATTCCATCAACCAATGTTCGATTGGCTGGTCTTGTCCGAAGATCAAGCCGCATTCATGTTCGTTTGGCGTTAAGTACGTGACGTGTTCAATCAATTCTGGACTGAGTGACATCGCCGGTGCTGGATTCAAGACGACTGGAATACCGGCTGCATGTGCTTCGCGAGCAACGGTCTCAACCGTTTCGATCGGAATCTCGAGCTGGAGTAAGATAATTTCACTGTCTGCTAGAATCGGTGCGAGTGTATCATCCGCAAATTGGACATGTTGATTGGCAGACTGAACGACGACGATTGAGTTGTCGCCTTCAGCGAGCGTGATGTGTGCTGTGCCCGTCCGATCACCTTCAATCGTTTGCAAGTGTGTCGTCTGCACTCCTTGCGTCTTGAAGTTTTCGCGGATCGCTTCACCGTTCGCGTCACTACCGACGCAACCGATCATTTCGACGGTACTGCCGAGACGCGCGACTGCGACCGCTTGGTTCGCACCCTTTCCGCCCGGTACGGTATGAAAGGCATCCCCGATGACCGTTTCGCCTGCACCTGGACGGCGTTTACTTTCGACGACGAGATCCATCGAGATACTACCGATGACACTGATTTGTTTCATGCTTCCTCATCCTTCCGTTTCGTCGTTTCCCGTTCGATGATCTCAACCGTCAACTCATGATGGACGGCGGCAATCGGTGTGCCTTCAATCCGCTGAATCAAGAGTTTCGCGGCTAGTTCTCCCATTTGATAGATCGGTTGCGCAATCGTTGTCAACGGTGGTGAAATCATTTGTCCGAGTTCAATGCCGTCATAGCCGATGACTTGTAGCTCGTCCGGAATTGTAATCCCGCGTTCCGCAGCTACCTGTACCGTTGCTGCGGCGATAACATCACTCGCAGCAAAGATCCCGTTGCAATGATAGTGATCAAACAGATAGTTCGCGGCATCAAGCGCCCCTTGAAAGTGGAACGGTGACTCGATGCTTGCAACGAGATGCGTTCCAGCAATCTCTTCGAAGCCATCCCGTCGTTTCTTGATCGTCGGGAGTTTCGATGGACCACTGATGACGGCCAGTTCCGTCGCACCAGAAGCAAGTAAGAACGAAGCTGCCTTTTTCCCGCCTTCGTATCCGTTTGACGTCACCGTCGGAATCGCACCTTGTAATACACGGTCTAATGCTACGACCGGCACTTCGAGTTCTTCATAGTTCGGATTGTTTGAGTAGTTCGTTGTGATGATCAATCCGTCGACATGCATCGCCTCGAGTGACTTGATATATTCGCGTTCTTTCTGAAACTGTTCGTCTGTGTTACACAAAATGACCTGAAAACCATGTTGATGTGCCATATCTTCCACAGCCCGTGCGAGTTGTGGGAAGAACGGGTTCGTGATGTCTGGAACAATCAATCCGATCAGTCCGGATCGTTTTTGGAACAACGATCGCGCGACCCGGTTTGGTCGATAATCCAATTGTTTGATTGCCTGAAGCACCGCCTTACGCGATTTCTCACTGACATAACCCTTTTCGTTCATGACGCGTGAGACCGTCGCGACGGAGACATGTGCCGCTTTCGCTACTTCCCGGATGGTCGACATGTTTCGCCACCTCTTTCTTTTGATAACGCTTACAAGAATCATCATATTGTGTAACCGGTTACACATCAATCTTTTTTCTTTAAAATATATTTTATTTTTTTCGAGTCCTTGGATTGGACCATAAAAAAAGAAGCCTGACGCGGCGTCAGACTCAAGATAATAGCGTATTGTTATTCAATTGAAATCTTTGGATCATTTTCTTAGATAAAGACGATTAGTGAAAGACCAATCAAAATATTAATGAATCCTAGCCCATCCGTCGCTTTCGTGTACAATGACGGTTTATCTTTTTTGACACTGTCATTCAGAAACATTAATGTCACGGCAATGACTGTCGTTACGCCGAGTGGTGCATTCAAAAAACTATCGGAATACGTAAATAAGTTATTCATAATGTAGACACTGTTCAAAATGGACAAACCGAACAACACTTTATGCATGAAACTCACTCCTATAATCACCAGAATCTTACGAAACCAACTAAGATCTGATTTCGCTCTCCCTCTATTATAGAATATTCTTCCAGTTACTCTTCCTTACACTATTGAAAGAAAGTATCTGGAGGTACACGCAAATACACCGTAAGACAGCGTCACGCCAGCTTACGGTGTATTGATTGTCAGATTAGATAGCACTAGACGATTGATTTTCAGAAAAGACGGAGACTCCTGCGGGAATAGCGGAATAGGTAAGACCCCGCAGGAGCACACGCGACGAGGAGGCTTGCCTTCCGCCCGCGGAAAGCGACGTCTTGGACGGAAATCAATGAACAATCGGAGTCTAGCTAACAAGTCTTTCATCTTTTTGCTTTCCCGGCTCTTTTTCGCTCCACGAACAAACGCCGAATCAAAGCAACAACGAACGCAACGATTGCCAGCGGCTCAAACAAATAAATCAATAGGAACGTGACATCGATGACGGCATCCTCCGGATTATAACGGATGATATAGAGCGCACCGGGTAAGATGGCAATCAGTCCGCCAATTCCGAGTGCCGTTCCCAAAATCAGACTCTGACGCGAAAACCGGCTCGTGATTTGATACAAACCGATGAATAGTATGAGTTCCGTAAAATAGATGAGGCGCAACGGGATGTCACCAATCGACGTATCAAGCCCTAAAAACAAAAACCGAAATAGCATGTCGATTCCCCCTTCCCTCTAGTTCTACCCCGAACAGCGTCCTCGTAATGCTTGATTTCCAGTTTCCCTGCATATCCTCGCTTCAATTAGGGAATAGCTAGAGAGTTACAGTCACATACAGAGAGTTGGGATCGGATGAAAGAAGAACACTCGATGAAGGTCGTCAGTTGTCTGAATGATTATTTCGAACGTCATCAGCAGCCCCTTCAGGTCGATCTCTTACGAGGTCTACCACCGATCGTGCTATTGTTGCGCGATGACGCGAAACGTGCCTTTCCGAAGGAAGCGAACTTGCACGATGAACTGTTACAAGACATCAAACGTTTGATTCAGGAATGTTTGGATCCCGATACACTGCGCGAATTGGGAATCGACGTCGATCTCCCGGACTTTTTCGTGACCCGTGCACCGCTTCATTCTGCCCATCATTATCTCGTTACATTCATCGAAGACTGACTTCATGTTAAAAGCAGCTATTTCTTCTTTCACAAAACATGTGAAGCAAGAGATTACTGCTTTTTTTAGGGATAATAAAAAACCGATAGCGCCAAAGCACTACCGGTTTTGTTTCCCTTCACGTATGGTAAAGACGACTTAATTCTCAACCTCAAGAATCGCTTCGATTTCAGCTTCTACTTCTTTGTTGACCATTTGCGAACGTTTTTTACGTAATTCGAGATCCATCTCCTGATCGATGAACTGATTCGTATGCTTGTCAAAGCAATCAAAGCAGATCGGATAGAAGTCTTTGGCTTCTTTGTTCAGAGAATTGAATTCCCACGTGTCGAGTTCCAAGTAACTGACTTGGTTGTTCGTTTCAGTTCCACAGATTTCACACTTCATCTTCATTCCCCCTTACGCGTCAATCTTCGCTTTTTCGAGTTGGCGTTCTTGACGTTCCTTGATACGCTTCAAACGTCCATGATACTTCATGATGTTCGCTTGAGATTGTTTCGCTTCGTCAGTTGTCGGTTCTAAATCAGCGATGCCCCAGAATTTGACGACGACGTCTAATACTTGGTCGAAGTATTGGAGTGGTCCATAGTTCGTATCAACAGCAATCGTCTTCATCCGTTCCGTGAAGTCCGGCATGACAGCACCTGGCATCGAGAAGTTGATGATGACGTCTTCGAAGAAGACGATGAAGTTCGGGTCAAGCTCTAGATGTGCTTTGACCGTGTCACGATAGAACGCATAATGCAGCGCTTCATCCTTCGCTAGACGACGGAGTAGCGTTGCTAAGTCTTTGTCGTGTGCCCCTGCGATTTTCGCGACGTTGTTATAGAAGACGAGTGTCGCTAACTCTTGCAGTGACGTATATGCCATTGTCGCTAACGGGTTCGTGAAGTCCGGGAACCAGCCGTTTTCAACGACGCGTCTTCTTAATTGATGAAGTCGCGTTGGATTGACGTTTCGCGTGACGAGTAAATACGTCTCGAGTAAGTTCGAATGCTGATCTTCTTCTGCTGTCCATGTCCGGACGAAGTCATTGATGACTTCCATCGAGTTCTTGAATGTATAGTCTAAGTGCGACGTGTACCACGGTAGGTTGACTTCTGTCAGTAATGCTGTCTCGATTGCGACGATGACACCTTCCGGCAGCGTGACTTGGCTTTCGTCCCAAGGAACGCGTTTAAACGACATCGCCTTATCCCACGGAATGAACTCGTGGTAGCTCCAGTCGATGTTGGCTGAACGCTCCTTGTGAAGTCGATATAACTCTTGAATGCGTGGTTCTAAACGGATATCTAAATCTGAATTTAACATGATCGTATCTCCTTTAGACGTATTTGTCATCTTCATCGAGCAAGATGTAATTAATGCCTATAACTATTTAATTTGCACTTATTTATGAGTATAACATTTTAGTCATCTACTAAGATGAATCAATTTTTTGACAGTTTAGTATAGTTTTAATGACAAAAATGGTTTTCATGTTTGACATCGCTTGATACACAAAAAACCTCCTATCCGTGTGTACGTATCACACGAATAGGAGGTTTTCCTTATAGCTTGTTCAAACGATCAACCTGAAATTACTTCTTGAGGTTGTAGAATGATTTGATTCCGTCGTAGACAGCAACGTCTGAAAGCATGTCTTCGATGCGGAGAAGTTGGTTGTATTTCGCGATACGGTCTGTACGTGAAAGTGAACCTGTTTTGATTTGACCAGCGTTTGTCGCAACAGCGATGTCAGCGATCGTTGAATCTTCTGTTTCACCAGAACGGTGAGAAACGACAGCTGTGTAACCAGCTTTTTTAGCCATTTCGATTGCGTCGAATGTTTCAGTCAACGTACCGATTTGGTTAACTTTGATGAGGATCGAGTTAGCGATGCCTTTTTCGATACCTTCAGCAAGTTTCTCAGTGTTTGTTACGAACAAGTCATCCCCAACGAGTTGAACTTTGTGTCCGATACGATCTGTAAGGAGTTTGTGACCATCCCAGTCGTTTTCGTCACAGCCATCTTCGATTGAGATGATTGGGTATTTGTCAACGAGTTGTGCGTAGAATTCAACAAGCTCTTCTGTTGAGAGGACTTTGCCTTCGCCAGCGAGGTTGTATGTTCCAGCTGCTTTATCGTAGAACTCAGAAGAAGCGACGTCCATTGCAAGATAAACATCTTCGCCTGCTTTATAGCCAGCTTTTTCGATTGCTTCAAGGATAACTGTGATTGCTTCTTCGTTTGATTTCAAGTTTGGAGCGAATCCACCCTCGTCACCAACTGCTGTGTTAAGACCCATTCCGCTAAGAACTGATTTCAACGCGTGGAAGATTTCAGCACCCATACGAAGTGCTTCTTTGAATGTTGGAGCACCGACAGGCATGATCATGAACTCTTGGAAGTCCACGTTGTTGTCTGCGTGTGATCCACCGTTGATGATGTTCATCATTGGTGTTGGTAATGTTTTCGCGTTGAATCCACCGAGGTATGTGTAAAGTGGAAGACCAAGCTCATCAGCAGCAGCACGTGCAGCAGCCATAGAAACACCAAGGATTGCGTTAGCGCCGAAGTTACCTTTGTTTTTCGTACCGTCGAGATCGATCATCTTTTTGTCGATTCCAGCTTGGTCGAAGACATCGTAACCGATGATTTCTGGTGCGATTTTTTCGTTGACGTTGTCAACAGCTTTCAAAACACCTTTTCCGAGGTAACGTGCTTTGTCGCCATCACGGAGTTCGACTGCTTCGTGCTCACCAGTTGATGCACCTGATGGTACGAGTGCGCGACCGAAACCGCCATCTTCTGTATAAACTTCTACTTCTACTGTTGGGTTACCACGTGAATCAAGAATCTCGCGTGCGTAAATCTCTGTAATCATTGACATTTAAATTCGCTCCTTTTGTGTGTAAGAAATATGTGGTGTAGCTACTTCGATCGACGGGATTATTTCTTCAATACGATCGATTTACCAGTCATCTCTGCTGGTTGGTCCGCTCCGAGGAGATCAAGGACCGTTGGTGCGAGGTCAGCGAGTGCACCTGTGAGTGGTTCAAGGAGTTCAACGTCCTCGACCGTCACGATACATGGAACCGGTTCCGTCGTATGCGCCGTCATCTTACTGCCGTCCGCATTGAGGACTTTATCCGCGTTCCCGTGGTCAGCCGTGATGACTGCCGCGCCGCCTTTGCTGAGAATCAAGTCAACGACTTTCCCAAGACACTCATCGACAGCTTCGATCGCCTTTTTCGTCGGCTCGAGCATACCCGAGTGACCGACCATATCCGGGTTAGCGAAGTTGAGGATGATCGCGTCGTGTTTGTCCGAGTTGATTGCGTCGACGAGGGCATCTGTGACTTCATAGACGCTCATCTCCGGTTTCAAGTCGTATGTCGCGACTTTTGGTGAAGGGATCAAGATCCGATCTTCCCCTTCGTATGGTTCTTCACGTTGTCCGTTGAAGAAGAACGTGACGTGCGGATACTTTTCCGTTTCCGCGATGCGTAGCTGTTTGAGACCTTGTTTTGACAATGTCTCCCCAAGCGTGTTCTTGATGTCTTCAGGCGGGAAGACGATGTCCGTATCGATCGCATCCGAGTACTTCGTCATCGAGACGAGTAGCAGGTTCTTCGGTGCGTTGTCCGGAATCTCGAATCCGTCGAAGCCACCTTTTTCTTTGTAGACTTTTGAAAGCTGAATCGCACGGTCAGGACGATAGTTGAAGAACACGATCGCATCGTTATCGTGGATCGGTGCGACTGGCGTACCGTCTTCCTGCACGACAACAGTTGGTTCGATGAACTCATCCGTTACGTCTTGTTTGTACGAAGCTTCAACCATGCCGATTGGATCCTTCGTCGTTGGACCTTCACCGAACGTGATGGCGTCATAGACTTTCTTGACGCGTTCCCAACGGTTATCGCGATCCATCGCATAGTAGCGACCAGAGATACTCGCGAATTGTCCAACATTCAATTCATCCATCTTCGCTTGCGCGTCACGGAGGAAACCAGCGCCCGATTGTGGGTCGCAGTCACGACCGTCCGTGAAAGCATGGAGGTAGACTTTTTCGATTTCGTGAAGTTTCGCGAATTCGAGCACTGCATATAAGTGGTTGATGTGACTGTGGATTCCACCGTCAGAGACCAAACCGAAGATATGAAGCGCTGAACCGTATTTCTTCACGTGACCTGCCGCATCGTTCATCGCTTGACGCGAGAAGAACGAGCGATCCTTGACCGCGTTGTTGATTCGGGATAGCGATTGATAGACGACGCGACCTGCACCGATGTTGAGGTGACCCACTTCTGAGTTCCCCATTTGACCTTCAGGCAAACCGACGTATTCGCCTTTCGCATTCAACAACGTATGCGGGTATTGACCCCAGTAACGGTCGAAGTTCGGTTTGTTTGCCGCCGTAACGGCATTTCCGAACTCCTCGTCACGCATACCAAAACCATCAAGGATGATCAGTGCGACTGGACGTTTTTTCATTTAAATCGCCTCCAACAGTTTGAGGAACGATCCTGTCTCAAGACTTGCACCGCCGACGAGCGCGCCGTCGATGTCTGGTTGAGCCATATATTCTTTGATGTTTTCCGGTTTGACGCTACCACCGTATTGGATGCGGACAGCTTCTGCTGCTTCAGCACCGAATTCAGCTGCAACGACGTCACGGACGAATTTACAAGAATCTTGTGCATCTTGTTCTGTCGCTGATTTACCTGTTCCGATTGCCCAGACAGGCTCGTAAGCGACGACGAGATTTTTCACTTGGTCGACAGTAAGACCTTTAAGGCTGTTTGCTGTCTGTTCGCGGATGACGTCTTCGAACTTGCCGCCTTCACGCTCTTCCAGTGTTTCACCTACACAAACGATTGGAACGAGACCGTGCTCGAACGCTTTTTTCGCTTTGCTGTTGATGAACGCATCTGTTTCGCCGAAGTACTCACGACGCTCAGAGTGACCGAGGATGACGTAAGTCACGTCGAGTTCTTTGAGCATGAGCGGGCTGATTTCACCAGTGAACGCACCGCTCTCTTTGTCGTACATGTTTTGAGCACCGATCTTAAGATCCGTACCAGCTGCTGCTTCTGTCAAGTGTGCCAAGAATACTGCTGGCGCACAGACGGCTGCGTCGACTGTCGTCGAAGCAGGTACAGCTCCTTTGACTTCCTCAACGAATGCGACTGCATCCTTGAGCGTCAGATTCATCTTCCAGTTACCTGCGATAATTGGTTTACGCATTGAGAAACACTCCCTTGTGAACTTAGATTACTTGTCGTTTAGCGCTTCGACACCAGGAAGAGCTTTCCCTTCCATGAACTCGAGACTTGCTCCACCACCTGTAGAGATGTGGCTCATTTTGTCAGCAAGACCGAATTTCTCTGCCGCAGCAGCTGAGTCGCCACCGCCGATGATTGAGTACGCATCGCTGTCCGCAAGAGCTTGCGCGACACCTTTTGTACCGTTTGCGTATTTATCGAGTTCGAATACGCCCATCGGTCCGTTCCAGACGACGAGTTTCGAGTTCTTGATTGCCTCTGAGTAGAGTTCAACCGTTTTTGGACCGATATCAAGTGACATGTGATCGGCTGGGATCTCTGTGATGTCACGTGGTCCGACATATGTTTCTTCTCCGAATTCCTTCGTGATGACGCAGTCGATTGGCATGAGGAACTTAACGCCTTTTTCTTCTGCTTTCTTCATGAATTCCTTCGCTTGGTCGATTTTGTCGACCTCAAGAAGTGAAGTACCGACTTCGATACCACGAGCTGTGAGGAACGTGTACGATAAGCCGCCACCGATGATCAACGTATCGACGATGTCGAGTAAGTGATCGATGACACCGATTTTGTCCGCTACTTTCGAACCACCGATGATTGCCGTGAACGGGCGATCTGGGTTAGAGAGAGCTTTACCGAGAACTTGAAGTTCTTTTTCGATGAGAAGACCGGCAACTGCTGTGTCGACATGGTGTGCGATACCTTCTGTCGATGCGTGTGCACGGTGTGCTGCGCCGAACGCGTCGTTGACGAAGACGTCAGCGAGTTTCGCGAATCCTTTAGCGAGCTCTTCGTCGTTTTTCGTTTCACCAGGGTAGAAGCGGACGTTCTCTAAGACGACGACATCGCCGTTTTCGAGTTTGCTGACTGCTTCTTCTGCAACTGGACCGTATGCTTCTTCAACGAGCTTGATGTCTTTACCAAGCAATTCGCTGAGGCGTGCTACGACTGGTGCAAGTGAGAACTCAGGGTTCTTTTCGCCTTTTGGACGACCCATGTGGCTAGCGAGAATGACTTTTGCTCCGCCGTCGATCAAGTGTTTGATCGTTGGGAGTGCAGCACGGATCCGTGTGTCATCCGTGATTTTACCGTCTTCCAACGGTACGTTGAAATCCACGCGTGTAAATACGCGTTTTCCTTGTACATCGATGTCGCGAATCGATTTCTTATTCATACATTCGTCCTCCGTCTCTTACGTATAGTGAGGGGCGAATGCCCCTCCCGCTTTTTTCCGCAATAAGAGCGGAGACTGATATCGTTTCCGCTCTTATTCAATTGCTATTTAATTGCTCGAATTACTTAGCGATTTCTGCGAAGTGTTTGAGTGTACGAACGAGTTGGCTAGTGTAAGACATTTCGTTGTCATACCAAGCAACTGTTTTAACGAGTTGTTTGTCGCCGACTGTCATGACTTTAGTTTGTGTTGCATCGAAGAGTGATCCGTAAGAGATACCAACGATGTCAGAAGAAACGATTTCGTCTTCAGTGTAACCGTAAGACTCGTTAGCAGCTGCTTTCATTGCTGCGTTGACTTCTTCTACAGAAACTTTTTTGTCGAGTACAGTTACGAGCTCAGTGAGTGAACCTGTAGCGACTGGTACACGTTGTGCAGATCCGTCAAGTTTACCTTGAAGTTCTGGAAGAACGAGACCGATTGCTTTTGCAGCACCAGTTGAGTTAGGAACGATGTTTGCTGCTGCCGCACGTGCACGACGGAAGTCACCTTTAGGGTGTGGAGCGTCGAGTGTGTTTTGGTCACCAGTGTAAGCGTGGATCGTAGTCATGAGACCTTCAACGATTCCGAACTGATCTTGGAGAACTTTAGCCATTGGCGCGAGACAGTTTGTAGTACAAGAAGCACCAGAGATAACTGTTTCAGTTCCGTCAAGGATTTCGTGGTTCGTGTTGAAGACGACTGTTTTCATGTCGCCAGTTGCAGGTGCAGAGATAACGACTTTTTTAGCGCCAGCTTTCAAGTGAAGCTCAGCTTTTTCTTTGTCTGTGAAGAAACCAGTACATTCGAGAACGATGTCAACACCGAGCTCGCCCCATGGGAGTTCTTCTGGGTTGCGGTTAGCAAGTGTTTTGATTTCTTTACCGTTGACGAGGAAGTAACCGTCGTGTACTTCAACTTCGCCGTCGAAACGACCTTGAGTCGTATCATATTTGAGAAGGTGTGCAAGCATTTTAGTGTCTGTAAGGTCGTTGATCGCGACTACTTCGATTCCATCGAATTGAAGAATTTGACGAAGTGCCAAACGTCCGATACGTCCAAATCCGTTAATACCAACTTTTACTGCCATGATAATTTTCCTCCTTTTAATGTAAAGCGAGTTATCTATTATTCAAAAGGGGGTTACCCTTTCAAAATCGAAGCTGCTGCGCCTTCATCCGTAATCAGGATGATGTCTGGCGACTGTTTGACATAGGCGTTGATCGCTTCTGCCTTCGAATGACCACCTGCGACGACGATGACGTGTTCGACTTGCTTCAAGTCAGCCAGTTGGAGACCAACCGTCTTGACCCGATGCACGATGTTCCCGTCTCGGTCGAAGTAATATCCGAATGCTTCCGCTACTGCCTGTTCATGTTCCAGTCGGGTCAGGAGATCCTCAGACGCGCGACGACGTTTTGCCATCGTTTTCGCCTCACCAATTCCATGTACCACGATTGAAGCACCTTTAATCATTTGAAGCACATTTTTTATGCTCGGCTCTTCGATCATCTTGACGAACGTCTCTGTGCTGACCATGTCTGGGATGTGAAGCAGATGATAATCACTTTGAGCGCGTGACGCCATCCGTGAGCATACTGTGTTCGCTTGTAGTTCGAGCGTTTCTCCCAGTCCTCCGCGTGCCGGAACGAACGTCATCGGACGGTGTTCCTTGTCTGGCGACATCATCGCCGCGACGGAAGCCATCGTCGTACCACCTGTGACAGCGATCGTATTGTGATGGTCTGAAGAAAGCTCTCGTTTGAGTCGTGCGACGGTTGCCCGTCCCATGTCTCGTTGTACCCAGAAGGTCTCATCGGAATCACCCGGTACGATGACGACGTCCCGTACTCCGAGCCTCTCTTTCAGAGCTTTCGCCATGTCTGAGATCCCTGCGAGTTCTCCCATGATGCTGTGCATGCTGCGAAGAACGTTTCGTCCTTCATCCGTCAAGGACATCCCTTGCGTCGCGACCTCTAGGAGGTCTTGCTGCTTCAAGAAGTCGACTTCCCGCCGTAAGACGCGTTCCGTCAAGCCAAGGCTTGTCGCAAGCGTACGTCGTCCGATTGGTTGCATCAGTCGTACGTAATGAAGGATGTCGTAGCGTGTCTGCATTTCTTCGATCAGATCAGGCACGATTCGTTTTTGGATCTGGACTAACTGCCGAATCATGTATTTCCCTCTCCTCTCAAGTAGCTGGACGCTTTCTGTCCCGCATGTCATAACGTGTCCCACTTGGTACACCGTTATCATAACAGTCCGTTTCTCGCCTTGCAAGTCTCGTTTCTCAAGTTTTTTGAAGTAAGCGGTTTCTTATCGTTTCCGTCTCGAATTTGCCATAACTCCAGATTTCCTCGTCATGCATGACGACCGGAATCTCATATAAAAACCGTAGACTGAGCGCTTCATCCTGATCAATGTTGACTTCCTCGAACGTCCATTCCGGAAACTCATCGAGTACGAAGTCGAGTAAGATGGCGGCCTCTTCACATAGCGTACATCCCGGACGTGAATAGAGTGTTAAGTGTCTGTGTCGTTTTAATCCCATTCTGATTGCGCCTTCCTTTGCTGCATCGTTTTTTTCGTTAAACCAAGCGCTGCCCGGTACTTCGCGACCGTCCGTCGCGCGACTGTCAGACCGTCTGCTTGCAGGCGATCCGTCAATTGCTGATCACTTAACGGACGATCGCTGTGTTGAATGTATTCGGCGATCCGCCTTTTAATCAAAAAACTCGAATCTCCGGTTGTCGTCCGTGAGACGAACAAGTCTTCTAAAGCAACGAGACCATGGACCGTCTCGACATACTTCGCAGCAATCGCTCGACCAATCGTTGACGGATGATGTCCCGTCGCCTCAGCGACTTGTTTTTTCGTCAATGGCTCAAGATGCAGTTCTCCCTTGAACCAGCGTTCTTGTCGCTCAAGCAAGATCGAGAGGATGGCATGCATCGTGACACGGCGTCGTTCGTACGCGCGCAAAAAAGGCGTTGTCTCTTTTAATCCGAGCCACGTCTGATCCGTATCGAGTGTCATCCAATCGATCTGAAGTTTTCCATCTAACAGGTGAATCCGTGCTTCTGCCATAACCGATCGTTCTTCTTTAGGAAGATCCGGTGTCCGGCTCAGCCGCGTCAATCGTTTTCGCAACCGCGCTCGATCCTGTTCACTGAACTGAGCGAACACCTGACTCGCCGGTTCATGCCGCAACCGATCCGTCAGTCCGATCAATTCCGCGTCGTCTAGCTCGATCGCCTGTAACCATTGGCACTCGCGCTCCGAGCGGGCAGCGATGCCGACTGGTTCACATTGTTGTAAGAGTGTCCGTGCTTCTGTAATCGTTGCGACATCGGTCGAGAAGGATGCAGCGAGCTGCTCGTCCGATGTCCGCAATAAACCGTCCGCTTCTAAATACACGATGAGTTGTTCCGCCATATATCCTATTTCCTGTCTGACTGATTCTAAACGTATTTGTGTAAGAAGCTCGTCTTCATAGGATGCCAAATGTCCTGCCATCTGCTCGACCTCTAGCGAAACCTGATTCGGGTAATGACGATGCAACCGTCGTTTCAACCGTCGCCATTCCTCCTCGAGCTCAGCTGCTGGTTGCTCAAGTACATGTAACTGATATTGTTGTGACGCCGATAACGTCATCTGTTGCGTCTGTTCCTGACGTTGATCCATCGATTCCCCCTCCTCCACTTCTTATTATAGAAGAAACGTTTTGAAAAACGTGCTCTGAACCTTTCTCGAACCGCTCAGGAAAAGAAAAGTCCTGCTTTCCTATTGCTTTTCTGAAAAAATGTCGCTATACTATTAATTGTTCAGTACATCAGATGCACCCGTAGCTCAGGGGATAGAGCACTGGTTTCCGGTACCAGGTGTCGGGAGTTCGAATCTCTCCGGGTGTACCATTTATTCAACTACAAGGCAATGCCAGCAATGGCGTTGCCTTTTTTCTATATTGATATGTTTCATTTGCCCTTGTAATGGAAAAATACCTAAAAGTCGCATCGTATCTTTTGACCAATATTGACCAAAGGATTATGATAAGGATAAGTCGAATAGGAAGCTACATACCAACTATAAGGAGGCAAAGACTATGTTAATTCCAACAGTCATCGAACAAACAAACCGCGGGGAACGTGCTTACGATATCTACTCACGTTTGCTAAAAGACCGCATCATTCTTCTCGGGAGCGCGATTGACGACAACGTCGCCAACTCAGTCGTTGCCCAACTTCTGTTCTTAGCAGCAGAAGATCCAGATAAAGAAATCTCGCTTTACATCAACAGCCCAGGTGGTTCGATCACTGCCGGTATGGCGATTTACGATACAATGAACTTCATCAAGCCACAAGTCTCAACGATTTGTATCGGTATGGCTGCATCGATGGGTGCGTTCTTGCTCCAAGCAGGCGCAAAAGGAAAACGTTTCGCGTTACCAAACGCTGAAATCATGATCCACCAACCACTCGGTGGTACACAAGGTCAAGCATCGGATATCAAAATCCATGCGGAGCGTATCATCAAAATGCGTGAGCACCTCAACAAAATCATGGCTGAAAACACAGGACAACCACTTGAAGTCATCGAACGCGATACAGAGCGTGACAACTTCATGTCAGCACAAGCTGCTGCTGATTACGGTCTCATCGACCGCGTCATGGAACGTGCATAAGTCATCCAGAGTGTCTCCTTCGGGAGGCACTTTTTTTGTATCCATAAAGTCTTGTCGTTTATCGTTGCATACAAAAAAACCTCCCGTTCCTTATAGAACGAGAGGTCGATGATCAGTCGATCAAGTCTGTGATGTCTGAAACGATATCGTGGTTTTCACGAATCAGCGAGTAGATCGCGTTCGCATGTGGCGAAAGCTCTTCTTCTGCTTGTAATTGTTTCAGGAATAAAGATGTTGCGAACGCAACGAGTGTGCTTTTCGGTACACCGATTGATTTCGCTTTTTTTGTTAACACTTCATCAAACTTCGCATCGACTGTCAGCGAAATACGTTTCTTTTCGTTAGCCATTTCAAAAACTCCTTAATTCGAACATTTAGTTGCATCGACTATATATTATAGTAGACTATGGTTCATCCCGCAAGCGACCCTCTTATAAGGCCCCTGTCATCGACTCGCCATTTCGTACTTTTTCAGCGATTTGATCAATCTTCCGCAACCGGTGATTGATCCCTGATTTTGAGATGGAGCCGCTTTCGACCATCTCCCCGAGCTCTTGTAACGTGACGTCTTGATGTGTCACGCGCAAGATCGCGATCTCCTTCAGCTTATCCGGTAAGACATCAAGTCCGACCGTCCGCTCGAGGAACTTGATGTTCTCGACTTGGCGTAATGCCGCACCGACCGTCTTGTTGAGGTTCGCCGTCTCACAGTTGACGAGACGGTTGACCGAGTTACGCATATCTTTTAAGATCCGGACGTCCTCGAACCGCAGCATCGATTGTGTCGCATCAACGAGCTTGAGGAAATCAGAAATCTTTTCGCTCTCCTTGATATAAAGGATGTGTCCCTTTTTTCGTTCGATTGCCTTTGCGTTCAAATCAAAGACGTTCGATAGACCACGGAGCGCCGCATTGTGTTCTTCATATAAGCTGAAGATCTCCAAGTGATACGACGACGTAGCTGGATTGTTGAGCGAACCTCCGGCGAGGAACGCCCCTCGTAAATAAGCGCGTGCTTTTCGTTCATCGTTAAGGATCGTGTCACTGATTGAACGAATCATCGTGAACCCCTCTCCGAGGATTCCGAGGTCTTGCAAAATCTTATCCGCCTGTTGTTTGACGCGGACGATGTAGACGTTATTCTTTTTCAGACGCATTTTCTTCCGCACGAGCAGATCAAGATGGACTCCGTATGCTTTTTTCAGCAATGAGTAGATCCGACGGGCAATCGAGGCATTCTCGGTCGAGATATCGAGTGTCAGACCACGTCCGAGACCGAACGAGATCGCACCGTTCATCCGAGCGAGTGCCGCGAGTTCCGCCTTCATCTCGTGATCGGTGATCGGAATCTGCGTTAATTCTTTTTTGACTTCTGAGGCAAAGCTCATGTCAGCTCCTCCTTTCCTTCGAGTTGACGCATCCGTCGAATCGACAACACTTTTCGCATGACGAGGCTAGCGACGGCATCTGAGTCATGACGGATGAAGTGATGATTGTAATCGACGATATCGTCTGCTAGCACTTCAACGCCAGCGAGCTCGAATTGTTTTTCATTATAGGTGACGATGTCAGCGTGATCCTTCTGGTATTTCTTCAGGTAACTCGCATCGATCGATTCGTTGTTGACGATGATCGTATCAACGACGCCTTGTCCGAGGAAGCGTTCAAGTGCCGCTAAATGTTCATTCGCTGTGAACGCCGTCGTCTCGCCGGGTTGTGTCATGACGTTACAAATATAGACGACCGGAGCCAGTGATTGTTGGATCGCTTCCCGGATCTCATCGATCAGGACGTTCGGGATGATACTCGTATAGAGACTACCCGGACCAAGGACGATGACGTCGGCGTCAAGAATCGCCTGAATCGCTTCCGGTACCGGACGGACGTCTTGTTCCTCGAGGAAGATCCGTTCGATTTTCTTGCCGACTTTCGGAATCAACGACTCGCCTTTGACGATCGTCCCGTCCTCGAACTCAGCACATAACGTGATCGTCCGCTCCGTCGCCGGATAGACTTTTCCTTCCGCGTTCAACAGTTGTCCCATGACGCCAATCGCTTCGACGAACGAACCGTTACAGAGCTGGGTTGCTGCCGTCAGCATCAAGTTTCCGAGCGAATGCCCGTGTAAGCCTTCCCCGGTCTCGAACCGGTACTGCATGATTCGGTCCATCAACGTCTCCGACTTCGATAAGGAGACGATGACGTTTCGGATATCGCCCGGCGGCAACATGTTGAATTCCGTCCGCAGACGACCAGAACTGCCGCCGTCATCAGCGACCGTGACGATGGCTGTGATGTCGAGCGGATAATGCTTCAGTCCACGAAGAAGCGTCGAGAGTCCCGTCCCGCCACCGACAGCGACGACTTTACGTTCCCATTTCATCACTTCTCCTCCTTCGCATGCACATAATCCCGGTGATTCGTCTCGATGTGATACTGCGTCGCAAATTCTTTACTGATCGCTTCCGCGAACGTAATCGAGCGGTGTTTCCCGCCTGTACAACCGAGGGCGATGACGAGTTGCGACTTCCCTTCCCGCTCGTATTGTGGAATCAGGAACTCGAGCAAGTCGACGAGTTTTTTATAGAACAGCTTCGCTTCCGGCCACTGCATGACGTACGACGCGACTTCCTCGTCGAGTCCTGTTTTTGGACGCAGCTCTGGAATGTAGAACGGATTCGGTAAGAAGCGCAGGTCAAAGACGAGATCGGCATCAAGCGGTAAGCCGTGTTTGAAACCGAACGACATGACGTTGACCGTGAACGGAATCCGCGTGCCTTCCGTGAACTCCTTCAAGAGACGCTCTTTCAGTGCAAGCGGCTTGATGTCACTCGTATCAATCAGCATCTGTGCCTTATCACGGAATCCTTCGAGCAACGTCCGCTCCCGTTCGATCCCGATCAATGGGGAATCTGTCGGTGCGAGCGGGTGCGAACGACGCGATTCCTTGTAACGACGTACGAGGACATCGTTTCGTGCATCAAGATACAGCATCCGGATTTGTAAGTCCGTTTTCTTTAAATCCTCATAGACGACAAAAAAGCTGTCGATGAAATCACGCGCGCGGGTATCGATGGCAACGGCGATTTTAGGACGCACTTGTCCAATGACTTCGATGAGATGCGGCAGTAACGTCGGGGGTAAATTGTCGACACAAAAATAGCCTAAGTCCTCAAAGCTGTTCATTGCGACAGTCTTCCCAGCCCCACTCATACCCGTGATGATGACAAGTTGCGGTTGATTCTGTTCCATCTTTTCGCCCTCCAGACAACAGTTCCGTGTGTATTTTTCACTTCTTTCTCAGTATATCATAAAAAAAGAGCCAGCTTCACTGAAGTCTCCTTCAATGAAACTGGTTCGATATTATGCGTGTGAGGATTCTTGTAATTCTTCAAGCAACGCTTCGATGAAATGCTGTGCATTTTGCGCTGCGATCGAACCATCGTTCGTTGCTGTAACGACTTGGCGCAATGTTTTTTCACGCACGTCACCAGCAGCAAAGATCCCTTTGATGTTCGTTTCCATCGCTTCGTTCGTCACGACGTAGCCTTGGTCGTTCAAGATGCCGAGATCTTGGACGTAACCAGTGATCGGGTTCATCCCGATGTAGATGAAGACACCATCGATCGGATGCGTCGTTACGTCAGCTGTTTTTGTATTGATCAGCTCAATGCCGCCGACTTTCCCGTCTTGTTCGTTAATCTGTTTAACCGTATGGTTCCAGATGAAGTCGATTTTCGGGTTGTCGAACGCACGTTTTTGAAGAATCTTTTGAGCACGGAGCTCGTCACGACGGTGTACGATCGTGACTTTTTTCGCGAAGCGTGTCAAGTAGACGCCTTCTTCAACCGCAGAGTCGCCCCCACCGATGACGAAGAGTTCTTTTTCTTTGAAGAACGCGCCATCACAGACAGCACAGTACGAGACACCGCGACCGCCGAGCTCTTCTTCACCCGGTACGCCGATTTTCTTATATTGTGCACCAGACGCGATGATGATCGCCCGTGCGTAGTAATCTTTGTTGTGTGCATGAATCGTTTTGTATGCTTTACCGTCTTCGATGCTTCGAACGTCTCCGTACGCATATTCTGCGCCGAATGCTTTCGAGTGGTCGAACATTTTTTGCGAGAGATCGGGTCCGAGGATGCTATCGTATCCTGGGTAGTTCTCGATATCTTCTGTGTTCGCCATCTGACCGCCCGGAATCCCGCGTTCGATCATCAATGTCGAAAGGTTCGCACGTGATGCATAAAGTGCGGCTGTCATCCCAGCAGGTCCTGCCCCGATGATGATGACGTCATAAATTTTTTGTTCTGTTTCCGCCATGATTCCACCCCATTTTTTAAATTCATTGTAGTTTGAGTATAGGTGAGAATCGCCTAAACGTCTAACACTTTGCTTGTAGCGGTGCCAGCATCCGTTCATGTGTCCGGATCATCGATGCGACGTGATCAAACGAACAATCGACGAGTGATGCACATTCCTCGATCAACATCCCGTCCCGTAAATCATGGAACAGATAAAGTAGGGATGCAGCGGATGCTTCAATCGAATCGAACGATTCTCCGCTTAAGACGAGCTGTGCGAAGCGTTCATAAAAATCCCCTTCGAGACTCATCCGTTCTTCGTCTGAAACGAATCGTTCCGCAAGACGGATCGTCTGCAATGCCCGGTGAATGCGTTCATCCACGACATCAGTCCGTCCTTCCATCTCGATGACAATCTGTTCCGTCAATAAGAGGACGTCTTCCTGATCTGTCACTTCTGGCATCATCGACAATGCAAGCCGTGCTTCAGCATCGTTCAGTTTACCAAGGAGAAGTGCCGTAAAGATCCGCGAGACATCATCTTCTGTCTTTAACGCTTGGATGAGTGCCGAGCGAAACTGAAGGTTGTGCCGGATGTCATACGTATCCGTCTCTTCCTTTAACGCTTGTGCTTCGTCCGACTTCAAGAAAGCGGCTGCTTCTTCGACGTGTCCCGTCTTATAGGCAGAGATTGATAACCAGTGACCAAAGAGTGGGTCTCCCCGGTAACCGCGACGCTCAAGCAACTTCAACTCTTCATAGGCGATATCGTACCGTCCGATGATCGCAAGCGTTGATGCGACCTTATAACGTGTCTCAAGGTGAACGGAACGGACGTGTTCGAGCTGACGAGAGAGACGGTGCGCCTCTTCGTCCTGTCCCATCTCATGTAACAAGACGAGCGTGTTACAGAGGGCATGCAAATTCCCCGGATTCCCTTCAAGGACCCGTTCGAGGGAAGCGAATGCCTGATCGTTCTCTCCTAAATAGAACTCAACGATTGCAAGGTTGTTGTAGGCAGGCCAGAACGTCGGGTACTGGGCAATCAATCCAGTCAGCGTCTCCTGTGCCGCGAACAGCATTCCTTTATCGATCTGGCGTTGTGCCTGACCGTGCAGACGAATCAATTCGTCCTCTTCGTCGTCTTCCATCTCTTGTTCGAGATCAATCAGTTCCACGAGTGCGGCCGATGCCTCCGCGTGTTTGCCGTTTGGTGCTTGCTCTAAATATTCCATCGCATGTTGTCGCGCTTCTTCGTAAAGTGAGACGTGTGCGTAGTTATTCGCTAAATAAAAGAGTGCTTCCGTATTTGATGCGTCGAGTGCGCGTACTTGTTTCAAGACATCATTCGCATGATTGATTTCTCCTGTCTCGAATAAGACACGGGCATAACGGAGCAAATAACGGATGTCCGCTGGCTGAAGTGTCGTCGCCTCATCTAAATGATAGACGGCTTCGTCCAGTCGCCCTTCCCGGTGCGCCTTCCGTCCGCGGAAATAAAAAAGTTCCGCTTGGCGCGCTGTTATCGCAAAGGGGTCTGCTTTGTATTTGGTTAATTCCATCATGATTCAAGCCCCCATAAATAGTAAACTGGTTTCGTAGTTGCAGACACAAGAATACCCTATCTCTAGGAGGCATGCAACAGAAAAAAACGCCGGAGTTCATCCCCAGCGTTTCGCATAAATCGATTCCAGTTCTTTGTAAT
This sequence comes from Exiguobacterium acetylicum, assembly GCF_019890935.1. NCBI lineage: Bacteria > Bacillati > Bacillota > Bacilli > Caryophanales > Exiguobacterium > Exiguobacterium acetylicum. The sequence continues at coordinate 2,541,060 of NZ_CP082333.1, forward strand.
TCTCTAAGCATTTTCGTACAAAAGCATCCGTCTCTGGATTCAGTCCTTCAAGACGTGCCACGTCCTTGTCATATGCCTGCCGTAAGCTCGTCGCATAATCCGGAATCTCTCCGTCATACGCATAAACGACTGCGGGCGAAACCGTGATCTTTTCGTGCTTATGCAAGGCGGTCCGGATATGGAAGAGTGGAACATCGACTTGGTTCGGTTGGTGAAGATCCCCTTGAACGGGATGCTTCTCAACAGCCAACACCTCAACGACGAGACCTTGTGGACGTTCGGCGAATAATCTTCCGAAATACTTTCCTGTCTTATACGTAAAGCGGATGTGCGTCATCTTTTTTCCTTCTTCCTTCTCACAGTTTTGTCACATTTCGTGCCGGCGAAGCGGCTGACTCGAGACGCGTTCGTTCGGTGCAATGTCTCGGTGAACGACTGATCCGGCACCAACGACGGCACCATCTCCGATCGTTACGCCCGGTAGGATCGTCACGTTCGCACCGATCAAAACGTTACTTCCGATGACGACGTCACCTAAACGATACTCCGTCGTCAAATATTCATGACAGAGAATCGTCGTATTGAAGCCGATGATCGTATTGTCACCAATCGTGATCCGCTCCGGGAACATCGTGTCCGGCATCACCATCAAGGCAAGTGCCGTCTTCTCCCCGATCTTCATCCGGAGACACGTCCGGTAGAGCGCGTTCTTAAAACGTAGCGACGGAGCAAACCGCCCGATCGTGATGATCGTAAAGCACCACATCACTTTAAAGAACGACACAGTCCGGTACATGTGCCAGAGTGGATTCGTCGTCCCGACCTGAAACCGATCAGTTCGCCGTGCCATTTTGTTCCTCCAGCCAAGCAGCAAGATGATCCATCGAATCAATGATGACATCCGGCTCGAGTGCCTCTAAGTACGCGCGTCCTTTGATTGCCCAACCGACCGCGACTGTCTTCAGTCCCGCGTTCTTACCACCGAGAATGTCCGTATCGTTGTCACCGACCATGATCGTTTCGTCTGCTGTTGCTCCAAGCAACTGCATCGCTTTTTCGAACGGCTCGACGGCTGGTTTTTCTTCCGTTACGTCGTCGGCTGCGATGACCGCGTCAAAGAGTGACGTCAATCCGAATAACTCGATACCGCGAAGAGCGACACGACGACTCTTCGACGTGACGACCGCCATCTTGTAGCCTGCTTCATGCAGACGACGTAAGCCGTCAAGCACACCTGGATACTCGAGCACGAGCGCGTCATGCATCGCGATGTTGTAGCTACGGTAAAAAGCGACCATCTCTTTCCACTGTTCCGCGTTCATCGCTGAAAATGATTTTTCTAGCGTCGGACCGATGAACGGAAGCAGTTCCGCTTCCGTGAACGTCCGATCCGGATAATAGTAACTGAGTGTATGCTCGAAGCTTTTTAAAATCAACGGATTCGTGTCGATCAACGTTCCATCTAAATCAAACAGTAGCGTGCGAATCATTGATTACTTCGCCTCCTTTTTCGAACCATCCAAGTAACGAACGGCGTTGCGGCGAACGACCATCATGATCACACCGAAGATGATCAAACAGATTGAGACGATTTGCGCCGTCCGGAGTCCATCTCCCATCAACAGACTGTCCGTCCGGAGACCTTCGATATAGTAGCGTCCGATCGAGTACCACACGAGATAACCGAGGAATACATACCCACGACGTGGATTGAACTTCATCCGCCAGACGATCAACAGAATGACACCGATGATGTTCCAGATGCTTTCATAGAGGAACGTCGGTAAGTAGTATGTTCCGTCAATGTACATCTGATTGACGATCCAGTTCGGTAAGTGCAGCGTATCTTGTAAGTACGACCATGTCGTCTCACCACCGTGTGCTTCTTGGTTGAAGAAGTTACCCCAGCGTCCGACAGCTTGCCCGAACAAGAGCGATGGTGCCAAGATATCAGCGATTTGCCAGAACGAGATCTTTTTCTTACGCGTATAGATGATGACCGTCAAAATCGCCCCGATGATCGCACCGTGAATCGCGATCCCACCTTGGCGGATATTGATGATTTGGTCAAGATGTTGACTATAGTAATCCCACTCGAACGCGACGTAGTAAATCCGGGCACAGATGATACTGATCGGAATCGACCAGATGACGACATCGACCGCGTACTCTTCGTTGAAGCCGATCCGCTTCGACTCGAAGATCGCAATCAGGAGACCGACGACCGCACCGAGTGCGATGACGATGCCGTACCAGTAAATCGGTACAGGACCGAGTTCAATCGCCACGCGGTCAAACGTTGGTTGTACAGAGGCTAAAGTTCCCATCAAAGACCACCATTCCCATCTTCAATTGCTTGCGCGAGACGTCCCGCGAATTCTTCTGCTGTGTTGATGCCCATGTTCTTCAGACGATAGTTCATCGCTGCGACTTCGATGATGACAGCAAGGTTTCGTCCGGGACGAACCGGAATCGTCAGGAACGGAATTTCCGTATCGATGATTTGGAGTGTCTCTTGGTCCAGACCGACGCGGTCATAGACTTTCGATTGATCCCAAATCTCGAGGTTACAGACGAGGCTGATCTTCTTGTGCGAGCGAACAGCGCCTGCACCGAACAACGTCATCACATCGATGATCCCGATTCCACGAATCTCAAGCAGATGCTGAATCAACTTCGGTGCTGTCCCAACGAGAATACCGTCACCCGTTTGACGAATCTCAACTGAGTCATCTGCCACCAAGCGGTGACCTCGCTTAACGAGTTCGAGTGCCGTTTCCGATTTACCGACACCACTCGCCCCTTTGATGAAGACACCGACACCATAGATATCGACCAGGACACCATGCATCGCTGTCGTTGGCGCAAGTTCCGCTTCGAGGAAGTTCGTGATCTGTGACTCGACCGATGTCGTATGCCCTTTTGTCGTCAACAGTGGCACGTTCGTCTCGTCTGCGGCTTGGATGATCGCTTCCGGTACTTCGAATCCACGTGTGATCAAGATACCAGGTGTTTCATCCGTACAGAGGACATTCGCTCGTTCGCGTTGTTCCTCGTACGTTAAATTATTGAAGAACGTCAATTCTGTTTTTCCGAGAATTTGGAGACGTTCTGCCGGGTAATAGGCATAATAACCGGCAAGCACAAGGCCAGGTCGGCACAAATCAGCCGTCAGAATCGGACGATGTAAGCCCTCTTCTCCCGTGACGATGTGGAGATTGAATTGTTTTACGATTTCAGCTGTTCGCACTTTTGGTTGCACGCTTCGTCAGCCCCTTTCACTTGAAGTATTGTACCATATTTTTATTCGATTCATGGAATTGGATTAGAAGCATGATTTCTTGGGAATGGAATAAAGAGTTAATATTTTGAAGGAGGTTTTGCCGTGATGTCAGGCGGTGGTATCGGATTGATTTTAGTCATTATCTTATTTGCGGTTCTAGCGATTGCTGGTTTCGTCTATCTCATCATCTCACTGATTGATATGTGGAAAGCATATTCGCGTAATCAAGATCAAACTGCTCTCTTATTCTTTATCATCTCAATCATCGGAATCTTCATTAGTGGTTCATTCATCTCCTACGTCCTCGCGATCATCTTCTATTGGAATCGCGCACGCGGAAAAAGTTGGCTCGGAATCGGTCTGATTCTCGTTTCGATCGTTCTTGCAATCATTGGTGTCATTGCCTTAATCTCGTTCGGTTACGATATGAATAATATCGAGAACATGAACTTCGACGAGCCGATGATGGATCAGGATTACAATTATTGATGTAAGCTACACCCATCTTCTTATGAGGATGGGTGTTTTTGTCTATGCAGCTGACGAAGCCCCACTCGCGTGACTCCTATAGGAAAAAGCGCGGACATCCGCGCTGTCAGAAACAAACGAGACCCGGCTACTCGTTCCTAGAACGATGTAGCCGCGGTTTGTGTCTCGCCTGAGGAAAACACGCAAAGCGGATGCGATGTCATAAGAAAAGCGCAACCTCTTTTTCAAGAAGTTGCGCTGGTATGCTTATAACGCTTGTGGACTGAGGTGAACACCGTGCGTGACCGAAATCGTACCTGTCTTCGTATCGGCTTCAACCTCGATTTTTGGTGAGCGACCGCGACCTGATACGAAATGTAATTTCCGGTTGACGATTTCTTTTTGATCCCGGATCAATTCCATGTCATCGAGGTTGCAGTTGAGACCACCGAAATTCGTCTCAAGCTCCCCGTACACTTCTGCGCCATGCGGCAACATCAAAGCGATGCTTCCGGCAAGCGACGACGCTTTGACCTTCGCGTTTTGCACTGTCTTCAGCTCACAGCGGACGTTTCCGTTCGCTGTTTTCAGTTCTGAACGTTCGAAGACACCGGTCGTGATGATTTGTCCGTTGGCTGTCTTCGCCTTCAAGACTTTCAACTCCGACTCTTCGATTTCGATCGAACCGTTCGCTGTCGATACTTTGACATCCTCACTGAACAGATCACGGACGTTGACTCGACCGTTTGCTGTCATCAGTTGAGCAGATGTCGTATCAAGTGACGTCAACGAAATTTCCCCGTTCAGCGTCTGTAAGACGAATGATTCGTAATGACGGCGTGGTACTTTCAGGTGGACTGTCGCACGGACACTCTTATCCTTCAAGCGGATTGAGAGTGTGTTCGCTGAGACCGCATGTTGGACAGCAGCTTGGAGTTGCTCAAGTGCCTGTTCTTCCGTCACCTGTTGGCGGCGAAGTGGACGTCCTGTCACCGTCAATTCGCATTCTTCAAGATCACTCGGTTCAACGACCAAGTTCGCATTGAACAGATCGACGTGAACCGTCTCACCGCTGAACGGGAATTGTTTGACGTAGGTGACGTTCGGACCGGACGCCTGATTAAGCGAAAGATCACTGTCCTTGATCCGGCTGACGAGATTATCGAACGCTGACATGACTTTCGTCGTCAGTGAATCGACGGAATACTGGTCGACCCGATCATATTGTTCTGGTTCATCGACGTACTTATGTTCACTTGCAGAAGTAGCACGTTCGTCGATTGATTCGAGTCGCTCGAGTTTATCGAGTGCCTCATCAATCGTTAACTTTCCTTCTTTGACTTGCTCCAATATCAATTGACGCATATCTTGCTTCATGAACCGTTCCCTCCTATTCTTGAACCTCAAACGTGTGTTACATGATACTTTCGTTTAAGTTCCCTTAGTTCCTTCCTACGAATCCTCATCCACAAAAGTTTCACGATTCAATTCGTGCCGCGTCGCGTTCAAGGACAGGTGCGAGGTATCGTCCCGTATAAGATGCTTCAACTTCAGCGATGTGTTCCGGTGTACCGGCAGCAACGATCGTTCCACCACCGTCGCCCCCTTCAGGTCCGAGATCAATCAAGTAGTCTGCCGTCTTGATGACGTCCAAGTTGTGTTCGATGACGAGCACCGTATCACCATTGTCGACAAGACGTTGCAACACTTTCAGGAGACGCGCGATATCGTGAACGTGGAGTCCTGTCGTCGGCTCATCGAGGATATAGATCGTCTTCCCAGTCGAACGTTTATGCAGCTCGGATGCCAATTTAACGCGCTGCGCTTCCCCACCGGACAGTTCCGTCGCGGGTTGACCGAGACGCATGTACGTCAGACCGACGTCAGCGATCGTCTGCAGTTTCCGCGTGATTTTCGGAATGTTCTCAAAGAAGGCGAGGGCATCTTCGACTGTCATCTCAAGTACGTCGGCAATCGTTTTGCCTTTATATTTCACTTCAAGTGTTTCGCGGTTGTAGCGTTTCCCGTGACAGACTTCACACGGAACATAGACGTCCGGTAAGAAGTGCATCTCAATCTTGATGATCCCGTCGCCACGACACGCTTCACAGCGTCCACCTTTGATGTTGAAACTGAAGCGTCCTTTTTTGTAACCGCGGAGTTTCGCTTCGTTCGTCGAAGCAAAGACGTCACGAATGTCATCGAAGACACCCGTATACGTTGCAGGGTTCGAACGCGGTGTCCGACCGATTGGTGACTGATCGATATCGATGACCTTATCGATTTGATCAAGACCCGTGATCCCTTTATGAGCACCCGGTTTTTCCTTCGCCCGGTTCATCTCGTGCGCGATCGTCTTATAGAGAATTTCATTGATCAACGTCGATTTCCCGGAGCCCGAGACACCAGTGACGGCGACGAACAGACCCAGCGGAATATCGACATCGACGTTCTTCAAGTTGTTTTCCGATGCTTTGTGGATATGAAGCATCCGACCGTCTGGCTCTTTGCGTGTCGACGGAACAGGAATGAACTTCTTCCCGGACAAGTATTGACCCGTCAGCGAGTTCGCATCCTGCATCAACTCCTCCGGTTTCCCGGCTGCCGTGACGAATCCACCGTGATCGCCGGCTCCTGGTCCGATATCGATCAAGTAGTCGGCTGCCATCATCGTGTCTTCATCGTGCTCGACGACGATCAGCGTATTGCCGAGGTCACGCATCGCCTTCAGTGTATTGATCAAGCGATCATTATCGCGTTGGTGTAAGCCAATCGATGGTTCATCGAGAACGTAGAGGACGCCCGTCAGACGCGAACCGATTTGTGTCGCAAGACGAATCCGTTGCGCTTCCCCACCGGACAATGTCCCCGCTGCGCGTGAGATCGTCAGGTAATCGAGACCGACGTTCTCGAGGAACGACGCCCGTTCGTGAATCTCACGGACGATCATCCGCGAAATCGTCTGATCCTTCTCACTTAATTTCTCCGGTAGTTCGTCGAAGAACATGACCGCTTGTTTAACAGACATCTTCGTCACTTCACCGATATGGTGATCGGATACTTTGACGGCGAGTGATTCCCGTTTCAAGCGGTGTCCTTTACACGTCGGACAAGCTTTCTTCGCCATGTAGCCTTCCATCTGTTCCCGGATATAATCAGACGACGTCTCCTTGAAGCGACGTTGTAAGTTGTTGAGGACCCCTTCGAAGTAGAGGTTCGTATTTCGGACCATCCCGAAATCGTTCTCGTAACGGAAGTGAATCTCTTCCTTCGTGTTTCCGTTCAAGATCGTTTCACGGTGTTCTTCTGACAATTGTTCGAACGGTGTATCCATATCGATCTTGAAGTGATCACAGACCGCTTTAAGCAATTGTGGATAATACTGCGAACTTGTCGGTTCCCACGCTACGATCGCCCCTTCGTTCAATGACTTATCGGGATGCGGTACGACGAGATCGACATCGACCTCAAGCTTCGTTCCGAGACCGTCACATGACGTACAAGCACCAAATGGTGAGTTGAACGAGAACATCCGTGGTTCAAGTTCACCGATTGAGAAGCCACAAATTGGACAAGCATGATGTTCACTGAACAACAATTCGTTGCCGTCCATCGTATCGACGATGACCCGACCATCCGCGAGGCGAAGTGCAGTCTCCAGTGAATCCGCAAGACGGGCTTCGACGTCTGGTCGCACGACGACACGGTCGACGACGACTTCGATCGAGTGTTTCTTGTTTTTCTCAAGCGTGATCTCTTCGGCGAGATCCATCGTCTCTCCGTTGACACGAACGCGGACGAAGCCTTCCTTCTTCAAATCGTCAAGCACTTTGACGTGCGTTCCTTTTCGCCCGGAAACGATTGGCGCGAGGATTTGCAGACGCGTCCGCTCCGGCAACTCCATCACTTGGTCGACCATCTGACTGATCGTCTGGCTCGAAATCTCGATTCCGTGATTCGGACAAATCGGTTTACCAATTCGTGCGTACAATAGACGCAAATAATCATAGATTTCTGTGACCGTTCCGACCGTCGAACGTGGGTTTTTACTTGTTGTCTTCTGGTCGATTGAAATTGCTGGACTCAGTCCTTCGATCGTGTCGACATCCGGTTTATCCATCTGTCCGAGGAACTGACGGGCATAGGCAGATAAACTTTCGACATAACGCCGTTGTCCTTCCGCGTAAATCGTATCGAAGGCAAGCGATGATTTCCCTGACCCGGACAAGCCCGTCAAGACGACGAGCTGATCGCGGGGAATTTCGACATCGATGTTTTGTAGATTATTGACGCGAGCGCCTTTGATGATAATCTGATTCTTCTTTTCTCCCAACTTAGGCACCTGCTTTCAATTCTAATATGAGGTCGCGGAGCTCAGCAGCTCGTTCGAACTGCATGTCTTTCGCCGCTTGACGCATCTCTTGGTCGAGCTGCTCAAGCAACGTTTCGCGCTCCGGTTTTTTGAGTTTGTTGAACTTCTCGAGTTTTTCGACAGTATCGTCGCTCTCGATCGTCGTACTGATGACACCACGAACGTCTTTTTTGATCGTCTGAGGCGTGATGCCATGTTCTTCGTTGAACGCCATCTGGATTGCGCGACGGCGTTCCGTCTCATCGATTGCGCGTTGCATCGAATCGGTGACTTTATCAGCAAACAAGATGACGTGTCCTTCCGAGTTCCGCGCCGCCCGACCAATTGTTTGAATCAGCGAACGATCCGACCGGAGGAACCCTTCCTTATCGGCATCAAGAATCGTCACGAGTGAGACTTCCGGAATATCGAGTCCTTCTCGTAACAAGTTGATCCCGACGAGGACATCGTATTTCCCGAGTCGTAAGTCACGGATGATTTCAATCCGTTCCAGCGTCTTAATCTCCGAGTGCATGTAGTTGACCTTGACACCATTCTCTTTCAAGTAGTCGGTCAAGTCTTCTGCCATCTTCTTCGTCAGTGTCGTCACGAGAACACGTTCGTTCTTCGCTACTCGGTCACGGATGTTATCCATCAAGTAATCGATTTGTCCCGTGATCGGATGAATCTCGATCGTCGGATCAACGAGACCGGTCGGACGGATGATTTGCTCGACCATCTCTTTTGAATGTTCGAGTTCATACGGTCCTGGTGTCGCCGAGATATAGATCGCCTGACTGACTTTTTCCTCAAACTCCTCGAACCGTAACGGACGGTTGTCTTTTGCCGACGGGAGACGGAAACCGTGGTCGACGAGGACTTGTTTCCGTGCCTGGTCCCCGTTATACATACCGCGAATTTGTGGCAGCGTGACGTGTGACTCATCGGCAACGAGTAAGAAGTCCTTCGGGAAGTAGTCGAGCAACGTATACGGTGTTGCCCCTTCCGGCATCAAGTTCAAGTGACGCGAGTAATTCTCGATTCCGGAACAATAGCCCATCTCACGCATCATCTCAAGATCATAGTTCGTCCGTTGTTCGAGCCGTTGCGCTTCAAGCAACTGATTGTCTTCACGTAACTTCGCAAGCTGGACCTCTAGTTCCTTCTCGATGTTCGCAATCGCTTTCTGCAGACGGGTATCCCCCGTCACGAAGTGGGACGCCGGGAAGATTGAGATGTGCTCGCGGTCCGCAACGATCTCACCTGTCAGCGGATCCATGTCACGGATCCGTTCGATCTCGTCACCGAAGAACTCGACCCGGACACACTGTTCGTCGCGTGACGCCGGGAAGATTTCGACGACGTCTCCGCGGACGCGGAACCGTCCGCGCTGGAAGTCGATGTCGTTACGCTCATACTGAATGTCGATCAGACGACGGAGCATCTCGTTACGCCCCATCTCATTGCCGACACGCAGGGACAAGACGTGGTTATTGTACTCTTCCGGGTTACCGAGACCATAGATACACGAGACAGAAGCAACGATCAAGACGTCCTCCCGTTCGAACAGGGCGGACGTCGCCGAGTGACGTAGTTTATCAATCTCATCGTTGATCGAAGAGTCCTTCTCAATGAACGTATCCGTCGACGGCACATACGCTTCCGGTTGATAATAATCATAAAAACTAACGAAGTATTCGACCGCATTGTTCGGGAAGAATTCCTTGAACTCCGAGTAGAGTTGCCCCGCTAGTGTTTTGTTGTGGGCAAGGACGAGCGTCGGTTTCTTGATTTCCTTGATGACGTTCGAGACCGTGAACGTCTTCCCGGTACCAGTCGCCCCAAGCAACGTCTGATGTCGTTCGCCTTGTTTTAGCCCAGTCACCAATTTTTCGATTGCCGTCGGCTGATCACCGCCTGGCTCAAATGGTGAAACGAGTTCAAAATCCATCGTTTGCTTCCCCCTCATCACGTAAAAAATCTATTTTTATTGTACCACTTTACGAACAAACATTCGATTATGAAGTGCTCCTTTTAGGAAGTTACCCTTTTTTTCGAAAATGCAAAAGTTTCTTTTTGCTTCGAGTGTTGACCCTCGATTTTTCTGCTAAAAAAATCCCCGTCACGGCTGTTCCGTGACAGGGATGTACTAATTTAATGCAAAGACCGCACTTTAGTGCGACCATGGACCGGCTCGTTGACGAACAGGATACCAAGTTCATGATGATCTTGTTCATAGAAGGCACGTTGCGCAAACCGGATGTCACCGTTATGGTTCATGACTTCAAGACGCAGATACGGTTTGTGTTTTTGGATGGCTTCGTAGAACGATGCTTCCGAATCGACCTTCTCACCATTGACCTTATAGATCGCTTCACCCGGAATCAAGCCCATCTCGGCAGCTGGTTTATCAGGTAGCGTTCCAAGAATGACGGCACCACGCGTTCCATTGAGGAACAATGGTGTCTGTGCCCGGTTCAAGCGTTTGACCCGCTGATGCAACACAATATGCAGGACGAGCAACAAGACGATTCCGTACAGCCATTCAGCTTGTCCGGTGACGTATGCAAGAACCGTCAATAGAATCGCGACGAGACTCGTGATCAAACGTCCTTGAACGAGCGGACGCATCAATTCTTTCGGCAACTTACCCGTAAAGAGGAAGCTGAAGCCGATTGGTAACCAAAGCACGATCGGAACGAGCTCTGGGAAGCTGTAACGTGGCCACCAGGCTTCAAGCACGTCACCCGGAACAAAGACGAGCAAAGGCAATAGCCAAAGTTTATTCGCTGACAGCCCACCGATGAAGCGACCACGCTTCGAAACGACGAGTGACGGTGACAGGCGTCGTTGCCCGCGCCACCAGACGAGGAGACATTCCGCGACAAGCGTTAACGTCGCAAGCAATAAAATCATTTTCGGCTCAACCGCTCGAACCGGATCAAGACGTGAATCCATTAGGAACCAGCCGGCAAGTCCAAGCAAGACGATCGGCCAAAGCGGTACGTTCAAGCGAACGATCCCGACCAACAACAAGACGCTCGAGAGCCCGAGTAACAACAGAGCGTATTGCGGCGTCAGCGTCAATACGAGCCAGCCACTGGCGACGGATAAGACGAGACCAATTAGTAACCCGGGTAAAAGTGTTTCGAGGACATCGCTTCGTTTACCGTGTGTCCGGGAGCGGAACAATCCGCGTTCCCGTTTGACACGCCGGATGCCGATGACCCAACTGACAAGGAGTGCTAACCACAAGGTCGGACTGGCGATGAGACTAATCGCGGTCCAACCAATTTCATCGAGTAATTCCACGCGCATTCAGACCTCTTTCCATTCCTTATTATTGAGCAGCGACCTCGAGTGCTTTTTTCCGCTGGACGTCATTCTTATCGTCCTCGAGTTTCTTCAGGAGACGCGTCTCCATCTCACCCGCTGTCTGCTGATCGATTTTTCCAGTGACGTCGAGTTTCGCATCCTTTTGCAAAGCTTCGACGGCTTGCTTCATCGTGTCACCGAAATATCCATCCTGTCCTTTTGGCTCGTAACCGATTGCTTCAAGGACGAGGTGTGCGTTTTCGACCGATTTACCGTAGTCACCGACTGCAAGTGACTTCTGATCAGTCAGGATCTTCGTGACGTTGAAGTACGCTGGTTGCTTGACTTCGATTGTTGGCTTGACGCCCTTTTTGTGGATCCAGTTGCCGTCCGGCGTCAGCCATTTGTTCGTCGTCAACTTCAAATCACTACCGTCCTTTAAATCGTACGCACTTTGGACGATTCCTTTACCGAACGATTTCGTACCGACGACTTCAGCTCCCGCTCCTTCTTTCAGACCGGCTGCCAGAATCTCAGAGGCGGACGCGGATCCGCCGTCTTCGAGCACGACGATGTTATAAGGTTTCTTCTCGTCTGCCTTCCCGAATTCCTGCTGCCGCTCCCCTTTATTGTTCTCGACTTGATAAATCGGAACGTCCTTCGGAATGAACGGTGCAATCATGCTTGAGACAGCCGTTAAGAGACCGCCCGGATTTCCGCGAACGTCGATGACGAGTCCATCGATGTTTTGACTCTCGAGTTTCGCGAGCCCCTTCTCGAACTCTTTAGCCGTCGGTTCTGAGAACTGCGTCACTTGCAAGACACCAATCTTCTTCCCGTTGACGTCCTCGGTCGACGTATAGACCGTTTCGATCGGAATCGTATCCCGTTTGATCGTGATGTCCATCGCGTCTTGTCCACTGCGCTGAATCGTCAGGACGACGTTCGTTCCTTTTTCACCACGGATTTTCTTGACCGCCTGATCCGTCTTTTGCCCTTTCGTCGACTTGCCGTCGATTTCTAAGATGACGTCACCCGGTTTGATCCCGGCTTTTTCAGCGGGTGATCCCTTAATCGGTGAGACGATGACGATCGACTCGCCTTTTTGTTCAAGTGTCGCACCGATTCCTTCGAACGAAGACGATAGATTCGTATTGAACGATGCCGTCTCCGACTCATCCATATAGACGGAATATGGATCGTCAAGCACTTCCGCCATACCGGACAACGCACCGTCCAGCAGTTCTTTATCCGTTACGTCCTCTAGATAGTTCTGTTCGATCATTTGACGGACCTGATCAACTTTTTTCCAATCACCCGTCGCATTCGCCGACGACGATGACGTCGAGACAGAATCCGTTCCGCCAGCCGCTAACATCCCGACGGCGCCTGCCCCTAAACCAAGCCCGAAGGTACTGACCGCGATGACTGCTGTTGTAGATTTTTTCACGCTTGATTCCCCACTTCCGTTAAAAAACGCAGTATTTTTTTCAGTATAGCAAAAAAAGATAGGTTACCCTATCTTTTCGGTATTCTATGGGATGTCAAAAGATGTACGGTGCCGGGTCCACTGCATTCGGTTGTCCGACCGCCCACTCTCCCTTATGCAATTCGAAATGCAGATGCGGTCCTGTTGACCAGCCGGTTGAGCCAAGCGTCCCGACCGTCTGACCGGGCATGACCGTTTGTCCCGCCGACACACTGATCGAGTCTAGATGCGCATAGACGGTCGTATAGACCTGTCTGTCGATCAAATGCGTCACCATGACGACATTTCCGTAACCGGTCGCACTACCGGCACGGAGGACGATCCCACCGGCTGCCGCATGAATCGGAGTCCCTTTCGCATTGACGAGATCGATGCCCGTATGCAACTCCGGTTTCCCTGTCAACGGATTGTTCCGCGGACCAAATGGTGACGACACATAACCTTTGACCGGTAAGTGGAATGGTCGACTGACGTCGACATCAACACTCGTATCCGGTGTTGCACTTGGCGTCTCGGTCTCTGGAACCGACGTTTCTGTTTTAGGTGTCTCTGCTTTCGATGTCTCTCCTTGTTTCTGTTCCTGTTGCGCCGCTGCCTCTCGTGCAGCTTCTGCGGCTTCCGCTTGACGTTTGACTTCTGCTGCTCGTGCCGCTTCTTCGGCTTTGCGTTTCGCCTCTTCTTTTGCTTTTCGTTCCGCTTCTTGTAGGGCAATTAGTTCGTTTTGGATCAGACGACGCTGATCCGCGAGGATTTCCGCCTCTTCGGCTTTCGAGAACTGCTCTTGTTGTAGTTCCTTGACCTTCGTGTTCAACTGGACGACGAGCTTTCGCTTCAAATCAGACTCCGCGATGATCCGCGTCTGAAGCACGAGCAACTTCCGTTGTTCCTGTTTCATGCTCTCCAGTAATAACGCTTGTTCCGAGCGTTGTTCGTTCAGCTGCTTGACGTTCGCCTTATAGGCTTGCAAGACGTTATCGTCTTGCTTGATGATCTCACTGACCGTACTGAAACGCGAAATCAAATCACCGAAATCCTTCGCGTCGAGCAAGACCTCGATGTATTTGACATCTCCTTTTTGCTGAACGGCACGCAATCGGCTTCCGAGCAACTCTTCTTGCTGATGCAGTTCCTTCAACGTCTCGGAAATCGCTTCTTCCGTCAGACGCAATTGTTCCTTAGATGCAGCAACAGCCGCTTGTTGATCGGCTATTTTAAGCGCTAAATCATCCAAACGGCTGTTGACTTCATCCAGTTGCGCACGGGCTTCCTTGCGCTCCTGTTTCGTCAAGATTAACTTCTCTGATGTCTGATTCTGTGATCGTTCCGTCTCTTTTAGACGACTTTCGACCTCCTGTTGTTCCTTCAGCAAATCTTCTTTCGACGTGGCATCAACGGACACACTAGTTCCAATCAAAGCTAAGCTCAGGACGGCAGAATAGAATCGGACTTTCATGAGAAGCATCTCTCCTCTATTTTATTTTTGAGTGAATCCCTTAAATCTTCAAGAAACGACCGAGTGATGTCGTTGATCCCCATACACCGATGAATGCACCGAGTCCGAGCAGGATCAAGACGACTTGTGCCGACAATTCACCTGGTGGAATCAGCGAGAAGATTCCCGCATTCACGGTAGCAAGTTGGGGTTGGATCGCGTTGTATGAAACTTCGTAACCGAAGTAGACGACGACGATCGGGATGATGGCACCTAATATACCCATCAATAATCCTTCGACGAAGAACGGTGCACGGATGAATCCGTTTTTCGCTCCGACGAGGCGCATGATCTCGATTTCCCGACGACGGGAGAAGATCGTGACTTTGATCGTGTTCGAAATGAGGAACATTGCCATGAATGTCAATCCGACGATCAGGATGATTCCACCGATCCGAACTCCTTCAAGGAAGTTAAACATCTTTTTAACATAGTCCTTACCATATTCGACACTATCTACATTTTCCATTTTTTTGATGGAATTTGCAAGTGTTTCTGTCTCTTTTGGTGAGGTAGCTTTGACGATATATCGGTCGTGAAGTGGATTATCCTTTTCAACCGACTGATAGGCTTGTGAGCCTTCGCCAAGTTGCTCCTTGAAGCGGTCCAGTTCTTCTTCTTTCGAACTATAACGAACAGAGTTGACACCCGGCATCTGCTTGAGGGAATCACCTACTGCATCAATCTTCGACTGGTCTGCTTCTCGTTCGACGAACACTTGGATTTCAACGTCTTTTTCGACGTTATCGGAAATCTTGTTGACGTTGAACATGAGCATTGCGAATATTCCTACGAGAAGTAAAGTGACGGTAACAGCACTGACAGAAGCGAATGTCATCCAGCCGTTCCGGACGAGACCTTTTGCCCCTTCCCGTAAATGACGGAATCCATTAAACTTCATAGCCGTACATTCCTTTCTCTTCGTCTCGGACGATTTTTCCTCCGTCGATCGCTAAGACACGATGACGCATCTTGTTAACGATGTCTCGGTTGTGTGTCGCCATTACGACCGTTGTCCCACGGCGATAGATTTCTTCGAATACTTCCATGATCTCCCATGCTGTATCCGGGTCCAGGTTCCCAGTCGGCTCATCGGCGATGACGAGTGACGGACGATTGACGATGGCTCTCGCGATCGAGATCCGTTGTTGTTCGCCCCCAGATAATTCATCCGGATAGTTACGCTCTTTATGCTTGAGCTTCACGAGATCGAGGACCTCGAGAACTTTCTTCCGGATTTGCGATTTGTCTTCTCCTACGACTTCTAGCGCGAAGGCGACATTTTCATAAACCGTCAATGACGGGAGTAGTTTGAAATCTTGGAAGATGACGCCGATTTGGCGACGAAGTTCGGGGATTTGACGGTTCTTCAGCTTACCGACTTCGATTCCTTTAAATAAAAATGAACCGCTCGTTGGTTTCTCTTCGCGGTACATCATTTTCATGAATGTTGATTTACCCGCACCCGACGGACCGACGATATAGACGAATTCGCCTTGATTGATCGTCAAATCGACCTCACGGAGTGCCGTGACGCCGTTCGGATAAATCTTACTGATTCGTTGCATCTTGATCACGTACTTCACATCCTTACTTATTTACTGATGCTGAATGGATAGGTCCAAAAACCTACCGACCACCATTATAACAGGGACAAAATTGAACGCACATTACAATCAAATGTCATTTCAGGCGATTATACCACAAAAAAGAGGTACGAATGACGAACACATGTCGTGTGTGTCATCTCGTACCCCATCATATCCCATAATTACTTTTTATCTGCGAGCCAGTCAGCAACGGCAACGATTTCTTCATCCTCTTTGAGGATTCCAGCAGGCATTTGCCCTTTACCGTTCTTAATGATTTTTTGAATCTCTTCTGAAGAATATTTCGAGCCGACCTTCGTCAGGTTCGGTCCGACATTCCCTTCAAGATTGTTCCCGTGACACGATGCACAGTTGTTCGCGAAGATTTTTTCCGCATCAACAGCTGTTTCCGTCTTCGACGAATCATCGTTCATCGTCGACTCTTCTTTGGTACTTGACGAATCGCTAGAGCTTGAGTCGTCACTACCGCCACATGCTGCAAGCGCGAGTGTTGTCCCTAACCCTAACGCGAGTAACAAGTTTTTCAGCTTCATCCGGATATCCCCCTCTTGTAAGTATCTACATAAACACTTCTGACCTAGTTAGAGTATAACCGTTATCCGGAAGAGTTAAGCGTGATTTCACAAAAACTTCACGAGTTCGGAACAATTACGGCACATTGCGGTAGCGTTTATCATCCGTGAAGCCGAGACCGAGTACTTCATGCGCTTCACTGACGACGAGGAACGCTGACGGGTCGATGTGTTTGACGATTTCTTTTAATGTCGTGATCTCTCCTTGACGAACGACGACCATCAACATCGGTTTCCGTGTCCGTGTGAACGCACCTGCCGCCTCGATCTCCGTCGCCCCGCGATCGAGCGTCTCGAAAATTTCCTTCACTAACGCTTCCCGTTGATCGGAGATGATATAGGCGAGCTTGTCGTTCGTGATCCCGAGCTGGACGACGTCGATCATCTTGATGGTGATGAATAAGGCGACGAGCGCATACAGTCCAATCTCGAGCGAGAAAATCGTAGCTGCACTGATGACGATCGTTCCGTCGAGCAAGGCGATACAGAGATGAAGCGGCAATTTCGTGAAACGATGTAGGATTTGCGCAATCAAATCCATTCCCCCAGTCGACGCTCGTCCCCGGAAGATCAGACCGAGTCCGATCCCGACACCGGCACCGCCGAAGATCGCGGCAAGCATCGGATTCATCGTCGCAGCCGGAACATCGAACCGTTCGTAGACGAGGATGACGACCGGTAAAAAGATTGAACCGACAAGTGATTTGACACCAAAGCCCATCCCGAGGATCATCCACCCGATTGCGAGCAAGACGACGTTCGCGACGAGCTGGAATAAGCCTGGTGAGATCCCGAACAAATCATTCAAGACGATTGATAAGCCACTGACGCCTCCTGAGGCGAGTTGATTCGGTGCTAAAAATAAACTAAAGGCACTTGCGACGAACAAGGACCCGATTAACAAATACGCATAATCGCGCACGACTTCCTGACGTGTCGATGTCATGACATTCCATTTCCCCTTATCGATTGATTCTCGTGTTTCATTTTAGCGGAAAAGTCAGACAACGACTAGAGAGGCGGAACAACTCACAGTGTTCCCTTTATACCGCACTAAAGGGCGGACTGTAGCGGACGATGCCACTAACACCACGCAACCCATTCCGTTCAAGTGCAAGGACGAGAAAGACCTCTGGCGGAACGGGGAACGGTGGCTCAATGCCGTAGTCGATCGCCCGTTCGAAACCGAACTGTGGATAGTAGCTGTCGTGACCAAGCACGACAATGTGTGATTCGCCAGCATCCCGCGCATCCTCAATCACTTGACGGATCAACTCAGAGCCAATCCCCTTTCGTTGCCACGCGGGCAGGACGCCGACTGGTGCTAAGGCAAGTGACGGAATGTCATCGATATGGATCCGGCTCAAGAGAATATGACCGACGATTTCCCCTTTGTCAGTCACAGCGACGCGACCGAAGACTGGTTGCGCCGCATCGTCCTCGCGTAACGCATCAACGAGGTTCGCTTCGTTCGGTTGCTCGAACGCTGCTTCATGGACAAGCCGGATTCCCGCTGCATCCTTAAAGCCTTCTTTACGAATGATCATCAGCTATTGCTCCCTTCGAGTGGTTTCGTTGCGAGTAGCGTGAACTCGGACGGAATGTTCTCACCGTTCCAGCCACGATGCTCGTCGAATCGTTCTAATGTGAAACGCGTTGCGATGACGCCGTTTAAAATCTCACTCAGCGTAAAGTAACGGACGGAGACGTCCGGAAAATCGACTTGCTCCTCGTCCGTAAAGTGTGTCTTATATGCCAGGTCACCCGCTTGTAACGCTTGATCGAAATAACGCGGTCGATACGTCAAATCCGCATCGATCCAGCGACCGACTGGATGAAAGTCGCTAAGGATTAACTGTCCACCGGGTCGCAAGATTGTAAAGAGAATTTGCAGAAAACGCTCGAGATCCGCAAAGTAATGCAAAATCCCGCCTTCTAAGTAGAGGAGATCAAACGTATTGCGATATCGTTCAAGATCAATCGCATATAGATCGCTGACGACATAGTGGATTGATGTCTCAGCATGCTGCGCCAGTTCAAGCGCATACTTGGCATTCTCCTCTGAGATATCAAACACGGTGACGTCTGCCCCGAGTAACGCTAACGGCACCGCCTTGCGTCCGTTCGAACCATAGATGTTCGCAATCGTCTTCCCGGCGACGTCTTCGAAATGACGACGATGCTTCTTCAAACATGCGGCTGGATCTTGTTTGATGATCGCCGCATATTCTGCCGGTGTTCCATCGCGTTTCTCCCAAAATTCATACGCCCGGTACTCCCACGCTTGTTTGTTGATTCGACTTTGCTCCTGCATCACTGTTCCCCCTTTGACGGTCAAAAAACCAGTCGAACATCGTCCGACTGGTTGGTTGTCTTACATATTCATCAGACGGAGGTACGCATCGATGAAGCCCATGATGTCACCATCCATTGCTCCTTGCGTGTTCCCGACTTCGTAGTTCGTCCGGTGATCCTTGACCATGCTGTATGGGTGGAAGACGTACGAACGGATTTGGCTACCCCATGCGATATCCGATTTTTCACCACGGATTTCGTCGAGTTTCTTTTGTTGCTCTTCGATTTCGCGTTGGTAGAGTTTCGCTTTCAACATCTTCATTGCCGCTTCACGGTTTTTGATCTGCGACCGTTCTTGTTGACATGAGACGACGACACCTGTCGGAACGTGGGTGATCCGGACAGCCGAGTCCGTCGTATTGATGTGCTGCCCACCGGCACCAGAGGCACGGTACGTATCGATCCGTAAATCTTCCGTACGGACTTCGATGTCGATGTCATCGTTGAATTCCGGCATGACGTCACACGAGACGAACGATGTATGACGGCGACCTGACGAGTCAAACGGTGAGATCCGGACTAAACGATGGATCCCTTTTTCGGCTTTTAAGTATCCATAGGCATTGTGCCCTTGAATACGGAGCGTGACCGATTTGACACCTGCTTCATCACCCGGTTGGTAGTCCATCGTTTCGACTTTCCAGCCTTGCTTGTCGCAGAAACGTTGGTACATCCGCAACAGCATCGATGCCCAGTCTTGCGACTCGGTACCACCCGCACCTGGGTGTAGCTCGAGGATCGCGTTGTTCGCGTCATATTCGCCGTTCAAGAGGATTTGTAGTTCGAAGTCTTCGAACTTCTTCTTGAGGTCTCCAAGTTCTAACTCGAGCTCTTCTTGAAGATCCGCATCCGGCTCTTCCTTGATCAATTCGTACGTCAAAGCGACGTTCTCGTGACCTGCTTCGAGTTCTTTGTATTTGTCGACCATCGCTTTTAAGCCGTTCGACTCATCGATGACTTTTTGTGCCGATTCCTGGTTGTTCCAGAAGTCTGGGTACGTCATCTCGTTTTCAAGTTCTTCGATCCGGGCAATCTTCGACTCGAGGTCGAGTGATGCCTTATATTCGTCGAGTTTCTTTTCCATCCACTCGGCGGTGTTGCGAATTTCTGCTAATTCCATGTGTTCCACCTTCTCTTTCCGTGAAAAGAGGCAGGAATCTCCTGCCTCTCTTTCAGTCGATTCATCACTTATGCCTGACGGCCGTGACAGTTCTTATATTTCTTACCGGATCCACACCAGCACGGATCGTTGCGTCCGATTTGATCGTTTGGATTTTTCCGGACCGGCTTTTTCTTGACCGCTTTATCTTCCTTACCCGAAACCGCGACTTCGTCTTGAACGACTTTTTCGCGTTTGAGGTTTGGATCGAGATCTGCCCGAAGGACGAATTGCGTCACTTCTTCAGCGATCGCAGCGTTCATCGCATCAAACATCATCGAACCTTCCGATTGGTATTCACGGAGCGGGTCGTTTTGACCGTATGCCCGGAGGTGAATCCCTTCACGGAGTTGATCCATTTGATCGATGTGGTTCATCCAGTGTTGGTCAACGGCACGAAGAACGATGACTTTTTCGAACTCATCAAATGCTTCGGCTGGTACTTCTGACCGTTTGTGCTCGTAGTGTGCGAATGTCCGCTCTTTGAGCAACTCGATGATTTCTTCGCGTTCTTTTCCGAAGAGGTCGCTTTCCGTGACCTTCTCTTCGATTGCAAGCGTCTGGTTCGCCCATTCCGCAAGCGCACCGATGCTCCACTCTTCCGGAACGAACTCGACCGGCGTGTACTGATGGACGCCTGCTTCGATCGTCTGCTCGATCATCGGACGGACGATGTCTGACACGGAACCCGCATCGAGAATCGCTGCCCGGTCCGCGTACATGACTTTCCGTTGGTCCGCCATGACGTTATCGTAGCCGAGGACTTGTTTCCGCGCATCAAAGTTGTTGCCTTCGACGCGTTTTTGAGCTGATTCAACGGCACGAGACACCATCCGGCTCTCGATTGGTTGTGAATCATCCATTCCGAGACGATCCATCATCGATTGCAGCGAATCAGAACCGAAACGACGCATCAATTCATCTTCAAGTGACAGATAGAATTGTGATGCCCCTGGGTCCCCTTGACGACCGGCACGACCACGGAGCTGGTTATCAATACGGCGTGATTCATGACGCTCTGTTCCGAGGATGTAGAGACCGCCTTTTTCCAATACACCTTGACCGAGCTTGATGTCGGTACCACGACCCGCCATGTTCGTTGCGATCGTGACCGAGTTCGCTTGACCGGCGTTCTCGATGATTTCCGCTTCACGCGCGTGGTTCTTCGCGTTCAAGACTTCGTGACGGATGCCACGTTTCTTGAGGATATTGCTGAGTAACTCCGACGTCTCAACGGCAACCGTACCGACGAGGACAGGCTGTCCTTCGCGGTGGGCACGTTCGATTTCGTCTGCGACGGCAGCGAACTTCCCGTTCATCGTCTTGAAGATTAAGTCCGGCATATCGTTTCGGACGACTGGTTTGTTCGTCGGAACCGGTACGACGTGCATGTTGTAGATATTACGGAACTCTTCTTCCTCCGTCTTCGCTGTACCCGTCATCCCGGCAAGCTTTGTGTACATCCGGAAGAAGTTTTGGTACGTGATCGTCGCAAGCGTCATTGATTCGCGTTGAATCTCGACGCCTTCCTTCGCTTCGATCGCTTGGTGCAGACCTTCTGAGTAACGACGCCCTTCCATGACACGACCTGTGAACTGGTCGATGATCATGACTTCGTCTTCACGAACCATATAGTCGACGTCACGATGCATGACGGCATTCGCCCGCAGTGCGAGGCTCAAGTGATGGTTGAGTGAGACGTGCTCAAGACCAAACAGGTTATCGATGCCGAAATATTTCTCAGCGCGGTCGATCCCTTGCTCCGTCAACAGGACACTCTTCGTTTTGATGTCGACCGTGTAGTCTTCATCTGCTTTCATGATCTTCGCGAATGCATCTGCTTGCGAATAGAGCGCTGTCGATTTCTCAGCAGACCCTGAAATGATGAGTGGTGTCCGCGCTTCATCGACGAGGATTGAGTCGACTTCATCGACGACAGCGTAATGGAGCGGTCGTTGAACACGGTCTTCTTTATAAAGGACCATGTTGTCACGCAAGTAGTCGAAACCGAACTCGTTGTTCGTTCCGTACGTGATGTCACAGCTGTAGGCTGCTTGTTTTTCCTGACGTGACATGCTTGAGAGATTCAAGCCGACTGATAAACCAAGAGCCGCATAAAGAGGCTCCATGATGTCACGGTCACGTTTTGCGAGATATTCGTTGACGGTAACGACGTGAACGCCGTTGCCAGCGAGGGCATTCAAATACACAGGGAGTGTTGCAACGAGCGTTTTACCTTCCCCGGTTTTCATTTCAGCGATGTCCCCGTTGTGCAGGACATATCCACCGATCAACTGAACGCGGTAGTGGCGCATGCCGAGAACGCGTGTCGAAACTTCGCGACAGACCGCGAAAGCTTCCGGTAAAATATCATCTAAGTCTTCTCCGTTAGCGAGACGCTCACGGAATTCAACGACTTTTCCTTCGAGTTCTTGATCCGATAACGCACCGATTTGTGCCTCGAATGCTTCCACAGCGTCTGCTGCTTTTTCGGCTTTCTTCAGGACACGTTTCGTTGGTGCAAATAATTCTTTTAGAAAATTAGCCATGCCTTACAGTCCCCTTACTTCGAACGATTCTTTGAACGAACAGAATTCCGAGATTTTTCCTTTATTCAGTGTACCGAATACGACGTCAAATTTCAACAAGCGGACCGAGTAGCGGTCTCGGTCTTTCGTCATAGAGCAAACGTACCTTGTTTAAAAATAGTTTTCCATCATATCAAAAAGGGACTCGCCCGTAAGAGCGAGTCCCTGTTGCATTCATTATTCTGGTTCAATCAAACCGTAACGACCATCCTTACGACGGTAGACGACGTTCGTGTTGCCCGTTTCTGCGTCTGAGAAGACGAAGAATGCGTGTCCGAGCATGTCCATCTGAAGAATCGCTTCTTCCGTGTCCATTGGTTTGAGTGTGAAACGCTTCGTCCGAACGAGTTCGAGTTCTGCCTCGTCCTCTTCATAGACTGGCGCTTCCGCTTCCGGTCCTTCGAGCGTTTTGAAGTACTCTCCGATGCCGCCTTCTTTAGCGCGTCCTCTCCGGTTCAACTTCGTTTTGTGTTTCCGGATTTGACGTTCGAGCTTATCGACGACGAGGTCGATTGCTGCATACATATCGCCATTGATATCCTCTGCACGGAGCAAGAGGTTTGGCATTGGAATCGTCACTTCGACTTTTTGCTTCTCATTGTTGACTTTGAGATTGACATAAGCCGTTTGCGCTTCCGTAGGAGTTGTAAAATAACGAGTTAACTTTTCAAGCTTTTTCTCGACGTAATCCTTGAGAGCATCTGTGACGTCCAAGTTTTCACCGCGAATGTTGTAGATCATGTAAACTCCTCCTTAAGTAACCGGTTGAACCTATGAATTCGAGATACTTCAGTCGTTTCCTTCTGAATATTCGAAATTCTTTGGTTCGTTTTTATTATAGCACGATAAGTGAAGGAAGACCATGAAAACGATGACATTGTCATGAACATTCCTACCTGTTCTTAGCGTACGATAATATTGAAGCATGTTGATGTTAACGTATATACCCGTTTTGATCGAACTCAAAACAAAAAACCGCTTTTAGGCGAATAGCCTAAAAACGGTGGCGGCTGCTATTGGATTAGATCTTTGAAACGTTCGCAGCTTGTGGACCACGATCGCCTTCAACGATTTCAAATTCCACTTCTTCGCCTTCTTCAAGCGATTTGTAACCATCGACTTGAATCGCTGAGAAGTGTACGAATACGTCTTTCGCGTCAGACGTCTCGATGAAACCATAACCCTTTTCAGCATTAAACCATTTTACTTTACCTTGTTCCATTCGAATTCACGTTCCCTTCGCAAACCAGAGTTCGAGAGCAAGCTCTCTACGGCTTAGTCTATCAAAAGAAGGAATTATTGACAATTAAAAATTCTGATTAATTTGAATTCATTCCGAAAAATGAATAATATTCCCTACTTATTGGTCTATATTTTAAAAAATTACGTTGTCATTACAGTTGTATTATTGTATTATATCGTTAGTAATTACCTATTTTATCCATTGTCCTATCTTAAGGAGGATGTAGTCGAATGCGACCATTCCATAATGACGAAAAGTATCGAATCACGAAACGGACGGTGGCGATTCTCCCGTGCTACGACATGATGAAGCAATCCATCATCGTACTCGAGGATGGCTCGACCATCATGACACCGCTTCGGCCGTATCAACTACTGCAGCTTTCCTGCAGGCAATACAACAGTTCCATTGAGGAACGCATCGTGACAGCAAAACGTGTCGCATCTGTAAAAGGAAAAGTCCCAGTCGTCATTGAACCGACACTTGGCCTCGTGTTTTTCCCAACGAAATCACCGAAACGTGATGATTGCGAGTGGTACGCTTGGAGCCACATGTCCGAAGTCATCGAGGAAGACGGACAGACGAAGCTCAAGACTCGTAATGGCATGATCCTTCCCGTAAACGCCTCTCCTTACATCGTCCGCAACCAAATGAAAGCAACTGGCGAGCTGATGGCTCGTTATCAACAATTGAACGCGATGACATTAGAGGAACGCTTTAATGCAATCAAATCTTAAGCAGTGAACGTAAAAAAATCAGGGTTGGGCGATGAATTCGCTCAATCCTTTTTGGTTTCTGCCGATATATAATGAGATGATAGTTTTAAAAAACAAGGAGGCTTCTCGATGAACATCCAATTGAACCCGGCACGTCCGGCGCAATCCCCTGGTCAGGCGCCGCTTTCGGAGACGAAGACCTATAAAGGTACGGTCCTTGAGCAGACCGGTCCACATACGGCTCTCGTCCAGGTCGGTCGGGATAAGATCGAGATGACCTTCACGGGCGACGTCCCAACAGGTGATTTCCAGTTCAAGGTCAAAGGACAGACCGCAGAAGGTTACTTGATCGAACAACTGACACCCGCGACACCGGATGCGGAAACCCCACCTGTCCTGTCCGTTCCATCAAATGTTGATCCTGCTTTGCTAGAAGGCGTGCCGGCTGAACTAAAGCAAGCCGTTGCGAAGTTACTCGCAAGCGGTCAACTGCCGCAGACACCGGAAATCGTCGCTCAGCTCGTGACGGCATTGCAAGGCACGTACAAGAACTTAGCACTCGAACTCGTGTCGCGACCGGACACGACACTGCCAGTTGACGCCGACGTCTTGATCGCGAGTCTTCTGGCGACGACGGAAGATTATCCGGACGTCCTGCCGGAACGAGACGCCTTAAAGGAGCAGCCGACGTTTGAAAAAGCCGTCGCGCTGGACGTCGCTCGCGTCACACTACCGACGCAACGCGAGATCGAGACAGCGTCGCCCTTGCATATCCGGCAATACATTGAACACCTTCCAGCGGAAAAACGCCCGGCACTCGTCGCTACGCTCGAACGAGGCGATGTCGAAACCGTTCGCAAACAACTGGCGCCCTACTTCCCGCAAGTGCCGCTTGAGCCGAAGACGAGCGTCCGCGAGCAACTGATTGGTCTAACGGCACGGGCAAGTCAACCGGAAGCTCAAGCAGGGCAAACGGCACAGGTCCGGTCTGCCTTGACGCTTGTCCGTGAAGTGACGCCACGCCTCGCTGAGATTACGAATGATTTCAAGAGCCAACAGCGAACGATCGTCTCACAACTCCGGCAAATCGAGCCGCTCGTCGAGACACGTCCGGTCCAAATGGTCGCCGTCATCGAGAGCACGGCGCAACGCTTAAAACAAGTCTTCCAGCAAACGGATGCTTTACTGCATACCTCGATGAAAGATGAAAAACAGCTGATTCATTTCTTATCGAAACTCGAGCGGGGTGCGGAACTGGCATTACTCGGACGCGGTACGGAAGCTAAAGCCGTCTTACAGGAAGTCCGAGTCGCCTTTGAAGCGTTCCGCTATGCGCCAGCGAACGTTCGTCCGACCTACTTACCGGAGATGCAAGGACTGCCGCCGCAAGCACCAACGCTGCCAACGCAAGTCGCAACAAAAGCCGTTCCATATGAGCCGCAACAGAACAGCCCGCGCCTCTTGCAAGAGACCGTCCAAAAGACACTTCAGCTTCAGACGGCGGAACTGAAACTGAATACGCCGGCAGCGAATCCGGAAGCCGCCAAACTGCAGACGTTCCTTGCAGCACAACAGCAAGTCAATAAACCGGACAGCCAGCAACAGTTGAACCAGATTCTGCTCGCACTACCGGTCCAACTCGTCGAAGCGACGGCAGGACTCCACGTTCACTTGCAAAATAAACGTCCGGACGAAGTGATCGACTGGGAAAACAATACGTTATATGTCCAGCTCAACACGCCGCGCCTCGGTGAAATCGGTATCCGCGTTGAGACCGTCAACCGAAAGATGCAGATCACGATTGAAAATGATTTTCCCGTTCTTGAACAACTGGCGACCCCGTTCCTCGACCGAACGACGGACGCCTTACAAGCGACTGGTTACCAAGACGTCCGAATCCAGTTCCGTCCGTTCACGCGTGAGCAAGTGACGGAGACCGTCAAGCAAGACGAGACGCCACGTGGCTACGACTATCGTATCTAAAAAGGAGAGACCGTTATGTATCAGAAAATCGATTTAACCGGACGTAAGACGGCTGCCGTCCTCCGTTACGATGAAGCATCCGGTCAAGCACCGGTCGTCGTCGCTCGCGCAAGCGGACAAGCCGCCGATCGCATCCTCCAAGAAGCACGAGCAAACGGTGTCGCGATCGAACACGATACGTCACTGCTCGGTCACTTACTCGATCTCGACCTCGGGACGGCAATTCCCCCGCAACTATACGACGTGATGGCAGAACTGCTCTTATTGATCGAAGAACTCGACAATGCGAAAGGACGACAAACATGACAGAACAAGAACTCTACGCGATGACCCCGCAACAGCTGACGGAAGTCATGCTGACGGGGCTCGTCCTACAATATGATCGCACCACGATTGCGCGTGACGCGAATCGCTTTGACGAAGTCAACGAACGTTTACAAAAAGCCTATCAGTTACTCGACAAACTGCAGGCGGGACTGCATGACGACGGTGGCATCATCACCGCACAACTCGATGCCCTCTACCACTATCTTGCCGAGCAGACGTTACAGGTCTATAAGACACCAAAGGTCCTCGACGAACTACTCGAACTAGCAGAAGACTTACGCGTCACTTGGCAAGCGGCACAGACCGTCGATCGACCACTCGTGCGCGCCGCACATCATCAACGATACGAAGGGATGGAATACGAATGAGAATCACGAATAACGTCCAAGCCTTGAAGGCTTATCGCAACCTCAGCATCAACCAGACGAACGTCAAGACGACGATGGATAAACTGTCGAGCGGTCAGAAAATCAACCGAGGTGCCGATGATGCAGCTGGTCTCGCGATTTCAGAGAAGATGCGTAATCGCTTGAAGGCGCTCGATAAATCGGAACAAAACGTCCTTGATGGTATTTCGATGGTCCAAACGATCGAAGGTGGTTTAAGTGAGACGCACAACCTATTGCAACGGATGCGCGAACTCGCCGTCCAAGCTGGCAACGGCACGCTCGCAACGGAAGACCGGACAGCAATCCAAGAAGAGATCAACCAGCTGACGAACGAAGTCTCGCGGATCGCACAAACGACGCAGTTCAACGGGAAGGAATTGTTGAGCGGCAAGTTCAGCGATGCCGACAGTGCCCTGTTCATCCAAACGAATGCGGGTGCCAACGAAGGCATCTCGATCACGATTGACGATATGCAAGCTCTCGCGCTTGATATCAGTTCAACGACACAAACGAATCCTTTGATTCGTCCGCTTGATTTCCCGAGTGGTAGTGCACCCGAGTACGCCCTTAGCGTCATGACGGCAACGGACGCAAACGACGCAATCAGCCGGTATACGAAAGCAATCGATACAATCTCCCAGCAACGGGCACAGCTCGGCGCGATCCAGAACCGGTTCGAAGCAACGTCGTCCGTCCTCAGCGTCAGCGTCGAGAACTTGACGGCATCGGAATCACGGATTCGCGATACCGATATGGCGCGTGAGATGATGGAATATGCGAAATACAACATCCTTAACCAATCGGGGATGGCAATGATCGCTCAAGCGAACGCCCTACCGCAAGGCGTCTTACAATTACTCAACTAAGGAGGCAGACCCGATGGATATCCGCCGCATCCAAGAAACGCAACGACTCCAGTCCTTAAAAGGTGGTCCCCGTGAAGTCGAAGCGTCGACGACGTTCTCTGCCTTGATGCAAGAGAAGCGCGACCACAAAGGTTACGAGCGCCTGCAACAAAAGCTCGCGCTCGTCGAAGAACACGGGCAACTGCTCGCTGAAAGTCAGACAATCGAGCACCTTGAAAGCTATAAAGAAAAAATCAAGGACTTCTTAAAAGATGCCCTCGACCAATCGCAACAACTCGAAGAGAAGCGTGGCTTCAACCGCCGCGGTCGGACGAAGATTTATAAGGTCGTCGAGCAAGTCGATGCGAAGCTCCTGCAGTTGACGGATACGGTCATCTCTGGCGAATCGCGACGGCTCGATATCCTCGACCAAGTCGGCGAGATCAAAGGCATGCTCGTCAACGTCTTCGTGTAATCTAGAATTAGAGGAGTCCCCCTACATGCCAGACTTATATCTTAAAAAGTGCATCTGCCCCTACTGCTTGAAAACGACGGAGACGAAACGTGTCCTGTCGCGACATATCCGTGTTGCCTCGACCGACTTTGATGGCTTCATCCGCCATCAAGGCGTCAATGTCTATCTCTATGAACCGATTCAGTGTAGCCATTGTCGGTTTTTCTTCCACGAGTCGTTCGGAAAGTTATCGCCGGACGTTCGAGCTACCTTACTAGATCATATCCTGCCAACGCTTCCTGTCTTACCGTTTGCTGGTACGGAGCGGACGATCGAACAGGCAATCCAGCTCTATAAGCTTTGTCTCTACACGGCTCAAGTGACGGAGCAAAAGCCAGCGATCCAAGCAATGCTCGGCGTTCGTCTGTCCTGGTTGCATCGCTTAACCGGTCAACAGAACGAAGAACAACTTTGGGCGAGTCGAGCGATTGAGAAATATGTCTCTCTTTACGACAACTACACATCCGTCAAAGAGAGCGGGATTCCAGAAGACGTCCTTCTATTGCGGATCGCGGACCTATACGCTGTGACGAAAGACACAGACACGGCCCGCCTCTGGTACAGTCGGTTGTTCCAAAGCAAGACGGCGACCGACAAAATCAAAAAAGACGCACGTAGCCACTGGGAATGGGTGCAAGAGCAGGACTGATCCTTGTTCGTCATCAGACGGGACAAGGATTTTTTTCACCGCTCGTCGAAAAGAGCCAACACACTGTTTCAGGAAAGGAGGTCCGCGATGCGACCAACGTTACCGATTCTTTATTTACTGATCACCTACGGGCTGATGCTACTTGTCAGCGGAACACCGTTCGTTCCGCTGGTCGCTGTTCTTGCGACGCTACTTGCTGTGACGTTCGTCGCGATTCAAGCCAGGCGTTGGTTCTTCCCGAAGCACTCGGAACGCTCGGTCGGCATCGCGATTCTCTTGTTCGCAAGTGGTCTCTGGATCAACTTTATCCTGACCTTCTTCCCGCACCCGCCGGAAGTCGACTCTGTTGCCAACTTGACATTGACCGCCTTCCTGATTCTGACCGCCATCGCCTTTACCCGGTTGATCGACTGGTCTTCGATTCGCCATGCACGGCTACTCTATATTGACGGTGTGCTCTTATTCGGGATGGTCTTCGTCTTTGGTTATACGGTCATCCTGCGACACTTACCAACGTTCGCACGCTCTGACATCGAATTCGTCGCTATGCTCGGCTATGCGATCAGTTTCATTGCGCAGTTGTTCTTCTTTTTGATTTTGTATGCGACAGGACTTCGTGGATTGGCACACAGACGACTGATTCAGGCGATGATGCTATTCATCTTGGCGAACTTCGGTTATTACACATTCTTCATTCGTGATGAGTTGACGTTCGCTGCTTGCTTCTTCCCGCTCTATGCGGTCAGTTTGTTTGAGCTAGCTGTCTACTTTAAGGACGTGCCACCGAAGCAACCGGCACGCGACCGACTCGGACGACCGTATTTGCCGTATATCAGTCTGCTTGTTCTGTTGACGGGCATCACGTTCCTTCCGATGGCGCAAGATGTCTACTTCCCGACGCTAATCATCTTGTTCTCGTTATTTATGTTCCGGCAATTTTTCTCCGAACGTCTCAATCGTCAGTTACTAACGGAACTCGAGACGTTCGAAGTCGATCTGACACACCGAATTGACCGCCATACCACACAACTCGAACTCCGGAAGGAAGAGTATCGCCGCCTGTTCCTCGCCCACCCACAACCGATCATTCGTTTCGACGGCAATGGGCATGAGAAAGCGATGAACCCGGCAGCAGAACGTTACTTCCCGCACGGCTATGTTCCTGATGCCTTAGTCGATCAATTGATTGCGGCATTTCTGAAACTTGAAACCGGTGAAAAACAGCTGTTGATGCGCCCCGTCGACGGACGGACGTTCGAAGTGACGTTAATTCCGATTCCGGGTGAAGCGGATTTGTACGTCATTCTGTCTGATTTGACGGAAGCCTTATCACAAGAAAAATGGCTCCAGGAACTCGGTTATCACGATGCCTTGACGAAACTTCCGAATCGCCGGTATTTCGAGGATCACCTTGGAGCGCAGCTCGCAACCTTAACCGAAGGATCGCTTCTATTCATTGATCTTGACGGCTTTAAGCAGATCAATGACCGCTACGGACATGACGCTGGAGACTATGTCTTGCAGGAGACAGCACGTCGCTTGCAGCTCGATTTAACGCAAGATGATGTAGCAGCGCGACTCGGTGGAGATGAGTTCATCGTTTTCCTCGCCCGCAGTCGCACGGAGACGATCACCTACGCTGAGAATGTCCTCCTTCGCTTGAACGATCCGTTCTTCTTTGACGCGACTGCTATGCAGGTCACGCCGTCAATCGGCATCGCCCGTTATCCAGACGATGGTCGGACGACAAGTCTACTCTTGATTCGCGCCGACGAAGCGATGTACACCGTCAAGCAAGAAGACAAGAACGCCTACCGCTTTAAATGAACGGCAAAATGCCCCGTCCACAGAAATGGACAGGGCATTTTTTGTCATGAGCTTACGACTCACGACGATATTTTTCTTCTTCATAGGCATCCGGTGCATCGGAGACAGGGCGTTCGAATTCTTCCCATGATTCCGATTCAACGTCCGGTTCAATAAACTGATCGTACGAGCCGTCCGATTGGAAATACGGCTGCGGTACGGGACGCTTCTTGTCTTCCCGCTTGGTCACGAAAGATCCCTCCCTCACACAAGAAAGTTACTGACGAGAATCAAAATACGGTGAAAAACTATGATCGACTTCCTCGTACGGATCGACGTACGATTTACGACTCGTTTGCGTCTGACGCAACTGACTGATTTGTACCCCTAATTTAGCCGTTTCCGCTGATAATTTCAAGTCGATTTTTCGACTATCAGCGACGAGTTCCTGGATGACGGCTTGATTGGCACCAGCGAGCAGATTCGAGTGTGCCGCGATGAATGCTTCTCGTTCGTTCAGCAGACCTTGAATCTTCTCGATCCATTCGTCATACGTCTCTTCATTCGGCGTTTGATCAAGCAGTTCAATCAGCCGTTTCGTCTTCAGGCAAAGCGGATCGAGCGGACTCATCGTTGCCGTGCGAGTTTCATCGCTTCTTTCCACGTCTCGCGGAATTCTTCGGCAAAGCCGATCACTTCATCAATTGCAACGAGATCGTTTTTTACGTTCGCATCAATTAAACGCGTTTGCATATAGTCATACAAACTGTTCAAATCTTTTGACAGGGCAATCGATTGATTGAGCGTCAGTTGCAACTCACTGATGATGGCTTGTGCCTTTTGGATATTCGTATTTTTTTGTTCAATCATCTTCTGTTCGATCGCACGTTTCGCAAGCATCGAGAATTTGATCAATCCTTCATATAACATTAGTGTTAAGTCTTGAGGTAACGCTGTCGTTACCGAGTTCGTCTGATACGTAGCATAAGGGTTCATTGCGTTTCCTCCTTTTATCCTTGTCCGAGATAGCCGGCAAGCGTCGCTGATTGACTGTTTGCTTGGTTCATCGCTTGTTCCATTGCCGCGAATCGGCGATAGTAACTGTCTTCTTTTCGTTTTAACTTGTCTTCCCACGACAACATGCTCTTATCGAGATCAGCGAGTGATTTCCCGAGTCGATATGTCGTCGCAACCGCTCCGTCCCGTCCAGCAACACCGGAAATCTTATCGCGGAGTGTTGTCGCAAAGCCTTGAATCTGGCGAACGAAACCGTCAATTCCGTTTTGACTTGGAACTGGATTACCTTGCCCATCCTTCGTCGGTTCCGGGGCGTCAGCAGTAAACAGTTTAAAAACACCTTCCGGCTGTTCTTCAAGCATCTTCTTCAGTTTCGTCTCATCGATTTTTAGCTTACCACCGTCACGGAAATCACTCGTTGAAGTAATTCCGATTTGTGACAAGTACTGGAGTTGGATCGTATCCGTACCTGACGTATACGAGTAACCCGTATCGATTTTCGACGAAATCGCACTCCGAAACTGATTCATGCCGTCCTGTAAGTAGCTATCGTTTTTCAACACACCACTCATCGCTTTTTCTTCCCACTTCTTAACTTCGTCCTCACTCAATTCTTTGCGCTGGGCATCCGTCAATGGCTGGAAATCACGATATTTCTCTTCACGGACTTTTTTGTTCATCTTATCGATGACGTCGTTGTATTTATCGACGAAGTTTTTGATCGAATCAAAGTTTTTCTGTGTATCCAGTGCCGTATTGATCGTCGTCGCTGTCGTCGTGACATTGTTCAAGGTAATTGTCAGACCGTTTTGCGTGAACGTATTCGTAGTCTGTTCGAGTTGTTGTCCACCAATCGTGTATTTAGCGTTCTGCCCTTCACGACCGAATGTTGCATCCTGTGAATTAACCTTTGCAGTATTATCTGATGCATCGACGATCGAAATATCTGCACCTGCGGGATTTAGGTTACCAGTACTCGTTTTTGTTAAAACAAGTTTTCCTGTTAAATCATTGAACACAGCGTTCATCCCAAGACTTGTTTTACCATTGATTGCTGCTGTTAAGTCAGAAATCTTTTGCGTTGCGTCCAGTTGCAGTGTCTCCGTCACGGCTTTGCCTGTTGCATCGAACGTATTGATCTGGACATTGATTTTCCCATCCGCATCTTTCGTGAACAATCCACTTTCTTCAAGTGTTGCGTCACTTTTCTTCCCAGTTGCTGCGACCATAGTCACCGAGGCCGCACTAGCCAGTTGATCAATACTGTCAATTGTCACACTACCGGCTGACGCCGCTGGACTTGCTGTCACCGTTAACGCCGTCGGATTCGAACTCGTAACGATCTTGGTTTGATAATTCTTCGACAACAACATGTCGCCTGCCGCTGTCCGGAAATCAAGCAATACTCGGTTCATTTCTCGATATGCATCGCGTTGCCAAGTTAGTGTCTGTTTTTTTTGAGATAACCGATCGACCGGCGCTCGTTCCGCCTGCATTAATTGTTTGATCATCGTTTCGGTATCAATACCACTCGCAAGACCACTCAGTCGAATGCCTGCCATACAATCAGTCCTTTCTATTAAATCCGTTTATCGATCAATTGATTAAACTCCATGAATGCCGCAAAAAAATCAAGTTCTTTTTTACTCGGAATTTCTTGTACGACGTTATTATTCGAATCAACGACTTGAATGTAATATTCGTTCAGCTGTTCATGTTTGACGAACTTCAAGCCGGTCCGTTGCAGTTCAAGTTTAATGTTTGCTTGTTCCATCGCTGTTTCGAGTTTCGTAATATGTTGGGGTGTTGGTAGGACAACGACTCCTTCTTCTGCAAGTGCTTCCTGATTCGCCTCCACAAACACATTTCGTGTCGCTTCGTACGGTAGTACGTTCGAAGGCAGATGAAGGCGAATTTCCGTATTGATGGAATTCATAGTCGTTCACTCCTAATTTAATGTCTTTACTCAATATATCGGTTATGGAATTAAAATTTTTGAGAGGAATAGATTAAAAGAACACTTAATTTTATTTATGAACTTTTCACTCACTTTTTCTTTTTATTACTTGAAAAAAAATGACTCCTAAACTGGAGCCATTTTGATCTTAAAATTTGGTTACTTTATCCTAGACATAAATTCTAAGTTAGATATTTTCCATTTATCTTTCTTATTTTCCAACTCGACTTTAAATAAATTACTTTCTTCTTCTTCATTTTCTTTTGTTACTATCTTATTGTTTATTAAGATACTAGCTTGAGAGTATTCTTTAGTTATCTTATCAATATTAAGAATATAAATTTTTGCTTTTACATTTATTTCTTTAATCCTCATATGATTTGCTTGTTCTGTTATAGCTCCTTCGATTATTTCGGTAAAATCCTTTGTAAAATAACTCTTCCATTCATTTATATAACCTTCTTTAAAGTCAAATGTCCCCAAATTCTTCAATCCGATAGTAATAGTTCTTTTCAAATTAAAAAAATCATAAGAAATTTCTTTTATAGCTTCTTTTATTTTTTTAGTTTTCAAATCTGATAATCTATACAAGTGGAGCGATGGATACACTGTATTGACAAACAGTTTATATCCTAAAGATTCTGCTCTTACACAAAAATGTCTATCTTCTCCCCATAAAGATAGATTACTTATTTCAGAAAAATTTACACCGTCAGAAATAGCTTTTTTACTAATCAATGTACACGCACCAAGACCTCCAACCCTATAAACACCAGGAATTCTCATTTTTCCGATAAATTCATTTCTTCGAATTACGATTTCTTCATTACTTAAATCTTCCCATCTTTTCTTCTCATATTGTTCGTATTGATCAAACATCCAAACTTGAGGTAATTCAGGAAAATGTGGTTGCCACTTAGTCCAAAATATATTTGAAATTATATCTTTTTTTGAACTAATTAATTCATTTAAAGTTTCTCGGTGAAGTAATAGATCTGAATCAACTAAAAAGACGTAATCAAATAAGTATTCTTCTCCCATTTTTAATATTATGTTTTTGTAATGAGCTACTTTCCAAATTAATTTTTCGTTCCAAAAATGTGTTTCTTCGTTTTTAATATATTCATCTTCATCTAAACTTTCATAAATAACTACATTTGATTGATTTTCAGAGAAATCTTTCAATATTTCTTTTGAATTTAAATCTTTATTATCATCAATAAAAAGATAATGAACTTCTACATTCAAAGTATTTAATAACAATAAACTATCTAAAAAATATTTTAAAATTTCTGGATCTTGATGTATCGGACTTCCGATTAATACCTTTTTCATTTATCTCATCCTTTAATTCACAAAAAATATAATTTTTTATCAATATACGTGCTGTATTCTTCAAAACATTTCGTTATATTTTTAGATTTATTTTTTAAAACAAAATCTTTTAAAAAAATCAACTTTTGAGAAGTTTCAATTTGACTAATTAATCTTTTTAATGACTTTAAAGTAGTTTTATTTTTTTCAATTGAATAGATAACTAATAAATCAATGTAATCAAAAATCCCTATTTTTAAAATCCTTTTAATAATTGCATCGTCAATTTCATTAATCACATAGATTAGATCCGTAATATTTTTTTCTATCATTAATGATTTTAATTGTATAGATTGAATTAAAATTAATGGCAAATCTTTTTTCTCCGAATGAATTTTTTGTTTTAATATTTTATTTACCTTCGGTTCTAGAATCGATCCGATTATCGTTATTTTCTGAAGTTCAGAAAACATATCATCTGAAAAAATTTTATTTTCGATAAAATGATATAATTCGTCTTCAGAAATTTCTAATGCAAGTGTTTCAATTAAAAACTTCCATGATTCTAAGTCCAATCGATTATACGCAATTGCTTTTGAAATTACGTTTACCGATTCATTTATCTGTTTATTTTCTCTATAGCTTCTGGCCAATAACTTTAATGGTTGTATCTTTGTATAATCTTCACTATATATAGTTTCAATAACTTCTCTTTTTTCATATAATTCTTCAAATTTTTCAATCGATAGTTTTGTGTTTTTTGTAATGTAATAGATATAAGCATCAAAATATAAAAATTCTCCTATATTTGGATACACTATCAAACAAGAATTAATAATATTTCTAGCATCATCAATTCTATTAACTTCTATTTGGCAACCTATCAACCTTACTAGTAAGTCCAAAATCCAATTGAGACTTTTATTATGTTCTTTTTTGTATGCAATTATATAATTATCTATAGCTAATTCTAATTTATTTATGCTTACTAATTCATTACCTAAATAATAATAATCAATAGGCAACTTTTCTTTAATACTATCTAATATGTATAAGTTTCTCGTTGATTTACTTTTTAAGCTTCTTTGCTGATCTAAATATCCGGAATGATAAATAATTAATTCACAATGATCCCTTATTAACTCAGTTGAAGTTTTACTTACTAAATGTTCATGTATTGGTCTATCGTATTTAATTTCACTATTATTTAAGTAAATTCTTTCATGATAATTTTGAGCTATCGATTCTCCGCTACTACCTAAAAAATTAATGATTTTTGGAATGAGAATATCACTTCTTGAATTAAATAATTGATTTTTAAATATTTTAAAATTATTTTCATCAATGTATTCATCTCCATCCATCACCAAAATCCATTTGCTTTTTGCAAAACTAGCAGCGTAATTTCTAGCTGAAGAGAAATCTTTCTCCCATTCAAATTCAAAGACATTTTTTGTATATTGCAAAGCAACTTTTTTTGTATCATCCTCCGATCCTGTATCAACGATTATAATCTCATCTACCAAATGTGCTATTGATTTTAAGCATCTTTTTAAATTGTTCTCTTCATTCTTTACAATCATACACAAAGAAATTAGTGCCATGCTTTCACCTCTTATTTAGGCTTATACTCATTTTAATAATCTTCTAAAAATATTATTAAAATGAGTATAAGTCTATCAAATTTAGATAGACTTATACTCAAAAATTTTATCTTAGAAGTTGTAAGACACCCTGTGGTTGTTGGTTGGCCTGTGCTAGCATAGCTTGAGCTGCCTGAGCAAGAATTGAATTTTTTGTTTGATTCATCATTTCTTTAGCCATATCAACGTCACGAACACGTGATTCTGCCGCTGTAAGATTTTCAGAAGAAGTTTTGAGGTTATTGATTGTATGTTCAAGACGATTTTGGTTAGCTCCTAATTTAGATCGTTCCGAAGATACTTTTTCAATCGCATCATTGATTGTTTTGATTGCTGTGTCAGCAGTAGCTCTTGACTCAAGTGCTCCACCTGAAGCAGTTGATTTTAACGATTGAATTGTTGAACCCGATGTAGTACCTAATCGTGCACTATCCATAGAAGAAATTGAAAGTGTGATGTCTTGACCAGAGTTCGCACCAATTTTGAAAGTGAACGACTGAGCGCTTCCAGTGAAACCACTTGCATTTTTAGCACCCAATAAGTTTTGAGTGTTAAATTCAGTATTTCCTGCAATACGATCAACTTCATCAACTAACTGATCAAGTTCTTTTTGAATTTCTCCTCGGTCAGTTGCAGTATTTGTATCGTTTGATGATTGAACTGCGAGTTCACGCATACGCTGAAGAATATCGTGTGTTTCGTTCAATGCACCTTCAGCCGTTTGAATCAATGAAATACCATCTTGGGCGTTACGTGATGCTTGGTCAAGTCCACGAACCTGAGCACGCATTTTTTCAGAGATTGCAAGACCAGCTGCATCGTCTCCGGCTTTGTTAATACGAAGACCTGAAGCAAGTTTCTCCATTGACTTACTTTGAGCTCCAGTTGCAGCTGCAAGTTTGTTGTGCGTGTTAAGCGCTGTTACGTTGTGATTGATAATCATTTTGATTTCCCTCCATAGGATAAAGTTTTTTGTCTCTTTGAAGATCCGTCTTCTCCGAGATGTGCCCCCTGGCCGGCCCAAGGGTGACACGGTGGATTTAGTCGATGACTGCTTCCACCCTATATATCGTCGTCCGTTCGAAATGTTTAACAACTTTCTTCAAAAAAATGCAAAAAAATCGTACATCCGGTTCGGACGTACGATTTTCTCATAGTTTATATACGCGTCGCGCCAGTCTCTTCCTGTAATTGCTCAGCTACCGCAACCAGTTCTTCCATCGCTCCATTGACTTCACCAAGCGATGCTGCTTGATGACTCGACGCCTGCAAGACTTGTTCCGCGTGCTTCGATGCTTCCTCAACCATCGCGAGAATATTCGCTGTCGTCAAGCCAACCTGATCAATCTCTTGATCCGATTTGACAACGAGCTGGTCAACCGATTTAACTCGTGAGTAGACGTTCTCTGTCGAATGATGAATCTCTTCGAACGACGAACCTGCCTGCTCGACGAGTCCGACACCGGTCGCGACTTCGCTTTGAACATCGGTCATCGCGTTCGCCGTGTCATTAACAAGACGTTTAACACCAGAAATCAAATCCGTGATTTCTTTTGCTGATGTCGCTGTTTGTTCCGCCAGTTTTTTGACTTCGGCAGCGACGACTGCAAAGCCACGTCCCGCTTCACCTGCCCGTGCTGCTTCAATCGATGCATTCAAACTGAGCAAGTTCGTCTGTGCTGAGATATCACTAATGACATCCGTAATCCGTGAGATTTCACCTGTCATATCCGTCAGACGACCGTTTAGTGTCGCTGACTGTTCCATTTTTTTCGAAATCATATGCATCGCCTCGACAGAATCGGTCGCAAGTGTCTTCCCGTTCTGGGCTTCTGTCTGCATGACTGTCGCTGATTTCAACGCTTCGTTCATCTCTTTTGCGACTTCATCCATCGTCCGTTTGACCGCACCGAGGGCGTCCATCGACAAGTAGGCTTGATCGACGTTTTCGTTCATCTTCGCGGATAGCTCTGCCATCGCTGAACGGATGCTTTCACCCGACGCATTCCCTTCCTGGACTGCTGCTGCGATCTCTTGTGCGGATGCTGTCAGCTTATCGCTTGAACTTCCCATCTGTGTCGCCTGTTTGCGGATATGTAAGACCATCACTTCGAGTTCATGCATCAGTTGGTCGACTTCATCGCCGCGCTTCGCTTCCTCGAAATCGACGTTGAAGTTGCCGTTTGCGACTTCGCGTGCCGTCTCTGTTGCCTTTTCGATCGCTTTGATCGGTTGACGTAGGATTAATTGTGTCAACGACGTCCCTATCAACGATAACAATAAGCCAATCCCTGCTCCAATCCAGATTGCGTTCGTATCCGCGACATCAAGTCCACGGTGGAGATAGAGCACGAGCTGAGCTGAGATACCACTCGTGATGACTGAAATGGCCAAGACCCAAAAGAATAACCGCACTTTCAAGTTGCTTCGTAATTTACGCATAACCGAAACTCCCTTTCCTATATCTTCTTTCACCGTCCTCTCTATCGGTTTCTTTTGTAACCGTTTTAAGTCAGTTGACCCGATTTTCAAAAACGATTCCCAGTGAGATGACAAAAGCACACCAAAAAGAGTGATGGACCAAATCGTCCATCACTCTCTCTTTCTTATTTCCGCTCAATCTCAACATATTTATATGAGATATCCGTTCCGACATTATGACGGGCGAGATTTTTGACTTCCGTGTTTTGCAAGAAGGCATTCTTCCGTTGATAGACCGGTGAGATTGCTTGATCGTCGAGCAACAAGCTTTCCGCTTTACTGAGTAACGCGAGACGTTTGTCTTGATCGAGTTCACTTTCAGCCTGTTTCAAGAGACGGTCATACTGTTTGTTCGAATAGTCCATCATGTTGAACGGGTTACCGGTCGTGAACAAGTTCAGGTATGTCGTTGCATCCTGATAGTCCGGAGCCCAGCTCGCGAGTGACAGGTCGTAGTCCCCTCGTCCTTCACGGGCGAGACGTTCTTTCTTCGGAAGTGATAACAGTTTCACGTCGACATTCTGCTTCTTCAACGCGCCTTGGATGTACTCCCCGATTTTTTTCGAGACGTCGTCATCTTCGATCAACATCGTCAACTCAAGATTTTGCTTCGCCAACACTTTGTTTGCCGCTGCTACATCATATGATGATTCGATTTGACGCGCACTATCGTATTTCGGATCAAGTTCTTTCGGCACGATATAATCCGCTGGCAGTGAACCGTTTCCAAGCAACGTTTCCGTCATCGCTTTTTTATCATATGCCGCATCGATTGCTTGGCGTGTTTCTTTATCCTTCAAAGCATCAGTCTTTTCGTTCATCCGGATGAAGAACATCCGCGAATCGCTGAACGTGTTGTACTCTTTTTGATCCTTGTACGTGACGACGTTCTCCGAGTTGAGTGGTGCGACATCGAGTTCACCGGACTCAAATAAGTTGATCGCAAGCATCGGATCTTTGATGATTTTGACGTCGACTTCGTCGATTTTGACGTTTTTTCGGTCTGCGTACTCAGCGTTCTTTGCGAGCGTATAGCCTTGCTCGGCTTGATATTTCTTGAATGTGAACGGTCCGTTGTAGACGTTCGTCTTTGGATCCGTTCCGAACTGGTCACCTTTTGCTTTGACGATATCTTCACGGACCGGCATATATGTGCCGAACGTCGTCATGCTGAGGAAGTATGGTGTCGGACGTTTCAGTTCGATTCGAAGTGTCTCGTCGTCGACCGCTGTCGTTTTTTCGACTGGCTCGAGCAAGTAAGCGAACGGTGAGTTCGTTTTGATGACACGCTCGAACGCATAACGGAAGTTCTCTGCTGTGACGGGCTTTCCGTCCGACCATTTTGCATTCGGGTCAAGCTTGAACGTATAGACTTTTCCGTCTTCAGAGACGCTATGTGATTTTGCTGCCGCCGGAACAAGTTCGTTGTTCGCGTCGAAGCGATAGAGTCCTTCATAGATTTGGTTGAAGATGTTTGACGTGATAGCGTCTGCCGGGTCAACCGACAGGAGGTCGTAACTCTCCATCGTATGCAGGACCTTTTTGTCCGCTTGTTTGTCCTCTGCTGGTTCTGTCGTTGCACATCCTGCTAATAGGACTGCCGTACTCGCCGCTGCGATCAATGTCTTTTTCATGTGTAGTGCCTCCTGAGAAATATGATGAGCGTTGGATGATTCGGCATACCTTGACGTACAATAAAAGGCGCCCTCTACGCATAGCTAACAGCTAATGCATAGAGGACGCCTGTATCCGCGCGGTGCCACCTCTGATTGAGACGAAAAATCGTCTCCACTTGTCGCTGGTCCAACAACCAGCTAGCCCGGTAACGGGGGCAACCGTCCTGTCTACTCAAAAGTTCAACAGGCTCTCAGCGGTCCATTCTCGTTCAGCTTACCGTGTCAGGCTCTCACCATTCCTGACTCGCTTGGTCGGCAGTGTTGACGATACTTACTCCGCGTCGTCGATGTAATTGATATGGCTTAACTTGTTGTTTACTTTACACGGCTTGTTTTTCACTGTCAACGAAAAAAACTCAGAACGGATGATCTTCTTGTTTTTCTTGCTCCCGACGGACCGGACGTGGTCGAATCGGTTCGACGTGTTTGACATGTGTTCGTGTAACGATTCGGTTACTGAGTGCTGCATCCACGAGAATCGTGATTGCTGCTGCCATGTGTAAGAGCATCCCGACGACCGGAATGACACCGACCGTTGATGCGACGATCCCGACGATGTTCCCTTTTGAGACATTCCCGGCACGTGCCGTCAATACGACGACGACGATGTGAAACGCGAGCATCAACCACAGGGCATTATAACCTGAGAAAAAGACGATTGAACCACCTATGAGCGGAATCCCAAGCACCGCTTCCATTCCACCTGATACCCACTTCAACGTCCGCAATGAATCCTGTCGACTCTCCATGACGTCGCCTCCTCTTTTTTTCCATATGTCTAGTATACGACGGATTGCAGAAAAGGTTCCAACGTTTTTGTTTAGTTTCTGTATTAATCATCATAAAAAAGAACGATCCGCAGACCGTTCTTTGATGATGCATTACACGTCCACTCGACTCCTACAGGAAAAAGCGCGTTCGCGCTGTCAGAGACGAACAAGACCCGGCTCTGCGTCGAAGACGACAGCGCCGCGGCTTGTGTCTCGCCTGAGGAAAGCGAGTGGAAAAGTCGTGATGTTTACTTCAATTAAACCGCTAACACGTGGAACTGATAGCCACGATGTACGACGAATCCTGC
The DNA here is from genome assembly GCF_019890935.1 of Exiguobacterium acetylicum. Taxonomy (NCBI): domain Bacteria; kingdom Bacillati; phylum Bacillota; class Bacilli; order Caryophanales; genus Exiguobacterium; species Exiguobacterium acetylicum. Next base: position 2,583,380 of record NZ_CP082333.1, read on the forward strand.
CTCTTTGTAAAGATCGAGTGCCCGGTCGTTGTCCGTCTCGACGTCGAGTTCGAGTTGTGTCCGACCTGTCCGGAACAACGCTTGAACCATAAGCTTCAGCATCTTCTTCCCGTAACCATTACCTTGCGCTTCCGGACGAACCGCGAACGCATGAATGCTCGCTTGTGTATCGGAAGCGAGATAAGCACGGATGACGCCGACTGGTTTGCCGCTCGCGACACCGATGAACGTAATTCGGTCGTCAGATTCAATCGCTTGATAGATCGATTCCGCTTCCTCGTCCGTGTTCCCGAACGATTTACCGAGCGTCTCAACGATGAACGGACGATCGCCCGCTGTCGCTTCCCGTAATTCGAAATCCGGATCGGCTTTTAAGAACAACTGCGCCTTTTTCAAGACCATGTTGTACTCTGTCATCCGGTACTCGGCACCTAATCCTTCGAGGACAGCTTGACCTGACTCACTTGCGTCGTCAATGACGAACGTAAATGCTTCAACGCCTGCTTCCGTTGCCCGCGCCCGTGCTGCTTCAACGAGTGCCGTGAAGACACCTTGTTTCCGGTAATCCGGATCAACAAAGACATTCAATTCCCACTCTGTCGGTAAGTACGCGAATGTTTGTAAATATCCAATCAATTGTTCGCCATCATAGATTGCGAAATCGTTCTCGCCGACCCAATCGGCTGCGACTTTTAATTCAATGCCATCGTGATCGTTGACACATTTTTCGAGTTGTAATACATCTGTTGTTTGTTTGACGTCTGTGACGTTCCATTCCATATTCATTCACCTCATTTTCAACTATACCGAACGAACAAAAGAAGCACTAGCAAAAGCTAGTGCTCATTGCAGTTTAAATGTTTTCATCATCTGCGGGACATCCTTAACGATCAAGTTCTCGATCGCTTTCTTGCCGACAGCTCCTTTGACGGCTTCCGTCGGTAAGACGTAGTAGTACGTTTTGCTCCCTTTCGTCCCGAGATATGTACCATATCCGATTTCACGGTCGAACTGTTTTTTCGAGAGCTTCTTCGGCTCATAGTTCAAGTTGACGAGCAGTTGGTCCGCTCCTTTAACTTTATAGTACAACGCGAACGTGCCGCTCCGCGTGATGACACCGTATTTCGATTTGACCGTCTTGTTCTTGACGAGCTCGACTTTATCTTGTTGGATCGCCTTTTTCAACGCGTCCGTCGTTTTGACGGTATAGCCGAACGATTCGTTCGCGACAACCCCTTTACTGTATGTCACGTTACTTGCAGAAAAGCCCGTCACCGGAGTCAGACATGCTCCGAGTAAGACTCCTGTCATTGCGATTCGTTTCATGCTGACTCCCCCTTAAAATGATCGATAGTAATGGATTCCCTTTTGTGAAATAGGTAAACTCTATTCTCGAAAAAGATTTGACGGAATTGTCTAAATTTCTTACGATAGGGATAACGAAACGAAATGGGGTTAAAGCGATGACTGAACAAGAACAATTAACGCAAGAACAGCTCGATAACTTGCTCAAGAATGCGTTTGCAATGCAGGTTCCGATCCTCGAGAAGTTCATGAAGGATACACACGATCGTTATGCACTCGCAACGACGTCGTTCAAGCGTGACATGGAAGCAATGAAAGAGACGGAATGGCATCAGTTCTTCGCGAGTAAACTGTTACCGCACTTCTTCCTCGAGCACCTCGGATTCGGGGCATCGTTCCGCTTCAACGGACATGACAAGGAAGTCGATCTTCCGGAAAACGTCGTACCGGTCCGTAATGATGCCGATGAGCAAATCGACAAGGTCGTCCTTGGGGTCAAAAAGGCGATGCAAGACGAGCACATCAAAAATCACGATCTTGTCGCGAACTTCTATAAGGAAACACTCGAACTCGCTTGCCAGATGGGCAGCCGTGTCGGGATGAGCGATGAGTTTTATACTCTCGTCAAACCAAGTCTCGTTCATGCGAACGAAGGTCAATAATCGTTACATTAATTCAAGAGAGGTCAGTTCCGGAATGGTTTCCGAAAACTGACCTCTCTTTTTGTATGCCTGATAGAATACGTTTAAAACTGAACGTAGAAAACCGCTCCCCCACCATTCCGGTCACGGACACCATACGCGAACTGATGACTATCGAGAATCATCCGACTGATCGCAAGACCGAGTCCATGTCCGGCACTGCCTTCTTGTTTAACGTAGACGTCCCAGATCGTCGCCCGGTCTTCTGCTCGGACACCCGTTCCTTCATCCTCGACCGTCAATTCCTCATTTGTTAAGCGAACCGTGACCGTCCCGCCGACTGGCGAAGCAAAACGAGCGTTCATTAGGAAGTTGATCAGAACACGTTCGAACATCCGTGGATCAAGTGACTGTTTTACCGGTTGGAGCTCCGTTGCCAGTGTCAGTCCTGCCTGTGTGAACGTCCCGCGCAGGCGTTCAACCGTCATCGACGCGAGTTCATCGAGTGCCACATCCGTCTTTTCAAGCGGCATCCGTCCACCAGCAAGCTTCGAATAAAGCAACGTCTCATCAATCAGATGACCGAGTCGATCCGTCTCCTCGATGATGCTCGTCGTCACGTCGGGCAGTTCAGCAACGGGAATGACACCTGCCGCAAGTGCTTCGGTCTCGTTTCGAATGATCGCGAGCGGCGTCCGCAAGTCATGAGTGATACCGGCAATGAACGTCTTCTGTAGATGATCCTTCTGTTTGAGTTGCGTCTGCATCTCGTCGACCGCGTCAATCAACTCCCCGACTTCATCCTTCGGTCGTGCCGGTAAGACGACGTCCGTCTCACCAGCACCAATCTTTTGGGCAACGGACCGAAGCGTGACGATCGGTCGTGTCAGGTGCCGTCCCATGTAATAGGCAAGCAATGACGCGAGCAACAGTGTCACGAGTAACGCGAGTCCGATCGCGAGATAAACACCGCTCAGCGCACTACTAGCTAGTGGTGCTTGTCGGACCGTCGTGATGCGCGTTCCGTCAACAGTCAACTGGTACGTCAATAACCGTTCGCCTTGCACTTCAATGACATCTTCCTTCTTGAGATTATCAAGAAGTGGTAATCGCCCCGCCGGTCCGCGTGCGCCAATCCGTTGCGTCAACCCGTCGGTCGTCAAAAATCCTTGGATGTCACGCGGAATCGGCGTGTCGGCTTCAATCGCTTGTTTAATGATGTTCGCTTCCCGGGCAAGTTGATCGTACCGTTCACTTTCTGCGAACCGATTGACGAGAAACGCCGTCAAGACGAAACTGAGGACGCCCATCACGAGCAACGGACCGACGACAGCGTATAAGAATTTACGCATCAAAGGACGTCGTTTCATTCAATCGCCTCCAATCGATAGCCGACCCGGTGGACCGTCTTCAATTGTTGTTTAATGACGGGTAACTTATCCCGCAATTGTTTGACATGCGTGTCGACCGTCCGGGTATCGCCACCAAATGCATATCCCCAGACGTCGTCGAGAATCTGATCCCGGCTCAGTGCTTCCCCAAGATGTTCGATGAAATAAAGCAACAGTTCGAACTCCATCTTTGCGAGACTGACCGCCTGCTCCCCCGCTTTGACTTGGCGTCCCTTCTCATCGATCGACAATTCACCAAACGCATGGCGAGCGACCGGACGGACTTTAAGTGCCCGTTCAAGCCTGATCGTCAACTCCTTCAGGACGACTGGTTTGACGAGATAGTCATCGGCACCGAGTTCAAGTCCGAAGACGCGATCATCGGCCTCGCCGCGTGAGGTCATCATGAAGACGACCGGCGGCTGAACTTGTGATTTGATACTTGGTACGAGTGACCAACCGTCACCGTCTGGTAAGCGGACGTCGATCAAGACGGCATCAAACGCTGTCGTCAGGCACTGTTTCGCCTCTGCTAACGAACCGGCAATCGTCACCTCATACGCATGGTGCCGAAGGAAACGTGCCGTCACCTGCGCTAATTTTTGTTCATCTTCAATCAATAGTACGTTCATGGTCATCCCTCCACTCTTAGTGTAGCGCCTTTTTGCCTACATTTGCCTTTCTTCGCAGTTTCTTTGCAACTTCCTCACAACTTCTCTTTCGTGACCCTCTACCATAAAAGGTGAAAGGAGTGATCATCCCATGACATTAAAAAAACAATGGATCACTGCATTGACAATTAGCGCATTAACAGTCGGAGGCGCATCAGCATACGCTGCGACGAACGACGACTCGAGCACAACAAAACAAGCGAAACACGGGCACCACTTCGAAGGTATGAAAAAACATGACATGACGTTACTCTTAAAAAAATTGAAGCTGACACAAGCTGAGGCAGATGCTGCCCGGGAGAAAGGACAATCGATCGCTGATCTCGCAAAAGCAAAAGGGATCTCGTTCGCTGATTACAAGAAGGCAGAACTCGCAGCAGCGAAGGAACAACTCGCAAGTCTCGTCAAATCAGGCGACTTAACGCAAACGCAAGCAGACGACATGCTGAAGCGTCAAACGGAACGGTTCAGTGGCGTCAAGAGCTACGATGAACTCAAAGACAAGATGCCGATGGGTCGCCACGGTGGACCAGGTTTCTTCAATGAATCATTGATCGCCGACGTCCTGAAGGCACTTGGACTGAGCCAGTCGAAATTCGACGCAGCGAATCAATCGCTTGCTGCTTATGCGAAGGCACAGTCGATCAAGTTCGCCGACTATAAAAAAGCATTGCTTGCGGCGCAAACAAGTGAACTCAATCAACTCGTCAAAGACGGGAAGATGACGAAAAAGCAAGCAACGGAAATCAAGTCTCGTCTGACAGAGGAATATAAGGATGCAAAGAGCTACGACGATCTTCCCGATCACGGCGAACACGGTAAGCGCGGTGAGCATGGACCGGGTGGTGTCTTCGGTGACTCAACATCCGCGATTTTAAAAGCACTTGGACTCGATGAAGCGAAATTCGAAGCTGCAGAGCAATCCTTGCCTGAGTTTGCAGAAGCGAACAAAATCGCTTATGCCGATTTCGAGAAAGCCGTCCTGACAGCACAAACTGCTGCGATTGATCAACAAGTCAAAGATGGCAAGCTGACAGACAAACAAGCAAAGCAGATCAAGGAACACATCGAGTCCCGCGCGGATGATGTCTCAAGCTACGCTGACCTCAAGAAAGGTCCAGCACGTGACGGTCATGGTCCAGGACACGGACATGGTCCGGGTGGTGACATGCCAGGTGCACCGGATCAAGGAACGGATGCCGATCCAAATGCCAGTGATACATCCGTCGATTTAGCGATTTAAGGATGAGACCGAAGCTCTTTCATGAGAGTTTCGGCTTTTTTGTGTTCGATTTAGGACAGATGTCTTTTAATCATGATTTTCATATACTGGTTCACTTTTTTGAAAAATAAGTCTATTCCTTGAACGAAGGTTGCAATTTCCATTTCCTACACCCGATACTAGTAAAGAGAACGCTAGTATTGTAAGGAGGTGACGTGGATGGCTTTTCATGAAGCGATGAATCGGATTCGTCAATCCGACACAGCCCCACTCTATATCGGTGGACTGGAAGTGTCCCGTCCGGAAACGGCGGAAGCCTTCTTTCAGCAACAGACAGATGCAATCTTTTTATTCGATGCCTCTGGAACGATCATCTATTTCAATGAACAGTTACCAGACATGCTCGGCTATTCCGCTGAGACGCTCTATGAGCATTTCGCTGTGTTCAATCCGCCTGATCAGATTGAAGCGGTGACTGCCTTTTTCACGCGCGCCTTAAACGGTGAGACCGTTCATTATACGGCACAAGGACTTCATGCTGACCAACACCGGGTTACGTTGAAGATTACGAACATGCCGGTTGAACAAGACGGACAAGTCATTGGTGTATACGGAGTCGCACGCGATATCACACGTGAGAAACAACTCGAAGAAGATGTCTCGTCGATTCGTTCTCAACTTGAACTGACGGAACAGATTCCGGAACTCGTCGTCTTTCACTTCGACGTCAACACACAAACGATCGAGTTTTCTCCCGCATTGTTGCATTTTTTAGGTCTTTCAGAAGTCGATGCGACGACGCTTGACCAAGAACAGTTATTTAGTCGGATTCATCCACGTGACTTTGATCCACTCCGGTTCGAGATGGAACGTTTGATTGCGGGTGAAAAGGAACGTTTTGAAATGGAAGTCTCCCTGTTGACCGCTGACGATACCTATCAGCTGTTGCGCTTGAAAGCCTTCCATCGTCCGCATCATCCAGATCATCTATCGGTCGTCCTCTATGATTTATCGGAAGTCGACGAAGCACGACGTCAACTCGTCACCGAACGGGCACAGGCACGTGAGATCTACGAAGCCGTTAATGCCGCGATCTCACAAATCGACTTGTTCTCGGGACGAATCCTCTTTCACTCACAAGGGTTTCTACACATCTTTGAAGAATTGCCGCAGGATTTAATTCTCAGTCGTGAGTGGTTGTTCGAGCGGTTAGACGTCCGCGATCACGCGACGATGAAACAGTTCATTAGACGGTTGGTCGACGGTCAGGCGGGAACGATCCAGTACCGCCTTCACTTCCCGGATGGTCGCGTCAAATGGATCGAGGACCAACAGATCCCGGTCTTCCAACTAGACGGCACGATTGCTTACACGAATAGCATCATGCATGACATCACGCTTCAAAAAGCGTACGAGGAACAATTACGGCAACTTGCTTTGCGTGACGCCGTGACACATCTGCCGAACCGGCAAGCACTCATCGAAACGATTGACGCATGGCAAGAAAAAAACCAAGCGTTCTTCGTTCTCACTGTCTCCTTCAACCGGATCGCTGAGATCAACAACGCCTTCGGACACGGTTCCGGTGATCAGTGGCTACAAGGAACGGCAGCTTTATTACAACAAACAAAACCGGACGAGACGTTTCTTGGGCACCTTGGCGGCGATGAGTACGCTTTGCTCGTACCGACGAGTTATAAACAAGACGTGACGACATGTGCTGAGGCGTTGCTCGACTTATCGGAAACACCAATCTCGATCGAACCATATGCCTTGTTCGCGCGGATCTCGGTCGGAGTCAGCCGGTATCCGGAAGACAGTACGGACGCTGTCGAATTATTGAAGCATTCCTATACCGCCTTACGTCGTTCACGTCGTGAAAATCACAGCACGATGCACCACTACGCATCGAATCTTGATATCGATTACTACCGACGCTATCGTCTTGAGCAAGACTTGCATTATGCAATCGAGCGCAATCAACTGTTCCTTGAATATCAGCCGAAAGTCGATAGCTGGACCGGAAAAATCGTCGGTCTCGAGGCATTGATTCGCTGGCAACACCCGGAATGGGGGCGGATTCCACCGAACGACTTCATTCCGCTTGCCGAAGAGAGTGCCTTACATGTCGCAATCGGCGACTGGGTCGTCGAGACAGCATGTCGTTCGATGCAACACTGGCAAACGACAGGCGCAGAGCTCGTTCCGATTTCCGTCAATGTCTCACCAAAACGATTCTTGATTCCTGGTTTTGAACATCATATCGAACGGATGCTGTCGACGTATCAGCTCGCACCTGAATTACTCGAACTCGAAATCACGGAAGCGGCCTTGATCATGGATGACCCGATGACGAGTCGGACACTTGAATACGTCAGTCGGATCGGCGTTCGAATCGCACTTGACGACTTCGGGAAAGGCTATTCCTCGATGGTCTATCTGCAACGGTATCCGATCAACGTCATCAAGATTGACCGACAGTTCGCGACCCACATCACCGATGACGCCAAAGCCCAAGCGATCGTCAAAAGTATTCTCTACATGGCAGGTGAGTTCAATCTAACGGTCGTCGCAGAAGGCATCGAGACACTTCGTCAGCTCGATACGTTCCGGACGCTCAATTGTCCGAGTATCCAAGGCTACCTGTTTAGTCGCCCGGTTCCAGCGGACGTCATGGAATCGTTCCTCTTGCGCGAGATCTTGTATCCGATCGAAGCCTGTTCCTTGTCGAGCGATACGGTTCCTCGCTTCTCTGTCTCAGGAAAGGTTCGCATGTTAACGCATCATGAACGACCATTCGAACTTCCTTTTTCGGACATCGAAGCCCATCAGACGAGCACACGGGCACTCTATTTTTCGACGAAGACACCGTTACCGTTGTCGGATGCGACGTTTGAGATTCGCTTGAGTGAAGGATTACAACTCGTCACGTGTACAGTGACGATCACCGGACAGGAAGATGAACAATATATCGGCGAATACACGAATCTGACAGAAGCGGAACAGATCATGCGCTTCTTCCAGTCGTTACGTTATCGCCCTTGACCTCTCACGAAGACGTTCACACACGTCTTCGTGCTTTTTTGTTATAGTAATCGTAAAGCGTTTTACTTCAGAAGGGAGGAATGGCATGCAGTCACCACTACCTACGAAACATCATCGCCGCTCTACGAAAGGTCAGCTCTTTCGACGATTATTGATGCTGACGATCGGTGCCATCATCTTCGCGCTTGGACTAAAAGGATTCCTTGTTCCAAATAACATCATAGATGGCGGCATCGTCGGAATCTCGATCATCGGCTCAAAAGTGACCGATACGACGCTCGCCTTATGGCTGTTCTTCTTGAACATCCCATTCATCTTCTTTGGCTACAAACAAATCGGAAAAACGTTCGCCCTGTCGACGTTATATGCGATCTTCGTCATGGCGATTGCAACAAAACTCCTCGAGCACATCGGTCCGCTGACGAGCGTGGATTTGCTCGCGACCGTCTTCGGTGGCTTGATTCTTGGAATCGGCGTTGGCATCGTCATTCGCTCGAGTGGATCACTCGACGGAACCGAGATTCTCGCTGTCTCCTTCAGCCGCTCGACGCCGTTTTCAGTCGGTGAGATCGTGATGTTCTTCAACGTCTTCATCCTCGGCGCCGCTGGTTTCGTCTTCGGTTGGGACCGGGCGATGTACTCGTTGATCACCTATTTCGTTGCCTTCAAGACGATTGACGTCGTCATCGATGGACTCGATCAGTCGAAGAGTGTCTGGATCATTTCGGAGAATTACGAAGAGATCGGTCTTGCAATCATGGATCGACTCGGTCGAAGCATGACGTACTTAAACGGAGAAGGTGCCTTCACCGGCGACGGTAAAAAAGTCATCTTTTGCGTCATCAGTCGCCTCGAGGAATCAAAACTCAAAGACATCGTCCGTGACTTCGATGAGCAAGCCTTCATTGCGATCGGCAACATCCATGATGTCCATGGCGGTCGCTTCAAGAAAAAAGATATCCATTAACCGAACGAAAGGAAGGAACACGGGTGTGGAAAAAACATCGTAAGAAAATCATCGGTGGCGTGGTCGTCATCGTGACGCTTGCTGTCATCGTCGTCATCGGAATTTCCGGTTATGTCGGCTCCTCGTTGACGCAACCGGAACGGGAAGCCTTGACGACGACACCAAAGAAAGCGGAAGGGCTCGACTATGAAGACGTCACCTTCCGCTCCTATAAAGACCGGACACGTTTGTCTGGCTGGTGGATGCCTAGCGAGGACGCAAAACTGACGGTCGTCTTCGCCCACGGTTACGGCAAGAACCGGGAACAAGAAGATGTTCCGGTCTTCCCGTTATTCAAGAAGTTCCACGACGCGGGCTATAACGTCCTGACGTTTGATTTCCGGGGATCCGGTGAATCGGACGGAAAACGCGTCACGGTCGGTGCAAAGGAACAAGATGATTTGCTGACGGCCGTCCGATATGCAAAATCGCGGTCTTCTAAACCAGTCGTCCTCTACGGTATCTCGATGGGCGCTGCAACATCACTCGTGACCGCTCCAAAGGCGGACGTCGTCGGTGTCATCGCCGACAGCCCGTTTAGCGATCTCGAGAACTATCTCGCAACGAACCTGCCTGTCTGGAGCGGATTACCGAACTTCCCTTTCACCCCGATCATTCTGGAGATCACGCCACCTCTGACGGGTCTCAATCCAGAACGGGTGAAACCGATTGAAGCGGTTCGACGGATTGAGTATCCGATCCTGTTGATCCACGGGAAGGACGACGATGCGATTCCAGTCACGGAAAGCATGAAGATTCAAAAGGCGGCGCCGCGCTCCGAGCTCTACGTGACGGAAAACGGTGGACACGTCCAGTCGTATGCGCACGACCGAAAAGCGTATGAAGAGAAAGTCATGACGTACTTGTCAGATCTGCATTGATGAGAGGAGATTGACATGCAACAGTTATCGTTGTTCCTGACCTTTTTCGTCGCACTGACAGTCATGACAATCGGACTGCTCGTCTCCCGCCGTGCCGGCTATCGTTTACCGTACGGACGAACGATTGTCTTGATTTGGACCGGCTCCGCCCTGATCGGACTAGCCCTTTACTTATTACGTTAAACGAACAGCCGCTCGCTTCCTTGATGGAAACGAGCGGCTGTTCGTTTGTGCTTATCGTTTTAGTACGGCAGCGCCGACGATCTTCAAGACTTCCGGACGACTTAGTTTTTCTTTCCCTTTTGCAAGGGCATCGAGCGTTCCATGTGCGAGTGCAAGTGGAATGTGACAGAATTCATAAATCGTCGTATCCTTCGGAATGGACGCAAGGTAGGCATCGGCTTCTGCGAGATTCTCACGCGCATAAGCAAACATCGTATCCGTCGTCCAACCAGGTGGGAAGTAACCGACACCACGCTCCGCATCCTCCTGTTGGTTCCGCAGGATGTTGACGGCTTGTAAACCACGACCAAATCCGATCGCTTGCTGTTTATCAGTGACGATACCAGCCTTCCAGTACCAGATGTCGGATAACATGACACCGACGAGTCCGGCGACATAATACGTATACTCGTCAAGATCTGCTTCCGTCTCGACCGTCCAGTCACGCTCTGCCCAGACCGCCATCCCTTCTGCCATCTCCGCCGTCGAATCGAGGACCTTCGGACGAATCGCGGCCGGACAATAGGCGATCCACTCCGGTAGACGGAGTGTTACTTCCGGTAGATGCGCCGTGTAGGGCGCAATCAACTCGAGATAGGTCGTAGCGGAGAACGTGCCCCGCATCAATAACGCTGTCTCGCGAAGTAACATCGTCTTGACGTCCGTCGCCAAGTCCTCATGGTCTTCAATCTCATCGATGGCACGCATGCATAGATAAGCAGCACCGACCGCTTCCTGTAAGTCTTGCGATAGTCGACTAATCGGGATATAGAAGGTGCGACTCGTCGCTTTTAATACACGGTTCGCGTCTTTTTTCAGCTGCTTCGTCTCATTCATTCCTGACAACTCCCTCTTTGGCTCAAAAGGTTTCTTTTCTCTTCATTACTATACACGATTCAACGCGTTTCAGCATTTGTTTCATGATAAGAAAGACTCCCTTTGCAGCACATTCGGGCAAAGGGAGTCTTTTCGTCCTCGTTTGAAGCGCATCGTTCATTAAAAAGATACGTTCCGATGACATTCAAATGGAATCATTTTTCCTGTTGTTTCAAGAGTTGTCCAATCAATCCAGTACTACGGGACGCTTCCGTGTTCTCTTCTTGGATCGACAAGTAGACTTCCTTCCGGTGGATATCAACTTGCCGTGGCGCCTTGATACCAATCTTGATTTGATCACCTTCGATTGCAAGAATCGTCAGTTCGATGTCATCCCCGATTTGAATCGCTTCTCCCGTCTTTCGTTTCAGTACGAGCATCAGCGACCACCTACTTCCGTCAGACTACCGATCAGATGACGATTCGTGTATGTATCGTCCAGGATGATTTGTTTCGCGAGCCGTTGTTTCGTCTCCATGACGAAAGGTGCTCGTAAGTTCGTCGTCGACGTCGTGAACGGATCTCGTAATGTGACCGTCGTGTAGACAGCGACTTGCGCCGTATCCTCGATTCCGAGTTGCTCTTTTGCTGCCTCCGGTAACTCGAAGACATATTCCGGATCAATCCAGAACGGGTTCGTCACGACGAAGGCACACTCCGGCTGATCAATCGATTGAAACGACCAGAACGGAACGCCTTCTCCGAACGGGAGCAAGATGAAGCGTTTTGCTTCCGGAAAACCTGGTAATTCAGACGCGAAGGTGATGATTTCCGTCTCGTCAATCGTAATGGTTCCAAAAAAATCCGTTTCGATCTGCATGTCGTTATCCTTCCCCATCGAATATGCCGCCAACCGGCCACATATTCAGTTGATTTTGTTCTTGTAGATAAATCTCGACCTGACCTTCTTTTACGGTCAATTCCGGTCGATGCGTTTCGACATCGATCTTCGGACGATTCGCGGTATAACTTAACCGTACCTCAGCCGGTGTATAAGTCGTCTTGACTCGATCGAGGCTCCGCGGAATGAATCCGAGGGTCGTCACTTCAGCAGGAGGTGTATCATTGGCTTTCGCAATTCGTGCAACAGTTCCCCCGCCCTGCTCGATCCGCATCAGTTGATCGCCTTCGGAAGCTCCTTTTGCGACAGCTTCCTGTCCTTTTTGTCGTCCATAAGTAGCATACTGTCGAACGGACTCAAGCGCAGGAACGCGCCCCATCTCGATCCAAGCTTGTGTCGAATCGATCTCAAGACGCGCTGCGACCGTTTCAATCGATAATTCCCCACGTGGTTGTTCGATCGACAGGGAGGCAGGTGTCTGCTTCTGCTCGATTTGCGGACGCGTGATGTTCATCCCGATTCGTGCCGCCGTCTGACGCATTTCAAGATGCGGAAGATCCATCTGCCTTCACCCCTTATCGTAGGAAATCGAGTAATGTCGGCTGAATGATTCGTGCCCCGGCGCTGAGTGCTGCGCGGTGTAACGTCTCGTATGACTTCAGCTCCATGATGACTTTTTCCGCCTCGATGTCTTCGTTATCCGACATGACCGTCTTCGCGATGATTTCTTGGTCCTCAAGCCGTGACGTGTTCAAATCCATCCGGTTGACCCGTGCCCCGAGATCAGCACGTGTCTCGACCGTTCCATTGACCATCTCATCGATATCTTTCAACATCCCGGATAAGGTAGCCCCGTTGTTATCAGCATTCGTACCGAGTGCATCATAGACTTTTTTCAACGTTTGGAACGTTTCCGGTCCGAAGACGCTGAGTGGTGAAATGTTGACTTGGACTTCGATTCCAGAAGAGACTTCATATTTGATGGATTCCGTCTCCTTGTCCGTCGGATCCCCATCCGTGAAGACACCATCGACCGGTCCCGTTGTACTTGCCAAATAATCACGCAATCCGTCCATCGAGACGAACTCCGTATCCGTCTTCGTCCCGTTGAAAATCCCTTTTTCGTTGTATTTCGTGTTTGCGAGCGTCCCGATATGTTCAATCAATTGACCGACCTCGCTCTGGATCGCTTTACGTTGTGTCGCATCATACGTATCCGTCGCTGCTTGCGTCGTCAACTCACGAATCCGACTCATCGCTGACGTGACTTCGTTAAGGGCCGAATCCGTCAAGTCCATCCAGCCAGTTGCTTCACTGGCATTTTTCTTGAACTGTTCGACTTCTCGTACTTCCGTCCGGTAACGTACGCCTTGCATCGCAACGACTGGATCTTCGGACGGACGCTGAATCTTCTTCCCACTGATCAATTGTTCCTGAAGCGTGCTCAAGCGCTGATAGCTTGAGGATAAGTGCCCGATATTCGTTTTCGTCAACATCGTTTGTGTTACTCTCATCTATTCATCACCGTCCTACGAGTCCCATACCGTTGATGATTTTATCAAGCATCTCATCGACGGTCGTAATATTTCGTGCTGCTGCATTATAAGCGTGTTGATACTGAATCATCATCGTCATCTCTTCATCGATCGAGACGGCAGACATCGACATGCGGCGCTGATCCGCACTTTCCATCAAGACAGCAGCACTCTTACCAAGGCGTCCGACCTGATCGGTCGAGACCGCCATATCGCCGATGACGTTTTGATAGAACGAGCCGATCGTCGTCGTCGTTTTCGACTCCGTGAATTCGATGCTCGCTGTCTTCATCTTCGCCAGTTTCAATGCCCCTTGACTATCCCCGATGTTGCCGTCCGTCGACGTCGCGATGTTATCAAGACTCGCCTTGATGTCCGAACCGACGGAGATCGTTGCTGCCGTGATGTCACCGCTTGTTGATGCGAAGAAGGCGTTTGATCCCGCTGTACCATCTTTCTTCAAGTTCGTCGCATGCGCAGCGTTAAAAGCATTCGCGAATGTCTTTGCCATCTCATTGAGTTGACTTTCCATCTTGACGTATTCCCCGACGGCTTTTCCGTCTCGCTCTTGCCCGTACATCTCGATTAGTCCTGATAAACGTCCTGTTGAGAATCCACCGAGCTGATCAAACGTATAGGTTTGTGTCTCAGACTTAAAGCCGGTGTACAGTCCCTGGTCGTTCGTCGTGAACGTCAGTGTCCCCGCTTTCGGTAAATCGGAGTCGACCGCAAGCAACTTATCCCCGTTCGGAAACTTGATGTTGACGTCGATGCGCCCTTCCGCATTGCGCAACGCATTCCCCATCTGTCCTGTTTCGATCGCCTGAGCATCTACTGTCACTTTTTCGAAATCGACATATTGAGCAAGCTCATCAAAGTAACGATCTCGTTCATCGTAAAGCGCGTTCGGCAAAGCACCAAGCGGTTCGACGACATGGATTTCCGTATTGATGTTATGGATTTTTTGTAAGAGGTCGTTGACTTTTTTCGTCGAGACCTCGATTTCACTTTTTAAGTCTGTTTTGACTTGATTGATCGCTTTTGCCATGTAATTGAAGGTCTGCGTGAGAGTCTCCGCCTTTTGTCGGACGACACTGCGTGCACCTGAATCTTGCGGATTCGTCGACAAGGTCTGGAGTGATTCCCAGAATCCATCGAATGCTTTTGCAAGACCGGTGTCAGACGGTTCGTTGATGATATCTTCCATCCGCCCGAATGCCGCTTGTTTCGTACCGTAATAAGAGACCTTCGTCACTTCATCCCGGTACTGCTTATCGAGCATGACGTCCCGAATTCGCTCGAGCATTTCTCCGCGGACCCCAGTTCCGACTTGTCCATTTCGTCCAGATCCAAGTGAAATCGAAAGTTGTTCCGTCGTTCCCATGACGAGACGCTGGCGAGAGAATCCTTCCGTTCCGGCGTTCGCAATATTATTTCCAGTCGATTGCAGAGCCCACTGGTTCGTCGTTAATGCCCGACGCCCTGTCTCAAGCCCCATGAAAGTCGATCCCATCCGTATTCCTCCTTACGCGTTTCGATTGAAGTGTGTCTGGTTCAGTGCGGATTGTCCATACGTGAAATCATCCGCTTCTGGAATCAAGAGTTGGAGATGCCAATCCAAATAATGCAGGGATTGCTCCAGCAACTCCGCGTTCAGTGTGTTCAACTGTCGCAGCTGACCGATCGTCTGCAACAACGTTCGGAGTGAGTCGACATCTTCCGGATGCGTCGCGATCCATTCCGTCATCGTCACACTCCCCATCAGTGCGAGCCGTTCTTGTTCTAGTGCTTCGATCCGCTTGATATGTACCGGTTCTTCTTTGACGATTTCAGATAAACGACGCATGTCATTTGCAATCAAGACCTGCTTCTTTTCTTCTGCGAGCGCAAGTAAATGAGCATGCGCCTCGTTGAGTTGATTGATGAGTTGCATTCGGTTTCTCCTTCCGAATTGAAAAGGTTCCATTCATATAAAAAACGACCCGCGCATCCGTGCCCCGAGTCGCCTCCATTGTCTACGATGTCCAACTTACAGGTTCAAGAAACGTTCCGCGATTTTTTTCGCATCCGGTTTATAGGTTCCATCCTGGATCGCCTGTTTGAGGGATTCAATCTTTTCAGTCCGTGACGACTGTGTCTCGTTGAAACGCGCACGCGCTTCTGTAGAGATACTGACTTCGTCCGGACGATTCGTACGTTGGTTTTTTGTTCCTTCTACTGATTGAGTTCTTTCGTACGTTTTGGGCATGTTCACCCATTTCGTAGAATCAATTCGCATGTGAACACCTGCTTTCTAGACTACAAGATTCTTAGTTCAAGTCCGATACGTCCTTGGTTTCGAAGAGTCAGAAGAGTCAAGCATCGCCTGGGCGAGGTCACGTCGTAAACGATCACGACATGCGGCACAAATCGTGCCTTCACGGGAGGGCTTCCCGCAACTCTCACACATGATTTCCATTTGGGAAATCTCGGAGATCAATAAGCGCCCTTCCTTGATGTAACGGAAGACGGTATCTCGACTAACACCCGTTCCGATCTCGACATCTTTAGGTGAAGTCCGGATTTTTCGTCGTTCTCGCAGAAATTCGCGTACCTTCTCAAAATCCGTATGATCCTTTCGTATGCAATCAATACACAGTTCTGAAGATTGACGCACGACTAACTTCCCGCAAGATTTACAATTGATGACATCCATTTCCTTCACCTCACATAGAGTATCGGCAGGAATGTTGCTTTCTTAAACACTTCGAAATAAAGTTACAGCAGAAATTTCTTTCGCTCCCGCTTCCTTGAGTCGAAACATCGCTTGGCGAAGCGTCGTACCTGTCGTATAGACATCATCGACAAGTACGATGTTCTTCCCCTTGACGTCACTCGTTATGCAAAACGGATTACTACGCGCAAGTCGCGCTTGTCGCCCTGCCTTACTTTGTTCTGGACCATCGAAACGACTTAAACACGGAGCGATCTTTCCACGCATCCGACGCGCGATCAGCTCCGCTTGATTGAAACGACGGTCTGAGAGACGTTCCGCGCTTAACGGAATTGGCACAAGAACTGCTTGCTTGATTTTTACCTTCTTCAAGTCATCGGTAAACATCTCAAGCAACGCACTATCACCGAGAAACTTGAAGCGATGCATGAACTCCTTCGCTGCATCATTGTATAGATAAAGAGGTGCTGTTTGGAGCGTCAGCCCTTGCCTTCGCCATTCTGCGCAGTCTGAACAGCACACTGGACCCGGCTTTCCACAATCGACGCATTCCCCTCTTTTTACAAACTTTATTTTACAGGTCGGACAGGTCACTTGCCTAGTCCAGAGATTTCCGAGTTCCCAACTAGGTAAATAGACCTCTTGACAGAATAGACATCGATTCATGGTCGGACAGCATTTGCTTTCTTGATGTGATGGATCGCTTCGTACATCGCATCACTCCGGTCATTGGCGCAAAATAAAATGTCACCATCCGGGTATGCCGATGATCGTCCGACTCGTCCGCTGATTTGAATCAGGGCTGCCGTACTGAATCCTTGATCCGCATTCAGAATCGCGACTTGAACGTTTTCGATCGTCACCCCCCGCTCAAGAATCGTCGTCGTCAGTAAGATTCCTGTCGACTGTCGAAAACGCTGGACCTTCTCGACTCGTTCCGAGTCTGCAGCATGGACAGTCTCGACGTCATAGCCCGCTGTCGCGAATCGGTTTTGCCATCGCTCGAGCTCCGCGATTCGTGAGACGAAGACGAGCCGGGGTACAGTGCTATGACGCGCCAACCAATCGAACACGATCTGTTCGCTATACGGTACGACGAGCTTTGGAACTGGTAACGGATAGCCATGATAGCGTCGCATCAGCCGAACCGTCGGAAATCGTCGATGCCAAAACGAAGGGGTGGCGCTCAATAAAATCAGTGCAGCATCTTTCGTCATCGCGTGCTTGACGTATCGATGTAACGTCCGGTCGAGTCGGTACGGAAACGCATCGACCTCATCCAAAATGACGACGTCGAAACAATTCCGGTAATGAATCAATTGATGTGTCGTACTGACCGTGATGTCCCCCAGCTCAAGACGGTCCGACGAACCACCATACAAGGAGACGATGGAAGCGTCAGCGAATGCCCGCTTCAAATGTCTCGTCAATTCCCGGACGACGTCTGCCCGTGGTGCTGCGACAAGGACACGGCGTCCGCTGGCGAGAGCGTCTGCAATCCCCGGGAAAAGCATCGGTGTCTTTCCGGCACCACATACGGCATGGACGAAAAGCCGTTTATTAGTTGGAACCGTTCGTTGGATCGCTTGAGCAACGCGTAGTTGTCCCGGCGTCAACGTCAATGGTCCATGTTGTGCCGGTGTCACCGGATCAAGCGCCCGCTGATCCGTCACGAGTCGCCCACAGCTTCGCAGTTTGCCGTAAGCAAGACATTTCCGACAATAATAACAGGCTTTACCACATGTACAGTCTCCTCGCACTGGAAGCGCACCACATCGTTGGCAACGCCATGTCACGGCTGGTCTGAATCGGTATGTCACTTGTGGTGTGTCGATCCATTCAACAGGTACGAGTCGTCCTCGAAGATCCATCGTCATCTCTCCTTTTCTGTTTCGTCTCTTTCTCGCGGACGTCCGTCATCTCCTTGTGAGCGTTCCACTACTCAACTTGAGCTTTTGACTCGCAGAATTCGAGGTAACGTCATACGGTACGGTTTCAACAGGCGTTTCCATATAGTCATCCATCACTTTTGATGATTTTGACAAAACAAAAACAGCAGGTATCCTCATGAAGAGAATTCCTACTGCTTCTGCTTATCTTATTCTGCTGCGTGATACCATGTGACACCGATTGCCCCTGGTCCGAGGTGTGTACCGATGACGGGTCCAAAGACACTCATCTCGATGCGTGCCTGCGGGAAAAGTGCCTTCAGTTCAGCAATCTCTGCTTCTGCTTTCGCAGAATCCTCGGCATGGATGACACCGATGACATAACCGGTACCGTCACCGCGAATATCTTCCTTCATCATTTCCTCAATCCGATTGACTGCCCGCTTAAACGTTCGAATCTTTTCAAACGGAACGATTTTTCCATCAACGAAATGAAGGACCGGCTTGATTTTCAGGAACGAACCGACGAATGCTTGCGCGACACTTAAACGTCCTCCACGCTGGAGGTGTTCGAGATCGTCGACGACGAAATAAGCACGAATCTGTTCCTTTAACGTCTCAAGACGCTGGACGATCGTCTCTGCCGTCGCTCCTGCATCTCGCAAACGAACGGCTTCTTGGACGAGAAACGCTTGCGGCATACAGGAAATACGTGAATCGACTGGATGGACGTTGACATGATCCACCATCATGTTGATCGTATGTAACGCTTGGTACGTTCCGCTGATCCCACTTGATAGTGTAATACCAATGATATCCGTTCCTTCTGGCAACTGCTCGAACGACGACACGAGATCACCGATGTTCGGTTGTGAGGTCGTTGGGAGACTGCCCGTCTGGATGCGTTCATAAAATTCCGCTACCGAGATATCAAACCCTTCCCGGTAGGCGTCACCGTCGAAGATGACACTAAGTGGTGCGACGTGCACTTGATGTTCTTCACAATAGGTAGTTGGCAGATAGGCTGTGCTATCCGTTAAGATCACAATCTGGCTCATCCGTGAATTTCCTCGCTTTTATAGTTCCGTCGTGACGCTGCCAAATGTGACACGCCACAATCGCTTTTAAGTGTAGCATTTTTTACTGGATAAAAAAAGAAAGACGGAAGCGGGAGCTCCTGTCTTTCGAGATATTAAACGACGACCCATCCACGACGGATGGACTCGACGACAGCACCGGTCCGGTCCGGCACATTCATCTTCCGGAGGATCGATGAAACGTGGTTTTTGACCGTCTTTTCACTGATGTATAACGTATCGCTGATCGCACGGTTCGAGAAACCGTCCGCTAACAATTGCAAGACTTCACATTCGCGACGCGTCAAGACGTGGAGTGGTGCTTCCGCGACTCGTTTTTCAACAGGTTGCGACGCCATCGTTTGTTTCATCTTCATCAAACGACGGTATTCCTGCAATAAGTTCGGTGTGACTTTCGGGTGGACATATCCACCTTCGCGGTACACGGAACGAATCGCATTGACGAGTTCATCCGTTGCCATTTCCTTTAAGAGGTAACCGACTGCGCCGGCACCCAGGGCGTGCATGACATACGTCTCATCATCATGAATCGATAAGATGATGACACGCACATCAGGATAGACTTCCATCAGACGTTTTGTTGCTTCAACACCGTTGACTTGCGGCATGTTGATATCCATTAAGACGATATCCGGTTGATGGGTTTCGACGAGCGAGATGACTTCTGCTCCGCTTTCCCCTTCCGCTACGACGACGAACTCTTCTTCGAAATCAAGAATTCGTTTAACGCCTTCGCGGAATAACTGATGATCGTCGACGATGACTACTTTCACTTGCTCGTTGTTCACAGTGTTTCCCCTCTCGCTTCGGATTCCTCGATTGGAATCTTGACCTTGATGACCGTACCTTTTCCGGGCTGCGTCTCGATATCGAATTCACCATCGATCAATTCGATTCGTTCACGCATACCAACGAGTCCGAATGACTCGTCGCACGATGCGACGATGGAATCGAAATCAAATCCAACGCCATTGTCCTTCACGTGGATTCGTACGGAATGTTGATATTGTTCTATGATAATACGAATGTCACTCGCTTTGGAATGCTTAACTGCATTTTGGACGGCTTCTTGGACGATTCGGAAGACAGCAACTTCATACGTCGAATCGATCCGTTCACCGCCTCCTAGATAATTGAAGTGAACCGGAATATTCGAAATTTCTTGAATATGGCGAAGATAACGTTCGAGCGTCGGAACGAATCCGAGATCGTCAAGCGTCATCGGACGTAAATCGTATATGATACGGCGGATATCGGCAAGTCCATCCCGAATCAACGTCCGTAAACGGTGAATCTCTTCAAAAGCTGCCTCTGCCCCATTATGCTGGTGAATCTTTTCAATCAAATCAGCCCGGATCAAAACGTGGGCAAGCGTCTGCGCCGGACCATCGTGCATGTCGCGCGACAAGCGGCGGCGTTCATTTTCGGCGGACTGGAAGACTTTTAGACCCATCTCCTGTTTTTGCATCGCCTTTTCATATTTTTCATTCATCATCTGCATATCGTCCGTCAAGAAGTTGAGGACGACCGAGACACGTCCAATCAATTGATCTGCTCGTTCAATCGTCTCATCGAGCTGAATCAGTCGGCGTTCGAGCTCATCGCGGCGCTTTCGGCAATTCATCTCATCTCGTTGATTGATGAACGATTCGAGTTGTAACGCGTTCGCTGTCTCGTAGGCCGACCGGACATCCTGTTCCGAGTAGCTGTCGAAGTTCTTACTGACGACGACGAGTCGCGCCTTTGCATCCTTGATATGGCGTTCGAGTCGTTCTGCTTCTTTTATATAGTCGTGCACCCGAATTTTCAGGTCGCGCAGTTCTTGCTGGATTTCGGCATATTGTTCGCGAGAACTTTCCGTGATCCGGACGATTTCTTCCCGACTCTCTTCTACGACGCCGATGATGTTCTGTACGATATCATTCAAGGATAGCCGCTCCCTCATCTCATTCGTCATGGTATTCCCTCCATTCCTTGCCAGTCGTCTACGGTTGTCTCTCTCTTGGAACGTCGTTATGCTAGAAAGAACTAGTTAACGAGGAGGACATTTTTGATTATGACATTATCTAATTATTATACAGTAAAAGAAAACGGTTTCCACGAAATCATTATCCAAAAGTCTCGATTCATCACTTATTTAGCTCGCGCAACGACGGAAGAACAAGCCCAGGCGTTCATTTCCGAGCTGAAAAAAAAACATCACGATGCGAACCATAACTGCTCCGCCTACGTCATCGGTGAGCGTAATGAGATTCAAAAAGCGAATGATGACGGTGAACCGAGCGGAACAGCTGGTGTTCCGATGCTCGAAGTCTTGAAGAAGCGTGACTTACGCGATACGGTCGTCGTCGTGACACGGTATTTCGGCGGCATCAAGCTCGGTGGTGGTGGATTGATTCGCGCGTATGGTTCAAGTGTCTCTGAAGCACTGAACGCAGTCGGTGTCGTCGAACGGATCGAACATACCGTCGTTTCCGTCAACGTCGACTACACATGGCTCGGAAAGCTCGAGAACGAATTACGAGCGAGTGTTCATCCGATTGATCAGATCCATTACCTCGATCAAGTCCAGATCGACGTCCTCGTCAAGACAGCCGATGTCTCCGATTTTCTCGACTGGATGACGAACATGACGAACGGTCAAGCCAATTTGTCAAGCGGCTCTACTCGTTACCTCGAACGTGACATTATTTCCTGACCTGATATACTGATTGTAAAGAATTTTAAAGTTTTTTAAAAATTCAGTTAAAGTTAGGAGTTAATAAAGGTGGAAGAGCGAACCCGCAGTAATAAAAAAAAGATAAAGAAAAAACGTTCTTGGTTTAAGGTGTTCGTGATCAGTTTTCTGGTCGTGCTCGTCGGTGGAGGTGCAACCTTCGCTTACGTCGCGTATAAGACGTTCCAGACCGCAAACGATGCAAATGTCGATTTAGCACGCGGTGACAAGTCCGAGAAACGAGAAGCTGCCATTGACTTGACGAAAGATCACTTTTCCGTTCTGCTCGTCGGAACGGATGAACGACCTGGCGACACCTCATCCCGTGCTGATACAATGATTGTCGCGACATTCAACAAGGACGATCAGACCGTTGACATGGTCAGCATTCCCCGTGATTCACTCGTCGAAATCCCTTCTGTCGGTTACGAGGATAAAATCAACCACTCTTATGCCTTTGGGGGCATCGATTCAACGATTGAAACGGTCGAGACGTTGCTCGATATTCCAATCGATTATTATGCATCGATCAACTTCAATGGTGTCGTCGCGATCGTCGACGCATTAGGCGGCATCGATGTCGATGTCAAGTTACCGATCGATACACTCGATTCATCCGATAAGCGCAACGGCGTTAAATTGGAACCGGGTCAACAGACGTTGAACGGAGAGGAAGCGCTCGCCTATGCCCGAATGCGTTATCAAGATCCTGAAGGAGATATTGGTCGGACAAAACGGCAACAACAGATCGTCGAAGCCATTATCGATCAGTCGACATCCTTCGGTTCAATCACCAAACTAAATACCCTGATGGACGCGACGGGAGACAATTTCCGGACGAACATGTCGTTGACGGAAGCGTTCCAACTGCAACCGTTCATCAAAAAAATCGGTTCCATCAACCGAATCGATCTTAAAGGAACGGACACGAAAATTAACGGGGTCTATTACTACCAGCTTGATCAAACTTCATTGGCTGACGCGAAGACGACATTGAAGGAACAACTCAATTTGCCAATTGATGAGACGACAGACAGCATCACGTCGGAGGCTGCAGATGATTCGTTCACTCCAAGCAACTGATCATGCGTCACTACTGGAAGTACAACGTCGCGCTTATCAGATAGAAGCCGCATTACTCAATGCGACTGATTTCCCGCCCTTACGCGAAACGATCGATGAGATCGACGTTGAAGCGCCGATCGGTTTCGTTTACGTCATTGATGACGACATGGTTGGTGCTGTTACGATTAATGACGGGACGATCACTCGACTCGTCGTGGATCCGCCATACTTCCGTCAAGGAATCGCACAATCCTTGCTGCATCACGTGATGGAGCGACATCACACAAGACACGTCATGACCGGTGCACGTAATCTGCCAGCGCTTTCGCTCTACACTCGTTTCGGCTTCACGGAAGTCCGGCGCGAGTGGCGTAGCGGAATCGAACTTATCTTTTTAACACGCACCTGACTTTTAGGAACAACAAAGAAGCAGTAGACACCGGGTCTACTGCTTCTTTGTTGTTTAGAAGAAAAGAAATCCGAGAGCGGCTCCGATTAACACGATTCGTAACGGCGACTGTTTATAAAAACGAAGTAAACAGAACAAACCGAAGGCAATCAAGAAATCAAGACCACTTTTGATACTTGACGTAAAGATTGGATCATAAAGAGCAGCAAGCAAGATACCAACAACGGCAGCATTGACGCCAATCAACATGCGTCCGACTGCTTGATTCTTCCGAATACGATCCCAGTACGGTAAAACACCGATGACGAGTAGGAATCCTGGCAGGAAGATGGCGAGCGTCGCAAGAAGACCACCGGATACACCAGAGACGATCGTACCGAGATACGTCGCGAACGTAAAGAGTGGTCCCGGTACCGCCTGTGCAGCAGCGTAACCAGCAAGGAACGTATCCGTGTTCATCAGCCCAGGTACGAGTGTCTGCTCAAGGAATGGCAAGACGACATGTCCGCCACCAAAAACAAGGGCACCAGCACTGTACATGATACTCGTCAGTTGGACGGTTCCCGTCGCAGATTGCGCGAGAAACGGTGTGACGGCAAGTAAGACGAAGAATAAGACGAGTGCTGAGATGCTAAATAGGCGTGGTACGCGAATCGACAAGGATCCACCCGTCTCCGTCTCTTCTTTGAACCAGAAGAACGCAAGAAGACCTGCGAGCAACAAGACACTAACTTGCGCCAGTGGATGTGCGATCAAGAGTACGCCTGCTAGCGCTAATAGCATCAACGTCATCCGTTTGACGCCTGTCGCAAGTTTCATTCCCATGCCAAGGACGGCGTCAGCAACGATTGCGACAGCGACGAGTTTCAAGCCATGAATGAATCCGGCTTCCGCGACATCGAATTGTGTCGCAAGAATCGCGAAGAGAATCAAAGCGATACTCGACGGCAACGTAAAGCCGACGAAGGAAATGATTGCCCCTGCTACACCTCCACGAATCAGACCGATTCCCATTCCGACCTGACTCGAAGCGGGACCCGGGAGGAATTGACAGAGCGCTACTAAGTCAGCATACGCTTTCTCATCAATCCATTTTTTCCGTTTGACATATTCTTCATAAAAATACCCGAGATGGGCGACCGGACCTCCGAACGACGTCAATCCGAGCTTAAGCGATACAAGAAAGATTTCAATTAAACGATGCATGTTTCACCTCCATCCTTCATTCTACATAAAAGATGTTAAGTTCTTGTGAACTTCAACGGTTTTTCTTTCCATAAGTCCCTTTTCGCCACAATTTCTCCATGGGACCTTGTGGATGAGACTGGAGATATCTGTTTGAAGCAACACCTTGTGCGATCAAAAGCAGGAAAACGAGTAACAGTCCTTGCCATAACGGTGTCGTTCCATGTTGTCCACTGAAGAAGACGAACACGGTAAAGACGACTGTATGCATCAAGTAATTCGTCAACGCCATCCGTCCCAGTCCAGCAAACCATTGCATGCGTCCAGCACGAACGAGTAGCGCGACGGCACAAGCATAGGTGATCGCAAGCGTGCGTCCTGAGAGCCAGACGTAAAATAGATTGATGGATCCGTCTGGTACGTCAGCATGTGCTTGTATGATTCCAGCGAACGATGGAAGTGTCAGTAATAAGCTAATCCCGAGCGTCCACCACAGGAAACGATTCGTCGGTGGCGCTGCGCTGAAGCGTTCCATCAAATAGGCTCCAATCAAGAACAGCGATAGAATTTCTGGCCAAATGACACCGGAATTCATGAGGGCTTCCGGTAATTGAACTGTCGCGTGATGTGATAAAAATCCGAGAAGATCGCGCGATGCGACGAACGACTGAAGTGTCTTATCCAGTTCGACGACGGGAGCGTCGCCGAGTTGACGAGCCCCAAAGAAAATAAGCAGGTAGAGCAAAAGGGCATAGATTTGAAATGCTATCGCAAACAAGAGTTTCGTGACCGGCTTTGTTTTGGCGAATAATAACAAAATGAAACCCGTCAACGCATACGTATGTAAGATATCTCCCTGCCAGACGAGCAGGTGCAAAAGACCAATGATGAGCAGAATTCCGAGACGCCTTGCGAAGATCGTCATCGGTAGACCACGTTGTCGCAACCGATTGATGAACAGATAAAAACCGGCTCCAAAAAGAACACTAAACAGGGTATAGAATTTCGTCTGGATGAAGAGATCGAAAATAAGACGAATCGATTGATCCATCTCCCCCATCATCGCATTCGGTCGATCACCGAGAAAACTCGGCATGTTGACGAATAAAATCCCACATAATGCAAAACCACGCAACACATCCAAATAGACGATGCGTTGATTCAATGATTGATTCATTCCAACACTCCCTTTCTGAAAAAAGACCGCTCACACGGATGAGCGGTCTTTTTTGATATACGTTATTTCGATGTAAAACGTTCCAACAAATTCAACAATGGTCGATAACGTTCGCCAAGCAAACCGAGCGACTCGACGAGAATGTCAAGAACGAGCAACAGCATGACGAGTGAGACGAGGGCACCGATCGAATTCGTCTGCGAGAACAGAATCGCCGTCATTCCGAAGATGGCACAGAGTCCATAGATGACGAGCACGGCTTGGCGCATCGTAAAGCCGAGATCAAGCAATCGGTGATGCAGATGGGCCTTATCCGGCGCAAATGGTGGTTTTCCTTGCAATACCCGTCGAACGATCGCAAACAACGTGTCGGAAATCGGGATCCCAAGCAAAATGACCGGAACGGCAAGCGAGAACAACGTCACGTTCTTGAATCCAAGGAGTGATAACACACCAAGCATATAGCCGAGGAACAAGGCACCGGTATCACCCATGAAAATCTTCGCTGGGTAGAAGTTATGAAACAGAAAACCGAACGTACTCATCAATAAGAGAATCGCGACGATCGTCACGTAGACGTTTCCTTGAATGACGGCAAGACTGATCAATGTCAACAAGACGATACTCGAGACACCCGCTGCTAACCCGTCTAGTCCATCAATCAAGTTGACGGCATTCGTGATCCCGATGACCCAAAGGAACGTCAGCGGAACACTCCACCATCCGAGATATAACTGCTGGTCGAACGGTAGATTGATGAACTCGATTCGGATCCCACCGTTTAGGACGATGACGGCAGCAACGATTTGCCCCATCAGCTTCAAACGAGCATTGAGTTGGAATCGATCATCCAGTGCACCGGTCAAAATAATAACGAACCCACCGACTAAAATGTGCGTCGCATACGGACTCGAAGGTTGTAAGATGAAATAACCGATCATGAAGGCGATATAGATCGCTAATCCGCCAAGTCGCGGCATGATTCGGACGTGTACTTTTCGCGCGTCCGGACTGTCAACGGCACCGACTGCAATCGCAAAGCGTTTCACGACGGGTGTGATCAGTAAGGCGGCGATAAAACAGACGATGGACGCAGTCCATAACATAGTAACATCACGCTCCTGCGCGAATTATATCATAAAAAAAAAGAGCCGACGAGCGGCTCTTACATGAAGATTGGTACTTCAGCAGCTGGATCATATGTATAGATACCGCGCCCGACTTTTTTGATGGCAGGGTTTGCCTGTTCGACTTTCGCCATCAATTGGTAGATGTTACTAATTTGGTGACGGTAACGCAATTCAAGCTCCATTTGGATGTCGCGTGCTGTCATCGATTCACGCTCGCGCATCAAATCGCTGATTTGGTGCACGTAGACTTCTAGCGGGTACCGTTGGTTGACGCGACGTTGTTTTAACGGACGCTCATGCGTGACGGCGACTTCTTGCGAATGTTCTCCCGTTCCACGGCTTAATTCCGAGATCAGATACTCGGCACGCCGCTGTAAGCGACGGTATTCCTCTTCGATTTCCATTAGTTCGCGGTAGATATGTTCACTGTTACCCATTCCTTGCCCCTCTTTCCTTTTTTATACATTAATGTTTCAATCGTGTTTCATTTGTATGTATTTTGAAATATTTTAAACTATAATTTGCCTTGATAATATATAATTTCTTTAATTATTTAATTATCCTGTAATATTTTCATATCCTTACCGATAAATTGGCTACACCTCATATTAACAGAAAGGAATGAAAACGGAACATATAATTTCGACATTTAACTATTTTAATAATACTTAAGTTCTACTAATTCAATATATATCTTTCTTATTTTACCGAAAAGGAGACTGGGAATTTAATGGGCAAATTACCTAAAACACTTCGGACCGCTCTAGTACTTTCGTTGGTATCCGGTTGCTTCGCCTCTACTTCTTCTACTGTATCGGCTGCTTCTGGTACAACCTTTACGAAAACCTCGTATCAGACGACGGATGCTTTGAATCTACGTAGCTCGAATTCGACGTCTTCTAAAAAATTGTTGACGATCCCAAAGACGACGAAAGTCACCTCGAGCTATCGAAAAGGCTCTTGGTATAAGTTGTCATATAAAGGAAAAACGGGCTATGTGACTGGATCTTATCTGAAAAAGATCGAGAGTGGCACTTCTTTTTCGAAGACGTCTTATAAGACGACGGATGCGCTATCCTTACGCAGTGCGGCAACGACATCTTCCACTCGATTACTGACGATTCCTAAAGGCGCCGGTGTACAATCAAGTTTCAAAAGCGGGAATTGGTACAAAGTGATCTATGCAAATAAGACGGGTTATGTTTCTGGCTCTTATTTAAAGAAAGTGACTACACCAGCCAAAACGACGGTCTATACGACGACGGATCGCTTGAATTTCCGTTCGTCTCCTTCGACATCCGGAAACGTCCTGACGACGATTCCAAGTGGAACTGCCGTCCATTCCCTCGCCGTTAAATCGAATTGGCACACGGTCCAGTACCAAGGGAAAACGGGGTATGTCATGGGAACGTATCTGAAGAAAGGGACTTCCGTTCCTGCCTCGACGACTGGAAACGTCGATTATAGTGGTTCAAAGATGTATGTGTTGATCCCGTCAGGCAATAGTGTCGCGCTTCGTGCGAGCGCGTCGACGCTCAGTGGTCAAATCGCTCGTCTTGGACGCGGTACTCCTGTCGTCGTCACGAATCCGCGTCATCAAACGAAAGGCTTCGTTGCTGTCCGGACGGCAAGTGGTCAAAGCGGTTATGTCGATGCGACGTATCTGACGTTGTTCCAACCGGCACCATCGAATC
Organism: Exiguobacterium acetylicum; assembly: GCF_019890935.1. Taxonomy (NCBI): domain Bacteria; kingdom Bacillati; phylum Bacillota; class Bacilli; order Caryophanales; genus Exiguobacterium; species Exiguobacterium acetylicum. The sequence goes on from NZ_CP082333.1 coordinate 2,612,091, forward strand.
GTCCACTTCTCGTCCTTGATCCGGGTCACGGCGGACACGACGCAGGTGCAGTTCGTTACGGCGTTGCTGAACGCGACATCGTCCTTGCTGTCACGAAACAAGTTGCCGAGCGTCTTGCCGGAAAAGTCGATGTGACGATGTCACGCTATACGAACGACTACTATCCGTCACTTGGAGAGCGAAGTGCCCTTGCGAACAGTCATGCAACGACTGCTTTCGTCAGTGTCCACATCAATGCTTCAACGAGTATGCAAGCATACGGAGCAGAGACCTTCTACTATAAAGGCGCATCTTCGATCAACCTTGCTCGTAATGTCCAACAACGCCTCGTCTCCTACGCCGGCATGCGCGACCGAAGCGTTCACTATGCGAACTATGCCGTCATTCGTGGTACGAAAGCACCGTCGATTCTAGCGGAACTCGGGTTCCTCTCGAACAGCGCGGATCGTGCGAAACTGACGAACGCATCGTATCAGTCACGTTACGCGCAAGCAATCGCAGACGGTATTCTCGCCTCACTTTAAATCAACGCCATATCAAAAAGGATCGCTCAGGGAAGCGATCCTTTTTGCATACACATAACTTTCAAGGAATGTCCTTCACCATCAGGGAATGGTTCAGACAAAGGAGCGACTAGCGAGGATTTGCTCAAGGGATAGCAAATCTGTCGAATCGACACGATAGTCTGCCTCATGGAGCGCCGACTCCGGTCCAACTCCGACGGCATACATGCCGGCAGCGTGGATGGCAGTGATGCCAGCTGTCGCATCTTCTACACCGATGCAACGGCTCGGTTCGACGTCGAGTGCTTCTGCAGCACGGAGAAACACTTCAGGGTGTGGTTTCGATTGTGCAACGGTCGCAGCGTCTACGATGTCATCGAAATAGTGTCGGACCTTTAGTGCCTCGACGACCATCAGCGCATTTTTAGAGGCGGACGCCATTCCGATCTTCAGTCCAGCGTTTCGGATTTCATCGAGGAATGCAGTGATTCCAGGAAGAAGATCCTGTTCAGAGATATGTTGGATCAATGTGACGTAGTGTTCGTTTTTCTTCGCAGCAAGTGCTAGCTTCTCTTCCTCCGAAAAAGCGTTCTGTTTTCCACCAAGCGCAAGGATACGCTCGAGTGAATCCATCCGGCTGACACCTTTTAATGTCTCATTGAATTCCCGGTCGAACGGGATATCCAAATCCTCTCCAAGTTGTTTCCACGCTAAGTAATGATACTCTGCTGTATCGGTAATTACGCCGTCTAAATCAAAAATGACCGCTTCGATCGTTGGTGCCATCCGACATCCATCCTTTCTTCCATCGTCCATGAAAGGCAAGAAATCGAATGACTTTGCGCAAACGATTGCACTTGCCTTATGAATAATTTTACTGGTTCTTCCGAATCTTTGCAAGCGTTATCAAATATTTCTGATTTTCTATTTTTAAGCACGAAACACGTTAATTTTGATAACGCTTTCAATTTTAAGGGAATGTTTTACTTATTTCGTTCTTTACTATTCGTTTTACATTTTTTAACTGCTATAATGAATCTCATAGCATATGAGGGAGTGACGAAGATGTTTCAACGTGTTAAACAGTTGTTGAATGATCAAAGTCGAAGAATTCATCGTTATGAAAAAATCGTAACGACGATCAATAGCCTAGAACGAGAAATGGAACAAACATCCGATCAAGCGTTACGTGAATTGACCGCCTCATTACGTGAGCGGCTACAAGCCGGAGAACGAATCGATGCAATCACACCAATGGCATTCGCCCTTGTCCGAGAAGCGAGTAAACGAACGCTCGGCTTACGGCATTACGATGTTCAGCTCATGGGCGGTCTGGCGTTACTTGAAGGACAAATCGCCGAGATGGCGACCGGTGAAGGAAAGACGCTTGTTGCTTCACTCGCGAGCTTCACTCAGGCGCTTCACGGAAAAGGTGTCCACGTCATTACCGTCAATGAGTATCTGGCACAACGCGATGCGGAGCAAATCGGTCAGATTCACCGATTTTTAGGGTTACAGGTCGGAATCAATTCTGCTGAAGCTACGTTTGAGGAAAAACGGATCGCCTACGCTGCAGACATTACATACGGTGTCGGGACTGAATTCGGGTTCGATTACCTGCGCGATCATCTAATCATGGAGCCGACGGAACGTCTGCAACGTCCGCTTCATTTCGCCTTGATCGACGAAGTCGATAGCATTTTAATCGATGAAGCGAAAACGCCACTCATCATGGCGGAACGAGACAGTGTCCACGAAGGGTTACAGCAACTCGTCCGTCATGTCGTCCAGACCTTCGAAGACGAGCGGGATTATACGTTCGACGAAGAGATTAAAGCGGTCGCCTTGACTGACCAGGGGATCGAGACGATCGAAGAGGCGTTTGCGATCGATCATCTGTTTGCTGCTGAGCACTCCGTCCTCTTCCATTACGTCATTCAAGCCTTACGTGCTCATGTCGTCCTCAAGCGGGATGTCGACTATATCGTCAAGGATCAAAAAATCGCGCTCGTCGACCTCTTCACGGGTCGTCTGATGGAAGGACGCAGTCTATCCGACGGGTTACATCAGGCACTTGAAGCAAAAGAAGATGTTCCCGTCACGGAAGAGAACCGGACGACAGCACAAATCACGATTCAGCATTATTTCCGTCTCTATCATCAGGTGGCAGGAATGACGGGCACAGCGGCGACGTCACGGGAGGAGTTCCAAAAGACGTACGGGATGGATGTCGTGACGATTCCATCGAATCGACCGAAAATCCGGATCGATGCGGAGGACGTCATTTTTGCGACGCGTGACGAAAAATTAGAAGCGATCGCGCTGGCGACGAAATCGGCACACGTCACGGGACGACCAGTTCTGATCGGTACTTCATCGATTGAACAGTCCTTACGCGTTGCGAAGACACTTGATACACACGGACTCACCTACGAGATCCTGAACGCAAAAACCGTCGATCAGGAAGTCCGGATCATCGCTTCAGCCGGACAAGCCGGTCGAATCACGATCGCCACGAACATGGCAGGTCGCGGAACGGATATTTTACTTGATGAAACGGCACAACAACAAGGCGGCTTGTTCGTCATCGGAACAGAACGCCATGAATCAATCCGGATCGACAACCAACTCCGGGGTCGGGCAGGTCGCCAAGGCGATCCCGGATTGACGCAATTTTATCTCTCGCTCGAAGATGAACTGCCTCGTCGTTTCGCGCGCGACCGTCTCGCACGCGTGCAACAAAAAGTACGGGATGCTTCCGGTCCACTGGCTTCACGTGACGTTCGGGATCTATTGCAGTTCGCTCAGTCGACGTGTGAATCCGTCAATCGGAGTGTTCGGGATGAACTCGTTCAGCTCGAAGAAGTCATCAGCGAACAACGACAAGCAATCTATCATCTCCGCAACAGAATCGTTGATGTGACGTCACTTGAAGACATCGTCCAACCGTTTGCCGGACGTGTCTTGCCGTCGATCATCGACCAAACACTTTCTGACGATCTCGTCCCGGAAGAATGGCCGCTGGCTCTCGTCACGACAGAACTCGAGCAACTGTTGCATCAACCGGTCACGTTGGAACGACTGGAAACGATCGACGAGATGCAACGCCAACTTGAACCGCTGATTGCTGACACCGAAGCCTTACTCGTTGCCCATGTTGCGGCTGAAAAAGAAACCGTCAAACGCTTCATCCTCCTTGCACTGGATGAGCAATGGACGCGCCACTTAACTGCCATGAACAGCTTAAAAGAAGGAATCCACCTCCGAAGTTACGGACAAGAACAACCAGTCCGCATCTTTGAGCGGGAAGGCATGGATTACTTCGAATATGCCATAGCGAGTTTCGAAAAGCAGGTCCTTTCTGGCATCTGCCGCGCCGAACAGACACACGATAGCGAAGGAGAACTGCATCATGCACACGTCGAATGAAGTGTTCCGTCCCCCGCTCTATTTCACGGAGGACATGCCGATCGTCAAGGAAGACGAATACGTCTTTCGTCACGTCGCGAAACAACTACCTGAGTTACAGGTCAATCAGATGGCGATCCATCTGTTTCAAGTCTTATCGCGTCGTCCGCTTCAAGTCATTGCCTTATTCCAAAACACGTTGTCTCGGTCGTTCCATCTGAATGATCTTGTCGTCCTTGCGCTCTCCGGTGACGAACTCGTCGCTCGCAAAGTCCTCAGTATCGAAGAAGTTTCCGTCATACTCCCGATGGCGACGTTGCCGCTCTGGTTGACGTTTGAAGAAGATGACTGTTTCGTCGCCCTCGAACAGTTGACGGAACCGCTACAACTCGTCTTCTCAAGCGAGACGCTGACTGAGATTTTCATCGACGATGACTTCACGGAACCCGAGCAACGGATGATTCGTCAAGTCGCTTATTCGCACCCGACACCTCCAGCAGATGGCTGGTCTCTCTTACCGGTCTCGATCATGCGCGAGCCGGATACTGTGACGGCGACCGTCCTCGTCCGTAATGCCAGCGATCAGACACTGACGCTCGAGGCGCTAACGTTCGAATTGATGGATGACGAGACGCCACTCGCAGACGTCACCCATCCTGGCTTGTCCTTACCTGCTCATAGCCAACATGCGATCCGTCTCCGTTTCGCCTACACCGCAACAGATGTCCCTGCATTCGGTCTCCGTTATCTTCCTCCCTCTTCCTAAAAAAACGTCTCGGCACAAGATGCCGAGACGTTTTGCTTATCCTTTTAAGAGTCCGATGACGCGGACGTTGATTGCTTTTGGTTGGAACGCGAGCATGTTTTCCATGTCTTGTGCGATCCGTTCTTGGACTTTTCCAGCTGTCTTGATGATCGACATGCCGTATTTGATATGCACGGACAGACTGACCGTGATGTCGCCACCGACATCTTCGACTTTTACGAGTTTGACCATCTGTTTTTCCTGCAGTTTCGAATCATCTGCTGTAAAGGCGATACCTTCCGTTTCTTGAACGGCTACCCCTGCGATGACCTCGATGACTTGTTGCGAGACGTTCACGACACCGTCCGCATTATTTAAATTATATGACATACCTTCCACGCCCTTCGTCTAGTAATCCATCTATCTTAAAGTGTAATGCATTCCGCCTTATTTTGAAAGGTCTTCCCGTTTCTCGACGATCGGGCGAATGTCAATCTCAATCAAAGGACGGAGGACACGGACGACGAGCGGGTGTATGATGATACCAACGATCAACAAGGCGACGCCAATCATGATCAGTAAGGCGAGCCACGGTTGCGGTACGAATGCATCCGTCACGTATTGACGCCACGCCATGACGAAGAAGACATGGAGTAGATAGACGTAGAGGCTGAGTTCCCCAGCTCGTGTGATGAGCGGAAGGCGACGCATCGGGATCAACATCATGAAACCGAGCGAGGCCGCGATTGACAAGACATAGATGACGCTATGCTTGAGTACCCCAATCCACGTGTCACTGTCATACTGTTCAGCGTACGGGAAACGATGCTTGAAGGCATTCGCGAAATCGACGATCTCTTGCGGTGTGTCACGCCACGCCTCGAACAATAAGAAGCCCATGACGGCTGCGAACGTCACTCCACCAATCAAGCGGACGTTCATCCGGCGCTTGAAGTTCTTCGGCATCTCGAAGATGCGGATGAATTCGTGTTCCGATAGATAGTTCCCGAGCAAGAAATAAGGATAGAACATGATCAGCTTCCGAAGCGCCAAGAATCCCGTGTTCTCGAGTTCGAATCCATACAGCAAGGCGAAGGCAAGACCGAACCAGACATATCCACGCAAGTGAACGACATACGGTGTCACGATGTACCAGACGACCATGACGAACAGATACCAAAGTGCCCAGTAGGGACGTAGGAGATGCGTGCCGATGTTTTCACCAGAAAAGAGCGGCAAACCTTCCCCAAGCGTCGCCCAAGATCCAATTAAGATTTGCCAGACGCAGTAGACGGCAAATAGTTGGATGACACGTAAATACTTGTTTTCGCGGAAGAAATAACCGCTTAAAATAATGAATAATGGCATATGAAACGAGTAAATCAACAGATAAACCGTCTCAAGCAATTTTCCGTCATAATCAAACCGTAAATCCGTCAGCATGTGACCGATGACGACGAAAATGACAAGAAAACCTTTGATATTATCAAACCACGGATTCCGATTCATGTTACACTACCCCTTATACTCCCTCGAAAGGAACGAATGTTTATGAAAAAGACACTCCTGATTCTATCTGTCGTCTTGAACGTCGTTCTCCTTGCATTGTTACTGGGACGTAAACCGCTCGAACTATTCGAAAGCGTCTTACCTGCAACGAGTACGACTCCAGTCACGACCTTCCAATACGATAAGAACCCGAACTATGTCCGTCTGAATAGTCTATTCCATACTTATCAATACCCAAAATCAGCGAACGCTGTCATGTTAGGCGACTCGATGACGAATTTTGCCGATTGGCGTATCTTGATGGAAGACCCGACGATCGTGAATTTCGGGATTCCTGGTGATACGACAGAAGGCTTTTTGACCCGACTCGACTTGATCATCGAGATGAAACCAAAACGCGTCTTCCTGATGGGTGGTATCAATGATATCCGTCACTATACACCGATTCCGCAAATCACTGAGAACATGACGACGATTGTGACGACACTTCGAAAAAATAACATCGACGTCGTCATTCAGTCAACCGTTCCTGTCGCACCGAAATATTCGGACTCCGTCCGAATCAATCGGGACGTCGAAGCGTTGAACCGGAATTTACAAAACCTTGCTCAATCGGTGGATGTTCCATTTGTTGATCTACGACCCGTCTTGACGAATAAACAGGGCTACCTGCAAAATCGGATGACGTACGATGGACTCCATCTCGTCGGTGGCGGTTACCTGCGCTGGAGTGATGCGCTGAAACCCTATGCGCTCAAAACCGATTTGACAGCAAATAACTAAACGAAAAAGCGGCTCATCCCGATTTCCGGGATGAGCCGCTTTCGATTATTAGTCTTCTTGGTTTTTGACACCCATGTACGCTGCGACGCTCGATGCTGAGAAAACTGCAACGGCAACGATACCGACAGCAATCCAAATCACTTGATCCATCATTTCTTTATATCCCCCTTTATGTAACCGCTCACTTCTACATTTAGCGTACACGAATTTCGTCAAGAAAGAAACACATTTTCCATGTCTAATGACTAGACGATTCGGGAAAAAGTAACTATAGTAGAAGGACAACTACAAATTGTCAGAAAATTCGATTATTTAACAAGGAGGTGTTTCTGATGGCCACTTCATTGCTTACGCCGAAAGTGACGTTACGACATCGAAGTACTCTCAACTTTGGATATTGGCTTGTCATCGGATGCATAGGATGGGTGATGCTTGCCCTCGTCACGAATGTTGGTACCGTTCTTGGTCGTCTTCCTTTATATGAAAGTATTCCCCTCGCCATCCTTGTACTTGGCCTCACAGGTGTCGTACTAAAAATGGCGCGTGACGAGTGGTGGATTCGTTATCTCGAACGTCAGACCCAGTATTACATCGGACACGAGACCGTGACCGGTTGGTGTACGACGATTGATAGCATGTGGCTGATCCGTAAGACGATGCGCCGTGAACTTCGCCTGCTCTACCGGCAACTTGCGCAGACGAAAGCATCGGAAGAAGTGAAACAGATCCTTGCCCTCCAGCTCGTCGAGCGCGGTGTGCTCATCGTCTACTCCCGACCAAAAAGTGATCATCCCGCTTGAAACGAAAAGAGGACTGCCCCATCATCTTCTACGAAAGAAGAAGATGGGACAGCCCTTTTTTTACTGTTTCAGCCAATCCGTTGCTGCTTCAATCGTTGGCATGACAAGTTGATGACCATAATTCGACCACGTGACGTCGACTGATGCACCGGCTTGTTTCAAGAGTGCTGATAGTTCTTCCGTTTCCTGAGCCGGACAGATCGGATCATTGCTGCCTGCGCCGATAAAGACGCGTACGTCCGATAAATCAGGTAACGTCACACCACGACGTGGTACCATCGGGTGCAACAGAATCGCTTGTTTGAACAAAGCTTCTTCAAACAACATATTCGCCGCGATGTTGGCACCGTTTGAATAACCGACCGGAATCAGACGATCGAGCGCAAAGTCACGCTCCGCTGCCTGATCACGTAAAAACTGAATTAAACGCGCTGTCCGTAAAGCGAGGTCTTCTTCATCGAAGACGCCTTCTGCAAGTCGTTTGAAGAATCGTGGCATCCCGTTTTCCGAGACCTCCCCGCGGACGGACAAGTAGCCTGCTTCCGAATCGAGCAACGAGACGAGTCCAACGAGATCTTGTTCCGTTCCGCCTGTGCCATGTAAGAATAAAAAGATCGGTGCATCTGCTGTTTTTGGTGCTTGGTATAAATGAATCATACGAGTCTCCCCTTCGGTACAGTAATAGGTGTTACATGATTTGTGATTGCACTGCGATGTGCTTCGAATTGTTCCGGTAACTTCAAGTCTTCTCCGAGCATCTCGAACTCTTCATCGATCGCGAATCCTGGATTGTCGGTCGCAATCTCATGGAGGATCCGACCGCGGTCATGGAAATAGATCGATGTGAAGTAATTGCGGTCCTTCACTTCAGTCGTCAACAAACCGAACGCGTTGATCTCTTTCATCCAGTCGAGTTGTTCTTTTTGATTCGTTGCCCGCCACGCGATATGGTGAACCGTTCCCGTTCCCGGACGACCAACTGGCATTTGACCATGCACGACGTCAACGACATTCCCGAACTCGCCTTCTGCGATATACCGGTCAACGGTTTCCGTCCGTTTGCTGAGTGTCAGTCCGAATGTGTCTGTCAGTAATTTTGCTGTGTCTGATGGATCCCGTGACAGTAACGTCGCTCCTGCGAATCCTTTGATCGCAACCTCACGTGTGATGCCGTCGATTTCATAGCGACTGCCTCGTCCCGCTTCGCGTTCGACGAGTTCAATCTGGAGACCATGTGGATCTTCGAAAGCGATCTGTTGCTCTCCGAAACGAACCGTCTCTTTAAACGAGATGTTTTTTTCTGTCAGCCGCGCTTTCCAAAAATCTGCTGCACCGACCGGAATCGCGTACGCTGTCGTTCCGACTTGTCCGGCACCCACTTTCCCTTTTGCCATGCCTTTAAACGGAAAGAACGTGATGATTGTTCCTGGTGCGCCGGATTCGTTTCCAAAATAGAAGTGATATGTTCCCGGATCATCGAAGTTGACCGTTTTTTTGACGAATCGTAGTCCGAGAATCGTTCCGTAAAAATCGAGATTTTCTTGTGGATCGCCGACCATTGCTGAGATATGATGGATGCCTTGCGTTTTCATATGATGCGTTCCTCCTTCAGTCGTATCTATTAAAACAATAATAGTAACTAAAGAACAAAAAGTAAACTGATAAGCCTTCCCTCGTTCTTTTCTGGAACCTTTATCCAATTTAAACCGTAGGACACTAGGTAACAATGGTACACTTGTCGTGCAACAGACGTCTTTAAAGGAGGTTCATATGTTAGAAATCAAACACATCACGAAGCGTTTCGGCGATTTTACAGCCGTAGATGCTCTGACAATCGAGGTGCCACGCGGGCAAATCTTTGGTTTGCTTGGTGCGAACGGCGCCGGGAAGACAACGACCTTCCGGATGCTGCTCGGTCTACTGCAACCAACTGAAGGCTCAATCACCTGGAACGGAGAGCGCATCCCGACTTCAAAAATCGGATACCTTCCGGAAGAACGAGGTCTGTATCCAAAAGTCCGCGTTGATGAACAACTTTTGTTCCTCGCAGAACTCCGCGATATGAAACGGAAGGATGCGAAACGAGCGTTGACGGAATGGCTCGAGTATTTCCAAATTCCGCAGTATGAAAAAATGCGCGTCGAACAACTCTCAAAAGGAAATCAACAAAAAATTCAGTTGATCTCTGCTGTCCTACATAAACCTGAACTGCTGATTTTAGATGAACCATTCAGCGGACTCGATCCGGTCAACGCTGAACAATTAAAACGTGCTGTCAAAAAGTTAACCGCCGACGGAACGACGATCGTCTTCTCAAGTCACCGGATGGATCATGTCGAAGAACTCTGCGAACACGTCGCGATCCTCGATCATGGTAAACCCGTCGTTGCCGGTTATCTCCCTGACATCAAGGCGGGATACGGAAAAACACGTGTCCTCTTGACGACAGATGCACCACCGCTCCTTTGGGATAGCTTGCCAGGTGTTCTACAAGTCGAGTCAGACAATAATGGCCATATCGTTCAAGTCTCTTCAAAAGAAACGGCTGATCAACTTCTCCAACATATCGTCAGCCATGAACACCATGTCGATCGTTTCGTCTGGGATCAGTTATCCCTGCAGGATATCTTCATCGAGGAGGTCGGCAAACGTTATGAACCGTAAATTCCTGACTTTATATCGCTTCAATCTACTACAAAAATTGCGTGCTAAAAGCTTTTTGATTTCGACGATCCTGATGGTCCTGTTCCTCGTTGGCTTCGGCAATATCGAACGGATTCTCGACTGGTTTTCGGGTGACGATCCGAAAGTTGCTCTCGTTAGTGAATTGTCGACCGATCTTCGTCCGGCCTTGAAGAAGGCTGGTGTCACTTCAGACATCACGACGAAGGACTATACGATCGCACAAGCCCGAAAGGCAGTCGACCGCGGTACATTCGATGCCGTGGCAATCGTTCAGGATTCATATGACGTGACACTCGTCAGTGCCAGTCCTGAGTCTGAGTTACAGACACAGGTCGCAACGGTCGTCAAACAAGTCCGTGACCAAGCCGTCATCACGGATGCTGAAATCGATCCGAACGTCCTTGCCTCGCTCGCTGAACCTGTTCCTGTTAAACAAGAGTTGACGTCGACGGGTGGGAAAAGTGAGGATGAACTCTTTGCTGCCTCGGCGCTCGTCTATGTCTTGTTGTTCTTGATGTACTTCACGATTGCGATTTACGGCGGGATGATCGTCACGGAAATCGCGAACGAAAAGTCATCCCGTGTCATGGAGTTGCTGATTTCAGCAGCGAGTCCGATTCAACATATGCTGGCGAAGATCCTCTCGATCGCGACGGTCAGTCTCGTACAATTATCAATCCTCGTCGGTGTCGGCTACTACAGTGCTCAAAACAGCAGTTTATTCGATCAGTTATCACTTGATTCCTTGAGTGCTCGAACGATCATTTATCTGTTCGTCTTCTTCCTGCTCGGATACTTCCTGTACGCAACGTTACTCGCGGCACTCGGTTCACTCGTCAGCCGGGTCGAGGATGCACAGCAAGTGACGTTACCGGTCATCTTGTTGATCGTTGCTGCTTTCATGATTTCGATGTTTAGTCTGAATGCACCGACGAACCAAGCTGTCGTCGTTCTGTCGTTCGTTCCGTTCTTCACACCGATGGTCATGTTCCTGCGCGTCATGTTGACCGATGTACCGCTATGGCAAGTATCGATTTCGCTCATCTTGATGCTGATCAGCATCTCGCTTGCCTTGTTCGTCGGAACAAAATTCTACCGGGGTGGTGTTCTGTTCTATGGATCGAATCCACTCAAACAGTTGCGCCGGATCTTAAGCGGTCGCCGGTAACAGTTTACAAGACGAATCGTTTCCGCTATCGTTAGGTGAGAAAAAGCCTTTAGGAGGAACTACGTTATGCGGTCTCGTTTTTGGGCAGCGATCCTTTTCACAGCTGCTGCCATGGTCTCGTCACTTGTCATGTTCACGAAATTCCCGCAAGCGAGTGCGACATGGGAACTCGTCCTTGCCTATGGAGGCATGGCGTTCGTCTCTAGCCTCTTTTGCTGGTCCTTCGTTGCGGTGCGCCGCCACTCTTCTCGTTTATACGGAAGCTGGGTTGGTGTCTTTATCGCCGGACTGACTGTTTTACTCGTCTGTATCGCGCGATTCGTCTTGCGTGGTGATGTGATGATGATTTTCAAATGGCAAGCGATGCTCGGTAGCTTAACTCTCAATTTCGGCTATGTCGGTTGGGTACTCGTCATTGCAAATGCGATCATTGGTTTCATCATCGGTCGGATCCGTCAAAAGACGCGTCGTCCACGCCCGATGCCACAACGTTAATAAAAAGTCGCTGTCTTCTGAACGTCAATCAGAAGACAGCGACTTTTTTTATTTGCGATGGTAGCGGGAACGACTTTTCCGGTAGCTGTAATCCGCATAATAGGTTGAACTCGATAAAAAGACACCGTCCGTCATGCGATCGAGGTATTCATCGAGCTGCATCATCGATGGTAATTTATCCTCAAACAACTCATACGTTTCTTCCGCTTGATCGCGTTGCAATTCCCCTGCTTCCATCACGGCTTCGACGAGCTCATGGAAGATCCGTTGCTCGGTCGCACTCATCGTCTGCTCGATTCGTTTGACGTCCTCGTCATACATTAAATCAAACAGACGCATCCGTTCTTCGAGCTGTTCTTCGACCCACGTCCCGTCTTGTCCGAGCGTCTGTTCATAAGCAAGTTTCATCTCTTCGAGCGGTGTGTTCTGTTGCATGATGAACTTCAATGACTCCCCCGTCCAGATATGCCGTGCCAAATAACTAGCGTCGATGTTCAAGACGTCCGCCAATGCTTCGATGTAGGGCTTGGTTGGATAGACTTCGCTGAGCTCCGTCCGGCGGATGAAGTATGGTGCGACGCCGAGTCGTTCAGCCAACTGTTCGATCGTAATCCCGGCACGCTCCCGTAAAATACGAATCCGGTCACCGTAACCTCGATATGGTGAATGGTCTAGCATACGATTCCCTCCCTTATTCCTATGGTATCATCATACCCTTGAATCCGGTGTCGGATACATCGAACTTTCGGATGAATTCCGGAACAGATGCCGTGGGTAACGCAACCAAATCGGTAGGACACTCAAGAAGTAGCCGACCGTGACGATACTGATCCAAAAGACAGCTAAGTTAAGAAAGGATCCCGGCTGTAGTCCGGCTTGTGTGACGACGACCTGGAACAATAAAAAGGCATGAAAGACAGAAATCAGATACGGAATGAGTAGAACAGCGCCATACTTCATTAATAAGTAGCGGCGAATGTTCCCGGAACCGAACCCGAGCGCAAACAACGTCTTCATCCGCTTTTGCTCCTGTTCCGCTGTCATCTGCATCCACACATGTAGAAAACTCGCATTGATGACGAATAACCAAATCGTCAGGAGAACGACGACGAACGTGACGAGTCGCACGATTCGGATACCATCGATCTCATCTTCCGTCTCATTGATCAATTGATAGGGCACCGGTTGCTTCTCATCGAGCTTTGCTGCCGACTGGATGTTGCGGACGATCTTCATCCATTGTTTCCAGTCCTTCGTTCCGTAATCATGGTAGGCTGGCGTATCGAAGACGACGATTTGCCGGACGGGTTGCTTGAGTGTCTGAAAGACGGCATCACTGACGACGAAGATCGTCTCGATTTGATAATTGTAACCAAATACTAAATCGTGCGAAGCAGCGGGAAGTAATTCAAAGTCTTCTTTCTCCATCGCCTGTTTCTCTTTTTTCATCGTCGGTGTATTCTCTTCGAGTTGTACCGGACGTGCTGGTACAAAGAAACTTTGACGTCCCGTCGCTGTCCGCTCCTTAAGATGCAGTTGCCGCATCATTTTGTTGTACGACGAGATCGGTAGGAGGACGCGTGTTCCTTCTGCCTTCACTTGGATATCCTGCTGATAGCGATCCGGGAAGGCCTCCGTCATCGTCTGCTTGATATCCTTCAATCGTTTCGTCGGTTGAGCGGATTCCTCGTAATAGACGAGCCCGAATTGGTTCTGTGATGACAAATCGAGTCCAATCAATTGAAACAAGAAGACGAGTCCGACTGCTGTTAGCGCACACGAGGTTAGAATCGTTCCGAGGGCAATGAGCGTACTATTCGTTCGCAATTGATTGGCGATTTCCGAAACGATCAGTTTCCGCAGCGACAAGCGACGTGGTCGATATAACTTGGTCAACCACGGTAAGACATATCGGCAAATAAAAAATGATCCGATGAAGATGACAAGCGGAAAGAATATATAAAATCCTTCCGTCCGAACAAAGGCTAAGGCATAACCATAGATCAACAGGAGTAACGCTCCGATTTGCGTCAGAATCCAGGCTCGTTTTCGAAATAGCGAACGGGAACGTGTCGGTCGATCGGGACGAAAGCGGTAGATCGCAAGGACCGTTGCCGTCAGCAACACAAGGAAGGCACCACCAATCAAAGCAAGAATCGCATAAAAGGATAATTCGAATTCGATTGCTGGTAAGAACATGACTTTGACAACGGACAGCAACAGCATCTTCGTCAAGACATTACCCAAAATCATTCCCGCAGTGATGGCTAAACCACCAACGATCAAGACTTCAATTAAAAAATACTTTAAGAAGTGTGACAATCCACTGCCGAGCGTCCGCATCGTCCGTAAATCGTTTTTACGGTGCTCAAGCATCGTATAGGTCGTCGAATAGATGAACAAGACACTAAAGAAAAGGATGATCAGCTCCGCGATGAAGACGAAGAAGATCGTCATCTCGATGACTTGGTTCAATTGACTGAGGATTTTGGCGACGTTTTGGAATGATCCATTCGTCAACAAGTTCCAATAACTCGTCACGATCGTCATCGCGATGATGATCGTCAAGGCATAGCCGTAATACAAGCGCTGATAGCGCCGGATGTTACGTAGGGCGTATTGCAGATAATTGATGCTCATCCCCTCCTAACAACGATAACGATTCGATGACCCGTTGGAAAAAGACACGGCGTGGTTCATCGCGGAACAACTCCGTTTGAATACTACCGTCTTTTAGGAATAAGACATGATTACAATACGACGCGACTTGCGGATCGTGGGTCACGATGACCATCGTCATACCCGTCGCATTCAACTCGGCTAGGACATCCATGACGTGTTTCGTCGCTTGGAAGTCGAGTGCTCCCGTCGGTTCGTCCGCAAGCATCAGACGTGGTGTATGGATCAGGGCGCGACCAATCGCTGTCCGTTGTCGCTGTCCACCACTGACCTCATCAACCTGTTTATCAAGCAAATCATCAATTTGTAGACGGCGTGCCAACTCTTCCATCTCTTCCCGCGCGAGCTTTGCTTTTTTCCCTGACAGCATCAACGGGACGAGCATGTTCTCACCGAGCGTCAACGAATCGAGTAAATTGAATTCCTGAAAGATGATGCCGAGTGTCTCGCGCCGGAAACGTGTCATCTCTTTTCGTTTGAACGTCGCTGTGTCGACGCCGTCAATCAGAATTGATCCCCAACTTGGTTCGTCGAGTGTCGCAAGCAAGTTGATCAGCGTCGATTTGCCACTACCGGACGGTCCCATGACCGCGACCATCTCACCTTCTTCGACTCGGAAATTCACATCCGTCAGCGGTTGTTCCGTCACCTTTCCGGGATAGACCTTCCCTAATTGTTTGACCTCAATCATGTGCGCGACCTCCTACTAATCGAATCCGGCATGTCGTACCGATCCCTTCTTCACTCTCGAGTTCAATCTCATGCCCGAGCTTCAAGCAGACCTGCTGGACGAAATACAATCCCATTCCGGTCGATTCCCCGTAACGTCGTCCATTTTCACCAGTGAAGAACGCATTAAAGACACGTGGAACGTCTCGTCTCGGGATTCCGACACCGTCGTCTTGAACGGAAAGGACGACTTGCCCCTTTGTCACTTCTGCCGTCAAAACGACTTCACGACCATGTCCCGTCGTGTACTTGATGGCGTTCGTCACGAGCTGTAAGACGAGGAAACGAAACCACTTCGCATCCGTGTAGACATACACGTCTTCAGCGATATCGAGTTTCGGAAAGACCTGATTTTTGACGAATAATCGTTTTTCTTGATTGATGATGCTCGTGACGAGCGGCTTCAGTGCCAATCGTTCTGCCTTCAAATCTGTCTCGATTGCTTCTAAACGTGACGAATAGAGCATCTGGTCGAGTCCACTGCGCAATCGATCGACCTCTTGACGCAAATCAGCTTGATAGTGCTCCCCCGGATGTTCAAGGATCAACTCGATGACGGACAACGGTGTCTTCATCTGATGAATCCACTGGTCGACATACCGATGCCGCTCCTTTTCCTTTCGTCGCTCAGCAAACAGACTGTTTCGAAATAAGGTCTGTTGCCGCTCTAAAAATTGTTCGACAGCGACGGAAATCGGTTCTTCACTATCACTGCGAATCGGTTCTGCGACCGATTGGACCGGCTGTTGCATCCGTCGTAGCAACGGAAGCATGCTGAAGAAACGATAACTGAGATAAATCAAGAGACCGATACTGTTCAAGAGCACGATATAAAAGAAGGCTGCTGGGCGATAAAGATCATAGAGCCATAAGACGGCATATAAAATCAGCATTTGTCCGGTAAAGAAGATGATGCCTGGTATCGCGTGCCGTAAAAAGAGCTTCATGGTTCAAGGACCAGTTTATAACCGACGCCTCGCACCGTCTCAAGTCCAGCGACACCGATCTCGGCAAGCCGTTTGCGGACACGCGTGATGTTGACGTTCAATGTATTCTCATCGACGAATGCTTCGTCATCCCAAATCCGTTCGAGTAGATCACCCCGACTGACGATTCGTGGACTTGCCGTCAGTAACATCTCAAGGATCAGTCCCTCTTTTTTTGACAGCTCGATCGACTGTTCCCCGTACTCGACGATATAACGGTCCAAGTACAGCGTGACCCCTTCTTTCGTCACTGTCCGCTCATCCGTCTCGTTCGAGAGTGTGCCATAGGCCCGGCGAATCTGACTTTTAATCTTCGCGATGACGACCGCTCCTTGGAACGGCTTGACGATGTAATCATCCGCTCCGTATTCAAGCGCCATAACTTGATCCATCTCCCCGACCCGTGCTGAGATGAACAGGATGGGTGCCCGTGTCTTCATCCGCAATTGTCGACACCAATAGAAACCGTCAAACTTCGGTAAATTGACATCTAATAGAATAACGTCCGGATTCGTCTCTTCAAAGACCGCGACGACATCCCCTCGCCCATCTTCGACGACGACTCTAAAATCATAGCGTTCAAGTAGTTCTTTCAATAATGTGGCAATCTTCATATCATCTTCGACTAATAAAATCGTATGCATCGTTCCTATCAACTCCTTCTCCCTTTATCATAACGAACTCAAAAAGGACTGGAAACGATTATTCCGTTTCCAGTTCGGTGTACCCCTATTTAGTTCATCACGTGACGATGCGGCGATACGCACGGACCGTGACGATATAGTAGATCAGATAGACGATCGTATAACAAACAATCGCAAGTAATGTCGGACGAACGATGTTGTAGTTCAACAGTTTCTGCAAGACTTGCATCGCAACTAAACTATGAACAAGTCCGAGCACATACGGTAAGGAGAAGACGAATCCGACAAGGCGACGGATGATGCCCGTCTGTTCTTTCTCATCGACACCGATTTTCTGGATGATGGCAAACCGTTGTTTCGATTCTTCTGCTTCCGCGAGCATCTTGAAGTAGATGATTGAACCCGTCGCAAGCAAGAAGACGAGACCAAGGAAGCCGGCAGCAAACGCGAGTAAGCCTGTCGTTGCCGTCGTCATCGCGTAGACAGGATAGTACGCCGCCATCTCCGTGTCCGCTTGTTTTCCATATAGTTGCGTCAACTGTTTCATCAATCCATCGTCATGACGTTCATCTGAGAACTGATAATTCGTCAGCGTGAAGCCTTTTTCCGGCATCTTCGCGAACGCATCATCGTTTACGACGAAGGCGAGCCGCTGTTTCTCATAAAGTTGAGCGATCGGTAGATTCGTCGCAGCGGTGATGCGAAAGGATTCATGAACGTCCTTGATTTCAACACCGACCGGCGATTTGACTTTCATCTTCAACAAATCATTTCCTTTGAATGTCTCAAGGACGATCGCTTCGCCTTGTTTCGGTTCTTTAATGACCGTTTTCCCATTCGCTTTCGCGAGCTTGACGTAGTCCGAATAGTTGACGTAGCTGAATTGTCCCGGCTGGTCTTCATACGCATACGTCGCGTAGTAGCGTGTGAACGTCAGCGGGTTCGGCAGATCGGTCATCTGATGGTCGACGTTCTTGACGTTAACCATCGTCCGGCTGTCGATTTTCTGGTCGGACTTGGCAATCAGCTGTTCCACTTCTGCTTGTTTACTCGCAATCGATAGACTGTACGGAACTTGTTCCTCGACGGTCTGATCGATGAAATAATAAATCGATGTCGCTGTACCGACCGTCGTCAAGGTTACGGCAGTGATGACCGTAATCGTCGACAGCATGACGGCATTCGATTTGATTCGTGACAACAATTGCCCGTGCAAAATCAAATTCGTTCCTTTGAAATGTCGCGCTTGATTACTTAAGAGGCGCAATAAGAAGATCGTAAAGTAACTCATCGTTCCGAACGTTCCGAGAATGACGCAGAGCATCAAGAGCGGGGCGACGATCGTAAAGTGATCCATCAACGGTTGTCCGGTCAAATAGTAACCGACACCGATCAAGATGACGGAAAGGACAGCTAGGATCGGATGGACTTTCGGAAGGGATTCCGCTTGTTGTTCTGCCTTGAACAATTCGATTAATGTAAAACGATAGATCGTCCGAGCAGAACGTAATGCGATGATCAAGAAAATCAACAGGAAGACACCGATCGTCTGCAGGACGGAAGCTCCGCTGATCGTAAACGTCGCATCGACTTGCATCGCCATGACGGAAGCGAGCAACTGTACGAAGTATTTCGAAGCGACGGTACCAATCGCAATTCCGAGAATCAGACCAATCACTCCGTACCCCATCGTCTCAAGGAAAATCAGGCGAGCAATCTGCCCTCGCTCTAAACCGAGTAATGCATAAAGTCCGATTTCCTTCTTACGACGACGTAAGAAGAAGTCACTTGAATACCAGATGAAGATAGCAGAGAAAAGCGCTAGAATGACACTTGCTCCGGTAAAGACCGTTCCCAGTTTTCCGTACAATTCGTTCGCCTGAAGCATCGCTTCATTCGATCGAATCGCGAGGAACGTGTAGTAAATGAGAATCGCAAACGTGACCGCACCGAGGTACATCACGTTTTGACGGATGTTCTTCAAGTTTTGAAACGCCAGTTTAGACAAGCTCACGGACGGCACCTCCGAGTTCGCGTTGAACTTCCATAATCTGTTCGAAGAATTCTTTCTGCGAACCGAAGCGATGGACTTCCTTGAACAGCTCTCCATCCTTGACGAACAAAATCCGTTCCGCATAAGACGCTGTCATCGGATCGTGTGTCACCATCAGGATCGTCGCGCCTTCATCGTTGAGTGATTGCATCGCTTCGAGTAACCCTGTCGCCGACTTCGAATCCAGCGCACCAGTTGGCTCGTCGGCTAAAATGAGTGACGGATCATGAATGATCGCACGCGCGGCAGCCGTCCGCTGTTTTTGTCCACCCGATAGTTCGACGGGACGTTTATCGAGTAAGTCGTGGATACCAAGTTGACGCGCCACACGATCGACACGTTCTAAAATCATCTTTTTATCGACGTTCGCGAGTGATAGCGGTAAGGCGATGTTTTCCCGGACCGTCATCGTATCGAGGAGATTGAAGTCCTGGAAGATGAAGCCGAGTTGCTCCCGACGGAAACGGGCTAATTGTTTTTCCTTCATCGCCGTCACGTCTGCTCCGTTGATTAAAATCGAGCCGTCCGTCGGCTGATCGATCGTTGACAGCAGGTTGAGTAATGTCGATTTCCCGGCACCGGATGGACCCATGATACTGACGAACTCTCCTTCGTGGACACGGAGCGTCGTCGGACGCAGTGCTTCGTGGCGTGCTGTTTTCGTTTGATACGTTTTTGAAATCTGTTCTGCTTGTAAGATTGCTTTCATCTGTAATGCCTCCTGTGTTTGATTCGTTACACTCAGTCTAGTCCTTCCCTGCTTTTCTCAAAATGGACTTTACTTTCACTTCTCTTACAAAATGGTAAGACACGGGAGGAGACAACAAAAAAAGCCTCCATCCGCAAGGAATGGAGGCGTGTCGCATCTTATTTATGTGTTGCTTTGAAGAGCTCTGTGTCGCCTGCGACAACAGAAGTTCCTTCCGCTGGTACAGCTGAAAGCGTGAATTGATCGTGGTTCGTCACGATGATCGGTGTGATCGTCGATGGTGCGTTCGCACGGATGTAGTCAAGGTCGAACTCGACGAGGACGTCTCCTGCTTTGACTTTGTCACCTGACTGGACGTGAGCCGTGAAGCCTTCACCTTTAAGGTTAACTGTATCCAGACCAACGTGGATCAACAGTTCAAGACCATCTTCACCTTTTAGACCGATTGCGTGTTTTGTTGGGAAGATCGTTTCAACCGTTGCGTTGATCGGCGAGACGACTTTACCTTCAGTTGGTTCGATCGCGACACCGTCGCCCATCATTTTTTGAGAGAAAACTTGATCGGGTACGTTCTCGATGTTGACGATTTTACCTGTAAGTGCAGAAGCGATTTTTGCGTTTCCTGCGTCGTTACCACCAAACAATTTTTTTAAGAATCCCATGATACTATCCCTCTACTTTCTCGATCGTTTTTCTTCCGAATGGAAGTTTCGATTTTTTATAGGAGTAAGCTGTCAGACAGCTCGCTCACGTTCTCACAAAAAGCATACGTTTGTCCCTCTGGTTTTGCAAGTATTTTTGTGTGATAATAGTTAGAAATCATAAGGAGGCGCTTACATGTTACCATTTTCAGAAATTACATATGTCCGTCCTGACCTTGCCTTGCTTGAAACATCCATGAATCAAGCGATCGCTCGACTGACGGAAGCCACACAGGTAGATGAAGCAAACGCAGCCATCACTGAGATTAATACCCTCAGAAATCAATTTGAAACGGCAAGCCAGCTCGTCGAGATCCGTCACACGATCGATACACGCGATACATTCTATGAGACGGAACAAGGATTCTTTGATGAAGCGAGTGCGATCTATCAAGGATATGTCTCAAGCTATTATCAAGCGTTGACGACGCACCCACTCCGCAATGAACTCGAACAGACACAAGGCAAACAGTTATTCCTGATTGCGGAAGCGAGTCTGAAGACGTTCTCAGAAGAAATCATTCCAAAACTCCAAGAAGAGAACCGTCTCTCGAGTGAATATACGAAACTGATGTCTTCTGCTCAAATCGAGTTCGATGGCAAAACGCTCAACTTGTCGCAGTTCGGTCCCTATCTTCAATCACCTGATCGTGATGTCCGTAAAGCAGCTTCTGAAGCACGCTACGGCTATTTAAAAGAACAAGGCGAAGCAATCGATACGATCTACGACAAGCTCGTCCGCATCCGGACCGAGATCGCGAAGACACTCGGCTTCCCATCGTTCGTCGAGCTCGGTTACGCACGGATGCTTCGCGTCGATTATAACCAATCGATGGTCGAACAGTACCGCGAACAAATCCGCGAGACGATCGTTCCACTCGCGACACAACTCAAAGAGCGCCAGCAACGACGGATCGGCGTCGATCAGTTGTATTACTACGATGAAGGATTTGCCTTCAAGTCTGGTAATGCGACACCGAAAGGCGAAGAGTCGTTCATCATCGAAGGCGGCAAAAAGATGTACGCAGAGATGTCACCGGAGACGAACGAGTTCTTCAACTACATGCTCGACCGGGAAGCACTCGATTTGACGGCGAAGCCTGGGAAAGCCGGTGGTGGGTATTGTACCTACATCGCAGACGAAAAACTCCCGTTCATCTTCTCGAACTTCAATGGAACGGCAGGCGACATCGATGTCCTGACGCACGAAGTCGGACACGCCTTCCAAGTCTATGAGAGCCGTCATCTGACAGCTCCAGAGAGTGCTTTCCCAACGTATGAAGCGTGTGAGATTCACTCGATGTCGATGGAATTCTTCGCTTATCCGTGGATGGAAGAGTTCTTCGGTGAAGAGACAGCGAAATACAA
This sequence comes from Exiguobacterium acetylicum, assembly GCF_019890935.1. NCBI lineage: Bacteria > Bacillati > Bacillota > Bacilli > Caryophanales > Exiguobacterium > Exiguobacterium acetylicum. The sequence continues at coordinate 2,634,056 of NZ_CP082333.1, forward strand.
GTTCAATCACCTCGCAGGAAGTGTCACATTCCTTCCGTACGGCGTTGCGATTGACGAGTTCCAACACGTCATCTACAACCAACCGGAATTGACACCAGCTGAGCGTCGCGAAGCATGGCGGACGATCGAGAAGAAATACCTGCCACATCGTGATTACGAAGCGAACGATTATCTCGATTCAGGTGCATGGTGGCATCAGCAAGGACACGTCTTCGGCAGTCCGTTCTACTATATCGATTACACGCTCGCTCAAGTCTGTGCCTTCCAGTTCTATGCTTGGATGGAACAGGACCGGGAAGCGGCTTGGAAGTCGTATCTCGATCTCTGTCGTGCCGGCGGATCGGAAAGCTTCCTCACGCTCGTCGAACGTGCTGGATTGAAGTCTCCGTTCGCACCAGGTACGGTCGAGGCAGCGGTCGCACCTGTCAAAGCGTATCTTGAACAAGCAGACGACCTCGTGCTCGATCGCGTTTGATTCTTTTCGTGCAAGATCTTACTGACTAAAAGTCAGAACATCTCGAGCAATATCAATAAAAGAAGAGGCATTTTCCAGAATATCATCTGGAAAACGCCTCTTCTTTTTTGCTACATGATTATAGAACGTATCTGTTCATCCTTGACTCCTACAGGAAAAGAAAGCATGACTTCCGCTTTCGTCAGGGTTAGGTAAGACCCGGCACACCGCATGAAGTGCGTGGTGCCGCGGCTTACCTCCCGCCTGTGGAAAGCAAGGATGACAAAAACGTTCGTAAAACGACTTCAGGACTCATGTCATTCAGATAAAAGCTTTTCATGATACTTCCCGTACCAGACCCGAAACTCGTCGGCTGGAATCGGTCTTGAATAATAGAATCCTTGCGCATACTCACAGTCAAGCACTCGTAAATGATCCGCTTGTTCAAGTTCCTCAATTCCTTCAGCGACGACGTCATACTTCAACGTATGAGCAAGCTTGATGATCGTCTCGATGAGCGGTGCGTTTGAACAGGCATCCGGACCACTGATGAACGAACGATCAATTTTTAGCCGCTGGATCGGTAATCGACTTAAGTACGATAACGAAGAATACCCCGTACCAAAGTCGTCAATCGCAAGACGATATCCCATCTGGTGCAACGTCTGTAACGCATCAAACACGCGTGTGTCTGAAAAGACACCGAATGATTCCGTAATTTCAAGTTCCATCCGTTGTTCAATCCCTGGATGAATCTCTCGGACATCGGTCAGATAATCGACGATCCGACCGGAGACGAGTTCTTTGACGGATAAGTTTGCTGAGACACGTAGTACTCCGAGTTCCGTATCCTTCCACTCTTCGACTTGTCGGACCGTCTCGGCAACGACCCACATCCCGATTTCTTCAATCAACATCGATCGTTCAGCAATCGGAATGAAGATTGCCGGACTAATCATTCCTCGTTCAGGATGGAACCAACGTAAGAGTGCTTCACAGCCATCGACTTGACCTGTTGCGAGATTAATCTGTGGTTGATAGAACAATTGTAGCTCGTTCTTCTCGATCGCTTCTCGTAATTCTGCTTCGAGGGCGACCGATTCAAGATACTCCGCGCTCATCCAGGACTCGAACCAGACCGGTCCCCCCTCTGTCTGTTGTTTCGCATGTTGCATCGCGATATCGACTGAGGATAATAAGGAGGTGACGGCCACCGCATCATCCGGGTAGCGGACCATACTCATACTGATGCTGACATTGACGTATTCTCCGTTGATTTCATAGACATGTTCGATGACTTGCTTTAATTTCTGGTAATCGACGATATCCTGTTGTGCGACCAACACAGCGAATTCATCTCCACCAATCCGCGCCGCTTGTCCGGTTCCGATGAAATGATGTTTGAGGCGATTTGCGAGATCTTTTAGAATCTGATCTCCCGCCCCATGTCCGTAGATGTCATTGATTCGTCGGAATTGCCGAACGCTGATCGTGACGAGTTCTCCCGGTTGAGGTGCTTTTAGGGCATCTGCCATCTTTTGCTCGAAACCATTCCGATTCAACAAGCCCGTCAACATATCGAAGAGTGCGAGTTGTGTGATCCGTTCTTCCCGTCGGAACTGATCCGTCTCATCATGACAGGATAAGTAGAGTGCGACGCCTGTATCATCCTCTTTGTTTGCGACGTGGATGATATTGACGAACATGTTCAAAATCTTTTCATCAAAGAGCATCTTACAACGAATTGTCTGACTCTGCCCTTCCAGCGATCGTCTCAACGCTCGGCGCATTCGGTTCAAATCAGCCGGATGAATCAGTTCTTCAATCGTCCACCCCACTGTCGCGTTCGTTAATTGTCGAAAACGTTCATTTCCGTTCACGATCGTGTAATCCGATGACATCGCAAGGATCGGATCGGTATTTTGGGAAAAGAGCGATTCGATTTCCGCTTTTTTCTGTTTGATTTCTTTCGTCTTCGCGTCATTGTAATCGAGCAACCCGGCGATGATGGCCGTCATCGTCCGAAAGGCTTGGACGACGGGCTGGAAATCATTTCGCGCCGGTACGTGATAACCGGATTGTCGGCGGTCTTCCGCGAAGGTATTCGCCTCTCCCTTCAATAAAGAAAGATCTTGGCGAAACGCGCGTAATAACGATAAGGTCAACATCAACAATCCAAGAATCAAGACACCGGTTGCGCCAAACAGAAGCCAGGCATTACGAATGATTTGATTGCCTCGATCTTGCATTTCTTGCGCAACTTGTTTAAGTTCTTGATCGTATAGACGATACATGCTGGATTCATATTGTTCGGCTTGATTCGCTAACGCAACGTACATCGAATCTTTCGGAGCACGCAATAGATCATCGAGCGTTTGTGTGTAGGCATCCATCTGTTCCCGCATGATTGCAATATCCTGACGTCCCGCATCATTTTGAAGTGGAGTCACGTCATACAAGGATTTGATGAGCGAATCTTGTCGCAAAGGTAAATCAATCCGCATCTGTTGAATCCGTAACTGATCAATGGAACTAGGTTCTTCTTTTTGTCGAGCATTCTTCAAGATTTCAGCGGATTTACCCAGTTGTTCTTCCATTAAAATCAGATTGGAGAACACATTATAATAAGACCCTGTTTCTTTACTCAGCACGAGCTGATTGAAGATGATTTCACTTTTGAAGTTCGTCATCGTCGTGAAAAAACGATGATTCGATTCGTATCCTTGACGTTGCAGTTTTTTGATTTCTGTCAGGACTTCTTCGCGTGTCGAATCGGTCGCTTTCATATCCGGAAGCCGGTCCGTCAATTGTTCAAGCGATCGATTCGCCTGCTCTGAAGCTTGCGTCAAATCGACATCGTCATTCAAAGACGATAGATAGTAGCGTGTCACTTCCTGTTCGGCATGATTAAAAGGTGTCACTTCGGCAATCGTTTTACCCGATGCCTTGAAGCGATACCCCTCATCCAACGTTTTCGTCAAATGCTGACACGCGACGATCAACGCTACCAGACCGATGATCGCAATCATCCATGAGAACGTTTTATAGTAGGAGCGTCTTCGAAAGGCTTCTACGATGAAGACTGGTGATAAACGTCGCAACACATCGTCCTCCCTAAATTGTCATTATGCTTCTATATCGTCGCCTCCTCCCATTTCGTGAAGTCGTTTTGGGTCAATAAAAAGCACTTCTTCCCACATTTCTGTGAAAATCAGTGCTTTTTTTACTAGTTTTATTCATTTTTAATAACTGACGTTCTCCCGCGCTACTTTTTTAGCAAAATAATCGATGATATCACGCCGTCGGATGATGCCGATAAAATGCTTGCCATCATCAATGACGGGCACGAAGTTTTGATCCGTGATGACTTCAATCATCTCTTCCATCTGCGCTGTAATTGAAACCGGTTTATAACGGACACGTTGTTTAATATCAGTTAATCGTGTCTGTAAGACGTGGTCGTAATCGGCATGCTCGAGATTTGCTTCGAGTGCCCACAAGATATCGCCTTCCGTCAGCGTTCCTGCGTATTTCCCTTTATTGTCAACGAGTGGGACCGACGTAAAACGATGATGTTTCATCTTTTCTAGTGCTTGTCTGACCGTTGACTCAGGATCTAAATATTTCACCTCATCTTTAGGTAATAAGAAAAAAGCAATATTCATTTCTGTTCCTCCCTAGCCACTCTGTGACACCCTTTTCATTTTATCATGAACCCCGCGTTGATTCATTTCTCAAATGATGAAAATCTCTACATAATTCCTTCATATTTAGTTATGCCATATCCCGCTATTCCAAGTAGAGAAAAGAACTGATCGTTGAACGATACGATTTTAATTCAAAAGACTCCTTAGTTCCATCTAGTTGATTTTGTAGCGAAGCCTTTTTCCGGAAGACTTCGGTTTTTCTTGGTTCGTTCTCGACTATCCGCGAAAGAGGACATACACTAGAAGCAATCCACTTTATTTCGAAAGGAGTCGTGTCATGAATCGCTTGTCGACATCCGACTTGACGCAAGTCGCAGAGCACCTTTACGGGATGACCGGTTTTTTCGTCACGTATCGAGATCGTCATGGTACTCCGCTTGCACTACGCCCAGAAGCTCCACCTCATCCGGGAACTCTGCCGATTGAGAATGAATGGCCCGTCCTTAAAAAGACTCCTTTACTCTATACCCTGAAAGATGGCACAGCCTACCTCTTTTTGGACGTTCCGGAACAAGGTATGTATCGAATTGGTCCTGTTTTATTACAATCTGCTCTCTTTCGGGCGCATATCCAGGATGAAGCCTATCATCAGTTTTATAAAGTCTTGCCGCGTACGACGGAGAATCGATTGATTGACTGTGCTCATTTGATGTATCGCTTGTTACACGGGGAAGCATTGCCGAAGCGAGAAATCGAACAACTGTCTGATATTCAGGAAGCTGAAATCCCACTCGTTGCGGATGCACCGTCCCATACAGGGGTGACCGCGTACCGAAAAGCATGGCAACGGGAGCAACAAATCATCGACTGGATCGCGACGGGTCAAAGCGAGCGACTCGCAACGACTTATTCGTTACCTGCCTATGGTGAATTCGGCACACTCGCACGGCATCAACCGTTACGCGCAGAAAAGAACCTGTTGCTCGGAACCGTCCTATTGAGCGCACGCGCTGCGATTCGCGGTGGACTAGAACCGGACGAAGCGTTCTCCCTAAGCGACCGGATGATTGAGACAATCGAAGCCGCGACGAGCATTGCCGAACTCCGGAATCGTCATGTCCGGATTACAGTTTCGTTCGCAGAAGCCGTCAAGGAACTCCAAGCGCTGCGGCACTCGCCTCATGTACTCGCTGCGATTCGCTATATTCAACAACACCTGTATGAACCGTTGTCCGTCTCATCAATCAGCCAAGCCATTCATGTCTCGTCCAATTACTTGTCCGTTCTGTTTAAGGATGAGACCGGTCTGCCACTCGCCCGGTATGTCATCCGGGAACGCATTCGGGAAGCAAAGCGTCTCTTACGCTCGTCCGACGACTCGTTGCTGACGATCTCAAATAAGTTGCACTTCTCAAGCCAAAGTCATTTCAGTCAAGCCTTCAAACAGACGACTGGCGAGACACCGACACATTACCGGCAACGAAGTGAATTTTAAGAGAGTCGTGCCTTTTTTTCGTTTTGTGATATCCTATTCAACAGGAACTATTTTCGTGAATCCGTTTTTGACGGATTCTTTCATCAAAAAGGAGAATCAACATGAACTCAATTAGTGTCATCATTCCTGTCTATCAAACTGAATCACAAACGAAGGCAGCCATTCAATCCGTTCTCGACCAGAAGGTGTCGATCCCGGTGGAAATCGTCGTCGTCTTTGACGGACCAAGCACATACATCGATGAGCTCCGTTCTCTCTATCCGACATGTACGATCGTGGAACAGGCGCATCAAGGAACTTACGCAGCACGTCGACGTGGTCTTGAAGTCGCAACAGGTGACTACGTTACTTTCCTCGATAGTGATGATATCCTCGCACCACGTGCACTCTATACGTATATCAAAGCCTATGAGAAATCACGCGGTGAAGTCATCATCGGTAAGGTCTCACCTGTCTACAACAAGAAAAAATGGCTCATGCCGATCGATGATGATCGTTATTTCTTCTATACTCGTACGAAGTTCAATTCGCGTCATTTGACGACGATTCACGGCTGGATGATTAAAAAGGACTTGCTCAATGATCTACCTGTTCTTGAGACACGATGGTTCGCCGATACGATCATCGCCCATACCATCATTTCGAAACTGACGAACCTGACATCGGTCAGTTATGTCGTCTATGGTCGAAACTCACGTAGTACGCCACTTGAAGGACAATCGCTCTACCAAGCGCGTGATATCACGACATTATCCGATATCTCACGGATCTACGGTATGTTATCTGCCCATACGAAGGATAACGACGTTCAAAAATTCTTAAATACGTGGTACAAACGTTTCATCTCAAAACGTGGTCGAGCATTGCTTGAGCGCAGTACATCAAAAAGTCAGCAGACCGACGTCTTCCGTCATGTCGCTTACGACTTGAGACGGGCGAAGACACAAAGCAAGTATCTGCAGGCATGGTCGACGGGTTCGTATATCATGTTCCGTTCATATATCACTGCTGTTAAGACTAAACAGACATTACGGACGGCACGACGTAAAAAAATTAAGAACGGTCTCATGCTCTATCGTCTGTTCCAAAAGATGCCGGTCAAAGAGAACCTTGTCTTATTCGAGAGTTTCCTTGGACGAAGCTACTCCGATAATCCGAAGGCTCTTTATCTGAAATTAAAAGAACAACGCCCTGAACTTGAGCTCGTCTGGATTTTCGCGAATGAGCCTTCAGATGACGTCAAAGAAGCTTGCCCAAACTGGGTGCTCAAAAACAGCTTCGCGTATTACCAAGCGATGGCACGTGCGAAGTACTGGATCTTCAATACACGTCAACCGCTCAGCTTAACGAAACGCGAAGAAACGATCTACCTTCAAACGTGGCACGGCACACCATTAAAACGACTAGGTCTCGACATGGAAGAAGTCCACATGGCAGGAACGAACGCGACACGCTACAAACGAAACTTCTACAATCAAGCACAGGAATGGAACTACTTGATTTCTCCGAATGCCTATTCGAGCGAAATCTTCAAGAGTGCGTTCGGCTTCCAAAACACGATGCTTGAGACGGGTTATCCACGAAACGATCTCTTGTATGCGGACGATCAAGCTGGTCTCATCAGCGAAATCAAAGCACGTCTTGATATCCCAGCTGATAAGAAAGTCGTCTTGTACGCACCAACATGGCGAGATGACGAGTTCATCGCGCGCGGAAAATACCGCTTCGATCTCCAACTTGACTTGAACGAGATGCAGGCCCGGCTCGGTGACGATTATGTCGTCTTGCTCCGGATGCATTACTTGATTGCGCAAAATATGGATATTAGTGGACACGAAGGCTTCGCCTACGACGTCTCTTCGTATGGCGATATCGCAGAGTTGTACTTGATCAGTGACGTCTTGATCACTGACTACTCGTCTGTCTTCTTCGATTACGCCCACTTACAACGTCCAATGATCTTCTTTACGTACGACTTGGAGAAATATGCGTCGACGTTACGTGGATTCTATTTCGATTTCGAAGAAGTCGTTCCAGGACCACTATTGAAAGAGACGGACCAAGTCATCGATTATATCGAACAGATCGATACGAAATCCGTCGCTTACCAAGAAAAATACGATCGCTTCCTCGAGCGATTCTGCAGTCTTGACGATGGTACGGCAAGTGAACGTGTTCTTGCTGAGTTGTTCCCGAATGCAAGCTCAGCAGATGCTGAAGATGCTGAATAAGGCGACACAATGAAAAAGGAGAAAGATGCGCTTTTGCGCTCTTTCTCCTTTTTTCATATCATCGTCTACGATACGGTGCAATCCGCTCTTCAAATTCAGGATGAACGAAACTAGGACGTAACGATAAGACGACCTCACCGAGGAGATGTTCTACCACGTCGTCCCATCGTTCGACGATCTCAGAAGAGGTCTTCGCAGATACATCCCCCTCTTCGAGCAATGCTGTCTCATCCGTCGTTCTCATGAAGACCCACGTATCATCAGATCGTTTGCGCCCCATCAGGGTGATACGTCCACCTTCCATCCGGTATAGAAGGATTCGCTCCCATTGACGCTTCCGACTCGGTACCATGACTTCACGATGTCGCGCGATGATTTGCTCTTTGATCGTTTCCCGGCTAGCAACGAGATTCGGACAAAGATGATAAAAATCATCTGTTCGTGGATGCTTGATACCAAAGTGCGGAATACCCGACGCTTCAAGACGCTTCACCCATTCTTCTTTCGCTTGTCGCAGATGTGTCCAGCGAACAAGATGACTTCGGACGCCCCATCCTGTAATCACGAAAGGATGTCGACGCAATTCTTCGACTGACGCAAACAACGTCTGCTTTTCAAAAGAGGTTTCCTGACAGAGTTCTTCGAAACGATTGATCGATGTGACATCATTGCCATGTTGCATCGGGAATAGATTGTATAGATGGAAGCGTCCCGATAAGGCTTGTCCTTCGTAGATACCTTCTACGATCCGGATGATTTGTCGCATCGTCTCATCCAATCGACCAATTTGACCCGTCGCTTGCCCTACCGTATCAAGTTGCTGACGTAATGTAGGATCCACCGTCGCAGAACCTGGATTCAACATCAGGCACGCACCGAGAGACGTCTCACTCTCACCCCACTGGATATATGTATGATAGCGATACAATACGTCTTGCTCTAGCCGGAATGTCGCATACACTTGAACATCGTTAGTCGTCATCATGAACCCTCCTATACTTTTATATACAACTTGATTATTTTACCATATAGAGGTTCTTATTTACTTTCGTTTATACATCAGGTCAATCAAAAAATGCCTCCTTCCTTAACGGAAAGAGGCATTTAAACAATTTAGTTACGGACGAACAAGGCAACGCTCTCAACGTGTGTCGTATGTGGGAACATATCGACCGGCGTCACTTCGACGAGTGTATAACCGAGCTCTGTCAACAACTTCGCGTCACGTGCTTGAGTCGACGCGTTACATGAGACGTAGACGATCCGCTTCGGTGCAACATCCGCAGCAGCACGCAAGAATTCTTCGTCACAGCCTTTACGTGGTGGATCGACGACGATGACGTCCGGTTGAATACCGGCTTTAACGAGATCCGGCATGACCTTCTCAGCTGCACCATACTCGAATGTCACGTTCTCAATCCCGTTCGCTTGTGCGTTCCGGCGTGCATCATCGATTGCTTGCGGTACGATTTCGATGCCGTAGACGTGCTTCGCTTGTTTAGCGAGTGACAAGGAAATCGAACCGATACCACAGTAAGCATCGACGACAGTCTCATCGCCTGTCAACTGAGCGTACTCGAGCGCTTTCGCGTAGAGTTTCTCTGTTTGCAGCGGGTTGACTTGGAAGAACGAATGCGGTGAGATCTCATACGTCAATCCAGCGATTTGATCGCGAATGACGGACGGTCCGTACAAGACGACGTTCTTTTTCCCGAGAATGACGTTCGTATCATCCGGGTTGATGTTGTGCTGGATCGACGTGACATTTGGTAACGCCTTTAAGATCCCTTCAACGATCTTATCGATGCCGCGTAATTGTTTGACCTTCGTGACGAGAACGACCATCAACTCGTTCGTGTGGTACCCATGACGTGCCATGATATGACGAATGACACCTGCTTTTTTCTTCTCGTCGTACGCTGGGACTTTCAAATCAGCGAGAACTTTACGCACCGCTTGGACAGCTTCGTCGTTTTCTTTGTTTTGAATCAAGCAGTAGTCCATATCGATGATCCGATGACTTCGTTTTTGATAGAAGCCAGCCATCAATTTGTTCGATTGGAAGGCGACCGGTACTTGTGCTTTGTTGCGGTAACCCCAAGGATCTTCCATCCCGATCGTCTCGTGAACGGGGATTTCAAGACCTGCTAGGCGCGCGAAAGCGTCACGGACACGGTTGTGCTTGAACTTGAGTTCTGCATCGTATGATAAGTGTTGCAATTGGCAACCACCACACTGGTTGTAAACTGGACAAGGCGGCTCGACACGATCGACACTCTTCGTCTTTTGACGGATGATGCGACCGAATCCGTAAGACTTCGTCGTTTTCGTGATCTTGATCTTGACCTGTTCCGTCGGCAATGCGCCCGGGATGAAGACCGTATAGCCATCGATGCGCGCGACCCCTGACCCTTCATGTGTCAGGTCGACGATCTCGACGACGTGTTCATCGTTCTTTTGTACTGGAATCATGAATATCCTCCTTAAAAACCTCGCTTCACGCGAGGTTCGTTTCTGCTTCTTGTAGTTGTGTATTGATTTGTTCCATCTCTTCGATCCGGAACTTTGGTGTCATGACTTCGAAATGAGAGCGAAGATTCGTCATCTCGCCTTCGCAAATGCCGCCAAACTCACCATCGATGTTCAAACTCATCTCTGATGTATTCTTCATGCGGACGAATGAGGTCGTGACATGCTCGATGCAAGGGTCCGAGAAATGATCCCCTTTTAAGGCAAGGCGCATGACACGAATCAATTCGACGAGATTACATTTCTTCAGAATGAAGAGATCGAACCGACCGTCATTGAGTGACGCGTTCGGTGACAGCTTTTCGAATCCACCGACGGAGTTCGTGTTCGATGTCAAGAACAGCATGACTTCTCCTTTGAATATACCCTTTTCATGCTCCAGTTCGACATATGTCGGTCGGATTTGCGGAAGTTTCTCCATCCCTTTGACGTAGTACGCGAGCTGTCCGAGTGCCGTCTTCAGCTTCGAAGGCACCTCGTACGACAGTTCTGTCATGATGCCACCACCAGCGATGTTGATGAAGTAATGGACGCCTGCCGATCCTTCAATCTTACCGATATCGACCGGCATCGTATGTCCTGTGCAAATGACATCCATCGCCCCTTCGATCGTCAATGGAATACGCATCGCCCGACCAAAGTCATTCGTCGTTCCAACAGGTAGAACACCAAGCTTCGGACGTTTATTGTAGGCAGCCATTCCGCTGATCACTTCGTTCAACGTACCATCGCCGCCTGCTGCGACGACGAGATCAAATTCTGCTTCGCATGCTCGTGCTGCTTCATACGTCGCATCGCCGACCGCTTTCGTCGAGTAGACAGATGTCTCATAACCCGCTGCTTCGAGTCGGTCGAGGATATACGGTAAATTTCGTTTAACCATCTCTTTCCCGGAAGTCGGGTTATAAATCACGCGCGCTCTAGGTCTCATAAGATTTTCTCCTTTTTGACTCAACCGTTCATTTGATACATAACTGTTTTATTTTACATGAACTCTCGAGACATTACAAAGCCAAAAAAGACAGCGTCCGTTTCCTCGCAGAAGTAAAGGAGGAACGGACGCTGTTCGATCAGCTACTTATTTTAATTTTTCAAGCTCTTCATAGAAGAGTTGATCCAGGAGGGCAGGGTTCGCCATTCCTTTTGTTTTCTTCATGATTTGACCAATGACGAAGCCTTTCTTCCGGTCACGTCCACCGAGTAATTCTTCGACGACTGCCGGGTTCGCTTCGAACATCTCGACGATCAGACCACGTAGCAATCCTTCGTCTGAAATTTGTGCAAGACCGTTTGCTTCGACGTATGCACGTGGCTCGACACCTTCTTCGATGACGGCCGTGAAGACTTGTTTGGCGATTTTCGAAGAAATCGTGCCGCTTGCGATCAAGTCGATCATCTCTGCCAGACGAGCAGGTGTCATCTTGACTGTTTCGAACGTTTCCGTCGATTTATTCAAGTGACCTTGGATCTCACCGATCGTCCAGTTGGCTGCTGCTTTCGGCTCTGCGCCTGCTGCCAGTGTCGCTTCGAAGTACTCTGCCATCTCACGTGTGACCGTCAGTTGTTTCGCATCATACGCTGAAAGACCAAGTTCTTCTTGGTAACGAACGCGACGGGCATCTGGAAGTTCCGGAATACCGGCACGGATCGCTTCTTTCCAATCGTGATCCAGCACGAGCTTGACGAGGTCAGGCTCTGGGAAGTAACGGTAATCCGACGCCCCTTCTTTGACACGCATGAGGACGGTTTGTTTTTTCGTCTCATCGAAACGGAGTGTTTCTTGACGCATCACACCACCCGCAAGCAATAGTTTACGGTGACGATCTTCTTCGAACTCAAGACCTTTTAAGACGTTTCCGAATGAGTTCAAGTTTTTAAGTTCTGTTTTCGTACCGAACTTCTCTTGTCCGTATGGGCGAACGGAGATGTTACAGTCACAACGAAGTGATCCTTCTTCCATCTTGACGTCCGAGACGCCTGCATATTGCAAGACTTCCTTGAGACGTTCGAGGTAGGCGACCGCATCTTTCGGTGAACGCATGTCCGCTTCACTGACGATTTCGATGAGCGGTGCACCTGTCCGATTGAAGTCGACGACTGAGTGATTCGCACCCGTGTGGTTCATCTTACCAGCATCTTCTTCCAGATGGACACGTTCGATTCGGAAACGTTTCGTTTCGCCATCGACTTCCGCATCAATGTAGCCATCGAAGCCGATTGGTTGATCGAACTGTGAGATTTGATACGCTTTTGGCGTATCTGGATAGAAGTAGTTCTTCCGGTCGAATTTCGTTTGATCGGCCACTTGGCAGTTGAGTGCCATTGCTGCACGCACAGCGAGCTCAACGGCTTTTTCGTTGATTTTCGGCAAGACGCCCGGATGTCCAAGACAAATCGGACACGTTTTCGTGTTCGTCTCCGCGCCGTATTCCCGCGCACAACCACAGAACATCTTCGTGTTCGTGCTTAGCTCGGCGTGGACTTCGATCCCGATGATCGTTTCAAAGTTCATGATACATTCGCTCCTTATAACTTCGGAAGCGCGAATCCACCTGTCGCAAGCTCAAACGCATGCGCAGCGCGATAGATCGTCGCCTCATCGAAATGTTTTCCAATGATTTGTAAGCCGACCGGAAGACCGTCGACGAATCCAGCTGGAACCGAGATGGCTGGGACACCTGCCAAGTTGATTGGAATCGTCAGGATGTCATTCGCATACATCGTGACCGGATCATCGAGCTGTGCACCGAGTTCGAATGCTGGTGTCGGTGCCGTTGGTCCGATGATGACGTCATAGTTCGCGAGGACATCGTCGAAATCCTTTTTGATCAACGTTCGAGCTTGTTGTGCTTTTTTATAGTAGGCATCGTAGTAACCTGAGCTGAGCGCATACGTTCCGAGCATGATACGACGTTTGACTTCGTCTCCGAATCCTTGTGAGCGGGAATACTTGAAGACATCTTCAAGTGCATCTGCTTCCGCACGAACTCCGTAACGAATACCGTCAAAGCGCGCAAGGTTCGATGATGCTTCTGATGAAGCAAGTAAGTAGTACGTCGCAAGCGCATATTTCGAGTTCGGGAGTGACACTTCATCGACCGTCGCACCGAGTGCTTCGAGTTTTTGGATTGCTTCACGAATGTTGGTTTTGACACCTTCACTGACACCCTCACCGAAGTATTCTTTCGGAACAGCAATCTTCAGACCTTTGATATCACCTGTCAACGCTTGTGTGTAATCCGTTGCTGCGACGTTCGCAGACGTCGAATCCATCTCACAGTGTCCTGCAATCGCACTCAAGAGATATGCGTTGTCTTCGACTGTTCGTGTCAACGGACCGATTTGGTCAAGCGACGACGCGAACGCCACGAGACCGAAGCGTGAGACGAGACCGTATGTCGGTTTCAACCCGACGACACCACAATAGGCAGCCGGTTGACGAATCGAACCACCTGTATCCGAACCAAGGCTGAACAAGACTTCTCCTGCTGCGACAGCTGCTGCTGAACCACCCGAAGAACCACCTGGAACGTGTTTCGTATTCCATGGGTTGCGAACCGGTTTGTACGCTGAGTTCTCGTTTGAAGAACCCATCGCGAACTCATCCATGTTCAATTTCCCGATCGTGATCGCCCCTGCTTCATGCAGACGCTCGACGACCGTCGCGTCATGCGCTGGTACGAAGTTCTCGAGGAATTTCGAACCACATGTCGTCGTCATCCCTTTCGTGACGATGTTATCCTTGACGCCGATTGGAAGACCAAACAATGGATTCGCTTCGTGTTTCGCGACATCATCCATTCGTTTTGCTTGCTCGAATGCTTCTTCGTTCAACGAAAGAAACGCACCGATTTTTCCATCGACGCGGTCGATTTGATCAAAGGATTCTTGGACGAGTTCAGAAACTTTGACTTCGCCATCCTGAATGAGTGTGTGTAGTGTTTTGACACCATGTTCAAAAAGTGACATCGGGTCATTTCCTCCTTATTCGAACACCGCTGGGACGCGGACTTGTCCGTCTTCCCAATCGGGTGCGAGTCGTTCTACTTCCGTACGAGGAAGTGATGGACGTACTTCGTCCTTACGTAGGACGTTCTTTAAATCGAGGACATGAGTCGTCGGTTCGACGCCTGTCGTATCGAGTTCATTTAATTGTTCAGCGAACCCAAGAATCTTCTCGAGTTGTCCTGTGAATTGTGCTACTTCTTCATCTGTCACGGCAAGGCGTGCCAAATGCGCCACGTGGCGGACTTGCTCCTCATTAATCTTTGCCATGTCATTCCACCTCCGGAACTTTTGCGATATATTTTACACTATTTCTAATCATAGCACTTTTCGTCCAGACAAAAAAGACGATGGTGCATCGGGGGGAGGTCCGCACCATCGTCCTATAGGGGTAGCAAAGCTTCCGGGCGGAAAGCTTCTAGTTATGAAATACCCGCTTTAAATCAGACGAAACAAAAATACTGAATATTCATACTAAGACATCGACGAGCAGATAGATATTGAAGACGATGACGATCGAGACGATGATCCAGGCCAATGCGTTCATGAACCGACTGTTCCGATGTTCCCCCATGTACCGTTCACTCGCTGTCGCCCGAATCAAGGGAATGAGCGCGAACGGAATCCCGAACGATAAGGCGACCTGACTGAGTACAAGTGCCCGTGTCGGATCAAAACCGGAGAACAGTAACAAAATCGCCGGCAACATCGTCACGGTCCGTCGAACGAACAATGGCAGTTGAAGATGAAGAAAGCCGCGCATGATCGCGTCCCCTGACATCGTCCCGACGCTTGAAGAAGCGAGACCCGAGACGAGTAAAGCAATCGCAAACAGATACGGTGCGATACCACCAAGCGTGACATGAAGCCCCTCATAGATCGCTTCAAGCGAACCCGCTTGATACGTCGTGCCGTAAAACACACTGGCGGCGATAACGAGCATCGCTCCGTTGACCGCTCCAGCAATCAACATCGCTCCCCAGATGTCGAAACGCTGGATGCGTAACATCGACAATTTATTCGCAACGTGCCCCATCCGTCGTTTCGTTAAATCGGAATGGAGATAGATCGCATGCGGCATGACGGTCGCTCCGAGCATCCCGGCAGCGAGGACGATGCTCGACGTACCTTCGAATCCAGGTAACAACCCTGCCGATAGATCACGAAAGACCGGATGGACTTCAAATACTTCAATCGCAAAAGCAGCGGCGATGATTAAAACAAGAACGGCAATGACGGCTTCGAAATGTCGAAGCCCTTTTTGCTCGAAGCCGAGGATGACAAACGACAAGACTGCCGTCAACAGCGCCGCCATCCGTAAATCGATCGCGAACAGTAAATGAAATCCGAGTGCCGCGCCGACGAACTCCGCGAGATCGGTTGCCATCGCTACAAGTTCCGCTTGGACCCAGTAGAAGAAGCGAGTGACCGGCGATAACTCTTCCCGGATTACTTCCGCTAAACTGAGATTGCTGACGATTCCAAGCTTGGCTGACAGGAACTGAATGACGACCGCCATTAAGTTCGAGGCAACGATGACCCAGAGCAACAAGTACCCATACTGGGCACCTGCCGTCATGTTCGTCGCAAAGTTTCCCGGATCGAGATACGCGACGGCAGCAACGAACGCCGGTCCGATATATGTCCGTTTTTTCGGTAAATCTTGTGTAAGTGGCTGTGTCGCCATCTCGTTCACCTCACTTTTTGTTTTCATTATACGCTCATTTTGCGCAAGTGCAACAAATATGTTTATGGTAAATAATAACGTATGAAGTAAACAAAAAAAGAGTGTCTCCTGTAATCAGGAAACACCCCTTTTGGTTAATTAGACGATCTTCCGCTCAGGTTCTGCACCTTTTAGCTGCGCTTGCACTTGATCGAATTCATCATAGATCGCTTGACTCGGTTCCTTCGTCACGAGACTACCGATGACGAGCGCAACAGTCGAAGCGAAGAAGGCTGGAATCATCTCGTACATCTCAGAAATGTAGAATGGCAACCCTTCGACATTTTGTTTGATGAGAATCCAGGCGATGACGACGACAGATCCCGTAATCATCGAAGCAAGTGCTCCTGTCTTGTTCATCCGGCGCCAAAGCAAGCTGAACAGAACGACTGGTCCGAACGCGGCACCGAAACCAGCCCACGCATAACCAACGAGAGTCAAGATCGACTTCTGTGCACCGAACGATAAGAGAATCGCTAGAGCAGCGACGACAAGGACCATCACGCGCCCCATGACCATCAATTCACGATCAGAAGCATCACGCTTGAAGAAACGTTGATAGAAATCATTCGTTGCCGCACTCGAAGAGACGAGTAGCTGTGTCGAAATCGTCGACATGATGGCAGCAAGTAAGGCTGCAAGCAACAGTCCCGTAATGAACCCTGGGAAGAGATCTCGTGATAATTGAATGAAGACATTCTCTGGTTCTCCTAAAGGACTATTTTGTTGCGTGAAGTAGGCATATCCGATCAAACCTGTCACCATCGCTCCAACGATCGAGAACGTCATCCAGATCATCCCGACGCGACGTGCTGACTTCATCTCGTGTAAGTTCCGAATCGCCATGAAACGAACGATGATATGCGGCTGACCAAAGTAGCCGAGTCCCCAAGCGAGTAGCGAGACGATTCCAATGACCGTCGTACCTTTGAATAACTCGAGCTTTGAACCGTCCGTCGACCGAATCGTTTCGAGCGTCTCGTTGATCCCACCGCTTAAAGCGAGGGCAACGCCTGGTACGATCAGCAACGCGATGACCATGATCATCCCTTGGACGACGTCCGTCCAACTGACAGCAAGGAAACCACCGAGGAAGACGTATGCGATGACGACGCCCGCTAGAATCCAAAGACCCGTCGTGTACTCGAGGCCAAAGACAGCTTCGAACAAACGACCACCCGCGACAAAACCACTTGATGCGTACATTATAAAGAATATTAAGATAACTCCAGCTGAAACAGTACGCAAGACGCCACTTTTATCGTGGAATCGTTTTTCAAAGTAATCGGGAATCGTGATTGCATCCCCTGCATGTGCCGTATACGCACGCAGACGCGGCGCGACGAGTAACCAGTTGGCATAAGCGCCAAGTAATAAACCAACGACAATCCATCCACTGGACAGACCAGTTGCATACATTGCACCCGGTAATCCCATCAACAGCCAGCCACTCATGTCACTTGCTCCAGCAGAGAGCGCCGTGACGACGGGACCAATCGTACGTCCCCCAAGCATGTAGTCATTCATGTTCTTCGTCCGATAATACGCAATGACGCCTAGTGCGACCATCAGTCCGAGATACAGCAAAATCGCGAACCACATTCCGTTCATCCTTGCTCCCCCTTTTTTCGTGATATAAGAAAAACGGGCATGCAGGTCGCACACCCGTTTCATCTATTAAACACCATTTCAGAACATTTCTGAAGTTGTTTTTGCTTGAAGATGTAAAGTCAAGTAATCCGGTCCGCCCGCTTTCGAATCCGTTCCAGACATGTTGAATCCACCGAATGGTTGGTAGCCAACGATTGCGCCTGTGCAACCACGGTTGAAGTAGAGGTTACCGACGTGGAAGTTCGCACGCGCGTACTCTTGATTCGTCCGGTCTTGCGTGATGACAGCACCTGTCAATCCGTATTCCGTGTTGTTCGCGATGTCGATTGCTTCTTTGAAATCTTTCGCTTTCGTGAAGGCAACGACTGGTCCGAAGATCTCTTCTTGCATCAAACGATCCGTTGGTTGAACGTCCGCGACGACTGTCGGTGAGACGAAGAATCCTGTTGAATCATCTGCCGTACCACCTGCGACGATACGTCCTTCTTCTTTTGCGACGTCGAAGTACGACGTGATTTTCTTGAATGCTGCTGCGTCGATGACTGGTCCGACGTTGTTTGAGACATCTGTTGGGTTACCGATGCTCAGTTTGTTCGTGTTCGCGACGACTTTTTCGAGCAACTCGTCATAGACAGAGTCGAGTGCGACGACACGTGAACAAGCTGAACATTTTTGACCCGAGAATCCGAATGCCGCTTTCGTGATCATGTCCGCTGCGTAATCGAGGTCAGCCGACTCATCGATGACCATCGTATCTTTTCCGCCCATTTCCGCGATGACGCGTTTGAGCCAGATTTGACCTTCGTTTAGTTTCGATGCCCGCTCGTTGATGCGAAGACCAACATCACGTGATCCCGTGAAGCTGATGAAACGTGTTTTCGGGTGATCGACGAGGTAGTCACCAACTTCTGCTCCTGAACCTGGTACGAAGTTCAAGACACCAACCGGAAGACCAGCCTGCTCCATTACTTCGACGAATTTCGCTGCGACGACCGGTGTCGTCGATGCGGGTTTCAAGAGGATCGGGTTCCCTGCCACGATTGCTGCGACAGCTGTTCCAGCCATGATCGCGAGTGGGAAGTTCCATGGTGAGATGATGACACCAACACCGAGTGGGATGTAATCGTAACGATTGTATTCGCCTGGACGACTCTCGACTTTTTTACCGTCTTTTAAGACGAGCATCTGACGTGCATAGTATTCGAGGAAGTCGATTGCTTCTGCTGTATCGGCATCGGCTTCGTTCCAAGGCTTCCCTGCTTCTTTGACGAGGTAGGCAGAGAACTCATGCTTCCGCTTGCGGATGATGTTCGCTGCTTTGAATAGGACGTCCGCACGTACAGACGGATTGACGAATTTCCATGTTTCGAAAGCTGTGACTGCTGCTTGCATCGCTTCTTCTGCATGTTCCTGTGTCGCTTTCGAGACACGTCCGACGATCTCTTCTTTGTTAGCCGGATTGACGGAGACGATTTTATCTTCCGTCGTCACATGTTTCCCACCGATGACGAGCGGATAATCTTTGCCGAGTTCTTGCGTAACGAGTGCAAGTGCCTCTTCGAACGCTTTCTTGTTTGCTTCTTGTGAGAAGTCCGTGAATGGTTCGTGTTTGTACGGAATCATCTCTATTCCCCCTTTAATCTCTACTTTAAATCGCTTACATTCTCCATTGTACAGAAGCATGAGTCCGCTTACAATTATTCTAGTCAAAAAAATAGAAGAGCGACCGATTTGGTCGCTCCTCCGTTCTCGATTATTCCTTCGCTTGTGAAAAGACGATCTCTTCGTGCTCAATTGAGACTTTGACGTCTTGCCCTTGGAATAGCCAATCATCTTGATCCGAGACGACGAAGTGGATGCCGTCGACGACTTCTTCGACCGCTGCCCGTTCGACTTCTTCCATATGAACACCAACCGAGAAACCTTGTGTTAAATCCGTTGAGCCACCATATTTTGCGAAGAAGCGAATCGTATCGCCTGATTTTGCTTCCATCTCATCTTTAAAGTATTGCAATGCCTCATCTGTAATATGAATTTTCATATCTATCACTCCCCTTTCATTTAGTGTACCGATATCCTACTCAAAAAAGCGAATTTCCTGTATGGTAGAGACAAGATTAGCTATGAAAGCACCATGAAACATTCATCTTAGGAGGAATTCGAATGAAACGATCGCTCGTAGTGCTGCTTGCGACCAGTCTCGTACTCGTCGGTTGCGGAAACGATTCCCCGTCTTCTACAGATACCAAATCCCCGAAGACGACGGAAACGAAACAACAGAAGGCTGAACAAGCCGTTCTTGACGTCTATCAAACATACGAAAAAACGCTCGGTCAATCCGGACGAGCAGATGCGAAGGATCTCGCATCGATTGAATATACGGGTGACGAAAAACAACTTGAACCGCTTGCCGTTGGTGCGAAAAACTTGAATGTCGTTCCCGGTAAGGTCGTCAAGTCGTTCCAAAAGGGCGACGTCGCCTATATCATCCACGAATTCAAGGATGCAAAAGGATCGATTCTCCCGAACCGAGGATCGAAACTGTTATTGAAGAAAGACGACGAGTGGAAAATCGTCCTGACACCGACGACATTCGATCCGTCCGTTTTCTCGACACTTGGTGACATGTTCACTGGATTTAACGCTGATGAGTATGGTGTCAATGCCAAGGCGGCTGATGAGATTGGAAAAACCGATGAAAAAGAGCAAGATGCCGTCTTTTCTCGCGTCAATGCGCAAACCGATTATATGGCGCTCGAGATGAACAGTAACATTCTGATGATTTACGGTGAGGCGCTGAAGAACGAAGGAAACCCTGAGACGCTCGTTGATTACTATCAAGACTATGCAGACTGGTATGAAGAAGAACAGCCACTCCTCATGAAGACGGCGAAAGCTGGGACGGATTATGAGAAGTACTTGATCGCACTCGATCCATTAAAAGAAAGTCTTCAAAAGAAGCTTGAGAAATATGCGGATCAATTAAACATGGAATTAGGATAAGGAGGAATTTTTCATGCAAGCACCTACATTCACCCTTCCGAATGCACAAGGAGAATCAATTTCCCTCGAGGATTATCGTGGAAAAAAAGTCGTACTCTATTTCTATCCGAAGGATTCAACGCCTGGTTGTACGACCGAGGCATGTGATTTCCGTGATGCGACGCATGCGTTCGAGGAGAACAACACCGTCATTCTCGGTGTCTCCGCTGATAGCCAAAAACGGCATCAGAACTTTATCGCGAAATACGAATTACCGTTTCAATTGTTATCAGATGTCGAACACGAAGTGTGTGAGCAATATGGTGTCTGGCAACTGAAAAAGAACTATGGTAAGGAATATTATGGAATCGTTCGTTCAACTTTCTTAATCGATGAATCTGGTGAAATCGTCAAAGAATGGCGCAGTGTGAAAGTAAAAGATCATGTCGCAGAAGCACTTCAGTACGTCCAAGAGCAGAAATAAGTTCAAGAACCAGTTGTTTCGTACAACTGGTTCTTTTTGTATTAAAAACTTCTAAAAACTCCTAATTTTATCCTTACATAAAAATAAATTCGTAAGAAAAACGTTGGTATCACACATAAATTTAATGATTTTGAAATAATCTGAAAATATTCTATTGATTTTTCTGAATATTGTATTTATTATTGATAACAAGTTGATCCGGTGCTTTCCACAGCTTAAGAATAAAAGGCGATGACCCCTCTTATTTTTAGTCGGACACCGGATCGCTATCCTATCGGTTCTTATCGTTTCACCAGATATATCTATTTCTTTTGGGAGGGATTTACTTTATGAAGAAGAAAAAGGCACTTGCACTCGTCGGAGCACTGACAATCGCTGGATCAAGTCTTGCGGCATGTTCGACGACAGATGAAGGTTCAAAAGAAGGCGGTTCGACGTCAGGAGAGAAAGCCTCAGACAAGCAAGTCTTGAATTTGATCAACGGTTCGGATATCCCGGCACTTAGCCCAACCGTCGCAACGGACTCAGTATCGTTCACAGTCTTGAACAACGTTCAAGAAGGACTGTTCCGCCTTGACGACAAACAAGAAGCAACACCGGGTGTCGCAGAAAGTGTTGACATTTCAGAAGATAAACTTACATACACATTTAAACTTCGTGATTCGAAATGGTCGGACGGCAGTGATGTCACCGCTAAAGATTTCGAATACGCATGGAAACGCGTCCTTGATCCGAAGAGTGGTTCGCAGTATGCATACATCATGTACCTCATCGAGGGTGCAGAAGCATACAACACAGGTAAAGGGAAAGCAGAAGATGTCGCAGTCAAAGCGGTCGATGACAAGACACTTGAAGTCAAGTTGACACAACCGGCTGAATACTTCAAATCGTTGACTGGTTTCGGTTCATTCATGCCATTGAAACAAGAATTCGTCGAAAAACAAGGCAAGAACTTCGCATCGAATGCAGATACTTTCCTTTACAACGGTCCGTTCGTCCTCTCGGATTGGAAGACCGATGTCGGCTGGAGTTACAAAAAGAACAATGAGTATTGGGATAAAGATAACGTCAAACTTGAAGAAATCAACACGAAAATCGTTAAAGAAGTCTCTACAGGTGTCAACTTGTATGAAAAAGGCGATGTTGATTTAGCTGGCTTAACGAGTGAATTTGTCGATCAATATAAAGATGATGACGATTTCATAACTCGTCTCGATGCGAACATGTTCTACGTCCAAATGAACTTCAAGAATGAACTCTTGAAGAACAAGGATATCCGTAAAGCGATCGACTCTGGGTACGATAAAGAGCAGATGGCAAAAGTTCTCTTGAACAACGGTTCGATCCCTGCTTACTACTATGTACCAAAAGACTTCGCAAAAGGTCCAGACGGTAAAGACTTCCGTGATGGAAACGAAGGCTTCGGTTCATTCGATGCTTCTGCTGCAAAAGCATCATTCGAAAAAGGACTTAAAGAAGTTGGTAAGAAATCATTCAAACTTGAGCTACTCTCATATGATGATGACAACTCGAAGAAAATCTCAGAGTACCTCAAAGGCGAGTGGGAGAAAAACCTTCCAGGTCTTGAAGTCACGATCAAACAACAACCGTTCAAGAATAAGCTAGAGCTTGAATCGAAAGGTGAGTTCGAACTGTCATTCGCAGGATGGGGACCTGACTATCAGGATCCGATGACATTCCTCGATATGTGGGTAACTGGTGGACCATACAACCGCGGTAAATACACAAGCGATAAGTATGATTCACTCATCAAATCAGCTCAAAAAGAGACTGACGCAGCAAAACGTTGGCAGTCCCTCAAAGATGCTGAAAAAGTACTCCTTGAAGACGATCAAGCGATCTCCGTCATGTACCAAAAAGGTGTTTCTTCTCTTCGTAAACCATACGTCAAAGGAATCGTTAACCACAAAGTTGGTGCCGATACTTCGTACAAATGGGCTTACATCGAAGGAAAATAAGTTATATCAAAAGACCAGATTCGCTGACGAGCGTGTCTGGTCTTTTTTTCCATCTGAGCCGTTTGTCCTATTTTTCTGAATAGAATTAAAATTTCGTGTCATTCTGTTTTCATTTCCATGACTTCCATTTATACTAAGCAAAGAATCCGATTCACTTTATTTACAATATTTTGCGGGAATTATTCATAATTAATGGAAATGTACCGATATATCTAATACAGAGGACTTTTGCCTCAATACTACATCGAACTAGGAAGGAGGACTCACTCATGAAGCAACGTGTACTTACGAGTCAACAGAGTTATACAGAAGAGCAACTTGAGATGATTGAAGCCATCCGTGCGGTCGGTGAACTCATCCAGGACCGTCCACGCCGTACTGTCTATCGCCGTTATGCTTTAGTCAATGACTGGCCTCAACCAGAAAACATCATTCGTCAATTCGGATCATGGCCGGAAGCTTTGTCTGCTGCTGGATACGAGTGGAATGTCGATCAACAGCCGGAGGAGCTCGAGCGGGCACCGAAATATACGAAAGACGAAATCTTAAAGTCATTCGAACGGTACGCACAAGACGTCGGCTCTACGATCACACTTAAGAAGTACCAGATGTGGCGTAAATCTGTCCATCATGCACCGAGTCACTATCACATCGTCAAGATGTTCGGTTCGTGGCACGATGCGTGTACCGCTGCAGGACTTGAAGCAAGCGTCACTTATTCGAAAGCTGAACTTGCTGCTTCTCTGCGCCAAGCCATCGAGGAAGTCGGCTTTGCCCTCTCTTTTGAAGCGTACCGGGAATGGGCGAAACGAAACAACAAACCATCGACGAAAGCCTTACTTCATCGCTATGGTTCTTGGTCAGCCGCGATCCATGCGATTGAAAACGAGATTCGTCTCAGCAAACAACAAGCACAATGAACTTATTCTTTTTCGATCCTTCTCGTTCATCCGAACTGGAAGGATTTTTTACATCAAAAAAGAAGATAGCGTCTCTGCTACCTTCTTCTACTTGATTTAAATGACCTTCTCTTTCCACTCCTGATACGATGCGACACGGTCGCGTCCTTGGAACTTCGCTCCAACGTACATCGCACGGTCGGCATTTCGAATCAAACTCGCGAGATCTCCGAGTTCCTTTAATGTATCGATGCCGATGCTTGCCGTGATTCGGAGCGTATGCCCTTCGACTAAGATCGGATTCGCATGCAACGTCTCGCGGATTCGTTCTGCGACGATTTGGGCTGAATCAAGATCCGTATTCGGTAGTAAGATGACGAACTCCTCCCCCCCGTAACGGGCGACAAGATCCGTGATGCGTGTTGCTTGCATCAGTAACTTCGCCACTTCAAATAAGACGACGTCTCCGACTTCATGACCATACGTATCATTGATTTGTTTGAAGTGATCTAAGTCGATCATTAAGGCTGAGAACGGATAAAGATCGCGTTGTTTAATACGACGATCGCCCCACTCTTGCAAGGCACGATAGTTCGGTAGTTTCGTCATCGCATCCGTCCGGCTGTCGGTCAACAAGCGCTCTCGCTCGTGTGCCCGTTCCACCGCCCACGACAGAACACGTAGGGCACGATATAGCTCGTAACCGAAATCCTGCGTGAACTCACCACTTGCGTTCGAGGCAAGGAGCAACGAGCAGTTGATCGTCTCCGTCGCTTCCGGTTGAATAAAAAGGACCGACTGTGTCTCTTCCGGCAAGCTATCGTAAAGACGAATATCCCACTCCTGTTGCATCCCGTAAAGAAGGACTTCTTCTTTCTCGATGATATCTTCAATGATTCGTCCTTCGACATGATCGGCTTTTAACTTTCTTCCGTCCTTCAACGAATAGTAGACACTCTGCTTTCCTTCTTTGAAATCAAACTTAATCCAAGCGATATCCGGTTTGACGAATTGATTGAGCTGTCGTAAATACCGCTCAATGATGAACTGGGCATCACCATCTTTCCAAGCCGCCTCTTTCAATCGCTCGATCTGCTCCCAATGTTCAATCCGATCTGTCGCTTCAACGGAACTTCCCAGTGCACGCTTGATGATGAATAAGGCAAACGCCGCCATTACGAGTCCGCTATTCCCGTTTCCT
This sequence comes from Exiguobacterium acetylicum, assembly GCF_019890935.1. Taxonomy (NCBI): domain Bacteria; kingdom Bacillati; phylum Bacillota; class Bacilli; order Caryophanales; genus Exiguobacterium; species Exiguobacterium acetylicum. The sequence goes on from NZ_CP082333.1 coordinate 2,659,299, forward strand.
TGAACGACGAGTGTACTGAAGATTCCGTATAACAATTCTGCCGTGATGACGACCGCTTCGAAACGTAGCAGCTGGAACATGACGTCATTTGGGATGTTTTCTCCAAGAAGAAATCGGGATAACTGATATTGCAATAAGAGGACAATCCAGAGGATCGCGACCATCGCCAGTAACGGTACGATGTTTTCTGTCAGCACGAATGCTTCGCCATGTGTCCCGCCGAGTGCATTATAGGCAAGACCTGCTGGAACGATTAAAAACAATTCGAGTGCGACGTTGAAGGGATAGTTATGTAACATCCGCCGACGTCCGATTGGTGTATGAATCGTTCGCAACTGATAGATGAGCATCGTCAATTGCCCGACACAAATCGCTGATAGTAATCCATACGTCAAAAATGTAAAGAGGACGAATCCAAAATGGAAAGTAAAACTCATATGACGACGACGGACAGGATCGACGACGAAAATCGTCGATAAGGCGGCAATCAATAAGAACGTAAACAAATCGACGCTGAGACTATAATCTCTCGACTTCGCAAAAAGATCGATGCCTATGACGATTACGAAAAAAACGACCCAGCTTCGAAGGAGATATTGTTGAAAACGACGCACAAAACATTCCCCTTCCTTTAAATTATGTAGTTGTATATTACTGGAAATCGATATGTCTATTATTCTACTTTTCGAGCAAAAAGTCGAACTTCGATGGTTTCCTTTGATACAATTGACGCGAGGTGATTTTTTCATGACAAATACATTCACGCAACACGCATTTGATACATTTCAGATTGATGGACTAGAACCACGGATGGAAGCGATTCGCGAACGCATCCAGCCGGTCTTTCGAGACATCGGTCAGGAAGTCGCACCTGACTTAACGGTCGCAACAGCAGAAGATGTCCATGTTCATATCGCGCAACACGCTCGCCGGAAGGTCAACCCTCCGAAGGATACATGGATGGCATTCTCCCCCGATAAACGTGGATACAAAAAACATCCGCATTTCCAAGTCGGTCTGTTTGATGATCATCTGTTCATTTGGCTCGCCTACATCTATGAGTTGCCGAATAAACAACAATACGCATCGAAACTGTTACAGCATACAGAACTGCTGACATCCCTTCCGGATGATTTCGTCGTCTCATATGATCATATGAAAAAAGACGCCGTCTCCGTTCATGAGACGGATATCGAAAAAGGATTACAACGTTTCCACGACGTCAAAAAGGCAGAATTCCTTGTTGGTCGCCACATTCCGGCAGAACAAGTGCATCACCTGTCACGCGAAGAATTACTGGAAATGATTCGAAATACCTATTCGTATCTCGTACCACTCTATAAAACGATTAAATAAAAAGGATGGCCGAATCGGTCATCCTTTTTACATTAGTTATATTTTACTAGAATTGACATGACTTGTGTACGCTCGGAATTCAAATTTAGATAAATGTTGACCTGTTTTGAGGAAACGGTCATGACGTTGAATGTTTTATCGAGTTTCGCTGTCGGATACGCTTTTTTGACTTCCTTGACCGTCACAGTTCGCTTGACCTGTTTCGGATCATAAACGATAGCACTCACCTTCGCTTTTGTGTCCTTTACCCCATACGTGGAGCAGTAATGAAGAGCACGATCCGCTGAGGCAAGACCATTTCCGCTTTGACACCAATTCGAGTTCTTTTCCCCCTTATAGGATTTATGTACTTGGGCAAGTGTTGTTTTTTCAAGAACGACTTTTCCATCGAGTGAACGTGCTTTTTTCGCTTGTGTTTGAATTTCTTGCAGCCATTTGACGTCTGTCTGTTTTGTTGCTTCGACTGATTGGTTATATGAAGTGCCTGACACGATGCTGACAGTGAGTGCGGCAGTTAAGATGATTCCTAAGACTTGTTTCATGATGATGTCCTCCTCGGCGCCTATGAAAGGCGTTGATAATAAACTGATTCCCCTATTTCAAAAAATTATTCAGTTTTTATAGTTTTTTTCTGGGAACTTATATTTATTTTTTTGATGAGAAATAAAAAAAGAACCTAGTGTCGCATGACACTAGGTTCTACCTCATTTCTTATGCATCTTAAACTCTAAGAACAACTCATTGTAATGCGCGAGCATTTTCTTTCCGAGGTTCTCATAGACCTCAAGCGTATCGGTAACTTGTTTATCAGGATAGAATCGCTCATCGGTCCGAACCGACTTATCGAGCAATTTCAAGCCTTCTTTGTTTGGTGTCGAATAGCCGACGTAGTCCGCATTCTTCGCTGAAATATCAGGACGCAACATGAAGTTGATGAACTCGTGTGCCCCCTCGACGTTTTTCGCGGTCTTCGGAATGACGACATTATCGAACCAGACATTCGATCCTTCTTTTGGAATGACGTAGTCGAGATTTTCGTTTTCGCTCATGATCTCGTTTGCATCACCCGACCAGACAACACCGAGTCCTGCTTCTTCGTTCGCGAGCAATAACTTAATCTCGTCCCCGACGATCGCCTTGACGTTTGGTGTCAGGCGCATTAAGTTCGCTTTTGCTTCCTGCAGTTTCGACTCATCCGTTTCATTCAACGAATAACCGAGACTGTTCAAGCTCATCCCCATGACTTCACGGGCACCGTCAGCAAGTAGAATCTGATTCTTCAGCTTCGGATCCCAGAGATCCTTCCAGCTCGTCGGTTTCTTCCCGTCAATCAAGTCTTTGTTGTAGACGATACCGACCGTTCCCCAGAAATACGGAATCGAGTACTTGTTGTTCGGATCGAACGATAAATCTAAAAAGCGTGAATCGATGTTCTTGAGATTCGGAATCTTTTGATGATCGATCGGCAAGACGAGTTTCTCATCAATCATCTTCGCAATCGCATAGTCGGACGGAACGGCGATATCGTATGTCGTTCCTCCTTGTTCGATCTTCGTCAGCATTGCTTCGTTTGAATCAAACGTCTGATAGACGACCTTGATGCCGCTCTCTTTTTCAAACTGTTTGATCAGTGCCGGGTCGATGTAATCACCCCAGTTGTAGATGTTCAGGACATTTTTCCCCGAATACCCTTGTGTCTCGTTCAACTGATTCAAGGTGAAAAGAATGACACCTGAAATCAAGAAAATCGCGGCGAACAATTGAATCAATTTTTTCAACGGTCATTTCACCTCCGGTCGCGAAAGCTTCGTAGCAGCTCGTTGGTTCAAGAAGTAGTAGCCGATGACGAGCAGGAACGTAAACAAGAAGATGACAGTCGACAAGGCGTTGATCTTCATCGAAATCCCTTGACGGGCAAGTGAGTAGATCTCAACGGACAATGTCGTAAAGCCGTTTCCTGTCACGAAGAACGTCACCGCAAAGTCATCCAGTGAGTACGTCAATGCCGTGAAGAATCCAGCAAAGATACCGGGTGTGATGTACGGCAAGATGACTTTCATCAGAACATCCCAGCGGCTTGCGCCTAAGTCACGTGCTGCATCAACGAGCGTCGGACTCATCTCCTGCAACTTCGGCAAGACGAGAATGACGACGATCGGTACCGAAAACGCAATGTGGGACAGTAAGACCGACGTAAAACCAAGCTGGATGCCAAGTAGCGTGAAGAAGATCAAGAACGATGCTCCGATGATGACATCCGGACTGACGATCAAGATGCTGTTGAGCGTCAACAACGACGTCTCGACCCGTTTCTTACGGACGGCTTGAATCCCGATTGCTCCGAATACGCCAAGGATTGTCGAGATCGCTGCGGATAACAAGGCAATGACGAGTGTGTTCAAGACGATGATCAACAAGCGTGAATCTTGGAAGACTTCCTTGTACCAATCCCACGTGAACGAATCGAAGTTCGTCATATTGTCTGCGCTGTTGAACGAATAGAATGCCAAGTAGAATATCGGAGCATACAAAATGATGAAGACTCCGATCAGATAAAGATTTGCTAGTTTCAGACGTTTCATCAAGTCGTCGCTCCTTTCTTCCGTTTCGTACTCGTCAAGGCAAGGATGATCGCCATCGCGATGATGAGGAAGACAGCGATCGTCGCTCCCATGCCCCAGTTCTGTGTCACGAGGAACTGCTGTTCAATCGCTGTACCGAGCGTGATGACGCGGTTTCCGGCAATCAGACGCGTAATCATGAACAGCGATAATGCCGGAATGAAGACGAGCTGACAGCCTGACTTCACACCATCGATCGTCAACGGGAAGACGACACGTCGGAACGTCGTGAAGTTCGACGCCCCAAGATCACGTGCAGCGAAGACGAGTGACGGACTCAATTTTTCAATCGCGTTGAAAATCGGCAGGATCATGAACGGTATGAAGATGTACACCGAGACGAAGACGAAACTGAAATCGGTAAAGAGAATCTGTTGTCGTCCAATTCCAATCGCTTCAAGCGTTTGGTTCGCAAGACCATACGTACTGAACAACCCGATGAAGGCATAAGCTTTCAACAACAAGTTGATCCACGTCGGTAAGATGATCAAAAGTAGCCACAGCTGTTTATGCTTCGTTTTCGTCAACAAGTAAGCGGTCGGATAACCAATCAAGAGCGAAAACACCGTAATCAAAAACGCATACCAGAACGAGCTGAGTGTCATCGTCAAATAGGTCGACGTAAAGAAGTTCTGGTAGTTCTCAAATGAGAAGTTGCCGTCCAAATCAAGGAATGAATAGTAGACGACGAGTACGATCGGTGCGATGACGAACAAGGCAATCCAGAATAGATACGGGATGAGATACCAGTTACGTGATTTTTGCATCATAACACCCCGTCGTAGGATTCCAGACGCTTATCGAATTCTTCTTCCGTCTCGTTCAGTCGCATGACGTGGATCGCTTCCGGATCAAATGTCAGTCCGATCTGCTCACCAACCGTCGCCTTTTTCGTACTGTGGACGAGCCATTCGTTACCGACTTCATCCATACAAGCGATTTCGTAGTGCACGCCACGGAAAAGTTGCGAATCGACGGTGACTTGCAATTTCCCTTGTGTCACGTTCGTGATTTCAAGGTCCTCCGGACGAATGACGATCTCGACCGGTTCGTTCAATTCAAGACCACGGTCGACACATTCGAATTCCTTCTCTGCGAACCAGACCCGATAGTCTTCCACCATGCGCCCTGGAATGATGTTCGACTCACCGATAAAGTCCGCGACAAAGCGGTTGATCGGTTCATCATAGATATCCGTCGGTGTGCCCGATTGTTGAATGACACCGTGATTGAGGACGAAGATCTCATCTGACATCGCCAGTGCTTCTTCTTGGTCGTGCGTAACGAAGATAAACGTGATTCCAAGACGACGTTGCAAGTCGCGCAGCTCATACTGCATCTCTGTCCGCAATTTCAAGTCGAGCGCTGATAGTGGCTCATCGAGCAAGATGACTTCCGGCTCATTGACGATTGCCCGGGCAATCGCGACACGTTGCCGCTGTCCACCTGACATCTCGGTAATTTCTCGTTTCTCATAACCGGACAAGTTGACGAACTTCAATGCATCCGTCACACGTTTTGCGATCTCTGCTTCCTTCACCTTCTTGATGCGAAGACCGAAGGCGATGTTTTCGAAGACGTTCAAGTGCGGGAAGAGTGCATAGTCTTGGAAAACCGTATTGACTTGACGTTTGTTCGCCGGTACATCGTTGATCCGTTTTCCGTTGAAGATGATGTCCCCTTCTGTCGCTTCCGAAAAGCCAGCAATCAGTCGTAAGATCGTCGTTTTCCCACAACCCGATGGTCCGAGTAACGTATAGAACTTCCCGCGTTCGATTTCAAAGCTGACTTGGTCGAGGACGGTCTGATCGTCGTATCGTTTCGTGACGTCCTTGAATTGAATGATCGTAGTATCTGCCAATCTAGTTCCTCCTTTATAAATATGAGTCAGTCGCGGTCACGAGGACCTTCGTCTCTTGTGTTGACTCATTGCGTAGTTGATGGATTTCTGAAGCCTTATAGTAAAGTGTCTCTCCTTGTTTTGCTACAAAAGACTGACGTCCGAGCGTCAATGTGACGTTTCCTGCGAGCACATAGACGAACGTCTCGGCACCTGATGGTTCATACGTCTTGAATGCTCCCCCTGGCGCGAGTGTCAATAGGACCGGTTCCATCTCTTTTTCGTTCGATTCCGGAATGAGCCACGTGACATGATACCCCTGTTCCTCATCGGCATACGTCGTGACATCTTCTTCCCCATAGACGACTTTTTGATTGAGTGTATCCTCATCAAAGAAATCCTTCGGTGAGATGCCAAGGACTTCGAGGAGATGAAACAGCGTCTCGATCGACGGTGAACTGATTTCCCGTTCGAGTTGCGAGATGTACCCTTTACTCAGGTCTGTTCTTTCCCCTAGTTCCTCTTGCGTCAATCCCTTTTGAAGACGGAGGTTCTTGATTTTTTGACCGATTGAGTACAATCGACGTCCTCCTCTCATCGGCTTAGTTTAGTATAAGATGACTAAAAGTTTACTAATCACGTACCGATTATAGCGTATTTCATTATTTAATCAACTAAAACGTTCAATATTTTTTAATGTTCATTTGACAGCGAGAACGCTTACACCTACAATTAATATCAGGTACTAATTTAAGGAGGAACTTGTTATGCGGATCGCTTGGATCACTGATAGTACAACGATTTTACCGGATACGATCGCTCAGCGCGATGATCTTTCGGTCGTCCCTTTACTTGTCATGAAGGATGGAGAAAGTTTCGTCGATGGTGTCGACGTTGATGCAGAGACCGTCTATAGCTGGATTGACTCAAAACACAAGGTAACGACGAGCCAACCTTCGATCGGGAGTTTCACTGAGCACTATGAACGGTTGAAAGAGGATTACGACGTCGGCTTCGCTGTTCACTTATCGAGCGAACTGAGCGGCACGTACAGTGCTTCCGTTCAAGGGGCAGAGATTGCTGGATTTCGTCTGATTGCGATTGATTCCCGTTGTGGGATTTATCCGGCTGGTCAACTCCTAGCAGAAGCGATTGAACTCGTCGAAGCGGGACACTCAATCGAATCCGTCGAACAGATCATTCTCGAGCGTCGTTTCGATCATCACATTGAATTCACGGTCGCGAACCTCGATCAATTACAAGCAGGCGGACGCATCTCTTCGACGAAGGCATTCGTCGGTAATTTGTTGCAACTTCGCCCGTTGTTCCACTTCGAAGAAGGAAAGATCGTTCCTTACCAAACCGTCCGGACGTTCAAAAAAGCACATTCGAAAATTTTTGATCACCTTGTCGCAATCATTGAACGTGGGCAGGTCACGGATATTTCACTATTCCACGCGACAGCGTATGACCTTGCACTCGAGTGGAAACAACGACTCGAATCGCAATACGATGTGCGTGTCCGCATCGATGACTTAACGCCGGTTCTCGGTTCGCATACAGGGAATCCAGCAATCGGTATGTCCTTTTTGAACCCGACACGCCGACCGTGATGAATAATGAAAATGATTTTTGGGTAAACCTTCTTTAGAGAATAAAGGAGGTTTTTTGTTTGAAAAATAATAAATGGATTTGGCTCAACTGGGTCGGCTTCATATTCACGATTGCCGTGAACGCCCTCGATGGTGGAAAGACAGGACGAATCTCTGATTCGATCATCACATTGTTTAAACCGGCTGGGTATGCATTCTCGATTTGGGGATTAATTTATGCGATTTTACTCATCTGGTTGATTTTACAATCGATTCCGAAATTTAAGGAACACGAACTGGCGAAGAAAATCGGACCGTGGTTCTTGATCAGCTGTCTGTTCAACGCAGGTTGGATCGTCTCCTTCACGTTTGAACTGTTCGTTGTCTCCGTCGTCGTCATCGTTGGTCTTTTGCTGTCATTGATCGTCATCTACTCGAAGATTGATCGTGAGACGAAAGGCTTACGCTTTAAGCTACCGTTCTCGCTTTATCTCGGCTGGGTATCGGTCGCAACGATTGCTGACATTTTCCTGACGATCAACGCAGAAGGTGTGACATCTTGGCTTGGAATTGGAGATGCGGGTTGGACGATGATCATACTTGTCGTCGGAGTCATCATCGCGCTTCTCTTCATGTTTGCGAACCGTGACCCGATTTATCCGCTCGTCTTCGTTTGGGCGTATATCGCAATCAACTTCGAGTCCGATAACGGTCTCGTCGATACGACGGTTCTCGGTAGTGTTGTCTTATTGTTAGCCGGTTATATCTTCCTTCTCGTCCGGATGCGCCGCCAAGTCAGCGTGAGCAAGTGACGTTCCTTTCTCGTTCAAACGGCGTATACTAAAGGAAAGGAGTGAATGACCATGAACATCACATTTACACCGTCTGCTCAGGAGCGAATCCGCCAATTACGCGGTGAAGTATCCGGTCAACTGCATCTCTATTACGATACAGAGGGTTGCGGTTGCGGAAACTCTGGTATTTTCAGTATTCGCATCGTCGATGAAGCGACACCGGAAGACATGACGATTGATTCAAACGTCGGTCCCGTTCTCGTCAAGCGATGGTCGAGTCATTTCCTCGATCAAGAAATGACACTCGATTACAACTCGGAGAAAAAAGCGCTCATCCTAAAGAGTGATGGCCAATACTTCAATACGAATGTGCTCGTGACGGATCAAACAGGCTGCGTCCTGACGGTTCGTTCATAAACACAAATGAAAAAGGCAACTTCCGTCGTGGAAGTTGCCTTTGTTTGTGTTCGAACAGACAGGTGCTGCGTTGAAAGCTGGATTGCCTGAGTATAGTCAAATGTACTGGATGTCTGTCTGCATCGTGCACGAGCTGGTGAAAAACTCCAGCGCTTTGCGTCCCCCCAGACGTCGCATGCATCATCCTCGCATGCTTATCTAGTATACGTACGAAAGTCGTGTTTGGATTGCCTTATCCGACATTCAGAACCGTTTCTTCGATCGTCCGCTGATTGAGATCCTTCACGTGCATCGGCTTACTGTAATAGTAACCTTGACCATAATCGCATCCGAGACGCTTCAAGAAAAGATGCTGTTCGAGTGTCTCGACACCTTCTGCGACGACTTCGATTCCAAGACTCTTCGCAAGCTGGATGATCATTTCCGTGATCGCCGTTCCCCGTTCGTCATGTGGGACTTCATCGATGAACGACTTGTCGATCTTCAGGATATCGATCGGCAAATGCTTCAGGTGCGTCAGGGATGATAGACCCGTTCCAAAGTCATCAAGTGCGATCGTCAGACTGAGTTGTTTCAGCTCACCGAGCATCATCATCGCTCGGTCGAGGTTCTCCATGACGGACGTTTCCGTGATTTCGAGCTGTAGTTGTAACTCGCTCCCACTCTTTAAGGAATGGTGAACGATTTCTTTGATCATCACGTTATGTGACTCGGATCGGAAGTGCATCGCGGATAAGTTGACAGAGACTTGACGAATGAAATAATCTTCCTTCTTCCAAATCTCCATCTGTGCGACGGTCTCCTTCAACACCCACTCGGTCAAACGATGAATCAAACTGTATTTTTCAGCCAGCGGGATAAACTCCGCCGGTGAGATGAAACCGAACTTCGGATGATTCCAGCGAATCAAGACTTCCGCCTGATCGACCTTGCCTGTCGCGAGTGCGATCTTCGGTTGATAGACGAGAGCGAACTCCTTGAAATCCGTCATCGCCCGGCGTAAGGAACCGACGATCAATTGCTCTCTGCGATCAGAGTGTAGCGCATCATCATACACGATGAAACGATCGCGTCCCTCGTTCTTACCAGCACGTAGCGCACTCTCCATCTGACCGATTCGCATTTCAAGTGATTCCTTTGTATCCGGTAAGATGACGCCCATCGTCGCTGTCAGATGAACAGCCTGATCCTCGAGATCGATCGGTTGACGCACGTCCTCTAAAATCTGTTCGAAGACCTCCGTCATATCTTCCTGCGAGACACGTTTGATCAGGAAGAACTGCGTACCATTGTAACGGATACATGCTTCATCTTCCTTTAGCGTCCGTAGCATCCGCTCCGCGAACTGCCGAATGACCGCGTCTCCCTTATCAAAACCAAATGTGTCATTGACCCATTTATATCCATCCAGATCAAGTAAAGCCATCGCCATCTCCTGTTTCGCTCGACCGTAATGGGTATCGACCTTTCCCATATGATGGTCAAGCCATCTCCGATTATGCAGTCCGGTCAAATGATCCGTATACGCCATCATTTGTAGAGCACGTCGCTCCAAATGAATATAGAGTCCAGCAATCAAGATGACGATCAAGAAGACGGGGATTGCGACTTCGTTTAAGATGTTCGATGTGATAGGAGCGTCACCGATGATCCCGGCATTGGAAGCTGGGATACAAAACGATGTACCAAGCATTCCGACATAATGCATCGACGAGATGGCAAACCCCATCACGACCGCGATGGGAATCAAGATCCGTTTCTGATTGACATGTCTTAAGCGATGGAGCAGTAACAAAGCGATATACGCGACGGTAACGGCAATCAGAACCGATAAGAGGAATAATCCTGTCTCATACCGGACGGTTCCGCCGAACTGCATCGCCATCATCCCGAGATAGTGCATCGTGGCGATTCCGCCCCCCATCAGTGCTCCCGCTAAAATCACCTTATTTCTCGTAATCGTCGACGAGTACAAGAGATGGAAGGCAATGAAAGCAGCCAAAATGGCAGGAATGACGGATAAGAACATTAAAAACCAATCATAGCGAACCGTAACCGACAGGGCGAATGCCCCCATCCCGACGAAATGCATTCCCCAGATTGATAATCCCATCGTCAATGATGAGAGGAACAAGGCACGCTTCTTCAAGGAAGTCGCCTTCGCGAGACGCCGATTTAACTCTAATGAACCATATGATCCGATGATGGCAACGAGCACTGACACTACGACGAGTGTCACTTCATAATGTTTCGTTAAGATAATCCATTCATTCATTGTATGAGGCCTCTCCTTAATAGACTGTCATTCTCCTAACTATCGTCTGCTCGGTCTCATTTCTTCAGTAAAAATTAGAAATTCATTCGATTTCTTATCATTTCAACGCGCATTTACTTATTCTATTGAGCACCTTGCACAAAAAAAGCGAATCCGTACGAGACGGATCCGCTAAACTTCATTCTTATAATGCAACCGATGCGACGATTTCGCCCGTCGGTTTTTCTAAATCTGGTTCTGGTTCGACCGTGATGGCGACCGCGTCCACCTTGCCGTCTCCTTTAAGTGGGAAGACAGCTGCTGCCTCTCCATCTTTTTCGATGACACCGTTCGCAGTAGGTGTTTCGCCTTCAATCGTCCATAATTGATAAAGTTGCCCTTCTTGAAGGGGTGGTAAATCCTTCAACTGGACCAGCATGTACGATTTATCGTTTTGCGTGAAAATCATGCTTGATCCTTTGATGGACTCTGTGCTTTCGAAGTTCCCCATCCCTTTGATCTCATCCATGGCTAACGTCTCGGGTGTATCCGTGCTTTCTTCCTGTGAGAGGAAGTAGGCGTTCGCACCAAGTGAGAGAATCAAGGCGGCGGCGATACTCATCAACCAGCCGAGTGGGACACTTTTTTTCTTCGTTTGTTGCTGACGTGCTTGTTTGATGTCTACCGGAGTAGTCATCGGTGCTTCCTTCGGAGACGCCGTCTCTGCTGAACCAAGGACTTCTCCAAGAATTCGTGCTTTCATACCTGCAGGAACGGGTCGCTCCGGAAGCGATTCAGCGATGGGAAGCATGAGTTCTTCCATTTCTAAAAGCGCTTCGCGACATTCTTCACACGTCGCAAGATGCGCTTCGAACGCGTCGCGATCTGCTGCGGATAATGTTCCATTGAAATAATCGATTAAGTCATGACAACGTTCTTCCATCTCGTTCCCTCCCATCCATTCGTTTTCGTAATGCTTGAATCGCGCTCCTGATTCGCGTCTTGACCGTTCCAAGAGGTAAATCGAGTCGCTCTGAAATCTGTTGCTGCGTCATACCCTGGAAGTAAACGAGTTCAATCAGCTCTTGCTGCTCTGGCTTCAGTTCACTGACCGCGTCGCGCACTTCAGCAGCCGTTTCCCGTTGCATGACCGTTCGCTCGACCGGCTCGTCGTATCCACCATCTCGTTCCTCGACTTCGATCGTCGGCTGTCGTTTTTCACGACGGAGACAATCAAGTGCCGCGTTACGTGTAATCGTTAAAATCCACGATGAAAACTTTCCTTTTTGCGTATCAAAATCAACACGACCATTCCAAATCTTCATCCACACTTCTTGTATGACTTCTTCGGACAACCGGTCATTATTCGTAAAGCGATGGGCGAATGAGAATAATAGCCGCTCGTACTTATCGTACAACGTCTCGAGGGCTTGCTCATCTCCGCTACGCATCAGATGATAAAGCGATTCATCGGATTGAGTGTGCATCCTTCTCCTCCTTCTGATGTCAGCCTTATCATATAGTATACGCAAGCTGACACCAAATCGTTTTCTATTTTATTCATTTTCTAAGTAAAAATCTTCACCACATCCATATTCCCTAATTCTAATAAAAGTATAGCTTAAAATTCTGCTGAATTGACAGTTATACCGTAATGGGCATAGCATAAAGATACTACATGACGTCAGGTCAACGGGAATCGGAGGAATAAAAATGGATTATGATCGGAAGATGAAGAACCGTGTTAGTCGGATTGAAGGACAGCTACGAGGCATTTTACGGATGATGGAAGAAGGGCAAGATTGCCGCGATGTCATCACCCAGCTCTCCGCTGCCCGTTCTGCGATTGACCGGACGATCGGCGTCGTCGTCAGTTCGAATCTAATTGAGTGCGTCAAGGACGCAGAACAAAACGGCGACGGACAAACCGAAGAACTCGTCAAGGAAGCGGTCAATTTGCTCGTTAAGAGCCGCTGATATAACGCTCGTACGGATAGTCTGCTTGGATAGCAGGCTATTTTTTTAGACGTTTATTTTAATATATCAGCTGTTTGATCCAGGTTTGATTGCGCGTCAAAACAGGTATACTAAATTGTTATTATCTGGACTGCTCGTAAAAGACGTCCACTTAGGAGGAAGAGTACTTATGACCGTTTCCCTATTCATTGATGTCGCATGTAAGACAGGCGAATCTCCTGTTTACGATGCAAAAGCAAAGCGCTTTTATTTCGTTGATATTCCGAATCAACTTCTCTTCTCATATGATCTCGTCACAGAAGCACTCAAACCGTATACGTTACCAAGCGCCATCACATCGATTGCCTTGACGGATGCACCGGATTTATTACGTGTCACGGCAGAACACGGATTCGGAACGTTTGATCTCAAAGAAGGACATCTGTCTCTTGAGCATCAACTGTCGCTACCCGATTCCGACCGGATGAATGACGGAAAGCTTGATCCAACCGGACAATATGTCGCCGGTAGCATTAATGAAGAAGACGGTAAGACTGCTGGATTGTTCCGTCTGCGTCACGATGGCTCCATCGATGTCTTGCATGAAGACTTGACGAACTCCAATGGACTCGTCTGGTCAGAAGATGGCAAGACGCTCTATCACATCGATACACCGACGAAAAAAGTCTATGCCTTCGACTACGCTCCGGACGCTCCACTTTCGAATAAGCGTGTCGCCGTTGACCTCGAAGAAGAAGAAGGGTTCCCAGATGGTATGACGAAGGACGCGGAAGGTCATGCTTGGATCGCACATTATGCTGGATCATGCATCACCCGTTGGAATCTTGCGACTGGTGAAAAACTCGCTCATGTCGACTTCCCGGTCGCCAATCCGACGTGTCCGATTTTCTACGAAGATCGATTGCTCGTCACGACCGCTGCAAACGGAGATGAGACGCCACACGCCGGTGCCGTCTTCGCTGTAACATTTGAATGATTTATAGAGGAGGGATCATCTTTTTAGAGGTGATGCCTCTTTTTCCACACAATTCGCCTAGACGCCTCTAAAAAAACAGACGATACTAAAGAAGAAGACTATTCATTTTTTGAAGGAGTGAAGCCGATGCGTGTCACAATCATCGAACGTCTACACCAATTGCAGACGACCCCATCCTTTTTCCCGGTCAACTGCTACCTGTTTGAAGAAGCAGACAGTTTAACATTGATTGATGCTGGACTCGGAATTAACGCAAAGGCGCTCTATCACTATATTCGACAGCAGGAGAAACCACTCGGTGCAATCATCCTGACTCATGCACACGCCGATCATGTCGGCTCACTGGATTTCCTTGCGAACGCCTTCCCTCTCGCTCAAGTCTGTATCAGTTATCGCGATGCTGCACTACTCAGCGGGGATGAGACGCTACGCGAAGGCGAAACGACACCCTTAAAAGGTGGTATTCCGAAAAACATCAAAACACGACCGGATCGCTTGCTCGAGAGTGGTCAACAAGTCGGAAGTCTCAGTGTCATCGCCTCACCCGGTCATACACCTGGTTCGATCTCGCTTTGGCATGAAGGAAGCCGGACTTTGATCGCTGGCGATGCTTTTCAGACGCAAGGAGGACTAGCCGTCTCCGGCGACGTCCGCTGGCAATTCCCGTTTCCCGCACTCGCAACATGGGATCCGGACGTCGCCCTTCGCTCGGCTGATCAATTGACGGAGCTATCTCCGGATATTCTTGCCGTCGGACATGGTCCACTAATCCTTGGACCAAGTTACGAGATGCGACAAGCCGTCGATCGATTCACTCAGGTCTTGCAGACGAAAAAATCATCACCTTTCAAGTAATGTACGCATATGAAAAAACATCCGCGAACGTGTTCCTGACATGTCCGCTGATGTTTTTTTCAACAGACGACTCATGTCTGTTCTGTAACAGAATAACGATAGACGCGTGCTTCGTAGGGACGCAAGATATCCGGGCTATACGGATAGTTTGATACGAGCAATTTTTCATGCGGTAAAATGAGGGCGGTCTGCATCGGTTCATCATGTACGTTGAGGACGATCCGCCAGACTTCTCCCTCTAATTCCCGCTCATAGATATAGAGATACGGATCATGAAGCGCTAAGTCTCGGTATGTACCGTAGACCATGATCGGATGATCCTTTCGCATCTGAATCAGCGACTTATAAAAAGCAAGCACGGACGATGGATCGGCTTCTGCTTGCGCGACATTGATGTCCGTATAATTCGGATTGACGGCTAACCATGGTTTCCCACTCGTAAAGCCAGCTGCATGTGTACCGTCCCACTGCATCGGTGTGCGGGAGTTATCGCGCGCGAGTAACTGCATCGACGAGAGGACGACCTCTGGGTCCTCTCCGCCAGCGACGCGCTCTTCGTATCGATTTCGAAAGGCGACGTCTTGATAAAGCGACGGATCCGAGAAACGAATCCCCGTCATCCCAATCTCTTCTCCTTGATACACGTATGGAATACCAGGTAACGTATGCAACATCAAACCGAGTAGTTTCGCACTCTCGACGCGGTAGCGTTCACTGCCGAAGCGCGTCACTTGTCGTGTATGATCATGGTTGTTGAGGAACTGTGAATTGACACCTAATGGATATAAGACGTCGTACCAGCGTTTTTGAATCTCCTTGAATCGTAAGAGATCCATCGCTTCCATGTCATCCGCAATCTCGAAGTGAAACAGCGTCCGGAGTTCTTTTCGGTCCTCACTGACATATAACAGTCCATCTTCTGGACCGACGAACGGAATCTCACCGACTGTAAACAAGTCTTTACCAGCGAGAACATTCGCATGCATCTCCTGCAAAAAATCATGCACGCCGGGCTGATTTCCAAGGTACGAGAGATCAAACGGATTGGCGACATCCTCAAACGACCGTTTTTTG
Source organism: Exiguobacterium acetylicum (assembly GCF_019890935.1). NCBI lineage: Bacteria > Bacillati > Bacillota > Bacilli > Caryophanales > Exiguobacterium > Exiguobacterium acetylicum. The sequence continues at coordinate 2,675,055 of NZ_CP082333.1, forward strand.
ATCAAGTTGATGACATCCATTCGGAAGCCATCGATCCCTTGAGCGATCCACCAGTTCATCATATCGTAGATCGCTTGTCTCACAGCTGGGTGCTCCCAATTTAAGTCAGGCTGTTCTTTGGCGAAGGAATGAAAATAATACTGCCCGCGTTCTTCACTCCACGTCCATGGGCTTGGCGCAAAGTACGAGCGCCAGTTGTTCGGAGGCGTCTCTTTCGTGCCATCCTGCCAGATATACCAGTCATCCTTATCGTTGATCCGCTCACATGACTGACGGAACCAGTCATGCTGGTCACTCGTATGGTTCACGACTAAATCGAGAATGACCTTTAATCCACGGGCATGAGCGGCCGTGATCAACTCCTGTAGATCTCCCATTGTTCCCGCTTTTTCCATGATCTCGTAATAATCGGCAATATCATAGCCGTTATCGACGTCTGGGGAACGATAACACGGATTCAACCACACGACATCGACACCAAGTGAAGCGATGTAATCAAGCTTGTCGATGACACCTCGTAAATCACCGATCCCATCCCCGTTCGAATCTTTAAAGCTACGCCAGTAGACTTGATAGACGACTGACTCTTTCCAGTTAGCTCGCTTCATCTTCCCACTCCTCTCCCTACTCTTTATTCCCGCTCCACTTATCTGTACCTGTTTATCCGACAATTTTTTTGAATTTCGAAAAAGTTCTTTTCTTTTGACTGAATATTCGTTATCCTTGACGACAATACCACGAAGGAGGCATTCATCCATGAAACATTTCGCTCCATCCATCGCCATTGATCGGCTTCCTGCTCCCGTCTTCGCTGAACTCGCGAACCGAATTGGTGCTGTAAAAGCAGCCGGACATGATGTCATCACACTTGGTCAAGGAACACCCGACCAGACGACGCCTGTACATATTCTCGATGCCTTAAAACAAGCCATCGACGAGCCAACGAACCTTCAATATCCACCGTTTCGTGGACATGATTTTCTAAAACAAGCCGTCGCGCGCTTTTATGCGACTGAATTCGGTGTCACGATCGATCCGGCAACGGAAGTCGCAATTCTCCTCGGCAGTAAAGCCGGCATCGTCGCCTTACCGCAGACGATCGTCAACCCTGGAGAAGGTGTCATCGTTCCGGATCCAGGATACCCGGATTACCTGTCTGGCGCAGCACTTGCTGGTGCTTACCCGATTACGCTTCCGTTGCTTGAGAAAAATAACTTCTTACCGGATTACGACTTACTTGATACGACGGACGTCGAGCGTGCCCGGATGTTGTTCCTCAACTACCCGAGTAATCCGACGGGGGCGACCGCGACGGCAGAAGCCTTCGAACAGACAGTCGCTTTCGCCGATGCCCATGATATCTGTGTCGTCCATGACTTAGCATACGGCGGCATCAGTTTCGATGGTCCGACACGGAGCTTCCTGCAGACGGAAGGGGCAAAAGACGTCGGGATCGAGCTATTCTCACTCTCAAAACGCTTTAACATGTCCGGCTTCCGGATCGCCTTTGCGATTGGTAATCCGTCCGTCATCTCAAGCATCGAAACATACCAAGAACATCTCTACGTCAGTGCCTTCACACCGATTCAGCATGCGGCGACCGTCGCTCTGACGAGTGATCAGACGTGCGTCCGCGAGTTAAGTAGCTTGTATGAAACACGACGCGATGCGTTGTTCGCAAAACTCGATGCGATTGGTTGGAGTGGTCCACGCCCAGGCGGTTCCTTCTTCGTCTGGCTTCCTGTTCCGGAAGGTTACACGTCCCAAAGCTTCACCGATCATCTACTTGACGAAGCACACGTCGCCGTGACCCCGGGATCATTCTTCGGCGAATACGGTGAAGGCTACGTCCGCATTAGTTTGATTGCTGACGTCGAACGTCTAGAAGAAGCCGTCGATCGAATCGGAACGCTCAACCTGTTCCGGACACCTGTTGCGGAATAATTCTGAAAAAACATTTGACAGATGGGAATCATTTCCGTTAAAGTAAATCCCAACAGCATAACTACTTATCGAGAGCGACCGAGGGATTAGGCCCAACGACGTCCGGCAACCACCTGTAAGGAACGGTGCCACATCCTACAGAATGATTTTCATTCTGAGAGATAAGTTACGAAATCTTACACTTTCGTCGCTTTTTTCTGGTTGCTCTGCTACTAGGAAAAAGCGACTTTTTTGTATGAGGAGATGAGCGGATGATTGAATTCAAACACATTACAAAACGGTTCGTCCGAGACCGGACCCCGATTTTTGCATTACGGGATGTCGATTTGACGATCCAAAAAGGAGAAATCTTCGGAATCATCGGTGAGTCCGGTGCCGGTAAAAGTACGTTGCTTCGCCTGATCAACGGGCTCGAGCATCCGACACAAGGAACCGTCAAGGTCGACGGTGTCTCGCTCGGCGGGATGTCAAAAGCAGATTTGCGTCAACTTCGCTTGCGGACAGGAATGATCTTTCAACATTTCCAATTGATTCAGTCGCGCAACGTCGCGGATAACATCGCTTTTGCACTCAAGGCCGCTGGCGTCAAACGTGCAGATTTCCCGGAGCGAATTCGCGAACTCGTCTCGCTCGTCGGACTTGAAGGATTTGAGACGAACTTCCCGAGTCAATTAAGCGGTGGGCAGAAACAGCGCGTCGGGATTGCCCGGGCACTCGCAAACAATCCGACCGTCTTGTTATGTGATGAAGCGACATCCGCTCTTGACCCCGTTACGACACTACAGATTCTTGAACTGCTGAAGGATTTGAATGAACGACTCGGCTTGACGATCGTCCTCATCACGCATGAGATTGATGTCGTCAAACAGATTTGCCATCGTGTCGCCGTCATGTCGCAAGGTGAAGTCGTTGAAGTCGCCTCAACCTATGACTTGTTCAGTCAAGCCAAGCATCCGGTGACGCAACATTACGTCGATACGGCACTACAAATCGAATTGCCGGAACGCATCTTGCAGGCAACTCCGGGTAAGATCATCCGCTTGCAGTTCACGGGCGAGAAGACCGGTGAGAGTACGTTATCAGAAGCGATCCGCCGTTACGATATCTCAGTTAGCATCTTGCACGGTAAGGTCGACTACATTCAAGACGTCGCCTTCGGTGTCCTGATTGTCAGCTTGACGGGATCATCCGATCAAATCGCTCCTGCCCTCGACTGGCTCGCGACGGAACTTCACGCACTCGAGGTGATTCAGGATGTGGCTTGATCGTATTCAAACGATGTTACCCGAGCTCTTGAAGGCACTCGGCGAGACGGCTTGGATGGTCGGAATTTCACTTACTTTCGCATTGGTCGTCGGGATTCCGCTCGGGATTCTCTTGTTCGTCACCGACCGCGGATTATTTTTTCAAAACCTTGCCGTCCGCCGTGTTCTTGACTTCGTCGTCAACATCGTCCGGTCCTTACCGTTCATCATCTTGCTCGTCGCCCTTATTCCATTGACGAAGTTCTTACTCGATAATACGATCGGTCCGACGGCAGCATCCGTCAGCCTTAGTGTCGCAGCGATTCCGTTTCTCGCGCGCCTTGTCGAAACATCACTCCGCGAGATTCCGCCTGGTCTGATCGAAGCAACAGAAGCATGTGGGGCGAAACCATTACGGATCATCGTCAGTGTCCTCTTACCGGAAGCACTCCCTGGCATCATTCAGGGCATCACATTAACGACGATCAGCTTAATCGGCTTCTCAGCGATGGCTGGGATCGTCGGCGGCGGTGGTGTTGGTGACCTCGCGATCCGTTTCGGTTACTATCGCTACGATAACCTCATCATGATCGTGACGATCGTCGTGCTCATCGTCATCGTTCAAAGTATTCAAGCACTTGGCAATCAACTGGCGCGAAAAACAGATAAACGCTAATCATACATACAAAGGGAGAGTGGAATCATGAAAAAACGATATGCCTTTTTAGCAACAGCCTTACTCGGCGCAGGAGTCCTCGCAGGATGTGGAGACAGCAGTGCTGATGAAAAAGACAAGACGATCAAGATTGGTGCGACGAGCGGTCCGTATAGCGACATGGTTAAACAAGCGATTCAGCCACAACTCGAGAAGAAAGGCTATAAAGTCGAAATCGTCGAGTTCAGCGATTACATCCAACCGAACATCGCCCTCGGTAGCGGGAACATCGACGCCAACTTGTTCCAACACTCGATCTACCTGAAGACGTTCTCTAAAGAAAAGAATCTCGATTTAAAAGGACTCATCACGGTTCCGACAGCACCGATGGGACTATACAGCAAGACAGCGAAGACACTTGACGACGTCAAGACAGGTGCTGAAGTCGCGACGCCGAATGATCCGACGAACCAAGCACGGGCACTGAACCTCTTGGCAGAACAAGGCTGGATTGAACTGAAGAAGGACGCTGATCCACTGACCGTTTCAGAAAAAGATATCGTCAAGAATCCGAAGAAACTCGTCATCAAACCACTTGAAGCGGCTCAACTGCCACGCGCCGTTGAAAGTGTTGATATCTCAGCCGTTCCAGGGAACTTCGCACTTGCTGCGAAATTCGACTTACTCGATGCGTTAGCGCTTGAGACGATGGACGAACAATACCGTAACCTCGTCGCTGTCCAAACGAAAGATGCGGACAAGCAAGTCGCAAAAGACTTAAAAGCAGCCGTCGAATCGGACGCTTTCAATACAGTCATCGAAAAATCATTCAAAGGTTTCAGCAAGCCTGAATGGGCAAACTGATGTAAAAAATGACCGGATTCCAAGGAGAGATCATCTCTTTGAATTCCGGTCGTTTTTGTGTTAGAACCGATACCACATCAGTTCTTCATCATGATAGGTATCATCGATTTTCAGCGCCCGCGGTTCAATCGCGTATGATTTAAAACCAAGTGATCGATACAACGCTTTAGCAGCTTCATTCGTCCGGACGACCGAGAGATGGACTTGTTCAATCACAGGATGCTGCTTTAATGTACGTAATGCCTCTTCTACGAGTTGTCGTCCGACTTGTTGTTTTCGGGCGCGTGGCGTGACGTACATCGCAAACAAATTTGCTCGATGTCGCATTTTGACCGGCTCGGAGCAGACGATAGTGACGACACCGACGAGTTCATTTTCATGAAACGCACCAAACATCATCGACTGTTCGCTTTCAAGACGAGTTGCGTACCGTTCGACGGGTCGATCTTTTTCTGCTTCATAATCAGAACCGAATGCCTCCGGATGGTTTCGTAAGGCTTCTAACCGCAGTGCTTTGTAACGAGTTGCATCTTCTGCCGTCAATTGACGTATTTTCAACTGCTCCACCCCCTGCCTGTAGTATAGTACAAACCGCCCTACGAAAAAGAGGACGACATCGAGCGATATCGTCCTCTATTCTTCTATTTAAGGTGTCCGGAAATTAATCGTGAAGTACGGTGCGTTGTCTCGGAATGCTACACCGACATCCGCCTGCTTAAAGTCTTTTTGAAGGATATTATCGCGGTGTCCTTTTGAGTTCATTAAGCCCCAATGCGCCGCAAAGACGTTCGGATAGCCCATCGAGAGATTCTCACCGGCTCCCATGAACTTGATACCGCCTTGTTCCATTCGATCGAACGGGTCACGCCCTTGTGGATCCGTATGCGAGAAGAAATTATTCTTCGCCATGTTTTCGCTGTGACCACGTGTGACCGGCTTCAGTGCCGTGTACGGTGCTAACGGATTCAACTTATAGTCGGCCCGTTCCCAGTTCATCAACCGAAGCATCAGTTTCTCATCTGTCGTTCGCAACGCATTCGACGCAGTACCGTAGAAGCCCTTTTTCTTCGCTTCGACGTCTTTTGGAATCGCAAGCGTTGCTTTGACTTTATTGCCGTCATGTTGATCGAAGAAGTACGTCACGTAATTGCCTTTCTTCTCGTAGACGGCGGCATGATCCAGATTCAACATGTAGTTCGTGTTGCCTTTACGGTAGGACTTCACTGCGGTCCATCCTTTTTTCTTCAAGGAAGATTCCGTATCCTTATTCAAGACCGCGCCTTGCGTCGTCACGCCGTTCTTGAAACGATACTTCCCGTAATCCTTGCCGTCCTTCGTCAAGGCGACAAATTCCTCCGTTGATGTCCGTCTGACTTCCCAGTCATATCCCGGATACTCACTGCTATATCGATCAATCAGCTTGCCGCCACTTTTCGGATAATCGGCTTCTGCTTGTTCCATTGGAATGTTTTCGTAGCCGAAAAAGGCTACTGCTGCTACTCCGATGATTAGCCATTTTTTCATGTCCTCGTTTCGCCTCCTTCTACTTCATTACCTTTATTTTAAAAGAAAATCATTCCATCGAACAGTCATCGGCTCTCATTTGTCTAAATCACATCTTTCGTCCATAAATCCGACACATTTCGTGAGAACGCTCCCATTTCAAAAAAGCTTTTGTTTAAACGATTCTTAAAAGTATTTAATATACATTCTAAATGATTTTCCCCTTTTATTAAAATGTGTGAACATTCTTTTATTTCATTCTAAACGATTTTTGATTGCTCTCCGATTCTCGACTCGGTATCATTAGAATTCGTAAGCCAAACTTTCAATGCTTTTCCAAATAACATAATGATATGAAGGAGTTGACCTATGGTTTTACTGTATTTCATTTATGAATCCATTGCTTTTTTACCGATTCAACAATACTTATTTTCCGGCTGGATGATTCTTGTCGCGTTGACCGTATCGTTTAGCTTGGCTAATGCACATGAAGATGTTCGGCTGAATCAACGGCTCGGTTTTGAGTTGCTCGTACCTGGATCAGGTATGCTGCTCTCTAAGAAATTCATCCCTGGTCTTGCTATCATCCTGTTCTTAATCATCATCCACTTCACGTATATGTTCCGTGCCATCCCTCTACCGATTGCTTTAATTGCGACGCTTTCCATCAGCACACTCTCACTTCTTTCACTTTTTATCCCAGCACGCAAAAAAGCGGACCGCTAAGTCCGCTTCAGATTGTAAACGAATGGGCTGACTCAAAAAAAGAATGACGCGTCTTTTCACACCCTTTCCTCAGGCGAGACACAAGCCAGTTTTCCCGCTCCATTCGAGCAGGAAAACGGGTCTTATTTGTCTCTGACAGCGCAAAATCGCGCTTTTTCCTGTAGGAGTGGCGTGTGACACGTCATTCTTTTTATACCGAAGGATTTGAGGAGCGTTTTGTTCACTCGACATCGCTTCCTAGGGAAAAACAAGCAAGAGCGACCCTGCAGCGAAGCGAAGCGGCGCGATGCTTGTCCCAGGAAAACGATGCGAGAAGAACAAAAAAGCGCAATCCTTCTCGTTAGAGAAAAATTGCACTTTGTCTTCAGTCTCAAGCGGACCGCTAAGTCCGCTTTTTAATTTCATTGATATTTTGTTGTTTCTTTCAACTTATACTTGTTCGATAATTCAAGCCAGATTGTTTTGTCTTTTTTGACTTTCACTTGAATGTACGGACGTCCTTGCGAAACACGGAGGGCAAGTAATTCGCCTTGTTGATCCTTATGCGTTTCACTTGCTTTTAACCAGTGACGACCTAATTTACGCTCAATGAAGATATGCTTCCCTTTTTGAACAGCACGCCAGATGCCGACTTCTGCTTTTCCTTTGACCGGTACGGCCGTCTCTGCACCTTGAATCGAGATAATCGCTGGATCGTGATCACTCGCGCTACCATCTGCTTCCATATACTCTGAGTTGATGTTGACGATATCTGAAGACGTGTAACGTTTTAAGTTGTTCGAGATTAAGATATGGTCGAGTACTTGGGCATTTCCGTTATAGACGTACGAGTAGCGCTCAGACTCAGGAAGATCATCGACCGTGTTCCAGAGATTTTTCCCTTTCAGGATATCAAGTGTTTCTGAGAACTGGAAGTCGTTCAAGTCACCGAGAACGACGACGTTCGAGTCTTTGACTTCCGTTTTCAATTCAGAGACGAAATCTTGGACGATGTTCGCAATCGCATGACGCTGGACTTCACTCTTACGTACAACCGGTTGGTTCTTACCGAAGTCAGCTCCGTCGCCACCTTTTGAGTTGAAGTGGTTGACGATGACATGGTACGAATCACCATTGAAGAGGAATTCCGCGACGAGCGGTTTCCGTGAACTCGCGAAGTTCGGATCCGTCGGCTGAATGCGACCTGGGTTTTTCGTCAGCTTGCCGTTCTCAACTGCCACGGCTTCTGTTGCACCACCTTTTTCACCTGGTGCGAGTGATACACGTGCTGGATTGTAGAGGAATCCGACACGGATATTTCCGCCCGGCTGTCCGCCGTCCTTCTTGTCTTCTGGTGCGATGTCCGTATAGGCATAGCGGACACCCGTTTTCGCTTCGATCGCCGCGATCAATGTCTCGAATGATTTCGAAGCATCGACTGTACCGCTATCCGTTGCGCCATCGTTATCCTGCATCTCTGTCAAACCGACGATGTCCGGTGTCTTCAAGAACGTTGCAATTCCTTCTGAGACGCGATCGACTTTTCCTTCGTCTGCTGTTGAAGCAAAGTTCTCGACGTTGTACGAAGCAACAGTCAAACGTGATTTACCTGTTTCGATGTTTGTTGGTTGACGATCTGCTTCACGCGCGATGAGTGGTGGAAGATCCGCTGCTTTTGAAAGGACTTTATACGCCGAATAGTTATAGCTCATGACACCTTCAATCGTACCGTCGAATGTATCACCAGCTTTTGCACGGTACGACGAGCTTCCCATCTCGACGAAGAGACGCTCCGGATTGACATTATCCTTCGTCAGGATCGGTGTTCCACGTTTCGTGTAGACCTTATCCGCTGTCTGCGTCCGAACTGGAATCGTCCGGTTCGCTTGTGGTCCTGTGACGATCGCGTTCGGTAAAGCGACACGCATACCTTCTAAGCTTTCGTATAAGTCGATTGCATCTTCTTCTGGATCAAACTGAGCAAACGAATCGTTGTCGACGACTTGTGTTGGAATCAAGACGCCTTCATCGCCAAGAACGATGCTTGCTGGTAATCCTTCGTTGAGTGCACCCTTCACGAGATTGACCGTACTGATTTCCGTGACCGCTAAGTCTGTATCGAACTTATCGCTGTAGCCGCCAAGCAACCACTCTTTGACATATCCTGTCGTCGCGACTTTTTGTCCAACGGCAGCACCGTGGTTTTTCGCATAGACGAGAATCCCTTCCGATGTCCGGCTGTCGTTATCCGGATTCGGATCCTGCATGTAGAAGTTGTTCGCATCGACGACGTACGTGACGACACCTGTCGTCCGGACAAGTTGATCTGCGTAAGGCGACGTATGCGCAACGCCTTGGATGTTGCTAATTTTCGTGATCGGTGGTGCGATATAGTACTTGAATGTCGAAACAGCTGACGTTTTACCGTCCTTGACGGCAACTGCTTGAATCGTCACTTCATCGTTGATCGTGATCGGTGACGTATACACCGGACTGTCGACAGTCGGTGTCGTGCCGTCGACTGTATAATGGATCGTTCCTTCACCTGATAATGTCACTTGATCTCCACGTTCGACTTCACCGACCGGAGAAGCTGTAGGTGCTGCAAGAACGTCGCCCGCTTCTGTCTGATGACTGCCGAGATTCGTCAGTGTATCGACCGGGAAGCTCGTCCACTGTGATGGTTCGTACGTTTTAGCACCAGACGTGACGCCCGCATTTCGCACGAGTGTCGTATCTTTTGCGAAATCCGTTGATGAACCGAGTGGTCCGATGATATCAAGAACGACATCGCCCTTTTTCAGTGCGATGGGATCATTCCCGTTGAAGTTCAATGATCCCGTCGTCAATTGTGCTTTTGCTTTGATGTCCGCATTCGCACTCGAGTTCGCGATGACGAACGTCTTCCCTGGATCCACTTTCCCCGATAGTGTGATTTTCGCTTCTGACGGTCCACCGTTCGTATATTGAACGAGGGTATAGTCCGCTAAATCAATGATTTGCCCCGACCCATTGTACAGCTCGATTGCCTTGTTGTTACTTGTTCCTTCTATGTATTCAGACAAGATGACGCCTTCGCCTTCTGCCCCGACAAGACCCGCTTGTGGAAGGATTCCTGCTGTTAACACTCCGGCCAATGCCCACTTTCCAAACGTACTGCCGTATTTCATGATGAGACCCCCTATTGAATTTTCTGACACTTCTTCATAATATCAGATTATATTCTTAATAGTGTATATTTTTCGTAAAAAAAGATACCATCCTTCGTAAATGAAAGAAATGGTATCGCTTACAACATTTTATTGTTCGTCTTTGTGACTTTCGTACCATTTTTCAGCTTGCGATGTCGCGATCGGAATGGCGCGTCCCTCTTCATATCCGTCTTTTAATAACGCGTTCGCGATCTCAATCGCTTTCTTTCGAAGTGGCGGATCAAAGTTCTTGAATGACTCCGGGTAGTCGTTCTCATTCCATGGCATGTCGTCACCCCCCTTCTTTCAGCATTACCCGAAAAAAGGCACAAAAAAAACGCCTCATCAGCGTGTCGTTGTTTTTGGTTGTCATGAGAATCGAGGATTACAGGTGATCAAAACACCTGAAACGACGAAAGCCCTACCTCTCTTTCGTTGTTACGGCTCCTTGGCCGCGCCAGCTGAATCAAGCATTTTAGCAAGAATCGTGATGCGTCTGCAACGGACGCATGATACTGGGATTTTTAGAAATAGCTCGGGAATGAGCGGAAAAGTATCGATTGGAAGGTTTATCTTGCTGGGTCAACTTCTCCTCGTAGTATGAAGAAGGACAAAATAAAAGCGATGACTTATGTCTGACTCATTTGTCAGTAGCGGTCTAAAAATCCTGACCTGTCGATTTAATTGTATGATATGGATTGAAGATTCTCACATGAGTGATCATCCCCGATTCATGACTTATATTAATTTATCACACTTTCCTTTACAAAGTCAATCTTTCTTTTTTAAAATCGTTTTTTCCTGTCTTAGAATTGGAGTTGCACCTGCCGTAAAAGCCGAGTATCGTGAAGAGGACTCATTACTATAGAAGAAACGAGGGAAATCCATCATGTCGAATCGACTAATCCATGAAACGAGTCCCTACCTATTGCAACACGCTCATCAGCCTGTCGATTGGTACCCGTGGGGCGAAGACGCCTTCACTGCCGCTCGGGAAAGCGGAAAGCCGATCTTTTTATCAATTGGTTATTCGACGTGCCATTGGTGCCATGTGCTGTCTCACGAAAGCTTCGAGGATGAAGAAACGGCACGCCTCTTGAACGAACGCTACATCGCAATCAAGGTCGACCGGGAAGAACGTCCTGACATTGACCACTTATATATGACGGCGGCTCAAGTCATGAACGGACAAGGCGGCTGGCCACTGAGTGTCTTCATGACAGCGGACCAGCAACCGTTTTATATCGGTACGTATTTTCCGAAGACGCCTCAGTTCAACCGCCCGAGTTTTCGTCAGGTGACACTTCAGCTCAGCGAGCAATTCCGCCGTTCACCAGAGAAAATCGCACAAGTCGGTCAGAACATGTCGCAGACGCTTCGCGACGTATTGCAGCCTGCGAATTCTACCCATACTTGGGATGAATCAATCATTCACGAGACCTTCGATCAGGCGATGCGACAATTTGACCGTCAACACGGTGGATTCGGCGAGGCACCGAAGTTTCCGTCGCCTGCCCTACTTCGTTTCTTGCTTGATTATTATCAATTCGCGGAAGACGAGACGGCGCTCCATATGGTCATGCGTTCATTGATCGCGATGCGTGACGGTGGGATGACCGATCAAGTCGGCTACGGTCTGTTCCGCTATACGGTCGATGCCAAGTGGGAAATTCCTCATTTCGAGAAGATGCTGTACGACAATGCTTGGTTCGCGACCTTATGCATCGAGACATATCAAGTGACCGGACAAATCCGCTTCCGACGTTACGCGGAAGAAGTCCTATCGTTCACAGAACATGAGCTGACCGCACCGGACGGAACCTTCTACGCCGCACTGGATGCAGATAGCGAAGGAGGCGAAGGACACTATTATACGTTTACGGCAGCTGAACTGACGGAATTACTCGGACCAGACGCACTGTTCCCGCGCTTCTACCATGCTTCACCATCAGGAAATTTTGAAGGACGAAACATCTTTTACCGGACGGGACGAACACTTGAGGCATTCGCACGTTCTGTTCCCTTGTCTCCTGCTGAGACAGCGGCGCAACTCGAACGCGAGCGCCTGCTTCTTCTTCGTGCGCGAAATGAACGTCCGCGTCCGTTTCGTGACGATAAGCGCTTGACATCGTGGAACGCGATGATGATCTCGACGTTCGCTAAAGCCGGTCGTGTCTTTGATGAACCGCATTATACACGCGTTGCAACGCGTGCGATGACATCGCTCGAGCGCTTCGTCCGAACGGAGAATCAACTTGCCGTTCATTACCGCGATGGACAAGCAACCGGACATGGATTCCTCGATGACTATGCTTATTTGATTGATGCACATCTTGAACTGTTCCAATCAACACGACGGGCGCTTCATCTAAAGGAAGCTTTAGCACTTGCAGATGTGCTACAAGGTCAGTTCCAGACAGTAGACGGCTATTTTTATCTGACATCTTCACGCTCCGATGAGCTACTCGTTCGTCCACTTGATCTGTATGATGGGGTCACACCTGCCGGAAACAGTGTTGCCTTACACGCCTTCTTCACGCTCAGTCGCCTCACCGGGCGTCTCGTCTATCAGGAAAGTGCCGAACGGGCTCTTGCGGCATTAGTCGAAGAAGTCGAGCAACAACCAACAGGCTTTGCCTCACTTGTCAGTACGTTCACCTATCGGCAGATGGAACCGAAGGAATTGATCATCTTGATTCCCGAAGAGTCGGAAATCCCAATCGAAATCAATCAACTGCACCAGATGCGCTTACCAGAAGTCGCCTTGTTGATTGGGACGAAGCGTGACCTTCTACCGCTTGTACCACTGATTGCAGATTATCCTGAACCAAACGTACCTACCGCTTATCTCTGTCATGATTTTTCATGTGAACGACCAACGACGAACCTGACAGAACTCCTCGCTCGTCTCAACATCTGATCATATCCCCTCTTGTTTAAACAAACAGGAGGGTTTTTCAAAAAACCAGACCCCTTTTTTCAAAATAATTCAATATCTTATTCATAAAAATCCGATATTGTCGATAGTAAGGATAGGCAATAGATTCCACAACTTAGACTTAGACATCCTAGAAGCCGATTCCGTCCATCCGGACGAATATCTACTAGGAGGAAAGATACTTTGAACACGACATCATTCTCGAAGACCTTGAAGGTGTTCACGAGCTTTCTCATCGTTTTCAGCATCGTTTTAACATCTTTACCCGTAGCTGAAGCAGCGACGACGAAAGCGACGACCTACCGTCTGTCTACCGATAGTTATCTGTATGACAAGACGGCATCTTCTCGGAAACGCTTGTTGACGATCAAGACCGGAACTGTCGTTTCATCCACGTATGCTTCTGGCGCATTCAGAAGAGTGACATACGCTGGAAAAACGGGATATGTCGCGTCGAAATACCTCACGCTGTACGAAAAGAAACAAACCGTTTCTGGGCAGCGCTACCTCGTCCTCAAAAAAACACCGATCAAAAAGACGGCAGTGGATACTGCAGAGACGATCGGTACGTTGAACGAAGAGGATGTGTACTACACGTCACAACGTGTGACGAATCCGTATGGCGAAACATGGTACCGCGTCACATATGACGGGAAGACAGGCTATGTCGCTGCTGGTGCAAAAGCAGTTGCCTATAAAAAGGTGACGAACACGACGTCAAGAACGGTCGACGCTTATATCTTGCGCCAATACGCTGGAACCGGTTATCCAAAAGTTCAGACCATTCCATCTGGAAAAGACGTTAAAATCGTCGGTCGGATCGAGGACTGGGTCAGCGTCGAGTACGATGGAAAAAAAGGCTACATGCACCAAGATGCGTTCGACTCTTCTGAAAAGCAAAGTGTGACCATGATCCCAAAAACACGGTATCAAACGAAAAGTGTGACACCCCTTTACAGTCAAGCGGAAGCGAAGAATAGCTTAGCCAGTCTTCCGAAAGGCACGATTGTCACATCAAGCGCTAAGACGGCAACGTATCATCAAGTCACATACGCTGGAAAGACGGGTTATGTCTTATCCGCTACATTGGCAGAGTACACAGAAAAGACGAAGCTTCCGTCTTCACGCTTCTTGTTGACAGCATCACTTGCCATCAAGATGACACCTGCAACCAATGGAAAAACACTTGCGACACTAAGTGCCGGAAACGTCTACTACACGAAGACACGTGTGACGAATCCACTCGGTGAAACATGGTATCAAGTATCGAAGGAAGGTAAAACCGGCTTCGTATTAGCAAATCAGGCAACACCTATCGCTTACGAGTCACAATCAAACCTTTCATTGAAAACGACAGCCGCAACAACGGTTCGCTCGTACGCAGGTCCATCGTATGCAACAGTGCAAACGATCCCGATCAATACGGTCATCAAGATTTCTGGACGGATCGGCAATTGGTACCGGGTCAATTATAACGGTAAAACGGGATATGCTGCTTCCAGCACCTTTACGACGCTTGCAACGAAGCAGAAAATTGCAGGTGCACGCTTTGAGCTTGAAAAAGCGGTTTCGATCAAATCTTCACCAGATACAAAAGCATCCACGCTGACAACACTACAGAGCGGTGACATCTACTACACGACACAACTCGTGACGTCAAACGGTCAGCAATGGCATCGTGTGAGCAAGGATGGAAAGACCGGCTACATTCCTGTCGGTCAAGGGAAGAGCGTTCGTTATCAATCGGACCGGATCGTCATGCAGACGACGACTTCGACGCCTCTCCGTTCATATGCTGGAAACACTTACGCGACCGTCAAAACGATTCCTTCTAGTACAAGCATCACGGTCACTGGAATGATCGATGATTGGTATCGTGTGACGTACAACGGGAAAACAGGTTATATCGCTTCACGTTACGCTAAGGAAAAAGTCATGACGCAATCGATTCCATCTTCTTCTTATCGCCTTGGACGTACCGTCGAAGTAAAAACGTCACACCAAGCGACAGCTGACACTCTCGTTCGTCTCTCTTCTGGAGACGTCTACACGACGAATCAAGTCGTCACGACTGGTCGTTTAGAGCAATGGCATCGCCTGACGGTTGACGGGAAAACCGGTTACATCCAAATCAATCAAGGTTCACCTGTCACATACGAAAGCGTCAATAACCATCGCTATCAAGCAACGACGGATACGACACTCCAGTCGGATGCCGGTTCAGCTTATGCGACGGTGACGAAGCTGCCAAAAGCAGCCGTCGTTCAAGTAACAGGTAGTCTCGATCAGTGGTTAAAAATCAGCTACGCTGGTAAAAACGGCTATGTCTTAAAATCAACACTGACACCGTACACGGAAACGAAAAAGATTACGGGTGCACGCTTCTTGGCGAATCAATCACTTGTCGTCAAACAAGCACCGGACGATCAAGCAGCAACTGTAACGACACTCTCGTTCGGAAATGTCTATTACACATCTTCTTTGATCACGTCGTACACGAACAGTTCGTGGCACAAAGTGACGATTGATGGCAAAACAGGTTATATCCGCACCGGACAAAATACCTCATCAATCAAATACGAAGCAAAACAAAAATTGTACGTACGGGCTACATCAAACGTTGCTTTACGCTCTTACGTCGGTAGCTCATACAATGTCATCAAGACGATTCCTCAAAATCTCGTCGTCACCGTCTCTGGTCAAATCGGTGATTGGTATAAGATTTCCTACGATGGCAAAAGTGGATATGCGTATAAGGGGGCGTTCGTGACGACTTCTTCTAAATTAAACGTCTATAACTCCGTCGCGACACCATATACGTTCGATAACTTCATCAGCGCACAGATGAAACTGAATCCACCACCGCAAACGGATATCTATAAAAACAAATTGATGTACGTCAGTACGGGTTACGTCCGTCTCGGTGGTGCACTCGATCCAGTCAATGGAACGATCGCGACTGTCACAGCGACGACACCGCTCAACATTCGTTCAGGCGCTTCGACAGCAAGTCACGTCTACGGTCAATTCCAGCCTGGTCGGATGATTCGTGTCTATCAATCCGTCAGTGGCTTCTATACGACGTACCCACGTGTCTATTCGAACGCAACGAATTACTCGACGATCCAGTGGTTAAATGCACTCGAAACAGACGTCCGTAACGCTGCTGACCCACTTAAGGTCGACCGAAATTCTTCAGACTTCTATCAGTTCCTTGATCTATCGAAAACAACAGGTGCGACACCTGCGACACTCGATAAGATGTTAGCGAACGTGACGAAAGGCGAAGGAATCTTTAACAAGTGTAGCAATGGTAGTTGTGGTCAAGCGTTCATCGATGCTGGTCAAAAGTACAGCGTCAACGAAGCTTACTTGATCTCCCACGCTTTGCTTGAGACAGGTAACGGAAAATCGACACTTGCGATGGGTGTGACATGGAATGGACGCAAAGTCTACAACATGTACGGCATTGGTGCGTATGATTACGATGCAATCAACACCGGCGCTGCTTATGCGTACAGCCAAGGTTGGTTCACTCCGGAAGCCGCGATTGTCGGTGGTGCTGAATTCATCAGCACGAAGTACATCCACAATGTCTATGGACAAAATACGCTTTACAAAATGCGTTGGAGTCCGATGCGCCCTGGTAGCCATCAGTACGCAACAGACATGGGTTGGGCCGTCAAACAGACGTCACGGATCTATTCACTCTATCAACAGATGGATAGCTATACGGCAACCTTCGATATTCCGGTCTTCGCTCGTTAAGGAGACGATGAAGCTGAGTATTTGAATCAACGAAATGATTCCAACAAAAAAGGAAAGACCGTTCTAGTGACTTCACTGGAACGGTTTTTCCTTTTTGATTGATGTAGAACGAAAAAGGTCATTCTCCACTCCTACAGGATGAGGAAAGGGAGAATGACCGACTCGTTCGTCTTGTGAAAAGACAAACTTCGAAGAGAACCCCTGCATTTACGCGGAAGGGCTCCCCTAGCGTTCCATGTCATCGGCAACGATTTGAATATCGATCCCGCGGACATGACGCATGATTTCATTGATGATCGATCCACGCCGGACTTCCTGCCAACGGGTCCGCGCAGATTGACCGAGGACGATTTGGGTGATGCGATGATGCTTAGCAGCTGCCGTGATCGCTTGGGCGATCGAGCGCTCCCCTTGGATTCGGATCAGCACCTCTGCTCCGAACAAGGAACCACTCTCGCGCACCATCGCAAGCACTTCTTTTTGTTTCGCATTCAATTGATTCTCTGCCGTCGGTAAAATCGTCAGCACATAAAGATCCGCTTTCAGACGACTCGCCATGCGAAAGCCGCGATAGATCAACTTCCGTGCGTTGTCGTTGAGCTGGATGCAGACGAGAATCCGTTCTTGTAGCGACGCCGGATCCTTTTCAATCAACAAGCGTGATTGATAGACTTGATCGTCGACTTCGTCTGCGACCTGACGCAGTGATAGCTCACGTAAGCTCGCAAGATTCTGAAGCGAAAAGAACGAATTCAAGCTCTGTTCAATCTTTTCCTTCTTATAGATCTTTCCTTGCTCGAGTCGTTCCCGTAACGTTTGTGGCGTGACATCGACGAGTAGAATCTCATCGGCTTCCCCGAGAAACGGATCCGGGATGCGTTCCCGCACTTCGACACCCGTCACTTCCTTGACTTTAAAGAGTAAGCTTTCGAAATGCTGGATATTGACGGCAGAGTAGACATTAATTCCTGCTTCAAGCAATGCAGCAACATCTTGATAGCGTTTCTTTCGTACCGATCCCGGCGCATTCGTATGCGCCAGTTCATCGATCAGTACGATATCGGGGCGACGGGCAATGATCGCGTCCACGTTCACCTCGGGGAATGTCTTGTCCTTATAGACGACTTCAAGTAGCGGGACTTGTTCGAGTTGCCCGACCATCTCCGCCGTCTCTTTTCGACCGTGTGTCTCAATCAGACCGATGACGACATCCTTGCCTTCAAGCGTCAATGTTCGTGCATCGGCAAGCATCTTATACGTCTTTCCGACACCAGGAGCTGAGCCGATGTACAGCTTCAGCTTTCCTCGTGTCATGATTTACTCCGATCAAGTGCTAAGTTCAAGCGCAGGACATTAACGTAATCATGGGTTCCTGCTTCCTTCGTGATTAACTTTCGTACTTCTTCACGCGACAGGTCGCGCGCGGTTGCGATACGCTTCGCCTGAACCAAAGCATAATCGACTGAGATGTGCGGATCGAAGCCAGAACCGGATGTCACGAGGGCATCGTCCGGAAGCGAAGCGCCGTCCACTTGGTTCTGTTTCTGTAATTCCGCCATCTTCGTGCCAAGCTCCGGGTTCGATGCTGCTAGGTTATCCCCAGCAGACGCTCCCGCTAATTGATCGACCGCTGATGGACGTCCATGAAAATACTGTTTCGACGTGAACGGCTGGGCAATCAATTCCGATCCGATGAATTTTCCGTTTTCTTGTACTAAAGAACCTTCAGCTTTATCCGGTACGAGTAGTTGACCGAACAGGGTCAATAAAGCGGGAAAGACGATCCCGCATAACGCCGTGACGAAGATCGTCACACGAATGGCTTGTTTCATGATTCGTTTTCTCCTTAGAGGATGCTTGCAAGCAAGACATCGATGATTTTAATCCCAATGAATGGAACGACGACACCGCCAAGACCGTAGATCAGCAAGTTACGACCGAGTAATTGATCCGCCGTCATCGGTTTGTAGGTAACCCCCCGCATCGCGAGTGGAATCAACATCGGAATGATGATCGCATTGAAGATCAAGGCAGACAAGATCGCACTCGTAGGTGAATCAAGACGCATGATATTGAGCACTTCCATCTGCGGGATCGCCACCATGAACATTGCCGGGATGATCGCGAAATATTTCGCGACATCGTTTGCGATTGAGAACGTCGTCAACGCTCCTCGTGTCATCAAGAGCTGTTTCCCGATTTCGACGACTTCGATGATCTTCGTCGGGTTCGAATCAAGATCGATCATGTTCGCTGCTTCTTTCGCGGCTTGCGTCCCACTGTTCATCGCGAGACCGACATCGGCTTGAGCGAGTGCCGGTGCGTCATTCGTACCGTCTCCTGTCATCGCGACGAGGTGCCCGGCTGCTTGTTCCTGCTGGATGACACGAATTTTATCTTCCGGTTTACATTCCGCGACGAAATCATCGACGCCTGCTTCACGGGCAATCGTTGCTGCCGTCAACGGGTTGTCACCCGTACACATGACCGTCTTGATCCCCATCTCACGCAACCGATCGAATCGTTCGCGCATGCCCGGTTTCACCGTATCTTTCAAATAGATGACGCCAAGGATCATTGCGTCGATTGCTACGACAAGTGGTGTGCCACCAAGACGAGAGACTGCATCTACTTTCTCCTGCAAATCATTTGGAATGGCGCCGCCTTGTTCCTTGACCCATTCTTGAATCGCTTGCCCCGCCCCTTTCCGTACACGGCGACCGTCTCTTAAATCAAGTCCGGACATCCGTGTCTCTGCGCGGAACGGTACGATCTCTGCTCCATCTAACCAGTGTTGTTCCACCGGCATCGCGCGAAGTTCAGCGAGTTCAAGAACGGAACGTCCTTCCGGTGTCTCATCAGCGAGTGAGGCGAGGATTGCCCCCTCAAACGCCTGCTCAGCAGTGCGTCCACCGACCGGCGTGATCTCCGATGCCATCCGGTTACCGAACGTGATCGTTCCTGTTTTGTCCAGGATGATTGTCTGGATATCGCCTGCTGCTTCGACCGCTTTCCCGCTCATCGCGATGACGTTGAAACGCGTAACACGGTCCATTCCGGCGATTCCGATTGCTGACAGTAAGCCACCGATCGTCGTCGGGATCAAACAGACGAGTAAGGCGATCAAGATTGGACCTGACAGATCAAATCCAAGGTAGTTCGTAAAGACCGGTAATGTCATGACGACAAGTAAGAAAATCAATGTCAAGCTCGTCAAGAGCGTTGATAACGCGAGTTCGTTTGGTGTCTTCTGACGACTTGCGCCTTCGACGAGGGCAATCATCTGATCGAGGAATGACTCACCTGGATTGCTCGTGATTCGAACTTCGATCTCGTCACTGACGACGAGTGTGCCACCGATGACCGAGGAGAAATCACCGCCCGCTTCCTTGATGACCGGTGCGGATTCACCCGTGATCGCTGATTCATCAATCGAAGCAAGTCCTTTGATGATTTCACCGTCACCCGGTACATACTCCCCTGCTCGGACGAAGACGATATCGCCCTTACGAAGAGTCGCCGACGAGACGCTTTGAATCAGTTGTCCGACACGTTTACGTGCCATGACATCTGCTTTTGACGCTTTCAATGAGTCCGCCTGGGCTTTCCCGCGTCCTTCCGCGATTGATTCCGCGAAGTTTGCGAACAAGACCGTCAAGAAGAGGATGATACTGACCGTTAAGTTAAAGCCACGCATCTCATCAATGAAGATCGTATAGCCGATTGCAAGCAAGCAGCCGATCCAGACGACGAACATGATCGGTTGTTTGACCATATTTACGGGATTTAATTTTTTAAAGGCATCAATCGTCGCTTGACGCGCGATCGAGCCACTGATTGCTGATTTGGATTGGTGTTCCGGCTCCCCGTTCGGTTGGTGTTCCTCGGGCGTCGGATGCATGATTCGTTCCATCATATGCTTTTATCTCCTGTTCACATCGTCAGCCAATCCGCGACCGGTCCAAGTACGAGCACTGGCAAGAATGTCAATGCACCGACGAGTACGACCGTACCGAGGAAGACTGTTCCGAAGAGTGGTGTGTCTGTCTTAAACGAAAATTCATCTTGCGGAACCGATTGCTTCGCTTTAAGCGAACCTACGATTGCAAGCATCAAGATCAATGGGATGTAGCGTCCGAAGAACAATGCGAATGACGTCGAGACGTTCCAGTAGACGTTTGCGTCGCCGAGTCCTTCAAAACCGGATCCGTTGTTCGCCGTCGCGGACGTGAACTCATACAAGACTTGCGACAATCCGTGATAACCTGGGTTCGAGATGCCGGCGACGCCTGGTGCAGCGTACATCGAGATTGCCGTTCCGACGAGAATCAGGAATGGCGGCACGAGTAGCGCAATCGCGATCATCTTCACTTCGAACGTCTCGATTTTCTTCCCGAGGAACGTCGGTGTCCGACCAATCAAGAGACCTGTCAGGAAGACTGCGACGAAGGCATAAAGTAAGACGTTCAGGAATCCTGCACCTGCTCCACCGTAAACGACGTTGAGCATCATATTGCCGAGTTGGATCAATCCAGCAAGTGGATGCAGTGAGTCGTGCATCGCGTTGACCGCACCAGTTTCAGCTGCCGTCGTAATCGAACTGTAGAGCGCCGTTCCGATTTGACCAAATCGTAGTTCCTGACCATGTGCCGTTGGATTCGCAAGTAAGCTCCCTGCCATCCCGACTGTCATCATGATGAAGAGAAGCGTCATGACACCAAGGAATAGTCGTCCTTGTTTCGCTGAACCGATGATTTTTCCGTAAGCGATCGGAAGTGACATCGGAATCAGCAGCATCAAGAACATCTGGATGAAGTTGACGAACTGGTTCGGGTTCTCAAATGGATGCGCTCCGTTGGCACCAAAGAAACCACCACCGTTGTTTCCGAGCTGTTTGATGACTTCAAAAGCAGCGATCGGTCCGCGGTAGATCAACTGCTTCGCTCCTTCGAGCGTCGTGACGCTGACTGCACCACCAAATGTCTGCGGTACACCGAGTAGGATCATCGCTAAACCGAAGACGAACGAAATCGGTAAGAGAATTCGGAAGATGAAGCGGAAGAAGTCGGCATAGAAGTTACCGAGTGGTTTGTTCGCAAGACCACGAATGACAGCGATACAGACCGTGAATGCCATCGTCGGAGCGACGAATAACATCGTTCCGAGGACGAACGTTTGCGAGAGATACGAGAGTGCCTCACCCGAATAGTGTTGTTGATCGGTATTCGTCATGAAGCTGATCGTCGTATGAAGCGCCGTCGACCAATCGAGATTCACAGCATCGTTCGGATTTAAAGGTAGACTGCCTTGGAAGCGAAGTAACAAATATCCACCGATGAAAAATAACAGGTTGACGAGCAAGAGGCTCTTCGAATAGCCGACCCACGATTGATCGTGTTTCTTTTCATCGACACCGAGTAACAACAACAGTCGTCGTTCGACCTTACCGATTTTATCGACCCGACGCTCTGCGACAGGTGCGAAGTATACTCCGATGTAGCGACCAAGTAAGACCGCTGCACAAAGTGCGATGACGAGTAGGATCCAAAATTGGATCATGAATTGAGTCCACATGTTTTTCTTTTCTCCCTATGCGATTAGAATTTTTCTGGATACATCAGACAATAACCGAGATACAAGAAGACGAGGCAGCCCGTCGCCAGTAAAAACCATGTCATTTGCGGTCACCTGCTCTCCACTGGACGCGTTCGATCAGATGAATCATCCCGAACGTCGTACCGAAGAAGAAGGCAAGTAGTAAAATACTCCACAGCTCTCCCATTATGAAATTACCTCCATATTATTCAATATTTTTACAATTAAACACGACAAAAAGACGATGTGAGGCGAAAAACGGCCCCAGCATCGCCTTTATACCTTGGCATACTGAAAAAGAGTCGTTCCCTCCTAAAAACGCCTGCGAGGTTAGCTGTCGGATTCGGGCATACCTAGGAATTCGCCCTACCTTTCCCGTTCGGAAAGGATTCACCCCGTGTCACGTGTCGTGACGATTGGGTCCCCCGCTTCAATCATGAATTCGGCGTACTTTGAGATCGAAGCATTAACATGTTAGTGTTCGTTGATGAGATGGATATTACTCCGATTTTTTAGAGTTGTAAATAGAAAAGTTGAAAAAAAAATAGTCTGATTTTTTAATGACTTACTTTCGAAAAATAGTGTTTTTCAACCCTATGCTATAGAAGAAAAAAAACCGCAGAAATCGATTCCTTCATCTAAAATGGAGGAACTCCATTTTAGCGAGAATCGTTCCGCAGTTTCATGAACGAACAATGATTATGATTGCTGATTCATTTTGGCATGGACCGTCAAAGGAGCTAGCATCGTCACCCATAGGGCAACCACTCCAGAAACAAGAATCACAATATCGCGTTCGAACCCAAGCGTCAGTAACGTGATACAACTACCGACCAGGACGAGACAAAGCGTCGCGATCATGACGAACCGCGATTGTTTCAACATTTTTCTCATGTGGCATCTCTCCTTTCCTTCCATATTCCTTTTCATCGTAACAAAGATTCATCGAAAAATCGTCGCTGACACCCGATTGTGATGTTTCTGTCATCTCGCAAGTAACGATAGAAGACGACGAGAAAACGGATTTGTTACACTGGAGAAGTACTTAAAAAGGGGGAATCGATATGTTACAAGATCATTCATTTCAACGCGTCGACGGAACGTCGGCATCCTTAAGTGACTACCCAGCTCAAGCATGGCTGATCGTCAATACAGCCAGCAAATGTGGCTTAACGCCACAGTTCGAAGGACTCGAGCAATTGCATCAAGACTATCGTTCGCAAGGATTAACCGTACTTGGTTTCCCATGTAATCAGTTCGCGAATCAAGATCCGGGAACGGACGAGGAGATTCAGTCGTTCTGCCAAGTCAACTACGGCGTGACATTCCCCGTCTTCTCAAAAATCGATGTCAACGGTGAGCAAGCCCATCCGTTATTTGAGGAACTGAAAGCACAAGCACCAACGACGGACGGTACAACAGACGTCGAGTGGAATTTCACGAAATTCCTCGTGACCCGTGATGGAGAAGTAACGCGGTTCTCACCAAAAACGAATCCAACTGATTTGACGGCAGCAATTGAACGATTGCTCGTTCAAGTCTAAAAAAATAAGCTTCCTTCCTTCTCTCTTGAAGGAACGGAAGCTTATTTTTATGTTGTTCCCGGCTCAAGATGACGGCTGATCATCTCTTCCGCCAATCGTTTGACGTCATCGATGTCACGCATTTCCGTGAACGGATGCCCCCAGACGACCAGCTCTTCGATTTCTTCAATCGGTTGCGTCGTATAGCGTGTACCATCGGCAACGAACTCTTGCGCAATCGTAGATTCAAAAGCTGCATATTTCAGGAGCCACGGCTTTTCACTTAAGATTTTTTGCGCATGTTTTGCTTGCTTGAACGCAACATCACCGACGAGGACGACCGGATCGAATCGTTCATGGAGCGGATGCGTATATTGAACAGAGATCAGCAATCCATGTTGGTTCGTTTTTTCTTGTTGCCTGACATACGTCCGTGTTAAAAAATGCGGCACGAGTGACTCCGCACTCTCCTTCGTCTGATGGATGCTCAGACCATGTTCCGTTTGGACGACTTCCGGGAGAACCGGTTCGTATCCACGGTTTGCTAATTGTTGATCGAGCTCTTTGAATAATAGCAGGGTATGTTCGACCAGTGCTCGGACTTGGCGAAACGATAATTGAATCGATTGATTGATCATACGATGACCTACCTTCTCTAAAAGTATGGCAATATACAGTTATTTACCCAAACTTTTCCGACTTCATCCCTGTTTCAGTGAAAGTTCCTCGAGCCACTTACGTGCTTGTTCGCTCATACGAGCCATCGTCTGTTCTCGCTCGAGCGTGATTGCTTGTCCGGCATGGATCGAGCGACAATCGAGTGCATGCGGCATGTTTTCTTCGACGATTCCAGCAAGGATCAGACAAGAAACATCAGCGGCTTTTGCCATCCGCGTGACTTCACCTGGTAACTTACCGATTTGACTTTGACGGTCGACGCGTCCTTCTCCTGTCCAAACATAATCGGCTTGTTTCATCCGCTCTGCTACGCGAAGATGTTGCAAGATCGTCTTGGCTCCCGGAACGATCGTGCCGCCCAGCGCATAGATCGCTCCCCCGAGTCCACCGGCTGCTCCAGTTCCTTTAACATTTTCTAGTCCAAGTAACCGCCCGATCCGTTCAAGTTGCTGATCGAGCTTTACGATGTCTTCTCGAAGCAGTCCTTTTTGCGGACCGAACAGATACGCTGGACCATCTGGACCATGATAAAGAGCTGTCACATCGACGAGCGCTTCCAGTTGAACAGGATACGCTGGGCATTGAATAGTATGCGTCTCAAGTAACGGATTCGTTTGAAACGAAATCAAATCACCAGACGCATCTTCAAGTCGACAACCGACTTCTGCGAGTAAACCGAGTCCGCCGTCCGTCGTACCAGTCCCGCCTAAGGACAGTCGGATCTGCGTGATTCCCTGATCGCGTAACTGAGCAATCAAACGACCGACACCACGCGTATTCATTCGAACGGGATCATCCTCGTTTCGCCGCATCGGCAGTCCACAAATACGCGCGACTTCGATGACGGCGTCTGTACCCTTGACAGCGTACTCTACTTCACACGGACGACCTGCCAAATCCATCGTCATCGCCGTCTTCACGTCATATCCGAGTGCGAGATAGACATCGAGCGTTCCCTCCCCGCCGTCCGCAACAGGCGAAGAATCGATGATCGCTGTCGGATCATACGCTCGGATCCCGGAGGCGACAGCTTCTGCCGCCTCTTTCGAAGAAATACTCCCTTTGAATGCATCCATCAAAATCAGGTGACGTCCCATCTGTACATTCCCCCTAAAAAACTCATATCAAGTTTTGATTGCGTTTCCAATTAATGTTACGATGATACTAATTTCAAATTACCATTACCTTATCTGACATTTCATTTTACATACACAGGAGGTCTTATTTCATGGAACGCTGTTCGTTATGTGGTACACCACTTCGTCAACACGATACGACTTGTTCTCATTGCCAACATCCTGTCATCAAGAAAGAACGACCAGCTGAACCACCCGCTCCGTCCTCTTCACGGACTTGGCTCATCAGCACCTGTCTTTTGCTCTTTCTCGTCGGAGGAGCCGGTTTCCTGTGGTATTCGCTAAAAGATCCCGTTTCGCCGGAAGCCGGTCAGACGCCTAGCGTCGAAGCACTCGCTCTTTCTGAATGGTCCGATGAACAAACGGCTTACAATCAAACGTATTCGAAAGATCGGCCTCCGACATCCTATGATGTCCTTCGTTTCGTCCGCCAATACACACGAACGATTCCAGAGCTTGCGACGTATTCCAAGAAATACGATTCCATCGAGACGTTTTCCGCCATCCAGTTTACGACCTTAAAGGTGTTCGAATCCGAGTTCGACCATCTCGAGCAGTTGACAAATGCCGTTGATGCCCCTGTCGCTCCAAGTGTTCTTGCCGTGACATTCCAAAAATTTACGTCAAAAGGCACTACGTATCACTTGCGTACGCAGGAAACGTATCAAATCGCGACAGCAACGGGTTCAAAGCCTGTGACCTACCGCGTCCATTATCGTTTGAAAGTGCATACGGATCATCTGCAAATCATTGATGTCAATCGAACGGAGGTGACCTCATGAAACGAGTGCTCCTCTGTCTGCCCCTTTGTCTCCTGATGGCGTGTTCGCCCGAAACATCCAAGATTCAAGAACAGCTCGAACAGCAAACTTATACCCGCGCCGTCGAACAATCGAAACAAGACATCGATGAACCGGCTGCTCGGCTGATGGTTCAGCTTGAGCGACAGCTTGCCGGTTATCAACTGCGTGATGTCTTAAAAACGGCGGAGGCGATCGAACGTCTTCAACTCGCAACGGATCACCCTGTCCGAAAGCGAGCAGAAGCCATCGCTCTCAGTGCAAGAGAGACGTTGCAACAAGTCAAACAGTTCGAAGGTACGTATGAAGTCGAACGAAGTACGCTCGAAGACGAGCCGTTCGATGGAACCGGGCGCATCCATGTCTCTTTTGACGAGCAAGATACGTTCATCGCGACGCTTCGCTTTGATCAGTTCGGTCTCCCGGACGCACTCCGAAACGACGAAGAAATCATTCGTTTTGAACCGGACCTCTCCGCTCGTGTCAGTTTATCTGGAGGACAAGTCAGCTATCGCTTCGTCCGTTCGACACTCCGCGTGACGTTCGAAGGACCGGGCGGTAAGCGAATCTATCAACTCAAACAACTGTCAGATAAATAACCAGTAAAACGCCGCTTTACTTGAGACGATCCTCGAGTGAAGCGGCGTTTTTTTATGATTTAAATTTAACGTGTTGCTTGAACTTGCTCATACACCTGTTGACATAATTCATGTGTCGCGAGGCTGTCAGAAGCTACGACCGACTCGGACGGTTCCCCTTTGACCGTCCGAAGGAACGCATCCAGCATATCGACGAATCCACGGCGCTTTAGCGTCGCTTCCCAGTTATCGAGCGGATACCGAAGCGTGCCTTGTTTCGTCAATTGATCGAGTGTCGTCACGTCCGTTGCGATTCGTTTTTCTTCCGGTCCCATCACTTCGACGCGTTCTTCCGTGATGCCGTTATTGCGGTTCATGACACCGATTGCCGTGATACCGTTTGAGACGAATTGAATCGTTACGTGATGCAGACCGCTTGCGTCTTGCTTACTCTTGACGTGTAGGTCTTCAATCTCACCGCGTCCTGTCAAGAAACGCAGCGTATCCGCGACATGAATGAAATCGTCGAACAGAAACGGCTTAGCGTCCTCGATGAACGACGTCCGATTCTTTTGCATGAGGACGAGATTCGGAGCGTTGACCTCAAGCAAGCGCTGATGCGCTGAAGCGAAGCGTCGATTGAATCCCGTGATGAACGGTAACTGTTTCTCCTCTGACAGACGTGTCAGTTCACGAATCTCTTCGATTTCCATCGAGACCGGCTTATCAACGTAGACGGCGATTCCTGATTCAAGCGCTTGCCGTGCCTGCTCCGCATGGACGACAGTCGCTGAATGAATCATGACTGCATCGATCCCCTTCTGTACGGCGTCAGTAAACGTCGCATATGTTCCTGCAAAGCGATAGGCCGCTTGCAATCGTTTTGCTTTCTCTTCATCTCGCGAGATCAGATACACCTCGATATCGGATCGTTCGGCATAAACGGGTAAGTAGGCTTTTTGTGCGATGTCCCCTAGACCAATGACTGCTAATTTCATGTGAACTCCTCCTTTTCCTCTGTTGCTTACATTCCCTATGATACGTCAATTGACACGAAAAGATGGAAATCAGCTCGTCACAGGATTCGAATTCCTTTTTTTGAAAAGAAGTGAATTTCCTTTTTTTGTTTTATGATAAAACCATATTTGAACAAGGAGGGAATGAGTTTTTATGAAGCGCTTGCTCCGTACTAGTCTTACGCTCTTATTATTGTTCGCTTTATGTCTTCCTGCCATACCTGCAAAGGCAGCCAGTTACCAAGTCGTCGTCACTTCGACGATTGGGGCGAACATCCGCTCAAAGCCGAGTACAGCCTCGTCTGCGACGATCGTCCGACGTGCCGCGTACAAGGCAAAATTCACAGCCGTCTCGTATACGAATGGCTGGTATAAGATCAAGGACGGAGGTACATATCGTTATCTATCGAACCAAGTCGCTAAAAAAGTGTCGAGTAGTTCCGTAAAGACGTACAAAATCGTCGTCTACTCGAAAGCTGGAGCGAACGTCCGGACATCACCAAGCACGGCCTCATCAAAGAACATCAAACGACTCGCATCCTACAACTCGAAGTTCAATGCAGTCTCGTACTCGAACGGTTGGTATAAGGTCAAAGGGAAAGTGAATTATTATTACGTCTCTAGCCAAGTTGCCCGAAAAGTGACGACGAGCAGCCCTAAACCATCGAGTGGCAGTTATCCGGTTGCCTCGATGCGGTATTTCAAGCTTGGATCGTCAAGTTATCAATTGACGAAAGAAAGCTTCGTCCGCCGTTATCCAGCGAGTACGACGAAACTGTTGACGGGAATCGTCGCGTACGACGAAGCGGCACGTAAAGGCACGCTTGATCAAACGTTCACCCTGACGTCTTCGATGTTATCCGTTCCTGCAGGTAGCAGTGTCGCTGGCTTCCGTGCTGGCGATAAAGTCACGATGCGTCAACTCTTGAACGGGATGCTGATCCGCTCTGGTAATGATGCAGCAAAAGCGATTGCTGTCCGGACAGCAGGTTCTGAATCGAAGTTCGTCTCGTACATGAACAGTCGCGCCCGTTCGATCGGGATGAGTGCGAGCCATTTCATGAACCCACACGGCTTCTATCATCCAAGTCATTACACGACGGCTGCTGATATGCAAAAACTCGCGAATACATATGCGAAGTACAGCGCACTCATGACGATCAGTGGACGAAAATCATACCAGACGACTGTCAAAGGACCGTATGCACGGACGTTGACGTGGTATCACACGAATACTTCACTTCCAGGTGATACACGTGTTTATGCGAGCAAGACCGGTTACACTCCGGAATCTGGCTACACACGTGTCTTCTTCATCAAAAAAGGCTCGACGCGATATGGTCTTGTCACACTGAAAGGATCGTTGTCTCAAACCGAGACGACACTCCGCTCCGTCTTGAACCAATGAGCTTTTAATCAACAACCTGATTCCCTTTCCGGGAGTCAGGTTGTTTTTCATTTTGTCTCTAAAATTATGCTTGCGCTGAAAACGAATTCATCTTAGAGTTAAGTTTAGAATCAGACGTCTGACGTCTTAATGAAGGAGAGTTTTACGTGGGAAATGTCAGTTTGTTATTTGGGGGCGTCGCGCTCTTTTTAAATAGTTTGACCTTGTTCGGAAAAGTCGATCTCCGTAGCGCGGGTGTCTTCAGTCTCATCACCGGTTTATTGCAGACGTTCATCGCAACCTATCTCGTCATCGGTGCCGCTGGTGATCCAGCGTTGACGTTCGGATACGCGAGCATCTATCTGTTTGCCTTTACGTACGTTTACGTCGGGATCACGTTCTTGTTCAATCTCGACGGGAGCGGGGTCGGTTGGTTTTCCTTGTTCGTTGCGATTGCCGCATTGTTTTATGCATTCGTCAGCTTCACGACAAATGACATCATCGGTGGTGTGACCTGGTTGTTCTGGGCATTGCTCTGGAGCCTGTTCTTCCTCGGCATGGGGATGAATCGCCCGATTGATGCAATCACTGCCCGTGTTGCTCTCGTCTTGAGCTGGTTGACGTTGATCGTACCGGCACTGATTGGGCTTCGATTCGGCTACTTCAGTTCGGCATACCAGTGGTTATGGAGCGGTGCTGCTGTTCTGACTGTTGTCTATTTCCTCTATACGATGATGAAATTCTCGATGCTTCGGACGATTCGCTCGTCGTAACGTGTTAATCGATCCATCAAAAAAAGATGTCCATTTTCGGTTATGAATCGGAGATGGACATCTTTTTTGTTCTATTTGTAGTACACGACAAACAAAAAGCAAAGTAATTTGTTCGCTCGACATCGCTTCCTAGGGAAATACAAGCAAGAGTGACCCTGCAGCGAAGCGGCACGATGCTTGTCCCAGGAAAACGATGCGAGACGAATAAAGCGTACGTTCGTTCTTCCCTCATGTCATTTCAATGCTTCCTGCAGTTGAGCTTGAACTTCTTTCAATGACTTATCCGTCGGATGCCAATAGTAGATGCCATCCGATTCGATCCCACCTTCTCCGTCGAGTGATAAGGTCTCGACGTTGCGTAAGGCATCCCGGTAATCCGTCGCGACGGTCCGGGCAACGGAAAACGGCACGTTTGTCTTAACGTTTTTCCCGAGTGCTTCCAGGACGGCATTGAAGCGACGAATCGAAAAGTCCTCCGTCATCTTATCAGCGACTGCCTGAACGACTTGCCGTTGGCGGATTTGTCGTCCGAAGTCCCCTCGTGGATCGTCATGCCGCATCCGCGCATAAGCGAGTGCTTCTTTTCCGTTCAGTGATAGTTCTCCTTTTGGAAACTGCATCTCATAGTACGAAAAATTGATATCGTTATTGACCCTGACCCCCATCGACGGCATTAACGAGATCCGTAAACCCGTCTAGATTGATTTCTGCGAAATAATCGAGTCGGATATCAAGCAAATGACTGACCGTATCGAGTGCCATCTGTGGACCACCGAAGGCATAGGCATGATTGATCTTATCGTTCGATCCGTTACCAATGATTTCGGTCTTCAAATCACGCGGGATACTGATCATTTGGCTCTTATTCGTCTTCGGATCAATCGTCACAACGATGATCGTATCACTGCGTCCCGTCTCGTTTTTTCGTTGATCCACCCCGAGTAAGAGGAAGGAAAGTCCTTTTTTCTGTTCGACGGCTTTCTCTGTCTCGACGCTCGCTTTGACGGGGACCTGTACTTGGACTTCTTGCATCGTCCGACTCGCTTTTTGATAAACGTATCCGCCTGAACCGAAGAGAAGGAGCAGGCATATCCCCGTCAGTGTCAACACGATCCATTTCCACTTCTTCATCATCCATTCTCCTTTTCTTCGATCTGCACTCAGGACGGTCGTTGTGCTTCAAGTACGAGCAAAGCATTGCGCCAGCTACCGAATAAGGCGGTGATGACACCAATACTTGGTGCATCACGCCCGATGCTGAACCGTTGGTAACTTGCGATCGTCAGATGTTCCGTCTCTTTTGCGGCTGCAGCGAGCACGTCGAGTACTTCCTCTTCTCGCCAGCGTTTCCGCGGAAATTCGATGCCGATGATTTCAAGGGCGTTTGACCAAGAGCCGTACCGGCGGGCAATCGTTGCGACGGTCGGACGATTTTGACCAGCCGCCCACTTCGTGTAGGTCTGGCTCGTCAAGACCGGCAAGGCACCTTGCGCTTCAAGTAATGACTCGATGATCCGTTGTTCCATTTCCTGGACGCGTTCCTTCAAGATATCCGCTTCTGACAATGCTTGCTGCCACGAGTTGAATTGATGGACGATATCCGTCAGGCTAGGTGCTTGCTTTTGTTGCGCCCATTCGCGGTACGTCGCGCTCGTGAAAGGATCGAGTTCCTCCCGTGCCTGACGCAAGGCGTCAATGATTTCCGACTTCGTGAACGTCAAGCGGGCATGTCCGATGCCAGCTCGTTCCAAGGCGATTTGCCACGACCCAAACAGCATCAGGATTTCCGCGACGCTTGGATGAGTGGTGTTCAATTGCCAGCGGAAATAGGTATTGGCCGTCAATTCATTTTTCCCGTTCGCAGCGAGACGGAGTGCGTGGATCGCTTCCTCCATATCGCGCATGACGATGTCCCCTTCCCATATATTCATGACTGGACGTTCCGGCGTACGGTCGTCTGCAAGGCATGACGAACGTTTCGGATGACGACGGCTTGTTCGGTGAACGTCATTTGTGATGCAGATGGGAGGCAGATTCCGTCTTCAAACAGGCGACGGCTGATATCATCTCCTTCTGCTGTGACGAATGGTACGTCGCGATAGACGGGCTGTAAGTGCATTGGCTTCCAGACCGGACGGGATTCGGCGTTCGCTTGTTGGAGCGTCTGGATCATCGCATCGCGTTGCACTTGACCGCCTGGTAAAAGAAAAGCACTGAGCCAACGGTTGGCGAACGTTCCGGTCTGCTCGACTTGCGATGTGACGCCGTCCGGCGCAAAGGCACGTTCGTAACGATCAAAGATTTTTCGCCGTGCGTCGACGCGTTGATCAATCACTTCGAGTTGTCCGCGTCCGATCCCAGCAGCGACATTGCTCATCCGGTAGTTGTAGCCGACTTCCGTATGCTCGTAATGGAGGACCGGTTGTCGTGCCTGTGTCCCGAGATAGAAGGCGCGTTCGATCAAGGCTGGATCATTTGCGACGAGCATTCCGCCGCCTGACGTCGTGATGATCTTGTTGCCGTTGAAGGAGTAGATCCCGAACGTCCCGAACGTTCCTGTCATCCGTCCGTTGACGCGTGTTCCGAGTGATTCTGCCGCGTCTTCGATCAACGGGACATCGTACTCTTCACAGAGCGCGGCGATCTCCTCGATTTGCGCTGCAACGCCGTACAGATGAACGACGATGACGGCTTTCGGAAGTTTTCCTCGCGTTGCCGCCTGGATTAACGCACGTCGGAGTGCGACGGGTGACATGTTCCACGTCTCCTCTTCCGAATCGATCAGGACGGGACGGGCACCGACGTAGCGAATCGGATTCGTCGAAGCGATGAACGTCAAGGATTGACAGAAGACGTCATCCCCCGTCGTGACACCAAGCGTCGCGAGTGCCAAGTGAATGGCTGCCGTACCACTGCTCGTCGCAAGCGCTGCGCGAGCTCCCGTGTAGGCGCGCATATCTCGTTCGAAGGCGTCGACGTTCGGTCCAAGCGGTGCGACCCAGTTCGTCTCAAGTGCTTCCGTGACGTAACGTGCTTCTTGACCACTTAAGTGCGGGATGGAGAGCGGGATGTGTTTCATGATGTTTCCTCCCTTCGAGGTGACAGCTGACGGAGCGGCGTCCGGTAGATCGGGAACCACTGTCCTGTCTCGACTTCCGGATGTTGTCGTTTCATTTGTCGTACGAGCCGGTCATAAATCGTTGAATCAAGAATCGATGTACCGAGTCCGAAAAACGTTCGATTCGCTTCACCAAAGGATCGTTTGTAGGCGAGTAAGCTATCTGCATCGGATCGTGTCGTTCCGCCACCGAGATGCAACGCTTGCAGACCAGCTTGTTTTGCCCAGCGAATCATCTCCGCGAATAATAGGTGATTCGGGCGAAGCGACAAGTAAGCAGGATCTGAAGCACCGAGATGATAATGTGCGAACTGGCGACCCGTCAGGACGATGCATCCAGCGATGATCCGTCCCTCTTGTTCGGCAAGCAACAGGACATTTTTGATCCGTCCTTCGGCGAAGTGATCGAAGTAGGTCTGATCAAAGTAATACCGCGCATCGGCTTGATGTTTATCCATCGTCATCTGGTAGAGACGGGCGAAGTCCGAGTACTCTTCCGGACGTCCGAGGCGAATCGTGACCCCTTCGCGACGTGCCTTCCGGATGTTGCGCCGTGTCATTTGCGAGAATCCATTTTCGATTGTCTCGAATGGGTCTGTCAGTTCGAGTGTCACGGTCGGTTGCAAAATATTCGTTTGACGGCACCAGTATTGACCGAGTTCCTGATTGTGAAGCAAAGGGTGGAAACGAACTGTCTCGGTGACGATTCCGGTTTCACTACAGTATTGTTCGAATCGCGCGCGGGCTTCGCGAATCTGATCGAGTGACCAGATGCCTGTGAAGTAAGGACCCCCATAGCCGTAAGGTGTCGTGATGTCCTCAAAGCGTGTGCCTGGAATCGGTCGCCGCAAGTACGGATAGATCAACGTTCCGAACTCCGTCGGATAATAAAATAATTCAGGAATCTCATCGTGCTCCTTCGCAAGTTCGAAGTAAGCATGTTCGTAATAACAATCGAGTTGATAGGTTGCGACGAGCGCGTCCCATTCGCGTGGATCCCGAATCAATCGTTCATCGCTTAGCGACATCATGGGGAACACCTCCGTCGAGACCCTTGAACTCACCCATACCG
This sequence comes from Exiguobacterium acetylicum, assembly GCF_019890935.1. Taxonomy (NCBI): domain Bacteria; kingdom Bacillati; phylum Bacillota; class Bacilli; order Caryophanales; genus Exiguobacterium; species Exiguobacterium acetylicum. The sequence goes on from NZ_CP082333.1 coordinate 2,709,543, forward strand.
GTCTGGTGAGCCGTCGAGTTCCCTTCTGACGAGATGACCATCTTGAACGTCTTAAACAGGATATAGAGATCAAGTCGGAACGTATGATTGGCTGCATACCATTGATCTTGCTCGAGGCGTTGCTGCCACGTCGTTGCATTGCGGCCGTGAATCTGTGCCCAGCCTGTCAGACCAGGCAGGACATCATGCCGTGTCATCTGCTCCTTCGTATAGTGATTAAGATAACTGACGAGCAACGGACGCGGTCCGACGAAACTCATCTGTCCACGGAGGATATTAAAGAACTGCGGGATCTCATCAAGGCTTAAGCGACGGATCCACTCGAGCGATGCTGGGATCCGGTCCGCGTCCGGAAGAAGTTTTCCATCGGCATCCGTTTCGTTCGTCATCGTGCGAAATTTATAGATTTTGAACAGCTCGCCCTTGTAGCCGGGGCGGACTTGATTGAAGAAGATCGGTCGTCCGAGTTTCGTGTAGATGACTAAGGCGACGACGGCATAAACAGGAAGTAGAATGAGGATGGCGATAAGACTAACCGTGAAGTCGAATAGGCGTTTCATGATGACGTCCTCCTTTTACATAGCTGAAAAGAGATCAAGTTGTCGTTTGATGACGTCGGCTTCGTTGAAATGTTTCATGGCACGGTCAAATCCATTCCGTCCCATCTCGTTGGCACGGTCCGGGTGTTCGACAAGTGTGTTCATTCGTCTGACAAGTTTTGCGATGTCGCGGACTTCAACGAGATACCCCGTTTTCCCCTCGACGACCTCTTCGCGGCAGCCGCGGATATTTGTTGCGATGACCGGTTTTGCGCTCGCCATCGCTTCGATGATCGATCGTGGGACGCCTTCGCGATGCGACGGTAAGACGAAGGCATCGACTTGTTGGAACAAGCTCGGTACATCTTCGACGAATCCGAGGTAATCGACATTCGGAATCTCACGGATCCGTCGTAAGAAGAGATGTTTCGTCGTCTGATCGCGCTCGCTTGCCATCATCTCACCGGCAATGACGAGACGGGCTTCCGGATGACGATAGACGACATCCTCGAACGCATCGAGCAGTTCGAGAATCCCCTTTTCTTCGACAATCCGACCGATGAAGAGGAAGGTAAACGGTGCGCCTGCTTCACGCGGGCGTGGATAGAAGCGCGTTAAGTCGATCCCATTTCCAAGGTGCATCAGACGCGTATTCGCTTTGAAACGTTTGCGCTGGGCGAGTTGATAATCTTCCTCGCTTTGAAGGAGCAAATAATCGGTTGCGAGACGTGCTAGCCACTTTTCAACGGAATACGTCAGCTGGTACGTCACCCGCCCCATCTTCTCGTGGAAGTAAAAGCCGTGTGCCGTGTAGACGATATGCTTTGTTCCGGCCCGCTTCGCGGCGACGCGTCCGAGGGCGGCGGCGACTGGTGTGTGGACATGGACGGCATCGTAGCCGTCCTCCTTCAAGATTCGCGTGATTTCACGGATCGTCCGCCAGTTACTCGTCCAGTCAATCCGGCGCTCAATTGGAATGTCGTGCATCCGAAAGCCTTTCGCTGCCAGTTTTGCCGAGGCACCGGTGTCGGCACAAGCGATACCGACGTCGTGCCCGGCGTTTTGTAAAGCGAGTAAGAGCGGCTGCAACATCGTCTCTGCCGTCGTATCGAGAGCACAGACTTGAAGGATTTTTAGAGGCGCCATACGTGGACCCCCTCTGGTTGTTCTGACCGTGGCAACATCCCTTTGATGTCGACGACGATGCCGCGTCCGACTTTGAGCAGATGTTGTGCTAGATTCCAACCGCCTTCGACGTATTCTTCGTGTGAGACAGCGAAGATGACGACGTCGGCTGGTTTGAGTTCGCTCATCTCGAGCAAGTCGATGCCGTACTCGCGTTTCGCTTCACTCTTTTCGACGAGTCGATCCGTCACCTGGACGTCGATGCCGAACTCTTCGATTTCGCGGACGAGGTTCGCGACTTTCGAGTTCCGGATATCGCTGACGTTCTCCTTGAACGATAAGCCAAGGATTGTGACGCGAGCGCCGAGGACCGGCATGTTCTGTTTAATCAAGTTCTTGACGAGCGCTGTTGCGATGAAGCGTCCCATCGTATCGTTGATCCGGCGTCCAGCGAGAATGACTTCCGGATGATAGCCGAGTGACTCAGCTTTCATCGTCAGATAGAATGGATCGACGCCGATACAGTGACCACCGACGAGACCTGGACGGAACGGAAGGAAGTTCCATTTCGTACCGGCTGCTTCAAGGACCTCGAGCGTATCGATCTCCATCCGGTCGAAGATGATTGCCAGTTCGTTCATCAAGGCGATGTTGAGATCGCGTTGTGTGTTTTCGATGATTTTTGCGGCTTCTGCGACCTTGATCGATGAAGCACGGTGGACACCGGCTTCGACGACCGCTTCGTAGACTTCTGCGACGATGTCGAGTGTCTGTTCATCCTGGGCAGAGACAATTTTTTTGATCGTCTTGAACGTGTGCTCGTGGTCGCCCGGATTGATCCGCTCTGGTGAGTAGCCGACGAAGAAGTCGACGCCAGCGCGTAAGCCGGATGCTTCTTCAAGAACCGGGATACAATCTTCCTCCGTCGCCCCTGGGTAGACCGTCGACTCGTAGACGACGATGTCGCCTTTATTGAGCTGGCGACCAACGAGATGTGAGGCCCGTAAGAGTGGCGTTAAGTCCGGTTGATTCTGCGCATTGATTGGTGTTGGAACAGCGATGATGATGAAGTCGCTTGCTTGGAGAGCAGAAGGATCCGAGACGTAATCGACGGTTGCGTTCTTCAACGTGAACGGACTCAGTTCGAGTGTTGCATCGATACCTTCTTGCAGTTCTTGGATTCGTTGTTCCTTGATGTCAAAGCCGACGACGTCTGTCTTTTCACCGAACGCGACGGCGACGGGAAGTCCGACGTATCCGAGTCCGACGACGGCAATCGAACGGTTGGCAATGGGAAGTGAACCAGTTTGGGCTGCTGTCGTATCTACGATGTGTTTGACTGCCTTGTTCATGGTGGGTTCCTCCTATTTCATCGACTGTTTGACGATCAACGTTTTTCCGTTTGGCTCTTGTTTGACTTGTTCGACTGGCTCGAGGACGATCTTCATCTCGGAGCCGAGTAGCTTGCGCATCTCGTTTAAAAGAATCTGTTCGTGTTTCGGATGGAAACGTTTCGTATCTGGAATATAGCGAAGTGTCACGTGATTCAGCGCGTGCTGCTCGACTTGGAGTCGTAGAACCGAATTCGGTAGTTCCCGGGCAATCGTCGTGATATCCCCTTCGAACACCTTGCCCCGCTTCTCGCTGACGATATAACTCGTTCCCCGTCCATCGATCGAAGCGATGACCGGTCCGTTTAAGCCGCAGCTACAGGTCTCGTCACTGAGCGTCATCCGATCACCGATCCGGTAACGAATCAGCGGTGTCCCGCGTGTCGTAAAACACGTGACGACGACCTCGCCATCCTCTCCATACGGTTCGATGATGCCCGTCTCGTGATGGAGATGTAGTTTTCGATGACTGCACTCTGAGATGATCGGTGCGCCTTCTGAGGAACCGTATTGATCGAAAACTGGAACACCGAACGCTTCCTCAAGGATTGAGCGCATCTCCTCCGTCACCGTTTCCGATGTTGGGAAGATGGCAATCAGCGGACTCTCCAGTCGAATGTGATGCTTCAGCATATAGCGGGCGATTTCGACCATCGCCGTCGGTGTGCCATCGAGCGCTCGTGGCTGGAAGCGATTCAGCTCCTCGATATAAGCGGGAAAGTTCTCTTCCTTCATGTGAAAGATTGAAAGCAATAACTGATTGAGTGGTCGGTTCATCCGCCAGAAAATCGGTTTCTTTTGATCGACGGCTGTCAGTGTCCGACCGGTGAAGCTCGCCCGCCGCATCCCGGCATGAAAACCGTGACGTTCCTTGAAGTAGTCGAGATGCGCCATCCGTTCTTGGACGTCCTCGCGCATGAACGCGACTTGGAGCGACTTTCCGCTCGTTCCGCCCGTTCGCCCTCGGACCGGCGCATCGACGCGGGACATGAATGCATCGTTATTTTGGCGAAGCGTCTCTTTTTCAAGGATCGGGATTGTCTTCAGCTGCTCGAGTGATGTCAACGGTAACTGGATGTCATGTTCGTGAAAGAGTTGCGTGTAGTACGGTGTATGCGTCACGACGAAAGCGAGAAAGGCATTCAGGCGATCGAGTTGTTCCGCTTTATAATCCTGCGTCCGATCCTTCATCCGGAGCTCCTTCATCTTCTGTTCATAGAAGGGACCGTATCGTTCTTGCATTAACTTGCGACCATATAACGATGTCAGCCAATTTTGGATGAAAATCGGGGAGCGGTAGTAGAATTCCTCCTTAAGCGCCATCTTGGATTTCCTCCTTCAGCAAGTAGTGACTCTCATACCAGTCGATGAATGCGTTGACACCGGCTTCGACCGTCGTCTGTGGACGGTAGCCGATCGTTTCGAACAGTGAGGAGACGTCAGCAAAGCTTTCTGGAACGTCGCCTGGTTGAAGTGGCATGCCATTTTTAATTGCCGTCTTGCCGAGTCGCCGTTCGATCAAGGCAACAAATTCGTTCAGTCGAATCGGGCTGTGACTGCCGATGTTGTAGACGCGGTACGGAACGTTGCTGCGGTCCGGTAACGGATTCGAGGCATCGAACGCTTCATCGACTTCCGGTTCAGTCTGGAACAGGCGATAGATGCTTTCGATGATATCGTCGACGTAAGTGAAGTCCCGCCCCATCTCGCCGTAGTTGTAAAGATCAATCGGTTCGCCCTTCGCAATCGCCTCTGTGAACTTGAACAGTGCCATATCCGGGCGTCCCCAAGGACCGTAGACACTGAAGAAGCGAAGGCCTGTCGTCTTGATCCCGTAGAGACTGCTGTAAGTGTGAGCCATCAGTTCGTTCGCTTTTTTTGAAGCGGCGTAAAGGCTTAGCGGATGATCGACGGCATCCGTCGTCGCGAACGGCATCTTCGTATTCGATCCGTAGACGGAACTGGAGGAAGCGTAAATCAATTGTTCGACTGGGTAATGCCGACACGCCTCTAGAATCGAGAGAAAGCCGACGATGTTTGACGTCATGTAGACGTCCGGTCGATCGATGCTGTAGCGTACCCCTGCTTGTGCTGCCAGGTGGAGAACGAGATCAATCGATTCCTGTTCGAAAACCTGCGCGACGGCTGCCGTCTCTTCGAGTGAGACCCGGTAAAACGTGTAGTTCGTTCCGAGTTCAGCGAGCCGGGCTTCTTTTAACGTCGGGTCGTAATAGTCGTTTACTTCATCGAGTCCGATGACCCGGTAACCCTCCCGGATGAAACGACGTGCGGCGTGAAATCCAATGAAGCCTGCGATACCTGTAATTAAGATCGTTTTATTCGGCACGGTGTTCGACCTCCTCGAAGTAGTGGCGCGCTTGCCAGCGCATGTAGTGAACGGATGTGTAGACGATGAGTAACATCGGGAACAACTTATACCGGTGTCGGATGGCCGTTCCGACATTGCCGGTTCCTAGACCGAAGATGACCGCGTTAAGCGCAAAGAGAAGGAAAAAGAAGAAGAGAACGCTGCCCAATGGATGCTGACGGATCAGTTTAAAGGACCGGATGATCGCAAAACAGGCAATGAAGTAGAAGATGGCGTCAAGGAAGAAAATCAGAATGTTCATGACGCTCGACCATTGCCACGGGAACGGTGAGAACAGGAAGTAAATCGTCCGGATCGGTGAGTAGAGAATCATGTCACCTGGACCCGTCACCGTCAATCCGTTCAGATAAGCGGAGCCGCCACGGTCGTAACTCATTCCGCTGAACAACTGTCCGTTTTCTGAAACGTGGGTGAACTTCGCGAACAAGACGTCCTGGAAGCTGTAGACGATGAAGCCGACGATCAGTACTTGAAAGATCAGTCGTTGCACCTTCGTTGGTTCAAAGTCCATTCGTCGTGTCTCATGACTGTAAAACGAGAAGTAGACGAGTAAGACGATGATGCCGACAGCAAGACCGGAGTGGAACATCGTACTGACGAAGTAGCCGAGATACGCGAGCGTCATATACCATCCGGACTTCTCTTCCGTCCAGCGCACCATGTAGTAGAGTGTGTAGACGATGCCTAGGGCGACGATCTGGTCACGTAAGAGAATCGGTGAGAGTAACAATCCTTGTGGGAAGAAGGCGAAGATCAGTGTTGCTGCGAACACATAACGTTCCGGTAAGCGTAACCGTTGCAGCGTTTTCGCTAGAATGACGACGGCGACGACGCCGAGGATGACGTTGAAGAACTGAGCGAGAATTCGTTCCGGACCGAACATCAGGTAGAAGATTCCGAGAAACTTGGAATAGGTGCCGCGAACGACATCATTGAAGGTCGACGGATCAGTAAAGATTTGGACACCTTCGAGATGAAAGGCTTCCGTATCGTCCCCGCTGTGGGGCGGTAAACGAAACAACTCGAGATCGATGAACATCAGGACCAGTCGGACGAAGAAAGCGGTGATGAAGACGAGAAAGAGTGGCGTCGTCTCTGCCTGACGGAGCAGATAATAAAGAAACAACACCGAGTTGATGAGCAGCAAGGCGGTCACGTAGGTGTCCGGGAAGAGCGACCGGGCGAATTGACAAACGAGCGTTTCGATGACGATGAGTAGTAGGATTGGTCGCATCTTCTTCCCTCCTCAGCTGCTTTGTTCGACGACGAGCGTGACGTTCCGTGGATATAAGGACCGATACAGTGCCGGTAACAATAGGACGATTTGAGTGACAGCGCAGAGGGTGTAAGCAATCGTCGCACCGTATAAACCATACAGCGGAATCAATAGGCTACAAGCGATCAGGTTGACGACGACACTGCCGAAGATCGAGATCGTCTGGATCCGGAACTGCTGGAAGCCGGTCAAGAGTGCCTGAATGACGGTCGAGTTGTAGAAAAAGAGTGAGGCGACCATCATCAAGACGAAAATCAGATGGTATTGAACGAACGATGCGTTGTAGAAAATCGTCAAGCCCCACTTGCCGAAGAAGATCGCTCCGACAATCAACAGGATGCCGACGATGTTCGTCATCAGTAACATCGAGCGGGTCAGCTTGCGCAGTTCCGGTAAACTTTGGCGTTCGCCCGTCTCAGACGAGAAGTTCGGCAACAAGACGGCAATCAAGGAATGAATGAACAGGCTGCCCAGTACGAGTAGATAGGCGATGCTGGCGTAATATCCAAGCTCTTCCGTTCCGATTGCATGACCGACGAACAATCGTGGGATGTTTGCATTCAAGGCGATCAGGAGAGCAACGAATCCAAGCGGCATTGCTTTAAGGAACAGCTCTTTGCCTGACCGGTATCGTAAGTCGAGTGCTTGATTGTCAAAGCCGCGACCGACGCGGCGAATCGTCGGTAAGTCGTATGCGAGTAGCATGATCAAGTTTCCGGCGATCAAGGCGAGCACGAATCCGTGAATCGAATGGGTCGTAAAGAGGACGAGTGCTGCACCCGACACGTTCAAGAGACTCCGGAAGATTTTCGAGATAGCGACTTCCTTGAAGGCAGTGTGTCCTTGCAGGAAACCATAAGCGAGATCGGCGAACGATTCCATGTACTTGTTGAGATAAACGAGTAGTGTCAGGAGTAAGATGTCCGCTTCACCGAAGAAATAATAGACTCCAAGGAGGACGAACACACCTGCCGAGAGGAGTGAAAAACGAGTCTTGATGAAGAGCCAGAAGTTCGTTAGTCCAGCCCGTTCTGCCGTCAGGATCGTACTGGCGTTCAGCCAACAGAACATGACGATCGGTGCAGTGATGGCAAGGGCGTAGTTGAAATAACCGATGTTGAGCGGTGTGCTCCATTTGATCAGGAGCGTCAAAATCATCCATTGATGGAGCGAATACGCCGTATCGGCAATGAAGATGAGATTGAAGCGGGACAGCCGGGCCGTTTTCATCGTTTCCCCTCCTCTCTATTTGCGTGCGATCCGCATCGTCGGTGCGACCGGGTCGGCATCGGTTTCATTCGTGACGTCTAACAAATACTGGCGGAGTACCTCGTCCTGACCGAGCGCTTGAGCGATTTCCCGCAAGTACGGGTCGACAGATCCAAAAGGTCGGGTCTTCCCGACAAGGATCTTGTCAAAGACGAGTTCGTCATGCACTTCATCGCGAGCGAGCAGTTCCTCGTAGAGTTTCTCGCCTTTTCGAATGCCGCTGTAGACGATCGGAATCTGCTCTTCCGTGAAGCCACTCAAGTGAATCAAGTTCTTCGCCAGTGTCGTGATGTGGACTGGTTCCCCCATATCGAGGACGAACACTTCGCCACCTTTCGCGAGGACACTCGCTTGAATGACGAGCCGACTCGCTTCCGGGATCGTCATGAAGTAGCGTGTCATCCGGGGATCGGTGATCGTGATCGGTCCGCCTTTGGCGATTTGTTCCTTGAACAGTGGAATGACGGAACCACGGCTCCCGAGGACGTTTCCGAACCGGACGACGGCGAACGTCGTCTCGCTGTTACGCGCCATCTGCTGGATGACCATCTCGGCGATTCGTTTCGTCGCCCCCATCACACTCGTCGGGTTGACGGCCTTATCGGTCGAAATCATGACGAAGCGTTTGACACCAGCTGCTTCCGCCGCTCGAGCGACGTTGCGTGTGCCGTAGATGTTGTTCTTGACGGCTTCGCTCGGGTTATCCTCCATCAGTGGCACGTGCTTGTGAGCTGCCGCATGATAGACGAGATCCGGTTCGAAGCGTCGCATGACTTCAAGCATCCGGTCACTGTCCTGCACATCGGCGATGACGGATTCGAACTGGATGTCCCGGCTGAGACATTCGAGCTCCCGGCGGATCAGGTAGATGCTGTTTTCGCCGTGTCCGAGAAGGATGAGCCGTTCAGGACGGAAGCGAATCAGTTGCCGGCAAATTTCGGAACCGATCGAACCACCGGCACCGGTGACGAGGACGGTCGCGCCATGAACGCTTCGTTCGATTTCCGTAATATCGAGTTCGACCGGTTCCCGACCGAGTAAGTCAGCGATCGAGACTTCACGGATCTGTTTAATTGAGACCTTTCCGGATGCCAGTTCGACGAGCATCGGTAACGTATGCGCTTCGACTTGTGTTTGTTTGATCCGGTTCAGCAATTCAACTCGCTGTGGATACGGTAACGATGGGATTGCGAGGACGACTGCTTCAATTTTTTGTTCTTCGATGATGCATTCGAGTTGGTCGATTGCTCCGATGACGGGAACACCGTGAATCCGCATCCCGCGTAGTTCGAGCGAATCATCAAGTAATCCGACGACGTTTAAGATATGCGATTTCTTTTGCTTCAGTTCTTTTGTGATCATCTGACCGGAGGCACCGGCACCGATGATCAGCGTTCGTTTGCCGAGCGTCTTATTGTCAGGAACGAGTCTTAAGCTACGTCCACGAATCAACAATCGAACGAATAAGATACCGTTCAAGACGAGTCCGGTCTGTAAGAAGATCGCTCGTTCGACCGCGAAGTCGAATAACGCGTATTCAAGACCAAGTAAGACGAAGCTGCTGGCGAGGACGACGACGAGGAGAACGGCGAGATCACGAAGACTCGCGTAACGCCAGATGATTTGATAGAAGCGCATCCAGTGTGCAACGAACGTGAGGGCGATCCACTGAATGAGAGCGATCTCGAGTGCGTCCTGCAACTCGAAGTTGACGGTGAGATGGAGCGGATTAAAGAAGTAGAACGTAACGACAGTCGCGAGTGCGATGATTCCGGCGTCGATCAGGCGAAGGAGTCCGATTTTCAACTGCCGACGGTACGGGGTGAGCGGGGAATGCTGCATGACGGTGTCTCCTCTCCTCTCTTATGAATGACTGCGGGGAATCGCTTTCGGATAATTATCAGTGGATTCACGTGTCGCTTCCTTTTTGTTTAGCGAGCGAGAATAGACGATCAGGAGTCCGAGCATCAGACCAAGGACACCACCGATTCCTGTATTCATCAGAATGTTCGGTGATACGGGATTCGTTGGAATCCGTGCACTCGAGAACACTTCAGTCTTACTCGTGTTGATCAGTTGTGGAAGATAATCCTGGAAGACTTCCGTCATCGTATTCGCCTGGATGGCTGCCTGCTCCGCCGAACGATCCGTGACGGATAAGGCGATGACTTGCGAATCCAGATTGCTCGAGACCGTCAGACGATCCGTCAAATCGAATAATCGCTTGTCGGTGACGTCCATTTTTTGGGCGACCTGATCGACGACCTCTGGGCTTCGTAGGATATCTTGATAGGTACTGACGAGTGTCGGCGTCGATGTCGTCTCTGCGTTCGCTTGAGGAACGACGAGGATGTAGGCCGTCGCCTCGTATGTCTTCGGGATGACATACGTGCTAAGCGCATATCCGGCTCCCGCAAAGAGAATCATGAAGAGTGCGAGTAACCACCAGCCGCGTCGGAGTGTCGTCAAATGATCTCCGAAGGTTTTTCTTTGATGCATCGAGCTCACTGTTGTTCACCTCTTTCTGGCTTGACCGAATGGATGGACATTGGTTATGTCTACACCTTATTTCCAATCGACTCCCAAAACAATTAGAGCTTGGTGGAAATGATTATATTTTTTTCGGTAGCTATCTCGCTTGCGTGACACTAGTTCACAGCATGAATTCATATCACGAAAAAAACGCGATTCACGAAAAAATGATCACGTTTTCCTTAATATTTTTTCATTTATCTACATGATGTTTTGAAAGATAAGGGTAAATACCAATTTGATGATTAAAAAGTGCTCAAATCGGTAATAAGTCCTATATGAAGGGTGGATAGTCTTTAGAAATCATGTTAAAATCAGCCAATATACCCACATCGTTTGCCTTATCCATCCTAGTCGTTTGGATTATGCTCGATGCTTGGATTCGTCCCTTATCCTTCACGGACGAAGTGTTGCCGAAACAGTGGTCTCTTTGGTTGCTTCCGGTCTACATCGTTCTGTTCAGTGTCTGTTGGCTCATCTTACGACCGTTCTATCGCGCCAACCGAGCGACTGGGCATCAAATTGCACTCATTTTTCTGATTTATCTGACATTTCATATCGTTTTTTTCTTCTTTAACACGAATACAGATCATATTCTTGCTTCGCTTTACCTCATCTCGACTTGGCTGTTCGTTGGCATCGTCTCTTCGCTCTCGTGTACATCGATCGAACAATGGCAACGACTGTTGTGTCACTTTCTTTATGGACAAGCCGTCTTTCTCGCTTCCTATGCCCTCATCGTCTCCTTTGGTTCAGAGTATGTCCCGGTCGAAAACCTGCAATGGCTTCGAATCGGTCCTTTGTCGTTTCCTCAACTGTACGTCGGGGAACAAGGCTCGTTCCTTCGCCTCGCTGGTCTGATGAATAATCCGAATACGTTTGCAGCGTGGCTTGTTCCAGGCGGACTGTTTGCTTGGTTCTATCTGCTCAGACAGTTCCCGCGTCGGCAAAGCTTTCTGCACGCCGTACTCCTCCTTCTCATCATCATCGCGTTACTCAGAAGCGGTTCGCAGACAGGTATCTATTCTTTTCTCCTCCTTGCTCTGCTGACGAGTATTCGAATGGTTCCGGGAACGAGACGGTTGCAGGTGACAGCATGTTACGTCATGGGTAGCTTGATCCTCCTAGCCGTCTTTGCATTTCAAGGACTGCTTCCCCGTTTGCTCAGTCTCAACGGACGATCTACGCTTTGGCAGGCAGGATGGCGTGCTTCCGCTGATTCACTTTGGTTCGGGCACGGAATCGGAAGTGCTCCACGCGGACTGCAGGAGCAACTGAATGAACAAGTTCTTTATACGTTCCACAGCACACCGATTACCTATCTCTATGAATTCGGACTGATCGGTTGTTTGCTGTACGGTGTAGTCTTTCTGTATCTGTTCTATCGACTGTTTCGGATTCAGACGACGGATCTCGCGTTTCTCACCCTGTTGCTTGCTAGCTGGCTCGGACTACTTCAATTCACGGAAAGCATTCTCGTCAGACCGAGTGGATTTTATTTCATTTGGCTTAGCCTTCTCGCTTATACGTCGCTTCGTCGACTTCCACCTCACGACAGTACCCACACCTAGAGCACCTACATGAAAGGGGTATGACATCATGAAGAAATGGACAGAACAACAAGTCATCGATAGCCTAATCGAAGCTAGTATCGAATATCCCGCTCTCGACGCAAAGACGTATGCGCGCTGGTCGGTCGGAAAAGACATTCCATCGATCACGACGATCATCAATGTATTTGGCTCTTGGCGTGAAGCACTCCAAGCGGCTGGTCTCTCATCAATCCGTCCGTACTTTTCAGATGAAGAGATTCTTGCTTTCATCAAGGAAGCATCGACACGCTTACACCCGTTCCATAGCAACAGCTACCGGGAATGGGCAAAAGCGAAACATGGACCATCCTTGACATTGATCAACTTACGCTTCGGTTCTTGGTCACGCGCACTGGAAGAAGCACAAATCGAGATGACACGTTCCATCTCGATGACCGAAGAACGGATCATCACAGCCTTACTCGAAGCTTCTGATGTCCTCCCCCGTCTGACGACACAGACGTATGCGATTTGGGCACAGGAAAATGGTCATCCGACAGTCGCGACGATTGCCCGTAAATACGGTTCATGGGCAGATGCCCTCGCTTGCCTCGACATCGCACCGCCTCGCCGGAAATGGGTCGAAGAAGATGTCCTTGAAGCACTGCGGCAGGCACAAGAAGAATTACCTTCCCTCAGTATCATTCATTACCGGAAATGGGCAGAAGGTCGTTCGGTTCCGAGTACCTCGACGATCAACGCTCTCTTCGGTAGCTGGACCTCCGCCGTGCAATGCCTCAAGCGTGCACGCGTCTCTCTTTCTTGATTCTGCTCTTCTACCTAAAAGGAGTGACCCGGTATCACTACCGAGTCACTCCTTTTTCGTGCGTTTATGGTTTTTTGATTTGCTCAAGCAGAGATGCAGGCAACAGCGTCACCGTGTCGTGCTTCAATAAATAGATGTCTTCCGCATATGCCCCGATGCGTCGGGGATTACGTCGTCTCTGCAAATTGTTTCGGATCGCTTTCGGAAAATTGACGCCGCATTCATAAGCATGTGGATATCCCCCACCGAATCGCGGATTGATTTCCGATAGGTAGAGCGTTCCGTCAACATCGAACAGGTCGAAATCAAGCGGTCCGACGAGACCGGTTCCATGTAAGACCTGCTCGACCATTTCAAAGACATCGTCGCGTTTAACGGAGCGACTCTTATCCGTTTCCCCTGCACGCATGACGAGTTTCTCCTTGATGAAGATATCGGTCACTTCATGCGTCAACCAGTCGACATAGACATCGACACCGAGCTCTTGTCCTCTTAAGTATTCTTGAATCAATAAATCGGGATAGGTAGCGAATAATCCTTCGACGACCTCAAGTGAAGAAACTGCCTGGACATGGAGACTGGCACTCCCATTGCGTGGTTTGACGAAGACCGGAAACTGGACCTCTCCTTGCGCAAGTGCATTTCGGAAAGCCTCAAGCGTCACGTATGTCCGCGCATGCGCGATTCCTTCCGCGACACAATACGTATACATCGCGTACTTGTCGAAACAGAGACGACAAGCATCCATCGGTGAGACAAGGACTGTGACACCGATGGCTTCAAACCGTTCCGTCGCCGCTGCCAGCAATTCCAGTTCAGGATCAATCAATGACAAGAGCGCCGTCACCTGTTCGCGCTGACACAATTCCAGTAAGTGATCGATATAATCCGGTGCATCGATGCGGGGGACGAGATGGTGACGTTCTGTCATATAGAGACCCGGTGCGAGTGGACTACAGTCCGCGGTACTGACGTGACCGTCCGGCATCTCACGGACGAAATACTCGACCAGCTTTGTCCGGCGACCAACGCTCGTCATCAACAAATGGGAAGTCTTCATAGGGCAGTCTCCTTCGTTAAAAGTGATGCCTGTTCTTTTCGTGCTCGAAGGAAAGACTTCCTGCTTGGCGTCGGACTTTTTTCCTATAGATGAGTACATAACATCCAATTCCAATCAAGGCACCCGTTCCATCGAGTAAGACATCTTGGATGAGTCCAGTCCGGTCCCCTGTCAAAATCTGATGGAATTCATCAAAAACAGCGACCGTGATCGCTAACGAATAGGCGAACAAGACGGCAAGTCCTGGTGTCAGACGACGACGTGTTAAATCGATCAATCCGATCCCTAATACGAGAAATGTCGAGACATGGGCTGCTTTTCGGATGAAAAATTCAATGAAGCCACTTCGTCCAAGGGCGGCGACACTGACTTCTCCATGATAGGAAAAGGAGATGAAACGCAGATGATCGACGAATCCTAACGGAATGAATCGGGATAATCCTGGTTTGATGGATTGCGCTTGATACGGCATCGAACTTGAGATGAAGAGGATCAATAGAACGGCAAGGACGACGTAGCCGGACCACGTGATTTTTTTCATGAAGACACTCCTTTTTTAATATCACTTTAGAATAGCATGGACCTCAAAAAATTGGCGGATTCTTTCTAAAATTCAATTTCTAGTTTAACCCAAATTAATTTTTTAGTTTCCTTGAAAAACGATATTTTACATTTCGAAGGTTTCTTTTATAATGAAAGTGGTTAATTAGTACTATACACGATGACCTGAAGAATAGGAGTGGAGTGCCATGAATCGTGCACTAGGTAAAAAAATCATGCAACTGCGCAAACAACACAAGTATACTCAAAAGTTTTTAGCTGAACGATGTGGTGAATCAGCAACGGACATCTCCGCTTACGAACGTGGTCAGCGCATGCCCTCTCCTCAAGTCCTGGAACGATTGGCTCTTGCTTTAGACACGACGGTCATTGATCTCATCGATCCGAAGTATGTACAGCATCCTTCGTTGAATGAATTCATGCAACAAGCGCTTGAACCCTCGCAACCGCTTGATCTGAAGCTCATTCTCGAGGACTTACTCGTTCACCTCAGTCTATCAAAGGAAATCTATTTCGATGGTCGCCTCGTCTCAGCGGACGTCCGAGATGAGATGGCGACGTCCATTGATCAGGCACTAAAACGAGGGCTTTCCTCCATCGAGGCGTAAAAAAAAGGAATCAAAATCAGCTGATTTTGATTCCTTTTTTTATTCCGTTTGAACAATATGGTCAATGTACAATTGTCCGTCTTCATATGTCGCTTCTAGTAACTGACGAAAAAACGTATTCTCACTTGTTTTCTCGGATACGAATACGCGTGCGTAGCGCTGATGCGCCTGCGCGAGTACGCTGAATTTCAGGGTACGGACCGGTGAAGAGAAGAACAATTGTCGACCGGGATGCCCAAAGGCGTCCGTTGCTTTCGATTCTTCTAAGAAGTAAAAAGATTCATCTGGAAACAAGGTCTCAATGAACGATAAACAGCTTTGCTGAAAGGTACTTCCGCTCTGATTTTCCATGATGTGTCCGGCTCCTCTTTCTCATGATGTACTTCGAATCGTGAAAAGGAAACTACTCTATCACATTACCCAGTCTTTAGACCTATCCAAACCAGTATATTACATATGTTTTTAATTATATCGTTACATTATATTATTCGACTACTGTTTTTCGAATTCCAGTACCAGCATCGTTTTTCCTTCATAAAGAAATTGTCCTTGATAGCGTGATAACGTCGCAAATTCAAACAGTGTGTTCGGCTCATACAAATATTCAATCGCATAACTGACCTTTTCCTCTTTGCCCGATTTGAGGTAGGCGTTGAACAATAAACGTTCGCCGTCAACTTGATAGCCATAAAACAGCAACGTCTTTTGAAAACGTCGCGTCGCAATCGGATGCGCCATCGATTTTAGATGATCGACATGATATAAGGACACAAGCAGTCGTCCACTTGGTCGTAGCAATTGACGGATGTTTCGAAAGAACAACAGCAACTCCCCACGCGTATAACGTAAAATCGTCGTTCCCGGTAAGATGATCCGGTCAAAGTACTCAGGACCGACAACGTCCGTCACATCATGACTCCAGCCGTAAATCTTATGCTGATACTTCTCCGCAATCTGTTTCGTCCGCGCAGCTTCCGGTTCGATTAGATAAAGATCGTATCCTTCATCCGATAAGAGATTAAAGAGTGATGGATCAAACGTTCCATGAAACAGGATCCGCTCCCCTTTTCGTAAATAACGCCGATACAGCATCAGCTCATCGACCTCAGTTAACTGTTGCGCTTCCTGATACAATTGACCGAATCGTTCATCCGCCTGAACATGATTCAGCACTTCGACGCGCGAGTAGCTCCCTTTACGCAAGAATGGACCAAATAAGACATCACCCATGATACATCAACTCCTTGTAATGCTGAATCGCTTCTGCATAATCTGCGCCGAGTCGCTCCGGTAATACGTCGAACTGTTCTTTTTGATCCGCTTCGAGAATCCAGAGAAATGCTTCGTTCGTCTCAAATAGACGCAACGTCGTCCGGTCGAACGCAAAACAACCTTCCTCGTTTTGAATGCCGATCAACGTCAACGGTCCGATTCGCCCGGACGTCCGAGGCAATTCGAGATCAGAGTACGGTGTGATGAAACGGCTCGTTCCTTGAAACGTTCCAGCTAGTTGATACAGCAACGGAAACAGCTCTAATTCAGTTTGTGATGCCAGCGCGTCAGGTTGAGGTTGCTGTTCTCGGAAAGACTCGATATCAACGGATAGGTCTGCACTTAACTGAATCGTCTTCTGTCGATCGGCGTAAATCCCGTCCGCAAAGAAGAACAGTCGATGCGAGACGCGTAATCCACTTAACGTCGCATAATCAAGGATCCCTATCGATTGATCGTTTTGAATCCGCCCCGTTTGTTGCCAGTCCACTAATCGCTCTGCTAGCGCGTCACGCGATAAGACCGTTAGTTGCGAATTAAGCGAGGGAGAAAGACGATCGGAAAACGTCAACAGAATCGGTGTCCGGCTCATCAGTTCGATGATCGGTAAATCGTGACGCATCGGATGATCGAAATAGATGACACTATTGATCGTCATCGCCTGGAAATTGCTTGCCGGAATCTTCTCCAGTAATGAGCTGTCTTCGATGTAGACATGACGCAACGGTTGCGGATGATGTGGCACCGACGCTGGGTACACACCTGTCATCAATGAGAGGAGCGCATGATGGACAGCTGGAACGGATGCAGAAGCAGGCATGTCTTCCTGCGGTAAGAAGAGACCATTCAGGAAATCCGGTTGTCCAAACAGGACTTCTCCATTTGGACGAATCAAGTGGAACTGAACATGCAACATCTCGTGTTGCAAATACGCGACGAGTCGTAACGTCCGTTCGCCTTCCCCTTGGAGGACGAAGACGTAATGCTCATACTCCTGAAAATCCATATAATCGAGTAAATCATGGAACGTATGTGTGTCGTAATCAAACGCGTCGAGCGAAATACGGTGCGTCTCACAAAACGTTTGCAGATCAAGCGATGGTAGAGAACGTTGCAGCCAGCCGTCTTGTTCCGATAAAAGCGATAATCCGATCATGTCCTCTCTCCTTTCTCATCAAATGATTGAAAAAAGGGCTTCATTCTAATAGCCGAATGAAGTCCTTTTGTGTGGATTAAGCCGATTTAACGTTTGCCTTAGGTTTCGTAGCAGTCCGGTCCATTTCCCGATGAGCGAGGGGGGCGACGGAGACGGTAGCAGGATTGAGACACCAAGCGCATGAAGTCATGTTACGTCGCGTTTCTTTTAAGATGAGTGTCATGGGTGTACCCCTTTCTGAATCAAGTGAGATGGTCGTTGAAACATTGATACGAAATCGAGTAAATCAGTAGTATCTAGTTTAGTTCGCTTCTATAATAGAAGTTGGTACCCTATACCAGTTCAATCTCCACGAAAGGACGAGGAGCCGATGGATCAATTCATGTCACCGCAAATCGGCTTAGCATTACGCCGACTGCGGAAGAAACATAATCTGACACAAAAGGATTTAGCGAACGGAATTTGCAGTCAAGCAGAGATCAGTAAGATCGAGAGTGGCACACATTCACCGACAGTCGAACTATTGTATGCTTTATCAAAGCGATTACAAGTACCCATAACAATGTTTCTTAATGAGAAAAGTTCATTAGAATCATTACGAATCGTTGATGACAAACTTTTAACAAAATTTCAAAACAGCGAATACTCTGAAATTCAGGCTGTATCTAAAAAACAATTAAATTCCTTAGATCCTAACAGTGAACTAGCGACACTTTACTCTTATTACATGCATCTAAGTTCATTTAGAATAGGTAATATCGATTACCGTACCTGTATTATCGAACTACAACGTTTGGCAGAGAAATGTGTCCAGTACTTTTATTCACCTAAAATGATTTTCCGCATAAAATCCGCTATTGCTACGATTTATTATGAAAAAAATCATTTTAACTATGGTTTAAAGGTCTATGAAGAGTTACTCACATTTAGTTACGATACAGACGAGATATTAGTAGAAAAAATTCGTTTATTATACAATTTATCGAAAGTACTAGTAGAACTTAAACAAAATGAGAGGGCTCTAAAACATATCGATGATGGTATCTATCTCAGTATACGCTTCAAGGATATGTCATTACTCGGACAGCTTTATTATCAGAAAGCATATTTAATGGAATATGTTTCTCCTGAATCACAAGAAGTTACAGATTCATTCGTCAAGGCATATACTATATTCGATATTTTGGGAATGACTGAGTATAAAAATTTAGTAATTAAATTCCATAAAACGCATCTTTCTCATTCTAGTTTAGTTTAGTTAGATCAAACTGAGTTAAGCTTTGTCGAATACCAAGTATTCTGGCGGAAGATGTCCTGCTACATTCTTAACTGAGTACTCTGGCGGAAGATGCCCTGCTACATTCTTAACTGAATACTCTGGTGGAAGATGTCCTGCTACATCCTTAACCGAGTATTCTGGTGGAAGATGTCCTGCTACATTCTTAACTGAGTATTCTGGTGGAAGATGTCCTGCTGCTACATTCTTAACTGAGTACTCTGGTGGAAGATGTCCTGCGGTAATTTGTGAGGCATTGTTTGATACTGACACACCAAGTCCTAATACTAATAAAGCACTTGTGCTAGCTACGACTAATTTATTTTTCAAGTTCATTTAAATAACCTCCTATTATTTTTCGTATGGCTTCGTAACAACATCATATAACCTTAGACCCCCTCTGAATATTCGAATACGAATAATTATGGTATTTTACACATTATTTTCACTTTATATGACTTTTGACTCGGGTCATATGTCCTTAATACTGTGTGTTTTTTACAAATCATCCATCAATGTGTCGAAATTGTGTATGAAAATAGATTTTTTTGAATATTCCATCATGATAAAATTCTATAACAGACAAAAAGAGAGCCCGTCCAACTCCTACGAATCGAACGAGCTCTCTTTATTTTGAGGATTGTCGTAACGCGATGACGTAAAAGATACCGAGGACGACAATCACACCTAGTAGTATTGAACTAATCGTCGTTCGCGTCGACGTATCCGGCATCCATATCCCAAGTCCTAAATTGATTGCTGCGATAATTAGGACGAGCCAAACAATCGTACGTGGTCGCATATCGATCTCCTTTCTGGTCTACTCTGCCGTCTGATCACCGAATATGCTATGGTGAAGATAACGAAGGAGGTTCTGTTTCATGAATAGACTTGCTGTATTTTGTGGTTCCAAAGATGGTGCTAGCCCAGTCTTTCGCGAGGAAGCGGGTACGCTTGGTCAAGCGCTCGCCGCGCGCGGCATCGGACTCGTATACGGCGGTTCCCGTGTTGGAACGATGGGGGCTGTCGCGGACGCAACGCTTGCTGCTCAAGGTCAGGCAATCGGTGTCTTGCCTCATTTTCTACAAGAAAAGGAACTTGCCCACCCTGGACTGACTGAACTGCATCTCGTTCACTCGATGCATGAACGAAAAGCGAAGATGTCAGAACTCGCTGACGGCTTCATCATTCTTCCAGGTGGTCCCGGTACGATGGAGGAATTTTTTGAAGTCTTCACGTGGGCGCAACTCGGTCTACACGAAAAGCCGTGTGGTGTACTCAATATCGACGGATACTATGATCCCTTGATCGCCCTATTTGACACGATGGAACGTCAAGGATTCCTGATTCCGGAACATCGTGCGATGCTGATCGTCGAGTCAGATTCTGATCGTCTTCTTGAACGTTTCGCGACGTATGAAGCGCCACACGTCAAAACCTATATGGATCGCTCACAAACTTGATGCAAACGGAGTCCTCGACTCCGTTTTTTGTATGGATTCCAAGCTCTTCCGATTCTACTTCTCTCTCGTTACTCATTTTCTCTACGCTCACGTAAGAATCCTACTTTACCGCACAAAAAAACCAGATGCGCATGCATCTGGCTTAACATTAAAAGAACTTCAAGATCGCGTCGCTGAGGTTCGTCAAAGACGGTGTCTCGTCAATGACCATCAAACTGCCTGCTGCGAGGACGATGAGACCAAGACCCGACAAAATCCAACCTGGATGCTTGACCGTGTCCGCTGAATCCGCGTTCTCTTTACCCGACCGCGCATTTGCTGCTTGTTCTTTCAAGCGATCGCGACGGTATTGATGTTGTTCCTCTTTCGACCACTTCTTATATTCAGCGAGGAACTTCTTATACTCCGGCAAGACATCCTTCGTCGTTCCGTCGAGGCGGACTTGACCGTACTCGAGCCAGACGACCCGCTCACAGAAGCTCTTGATTTGCGAGAGCGAGTGACTGACGAAGATGATTGTCTTGCCTTCTTCCTTGAATTCGTTCATCTTATCGATACAGCGGTTATAGAAGGTTTGGTCCCCGACCGATAACGCTTCATCGACGATCAGGATGTCAGCGTCGACATTGACCGCGATCGCGAAGCCGAGACGCGACTTCATCCCACTCGAGTACTTCTTGATCGGCTGATCAATAAAGTCACCGATATCAGCGAAATCGATGATGCCGGGCATCCGACGTTCGATTTCCGCATCGTCCATCCCGAGCATGAGACACTTCAAGCGAATGTTCTCACGACCTGTCAGGACGTTCTTTAATCCTTGTGAGACGGCGATGATCGCAACTTCACCATTGATCGCGACGTCTCCTTCATTTGCATAGATGATGCCTGAGATCAAGTTCGATAACGTCGATTTACCCGATCCATTGATACCGACGAGTCCGACGACTTCTCCCGATCCAATCTCGAGCGAGACATCGCGTAGTGCAGTAAATGTTTTAACGCTCTTGCTTTGATTCTTGAACAAGAGCTTGAATTTTTCTTTCGTAGTCGTGACCATGTCGAAGCGTTTCGTGAC
Organism: Exiguobacterium acetylicum; assembly: GCF_019890935.1. NCBI lineage: Bacteria > Bacillati > Bacillota > Bacilli > Caryophanales > Exiguobacterium > Exiguobacterium acetylicum. The sequence continues at coordinate 2,730,896 of NZ_CP082333.1, forward strand.
ATGGTCGAGTTTAATCATAGACATGGCGATTTCCTTCCCTTAGACGAGCTCAGTGAATGATTTACGGAACTTGATGTGCAAGAATGTTCCCGCTGTGAACAACAGGAGTGTCACACTCCAGAAATACAGACCGGTCGGCCACTCCTGCCAGACCCAATGCCCTCCGAGCAAGCTTGCTCTATATCCCTCGACGAGATAAAAGACCGGGTTCAAACGAAGGACGCCGTGTAAGAAGTCCGGGAACCGTTCAATGTTCCAGAGGATCGGTGTCATATAAAAGAGCATCCGCATCATCGATTGCAAGAAGAGCTGGATGTCCTTGACGAGTGTGATGAGTGTTGAAAAACAAAGTGAGAACGCATAGACGAAAATGTACGTCGCGATCATATAATACGGCAACTGGAGTAACTTCCATGTGATTGGGATACCGTTTGCGATAATGACGATGAAGACGATCAAGAGCATCGCAAAATGTTGATACATCCGCGATAGGATGACATACGATGGAATCGCACTCATCGGGAAACGCATCTTCGTCACCATTGCGAGACGACTGTTGATTGAGTTCGAGCCGCGAAGTAATGCGTCATTGATGAAGAACCAGACGACAATCCCGCAAAGGAGCCAAACGATGAATGGAATGTCGCCATCCACGTTCTTATTTCCTTTAAGACCGACCCCAAAGACGAACCAATAGATGAAGATTTGGAGACCCGGATTGAGGAGCTCCCATAAAAGGCCAAGGCGTTGCTCTGCATGCGCTGATTTGATTTCATATCGCGCCAACCGGCGAATCAAGGGGAAATTTTCCACCTGTTCCCGGATGATACTTCTCATTTCTTTCAGCATAAGTGTAAGTTCCTTCCGATTCATGATACATGTATTTTATTTTCATATTCGTTGATTCCACTCAAAAAAAGACAGATGCCGTCCGCGATTGCTCAAACGAACGCTCTCTCCGTGTGAACGGGACCTTGCCCGGTCGATTCCGACTCGCCTCCTTTGTCCACTCATTCGTGCATGGCAGAAGCAATACTTCCTATATACACTTAATCAATTCTAGCTATCGTGAAAAAGCGTGTCAATGTATTGGACGAACCGACACCAAACTGTAGTTTTTCAGGCACGACAAAAACCGGCGGGTCCACCACCGGTCATCTCCTAGTTTGTTTCCTTACGCATGATTAAAATGTGGAAACTCAATCGTCGTCGGCGGTGATGCGAGCCCCCATACGAGGAGGAGCGTGATCACACAAATAATGCCGACGAGGACACCGCCTCGAATCGTATCATTCATCCATCGTTGCCTCTTTTCATCCGAACTGTCTATATACTGATATCATACAATATTTAGCAATTCATAACCACTAAAAAATCGACATTTAATGGGAATGTTTAACGATTGGTAATATTCTTTCGTTTCATTTTTAATTAAGACAAGATATAATGAAAGCGTTATCATTTTATTGTGAAGGCGAACGTTCGGATTCTAAGGCTTGCGAGCAAACGACTTCCGTGGGTTGTCTTGTCGTCGGACCTAAGAATTTACGTTATTTACAAAAGGTTCATCCCACGAAGCTTTCCGAACCCTTTATAGTAGAAGAAGAGGTCAACGATCGCATCGCGACCTTGCATTCATACCCCACTCTTGAAGGAGGATTTTTACGTATGTACAAATCAAAACCGCTTTACGCGGCAGCTGTTGCTGTCGCCCTGACGACATCGGCAATCGTGCCCGTTGCTCAAACGACAGTTTCGGCTGCAACACATGTCAAAGTCAAAACGGTCAAACTCAAGTCACTCGTCTTCACGAAAGGTGCTCCGGTCAAACTCCCTGCTACATATAAAGGTGAGAAGATCACGTGGAAATCTTACGATCGCCATGCGTTCAACCGTTATCAAACGGTCAAAGGCACATACGGCAAGAAAAAGAATCCAATCGAAATCAAGATCTACATTCAGAACTACGCAGTGAAGTTCGTCGAGAAGGTCGCGGATCAGACGATCTATGTCGATCAAAAACCAGAATTGCCGAAAACACTAGCTGTTCTCTATGCGACAGGTCGCATCTATGACAAGCCAGTCCGCTGGTCGAAGGTGGATACGAGCGAAGCGGGTGTGAAATATGCGGTCGCAAGTTATACGCGTCTTGGTAAGACGATTACATTAAAAGCAAAAATCACGGTGCTCGACGTCAACACGGATGACTTCTCGATTGGTTTGATGCATACGAACGATACGCATGCAAACCTCGATAAAGCACCGAAGCGGGCAACTGTCATTAAAGAACTTCGCTCTGCTTACCGCGCAGAAGGTAAACCATCGCTTCTTTTAGATGCTGGTGACGTCTTCTCTGGATCACTCTATTTCAACAAGTTCCTTGGACAAGCGGATCTTGAACTGATGAACTACATGAAGTACGACATGATGACATTCGGTAACCACGAGTTCGATCTCGGCGATACAGACAACAACATCGCTTTGAAAAACTTTGTCACGAAAGCAAAATTCCCGTTCATCACGGCGAACGTCGATTTCAGTAAAAATGAACTCTTCAACGGTCTACAAAAGAAAACGATCACAGCCGGACCAGAGCGTGGCAAAATCTATCAAGGGATCATCAAGGAATACAAAGGACAAAAAATCGGCTTCTTCGGTTTGACGACAGAAGAAACGGCTGATATCGCAAGCCCAGGTACGGTGGCGTTCGCGAACTACATCACGAGTGCGAAAGCGGCCGTGAAGAAACTCGAAGATCGTGGCGTCAATAAAATCTTCGCCTTGACACATATCGGATTCGATGACAACGAAGCAATCGATAACGATCAACTGCTCGCACGTAACGTCGACGGGATCGACGTCATCGTCGGTGGTCACTCGCATACGAAACTTGAAAAACCAGTCGTCGTCGACGAAACGGTCGTACCAGGCAAATCAGAACCAACGATCATCGCGCAAGCATACCAATACGGTGATTTCCTCGGAAATCTTGATTTGACGTTCGACTACAAAGGGAAGTTGACGGAGTACAACGGATCACTGATCGACGTCTCAAAAGCAGCTGAAGACGTCCGTGCAGCTGAAATCCTCAAACCATATGCCGATCAAATCGCTGAATTGAAAAACGAAGAAGTCGGTGCGAATATCGTCAACGCTCTTCCAAACCCACGTGGTGAAGTCAGTGTCCGTAACAGCGAAACAGCTCTCGGAAACTTGATCACGGACGGGATGCTCAAAAAAGCAAAAGAATACAATAAAGATACAGTCATCGCGATGCAAAACGGTGGTGGTATCCGTGCTGCTATCGATGCCGGACCACTGACAGTCGGTGAAGTCTTAACGACGCTTCCATTCGGTAACACACTTGCGACAGCGAAAATGACAGGAGAAGAAATCAAGGCTCTCCTCGAAATCAGTGTCGGGATTGCACCAAAAGAAAATGGTGGTTTCCTCCACGTCTCTGGTATGAAATTCGAATACGATAGCACAAAAGCGGCCGGTGAACGCGTCACGAAGATGGAAGTCAATAACAACGGCACATTCGAAGTCATCGATCCAGCGAAGACATATGTCATCGCAACGAATGCCTTCACAGCTAAAGGTGGCGATGGTCTCACACCATTCGAGACAGCTTACAAAGCTGGTCGCGTCACGGACCTCGGTCTCTCGGACTGGGAAAACCTACGTGATTTCACGAAATCACTTGGTCAAGTCGACTACAAGATTGAAGGTCGCATCGTCGATACATCAAAACTTCCAAACTAATACGAACAAAAAACAACCGCAGGTCTTCTCGATTCACTCGAGAACGCCTGCGGTTGTTGTGTTATAGTGTCTGCGCTGAGTTTTGCTTCAACAGCTCAATGATTTCATCGAGTTCATACTCTTGTGCCAACATAAGTGGCGTAAAGCCATCCGCGTTTTTGATCGACGGATCCGCACCATGCTCGAGTAAGAGCTTGACGGTCTCGTTCCCTTCCCCTTCAACAGCGTGATGAAGAGGCGTGAACTTGTCGGCATCTTGTTGATTGACCTTTTCGCCTCGCTTCAAGTACAGATCAACGAGCTCATCGTTGTTACTGAAGACTGCCGTAATGAACGGTCGTTCGCCAAACTCATTGACAGCATCGACATCACTGCCCGCTGCGAGCAACTCCTTAAAGACCGATTCGAGTCCTGTGCTCGATTTCCGGTACCCGAGATAATGCAATGCCGTATCGCCATCGGCATCGACTGCCTTCATATCACTTTCCGGAATTAATCGATGAATGTCTTCGAGTTTCCCTTTTTGAATCGCTGCCATCAACTCCGTCTCGTTGAGATCCTGACCGCTCGTCTTCGCCGTGACATTCTCTTCACTCGCTTCTTTCGCTTCTTTTTTAGCCTCAATCGCCCCTCCGTCTAACAGCATACCTGCCGTCGTGCTAACGAGGAATATTGCGAGTAGAATACTACCTGCGACGACGAAGCCTTGACTATATCGAAAGAGTGGTCGTGGACGTTCGATTGGCTCACCCGTTAAGTGCAACCGTTCGAGTAAAGAAAGTTCGGTTTGTAACGCTTCATACAATAAGATAGAAAACGTCCGTCGCTGCCGTTTCTCCTCGACATAGATAACTGTATCTGTCGTTGCTAGAAGTGTTGGTCCGAGCACATCCTCAAACATGGCTTGTCGCGCGTATACGGGCGAAACAAGTGGTAGGACCATCTGATGACGGGTCCGAGCACATGCCCGCATGTAAGCCGGACGTAAAAACGGAATCCAGCTGCCAATCCATAGTAAGATTTGCTTTTCCTGATGGTTCCGTTTGATTCGTGCCAGTTCAAGTAACAATCGGAAACGACGAATCTCTGTCAATTCTAGATACGACGTCGGTAGGACAATCAAATATTTTTGGAATAGACCAATGACGTGCGGTCGTTTCACGTCATCTTGGAAATAGATTTCTGGCATCCGCCATAGTTGCAACTGTTCTGTATGTATACGGATTTGCTCGAACAACTCTGGAAACTGCTCGGCACTCAAGCGAACTCCTTCACTTCGAATCCGGGAGACCCGTTGCCATTGTCGTAGCCAGAGTATTAACAATAGGATCACAAGACCCACCATCACATAAATACCGGGCTGCCCTGTTTCAAAGACTAATCCAATGATCGCACCGACCGTCACGATGGCGATGCCTAACAACAAACTAAAGTAGGTGGTCTCCTTGCGGGTCACCGCTCTTCTGATCCGGTGCGCGGGATCAATCCGTTCGTTCGTCTCCTGCTCCATGCGTCATCTCCCTCATCTATCACGTAATTCACCGTTTTCTCTTCCTTCTTATCTTAACGGTTATTCCCTCGAAGTTCCAAGGGAATCCTTTCCTAACATACCAAAAGAATATTCAGATAACTTATATTTTCACCTATCCTTTGATAACGTAACTTTTTTTCCTGATTATTCATTATATATGGAATAAAATTTCATACATTCTATTTTAGAGCGGTTTTTATTGATTTTTCAGCATTCATACGCAATTCTCATAATAAAGCAACCTGTCGTTCGGACCACTATCTTTTTATTTATAGGTAGGACAAAAGTCACTTTTTTTGATTGCAGAAATATTTGGGATACCATATAATAACTAACAGGAAGAAGATTATGGGAGTGAAATTCTTGGGATTATTTAATTTTACGAAAAAGGACTATACTGTCCAATATCAAGTTTTACGCGGTGATGAGGTCATCGATACAGATCGATTAAACGTACGCGCAGGCGATCACACGACAGCACGAAAAAAAGCCGACAACATGTTAAGAAAAGAATTTGGACGCACTCAGTATAAAATTGAATGGGTACAACGATTCTAATCGCTAAAATAACCCATCGCCTCAGTCATGTGATTGAGACGATGGGTTATTTTCATGCACGCCGCTGTTCTTGCTCTCGCACAATCTGATCAGCTTTCAAATAAAGACGGATTGCTGTGTACAATACGATACCAATCAATGATCCACTGCCATCAATCAACACATCACCGACAAGTGGCGTTCGTCCACCCGTCAATTGTTGATGGAATTCATCCATGACACCAATCGTCATCGCTGTCGTGAAGGAAAAAAAGGCAGCTGGTAATGCCGCGTAGCCTCGTCCACGTAAGAAATGAACGATACTGATCCCAAGGATGAAGAACAATCCAGCGTGCATTCCCTTCCGAATGAAAAACTCAAGGAACGCTGCAGGTCCCAGTGACGCGACACTGATCGGAACTTCATAATGGAACGACACGAAGGAAAATGCATACACCCAATCGAGTGGGATATGTTGCGTCAAAAACGGAATCAAGGATTGTTGCTGGTACGTCATCGAACTGAAGACGAATAAGGAAAGTAAGATGGCTCCTCCTATATAAACGGAAATGGGTATCCGGCGCATCCTGCACTCTCCTTTCTATTAGTACATCCTACCATGGATGCTCATCATGAACATACGCCAAAAGGCGGACTTATCTTACTCTAGTTACCTGTTGATTCCCTCTTTTGCTTCCAACACAACAAAAAACACCCCATCCAAGTGGACGAGGTGCAGTTCCTTACAACGATGACGTCTTTGGTTCGCGTAAGAGGTGTTTGATGTCGTGGAACGTCACGAACGTTCTGTTCTTCGCATCGTATAGTTTATAGCGAAGCGATTTCAGGCTCGAGAATAAACCGATCTTCGTCGCCTTCTGAAGTGGTGGTGTCGAGACATGCGCTTTTTCGAGATGATAGTTCGGGACGCGCGGGCTGAGATGGTGAACATGATGGAAGCCAATGTTTCCTGTCACCCATTGCAAGACCTTCGGCAACTCGTAATACGAACTACCTTCGATTGCCGCCTTGACATAATCCCATTCACTCTCATCCTCGAAGTACGAGTCTTCGAACGTATGTTGAACGTAGAATAACCAGATTCCAAGGACGCCTGCTGTGAACATTGTCGTGCCTTGGATGATCAAGAAGGCTTGCCAGCCAATGAAGTAAATCAGGATACCGTACAGGACGATCAGCGACGCATTGATGACATGTGTGTTGATGCGTTCTTTTTTGCGAGCATCCTTCCGATTGAAGCGGCTCGAGACGAGAATCAACAAGAGCGGTCCAAGACCGAACATGACGAGTGGATTCCGGTACAGACGATACTTGAGGCGTGTGAAGCGTGACGCTTCGATGTATTCCTCAATCGTCATGACCCAGATGTCACCGACACCGCGCTTATCGAGATTTCCACTTGATGCATGGTGGATCGAATGCTCTCGCTTCCATTTCTCATACGGGAATAACGTCAAAATACCAGTGATCGTACCGACGATCGCATTCGCTTTCTTATTCTTGAAGAATGAACCGTGCGTACAATCATGGAAGATGATGAACATCCGGACGACGAATCCAGCGGCGAGGATCGCCAAAGGAATTGCGAGGAACACAGATAGCTTCAGGGCCTGATATGCCAGAAACCATAGGACGAGAAATGGCAGAATCGTGTTGATCATCTGCCGGACGCTGGCTTTGATGTCTGCCTTTTCAAACGGCGACACATGTTTGCGCAGCTGGGCAATCTTTTCTTTACTCATAGTGGTGCTTCCTCCTCGGGTTGTTTCAGCGTTCACGACGCTAAGTAAAATAGTGAAACTAAAATATGAAACCAGTGAGCGGTGGTCGTGACGGTGCCTCTACAACACGATTCAAAAGCGGCACTCTAATTGTTTATCGCTAAAATATTTTTAATACCAGGTAATTATAGCACATATCATAAATCGTCTACGAAATATTTTTTTAAAATTTAAAAAGCAGAGACAAGTGCCTCTGCTTACTCGATCGATTTAAGTGGATTGACAGCTGGCCCCTCTAGCACCTCTCCTGTCGGACCGAATCGTGAACCATGACACGGACAATCCCATGACCGTTCTGCTTCATTCCATTTCGTATCGCACCCCATATGGGTACAGGTCGTCGAGACGAGATGAAGGTTCCCTTCCGAATCGCGGTATCCACCGACCGTCTTCCCGTGATGGGTGACGAGTCCACCTTCGTCCAGCTGTAATTCATCGGCTCGACGACGTGCTTTCGTCAGCTTCCCTTTGACAAGCTCGATGGCGACGTCCGCGTTGTTCTTGACGAACTGTGTTGCGTCCTTCGCCTTTAGCTTCGATCGGGTCGGGTCAAATAAATGGCGAAAACGATTGGGGGTTCCCGTCAACAAATCGCTCAGCAACAATCCGGCTGCGATACCGTTCGTCATCCCCCACTTCGCAAAGCCGGTCGCAACGAACACGTTCGGGTCATCCGCTGTCATCTGTCCGATATAGGGGATCTTGTCGAGCGTAATCAAGTCTTGCGCTGACCAAAACTGATTGAACGACTCGACATGAAATTCACTACGTGCAAAGTCAGCAAGATGTTCATAGCGTTGCATCGTCTCCGTCTCGTGACCGGACAAATGATTCTCACCGCCAAACAGACCAAGGAGACGCCCGTCTTCTGTTCGCGTGTGACGCAGAGAACGACTCGGTTGATCGGCACTCATGAACATCCCGTCTGGAAACGTCTCATCGACCTGACCCGACACGATAGACGAGCGATGGACTTCGAGTTTTGAGAAGTATAAGCCCTTGAAGTCATGAAATGGAAAATGGGTCGCGACGACGACCTTCTTCGCCTCGATTCGGTGACCGTTCTCCAGGATGACAGTTGGCGTCCGATTCGATTCGAGCGATACGGCTCGTGTCTGTTCATACACTTTCCCACCCTGTTGGACAATTTGTTGCGCAAGTCCTTGAAGATATTTGACGGGATGGAACTGCGCTTGATCGCGCAAGACGACAGCTCGTTTAACATCGTACGGCAACTTACTTCGGACTTCTTCCGTCGCCTCGCCACCGTTTAACCTTAACCGTTCATAGGCACGGACTTCCCGTTCCATCGCTTGCTCTTTTGATGTTGCCGCGTAGAGATAAGCGTCTTGCGTTTCAAGTTCGCAGGCAATGTCGAGTCGTTCCACTTGATGACGTAAAAACGTGATTGCTTCTTCATTCGCTTCATAATACAGTCGCGCTGACTCCTCGCCAACGGTTTGGATCAGCGTGTCGTAAATCAAACCGTGTTGTGAGGAAACTTTAGCCGTCGTATAACCTGTCGTACCGGCAGCAACGTCACCTGCTTCGATCACAGCGACATCATATCCCCGTTCCGTCAATTGCATGGCCGTGACGAGTCCAGCAATCCCAGCCCCAATGACGACGACATCATGCTTAGTATCTTGATTGAGAGCGGGATAGGAAGTGGCAGGTGCGCTTTGTTTCCAATAAGACGAGGGAAATCCAGATAAGTAAGGCATCAAAAAACTCCTTTCGAAAAAATACGACAGATGACATGCTTAATCGTTCCCTGAACGACGCAAAAACATGCGTAAATCATATTGTTTTAAAAAGAAGCTCTAATTCAAAGGAATTAATTTACTTTAATGAAAAATAATATGGAATAATTAGGTTTATTATTGTTTATACTACAGTTAATAAGCATAAGAGAGGAGTTTACTTCATGAAACTGGGGCGCCATATAATTGAGACCTTTCGTCGTTTTACGCTTGCAGCAAGTATTGATGAATTCGACCTTGCCAGTGTGCTGACAAAAGAAATTCCAGAACTGACAGATATCTGCGTCACGATTCGTCCGACGCATCTTCACCTTCAAGCCGCTGTACCGTTGACACGTTATGGTCTAGAGCGTGACTTACCGGTCGAATTGACGCTCCAATTGCGGGCAGTCGATAAACGCACCATCACGTTCGAAGTCTTTGATGTCTGTCCTCATGATACCGAATCCTTTAATGAAACCTATCTCATTCGTCCACCTTATCTGCGTTATGCAAATCGACTTCTGACCGTCGATCTTTCCTTCTATTTTCCTTTCCGTCATGCTCGTTACCGCTCGATTCGTCACGTTAAACTGGAAGAAGGTTTTCTGCTTGCTTATTTGTCTCACTAAACAAAAAGATCCTCTTCCGAATCAATTGGGAAGAGGATTTTTGATTAACGAATTTTAAAGTAAAGCTTCGTTTGTAAGCCGTAGTTATACTCTTGAAAATCCCATATTTCGTTTCCGGCTTTTAATGCGATATGATGATAACCGTTCCAATCAATTTTACTCGGTCCACTTCTAAGCGTCCGATAAAGATACTGGGATTCGTCCTTTGGATCTTCCCGAACGATTGCAAAAGTATCTCCTTTTTTCAAACTAACGTGACGAGATGTGCTGAAATACCCCTGTTTCCCTGTGCGGTTCAGCTTCAGTAATTTCGTCACCTTACCTGCCAGATCACGATCATCCTGACCGTTCCCTATCCGATGCTTCCATCGTTTATCTTCAAAACGGTACGTGTCATAGACGATTGAGGCTGTTCCAGCGTATAGGGTGTTATTTTTAATGACGACTTGTCCAAAAGCATAACTTTTATTGGGTGCCAGTAATCGTTTGACGTGTTTTCCATCGATTGAACCAACGACTTCAGGAATAATGATTCCTCCACTGCCAAAGAAAGGACCAACGACTAAATGTTCCAGTTCATTATCCAGTAGTTTTCCTTTATCCAAAACAAAAGATAGACCTTGCTGATCATACGAAAATCGTTTATAAATCGTCTTCCATTGTTTCGCCTTCTTTTGATAAGTTTGTGCTCTGTACACGACATCCTTCAACCCGACTCCACGCTCGTAAATCGTAAATGTCTCTGGCATCTCGTTTCCTAACAAACGAACGGTCACGACTTCGCTGGCTTTATATCCACCCGCTAACTTGCTTTTCTTCAACAGTTTCACCTGACGGGTTAATTCCGCTTGATTACTTGTGCTTGCCTGAACAGGTAGTGATTCAATCAGGAGAAAAGTGAAACACAGAAATATCGCTACGACTAGATTTAATGGCTTTCCCATTATTTCATCTCCTTTTTACAAGTGGGACTGTTCCATATTTAGAACAGTCCCAGTTTCGTCAATTACGGTTTCGTTCGAACGACATGCACCTTCCGGATGACAGTTGTCTGATTGCCTGAGGCATCTTTTACCGAATAGAGAATCGGATAAATACCTTTTTTAGAAGTATTGACGGTTCCTGAAATCTGAATCTTTTTCGTCAAATCTCCGTCTACTTCATCAAATGCGGTCACGCCACGCTTCGGTCGGAACGTTTCATTCATCTTAATCGTCACATCATCTGCTCCTGAAATAGTAGGACGTGCTTGATCTTTGACGATGATCATTCGCTTGACTTGACTGTAGTTCCCCGCAAAATCACTAGCCCGATACGTCAACCAGTAACGACCTGGACGATTCACATCCACTTCTCCTTCAAGCTCTAAGCGGTCTGTAATATCACCGTTCGTCTCATCGATTACACGTACATCCCGGAACGGTTAGAATCGACGTCCTGCAGGAATCGTCTTTTCTAACGCACCTTGAATGCGTGGAGCGATGACATCATCAACCGGGATCATGATGTCATAGACTACTTCTCCTTTTTTATCTTTCACTTCAAAGAAGACAGTTGTTCCACCAACTAACACGACATCTTTCATCGTGAATTTACCCTGTGTATTTGCTTGAACCGTTCTTTGTTCTTGTCCGATTTGAGCAGTCACCGTAAAACCGGATTTTGTCTTTCCAGAAATAAGGTTCGATCGATTATTCAAACCATGTACTTGAAACGGAACAGCTGGTTTATTCGGTTCAACGATGACTTCATACCCACGACTACGATTACCTGCCACATCTTTAACGTAGACCATTAAATGCGTACCGATGCTTTGACGTGGCAAATCGATGTAATACATGTCGGCATAGCGACTCGGACCAGTATGACGCATCGCGATCCGTTCCTGACCGCGATACACTTCGATGATCGTGTCTTCTCCTTCCGTCGCGACAGGTAACATCGTTTGCGTTTCTGGTAATTTCCCGACATGTAGGACTTCAGGTGCCGTCACATCGTTTAACCAGACGACTTTCGTTTCGCTGATACGGTTTTCTACTTGTGCTTCGATTTTGATATGCTTTCCGCTATCCGGATATCCAAAATCAACTGCAAATTTTCCAAACTCGTCAGCTGTCGCTCCAAAGGTTTCTTTCCTGAATGTTTCGCTCGTGACCGTGACGTCTGCAAAAGGTTCAGTCGTTCCTGTGATTCGAAGCTGATCATCATTGATGGACGTTGGGACATCGAGATAAACGCTCTGTTGTTCCTGCACCTCAAGCGTACTACTCGTCTCTTGGTCATTATAAATGGCGTTCACAGTCAAGACAGTTCCTGTAGTTTGCTGCGGAATGTCAGATTCGAATTGACCGTTTCCATCCACTGTTGCCTCGGCAAGTAGCTGAAGACCACTGCGAAATTGGAGCTTCATCCCCGGTACTCCAACTCCTTTGACTTTTGTTTCCGATTGCGCGAGCGGATTCACATGATAAAACGAATAGTTGTGATACCTCACTTCTGAGCGATTTCCTTCTCGATCAATCGTCACATACTTGAGCTGCGTCGTCTGATTCAAGAAAATCGGATTTCCCGAGTAATATTTATGGCTATCCTCGGTCGGTTCAGATCCATCTCGGGTATAATAGACACTTTGATTCGGTTCTACAGAAAACGTCACGAATTGAGGACTACTATAGATACCTCCTTCTAGATTGATTTCTGCTTCTTGAAGATGCAGTTGTTCGATTTGCGCGTGTGCGACTTCGACTTCTAAAAACGGTACGGGTAAGATTAATGAAGTGACGAGTGTCGGTACGATGAATGCTTTCCACGAGAAATTCGACATGTGTTTGCTCCTCTTTGATTTTTTATGAACAGAATTAAAATGAATATATATTCCATTTAATTCTATATTATTCACAATAAAGAATTGTTCCGTATTTCATTACTTCTATCAATCGAATCCTCAGGATTTCAGTAGTACCTAGACGATTTTTTCAATGTATTACGAATGATTTTGAATAGTCCTCTTTTTCAAAGCAGTTCATTTCCATCACTACGAAAAAGCGATCTTCACCTTCTCCGAAGGGACGACCGCTTTTTCTAACATTCCATTAAGAACTCAACTTATCCGCTTGACGCTCTAACAGTCCGAGGCGACGAATCTTTTTCTCCTCGACGACGGCGACGATCGCGAGGGCGATCAAACCGAACAGTAACGCCGCATTGAAGATGATAAATGTATCACTCCAGCCGTGTAATGTAACCGAACCAATCGTTAGACCGTTCGTCTCCGGGTCAGCGATTTTCGCTAGACCGACTTTTGCGATTGAATCACCGAACAAGTAACCGAACGTACCGACCATCCCGTTCGTGACCGTCGTCGCTTGTTTTGGTGCGAAGCTGATGACCGAGACACCGATCAAGAGCTGTGGTCCGTAGATGAGCGCACCGAGTGCAAATAGTGACGCGTAAATCATAAGTTCACTCGTACCGTAACGATAACCGAGGACCGCGACAGCCGTCAGTAAGAGACAAATCGCTGCGACGAGCGCCCGGCGTCCCTTGAGTAAATCGGACACATAACCCCAAATCATACTGCCGCATAAGGCGCCGATCTCAAAGAAGAAGATCGTATTGACGGCACTCTCCGTACTGAAGTGCAAGTGTTCCGTGACATAGAGCGGCGCCCAGTTATCAATCCCGATTCGGACGATGTAAACGAAAACGTTCGCGATACAGAGCGTCCAGATCCAGGGGTTCGAGATGACGTACGTTTTGAAGATTTGCCATTTCGTCATACTTTCAGCAGCAATGTTTTCCGGTTCAATCGGTTCCTCGAAGATTTCTTCACTCCGGTTCCACCCGAGTTCCTCCGGATCATCCTTCCCAATGAACAGACCGACAATTCCGATGACGAGTGCGATCGCAGCTGGGAAGATGAACATCCCGACGACACTTCCGTTAAAGAAGACATTCGCTCCCCACAGTGCGAGACCACCGGCAATCGCTCCACCGATGTTGTGCGAGACGTTCCAGAAACCGAGGTAACGCCCACGTTTTTCAAACGGTGTCCAGCGAGCAATCGTCGAATACGACGATGGTCCCCCGACCGATTGGAAGAACCCACTGAGTCCCCAAAGAACCATCAAGAGACCGACCGGACTTCCACCAGCACTCATCAAGAGTCCCATCGCCGTGACGATCAAGGACGAGAGAATCAATAAGAATGAGATGACACGTTTCGTATTTTTTCCGTCCACGAAATAACCGAGCAATGTTTTCCCGATTCCGTATGTAATCGAGAAAGCGAAACCGATATAACCAAGTTCCGTCGTCGTAAAGCCCAGTTCCTCTTTCAAGAGTGGTTGCGCTGCCTTGAAGTTGTTTCGGATGAGATACATCGCCATGTATGAGAAGAAGACGACTAAGAATGCCTTTAAGAATTGTTGTAACCATTGTTTCCGTTGTACTTCGATTGGTATGCCGGCATTCGGCAATTTTTTGATGCTGAAGAAGCCCATCTTCCATTTCCCCTATCTGAATCAGAGTCTTCGCATCATTTGTCTTGGAGCTGATTGAATCGACGGAGATAGTCCCGGTAATCGGCGACGATATCCTGTCCGACATTTTGCTGGATCGGTTGTGTCTTCGCGATCGCATAGGTCGGCGTACCGAACGAGACCTTCCGCAGAATCGCCTGACCGTCAGCCGAGAGCACGAAACGCATGAAGGCGTTCGCCTGCTTTTGTTGCGTCCGTCCTTTCAGCTTTGAGATCGCGTTGATCGAGTACGTATCGAGTGGGATGCTTTTGACCGGATAATACTTTTCACGCAGCGATTGTTGATCCCCGATGAAATTAACCCCAAGCATCGCTTCCCCACTGGCGACGTACGACGTCGGTGCAAAGCCGTTCGCCGTGAATAGTCGCGTTCGCTCGATTAGCTCGCGTAAGACATCTTCCGCCTTCGTTCCGTATCCGTCAAAGACCGCTTGCAGAATCGTCGCACCGGTACCGGAGTGGTTCGGATCCGGCAAAATCAACGCGTCCTGATACTGCTTCGCCGTCAAGTCAGCGAGTGTCTTCGGATATGGTGCCGCCCCGAATCGGTTGTTCCAGACGTCCGTATTGATGACGATCGCGAGGCGTTCGACTTCGTAGCCGATCCAGTAGCGATCCGGATCCTGTAGTTCTGCTTGATCCATGTCGCTTGGGAACGGTGTCGACAATCCGCGTTGCTTAAGCGTCTGGTGGGCATCCCACGTTCCGCCGATGATGACGTCGGCGCGCGGATGATCCGCTTCCTTCGTCACACGCCGGACGAGTTCTTCTGTCGAGAGACGCACGAACTCATACGTACACCCCGCCTGCTCACAATACGATGACAGCAAGGCGCGACCGATATCCTCTTTCGCAGAGACATACGCCGTCAAATGCGGAACGGTTTCCCGAGCAGCTGTTCCCTGCTTCGTCTGTTCATTGTTGCGGACAATCCAAATGCTCATGAGACAAATGATACTCAGCAAGAAGAGCATTCCTTTTCTCATCGATCTGCCTCCTTCCCGGTCGGCAGGAGTTGTCCTTTTAAATAGAAGGTGTTTCCATTGTCATCATCCATGTACTGGACGCTGAACAATGTCTCATACACAGTAATATTCATTAAGTTGGCACGCGTATTCTGCTCATTCTTGAACCGCTGGAGCTTGAGAATGCGCGGCTGTCCCTGACTGGCATCGAGTGCTTGACCGACTTCTTCATAGTCCGTCATCGGCTCTGCCTGCGCCAGGCGACGCTTGACGTCTTCTCGCTCACGCGCAGTCAAAGAACGAGATCGTCCTGCTGCATACACGGTCACGACTTCCGCCTCAGCGAACTGACGCGCGAGCTGTTCTGGTTCGTGATAGGCGTTCAAGAAGCGTGCTTTTAATGTCGTCGTCTGAGTGCTAGGACGTTGCGCGACACATTTTCCATTTAGCGTCATACTTTCTCCGAGCGAGAACGTCCATGTCGTTCCGTTCAAGAAACGGAGCGTTCCGGTAAACGTCGCCGTATCCGCCGGACAAGTCCCGTTTGTCACCGTCTTCATTTGCTTCAATAGTGTCGTGATGCGCTGGACTTCCGTTCCGTCTTCTACCGTCTGCTCCCCCCATGCCCGGTGACGTAACGTCAACTCGGTCGGGAGCGAGTCATCGGAAGCATTCAGTCGTTTCGGTCCATCGAGGACGTGTAAGCTTCCGAAGACCGTCTGCTGAAGCAAAAGAAGACCGAGGGCAAACAAGATGCCCATTAGGAAGAGATAAGCGATGGTCGATGCTTTCATGATTCCTCTCCTTGCTTGATTCTTAGATTACGGGGCAATTGTTTCGTAAATCCGGTCGAATTGTTTCGTAAATGTATCATTTGTAAGCGATTACATTAAGTCTGATTCGCTAATCGGAAAGTTAATGTGATACGTGTGCCGCTTACATCACTTTCCAGTGCAAAATCGCCACCTTGTTCCTGCATCAGACGTCGGCATAGCGGTAGACCGAGTCCATTCCCACTCGCCGTCGTCAGACTATGCTGCTCGTCCTCCCATTCGGCAAGCACTGCTGGATCAACACCAATTCCGTCATCTGTCATGAGGAGTTGTAGGGTCGTATCCGTACTGACGGTCGAAAACGTCACCGTCATCGCGTCACTGTATTTGACGGCATTCTCGAGAAGATTCAACAAGACTTGTTTCGTCTGATCGGGTTGCCCAAGCACGTAGATCGGTGGAACATCTTGTTTAACTTGAATCCCTTGTCCTTCAAGACGCAATTGCATGATGAATAAGGCGTCGGCAAGCAAGGCGTCGAGCGCGAACATCGTCGACGTCATGTGACGTTCGTTGCGCTGTTGTTTCGCCTGTTCGAGATTATGCGAGACGAGTCGTAACAAGCGCTGGCTCTCGACTTCGATGTAGTGATAACAATGCGCCGCTTCATCTGGGGGTAGCTTGGGGATCAACTCGACATAGCCCATGATGGCCGTCATCGGTGTCCGAAGTTCATGAGTGATGTGATCGATGAACGTCTGTTGGTCGCTTCGTTGTTGTTCGAGCTGTCCGATGTTGTGCTGAATCGCGTCAGCAAGCGTCGAGAAGTCCGCTGCCAGTCGGTTCAATTCCTCATATGGATACGCCGGTAGCGCATGCGCGTAGTGTCCTTTCGTCAAGGCGTGCGAGACACTCCGTAAATCATCGATCGGTCCAATCAACGTCTTTGCCATCCGCCGTGCTGTCCAAACGGCAATTACGATCAAGATCAGAAAGACGCCCGTGAAAACATAGGTGAATTGCCGCAGCAGTTCGGCTTCCGTCCGCAGATCAACAAGAAAACGGACCGAGCCGATGACGTCTGTTTTGCCATACAGCGGACTCGAAAAGAACAGCACCGGAACATCGGTTTCTTTCAGAAAGAGATAACTCGACTTCCCTTTTAACGCTTGATCGGTGTCTCCCGCGAGAAGCGGCAATTGATCGCGTTCCGAATCAGCAAGAAGTTCCGCATTTGGTCCGAATAATTGGACGCGTGCATCGAAGCGGTCCGCGAGATAGGAAGCGATCGGGACTGCCGTATCGGCGAGCGAGTCCGTCTCTTCACTTGCGAGGTAGTTCATCGTGTAGAGCTCCGCTTCCCGACTTAGTTTTTGGACGGACTCGACGGCGTTCTCGTATAGGTTCGATTGGATGAAGGCATAGAGAATCAAGAAGAGGACGAGCAATGCCGGAACGAGGAGCAAGACGAAGTTTTCCGTGATGACCTGGCGTAGCTTCATGCGTCGACCCACTTGTAGCCAACACCGTAAATCGTCTTGATCCGTTCGCCTTGTGCTCCGAGTTTTTTCCGTAAGCGCTGGACCATGATATCGACGGCGCGGGTCTGACCGGAGAAGTCAAAGCCCCAGACTTGCTCGAGCAGTTCATCTCGCTCGAAGACCCGTTTCGGATGCGTCAGGAAGAGCGCGAGCAGCGCATACTCCCGGTACGTCAGCGGCAATGGTTGACCGTCGAGCCGAATAACTCGTTCTTCGGGATCAACAGATAAGAATGGATCAGTCGCGACAGGTACGGGTGGCGCGACCGTCTTCGTGCGTTTCAACAGGTTTTTGACACGCAAGACGAGCTCCGTTCCGTTAAACGGTTTCGTCATATAGTCATCCGCTCCGAGCTGCAGCCCGATGATTTTATCGTTCATCTGATCACGTGCGGTCAGCATCAAGATCGGTAAGTCAGGCGTCGTCAGTCGCAGTTTTGGAATCAAATCGAAACCGGTCGTATCCGGAAGCATCAAATCGAGGACGATCAAATCAAAGGTCTGCGTCTCCTGCAAGGCGAGTGCTGCTGCTCCATCGGCTGCCGTCTCGACCGTCTGACCATCAAGCTCGAGTTGCAATTTGACGAGATGCCGGATGCTCGCCTCATCATCAACGACAAGAATATGCATTGGGATTCCTTCTTTCTGGACAAGTTTTCTGTCCCCTAGCGTATCATGAAATCGTTTGCAATCACACCAGCAGGACAAATGAAAAAGCCAGCTCCCGAAGTAATCTGGGACTGGCTCGAACTTATTTCATCATAACAGGCTAGATTAAAAATCCGCCCCAAACATTTATCTTTTAACGCTCGATAACTTAGCAAAATACCAGATGTTGCTTTTTATATTTATAGAAAAAAGGTTAATCCTTTTCTTTTGTGACATCTACAGTATAATCACTCTCATAATTAATCGGAACAATTTGTCCATCTATCGTTAAACGAAATCCTCTTTGTTCGAGCTCAAGCTCCATTTTCATATCAGCAGGAGTATGTCCTTTTAAATCTTCAAGCCACACATCAGGTTTTGGATAAAAATTAGCTGGACGATTTTCGAGAATGGACAAAGCTTTCTCAAGACCATCATAGTATCCATTCATATATGAATTGTAGTCTGCTGACACGTCTTCTAATGAACTCGATATAAAATCACGGATGATTAATGATTGTGGAAATAGTACTCCGGCTTCCAGATGGGGCGTCATTTTTTCCTTAAGCATTTCGTATAACTTTTCTTCTGACTCTTTTTCTTTATGTAATAAGTAGTATTCTACAACTTCAAGTATTTCATCAACAGTTGCACCATAATCTGCATCAAAGCTTTTTGAACCGAAACTAAGCATTAATTCTGGATTTTCATCTGAAATAATACTTGCTGATATTGAGACAGGTTCTATCCAAAACGCAAAGCGAATCATTCCAAAAGAATTCTCTCTCATAATTTCAGTCAGTGGTTTCCCCTCGTTTAGTTTAAATAGAATTTTTTCCGATGCTTCTTCTATCATATCATCCGCGGTATAAATTAATATCTTTTCTTCTTCTGAACAATACATGAACCATTCCTCCTATACGTATCAACTCTTTTTATGCTTACTAAAAAACGAGTATAAGCTTACTTACAACCAGCGAAGCATACTTAAAAATAACCACTCTTTAATTATATGTTAATTTTTGATATTTTATAACTTATTTTGTTTTCTTCACGCAATTTAATTATACAGATTTCTTTTTTTCACATTGATGATCAAAGATTACTTACGACTTACTTAAAATTAAAAAAGTCTCCTCGTTCGAGAAGACTTTTATCAAAAATATTATATACTAAATTCTCTTTTGGATTTTATATATAAGAGTGCATTTTTAAATTCTGCGAAAGTTGCCATTGAGTCAATTTCAATTTTGTATTTCTTTGATATTTTTTCAAAGTCTACTCCTGTATGCGAACTAATACTATTCAAAAAATCATCTTTGAAATAAGTTTGATTGATCAGATAGAATTTTAATAGATCTAAACGAACTGCGAAGAGTTCCATTCTTCTAAAAAATACTGGTCTTTGTAACGAAGGAATCAATGTTGTAATTTCTTCGAATTTTTTTTGTAAGCCAACAATCCCATACAATGCATCTTCAACATTCTTATCCTCCATTATTCGTTTTGACCAAATTGTACTTATCCCCTCTTCTAAATCAATCTCGATATCGTGTAAATCATCCATTAGTTGAAAGATTGCACCCATCCCAAAAAAGTGCCGGAATGCCATTTTGTCGAGTTTACCTAGCGCAATATAACCATAAAACGCAAATGCATAACCACCCTTTTTTAAAGAAATTTCTATGATATCTTTCTCATCTAGTGTTTCATTTTTTTGACGCAATGAATGAACTTGCCATTTATGCAATTCTACTAATATTTCAACTAATTCAGGGTTTGACTCCACTGGGTATTCATCATAAATAATATCGATAAGACGAAACACAGCATTTAATTCTTCGTATTCACTAATGATTTCTTGCCCTTCGATTTTCTTCTGCATTTGTTGAAGCATCTCATCAGTGACATCATTTCGATCGATAAAATCATCTTCAGCCGGATGAATTGCTGAAGCTGCAAACATGATTCTTCTCATTTTTTCAGGTAATAACAATTCTCCGGTAGTCATGACACCGTGTATGTATAAATTGAAATAATTAAAGAGACATCGTTGTTCTCCATCTTCAACATATGAAATTTCATATTTATTACTAAATCGCATTAAATCTTCTAGGCACTCATAAATGATATACCAAATAGCAACTGCATAATGTTCCACTTTAGGTTTCCAAAAAGAACGGTGACTATTATCAATATACTGATTCAGCTGACGAAACATGTCTTCTAACTTTAGTTCTTTCGACTGCTGTATATCAGCAAAATGATTATCTAGTACCTTAATCATTTTTTCATTTTTATCTATTTCAGGAATAGCAAAATAGTCAAATAGACTTACTTCTTTTTCTTTAATTGACTTAAAATACTCTTCAGAGAACGAGTCTACAATGAAATTTACCTCTTCTTCAATAGTTTCATGAGTACTTGGAACGTCTTCGTTGTCGTTGTACATGGATATAGCAAATTCCGCCAAACTATCAATTGAACTTTTGCTAAACTTTAGAACTTCAGTTTCCTGCTGCTGATATACACGAATTTCTTGATGAAGATGCTTCCGTAACTTAAACTGTTCAAGTTTATGAATTTTTTTATTGAAATCGTATTGAACCCATTTCATATAAATTTTTTTAAATAAATATTTTTTTACCATTTGCATTGTCAACTCCTAACAATTCTAAATTTCATTACATAAAAACAGAAGCATCTAAAAATACGAATAGATGATTCCAGCGTAAGATATCGTCTAAAAATTAAATCGTAATCTAATTGTTTCATTAATCAGTGTTTTATTATGACAATATGTACTTCCTTCATTTCGGAAATACTTATTATCACCATCTCCACCTGAATAGGATAAGAAATTAAAACTACCATTTATATAATGAATATCATCACAAATCAATAATTTTTCATGCGTCTGTCCAAATTTCAATTTAAATAGATCATGATACGGTTCAGCAATACGAACTAATTCTTTAGCAATTTTTTGTGTATTCAAGTCTCTAAAATCTTGTTTCTCATCTAAATGATCAGTAATGCCACAAATTATTCGAACCTTTACACCACGTTTTAATAAATTTATTAGATCTCTTTTAAATTCATCGTTAATTATATAATTGTTCATCCACGGACTAATGATATAAAGTGATTTCTCTGCATTTTTCAAATAACTTAAAAATTGCTCTCGAATATTATAGTTCATAATATATTGAATCGAGACATCTTCAGTTTTTAAACTTTTAAGATTTGTTAATGACTGTTCATATTCATTTACTTTAATTTTCATTTCTTCGTTATCTAGAATATCGTCTTCATGACGCTCATTTATCGAAACTTTAGGCTCTTGAATATCAATTACTTCGACAGTTTTATCTTCGGTCGAACTTTGCATTAACTCATTTTCTATTATAGACACTGGTTTTACTAAATTAATCATCTCGTTAGCATAGTTTTTCAATGCATTCAAAATAGAATCAATAGATACTTGCTCTGCATCATCAACAATTAAACTATCAAAATAATTATCATCTGCCAAATTCATGATCGACTCCGTGACTTGTGGGTCAATATAATTTTTTCCACAAGGATCATGAGCTAACAATTTAAACTCTCCCTCAGAGTTTTTAAACACTAAAATACGATACTCATGATAGTACACTTCTCGATCTGTCAATAATTCAAAGTTTTCAATATTAACAATTTTCTGCGATTCGATATTTTCATTTTTTACTTTTTCGACTTCATCGATTTTATCAAGAGCTTGCCGAGAAAGCTCTTTAAAATGTAAGTCAGATTCATACTTTGGAAAGACTGTAGGCGTAATGACAATTTGATTAGTTGCCTTTTCAATATCTTTAAACTTTTTAAATTGATGCTTCTCAGACGATCCAAAGAAATCTAGTTTATATTGATCACTAAGACCGTCATAATACCAATCAGTAAACATATTTTTAGGTTCATATCGCGTTCTCTTTTTAATTAATTTTGTGCCCATAGTTGTAAATTGATATGTTACTTGACCATTTATATTTTTTGTAGCCAAGTAATTACTATCCAACAATGGTTTTACTGCTGCTTCAAAAACTTCTTCATCCAACGCAAGTACGAACATAATTTTTTCTCTTACCGAAATACCACGCTCTATGCACCTACATATAAAATCTTCTACCATTTTCAAATCAGATTCATATAAATAATCCATCTGTAAAGTAACTTTGAAAAATGGAATCCACACTCCATAAGAACCGCTTAAATGAAACTCATCCATGTAGGCCTCATACCTCTCATGGATTCGTTCAATTGTATTTAATTCCATACGGCTTCACCATCCTTTACAAAGTTCTTTAAAGGTAGAACTGAATTTTTATTTTTTAAATCCTTTATCATTCGATCAATCTTTCTTACTTTTGATTGATTACTATCGATGAAATTGATATTGCCAATAAAAATAGATAATTCTTGTGCTCTAGATAAAGCAACATTCATTCGAGATTCTTCTCGAATATGTCCAATTTGTCCATTGTGGTTATTTCGTACTAGACTATTGATTACGATATTTTTTTCTCTTCCTTGGAATGCATCAACTGTATTAATTTCAATATCAAGCATTGTATACTGCTTCGTATCAATAAATTCTAGCAACTTATGCATCTGCGCTTTATACGGACTGATGATCCCTACCGTTTTAGGAACTTCCAAATGATCATTTAACCAATTAAGGATAGATTCAATAGCAAAAACTTCTCCTTCATTCGAGAAAGAAGTATTTTCTTTTTTCTCAAGGAATCGATCCGTATTCGGAGTATCTACCCAATAAAATGCATTAGAAAGAATATTTTCTAATGAATGTTTTTTATCCTTTACGTTATCACCATCTAGTAACTTATTGTCATAATAATATCTAGATACTGCATCCGAAATTCCTGGACTCATCCGGAATTGTTTATTTAAAAAAGTCTTTAACATTGGATGTGCGTCTTCATACATTAATCCAAATAATGACTTTTTATATACATTATTAATTTCTTCAGAATCAACAATGTTATCTTTTTCTAACTTCACTAAAATATCTCGTTCTAATGTCGGACTAATTTGTTTATGGTCACCAACTAATACAATCTTCTTTCCTCTGATTAAAGGAATGAGTAACTCCATACTAGAGGCGCGGGCTGCTTCATCTAAAATCACATAATCAAATTCAGTATTTAAGAAGTGATTGTTATTTGTTGAGGCAATTCCTAAGCACGTTGCGCAAATAAGATTCGAAGAGTTAATATAAATGTCTTCAAAATTTTCTTGATAATATTGCAATTTTTTATTCCATTCATTTTGAATATCTTGAGACATCTCGTACAATTCTAATTCTTCTTTGTTGAATTTATACGATGAAATAAAATTAGATGTACGTTCTAACTCTTGAGAAACAGAAAGACTTTCAAAAGTTATTCCATAGTATGACAAGTACGTTTGAATATGATGATTTTGCTGATAAGTCAATAACGCTTCTTCAAATTTCTTAATTATCGCCTTCTTTTTGGCTCTTTCTACATCAAGTTCCGAAATACGCACTTCTTGTTTCTCCATGGCATTTTGAATCGAAATTATTTCTTCATGTTCTGTTAGCTGATTTAATAAATGGACATACGATATAACCGACGAAAATTCTTTTTTAAACTGATCGATATCACTCCACAATGTTATGAATTTTTCTTTAGAAATTGAAGAAGTACCGAAATGTTTTTCCCAAATAGAAGAGTTATTAGAAATTGCTTTTTCAATCATCTCTTTTATTTCTAAAGCTAAATTTCTTAAACCAAGTGCCTTTTTATTCATGCCAGACATCTTTTCATCAATTTTTGACAACTTATATTTATACTCGTGTAAATCCATTTCAAGATCATTCATAGCGGCATTTAGATTTTGGATATCTTTCATCAAATAAGTTTTCATTTGTTCTGATAAACCATTATATTGATTTTCTAAATCACTGATTGCACTATTTATTTGTTGCATTTCTTCAACGATTTGCTCCATTTCAGAAATACTTAGTACTCTTTCTTCTTTCAATGATTTAATTTCAGCAACTATCGCTTGGATTTCTTCAATCAAACCCTTATAAATACTCAAGTTGTTAATATTTTCTTCCGATAGTCGAATTTTATTCATTAAATCAGCACTCAATTTATTTTTTTGTAAACTATTTAAACTATTTGCTTGAATTTCCTTAATATGATTTAAATAACTTAAGTTTTCTCCAAGCAGTTTATTTTTTGTTTGAAATTCTATATTTAATACGCGTAATTTATCTTTTAAAGAAGTAAGCTTATGCTCAAGTTGAGAAAATGCTTCATTATTTACAGTATAGTTTTGCTTCATATTAATAATTTTTTTATTTCATTGTTCATATATTCATGAGCTTGAAATAGTGATTTAGTTTTTTCTAATTCTGTTCTCACTTTCTTAAAATGGTTAGGACGATTTGATAATGTAGTAGTAATTTCTTTTTGCAAATTCTCGACGCGCTGCTCTAACGCATACTGGATACTGTCTAATTCAAATTTTTCTTCAGAGCCAATACGAATAGCACGCACATTATCCTTATGACCAATTCTTTGTAAAACATTATCTACAGCCAGATTCGTTTGTGACGATAATAATATTTTTTGATTGTCATTTACTAAATATTGAATGATTTCACTTATAACTGTCGTTTTGCCTGTTCCAGGAGGACCTTGAATCAAGTAGATATCGTTTGTATTGAGAGCACCGAGTACGGCTTCTTTTTGTTTGTCTTTAAATTGATGGAATTGATCTGATAGTAATTCTGTCTTGACATGACTATGAACTACAGGATTTTTAATCATTCCAATTTCAGGCATGAAGGATTTTAGTTGAGCATTGGCACTCTCACCCTTGAATAACCTTTTTAACGCTTCACTTTCCCGATTGAGTTTTGACTTCGCACCGATATCATCAATCCAAAAAAAGCCAGCCTTTAAATCATCTTTTTGAATCAATCTTTCAATAATAGACGGCTTAGATTGTATAACAATAAGACGTTCACCTTTTCTATATTTTTTAATGCGCCCCAATCCAAATCCTCTCAGTGTTTTTAAGTGTATATTTCCTAATTGTTTTTGCTTGTTCCAAACTTCTTTTGAAGTAATCACAACATTTTCATCGACTGAATATTTGAGATTTACTCCAGATATATGCATCTTGATTAAATGGTTATCAAAATCAATAGTAAAATGTGAAAATTCAGAGACAGAATCCACTTTTTTCTCAAACAACGCTTCTTCTTGATATTTCTTTAAAATATCGTGATTTTCCCAGTATGCTACGTATTTTTCGAAGTCTAAACCATCTTCAATTGAAAAAGAATCTTTATTGTTTTTCCGTAAATCTTCTTCAATAAAATCTAATGAATGTTCACCGAGATTCTTATTATTTTTTTCTAAACGATAGGCTTCATTCGATAAAATAAATGACCAGTTTCCCGCTAATATTTTTCCGCGCTCTAATATGAAATGATATTGAAAGTCCTTCACTCTTTTTACTGCAACAACTTTTAAACTATTTTTTTCTGAAGCCTGAGTACATATGAGTGCAATTTTTTTAGACCAAATTTTTATTTGCTTTCCTTCTTCACGATAAAGCAATCCTCGGTTGTTAGGCGAGAATTCTCTTTGCAGTACATTTGCTATATCTGTAAATTTTTCATCATTTTCTAGAAACAACATTTTTAATTCATCAATAATTCTCGGTAATAGAATGATGTTCTTCATTTAGAGCCTCCACTTCATTCAATTAATCTAATAAATCGGCCATAATATCTTCTAACTCGACTTTGTCCTCATATTTTATTGCTTCAATAATTCGCTTTCCTTGCTTTACTTCATCGTGTTTCTTTAATGAATTCATTAATACAATTGCTTCTTCAACTTGTGCATTCTCTATGAAGTGCGATTCAACTCTAGCTTTTTCTTTTCTAGAACCTTCAACGCTGTATCCATATTTGTGTGTATGTGTCACTTCGATACCTGTACTTAATATTTTTGCTTTAATCATCAAAATCCCATCAGTATTGTATTTAAAGGTAACTCGAATTTTTTCATCTCCTGCTAACCTTTCTGGAATATTTCGAACAACAAAGGTACATACTTCTTCATTATTTGTTGCTCGATTAGATTCACCTTGATAAATTTCAAGTTCCATCGTGTTCTGGTAATTTAACGCAGTTGAATATTCTTCACTAAATTCTTCGCCGTACGGAAAGTTTTTAGTGATCAATGGATCGAATAGATCATTTTCGACTCCATCTCCGTACTTTAATCCTAGAGTAAACGGACAAACATCCCTTGTGACTTTAATTTTTTTCTTCAACAGTGATACGCCAGCTAAGTTTGCAGCCTCTATTCCTGCTCCAACAGCTACACATTCATCAGGATTTATGTTTCCCATAGTTGTCTTTATATTTAAATCTTTTTCAATCATTTTCTTTACTAAAGGAATCCGACTACTTCCCCCAACAAGTAATACTTTATTAATGTATCTCAAGGAGATGTTACTATCGGATGCCACACCTTTAACAATTTCAATTGTTTTTTTTATTTCATGAGCAATTAATGCTTCAAATTCACTTCTTTTGATTTTTTTAAAGTATCCAACCGTACCCCCGTTAGGTTTTTTGAGAGCTGGTATACTGATTGAAGCCTCATATTTTTCTGTTAAATCAATTTTTAACAACTCGACCGCTTCAAAAATTTGAAGTGCACCGAATTCTAATTTCATACTTGAACCATTAAATCGAAATCCTTTTGTTTTCATTAAATCTTGATTGATAGCATTAAACATCAAACGATCGATATCACTACCACCTAATTCACGATTACCACCAGTAGCTAAAATCTTTACACTTTGTCCACCGTAGCTACTTGTAATTTCCGCAATCGATACATCGAACGTACCGCCACCATAGTCGTAACAAAGTACAGTTTCTTTTTGGATATTATTTTCTGCAGCATACGCTAATAAGGCTGCTGTTGGCTCATTAATAATTTTACGAACATTAAATCCTGCTATTTCACCAGCCTGAATAATTTCTTTTCTTTGTGCATCTGAAAATTGTGCTGGAACTGTGATTACAACATCTTTAACCTCTTCGTTAAAGTATAGTTGTAAGTTTCGCTTGATTTTCCTTAAAATGATTGCCGCTACTTCATAGGGTTGTAACATTTGATTATCAAATTTTATTGTTTTTTTCTTGCCGATGTATTTCTTTATTTCCTTGATTCCGTCTCCTTTAGAGAAAGCACCTAGATTCTCTTTTGCTTCTTTTCCGACGATTAATTTTCCATCAAACTTACACACGACAGAAGGTAAAGTATGCTCAATATCCTTACTTTGAATGGTCCGAACTTTTCCATTTTGTACAAACGTGACTAGTGAGTTGGTCGTTCCAAAGTCTATTCCAACGATTTTATTCATGTATACTTTCCTCCCAACGATAGACAATAACTGAAGCTTTTCTCTTTAGCTCCCCTTTAACTGTAATTCCTTTTTTAATAACTTCTTTAATTAAAAATTCTTTTGAAATATCTTCTGTCTCACAAATATCGATAGTTATACATTTATCTAATTCAAGACGATCACCAGCATCAATCTCTAAATAAGAGATGTGAAGTGCGTGTAAGATTTGATTGAACTGTGCATCAACTTCTCCAACGAATAATTGATCAGCAGAATAACTGTATGATTCAATAAAATCTAAAATTAGAATGGCTTTTTCAACAACTTTTGCGTACATTTCTTCAAATTCAAGACTTTTAGCGTGTAACGTTTCAATCATTCTTGAATCGATGATTTCATTTTTCACTTCGTCATTATTCACATGATTAGGATCTTTGATCATTTCAATTTGTTCATTCAAAGGTTGGTTTTTCATCTTCTCAACTAAATGTGCTCCTAAATAAATCCATTCATCTACATTTTCAAGAGCTTGCGTTGTTCGTTGCGCTGTAAAATAGAAAGCTTCACGTGTGTCTATCGATAATTCTAATTTTTCTTTTATAGATTCAATCAATAAATCAAGATAATTATTGAGTAAACGGTATTGTATCCAGTCGTTCATTAAAATTAAGTCATTTGAATTCACAGGAGTTCTTTTGACGTCTTGCTTCTCAAAAGTCGTTGGTTTTGAATTAGAAGAATAGGCTTGATGAACGGTCTCCATTGATGGTTTTGAAAACTGATTAGTTTTTCGATCAAATTGAAAACGTTTGTCTTTAAATACTCCATCACAAATAATATCTGACATTTTTCTTAGCCTCCTTATTTTTTTCAGCAAGTTTTTTATACACGAAAAAAGCATCATTTTTCTCTCCTTGTGTTTGTTTCATTTATCGTTAAAAACTTATATAGTGTGTTAGAAAAATAGCTTTCCTTTTTAAAAAATCTAAAAATATAGATTTCTCTTTTTTACATAAAACATTAATCAAATCGTTTGAATCATTCATAAAAGATTGAAGATAATTAGATAAAAAGAGCAGTTTCTCTTCTGAAACTGCTCTTTTGGGGACGTATTCTGCTAAAAGGTTTGCATAACAGGCATCACTTTCTTTTAAGTTACATATGAATAAAAAAGTTTCTTTTGGATAACCTGTAGGAACAAACTTGTCAGCTAGCTTAGTTGAAGTAAGTTGTGTTAATACACTATGTTTCATTATCTTTTTGATAACTATTAGTACTTCTTCTTGCCAAAGCTTTGCTTTAATTGGCCATGCTGATTGATTTTTTATATATACCACTTCTAGACTATCTACCACTTCTTTTATGCACAGTAGTTGTAAATAATCTAGCTCTAGTTGT
This sequence comes from Exiguobacterium acetylicum, assembly GCF_019890935.1. Taxonomy (NCBI): domain Bacteria; kingdom Bacillati; phylum Bacillota; class Bacilli; order Caryophanales; genus Exiguobacterium; species Exiguobacterium acetylicum. Next base: position 2,760,241 of record NZ_CP082333.1, read on the forward strand.
AAAAGATCACTTTTCTGAGATTTAGCTGTATTTACATTCATATCTTAGACCTTACTTCATGAAACGAATAATAGATTTTACTATTGTTCGAACAGGTGCTTTAAAAATTGGATACTTTTTGATGAAGTCAGCCAATGAAGGACCCACTTTGTAGTAAAATGCAATGAATTGACGACCAATACTATTATATCTAAGCGTATTGTCGCGCCAATTTCTTAAAACTTGAATCTCATATTGCAAAGGTGTTCCATATGCTGCTGTCGCTACAAAGCAATCTGAGTTATTAGAACTACCAGAGTTTCCAGAAGAACTTGAACCTGAGCTGTTTCCTGTTCCACCTGAAATTACTTTAGATCGGTTATTACCGGCATTTCCTGAAATTACTTTAGGACGCCCACTACCTGTATTTCCACCTATCTCTTTTGACAAAATTAACATCTCCCATAAAAAATAATTCAATGTAGTAAAATTTTAATCAATTCCGTCTTTTCAATTGATTCATAATAATTAGATGATCTTTCATGACAAAAAAACATTATAAGAACACTTTTAAATGAAAATCCATAAAATAAATAAATCACCTAAAATGTATTTTAATGTATTTTAAATCAAATATTTATCCTTTTTTAAAATTAAAGTAAATATTTGTTTTTTTAAATTCTGATTGTCTAAAAAAATACAAAAAACCGATTACTATATATAAAAAATGTGAACTGATTCCTTCAAAATGTGGGCTAACCTAAAATTTTGAGACAATATAAAAAATCTTCGGAGTAATACACTTTTAATAAGTATTAACATCGAAGGTGTTTTTGCATGAGCAAAAATGTATATTCAAGCAAAATAAAAAGATAATTCATCGCATATAAAATCAATGCCCTACTTCTTTAGAAATCTAAAAAACCATTTACTTGAATCCTTTTTCGAAAAAAATTCTTGTTAACACTTGATTATAATTTAAATGTAGTACCATTTATTTGAAGGAGGATTATCACATGAAAAGAATCGGTCTCACATTACTTGCTTTGACACTCTCGACCATTCCAGTCGATGCTTCTTCAACTGACAAGAAAATCGAACAACTAAAAAAGGAATCGATTAAGGGGCATACATATTTAATGCATCGTACACTACAGATGAATCAGTCCTCCTCCAAGGAAATTGTCTCCATCTTTAAAAAGAAAAGAGATTCATTTTTTAATGACTATATCATCCGGGTTCACGAATTAAAAAACGGAAAATGGAAAGATTCTTATAAAAAAGTCATCAAAGAACAACATGATGTAAAGTTCATTACGGCTGGTCTTATCGGAAAATATGAACATACTGTTGTTGGCTACAAATCAGGGAGTAGAAATTTCTTGAACTCCTATCTCATTGGATCACCAGACGGAGAAACACTAAAAACGATTCAAACGAAGGAAGGACTTTTGATGGGAAATGCGAAGATCGCCAAAGGAAACCTTTACTATCTCAATCGTTCCATCACCCTCAGCAAATACAGCTATAAAAAAAATAAACTGGTATCGACTGGTCAACCAACGGGTCAAGATGATCGGATTGTAGCAGAGCAACCGGAAGTTTGGTTAGGACTGGAGCAGCTATCAGGAAGAGCGAAATATATCGGTAAACATACTTATACGGTTCATGTTGGAGATCGAATCGGAATAGGACGTAATCAATTGACCGATGCGAGAAACTACGAATATAGTCTTCATTCAAAAGGTCATTACACGATGGACTGGGACTATTCAAAAGTAAGTCTACTAACGAAAAAACCAGGTACAACGTATCTCATTCTTTCACCTGGACCTGGAGAAAAAGAAGTAGACATAGAAATCATCGTTAAAAAATGATCCAAAATCATATACCTCATGTCTGCTATACAAAACGTAGATAGGCAATATTTTAACGGCTTGAGCCCTTTAGGATTCAAGCCGTTTAATTGTTCTTGTTATCCTTCTTCGTACTTCATTAGTGACGTTTCACTTTTCACTGGAAGAGTACTTACTTTTGAACACAGAAAAAGCTTCCATCAAACCAGATAAAAGTGCTTGTCTATTGTAAACATCATTTATACGAAAGAATCTCGACTGAGCCGATTTGATAAAAATTCATCCTAATGGCTACTCTAAAAGCCAGTTCCTAAAATAATCAGGAACTGGCTTTTACTTATTTCACCGTAAATTTCACTGTGACAGAATTACCGTATGCTTCTGGTTCGAAATGCCATTTCTCGACACCCATTTTGATTGCTTTGAAGCCATAGCCATCAAGTTTCAGTTTACTTTCTCCTGATGAGAGTGCCCGGTAGACATATGGATTCGTATCCTTCGTCGACTTACGGACGATTCCGAAACGTTGTCCTTTTTTGAGCGTCATCGACTTATTACTCGTAAGATGCGTAGTTCCGCCATATTCATCAAGCGTCATGTATTTCGAGACTTTTCCAACAGCATCTCGATCATCCGCCCCCGTACCGATGCGATGTTTTAATGTCTTTCCTTTATAGGAATAGACATCATGAACGATCGTCATCGAACCAAGATAGAGTTTTTTATCTTTAATTAACGCGCGACCGAATGGGTACGCTTCTTTTGCTTCAAACACCTTCTTGATTGCCTTACCATCCGTTGATCCAATTAAAATTGGTGTTAGAAAGCTACCACTTCCCTCGACTGGTCCGATGACGAGTTGTTCTTTTTTCGCATCGACCAATTTTCCTTTAGCCCACACATCATAATAAGCTGTATCTCGATCCGTATACGTATAGATCGTCGTCCATTTTTTCTTCTTCGCATCATACTTCTGCGCTTTACCGATAACATCGTTCATGTACGTCTTCGTATTGAATCGTTCATACAGCGTAAACGTTTCAGGATACTTGCCACCAAGTAGATAGACGGACCGGACATCGATTGGTTTATAACCACCAGATAGTTTACTTTTCTTTAACGCAGCGATTTGGCGATCAACGATTGATTTCTCTGTTTTACTGAGTGCTGCTACCGAGTCACTCGCTACTGGTAATGTGCTGATGATGAAACCGAGTGCTGTTGCTACAACTACTTTTTTCATTTGAATTCCTCCTTATGATTAATACATCGTCGTATCGTTATGACTAAAGCTTTTCAGTTGTTCCGAATCAACGATATACCATCGTTCATCATCTAAGTTGTACTTCAGATAATACTTGAAGGGAACGTCATCTCCAGGATCACGCTCATCGAGTGAACCGTCATCTTCTTTGTAATAGTCACCTTCGTAGTAGCAAATGGCTTCTACGGTCGCCGTCAAATCAGTTGCTATTTCACTGACATTAATAGATGAAGGTGAATATTCGACATCATCCAAGTATTCTTCCCAATAAACACCTTTCTTGTCCATGCTTGCATAATAACTTTGTTGCTTACTTAAATAAGCAGAAGATGTGAACAACGTGAAAGCAGATGTATCCTTATCGATATATGCTTGTTCCCATTCTTTTGCATGTTGATATACGGTATTAACGATATCTTCTTTAACCGATTCTCGGACTTCCATGCCTCTTCCTGTCGCTGAATCTGAGAGCGACTTCCGTTGATCAACGAGCCAATCTTGTCCCGATTTCACAAGATTTAGTTCCCAGACAATCGTGCTGCCGTCCGGACGTTCGTGTAGATACGGCTGATAAGACCGTGAGGAGTAGTCGACCTTTACTCTGACCGTCGCCTTATCTCCTTTAATCGTAATATCGTTTTATAGACTGTAAATATAAAATAAAAACCTTCACTCCTGAGGGAGCAAAGGTTAAAAATGAATCATCGATCCGTCGCAGAAACACCAATCGCGCGGACATATCCTTTTGTATCGTAGTCGAACCAAAGCAGTGCTTTTTTGCTGACGTTATAATAGTAGGTACCTTCTTGCTTGAAGTTGAGATACTTCTCTTTTTTAATCAGGAAAATCATCTTCGTCGGAACTTCGCCTTTTTTCAGCTTCTCATGCTCATCCGGTTTACCGAGTGCTTTCTTGACCTCACTTAACTTGATCTTCCGATCGTCAAGCTTCGGTAACGTCATCAAGACACCGACATGCTCCGGATACTTCGCGCTGAAACGGAAATCCGAGTACAAATTCTTTCCTTTCAACTTGCCGAACACACAGCAGTCTGTTTCGTCGACCCCATAACTGGCGTCTTTTCCTTTGATGGTGAAGCGATCATACAGTTTTGCTTTCGCATCCAGCAATGTTCCTTTTTCCGCTGCTGCGAATTGTTTCTTTAAGTACTTGGCGTTTGACATGGTTTTGGCATCAATCGAAGTTGGGACGAGCAACACCAACATCATGACAAGCACGACGAGCCCTTTCATCCATTTCATTTGACGATTCCTCCTTTGTCACGGATTACGACTACTGTAACATTTATCCATTTTTATTTCATCATTCTATTTCAAAAAACATCAATCTATTTTTGAAATTTATTTTCTATTTCTGATGATCAAAAAACCTCTCACTAACATTAGGAGAGGTTTCACTCTATCAATTATCTAAGCGAGAAACGCTAAAGTGGTGTCCACCGATCAATGACGAATCGTTCATTTCGTCACCCAATCTCCACCAGCCTTTTCCCTTGTTGTTTGATTGTTTCATCATGCGTGACAAGGATGATCGTCTTTCCTTGATCGTTCAATTCTTGTAAGAGCGCCATCACCCGCTCAGCATTCGCTTGATCGAGCGAGCCTGTCGGTTCATCCGCTAAGATAATGTCACACTGCTTCAGCATCAATCGAGCTAATGCGACCCGTTGCTGTTCCCCACCTGACAACATGAAAACTTTTTGATTGATTTTGTCATTTAACCCAACAGAAGTCAGCACTTCTTCGATCGTCTTACCCGAGCGATAGCGTTTTTGAACGATCTCGAGATTCTGTCGAACCGTTTTCTGGTCGACGAGTGCGAAGTTCTGAAACAAGAAGCCAAGCTGCGTCCGGAAGTATGCCAGTTGATTGCGCTTATTCGTGATGTCCTTTCCGTCAACGACAATTGTTCCCGTATCGATCGGCTCTAGCGCTCCAATCATATTGAGTAGCGTTGTTTTCCCGCATCCACTCGGACCGGAAAAGATGACGAAGTCACCCTGAGAAATCGTTAACGATAGGTTTTCGAATAAGGTTTTTCCTTGAAATGATTTAGTCAGTTGTCGGATTTCAATCATAGATTTCCCCCCTTTAAAATGCGTTGGACATTTGCCCGTTCAATCTTTCGAATCAGCCAAATTAGCAAGACGCCTTCTGCCACTAGTAAGAGTCCTCCGCCAGCTAATAGTAGCCCGGGTGAAGAAAACTCAAGGATATAGGCAGTAAGCGCTACAGCCAGTGTACTGACAAGCGTAATTCCCATTGTTGACACGATCAGGCGTCTATTTTTCTTCCAGATGCTGTATCCCATCACCTTCTGAACCGATAACTCGATCGCATTCACTTGATACTCGAGTCGCAGCACCGTCCAGATGACAAGTAACTCCAGACTAAGAATCAGAATGACAAAGATCAGGTTCATATTCATCAATCGTTTTGCCGCTTCCCAGATGCCAAGATACTTTTCCCACGCATTCGTCTGTAAGACGAGTTCGTTCGTCATCTGTTTCTCCGCCACATAGTCTTGAAAGGCTTCTTGGTCCAGGTCATACATGACGTCAGCCAGTAAGACATTGGACAGTTGTTTTGGTGCTTTCGGTTGCTTTGCTTCATTGACGACGATGAGTAACGGATCATCGATGAGTGTACTGCCGCTAGTAAGATTTTGATCGATCGCGACGGTCTCGAAATCTTCCTGATAGCGGACGACCGTATAGGTGTCTGCGAGATACGCCCCGAGTCCGAGTTCACGAAGTCCACTATCAATGGTCGACTTCGCTGGAATTGAAATCCCCTCTGGCGCGAAGAATGTGAGTTCATGCGCAAAGACGGAGGCACTATTCGCAAATCGCCCGGCAACTTCATTAAATGCTGTCCGGTTCATCAAGACGGTCGGTTGATCTACCGTGAAGCTATTAACCGGGGTACTCAATGTCACTTTAAAGTCATCGTAAAAGCGTGTGTACAGTTCCGTCTGGATTCGTTCCGAGATGTCGGAACTTTTTTCATCCGAAAAGCGTGGAGAGGTTACTTTATGACCGATGTAAGTGTACGAATAATTTTTCTTCGCTTCAAAGAACGGGCGTTGTTTATAGATCGTCACCGCTTCGGCGATGACCGTGATACTGCTCGAGAGCATCAAAATCGTCAAGAACGCTGTTACGAATTTCATGCCATATGTAAAGACAAGTAACTTATTCGACCGCTGACCGTTTGAGAACGCTTCTTTGATCGTCAAGCGTCGTAAGCGGAGATAGACCAGTCCGTTTACGACAATCAATCCAACCATCAAGCCACTGAACAGCATCAAGTACGGATCAATTGGTGTGAACAAACGGAGTATCAAAAAGCTGACGATGAACGAAAGCAATAAAATGCCGGAGTCTATCAGAATCGAACGCGTTATCCAACGGGCTAACGATTCGCCCATCGATAGACGAACGAGCAATTCCTTTCTGACGACAGCCAGCTCATAGAAGGTCAGTAACACGGTGATGATCGCAACAAGTGTGAATACGCCTAAGATACGGTACCGTTCTGCCGACTCGTTATAACCAGGTTGCGGATAATTCCCCGCGTATGTATCAATCAATTCCATCTTAAACGCCTTTACGGCAGAAGCTGAACCAATCCCGTAGAAGTTCGGCGTATAGGAAACGGCAGGATGTTCGGATAACGACTTGAACTGGAACGTGATATCACCGAGAAAGACACTTTGATAGATCTGTTCTTCAATCGAGCGGGAGGCAAATGCCGCTTTTACACCAGCCGTCCCGTAAATCGTCTTCGTACTCGAGAGCGTCCGATTAGGCGTCTCTTCATAGGTGAAGACATCGACCTGATGTTTCGTCGAGGCTCGCTCGATATCTGCTAGCATCTGTTGTTCCGAAACCTTCGGATTCGGATAGATCGTCGTCGACACGAATGGTTCTGCGAATCCTTCAAGTGTCAGCATCCGACTTTCTCCAATGATGAACAGACTCGTAAACACCATCACGGTTAGAATCATTAACTTCAAGCGTTTCATCCGGTTTCCTCCCATCTTTTAGTAATACGTTCAGATTACCTTGAAACATGAATAACCAAAAGATGTAATTTTATCAAGCAATCCTACAGAATGCGTCTTTTAAAAACAATAGCCATCTATTCCTTAAAATCAGCAGACTCGCTTCTCTTTTACAACTAGGAATCTAAGGACTATAAGCGAATTAGGAAGATTTCCTCTTTAATTATCTTTTTTCCATGACTTACTCCGTATCTTTCGATTGGTAGAACGATACTGATTTCTTTTTTTCCGAACACCCCAGCGGATAAGTAGAGTTATCCTGAAAGCAATCGCGCTAGAATGCGGGTTTATCTGAAGCGAATGGACGGAAGGATGGAAAATCACACGGCTTACGCTCATCGAAAGTTAAAGAAACCGTTGGCATGATTGAAGAAATGGAGCGTTGCGCCCGGCGGATAACTCTACTTATACTAAAACTACCGCGGAATACATAACAGATATGCATATCTGAAGAAACGGATACCCATGAACGACTTACTACGTAACTGGATTCCCCTCGTCAACTCCCTCCTGTCCCGCCTCTCGATCCACCCGAATGAACATGATGAATGCCGGCAAGCTGCCCTCCTCCGACTTTGGAAATCAATCGAAGAAGGAAAGGTCATGACCGTCACCTTCGCCCGGATCCGGGCAAAAGGGGCGATGCTAGACTACTTAGCGACCCGTAATCGAACGCTTGCGACCGAAGTCGCGGTCGAGACGATGCCGGAGCTTCCTCGGACACCGAACGTCTCCTTTCATTATCTCCTCAGCGAACTTAAACGGGATCTGTCGAATAAAGAGTACACGTTTCTCGAAGCCTTGATGCACGGCACGGAAGAGACGCTCGGTTACTCACCGGCGCGACTCCGTTCATTGAAGTCGGAACTCCGGCAGAAAGTCCAGTTCCTTCTCGGATGATGACCTACTATCAAGAACGCTTACTCGCGATCATCGAACAGGCGGACTATCGTCCCTTGACGAAAAAAGCCTATCGCTCCGACGTACGGCATCTCTGTCACCATGTCGAGCGGATCGACGTCCCGTCGCTCCAACGCTATGGTAAGTTCCTACGCGACACGTACGCCCCAGCAACTGCCGCTCGACGACTACATGCGCTCTCCATCCTGTTTGATCAATTGGTCGCGGAACGTTCACTACAGGCGAATCCGTTGGCTCGTGTCAAAAAACCGGTTCCCGCACCCTACCGACGACTTGCCTTCACGTATGACGACGTCCACCGTGTCCTTGAGACGATTCGTGATGAGACCGTCTATGCCTTTAGCTTTCTTCTCCTGCACACGGGACTAAGGTTTTCGGAAGCCCGTGACTTACAGCTCGCAGATATCGACTTTGCGCGCGATCAGTTACTCGTCCGAAGTGGTAAAGGCGATCAATCCCGTCAGGTTCCGCTGCATCATGCATTACGTGATGTCCTGACGCGTTACATCGAGACGATTCGCCCTGATGTCCTGCCGTTGTTTTGTGAAGATAGTGGACGACCGGTCAATCCGGCAAAGTTTCGTCGTGTCCTAAAAGAAGCAAGTGAACGATGTCTCGGACGGATCCTACGACCGCATGACATCCGGGTCACGTTCGCAACGACACTTTATCACGTGCATCAGACGGATATTCTGACCATCATGCGCTTACTCGGTCACAGCGATGTCCGGACGACTCAGCACTACGTCCTACCGTCGCACGACATTGCCCATACGTCAGTCAATCGACTCAAGCGGACAGACGATTAAGAACGTCCCGGACGTGATTCGTCTGGCTACGGATGTATCCTTCCGTCGTCGAGATGCTGGCGTGACCAAGCAGACGCTTTATATCGAGCAACTTCAACCCTGCCTGCTGATAAAGATAGGTCGCATAGGCGATCCGGAGCATATGCGGACGGACGTGACGCTTCAAGGACGTAAATCCAACCTCGCGAAGTGCCTTCCTTGCCGCATGTTCATTGATCATCCGTCCCGTGACGGACTGAAACAAGTAGCCGGTCGTGCGACCTGTAAGAAACAGACTAATCTTGTCGCAAAGGGTCACTCCGATTGGAACGGTCCGTGTCCGCCCACCTTTCCCGTGACGAACATACAGTTCATTCTTCGCTAAATCAAAATCCTGCACCGTCAACAAACGGGCCTCCATGAAGCGGAGGCCCGTTTGGCTGAGCACCTCGAAGAAGAGGCGATAGGTTGGATCTTGAATCTGTCGAATCACGGGGATCAACTGTTCACTATCATAATAGGTCTCATCTTGGAGACGTTGATGGACGATCGGACGGATCTCGACCATCGGATTCTTTTTGATCCGTCGTCGCTCAACGAGGACATTTCCGAGCCGGTGTAAGGCATGATACCGTCGCAGGATCGTCGACGGCTTATAATGTGCTTTCATCCAGTGAAAGTAGCGTCGTAAGGACGTGACTGACCAATCGATTTGATGCAAACGCATTTGCCGAAGATCACTCCGGTATGCCTTGATCGTATGGGCTGCCCGCGAGAAATCGTTCAATAAATACTGATCGAGATAGTCATAGTGGGTCATAGCTGGTTCCTCCTTCTTATAGGGACTGACGTGACAGCCGATGGAGTACATGATTGATTTTCGATGAAATATCAAGAATCGCTTTCCCTAAACAATCAATGCACGAAAAACAAAAATAAGGAAAAAAGTTACAATCATATTGAATCTATGTTCTGTAGAGCAGAAAAAGCATACCTTTCTTTACCCTGAACGACAGCGCATTGATTCCCTCCACTAATCGATAAAGGAGCTTACATATGAATACGGATAACGACTACCTTGGCAATCCATCAGATATTCTCGTCACGACGTATGTGACGGAAGAAGACTTGCGCGACATCATCGCAACCGAATTTAAAGATTTTTGGCACCCGAAACTACGCATCACGCCACATGAGCTCGTGATTAGCGGATCGACCGTCTCAACAGAACATCGATTTGCCCATCATAAATCGTTCACCCTCACGATTGCCCCGTTTCGCATCCGTCATAACATCATCTCGTTTCATATCTATGACATCAGCCCAGCCTCCCAAGAACAGACGATTTTGAATCTGCTAAAGGCAAACCCAAACTTGTCTTACAGCTATCACATGATTCATGTCCATCTTCAACCATGCGACTTCGGAAATCCGTTTTTCCATACGCTCCAGTATACGAAATTAATGGATCATAAAATCCTCGTCGGTCTCCACCTATAATCAATACGCTTTGATGTTTCCTCACCTGCGGATGTTATTTGAAAAAAATGTATATGATTGAATGAAAAAGGGTATCTAGATTACACCTTTACCATTCGATTAAACATTCCACTCTGCCGAGGTGACTCCATCCATCATGCCAAACCATACGATGCATGCTCATACTGACTTTTTACTTGTTACGTTATCTTATCTGATTGCCGCAACATCCGCTTACATCGCAATTGAACTCGCGGGACGCGTCAAAACAGCGACCGATCGCTCGAAACATCTTTGGTTGATTGCCGGTGGCTCGATTTTAGGTCTCGGCATTTGGTCGATGCATTTCGTCGCGATGCTTGGTCACGGTACCTTGAAGGATGCGACCTACTCGTTCCCGCTCGTCTTTCTATCGGTTCTCATCGCGATGACGGGATGTATCCTTGGCTTTTATCTCGTCGCCCGTCGCATGTCCCGTGAATCGTTCGTTCTTGGTGGTTTTTTGATGGGAAGTGCGATTGCTGGCATGCATTATGTCGGGATCACCGCTTTACAGGGAATGACCCTGCAGTATCATACAGGATATGTGTTGCTCTCGATCTTGATTGCGATTGCTGCTTCTTGGACCGCACTCTGGATCGGTTTCTTTTCGCGTTACGCAAAGCAACAGATGTTGGTACAAACGAAAGTCTTCTTTGCTCTCATCATGGGCATCGCGATCTCCGGAATGCATCATGTTGGGATGCTCGGCTTAGAGTTTCAGATGATTCCATCGTTCACGAGCAATCAAGTCATCGAACCAGCGATGCTGTTGACACTTGTCTCAATCGTCACGCTCTTTTTGTTCATCGTTTTCTTCGCTTCCGTCTTGTTTGACCTCCAGTTACGTAAACGTGACTTCATCCAAGCGACGATTCTTGAATCAACCGAAGATGGTGTCGTGACGACGAATCCTGACGGTCTGATCCAATATGCAAACTCGCTGTTCCATGATTTTTTCCCGGAACGTCACTCATACTTAACGGAACATGACGTAGCCTTACGTCTTGATGTGCCCGATCTTACGAAACAGATGCTACACGTCGACGAACGTATCCTTGAAGTCGTCAATCACCCGCTAAAAGGCGAGAACTTGAATCAGACACTGTGGTTCTTCCGCAACGTCACCGATCAAGTCTCGTCCCAGCAACAACTCGAACACCTTGCCTTTCATGACCGGTTGACGGATTTACCGAATCGAGACAAGATTACACTCTTTATCGAGGAACAGATCAGACAAGCGATTCCGATTTCGTGTCTCGCGCTCAGTATGGATCGTTGGCGTTCTCTCAGTGATATGCTCGGACATAAAGGCGTCGAGAGTCTGTTGCTGCAAATTGCAGAGCGTCTGCAAGCGACGATTCACGCCCGTGATGTCCTAGCACGCCTTGATTCATCCGAATTCCTCGTTCTCCTCAGTGACGAGCGGAGTCAGCTGGCGACACAAAAAGCCGAGAAGTGTTACGCTGCCCTATCGCAACCATTTGATATCGATGGAACGGTCATTACGCTGACGATGCGCGCCGGGATCAGTCATTACCCGGAAGACGCCACAACAGCAGAAGAACTGATTGAGTATGCGAAACTGGCACTACATGCTTCGTTTACTGAAGCGCAAAACACGATCAAGGAATTTAAGGTCGAGAATCGAAACGATATCTTACGGACCGTCCAGATTGAAAAATTCATGACGGAGGCACTCGAAGCAGAAGCCTTTGAGCTCGTCTATCAACCAAAGATTGCAGTAGTTACGGAACGAATGACCGGTGTTGAAGTGTTGGCACGCTGGACGCATGATGAGCTTGGCTTCGTCTCACCAGCCGAGTTCATTCCCGTCGCTGAAAATACGGGAGCAATTCATGCCTTAGGTGACTGGGTGTTACGTACTGCTTGCCTACGCTGGGTCGCGTGGCAAGACCAAGTACTGGAACCATTCTCGATTGCCGTTAACGTTTCCCCACTTCAGTTCGCGAGTCAAAAATTCTTACGTCGCGTCGAAACGATTCTCGCAGAGACAGGAATGAATCCCGCATACCTGGAGCTCGAAATCACGGAGTCCGCCGCCTTATCGTATGAGACGGCTATCTATGAAAAATTAGCACGACTACAGGAACTCGGTATTCAGGTTTCCCTCGACGACTTCGGTACTGGTTACTCGTCCTTTAAACAACTTCGTTCATTACCGATTCAGTTATTGAAGATTGACCGTTCATTTATCAGTTCGTTATTTGACGGTAAGAATCAACAAGCAATCGTCCAATCGATGATTCAACTTGGACATAATCTCGAGATGGAGGTGTTAATTGAAGGAGTAGAAACGTCGGAGCAGGCAGATTGGCTCGCGCAAGAAGGCTGTGATTATTTCCAGGGCTATTATTTTAGTCGACCGTTAAAAGAAGAAGATCTGTTTGAATATTTAAATCTATTACGATCGAGCGGAAGCGCCTAATTTTTTGTCATAGCCTCGTAGCGGAGTAATTTTGATAATCACTAAATCGCTCATCTCTCTGGGAATAAAGAAAGCACCTGAATCCATAGATTCAAGTGCTTTCTTTTTTCGGTAAAAAAATAAACTAACCAAGTATTAGAAACGATTTTATGTCTTGGTTCATTCCTACGTATAAATTATTAATTGCTTGTTGAATATCTTTTTTACTCGAAAAAGAATCTTCAATGATTTGATTGGTATTATATGAATTCGCTTCAAGATGATTTTTTAATTCAATGAGATAGAATCGCTGCTTGTCATTAAAATACTCTGGTTGATATCTTACACTATGTCCGATGTTTTTTACTAAGTTATTCATCTCACTCAATAATTTTCGTAAGTCCGATTTTTTTATATCTTCTTTTTTCAATGTTGAAGAAGCGAGAACGTTCTCAATCTGTGCGCTTATTTTTTCGTTGTATGATTGATTTTCTGACAGAGTTGAAACATTTGCAGACAGTTTTTTTAGATTGTTCATATAACGAGTTGTTGTTTTATTTTGATCTACTTCGATTTTCTTATTCACACTTAAAGCGCTATACGGATACATATAATTAATTACTAGTGCAGTAACAATAACTATGATCATAACGATTCCTATGTATTTTTTTGTATTACTTTTCAATTTCCCCACCATCCTTTTCAGAACAACTACTATGTTATGAAAAATATAACACGTATTAATTTGATTACAAAGCTAACCTTATTAATAAAATTATTCTTTTTTATTAATAATCTACAACCATAGAGATAAAAAAATATAGATACTAAATTGGAGTGATTCTTGGTCAACGTGAAACACTTGATATTTTGATGAATATCGCACAGTTTAATTAGTCTAGTTAACAAATGGTATCCGTATTACGTACTCAAAAACAATGGAGTATAAACTTTTCAAACTTCCTTGGAAATCCATACAAAAAGAGTGCACTTGGGTGAACAGTTCGTTTCATCCAAGTGCACTCTTTCGATTGTTCTTTAATCTCTACTATACAAATCCCGTGTATAAACTTTCTCTTCCACATCACTCAACTCTGGATGCATGCGGTTCGAAAGAATTATATCCGATTCTTGCTTGAACGCTTCAATGTCACGAATGACACGTGAGTTGTAGAACGTATCTTCCGTCAAGACCGGTTCGAAGACAGTCACTTCAATTCCTTTTGCCTTGATCCGTTTCATGATACCTTGGATTGATGACGCACGGAAGTTGTCCGAATCCGTTTTCATCGTCAGGCGATATACACCTACGACTTTCGGATTTTGTTTGATGATTGTATCCGCGATATAGTCTTTCCGTGTCCGATTCGCTTCAACGATTGCACCGATAATGTTGTTCGGAACATCCTCATAGTTCGCAAGTAGCTGCTTTGTATCTTTCGGTAAGCAGTATCCACCGTATCCAAACGACGGATTATTGTAATGGCTACCAATACGGCTATCAAGACCAACACCTTCAATGATCTGTTTAGAATCCAGGCTTCTGACTTCTGCATATGTATCGAGTTCATTGAAGAAAGCGACACGCATCGCAAGATAGGTATTCGAGAAGAGCTTGATCGCTTCAGCTTCCGTAGAGTCCGTCAATAAGACAGGAACATCTTTCTTTACTGCTCCTTGTAGTAACAAGTCTGCAAATTGCTGCGCACGTTCTGATCGTTCCCCAACGACGATACGCGAAGGATAGAGATTGTCATGCAATGCTTGCCCTTCACGCAAAAACTCTGGTGAGAAGACGATATTCGGCGTATCGAACTTTTCTTTCAACTCTTGTGTATAACCGACTGGTACCGTCGACTTGATGATCATCGTCGCATCTGGATTAATCGCAAGTACTGTTGCGACGACACTCTCAACCGTACGCGTATTGAAGTAGTTCCGTGTTGGATCGTAATCTGTCGGCGTTGCGATGACGACGAATTCTGCTTCTTTGTAGGCTTCGAAGTTATCTGTCGTCGCGTGTAAGTTCAATTCCTTATGTTGAAGGAATTTTTCAATTTCTGCGTCAACGATTGGTGATTTACGGTTGTTGACCATTTCGACCCGTTCTTTAATAATATCGATTGATGTGACTTCATTATGTTGTGCGAGTAATACGGCCATTGATAGACCAACGTATCCTGTTCCTGCTACTGTGATTTTCATTTATTTACCACCTTACGTTTTTTTAAAGTACACAAAATATCAATTTTATTGTCCAACAACACATATACCAGTACATAGAGTAAAGATGCAACAATTACGACGATGAGTACTTCCATGTAATTTGAATACATATACGGGATAGTTAGCTTTAAAAATACCCACAAAATTAA
Organism: Exiguobacterium acetylicum; assembly: GCF_019890935.1. Lineage (NCBI taxonomy): Bacteria > Bacillati > Bacillota > Bacilli > Caryophanales > Exiguobacterium > Exiguobacterium acetylicum. The sequence goes on from NZ_CP082333.1 coordinate 2,775,456, forward strand.
ACTACTAGGAATTACAATTAATGAGTCTTTAAAGTAGTTCTTTATCTCTATGATTTCTTTGACAAAGTATGTTTGAAGCAACATTACTATCGATTCTGTTATGATTGCAGTGTATACAGCACCCATTGCTCCAAATTGTGGAATTAAAAATATGTTTAAAAGCACACTAAATAATGCTCCTATTAAAATAGAAATCATATAAAATTTATCCATATTTCTTGGTAATAAAATTTGAGTTCTAATGACATTTGCCCAAGCAATAATTACTCCGACTGGAACAAGAATTTCTATTAGTTCACTAACGTATGCATAGTTATTTCCTAGATACAAAGAAATAAAATATGGTGAAATCGTGTAGATACCCACACTTAGACCAAATGCAATAAAAATACTGAACTTCATAGATTTTCTAATTATTTTATCAATGTCATTCTTATTTTTATTTAAATTCATTTTTGACATTTTAGGCATCATTACTACACCTAATGATGCTATTATAGTTGTCTGTACTAAGTTAAATTGCAATGCTGTTGAATAAAATCCTAATTGAGTAACATTTGAAAAAGTAGCCAACATTATTTTATCTAGCAATTTATAAATACTTATAGATATTACTGGAACAAATAAAATGATTGATCCTTTTAAATGTTTTTTAAAGAAACCTTTATTAAATTTCAATATAGGTTTTTCAACTTCTTTAAGTAGTCTTGGCCACATTATTAAATTACTTAACAATGTACCTGATGACATTATAAAAATATACTTGTCTAAATCATTTGTATTTTTCACCAATAAATATACCAATAACAAAGTTAACAACTTTATAAACGTATTTCTAATTACTATCATTTTAAAATATTGCTTGCCTACAAAATACCAATTAACATCAAATAAAGCTGATATAAACAAAGGTACTTGAAAAATTAAATAATTTTTGTACTTTATATCAATAAAAGTAATTATAACGAACAATAATAATGATAAAAAAACAAAAGAAACTAATTGAACCAAATATATCTCCCAAAATTCATTACGTGTAGATTGTGCTATTTTTCGGCTTCCATAAATATTCATCCCTAACAGAGTAAAAAGAACAAAGTAGCTAATTATTGAAAAAGTGTAGTTGTATATACCAATACCTTTAATCCCTATTGTTTGTGTCAAATAAGGAATTAAAATTAAGGGAACAATTAAAATTAAAATTTGATAAACTAAGTTATATAAATAATTTTTTTTCATATACAGTTGGAATTCCTTTCCCTTTCTGATTCTTTCATAATGTTAACAGTTATAATCCCTAAAAAAGTAACATATAAATAAAAGAAAGGGGTATTTCTTAGCAGTTGAAATTCAAAATATTGAGAAGCCATTGTTGCCAATACAATTCCTAAAATTGAGTTCAACCAATAATTTTTATCAATTTGATTCAATTGAGTTTTATATTTAAAAAATTGTAATAGTGGTTTAAATAATAAATATAGACCTATAACAAGCCAAATTAATCCACCTTCAACTAGTAACCCTATATAAGTATTGTGCCAACTGTTGAACCAAGGCATTCCAAACGAAGCAAGAATATAACCTGTCGTTCCATATCCATGCCCTTCTAAATTTATAATACTCTTACCTAATTCGAACAACTGAAATCTTCTATCAATCTCAATTCCTCTACTACCTATTACAACAATTAAAACAGTTGTCACACCTAAACTATATAATGCGAATACAGTGATTTTTTTTATTAAGCTGGTTCTTTTTTGAATAAAAGTAGTCAGTGCAATCACAGTTATCCCAATACCCATCATTAGTATTGATCCTCGTGAAAAGGTACCAATAATTATAAGTATATATATAAAAATATATGGAAGGCTTCGCATGACTTTTTGTTCTCGTATTTGATTGTTTATCATTAGTATAAAAATAAACGCTGTTAACATTCCTAACTGATTACTGTTATCAAACATTCCCTTAAGTCGTTCATTTTCCAAGGTGAAAATACTATTTATAGAAAAAATTAAAAAAACAAACAAAAAAGTTTTAAAAGTCACATTTGTAAACTCATTTACAGATATTTTTTTACCTATTTCTATAGAAATGAATAGTACTAAAATTGATGGGATTATTAAATTAATAGATGCTCCTAAAGTTTGCGCTTTTTGTATACTCCAAAATGAAGTTATCAATGAAAAAGTTATGAGAATGGAAAATGTAAATATAAATTTATTAAAAGTGTCATCCTTTATTAATATTTTTTTTAATAGCACAAGTAATAAAGAAAAACTTATACAACTTAAAAATATAATTAAATTTATATTTTTGTTTTCTGTAAGAGAACTACTGTGAAACATTATTGCGATAATTAAAAATATGAGCGCTATTTTATATGTTTTTGCTTTAGTTTCCATGTGTTTTTTGGTATTCATAGTACTCTCCATTTATCAAGCCATAAAGATTACCTTTAATTTTATTTATATTTATCAAAAAATCAATTTTTCTTTTTTTATTCTTAGAAAAGTAACGAGTCAACATTACAGGAATAGCAATTATTCTAAGAGTTATTATTACGATTCTTTTAAGCACACCCTTAAATCCAAATAAGTCTTTTTCTATTAAGGCAGCTGTATAACCAGTTCTAAATGCTCGATTTAAAATCCATTGACCGTTCGCCCTAGATAAAGGGATTTTCTCAAACACTTCAGCATCTTTTACATATAAAAGTTCGCTTCCTTCTCTTAATAATCTTATTTTTAAATGAGTATCGCTTCCACCAGTCAAAGCATATTTTTTATCTAGAGGATAATCCATATGCTTAATCTTATTAATACTAAATAGAGCGTTTGCAGTTAAGGGAGCTTTAGGTTTGTGATAGTAAGTACTATTTTTTATCCATAATGGTGGAGTCTCTTCAAAAACAGGAGTAACACTTCCTAAAATTATTTTTTCTGGATTAGTCATATAATTTCTTATCATTATTTCAATCCAATTATCTTTTATTGTTTCATCATCATCTAAAAAAGCAATGACTTCACATTTCTCATTTATTGCTTCTTTAATTGATCGATTCCGTGCAAAAGAAATACCTCTATTTTTTTCATGAAAATATTTAATTTTGATTTGATTATTACGCTTTTTAAAATTTTCAATTATGTTCAAAGCACTTTTGTCTGGATCATTATCTACTACAATAATACCTAAATTTGTATTTACTGGAATTGTAGCATTATATATTGAATCCAAAAGATCTGTAAGATAGTTTTTCCTTTTGTAAGTACAAATACAAATTTCTAAATTGATTTTTAACATATAAGTTCACCCTTATTTTTTATTAAAATATTTTCAGTCTAATTCCATAAACAATTTTAAGAATACTGTGAGGCATTAAAGATGCAACATATAGACCAAATTTGTAAGGTACATTTTTTTTACGACAATCCCATTCTTTTATTATTTCCCGAGCTTTCAATCTATCGCCAGATAAACACATAGTATATATGTATGCAATCATTTTAAAATCGAATTTACTTTTTATATTTGATAATTCTTTTTTGCTTCTGGAAGAATTATTAATTTCTTCTTTTAAAACTTCCATATAAGCAGGAGCGTAGGCTAATTTTATTCGAGTACGAGCATTATTTTCGGCCATTCTATTATAAGTAACACAAACTTTTTCAGTAAAAGCAACACGACTATTGATTCTCGCCAATTTCGAAAAGAAATGCAAATCTTGCCCTATATTTTCACCAGGCTTAAATAGACCAGATTCTTTGAGTGCTCTTTTTCTTACAGTGGTTGCAGATGTCCAAACAAACTCGTATTTATTATTAATTTCTGACCAATAATTAGAAATGCCATATTTATTGGATTCTAAATTTCCTTTGGAATAATTAACTTTATTATTTGGTAGATCTACTTTATATGCAGTAACGAAAATATCAGATTCATTAAACATCATTGTTAATTTATTTATTTCATGCAAATAATCATGGTTCCATAAATCATCCGCATCTAAAAAACAAATAAATTCACCGCTCGATTTATTTATACCTAAATTTCTAGCAACAGACACTCCAGAATTCTTTTGCTCAAATATTTTTATTCTGTTATCACTAAAAGTATTGACTAACTCTAATCCGTCATCAGTCGATCCATCATCAACAATTATTAATTCAAAATCCTCAAATGATTGCTGTATAACACTCGAAATAGTCTCTTTAATATGATTCCTTTTATTGTACAAAGGAATTATTACTGAAAATTTCATTAATCTCACCTATTCTAATGTTCTTTTTATTTTTTTGTTTAATGACAAATTTAGGAATTCTTTATTGTTAGATTCAAAATTTTCATCAATTTCTATTATCAAGTTTCCAAAAATTTTACTTAAAATAGGCAGCTTGACAAGTTTATTTTTTAAAAAAATCGGTATATAAATAAAATTTATTTTTGTTCTTTTAATTTTACTAAAAATCAGGATAATTTCTTTGGTACTATAGTAGTGTAAACTTTGAGGAAAGCTCAATCCTTTAACATCAAACAACACATACTGAACAAGATACTCACAAAATTCTTCAATGTATATCATACTTCTTTGATTATCAATATTAAGAAAAAATCTTGTTTTATAAACCATGTTTAGTAGTTTAATTAGATTTCCTGGAGCATCTTTTCCAAATATCATAGGTGGTCTTACTATTAGAACTTTAAAATCTTCATTTACCAATTGTTTAATATTTTTTTCACCGAGTAGCTTAGATTTACCATATAAACTTTTAGGAAGTAATGGTGTATTTTCTTTTATTACACCAGTATCTAAACCATAAACTGCAATGCTACTAATATAAATAAACTGACCAACTTTTTCTTTCTTAGCTTTTTTAGCAATTTCGTATGGAAGTTCACTATTAATACGATAATATAATTGTGTATTCTGTTTTCTTTCGTTTAAATGAACGATTGATGCTAAATAGATAATTGAATGGAACACAGAAAAGTCAATGTTTCTCCATGTTTCATCTCTTACACTAATCATTTTTAAATCAATACTTTGGTTGTATCTTGTATCAACTAATGATCTGAAATTTTTCCCGACATATGAATTTTCTCCAATTACCAATACTTTTTTCAAAAATTTCACCTCTTAGTATTGATATTTTGTTTAAGAGAAGGACCCCCTTCAGATACTCCTTCACTTTTTATTACACTTATTGCCGTTGAAAAAATACACTTACAGTCTACCCAAAAATTTATATTTTTCATGTACTCACCATCTAATTTTGCTTTTGAGTAAATATCTAATTCATCTCGTCCACTTATTTGTGCCCAGCCAGTTAGACCTGGTAGTGTATTGTTTGCACCGTACTTATCTCGTTCATCAATCAAATCAAATTGATTCCACAATGCCGGTCTTGGTCCAACAAAACTCATCTCACCTTTAATAATATTAAATAGTTGAGGTAACTCATCTAAACTTGTTTTACGTAGTACTTTACCAACGCGTGTGATGTAGACATCTGGATCAGCCAGCAAATGGGTAGGCATATCTTTTGGTGTTTCAATATACATTGTCCGGAACTTTAAAATATTAAAGTGACTTTTATTTAAGCCCACCCGCTTTTGCTTGAAAAAAATAGGTCCCTTTGATTCAAGTTTGATCGCTACCATAATTAAAAAAAATACTGGAATTAATATGATACACGTTATTAATGCCAACATAAATCCTAACAACCGCTTAAACATCATATAACTCATCCACTTTAGCTCCTTATGTCTATACCAATTTTTGTTTTACAATGGCTACATCGTTTGCAATGTCGAGTAAGATATTTCGTAACTGCACCGGATTGAGCTGATTATTTTCAACCATTCGCAAAATTTCTTCAATCGGTTCTGCTTGTTTCGTTCGACCTACGAAAATCTTCGGATAAATCGCTTCTGGATCGACTTCTCCGTCTTTTAGTAACTCTTCGTACATCTTTTCTCCTGGTCGAATGCCCGAAAATACAATTGGCATCTCATCTTCTGTGAAGCCACTCAACTCAATCATATTTTTCGCAAGATCAACGATTTTAACAGGTTCCCCCATATCGAGAACAAAGACTTCGCCACCGTCAGCTAAAATACCCGCTTGGATGACCAAACGACTTGCTTCTGGAATCGTCATGAAGAATCGAGTCATCTCTGGATGAGTGACTGTTACAGGTCCACCCGCTTCGATTTGTGATTTAAAGAGTGGGATGACCGATCCCCGACTACCAAGAACGTTACCAAAACGAACTACTGCGAACTTCGTCCGACTCCGTTTCCCTAGATCCTGGATAATCATCTCGGCAATACGTTTCGTTGAACCCATGACGTTCGTCGGGTTGACTGCTTTATCCGTCGAGATCATTACGAACCGCTCAACCTCATGACGATCAGCTACCTCCGCTACATTTTTTGTACCATAAACATTATTTTTCACAGACTCGTATGGATTTGCTTCCATTAAAGGAACGTGTTTATGAGCTGCTGCGTGGAAGACGACATCCGGACGATATTGTGCAAACACTTCTTCAAGTCGCATCCGATCTTGTACATCCGCGATAACAGGAATCAAATTGATTGCTGTCTGTAAACCACGTAGTTCTCGTTCAATTAAATAGATACTATTCTCACCATGACCGAGTAGTAACAATGTCGTAGGATTGAACTGAATGATTTGGCGACAGATTTCTGATCCAATCGACCCGCCAGCTCCTGTGACGAGAACCGTCCGTCTCTCAATCTCACTACGAATTCCTGAGATATTCAGTTCGACTGCTTCTCGCCCGAGCAAGTCTTCAATTGAGACATCTCGAATCGCATTAACCGAGATTTTTCCAGTCACGAGTTCTTCAATCATTGGTAACGTCTGGACGTTTTTACAAAGTGTCTTCGCTTCTGTTATTAATTCAATTCGTCGTTGTTGCGACAACGATGGAATCGCTAAAACGATTGCTTCGATTTTATATCGTTCGATGACGGCTTTTAGATCTTCCGTCGTACCTGCGACTTCAAGTCCTTGAATCACAAAGTGCATATGCTTCGGATCGTCATCAATGAATGCTACTGGCTTCAATTCGTGAAATGGTGATGCATAGAGTTGACGAACCAATGCTCGCCCAGCACGCCCTGCTCCGATGACCAACGTTCGCTTACGCGATTTGATCATGCGCCTTGGTAGAGCATACTTCCGCCAGTGCTGACCAATCCCAAGTAGACGTAATCCGACTCGAATCGCTCCGAGTAACAATAATGAAATACAAAAACTTAATAGCGTGATACGTTCTAAAACTTGTCCGAAGAATAGAACTTGATACACTATTAAGCCGATTGAGCTCAACGCAAGGGACAATGACAACGTCATGGCCTCTTGCACACTCGCATATTTCCAATTGACACGATATAACTTCATTAAGAAAGCCAGCGTGATGAAGAGTAAAGCAAATACTGCAGCGGACTGAACTAGTGCACGACTGTCAATCAATGAAAATAATTCCTTCGGATACAAGAAAAAATATGTAAAGCTCATTGCTACAATCAATGCGAACGCATCCATACATGCTAATAAAAAGGTCCGATAGTAATAGTACTTCTTCAAGAGGACAACTCCTTTCAACTAATATTTAAAATGCTATTTTTTAAACAAGCGATTGTTCTTTATGAGCTTCAAGTAGCTCTTGCATGATTTCTGCGACGTCTTGACCTAAATCTTTACGATTCAATGCAAACTCAAGTGTTGTCCGAATGAATCCTAGTTTTTCACCGACATCATACCGTTTACCATCAAACTCGTAGGCAAAGACACGTTGCATCTCGTTGAGTCGTGTAATCGCATCCGTCAATTGAATTTCGCCACCTGAGCCGACCTGTTGTGTTTCGAGATACTTAAAGATTTCTGGTGTGAGTAGATAACGTCCTAAGATCGCTAAGTTCGATGGTGCAGTTCCCGGTGCTGGCTTCTCAACGAATGATTTTACCTTATGTAATTGTTCTGAGATGCTCGTACTTGGATCAACGATGCCGTAACGATTCGTATCTTTTTCCGGAACTGGCTGTACACCGATGATTGAACTATTCGTGATTTCATATTGCTCGATTAATTGTCGTGTACACGGTATGTCTGCTTGAACGATATCATCACCCAGCATGACGACGAATGGTTCGTTCCCGATAAATGCTTTTGCTTGAAGAATCGCATCCCCTAAACCTTTGGGTTTCGATTGACGAATGAAGTGGATATTGATATTCGTCGTTGCTTCAACAAGATATAACAATTCCGATTTATTTTTTGAAATCAGGTTTGCCTCGAGCTCTGGTACAGAATCAAAATGATCTTCGATCGCACGTTTCCCTTTACCGGTGATGATTAAGATATCTTCAATTCCTGATTCAATTGCTTCTTCAATGATGTATTGAATCGTCGGTTTATCGACGATTGGTAACATTTCCTTTGGCATCGCTTTTGTCGCCGGTAAAAAACGTGTACCAAGACCTGCTGCTGGAATGACTGCTTTTTTTACTCTCATTACGAAATACACTCCTCTATCAAGTTTCAAGATGGCAAATTATATTTTTCATTCCATTCTTTATGTAAAATACAATACCATATGACAAGCATCATTTTCCATAAAGTTTTCCATAATTTAATAATGTAAGCGTTAACATAGAAAAAAGAGAGTGCGAATTCACTCTCTTTCCCTTACCTTGACAAAAAATGTTACACCCATTGCCCCTTCCAATTCTTCTCGACAGGACTCGGTGGATTGATTGTCACGAGTTGGTTCAAGAGAACGGCTTCATTATTTTCATAAATTTCATCGATCAACCAATCTTCGAACGTTTTCTCAAGCACTCGTTCGCATTGCTTCCAGTAGAATGGGCGTTTCTCGAGATGATGTGCATCACTTGCAATGAGATGGGCTAAACCGTTTTCAAGCAAAGCGATTGCGAACCGCTGGACATCCTTTCCGTATTTCCCGATTAAACTGGCACATGTCACCTGACTAATCGCACCGTTTGAAATCAATTCAAACAGCAATGACGGATTTTGAATGATTGCCTTATTTTTTTCCGGATGGGCGACGATTGGAATATAGCCATCGGAAATCAATTCAGCGAAGACTTGACGTGCGTAAGACGGAATCCCACTTGACGGAAACTCGATTAAAATATAACGTGACTCGTTGAGTGTCAGTGCTTGTCCTGCTTCTAACGCTTGCATCAACTCACCAATCAAACGAATCTCATGACCTGGATAAACGATTAGTGGAATATCACGTTGCTTCAACAAAACATTGAACTCGTTGACCGTCAGTTTCACATCGACATCTTCCGTTTCGAATTGTGGATGATAAAGATGGGGTGTCGCGATAATCCGCGACACTCCCTCTTCAGCGGCTTGTTCAGCTAACTGTAAGGCATGTTCGACACTAGCCGGACCGTCATCGACGAGCGGCAAGATATGACAATGGATATCAACCATGTAGATCTCCTTCACTCATAGGAATAGTAGTATTGATATGCTGAATCATCCGTTAGTTCACGACGGTTCAAGACGACACCGAGGATTTTTGCCTCCGCCAGTTCAAGTTGTTCTTTTGCTTTCAAGACCCGTTGACGATCGGATGTCGTACAACCAACGACTAAGACGACGCCATCAGTTAATTTCGAAGTAATCCGACTATCGGCTACTTGTAATAATGGTGGTGCGTCAAAGATGATGACGTCGAATTCTTCACGGAGTTGTGCCACAAGATGCTCCATCGCACGCGACGATAAGAGTTCCGCTGGGTTCGGTGGAATCGGACCCGCCGTCAAAATTGATAAGTTATCAACTTTAGTTGGTAAGATGGCTTTTTCTTTTTCCGCTTGGCGTGTCAACAAACTTGAAAGTCCAAGCCCATTCGCTACACGGAAAGTATAGTGGACCGTCGGACGACGCATGTCCGTGTCAATAATCAAAACTTTCTTACCTTGTTGAGCATAAGCAACTGCTAAGTTCGAAGATGTCGTCGATTTCCCTTCACCTTGTGTTGCTGAAGTAACGAGAATCGCTTGAATCTCACGATCGACGGCCATAAATTCAATATTCGTCCGGATTGTGCGGTACTGCTCAGCGACAGGTGACTTAGGTTGCGTGACTGTAATCAGCTTTCTTGCATCTTTATTCATCTTACTCTTCTTAGCCATGTTGTTGGACCGCCTCTCGTTTTGCTGCTTTTGACGATGACTTGAATACTTTGCTATCAATGTCCGGGATACTACCAAGAACCGGAAGATCAAGAATCTGTTGGACTTGATCTTCTGTCCGGATGCGACGGTCGAGTACTTCACGTAAGAACGCAAGACCGACACCAAGTAAGAATCCGACGACTGCTGCGATTGCTGTGTTTAATAAGATGTTTGGACTGATGGGTGACGTCGGGATACTGGACGTTGATAAGACTTTAACGTTATCTACGCTCATTAATTCTTGGACATCCGCACTAAAGATTTCTGCAATCGAATTTGCTAAGTTCGATGCGAGTGCTGCGTCCGTATTTTGAACAGAAACATTAATGACCTGTGAATTTTGTTCACTTTCAACAGTGACCATATCGTTTAGTGATTTAATACTTGTTGGTGCATTCGCTACTTCTTTTTGAACCTGTTCTAAAATCGCTGGGCTCTTGATGATGACTCGGTATGTATTAACCAATGTGACAGATGACTGAACTTGTGATGCATCGATGACTTGATTTTCTTGCTTGTTTGGTGTGACGAGAATTTGAGTTCCTGCTTGATACGTTGGTTTAATTAAAAAGCTACTGACGGCAAATGAGATGAGAGCGGCGACAATCGTCAACGCCAAGATGCGCCAGAACGATTTACGTAAAATCGAAAATAATTCCTGTAAGCTAATCGTTTCATTCATGGTCTAATTATTCTCCTTTATTTGTCTAATTCAGTGACTTCCTACATCAACTAGGACTCAGTATAACAAATATTTGGGAAATGGTTGATGTTTTTTTAGGAAATGTCATACGTTTATTGAAAAACATTGCGTATAATAAAAGATGAATTGTTACTTTTTACATTCATTTCCGTATCTCGACATAGGAGGAATTTCTTTATGCATCGCTCGTTACAAGCGCTTCAATTCTATACATCCCACTCGAAAGAGGACATCGCACGACTTCATGAACGGATTCGTTCGAATCTTGCTTCGACGGAATCCTTGACGGATACGATGATCCGAATCACCGGGCACCCCCCACTAATTCCATATGATGAAGACACCGTAACAGTCGACGAATGGAATGCATTCCTCGCCGGAAAACATCATGAAGCGTTAGCTGATTTTTACGGTACATTGGTCGCACGCCCGATTCTCGATGAAGATGGACCGCTTCCGGATAAGGAAGAAGAACCATTACCGACACTTTCACGCAGTCATCGCGAACCGGAACCAAAACGGCGAAAAAAAGTGAAAGAAATTAAGCATGCTGGAGTAAAACGACCATTACCTTGGGGTTGGATCGCGCTGTTGATCCTTTGTTTCTTACTTGGAGCCAGTGGAACCTATGTTTACTCGACGTACTTCGCAGGTTCTGCAGATACGACACCAAAAGCCACTGTCGAAAAGCCGATCACAGTTGAGAAAACAAAGGAAAAGAAACCAAAAGCAGCAGAAGAGACTGCCGCTGTTGATGATGTATTGTATGTTAAAACACGCTCAAGCAATATCTATCGAGAAGAAGCGATGACGACATTACTTTATGAAGCAGACTTCGGTGACGGGTATCGTATCGTCAAGAAAACAGACGGTGTAACCGAAATTGAATTATCCGATGATTTAACAGGATTTATCAAAACGTCCGATACGACAAAACGACTTGAAGGTGAACCGCTTGCTGACGAGACACTCTTAACGTGGGCGAATGATAACCTCGATACGAGTTTTGTGACCGGCACCCTCATTGACCTTATCGGCAAAAGTAGTGAAGAACTGAATAGTCTTTATGGACCAGCCGATCGGACTTTCAATGATGAATTGCATGACTACCTATTTTACGGAAAGCACTTCTTTGTCTTGAAGGACAACAAAGTCATCGCTATTGACTGGACGGAGACGACTATTACCAATGAGCAATTAGCCTCACTCGCTCCACTTCAACTCGAAACAGAATCGACAGGGCTCGTCACGAGTAACTCCTATCGTCTTCAACGTTTTGCCAAAGAGGGGACGATCAGCCGGATTCGTCTAGCTGAACAATCGTTCTAAAAAAAGCACCGAATCCTAACGGATTCGGTGCTTTTATTCATTCCATATCGAGTGAATAGCGTAATGCCGTTTGTGTTTCTTTCAGTGAATCTTCTGTCGGGTGCCAGTAATAGATTCCGTCGCCTTCTTTTCCACCCGTTCCTTCGAGTTTCAAGTTCTTCTGGTTACGGAAGGCATCCATGTAATCAAATGCTAAAGTACGCATCGGTTTGAACGAGACATTTGTTTGTGCATTTTTGCCAACTACATCCATGATGGCATTGAAGTTACTGACTGAAACGTTGGACGACAATTTATTCGCGACTTGAGCGATGACTTCTCGCTGACGCATCTGACGACCAAAGTCACCACGTGGATCTTCATAACGCATCCGTGTGAACTTTAACGCTGATTCCCCATCTAAGTTGACTTTACCAACTGGGAAATGTGTTCCACTGACCGTAAAGTCGATATCGTTATTGACCGTTACACCACCGACTGCATCAACGAGAGACGTGAATCCTTCCATGTTAATTTCTGCATAGTAGTTGATTGGGATATCGAGGAATTTCTCGACCGTCTTGATTGCCATCTCTGGTCCACCGAATGAATAGGCATGGTTGATTTTATCATTTGTTCCCTTACCGACGATATCAACCTTCGTGTCCCGAGGAATACTGATCAACCGACTTTCGTTTCGTGTCGGGTTCAGTGTCATGACCATGATCGAGTCACTACGCCCCCGCTCTCCTGGTCGTTGGTCGACACCAAGTAATAGTACGGAAACCGGCTTTTGTTCTTCGACGACTTTATCTCCCGTATTCTTGACTGGCGACTGAATTTTTTTGACCGTCTGGTCGACTTGATAGTATGTATAGCCGATGAATCCGCCGACACCGACGACGAGGACAAGTGCAATCAATAGCATAATTTTCAGTGGCGTCCATCGTTTCTTCACCTTACGTCTTTTTTTGATTCGTTCCAACTGCGTCCATTCCCTTCTGTGTTTTGGCTCTCATTAATATCGGTTATGCATGAAAAAACTTACAGTCCGAGTATAACGAAATTTGAGCGTGATTTGTCAATAACGGGAAAAGATGAAAAAAAGAGCCTATCGTTCAGATAAGCTCCTTCGTTCATTAGAGTGACGTTTGACTACCTACTGTATAGGTTTTCTTCTCATAATCATAGTTCATGATGACAAGTTTACGCTGTGTTGTCGAAGTCGGGAACACGTATGTTTTCGAGAGTGCTTTGATTCCGAGTCCATAGTCTAGTTCTTGTTTCGTTTGAATCGATGTCCAGTCGATTGAATCCACTCCTGTCCACTCACCCAAACCAGTTCCAGATAATACTGCATCCAATTGCTTTTCGGTCATGCCCGTCTTTATTTTCTTTCCTTTGAGCAGTTTCATCTTACTTTCACGCGCACCTGAGTAACTATCTGCACGATAAAGATCTAGCGATTTCCCTGTCAAACGATAAATCGAACTGTTCTTTTTCGTCATGAACTGAAAAACAGATATATTCGTAAAGTTCTTTTCATCAGAGAACGCATATGTCGTCGTTTTTTGACCTTGAGATACGGTCGTAAATTCCGCTTTTTTCTTCAGTACCGTCGAACCGCTCTTTTTCGTCAGCTGCTTCTTATATTCTTTCCCATAGATGACTTTTGCCGCTTGCTCAATTGTCATCCCCGCTTTTAATGCTGTGTAACGGTCGGTTACTTTCGTTTCGTCTTTCGTCGCCGCAGATGCTGCGCCTCCGAATAAAGTCGTTCCTGCGATTACTGTTGCTACTGCAACTTTCGTAAATGTCGTTTTCATGTTCCTATCCCCTTTATTAGAATGTTTGATAGTCTTCAACAATGTAGGTTTTCTTTTTAGCATCGTATGTCATATCGACGTAAACACGTGATTTTGTAGATTTTTGAAAGATATACGTTTTCCCTTTATATTCGCTTGCTTCTCCAGCTTTGATTTCAGCTTGGCTGTAAACACTACGTGTATCAGCTTCCATCACTCCACCCCATTCACCAAGACCCGTCCCTGATAATATGCCGTCGAGTTGTTTTTCCGTCATACCGAATTTAATTTTAGCTCCTGAATTCACCTTACGTGTGCTCTCGCGATATTTTGAATAACTATCCCGACCGATTTCTAGTTCTTTAAAGACAAGACGATACACAGAGTCATTCTTTTTTGTCATGAAAGCAAGTCCAGTGAACGTCGGAGGCGTCTTGACTTTTCGATCGTAAAGCTCATAGTAGATTTCCTTACTTTTCCCTGACGTATTTTGAAGCACTTCCTTCATTTTCAATACTTGTGAACCTTTTTTCGTCGTCAATTGTTTTTTGTAGTCTTTGCCGTATAAGACTTTGGCGACTTGCTCCATCGTCATACCCGCTTTAAGTGCTGTGTATTGATTTGTCGCTGTTGTCTCGACTTTCGTCGCCGCCGATGCCTTTCCACTAAAGAGTGTTGATCCCGCGATGATTGTCGCCACTGTGATTTTCATGAAGGTCGTGTTCATACTTTACTCTCCTTTTTAATACTGACTATGATCTTCAACACGATACGCTTTCTTTTTCGTGTCATAGATGAAAAAGATGTATTGCCATTTGTTTGTTGCAGTCGGAAAAACGTATGATTTCGTATGAATGATCGTCGCTTTCCCTGCTTTGACTTCTTTTTTTCGAAGGACGGATGTTGTATCGACGTGACCGAGTGTTCCGAATGCCCCGAGCCCTTTCCCCGTCAGTAATCGATCGACTTGTTGCTCCGTCATCCCGTTCTTGATTTTCGCACCTTTGACCAGTTTGCGATCGCTCGTCCGAAATCCGGCTGCCGTGTCACGCTTGAACTCCATTTGTTTCATCGTCAGCCGGTACTTCGTTCCGCCCGTCTCTGTCATGAACATCAGGACCCCGATTGCTGACGGGAATTCTACTTTTCGATTCACGAGATCATAGAGAAGGACGTTCCGATCCCATTCTTCCATCTCAATCTCTGTGTTCAATCGTAAGACTTGTGAACCATTTTTCATCTTCAGTTGTTTTTTATACGCCTTGCCGTAGAGGACTTTGGCGACTTGTTCCACCGTCATCCCCGGTTTTAAAGCACGATATTGTTTCGTGGCGATCGTCTCAGCCTTCGTTGCTGCGGATATCGTTCCTGGAACAAACAGACCAAGCAACAGTACTAAACAGAGTGACCCTATCATGATGCGTTTCATACCTGTTTCCTACTCTCCTCGATGACTCCATGAATCATCCTTATTCATTTTTCGTATTTCAATGAAATCCCGATTTCTGTATCCACCTCATATCGCTTTTTCTGCGTGTTATAGGACAAGGTGACAACCTGCATCTTTTTCGAATGTGGTCGATGGAATTGATAGATTTTGTAGCGCACCGTTTTCATCGGACTTTCTTTGATAATGGACGAAACGTTCCAACTAAAATACATTGACACCTGTCCGAGTTTTTTGCCGGACACCAGTTGGTCGAGTTGTTTCTCCGTCATCCCGTGGCGTAATGACGCCGGCTTCATGAGTGTCCGGCTATTTTCATACAACCCATTTTCCGTATCGGCTTGGTAGTACAGCGCTTTTTGTGTCAGATAATATGTCTTCTGGTGCTGTTTCGTACTAAATTCAAGAAGTGTTGTCGTTGGAAGGTTTTTTGAGGGGCGATCCAGTACGTATCCGAGGGACCGATACCCTTGTTCGTTATCGGTCGTTCCCGGTTTTTTCGTAAAGACGACGCTACCATTTTGTTTCTTGATGTATTTCCGATAGTCTTTTCCGTATATTGTCTTCGCGACTTCCGTTAGCGTCATACCGAACTTGAGTGCTTTGTACTCTCGTTTGATCTGCAGTGCTTCCTTTGATGCTGCCGATGCTGTAGTTGGAGCAAAAATCGACATCACTATAATTACGAAAACTATCAGTTTTGCCAGTACTTTCATTTCTATTTTCCCCTTCTAATTGTTCCTTCGTGATGACTGTTCGATGTGATTCTCTACTTATTTTGTTTTAGGAGCTTCAATCGGAATGAGTCTATAGTTATTGAGCTTATATTGCTTCTGCTGATCATCAAACTTCAGCGTCATATCGATTTGCTTCTTTGGATTAGAGCTTTGGAAGATATAAATCTTGATCCGTCCCTTATACTTATACTCTTTCCGTTCCTGTTTCGTCTGGACGGATGTAAAGTCCCATGACCAGCGCATTCCAACCTGACCTAATCCTTTTCCTGACAACAGTGCGTCGAGCTCAGCTTCCGTCTCATTTCCTTCAATATGTGTCACATGCTTCAGTGTCCGCGTGCTCTCCCGAAGTCCCGTATTCGTATTCGCTAAAAACTGAATCGCTTTTTGCGCAAGATAATACGTTTTTCCATTTTTCTTCGTATAGAACTCAAGTGTCGTCCGACTCGGAAGAGTCTTCGACTGATCCACAAATGAATACGACCGGGACCGGTATCCTTTATCCTGCTTTGCCCAATTCGCTTTTTGCTTCAAGACCGTTGCACCATTCTTTTTCGTTAGATGCTCCTTGTATGATGAACCGTAGACGACTTTTGCGATTTGCTTCAGTGTCAGTCCAAACTTCAACTTCCGATAATCGTTTAATGTTTGCTGTTCTTCTTTTGACGCTGCTTGTCCTTCGAGTGTCCCACTGAAACAAAGGACACCAATGAGGAAGACACATAGAATACGTTTCATCGTTTAACCTACTTTCCTTATTTCACGAGCTGAACGGCACGATCGGCATTCAAGCGACCGTATCCGTATGTCGTATCACGACCTTTTTTCCCGAGGTCCTTTGCTGACTTCCGAAGAATCGATTCGACGTCCGTCACTTTGATACTTGGCTTTAAGCTATAGAGGACACTCGCGACCCCTGCGACATGCGGTGTTGCCATCGATGTGCCACTCCAGAAGATCGATTCGCCGTCCTGTAAATAACTGGCGATATCCTGCCCCGGTGCGACGAGATCGAGTCCTTCGCCATAGTTCGAGAACGACGCTCGTTTATCGAATCGGTTCGTCGCCCCGACCGAGAACGCATATTTCGAACGTGCCGGATAGGACAGTTTCGATACGCCTTCGTTACCGGTTGCTGCTGCGACGAAGATCCCTTTCTTGCGTGCTTCCGCTAAGGCATCTTCAATCGCCAGTGAGACACCTCCACCACCAAGGCTCAAGTTGATGACTTTTGCCTTTTGTTTCACAGCGAACAGAATGCCTTTAGCGATATTCGAGTTCGATGCATAGTTATTGCGCGAGATGACCTTGATCGGAATGATGCTTGCTCGATCGTTAATCCCCGTCATCCCATAGCCGTTGTTTGATGTTGCGGCGATGACACCGGCGACATGTGTCCCGTGTCCGTGATCGTCGTAAGCAAGTTGACGTTTATGAACAAAATCGTAGCCGAGATCCATCCGGACGCGTCCAGCGAAATCCGCATAGGTCGGATTGATCCCTGTATCGACGACCGCCACACGAACGGTCGAACGTGACTTGTTGGCAATCCGTTTGACCATCGCGTGATAACCGATGTCCGCTCCTTTAACGCCTCCGCGTTGTCCGGTGTTTTTTAATGCCCACTGGACCGATTGAAACGGATCGGCGCTGAGTAACTTCATCGGTTGATCGAGTTCGACGTACCGGACGCCCTTCGTTTTTTCAAGTTGCCGTTTGGCTGCTAAAGCTTGGATAAAACTGTTGTAGGAGAACTTTTCAAGACGTAGCGTACTGTCAATCGTTTCGTGATCAGTAGCCCGTGACGTCTGTGACAACGTACTCGCTTTCGTCGCCCCGTTCAGACGAACAACGAGACTCGTCGCTTGTCCGGTTGTCGTTGATTTTGTCGCGTATTCGCGAATGGGCTCAAGGCGTTCGAGTTTATAGGGAATCGTAAACGCTTTATTCTTCGTTCCCGTCACTTCGATGTATTGTCGCCCACTCCATGTCAGTGGGAAAAAGAGTGTCTTTTTACTATTCGCATACCGCGCATATGGATCTTTTTGATTGTATTCCGTCTGCGACGTATAAACGGTCGCTTTTTTGGAAGCGTCAAAGGCGAACTTCAAGTGTGTTCCACCTGACAGATACGTCTTCGTATCAAAATAGAACAAAGCTTTCCCGTTCGCATCGAACGTTCCTTTGATGTAGCCTTTTTTCGTTTTCGCTTCGATGGCCGGGACTTTTTTCGCCGTTGTCGCAGCTTCTGTCGCACTAAATGTATATGTACCAAATGCACTCACGAGGAGCGCACTGACGATGACCTTTTTCATTTGATTTCACTCCTTATCGTTGTATCCTTTTTCATTATAATGGAAAAAATTGATTTTCCTAGTTCTTTTTACCTCTATCAATCAATGAATTGACTGAAAAAAGAAGCCCTGTTCGCACAGGACTTCTTGACTGCATTAAGGGATTAGTTTGACGGCGTTATCGGCATTCAAACGACCGGCACCATAACTCGTATCATAGCCTTTTTTACCGAGATCCTTCGCTGATTTCTTGAGGATACTTTCCACACTACTTGCCTTCAAGGACGGCTTCAGACTGATCATAAGACTCGCGACACCCGCGACGTGTGGCGTCGCCATCGAAGTCCCACTTCCATATAACAGCTCCCCATCTGCAAGGTAGCTTGGGATCGAGACGCCTGGAGCGACGAGGTCCAGTCCCGTTCCGTAATTTGAGAACGACGCTTTCGTATCTTTTCGTCCGGTTGCACCGACCGACAAGACATATTTCGAACGGGCCGGATATGCGACCGTTCCGCGTCCTTCGTTCCCGGAAGCAGCGACGATCAGGATGTTCTTCTTGACCGCTGCGGCTAATGCCGAATCGATCGATTTTGAAGAAGAACTACCGCCGAGACTCATGTTGATGACTCGGGCACCTTGTTTTGTCGCATGCTGGATACCTTTGACGAGTCCCGAGACCGAACCAGCTCCTGACTCATCGAGCACCTTGATCGGAATCAACGTCGTCATCGGATTGATACCGGTCATCCCGTACGTGTTATTTCCACCTGCAGCAATGATCCCGGCGACGTGTGAACCGTGTCCGTTGTCATCCCAGGCTGTCTTATCGCCATTGATGAAATCATAGCCGAGATCCATCCGGACTTTACCTGCGAAGTCCGCATACGTCGGATTAATGCCGGAGTCGAGGACTGCGACTTTCGTTGCAGACAGCTTCTTGCCTTTGATGCGTTTTTGCATGGCGACGAAGCCGATGTCCGCTCCTTTCAGTCCCTTCTTTTGTCCCGTGTTCTGCAGCGACCATTGATGTTTTTGATAGGCGTCGACACCGAAGGCTTGGATCGGTGCGTCAAACTCCGCGAACGCAACACTATTCGATCGCTCGAACTTTTTCTTCGCTGCTTCAGCGTCAGCATAGGAATCATAGACGAGTCGTTCGATGCGGAGCTCAGACGCTAGTGGTTCGACTTTGGAGGCACCGAACGATTGCGCCCGCATTGCACCAGGGCGTGTCTGAACGAGTAACGCCGGTTTGACTGCTTTGACGGTAGCTGTCATCGATTCCTCAATCGGTTCGTAACGTGAGATGTAGGCGGGAACAGAATAACGATCGCCCGGATAGCCTTCGAGAACTAAGTACTGCCGTCCGCTCCAACTGAGTGGGAAGTAGAGTGTATCGTCCGTAACTTGATAGTAGCGGTTGTAGACACGACCTGCTTCCGCGTCAGCTTTACTGGCGAACATCGTTCCGTACGTATCGTAGTCAAGCTCGAACTCAAAGTGCGTTCCTTTTGCGACAAAATTCTTCGCATCAAAATACCATACGGCAAGTCCATCCGAGTCGAAGCGACCTGTCAAGGCACTGCCGGCTTGTTTTGAGAAGGCCGGGACTTCTTTCGCCTTCGTTAATGTCGCCGGACGAATCGTTTCCTGCTTTTCAAGCGCCTTGACTGGTAGCGTACTGCAGATCAAACCAAGTGCTAAGCTCCCTGCTATCCATGTTCGCATCATTGTTCCTCCCTCTAGGTCTTTCTTACTAATACCCGGATTAGATGGGATTATGTGGAATATAGTAAAACATTGACGTGAATCGAAAAAAACATCACTCTCGCAACGAGAGTGATGTTCGATGTTACTTGACTGTGACTGTGAATGTTTTGACGACTTTGTAGTTTCCTGCTGTCGTGTATGTGACACGGATCGTCGTTTTACCTGCTTTAATCCCTTTTACGTTACCGCGTGACGAGACTTGCGCGACTTTTTTGTTCACTGACGTATACTGAACAGATTTGATCTTATCCGTTGCTGACGTATACGCGATACGCGTCGTCTGGTTTTTCTTGAGTGTTGCTTTTGTTGCTTTCAGCGTGACGCTGTTTGCTTTTGTTTCGATTGGTAAGACTGTTTTTAAGACAAAACCATCTTTTAACGTAACCGTTGCTTCAACCGTCGTCTTACCTGTTGCTTTACCTGTCAGGCGACCTTTTGAATCAACTGTCGCTTTTTTCGTATCGAGGACACGGTAGCGTGTTGACGCAACTGCTGCTGTCGTGTTCGTAACTGTCGTTTTCAAGTCGAGTGCTTTTCCTTGATAGACTGCACCAGCTTTGATCGATGCGACTGGCGCTTTTGTTGCTTGTGGGACGAAGACGCCGACGTAACCGTTGACTTCAGCTGTTTTGATCCCTTTGACTGGAACTGTCAAGATACCGTTCTTATCTGTGACGAGTTTCGTATTCGTCACGCCACTAGCATCGACGAAGACTTGGTTCGCGTGTGTTTTACCCATGTTGACTTGAACTGTCGTATCAAGCGCTGCATTTTTCCCGATGACTGTCGCAACACCTGTGTTGCGGTCTTTTCCGAAACGGACGCTTGAGATCAAGTCTTTACCCGCTTCTTTAGACGTGTTCGATGTGTGATACGCAACGTGTTGTTTACCGTACACATATTGCTTACGGACTTTTAGGAGATTCGTGATTTCATCATAGTACGGTGTCGTTTTCGACATATACGATGCATCCGTCTGGTAGAGATCACCGTAGTAGACCGTTGGGACCGTGTTTTTGTTCGAAAGAAGGAACGCGTATTGTGCGACGACGTTTTCCGTCGAGTATTTCTTCGTTGGACTTGCGAGCTCTTTGTTGTAGATTGCAAGTGCCTTCGCTTCATCTTCTTTATTGTAGAGCTTCTCGAACGATTTCGGCTCGCCGTCTTTTCCGTACTGCGCATTCGTTTTGATACCGTACGCATCAAGCATGATTTGATTGACACGGTTTTTCTCTTGGTCATGGTTATTGACGAATGACCAGTTCGCTTGAACATTTGTTGCCCCGTCACCTTCACGGTTAACGACTGAAACTTTCGCTAAGTCACTAAGTGCACGTTTGTTCGAAGACGTAAGTGCTGTGCGAAGCGTGAAATAGAGCTCTCCGTCCATGACGAGTTGTTCGTTATTGTTTGCTTTCATGTAAGCATTCTGTTCTGTTTTATAGCTCTCAATGTAGCTGAGGTAATCTTGTTTACCGAAGTGCGCTTTTGACACTTCTGCTTCTGCATTCAAGATTTTTGTATCATAGTGTGATGCTGCATCGATTCGGAAACCGTCAAACTTGTATGTCTCAAGCATCCACTTCATCCAGTTCTTTTGTTCCTTGATGACTTCTGGGTTCGAGTTCGCAAGGTCGACACCGATCAAGAACTCATCGTTGTTTGCCATCGTTTTGTTGTATGCCTGCGTTGGGAAACCAGTCTCATCGACGAAGAGGAACTGATCTTCGATATCGATGCCTGAGTTATCGTTTTGGTATGAACGTTCTTCTGATCCATAACCGTACGCAGCTTGTGTTTTCATGTATTCTTCCGTCAACGAAGCGATTTTGCTGTTTTCCGTTGAAGTAAGCAAAGCTTCTTTTGATGGGAAGCCGTTTTGTTTCATGTACTCGAGGTATCCTTCATCCTTCGCATATTGCGAAAGCATCGGCTTCCAGTTCTCTGGTGAGACTTCATACCAGCCATCTGCTGCGAGGTATGTATCGACGACATTCAAGTTCTGTGTCTTCGCTGCATCAAGCAACCATTCTGGTAAGTAGTTGTTCGCATCGTCTTTACCGAAGTAACGGTACGGTTTACCGTCTTTGTCCGTCATGACGCGACCCATACCCTGTCCTTGTAGCGATGTCCCATTGATGAACGATTTGTTCCACTCTTTGAGGTAACCGTATTTTGCTTGTCCCATACCGCCACCTTTTGTATAAGCGAGGTAAGGCGTTGCGAGCGTCTTCGTTTTTTCTCCGCCTGTGAACGGGTTCGTGAACGGCTCACCTGAGCTTGTCGCACGACGAACGAAAACAGCTTCCCGTTTGTTGAGACCGAGCATTTGGTTCGGAACGAGGTCCATCTGGACTTTGATGTTGTCGTCATGCAACATGTCGACCATCATCTCGAGTTGTGTGGCTTTTCCGTACTTCGTCGCAACCGATCCACCTGGTCCTTGTGGGAATTCACCGAGGTCATAACGGTCAGCGATTGCATAGCCTTCCATGTAACGTGCCATATCGAATGAACGATATGCTGGTGGCAACCATACATCTGTCACACCCCAAGAGTTGAGCAACTCACCTTTTTTAGCAAGCGTCCGGTACATGTTGCTTTCGTACGGTTGATATAAGCTGAAGCTTTGGAAAATAACGCGGTTGTCGAGCTTTTCACTTGATGTGAAAGCCTTTGCGCTTTCTGGTGCATACGTCAGTCCGCTTGTCGCGACCAATGCCGCAAGCAAACCTGTTGAGACTTTTTTCGTCTTGTTCATGAGTCTAATCTCCCTTTTAAAGATGTATATTTTTGATTATTTCTACCTAAAATTCCAAATAACATCACATAATTTAACATCTTTTTAAAGTAAAGACAGATGTAAATTTAAAAAACAGGTAAATAGATTTACCAAAATGCAATCGATTGCGCTATTTTGTCACAAAAAAACTCTCCCTACCGAAGTAGGAAGAGGGTTTAGCGTTTCTTATAGTCCGAGAAGAACTGCTTTCTCGTAACCACCAGTCAATACAGAGTTGTCATACGACTGAAGCTCTTTGTTGACCGTGATGACGTTCGACAATGTTTTGAGTGTGCCTTCTGGGACTTTGATCTTAACGATGTCGAGACCGTTCGTGATATCACCATCCGAATCAGCAAGCGAGATGCTTGTGCCGACTGGAAGATTTTTTCCGTTCAATGTGTACTGTGCAGTGTTCGTTGCATCGTACATACCAGTGTATTGAACACCTTCAGAGAACTTGATACGGATGACATCTTTTTCATCTTTTGCGTTTGCCGTGACCTTAACGATTTCGAATGGCGAAGCCACTGGAACGACTGGCGTTTTCGAAACTTTGAAGTCGTGTGTTGCTGTAGCAACCGTGTTACCGACATCGTCAGAGAGTGACTTGACGACGACTTTCCACTCTTCGCCGTATCCTTCTTTGTCGACGAGGTACTGAAGGTTATCATTCGCAGCGACGCGGAAGTTCATATCTGAGCTATCCGTGTAACCAACGACTGATCCATCGATTGTAACGGTTTTACCGTTTTTATCTTTACCGATGAACTCAACTGTTGTTTTTGGCGGAAGTACTGTACCTTCTGCGTTGATGAGTGGTGTATCCGACTGATCAAGACCACGAAGTTTAACCGGCTCGCTCATCATGACTGTGAAGTCATTCGTCAAGAGATAACGGTCAATCGTCGTGATTTCCGCACTCTTCAGATCTGGAGAGTTGAGCGGTGAACCAGCATAGTTGAGATCAAGCGACAACAAGTCGTTTTTCTCGCCGTTTGCTTCTGCTTTGACAGAATCTTTTGCGAGCGAAAGTTTGAACTTATCGTTGTAGTAGTTCTCTTTCGTGTTGACTGTATCGTAGATTTCCGTCCAGTCCTTATTGAGTTCGAGGAGAACTTCGCCTGACTCTTCGTCGTAGTACGTCACATCAGCATACTGGCTGAAGTCTTCGTACACCTTCGTATTCGAGTTGTAACGCTCGAGTTTCAATTTCTTCGAAGCAAGCAATGCTTTGACTGCATCGAGGTCGAGACCTTTGAGCTGTTTGCTGAACATGATACGGAATTGTTCTGGCGACTCAACAACGACGCCTGCAGTTGGCTTGACTGTATCAGCAGCAACTGTGAAGTCGAGGTTTTGTGTCGTTCCGATGTTCGACTCATCCGAAAGGGCTGCGAAGTCCATCGCGTTCCAGATCTGGAGTGAGTGTTTACCAGGCGTGAAGTAGCCTTTCTTCGGTCCTGGGTAAGCTTCTTCTGCTTTTGCACCCATCATCATCTGCTCATCGTTCAACGTGATGATGACTGTATCACGACGATCGACACCTGTTTTGTTATCAAATCCGAGGTATTCGACTTTGAAGTACTTCTCGCCGTATTGACCATCGATTTTGAACTTCGCATCCGCGATTGCTTCAGAGAATTTCACTTCAAGTTGGTTCAGACCGACTGGTTTGACCGAAGTGACTTCCGGCTGACGTGCATCCGTCAACTTGAAGCTTGCTTTTGACTTCACTTCTGTATCCGTGCTGCTTGTGATTTTCGCAAGCACTTTAACAGTTGCGTTGTCTTGGAGTGGTGTTTCTTTATCAAGGATCAATTCGAATGCCTTTGGATTCGAAGGAATCGATTTGATACCGATGACGCGTTTCGAACCATCGAATTGCTCGATTTGGATGTTGTCGTTTGCGAGGTATTCGCTCTCGTCAACCGTCGGTAATTTCTTATCGAGACCGAACGATTTCAAGAGAAGATCACGTGAGACGGCTTTATCGAGGAAGATTGTCACACGATCAGCTTGGTTCGATTCCGCTGCAAGGACGTTGATCAATTCAACTGGTGCTGGCGTAACCATGACCGTGCTGAATTTGACTTTCGCTTGTCCATCGATTTTACCGATCAAGTCTTTGTACTCACCGTTGACTGTTTCGATGATTTGCGCGTCGATTGTTGCTTCGATGTCTGTGTTGCTGAACTCAGACGTCAAGAGAACCGTCGCTTTACCATCTTGGATCGTGACGCGTTCTTTCGCGAGTGATCCGAATGATGTCGATAATTTCAAGACGATATCGTCTGCTTTCGTATCGACTTCACCTGTTGCTTTGTTTTTCAACTGGAATGTGACTTCCGTGTTGTCTGATCCGTTTGCAAGGATCGAAGACGCTTTTGGTGTCACTTCAAGCATCCAGATGTTTTCGACGCTTTGCGTCATGAAGCTGAGTGAACCGAGGTCTTTCGCAACGCCACCGATCAAGATGCCTTTTGCGTCAACTGAGTAGTCCATGCCGTACTCAAGTCCTTCGACTTCAAGAACTGCTGACTTCTTGTCTGCGCTGAGTGTCGCTGACTTGACTGTCGCACCTGCGATTTTGAAGTTGTCTGCTGAGACAGAGTCAACTGCACGCGAGAATGAGACTTCGACTTTCTCTTTGCCGATTGCTTTTGCTGAAGCGAGAACCGTGTTTGCAATCGTGAAGTCCATCGGAGCTGATTTGACATCGCCGACTTTGACGACGTAGCTGTGTGTTCCTTCTGGAATGCCACCTTGTGATGCCATGAACTTCCCTTTCGAGAGCGTTCCTTTTGCAACGATTGGAGTTGCTGACATGTCTTTGCCTGGGTAGATCAAGAGTTCTGCCATTGCGCCCACTGCTGGGTACATGACGTCTGCTTTGACTGAAAGCATCTGATCATCGACGCTTCCCATGACGTTCGAGATGCTCGCTGCCTTGACTTCGTAGTTGATGTAACCTGTCACGACAGAGTTAGCACCTTTGTACGAGTAAGCCAATTTATATTTGCCTGCTTTTGAAGTCGATGGTGTTTTGAGGTTGAACTTGCTGATTGGACGCTTAACGATGATACCTGATTTGTACTGGATGCTGATCGTGCTTGGCAATTGAACTTTTTCGCCAACAGCGACTGGCTCGAGGACTGGTTCGAGGACATCAACTGGGTAGTTTTGAAGTTCGACCTTGAGGATCGCTTTCTTCGTCGTACCTGCTACCTTACCGTAAAGGACTTGGTATTTGTTGATGTACTTCTTTTCGAATTTGACAGAACCGCTCCATTTGACTGAGCGCATTTCGTACTTGCCGTTTGAAAGTTTGACTTTGACCTTCGTCGGAAGCGTCAATTTCTTGACTGCATATTTCGAACCACCAGCATGTTTCATCAAGATTGGCGAGATGTATTTAACCGAGACCTTCGATGCTGCATCAGCAGCAACCGGTGCTACGACAGACGCCGTGACTGCGAGCGCAGCTGCAGCAGCGTACAATTTGTTCGTTTTCTTCGAATAACCCATGTTTACTATTCCTCCTCTTTTCTAACAAATCAAAAGCGAAAATCCCAATTTTAAATCTACAATATAAGTAAAATATAGAAATATTTTACTTCAAAGCAGTTAAAAAATTCTTTAGTCGTCTTAGGAGGAGTACGTTCTGTTTCACGTGCGACTTTTCGTCTATCATCAAGACGATTCATTCGTGAGCCATTATGTATCCGATTGGGATGAACTAAAGAAACTGCCGAAATCGCTCCAAGAAGCCATTTCTGATTGTAGATTCGTGCGCTCCACCGTTTCGTTTTTGAGAATCGGTAAGAACGCTACAGGTCAAATATACAAAACTAGGAAAGACGCCACAATAGATTTTTTGTAAAAAATAGGTGAATAGTAGTAATTCGAAATATATTTATATAGGCTGTGCATGGAAATTAAATTTCGGATTCACCCCTTTAAAGAAAACGCTTACATTTTATTAAGTTTTTGTCTCATTTTCGTTTTACTAAAATAAAGTTTTGATTTTACGAGATGAAATGATCTGCTTTTTCGATTGCTCGGAGGAACGATTCCCGATGCAAGCGATGGACATCATCGGCCCACATTTCGATCTTCGTTCCGCGTCGCTTTAATTCAATCGGTAATCCGCGACCAATCCAATCGAGCTGTCGTTGCAAGACATGACGTTTTCGTCCATCTTGTCGCTCCGCCTCCGTGAACTGACGTAGGTACTGCAATACATAACCGAATCCGAACTCGATCGGAATCCGCAATTCCGCTCCTTTATCACGGATTCGGATGATCCCGGCTCCATAATGAATCGCCCGAAACAGTTCCTCATTGATACGCTGATACCATGTTCCTTGAGTCAGACAGTGTGGCTCTAGTGCGCCTTTTTTTCCACTCGGTAAGACTGCGAAATAATCAATGACCATGCGTCTACTCCTTTTTATCAAAAATAGGTGAGTCCGCGAGGGGCTCACCTATCATGACAGGTCAAACGGTTCGATTGTTCGAAAATGATTTAGCCGG
Organism: Exiguobacterium acetylicum; assembly: GCF_019890935.1. NCBI lineage: Bacteria > Bacillati > Bacillota > Bacilli > Caryophanales > Exiguobacterium > Exiguobacterium acetylicum. The sequence goes on from NZ_CP082333.1 coordinate 2,803,092, forward strand.
TCTTCCAATACTTTCGTATTGAACATCTCCCGGTTGTTCCGTGAATGACCAACAGTTACGTCCATCAACGACACGTGGTTGACGCATCTGACGAACGAATTGCTCTGGTTTAATATGACGGAGCTCTTCCCATTCCGTCATAATAACTGCAACATCTGCATCCTTCAATGCTTCTTCTACCGTTTGTTTTTGATCGAGTAACGTCCGGGCAACTGGATCATATCCGGTTACGCTGACACCAAGTTGCTCCAGACGTGTTGCGAGGCGTAGTGCTGGCGCGTCTCGTAAATCATCCGTTCCTGGCTTAAAGGCTAGACCGAGTAGTGCCACGCGCATTCCCATCCGTGGTTGGATTTTTTGTAAGACATAATCCAGCTGGGCTTCATTCGTTTTATCTGCTGCTTCAATGACATGAAGTTGTTGCTCATGCTCACGGGCAAGCGTCGTAAGCGCTGCGATATCTTTCGGGAAACAAGACCCCCCGTACCCGGCTCCAGCTCGTAAAAACGAGGAACCGATCCGTGGATCAAGACCGATTCCTTTTGCGACGTCCGATACGTCAGCCCCAACAGCATCCGCTAATCGCGCAATCTCATTGATAAAACTGATTTTCACTGCCAGAAAACTATTCGCTGCATATTTCGTTAACTCAGCCGTCGTCGGGTCGACTTCAACAAGAGGTGCTGTCGTCGCAAATAATGTTGCAAGTTCTTTTGACAACTCATCATCATTCGTTCCAATGACGACCCGATGAGGATTCCGCATATCAGCGAGAGCCGTACCCTCCCGTAAAAACTCAGGAACCATCGCAAAGCGTAGTCCCGGATACTGTTCAGCAAGTTGCATCGTCGTACCAGGTGGAACTGTTGATTTAATAATGACTGCTGCAGTTGGTGCGATTCGTTCAATATGGGCTACGACGGCTTCTACTGCCGATAAGTCACAGCTCCCGTCCGCCTTTTCCGGTGTTCCGACAGCGACAAGATATGCCTTTGCGACTGGGTACTCCGTCGTGAACGTCATTCGTTGTTGATTCGCGACTAGCGCTTCTTCGATGCCCTCTTCTTTAATCGGCGGGATACCTCGTGTCAGTTGCGCCATTCGTTCTGCATTCAAGTCAACGCACGTTACGTCGTGTCCGTTTTCCGCCAGTCCAATTGCGGTCACAAGACCGACATATCCTGTTCCAATCACTGTCAGTTGCATTTCATCACGTCCTTCGATAGTTTCTCTGTCTCCACTATACGGGAGAGCAGAAGATTTGTGCATCGAAAAAGCTTTCCGAATACGCTATACTGAATTACGGGAATGGGAGGAATGCTCGTGGCTATCATTATCTTTTGCCTCGTCTGTCTCATTGCGTATCGGATCCGCAAGCTTCCCGAAGCACTACGGACGATTTTACTCATCCTCGGTTTGATTAGTGGATGGTTCGCGCTCTTTGAGATGATCAGCTTCATCGAAGCTAACCCGTACCTGGCTGCAATCCCGATTGGACTCGGACTTGCTTACTGGTACTGGTACCGTAAAAAGAAACAAGCAAACGACAAAACCCCTTCCGACTCGTGAAGTGGGTTTTTCTTATGATCGAACGAAAAAAGCGATGTCTCCTTAATTGGGGACATCGCTTTTCGTGTTCAGGACTGGACTTTCCGTTCGATTGCTGCGATTTTCTCTTCGATCTCAAGCAACTTCAGTTCATGCTCGAGTTCAAGACGACGTTTTTTGCGTTTGAGACGATCGAGTTCTTCTGCGAGTGATTCGTTTGATGCTTCCGGCTTCGGTGGGGCTTGCTCCATCGATTGACGGAGTGGATCAAACAAGTTCGATTTCGCGAACTGAGCCGCTTCCGGTCCAAACATGTCTTGGATGAGTGGGAGAATCTTGTTCATCGCGGTTCCTGGAATCTGCGACTTTTCATCGACGAGACGTTTGAGCGCCAATTCATCGACGAGATAGCCTTTTCCGTCCTGTTCGGCATGCAATTCGCCTGTCCGAATCCAGCGACGGACCGTTTCTTCTGAGACACGTAACAATTCACTGATCTGCTTTGTCGTTAACATCGTCATCCCTCTTTCCCTCTAGTAGTATCTTTACTATACACACATGTGTGCGTGTGTGTCAAAAGATACACACACCAAAAAAGAGACCCTCTGATCGAAGGTCTCTAATCATTATGCTCCCCGACGAACGAGTAACCAAAGACCGACGATGGCAAGTCCTGCTCCCGTTGCTGCATATGGGAACGGCTTGTCTTCACCTGCTTGTGGTAATGTGCCCGTTGCTGTTGCTGTCGTCGACTGTTTTGTCGCAGCATCAACTGCTTTGACTGGTGTTTCTGTTGATGTTGGAGTTGGCGTCGGTTTCGCGACCGGTGTTGCTTTTGCGATTTCTGCAAACACGATTGTACCGATGCTACCTTCTTCGATCGTCACACCGGCTTCTGGTGATTTCCGCACGACGTATTTCAACAACTCATCAATCATCTCTTGCTCTTCTGGCGATAAGGCGTCTTCGTCACTCGCCAGTAATTTCATCGCTTTCGTTTGCTTAGCGAATGACTCATATTCTTCAAACATCTCTTCTTCCATGTCTTCTAGCAAGGCATCCATGTCAAGATGGTGCATCGCTTTGACCGTATAGCCTTTTGCGACTTCTGTCTTGATCGTGTACGTCCCTGGCTCGAGTTGGATTTCCATCGAATCATCTTTCGCGACTTTTTCCTGATAGATATCTTTTCCTGTGATCGCATCCGTCACCGTATACGTCGCAGGAACCGTTGATTCGTCAAAATCTGGCTTTTGGTTTCCGTTCGCATCAAAGAAGTTAACGACGGCTAACCAATGCTCGAACGCACCGTCGAGCTCTTCGTCGCCGTAAATCCCGGCGTCGATCACTTCCGTCTGACCTGCGACGAGACGGACTTTCTTCATCCCAAAGTCTTCATCGACATCGGAGTCGATCGTCCGGTCATCACCAACGTTTTGCTCGGAATAGAAGTAGTACCCCATGTCATATCCGTCGACTTCGACTTCATATGTTCCTGGTTTTAAATCTTTGAAGCTATATAGACCATTCTTCGTGTAGGCTTCGTCGATGACATCTTCATTCCGGTCCATCAAATAAACGACGACATCATCGAGACGTGTTTCTTTCTCTTGGCGAATGCCATCTTCGTTCTCATCGAACCAGATCGTTCCTTCGATCGTTGCCGTCGTTGGTGCCTCGACTGGTGTCGGTGTCGCATCATCACCCGTCTCTGGCTCGTCTGTCGTCGGCTCTTCCTTGACCGGTTCTTCCGTCACAGGCTCTTCCGGTGTCGGTTCGTCTGTCGTCGGTTCATCCGTTGCCGGATCTTCTTTAACCGGTGTCTCTGGAGTTGGTTCTTCTGTCGTCGGCTCTTCTGGTGTGACAACTTTACCGAACTGGACGAGAATCGTCCGTTGTCCATCTGCTGAGACGACCTTGACGACAGGTGCCGTCTCTGCCGTGAACGTCACAACCGGTGTTTCTTCGATATTGACGTCTTCACCTGTCACGCCATCTTCAAAGACGAGTGCCGTCTCCGACGTGATATCAACGATTCCTGTGCCTTCAAACGTCAACGTATACGGACCCGTGCCCGTTCCTGTGACGTCCCACTCGACCGTTTCCGCGTAGACCGGTAACTTCAGGCCGAACGCGACGACGAGTGCCATCAAAAGTAAGCTAAGTTTTTTCATGAGTGTATGTATGCTCCTATCGTGATTTAATATTACCTCCCTAAATAGTAAACAAATCCGCCAAAAATAACCAGAATAATTCTTGAATTCCTGCTATTTTTTTATAATAAAAAAGCCTTGTCGAAAGACAAGGTCTTAGACGAGCTGACTGCACGCTTCCGCGCATGCCGTACACGCTTTCGCGCACTCTTGGCAATGATCGTGATCGTGTTTAATACACTCATCGGCGCATGCTTCACAAATTTCCTGGCATGCTTTTGCAAGGACTGCGACATTCGAGCTGTTTCGAGCGATTGCTTGTAGCAAGAGGCTACAAATATCAGCACAATCCCGGTCAAGTCGAATACAATCCGCCATATGCCCGACATGTTCTTCCTTCAGACAGGCATCAAAACAATGATTACAAGCAAGAATACAATCTGTCAGTTGTTGCTGTACAGTGTGATCCATATTGATTCCTCCTTTATATATATTTTCTGTTCCCTCACGAGCCGAAATCAAACAAAAATAAGACAGCACATGGAGCTAGAAGCTCGCTATGCTGTCTTATTTGACGATCTCAAGCGGAATTTCGATCCCACGCCCTGCTCCTGCATCAATGATGAGGACCGGAAGACGCTTGTCATCGAAGACTTCTTTTTCGATCGTCGTATTGGACGTATAAGTCCGGATTTCCCCCATCTTCTTCGCTTCGAAGGAGACGAACGGAAACGGAATCGATTGGTTGGCGACTTCGAGCCGGATATCAACCTGTTGGTCATCGAGTCGAATGTCATTCGCTGTCCGGATGACGAGACGCATCCGATCATTTTCCGTCAGGGTGACCTGCGCGGAAATGTTCTCGGTCTGTCCTGCACGCTTAACAGGATCCACGATGACCGTCGGGGAAGCGGTCTTCGCTTGTTCTGCGCGCTGACAACCAGGAACGACGAGTAAGGAAATCGCGAGGGGGAGAAGCCAGCGTTTCATGTTCGCTTCACTTCATAGCAAACGTCAGTTCAGCGACACAGGCGACTTCCCCATCGACTGTGGCTGTGGCACGACCTTTACCGATTGGTCCGCGGACCTTCGTCAATTCGACTTCGAGGCGGAGCTGATCCCCGGGCACGACTTGACGTTTGAAACGGCATCCTTCAATTCCTGCGAAGAAAGCGAGCTTCCCTTGGTTCTCTTCCATCTTCAATACGGCGAAGGCACCAACTTGGGCAAGTGCTTCGACGATCAAGACGCCGGGCATGACATTGTATTCTGGGAAATGGCCATTGAAGAATTCTTCATTCGCCGTGACGTTCTTGATTCCAACGGCACGTTTTCCCTCTTCGACCTCCAAAATGCGGTCAACGAGTAAAAACGGATACCGATGCGGAATGACTTCCTTGATTTGTTCGATCGTATACATATTCGACAGCTCCCATCACTGATTAAAATTAAGATTTCATCCAAAAATCGGTGATGCGGGTCCATGTGTCGAGCTTTAACACATCCATTGCCTCGCCACCACCAAACGTCGCATAACCCACCATTGCGCCGACGATCAGTGCTACGACGATGAGAACGAGAACGATCAGTACACGTACGATGATCGGAACTCGGCGTGTCGAATATGCACGAAGACGTCGCTCTGATTTGTGCTCCGGATTGCCGGTTTCCTGGTTTGAAGCCTGTTGCTTCTTCTTCAGGCGTTCACGCGTTGGCTGATCCGTGCCTGTTTGGTTTTGTACCATCTTGATCACCTTTCATTGATTCAGTCTGAGAACAGTATAGCATATTAGTACCTGGTATTAAATAGTTCCAAATTCGCTACAAAACGTGTTCCGCAACTAGTGTAACACGACCAGACAGGCAATTCCTCTAAAAAATTTTAGTTTGTGTATATAAGGAAGGCGAAAAACAGTTTCCCACGTTCTGCGGTTTTTTTACACTTTTTTAAATCCAAATGAAACTGTCCGGCGTAAGCTTTCCAGAACGACGCAACAACGGTCCTTGGATGGCACGAAACATCACTCCAATAACTCTTTAAAAAATTTAAAACTTTATGCAATCCAAATTACCCGACGTTGCGTAAGCTATTCAGAACAGGCAAGAAACACCTACCAAATAAACCAAAAACTGAGAGGAATGATTTAAGATGAAACACACGAAAAAATTCGCAGCATCAGCAATGGCAGCAGCACTCGTACTACCAGGAACGGCAGCATTCGCTTCCGGTGGCGGAGAAGACATGAAACAAGATGCACCGAAAAACGTCACGGTCAAAACGAAAGCCGCTGACCTTCGTGCAACACTCGATCAATTACTCTCTGAGCACTTCGTCCTCGCAGTCATGGACATGAAGAAACAATATGACGGCTCAAAAGACGCACAGTACTACGAAGCAGCACTCAAACAAAACGCACTCGACATGACTCCAGCAATCGCTTCAGTCTACGGTGACGAAGGCGCGAAACAGTTCGAGAAAATCTTCGTTGATCACAACAAATATACGACAGACCTCGTCAAAGCTGTAAAAGCAGACGACCAAGACGGTATCAACGCTTCGAAGAAAGAAACAGAAGAGTTCGTTCAAGATCTCTCAAGCTTCCTCGATACAGCTACGGAAGGTAAACTCCCGAAAGCAGCAGCTGAAGAAGTCCTCCGTGCTCACGAAGCAGACGTCTACAAAACATTCCAGCAATATGCAGCTGGTGACTACGAAGGATCGTACAACACGTTCCGCGAAGGTTACAGCCGCATGTACGATATCTCAAAAGCACTCTCTGTTGCAATCACAACACAGATGCCTGAGAAATTCGACAATACAAAAGCTGACTCAAAAGCAGCAGATCTTCGTTCAACACTCAACAGCCTTGCCGCTGAACACGTTGCTCTTGCAAACCTCAGCATGACAGCTGGCGTCGACCAAGCGAAAGACTACGATGCAGCAAACTGGGCTGAAGACATGCACACAGCTGACTTCAAAGCAGCCATCAAATCGATCTACGGTCAAGCCGGTGCAGATCAGTTCGAGCAAGTTTGGACGAAAAACCACATCGAAGCACAAGCGAACCTCGTCACAGCAGCAGTCAATGACGATAAGAAATTGATGGGTGACGCACAAGACATGCTCAAAATGTTCTCAAACGACTTTGGTGCATTCCTTGGTGCAGCGACAGAAGAAAACCTTCCAACAAAAGCAGCACAAGAAGCCGTATCAGGTCACGAGACTTACGTCCAAGATACGTTCATGCAGTATGTTGAAGGCGACTACAAAGGTTCTGTCGACACATTCCGTGAGTCTTACGCTTACATGTACGGCGTAGGAGCTAACCTCGGTGATGCAATCGTTAAACAATCACCAGAGAAGTTCATGGATGGTACTCCAGGATCAATGCCTAACACAGGTAACGGTGGAATGAGCGACAACAACTCAGCTGCAACAACTGGTGCGATCGCAGTATTCGGTCTTGCACTCGGAGCAGTCGGTCTTGTCCTCGCACGTAAACGTCAAAACGCCTAAGAAATTGGGTATAATCAATAACAGGATAGCGACATGCTATCCTGTTATTTTTGTACATAGAGGGAATCCCTTCTCTCGGAAAGGAGATACGCGTTTATGAAACGTTGGTTATTACCGGCGAGCATCATCTTAATGGTCGCATCGGTCGGAACGTTATTGTTCCTCTTGTTCGGTCAAACAAAACCGGATACATCAAACATCACGCAAGGTGACCCCAAAACAGAATCCGCGGCCTCTTCCGAGACGAAGGAAGAAGATCCGCTCAAGCCGTCTGAAATCTTCAAGAAGGAGTTCAAGGACCTCTCGGCAACGGAGGTCGAGCTTCCGAAACAACTCTTCATCCCGAAGCACGATATCAAGACGAAAGTCGAACAGGTCGGGCTCGATAAGGATGGTGCAATGGCGACACCTAAAAATGAACAACAAGCTGGCTGGTACAAGTTTGGTCCGCGTCCGGGTGACGTCGGCAATGCCGTCATCGACGGTCACACCGATACGAAGACCGGGCCAGCAATCTTCTATAAGTTGCATGAGCTGAAGAAAGGTGACCCGGTCGAAATCACCGATGCGTCCGGACGGAAGCTCGTCTTCCGCGTCAAAGAGCTCGTCCAGTACGATCACTTAAAAGCACCACTCAAGAAAATCTTTGGTCCAGCCGATACTCGGAACCTGAACTTGATCACCTGTATCGGAACGTATGATCAGAACCAAGGCACGTACGACGATCGTCTCGTCGTCTTCACGGAGCTTGACGAAAAAGCATCGGATCCAGTCAAGACACCACCAAAACCGGCGACGAACATTCGCGTCAGTGGTGGATTCATCAACTGGTATGCGTCAACCGATGAAGACGTCGTCAAGTACAACGTCTATCAAGAGAAGGATGGAAAACGCAAAAAACTCGGTACGACAGAATCGATCGAGCGTAAAGCGTTCCCACTCCCTGAAGATGCAACAGGTCGTTTCGTCGTCACAGCGGTCAGTAAAGCCGGCATCGAATCAGAAGACGCGTTCAGCGCCGTCCAGAAATGACAAAACGGGATGTCTCCAAGCCGGAGACATCCCGTTCTTTATTTATTTGCTGCCGGTAGCGCAATCCGAAGTTGTTTCTTACCGGACATCGTCTCATAGAACAAACTAAGTCGCCCTTCCGTCACGCGGAGCTGCTCCGACGGAATGAAGACGATCCCGATTCGGCTCTCATTCGGTTTATATTTACCGTTCAAGGCATTAAATTGATCCGCAATCGTCACAATCTCATCCTCTGTCTCATACTCCCCGATCTTTGGTAGGATCTCGATCGTATCCGCCGACTGATTCGTCACTTTGACCGTGATCGCAAGCAACCGCCCCGACTCTCCCATCACTTGGAGGAGCTTTTGTTTTTCGACCTTCATCTGAACGAGCGGCGTTTGTCGCGTTTTTTCCGTCGTATCGACGTCCAGCGTCTTCAGCTTCAATCCTGCCATCTCATAGACGACACCCAGTCGATCTTCGCGATCGAACTGCTTCAGCTGTGCTTCATCGAGTCGGATCGATGTCCGTGGTTTTGTCTCTTTTACCGGCTCCTCTGCCTGAAACCAACCGAAGAGCGGGACCATGAATTTTGTTACGATGATGAGGACGAGCAAGCCCGACATCACATAAAACAATACTGTCTTCACACGTCGCCTCTTTTCTAAGCCTCGATCCGTTCCTTCATCCATCCCCGATCGAGCCCATGTACACCGGGACGCCCATGTGTCGCAAGGTACTGGCAATACTGGACTGCGAGATACTCTGCCTGAAACTCGACGTAGCGCGTACCAGGCAAGCTGTTGACCTCATAGAGATAGATTTTCCCATCCGCCCCGATCCCGACATCGATCCCGAGCGCATCGAGCGGGTAGGCATAAAACGATTCGAAATAAACGGGGAACCGTCGCGCAAAGTCGACGATCCGTCGCGAAATCGCTTCATGTTGATCCGGATAGTTCTGCTTCATGAAGATGTCCATCCGCGTCGTCGAGAATGCCCCGTGACTGAGATGGCTGACCGATTCTTGGTGATTGTTGCTGACGAACGGAAAATATTTGACGAGTTTCCATCGACCGTTCGCTCCCTTCGCGACATGGATCCGCATGCAATACGAATGGCCATGAATCGTTTGCGAGGCAATGAACGGCTGGACGATCATCGGATTCCGTTTCGTCTCTTCTTCGATGCGGCTAATCAATTCCCCTGTCGAACAGACGGTCGACTCGAGTAGATGGCTGAACCGGTACTGGTCTCCCTCCGGTTCGATCGTATAAATCCGTTGCCCTTGTTTTCCGTTCGCCGGCTTGAAGACGATTTTTCCGTACTTTTCAATCAGTGGAAAAATCGCCTTTCCTTTCTTTACCCAGTGCATCGGAATCAAGACATCCTGAAACGATCCTTCTTGCGCGAGTTGACGTAAGACGACGTTTTTATTGCCAATCCGGTGCGTCGTAAAGGGAATCTCGGCTGCGAGACGATTAAACAATTCCTTGTCTGCATCACTGAGCGGCAAATGATTGTAGATGACGTCCGGAAATTCATACATACCTGGGTGCCAGGCATCTTCGTCAAAGAAGAGTCCGCGGATCGTCCGATTTTCGAAGTCGACATCGCGCGGTCGGAAAAAGAAAATGTCAACGCCCATCGAGGCACCGATGACGCAGGCAATCTTATCGCGAAACTGAGGTTTCTTATTCAGGCGCAAAATTCCGATTCGTGTCATGACGCATCCTCCTCGACGGGTTCAAAGTAGATCAAATACCGTTCCGTACTATCTGTGACGTTATAAAACGGATAACAGGTCGAGACGACGAGCGACTCCTGCTTCGTTGACTCAAGAACCCGCGTGTCTTTGTAATCGACAATCTCGCTCGATTGCATGACGTAGCGATAGGATCCGTTCGCGAGATAGAGGACGACCTCATCGCCCTTCTTCAACTTACTGATTTTCGAGAATGTCGTATCGTTATGCCCAGCGAGGAAAATCCGGTCGCCTTGCCCTGGAAAGGCTGTCTCCGGATGATGCCCGACGCCTTTTGCGAGTGTCGCGTCATCTACGCCTTCAAGCACCGGCAACTCCATTTCAAGTGACGGCACTTTTAAATAACCGACCGTCTCACCGGTTTGGAAGAGGACGTCCTCCGTCTTCTCCTTCGCTTGTTTGCTCGTTGCTGCTGATTTTGATGTCGTCGAAGACGTTCCTTCCGCCTGCACGACATCTTTTGCTTTTGCGAGTTCCGTCGTCAAGGTTTGCTGGACCGTCAGTTTTTGATACCCGACATATCCAAGTAAGGCAAGTCCGATGACAAGTAACAGCGTTGATACGCGTCGCATCATAACGGCACCTCCTTCAGCATTCGTGTCCATGCCCGGCAATACCCAGATAAATTATGCTCGACGTCATCGATCCGAACCCGCATCGAGTGGTGCCGGATATAAAAACTTCCGAGAATCCGACCGGGTTTCTTCATATACATTGCGACTTCTGGATAGAAGAAGCCGTTTCGCTGATAAATCATCCGTCGTTCAATCGTCTGGTCGAGCCAGTCGAGCGGAAAATCAGCTAACACGTCGGCTCGTCCGAGCGCTTCGATCCGGTCAATCATCTCGCGTGCCGCAAGCATCAGTTCAAGGAACGTCGGGTACGTCGTCTCCCGGTGATGAATGAAGTCGAGTTTCGGGGAGACGTTCTTTAGACCGAACTGGAAATACCGCGCTTCCGGCAACCATTTCGTTAGTTCGTTCGCACTGTAGCTCAACCAGTGATCGTGGAACTTCCAGTACGATTTAGCGATGAAATGCTCGAATGACCGGGCGACGCTGTCGAGCCAACGTGGATTGGAATCAAGTGCATACAACCGCATCAAGGCGTACGTCGCTTCTCCTTCGTAGTAGATGATCCGGAAGGCATCCTTCAACGCAAACGACGGGTACTCGAGTACATGCAGGTATTGACCTGATGGTTGTTGCAGTGAAAGAATGCCGGCTGCGAGTCGTTGACTGAGTCGTAGATCCTCCGTCATCTGAAACGTCTGCATGTATTCCGTCAATGCTAAGATCGCTGCAGCATTCGCGCCGAGCTTGATTTCGTTCGATTCACGATCAAGCACGAAGGAACGCTCCCCTTCATGTACGATCAATTCCTCGATCAAATAGCGTTTTGCTCGATCGATTGCTTGGCGTAATCGTTCGCTTGGTGTCAGTCGATAGGCTTCAATCATTGAATAGAGTGTGCTTGCATGACGTAAGCTGTTGTAGAACTTGATCGGTTTATCAAAGCATGGGAAGTAACCATATTGGAAGCGACCATTCGTCCGGACTTGGCGAGCAAGATACTCACTCGACTGGGCGACGATCGTCTTGATTTCAGAAGGAAGTGGGCTTGTCGTCTCACGGATTTTTTCGACATCACGTATGACTTCAAGTACATATGGTGTTTCGTCTGCGAAGACACCGAGTGTATCAAAGAGGAGGCATGGACTTGTCGGATGAAAGTCCATCCGCTCCGTCCGCCCTTGTTGGTGCGCATAATTGCTCAAGTTCGTTAGATTGATGTGTAGTTCTTGATGCGTCGGATCTTGTGTCAAAACGGCATTACCATTCAATTCTTCTTCTAGATAGGCACAATGCATCTTCCGATCGAATGCGATTCCGTGTCGGAAGTAATTTTTCCGAGTGTCTTTCACACGCTCGTTTAAGGCCTCAAATGAAAGTGCCTCAAAGTTTCGAGCGATATCGAGTTTTAACCACTCCATCTCCGGTTGTTTACGGAGCCAATTACGTGCTTGATCTTTTACGGATTGTAGTCCTTTGCCTTGAAATCGAACGACACGAGCCCGCTCTGATGCTTGTCCGAGTGAGACGAATAACATTATCTGACGATTCCAGTAATAGATATCATCGGTCTTCATGTGTTGTTCCAGTACATCGATGGCAGTGGTGAATCGGTTGAGCAGATCCATATTCAGCTTCACTCCTATTCTAAAAGGATGAATCGCAGTGAGGCACAGATGGCCCCACTACGATTAACTACAGCATGACTTACTCTTGTGGACGGCGGCGGAACAGTTTCGTGAACAATCCGGCAGCTGTCGCAAGCATTCCCATGAGGGTGATCAAGAACAGATTTTCCGAAGTGTTCGGTAACGTGCCACCAACGATTCGTTTAACGGGTTGAGTGATCGGTTTTGAGACGAGTGGTGATTTATTAATCGGTGCACCGACTGTGTTCGCTGGCAATGTCGGCTTGACGCTTGGTCCGTTTACAGTGCCAGTCGAAGGAGCTGGCTTGACGTTCGGACCTGAGACAGGGCTCATGCCAGGAGTTGGTGTGACACCTGGACCATTTCCTGGTGGAGTCGTTGGAGGCGTGACGACCGGGATTGGGATGATGACATTGTCATTGTCGTTATCATCGTTCGGATTCGAGACGTTGTCTGGATCCTCTTTCCCATCATTGTCGTTATCCTTGTCTCCACCATTGTTATTATCATTGTCACCATCATTATCTTGATCCGCATCGGCGTCGGCATCCGCATCCGCGTCGGCATCCGCATCGGCATCCGCATCAGCGTCAGCGTCAGCGTCAGCATCTGCATCTGCATCCGCGTCAGCATCCGCGTCAGCATCCGCATCGGCGTCAGCATCCGCATCCGCGTCAGCATCCGAATCGGCGTCAGCGTCAGCATCGGCATCTGCATCGGCATCCGCATCGGCATCAGCGTCAGCATCCGCGTCAGCATCCGCGTCAGCATCCGAATCGGCGTCGGCATCCGCATCTGCGTCAGCATCGGCATCTGCGTCGGCGTCGGCATCCGCATCCGCATCCGCGTCGGCATCGGCATCAGCGTCGGCGTCAGCATCCGCATCTGCGTCAGCGTCAGCATCCGCATCGGCATCCGCATCCGCATCCGCATCAGCATCCGCATCGGCGTCAGCATCAGCGTCGGCATCGGCGTCAGCATCCGCATCCGCATCAGCATCCGCATCCGCGTCAGCATCCGCATCGGCATCCGCATCCGCATCCGCGTCGGCATCAGCATCCGCGTCGGCGTCAGCGTCGGCATCCGCATCGGCATCGGCATCCGCATCAGCGTCAGCATCCGCATCGGCGTCCGCATCCGCATCAGCATCCGCATCCGCGTCAGCATCCGCATCGGCGTCAGCATCCGCATCGGCATCGGCATCCGCATCGGCGTCGGCATCAGCATCGGCATCCGCATCCGCGTCTGCATCAGCATCTGCGTCAGCATCAGCATCCGCATCGGCGTCAGCATCCGCATCGGCGTCGGCATCCGCATCAGCGTCGGCATCCGCATCAGCGTCGGCATCCGCATCAGCGTCGGCGTCAGCATCCGCATCAGCATCCGCATCGGCGTCAGCATCCGCATCCGCATCGGCGTCCGCATCCGCATCCGCATCCGCGTCGGCATCCGCATCAGCATCAGCATCCGCATCCGCGTCGGCATCGGCGTCGGCATCAGCATCGGCATCCGCGTCAGCATCCGCATCCGCATCCGCATCGGCGTCGGCATCCGCATCCGCATCAGCGTCGGCATCCGCATCCGCATCGGCATCCGCATCCGCGTCAGCATCAGCATCGGCATCCGCATCGGCATCAGCATCGGCATCAGCATCCGCATCGGCATCAGCGTCCGCATCAGCGTCAGCATCCGCATCAGCGTCAGCATCAGCGTCGGCATCCGCATCGGCATCGGCATCCGCATCCGCATCTGCGTCGGCGTCAGCATCGGCATCGGCATCAGCATCCGCATCTGCATCAGCATCCGCATCCGCATCGGCGTCCGCATCCGCATCGGCATCAGCATCGGCGTCCGCATCAGCGTCGGCATCTGCGTCGGCGTCAGCATCGGCATCAGCATCGGCATCAGCATCCGCATCGGCATCAGCATCGGCGTCCGCATCAGCGTCCGCATCAGCGTCCGCGTCGGCATCTGCGTCGGCGTCGGCATCGGCATCGGCATCCGCGTCGGCATCCGCATCTCCATCTGCCTCTTCATCAAAGACGATCGTATCTTGACCATCTAGATCAGCCAGCAGTTGTGCATCGATTGCAGACGTATTGACGACAGATCCTGTAACAACAACTTCGTCTTGAGCAACCCCAGCCGGTTTATCAACGATGATATTGGCACTAACAGAAGTTGGTCCAAGTACTTGTACACCTACGAGTTCATTCGATAAGTTCACCGTATCGTTCGTTACAGCAGTCAGAACATTATTTACACCTGGTAAAAGAGCTTTAACCGGGTTTAAAACAGGATTAATTAAATTTCCTGCTATTCCGGATAATTTTAAATTAGTGATGGCCTTGACCAAATCGGTCAAGGCGTCTTGAACGACTTGTTTCGTTAACGTATCAAGATGTTGCCCTAAACCATCACTAAAATCAATCACGATTGAACCATCCGGATTAATCGTGACTGGAGCAGAGCCTTCATAATCTAGAAGTTCTGACAGTGCGGTATCTAAATTTTGTAGATTATCCAGGGCATCGGTTAATTCTGTGAGCCCTTCTACTCTCAATAAACTACCTACGACTGGAGTACGTTGTAATCGATCGATACCCGCTAATAGGTCAGTCACAGTATCTGCTACTGTTCCCGTCAGAGGATCGAGTTGACCTTTCAGCGTCGGTAAATCTTCAAGTGTAATGGGTAATAGTTCAACACTGACTGACGCATTACCATTCGCCTGCATTTTTCCCGCTAAATCTGGAATGTTGAAGACGGCCACCCGGTCCGGGTTCAATACCTCCGCATCGGCTAATCCGACTCCGGTTAAATTAAGGGCTAAATCATAGTTATCCGGTTGTTCCGTCAGATTTGCATTGACCGCGACATCCGTCAATAGTTGAACTTCAGCTAAACTGACTCGATTCGGTCCTTGGACAAGCGAGTTTCGAACCGAGTTCGCGAATTGACTTTGTTGCGTCTGAAACTTCTTTTCAGAATTCTCAGCTGCTTCGGTTTTCGTATAGGTGAATGAGATCGGAGAGAGGGCGAGAGAGGACGCTGCCAGCAGTTTTACTAGTCTTCGTGTGTGGTTTCTATGGTGTCGATTCATCTTCTTTCGAAAATCAGGTGCTTTTTTCTTCATTTCAACACTCCTTTTCTACGGAAAAAATAATCGTACACCTATTATTATGCATGTATTCCCCATAAAAATATACAATTTTTTACAAAAGTAATGGTTAAATAGTTATTATTAACCAGTATTTTAAATATTAATTTACCATTAAAATATAAATAATATATATTATAAATAATCAACCAATAAAATATATTGTAATTTTATTTCATACTAGTTCTATCCATTTTGTGTAAAAATGACTTAATTCAATTTTATATGACCATAATTTTTAAAAAAGTAAAAAGACCTACGAGCGTCTGCTCGTAGGTCTAGAAACCTACTTTTTTAGAATCGAATGTGCTGTTTACTCCAGCGAATCGATTCCTTAAACTGACGGACGAGGTCTTCAGCCGGTGCCGTCAAATAATAGGCCAGTCCGTGCACTTTCTCGGACATTTGCTGGATGACGAGTCCATCTTCGATCAATTCTTGCAGCTGTTCGAGGATTTGACCGTGCGACTGATCGATCCGTTGCTCGAGTTCCCCGATTGTCAACGCACCATCACGCAAGAGATAAATGATACTCGACTTCAAACTGTTCTCGAAGTTGTGCTGGAATTTCTGTAATGCGAGTAAATCGGCTTGTTCTTCGGTATGACGTGAATCCATCTGATTCCTGCCCCCTTTTTTCTTAGCTACCTCTTCAGTATGACGCACTTTTACGCGAATTTCAAAACTCAATCGCGCTCTGTGATGATCGTATCGAACGTCTTCTCTTCCTCCGTGATGACCATCTTCTTTTGCGACCGAAGATGATAGAGACGACGAATGTTCAAGATGACGACCTTCATGACAGCATAGAACGGAACACCTAGCAAGACGCCGAAGAAACCAGCGATGTTACCAGCGACGAGTAAGACGATGATGATCGTTAGCGGATGAACGTCAAGCGTCTTCCCTTGCACGAGTGGTGACATGATGTGCGAATCAATCTGTTGCGCGACTGTCATGACGATGATTGCATAAATCGCAAGAATTGGATCCTGAATGAACCCGACGATCAATGCCGGAATAACACCGAGGACAGGTCCGAGGAACGGAATGATATTCGTCAGTGTCGCAAACAAGGCGAGCAACAACGCATAATCAATCCCGATGATCAGATATCCGATATAGGCGATGATCCCGACCCCGATGCTGACGATGACTTGCCCGCGGATGTAGCTCATGATCGTCAAGTGAACGTCCCCAAGGATTTTCTTCGTTTCCTTATGATACTCGTACGGCATCAGCTTGACGAGATTGCCTTTCAGCTTATCGCCGTCAAGCAACATGTAGATCAACATGATCGGAATGATGACGATCGTCACGACCGTCGTCGTCAGGACACTGACGAACCCACCGACACCCGTACCGATGTTCTTAAGGAACGTCGTTGCATATTCCGAGATGTTGCCCGAGAACTTATTAAACAAGTTATCTGGTCCTGACAAGAAGCGTGAAAAGGCTGCGCTGTTCTCGAGTTGATCCCGGACATCAATCAATTGGCGCTGGAATTGTGTGGCGAGTGTCGGAATCGAATTTACGAACTGTGTGATCTGTTCTGACAGCATCGGACCAAAGATGAATCCGAGTGTCGTCAAAATCCCGATCAGTCCGACGAGGACGATTAAGACAGCCGGACGCCGTTTCATCTTCTTCTCAAGTAACTCGACGATCGGTAGCAGGACATAATAGAGAATCCCGGCGATCGCAAGGGGTGGTACGACCATCTGAAGCAGAATCGCGACCGGTCGGAACAGGAACGTGACATGATCGCCAATCCAAACGATGATCAGTAACGTCATGACCCACCAGGCGAATCGATACCATTTGTTTTCAAACATTTTTTGCATCTAACCACTTCCCTACTTAAAAAATGAAGTTCAATATCCTCTATAGTTTTCCTTAAAACGATACTTCTTAATCCTTATTCTTAGAAAATATATAGTTCGTTATCGTTTAACACACATATGATATATTTGTTTTAGTCAATTTTGCAGATTCAGATTTGCCGAGACCTTCGAATCTGCGTAAGATAAGTGTATTCGGCATTTAAGCAATCTTTTTCATACATGTAAAAATAGAATACGGAGGAAAACCCAGTGAAATGGATCAATCATACCATCGGTCGCCAATTGATGTTCGCCTTCTATATGGTGTTCGTCGCTCTCAGCATCACGTCTGCGATCGTTTATTTCTATACGGAACAGAAGATCGATCAGGCGAATGCGACATTCGATGACTTACGTGAGCGTCGAACGAATGCAAATGCCCTCGCGAATGAGTGGACGGTCGCGCAAAGTAACGTCAAATCCTATTTATTGACCGGCTCACGGGAAACGCTTGATGCCGTCAAGACGAATCAACAGGAAATCAATCGCTTGACGACATGGTTCGAGAAGTACGCCGTATACGAGCAAGGAAAAGAGTACGCAACCGCGACACGTCAAATGTATGACGATTATTTCGGAACGTCGCTTCCGCTCCTCAACGAATACGTCGAAGGAAAAAAAGACGGAAAGATCAACGAAGATTTTGTAAATCCTGACACGCTCGCTGCTCTTTCCAATGGGAAAGACCTGTTCACCGAAAACGGTACGTTACGCGGATCGGTCAGTTTATCAGACGCTGATGTTGACATGACACGGATCGATACGTTACTTGCCGATTATCTGACGCTGATTCAAGGGAAGGAAGTCGATGCGAAGAACGATCTTCTAGGTGAAATGCGTGTTGCCCAGTTTATCTGGCTCTCGAATCTCGTCGTCTTGATTCTCGTCCTCTTCTCGCTCGTACGTCCGTTCATCAGCCGCGTCACGAAGCAGGTCAACACACTGTCTCGCGACAGCGCCTTACTTGCGACGGGAGAAGACATTCAAGCAATCCCCTTGCCTAAACGAAAGGACGAGCTGCATACGCTGACGACATCGTTCAATCAGATGGCGGCATCGATTGCCGATAACAAGGTCCATATGCTGGCGAAGAACGAAGAACTTCAAGCACAACAAGAAGAGCTCGTCGCTCAGCAAGAAGAACTCCAAGCGCAGCAGGAGGAACTCGAAGAAGCACTTGATATCACACTTCGGAGTGAACAACACCTGAAGTACCGCAATGAATTGACGGAGACGCTCGCTTCTCGTGAGACGTTGACGGCTTATCCGGAAATCATCGAAAAGCTCGTCTCCATCACGCATTCTGAAATCGGTGCCCTGTTGTTCCTTGATCAACAAGAAGTCCGCTCGACGATTGATTACGGGATGACGGAAGAGATGGTCGGTCGTCTTGTCTCTGACGATCAGTCACTCTTGCATCGCGCACGTCTCTTGAAGCGTCCCGTCCATTCATCAAAACAGGTCGCACACGAGAGCCCGCTACCGTATCCGTACTATATGTATGAGGTCGCAGTTCCGGTCATGGATCCGTCAAAAGAGCACATGATTGCCTGCATCTATCTCGTTCGTTACCGTGATGCCTTCACGACGGAACAGATGAATGACATCCTGTCATTCTCGCATCAATTGTCACTCTCTCTCCTCCGGATGGGAATCTATGAAGAAATGATCCGTGAGAAAAACAAGACGACGCAACTATTGAACTCGATTCGCGAAGCTGTCGTCTACATCGAACATGAGACAGATGAGTTACTCGTCAACGAACCGTTGATGACGTTGTTCCCGGAAGTTCCGACATCGTTCGAAGACGAAGAACGTTCTGCGTTCGAGCAAGCGATGCAGTCATTAGCTGACATCATTGATGAACCCGCAGCATTCGAACGGTACATCGAACAGATCGTTGAACTCGATTTACCGAAAGATAGCTTGATCGTCTCGATCCGCAAGCACAGTACCTATATCCAGATTTACGCCGAGAAGATCGAAGTCGACGGCACATGGGTCGGTACGATGCTTGTCCTCCGTGATGTGACGAAAGAAACGGAAGCCGAGCGGATGAAGGAAGAGTTCGTCTCGACCGTCTCGCATGAATTGCGGACACCACTCTCTTCGATCTATGGCTTCACGGAGCTGATGCTCAACAAACGGTTCGAGGAAGAACGGCAACGGAAGTATCTGCAGACGATTCACTCCGAGACCGGTCGCCTGACGACGCTTGTCAATGACTTCCTCGACGTCCAGCGCATGGAGTCGAGTGAACATCGTTATGAGATGACGACGTTCGATGTCGTCGAACTCGCCCAAGACTTGATTGAGTTCTATGATGTCTCGCACGAGACGCACCAGATTGATTTCGAAGCCCGTGGACCGATCATGATCGACGGTGATGCGGAAAAGATGAAGCAGTTGCTGAACAATCTACTCAGTAATGCCGTCAAGTACTCCCCAAGCGGTGGTACGGTCTTGATACGGATTACAAACGAACTTGGTTTCGCTCAAATCCGGATCCAAGATGAGGGTATCGGAATTCCGCAAGATGCTCTTCCGAAATTGTTCGATAAGTTCTATCGTGTCGATAACTCCGAGACGCGAAAAATCGGTGGAACTGGTCTTGGTCTCTCGATCTGTAAGGAGATCGTCAAACACCACAACGGAACGATCGATGTCGAGTCCGTCGTCGGTGTCGGATCAACCTTTACGATTCGGTTCCCGATTGCTGTCATCTCGACGATTCTCACATATGAAGATTAATCACTCGACCGTTCACATCATGTGGACGGTCTTTTTTGTCGTTAGATTCGGTTAGGCTCGGGGTATAGTCAAAAGCGCATTATTTTAAGGAGGAATCGACATGCAACTTGGATGGATTGGGTTAGGACATATGGGGGTACCGATGGCAACACGTCTACTTGACGGCGGTCATGGCTTGACCGTCTACAACCGGACGTATGAAAAAACAGCTCCGCTGACTGAACGAGGAGCAACAGCTGTCAAAGAAGCACAGGACGTCGTGCGTCAAAGCGATATCATCTTCGTCATGCTCGCGGACGGACCAGCTGTCGCATCCGTCATCGAAGACATCACACCCGCTCTTAGCGGTAAAATGATCGTTAATTTAAGTACGATCTCACCGGAAGAAACGAAGGACATGGCACACCTCGTCGAAGACAGTGGCGGAACGTATCTCGAATCACCGGTCTCGGGATCCGTTCCGGTCGCTAAAAACGGTCAGCTCGTCTTACTTGCCGGTGGTGACGCAAAAGTCATCGCGACCTGTCAGCCCTATCTCGACCTACTCGGCAAGGAAACGATTCATTTCGGACCACATGGCTCAGGCAGTGCAGCGAAGCTCGCCATTAATTTATTGCTCGCTGTCGTCGGGCAAGGGGTCGCGGAGACATTGTTACTTGGAGAAGGTGCGGGGCTCGAGAAAGAGAAGCTGATTCAGATGATTAGTGCTTCCGGGATGAACACCCCACTATTTACCGGAAAACGCGACATGTACCGGAAGAATGACTTCCCGTCGGCCTTCCCGCTCCGTCTGATGGCAAAGGATTTAGGTCTGATCACGGCTGAAGCAAAACGCCAACAGATCAAGCTGCCACTTGCACAAGCGACGGACGCTAGCTACGCTGAAGCAAAACCGACTTATGGTGATGCGGACATGGCAGCAATTTATCTCGCGTTACAAGAAAAATAATGAAAAGGGTGATGCCGCTCAATATGAGAAGCATCACCCTTTGGCTATGAGATTATTTAAGAGACGTGACGATTCCCATCATCTGATCACTCGTCATCAAGGCTTTCGAGTTAAACTGATACGCCCGCTGCAGCTGCGTCAAGTTCGTCATCTCAAGCGCCATATCGACGTTTGATGTCTCAAGCCGACCGACCGTCAACGGATTGCCCGCTGCATTCTGGTATTGTCCAGTTGCTGTGAACAAACCACCACCGACTTCCGTCAACTCACCGTAGTTCGGGATGTCTGCGACACCCACCCGAGCGAGGACACGTCGATCCCCGTTTATGATTCCCGTGATGTTGCCATCCTTGTTCAGTTCAATCTCTGTCGCGTTTGCCGGCAAGACGATCGGATCATTCGCCTGGTTGATGACAGAACGTCCGGCATCATCCGTCAGCAGGACTTGTCCGTTTGCTTGCGGTGATAACTGGAAGTTTCCGTCGCGCGTGAACTTCGTTACGCCATCCGTATCGATGACACCGAAGAAATGATGTGGATTCCCAAGTGCTGCGTCGAGTTTCCGATCCGTCGTCCGGAACGTTCCGACGCCAAAGCGCGTCGCTTCGTTTGCGACGTAACCTCCGACACCGAGTCGAAGTCCTTCTGGTGTCGTCAACGGACCTGGCGTAAAACCTGTCGCTTGGTTGTTAATGTTACGGACGAGCAATTCATTGAACTGGGCATCCCGGCGTTTGTAGCCGTTCGTATCGACGTTAGCCAGGTTTTGACCAGTCGTGTCGAGCTGTTTTTGCAACTGTCCCATCGTACTTGCGGATGTATAGATTGATTGCATCGTATCCTCCTATTAGCGAACGCGTCCGATTTCGGAAACAGCCTTCTCCGCTGTCCGGTCGTACGCTTGAATGACTTTTTGATTGGCTTCGAACTGGCGTAGACCGGCGTTCATCTCCGCCATCGTCTGTTCGATCTCGACGTTCCCGAGTTCGAGTACACCTTGATCGACCCGGACGTTTCCAGCGTTTAACGGATTAGCTGATCGGAACAAGCCGTTGCCTGTCCGCTCGAGCGTCTCCGGTTGATCGGTTACGACGAGACCAAGGTTACCGATCGCCTGACCGTTTCCGTCCGTGACGGCACCGTTCGCGTCAACGAGGAAATCTTCATTGACGACGTCGAGTGGTTGACCGTTCGTATCGAGGACGAGATCATTCTCCGTCGTCCGGAGTAATCCATCCTGTCCGACTGCGAACTGTCCGTTCGTCGTATAAAGCGTTTCTTCCTCTCCCGTCAACGGATCCTGGTGACGAATCGTAAAGAGGGGTGCCCCTTCAAGCGAACTAATCTGCAAGTCCGTTGCATTGCCCGTCTCCGTGATTGAACCTTGCGTGAAGTTCGGTGTCGCTGCCTGCATGAAGACACCGGTCGCAAGCTTTCCGACCGTCGCGACTCCCCGCACACCTGTCCGTTCATTGTTTGCTGTTTGCTGGATCAGCATCTCCGGAAATGTCCGGAGTGACGCTTGATCGGCACGGAAGCCCGGCGTCCGCGCATTGGCCAAGTTGTTACTGAGCATTTCCTGTTGGCGTTGTAATGCCTGCATCGCATTCGACGCCGTGTACATTCCTCGTAGCATACGTTCATCTCCTCATTGACTTCATGTTCAATTCTTTCCTCTCAGTATATCGGTCGACTTGATTTGAATTATGAGCTTTTTTGAACAAAAAGGTAATATCCGTCAGAGATGAATCAAAAGACCTATTAGAATCACGTTCTCCTTTTTTTCAATAGATTACATATTCAAAATTGACAAAAATTGTTATGCTATAGCTAACAAAAACATGATTCTCGAGGTGAAACCTATGAGCTTCTTTAAAAAACGTGCCACTGAACGAACTGTGCCTGGGTCTTTAGATTTATACACACTGTCCGACGTCACTTATTTTTTGGAGAACCATCCGGATGCCGTCTATACGATGGATACAAAGGGTCACTTCATTTCCTTCAACAATAAATTCCCACTAATGCTCGGTTACGATCGGGATAGTCTTAAGCGACTCCATTTCGAAACGTTTTTAAAGCCCAATGATGTAGAGGAAGTCAACCAGTTCAAGAAACGCGTCTATTCGGGCGAAACCGTCCACTTCACGACGACGGTTCGTCATAAAGATGGGCATTGGTTGACGTTGAACGTCACGAACATCCCGATTTACGATCAACGTGTCATCATCGGTCTTTATGGGATTGCCCGTGATGTATCACAACAACAAGAACTCCGAATCGATTACCAGCGCTTATTGATGAAAGATCGATTAACGAACGCAATCGAAGGGGTCAGTTTCGTTGAATACTTCCCAACGTCAAAAGAAATCGTCGCATCTCCCTCTCTCGCTACACTATTACACCTTTCTAAGAAACACTTAGCGAAGATGGACACCTATGACTTTCTGGAAGAACTCCATCCAGAGGATCGAACGATTTTTCGCGAACAAAGTCTTGCGCTGCATATGGGACAAATTCCAACCTTCTCGATGCAGTTACGGATGGGGCGCAGAGGTCAATTCCAAAAGATCGTCCACTGTGAAGGTGTCGTGCAGACGGATACGATTCCAAGCTCACTCCTCTTCATTCTCAAGGATGCGACACCGCTCATCCAGCTCGAGCAAGAACGGGATCTTGCGATTGCCTCTCTTAAAAAGTTCTTCACGTCGCTGCATACGACCGCTTATGAACATCGTTACAGCGACAATACCGTGACGTTTCATGCTGCCGGATTCCTTGAACCGTATACCGATTATCTTCGACGAATCGAACAGGATCATCAACTGTGGACAAAACTCGTCTCATCCGAAGACCTCGTCCTCATGCGGGAGGCATATCCGAAAATTCGTCAAGGAGAAGTCGTTCGACTCGTCTATCGCCTAAACTATCCCGATCGCCAGTTTTGGGTCGAAGAAACGTGTATCCCGATCATCGATACACATGGTGAAGTTCTCGGTCATTATGGTGTCTCAACTGATATCACGCGTCTAAAAGAACAACAGCATGAGATTTGGCACCTCTCAATGCATGACCCGATTACTGATTTACCCAATCATGCCTTTACGTTAGAACAGGTTCGTGAGTTGTTGACACATCGTTCCCCTTTCACTTTATTAACGGTCACGTTTAATCAACACAGTCGTCTCGCTGAGCGATTCGGTCACGAAATCGGGGAAGAATGGATCCGTCAGACGAGTGCAGCCGTGAAAAAGCTTATCAAAAAAGACGTATTCATCGGTCATCTATTTGGTGATAAATTCCTTATCATCCTAAAAGGTAAGATTGATGAAACACGGGCAATTGGACTTGCTAATCAATTACTCGAGCTGACCCACCATCGCTTCGATGTCTTGTCATATGAACTATTTTCGAAGGTCTTCATCGGCATCACCTATTCTGCTCATCATGATCATACGGCAGAAGAGTTGATTAAACAGACGTATACGGCACTCCGCCGTGCGAAGTCGATCTCAAAAAGTAATTTCCAGTTCTATTCATCGAAACTCGACATCACGACGTACCGTCGCTATCAACTCGAACGCGATTTGCGCCATGTCATCAAGAAAAATCAACTCTTCCTTGAGTATCAACCAAAAGTCGATAGTTGGAGTGGACGTATCGTTGGTGCGGAAGCGTTGATCCGTTGGGACCATCCGGAATGGGGTCGACTAGCTCCAAAGGATTTCTTATCTCTGTCAGAAGAAAGTGATCTCTACATTCACATCGGCGACTGGGTACTTGATCAAGCCTGTCGATTGATTCGTGATCTACTCGATGAGCAACCAGAGAATGTCGTTCCGCTATCAATCAACTTATCACCGAAACGATTGTTCTACGGTGATTTCGCGAGCGTCGTTGAAAAACATTTAAAAAAACATGGTGTTCCTGGTCACCTCTTAGAAATTGAACTACTTGAGTCCGACGTGCTGCTTGAAGGCGGACAAGTCCTCGAGACACTCGACCGTCTCGTCGATCTCGGTGTCAAACTATCACTCGATGATTTCGGAACAGCTTATTCATCGATTTCTTACGTCCAGCGTTATCCGGTACATTGCCTGAAGATTGATCGATCGTTCGCGATCCATGCCGAACACGATCCAAAGAGCCTCTCTGTCATTAAAAGTGTCATCTATATGGCGAAGGAGTTCGGTTTGACCGTCGTTGCGGAAGGCATCGAGAACATGCAACAACTAAACCTGTATCGAGATCTAGAATGTGACATGATCCAAGGCTACCTCTTCAGTAAACCCGTCGATATCGAAACATTTAAGCAACTGCTTGAGAACGGCACGCTCTATCCAAAAGATACGGGCACCGCTCCACCGAAGGAGCCGATTCTTAGTCTGCATGCGAAGGTGACGATTTCGAAGCTGAATGGACAGTCAATCCAAGTCGGATCGTCTCCGATCTTGATCAATCGTTGTACGAATCGGACGATTTCTTTCTATTCCTCGATTCGTCTACCGGTGAAGCATAAACTGGAGCTCTCCCTGCAATTGCATCACCTGACACATCCCGACATCTTCATTGAACCGACGTCGATTTCGGAACTCGATAACGGTCTCTTCTACTATGTCGCTGACTTCCAAGTCCGCGCCTTGTCTCTCATCGTCCAAGAACAGTTGAATCATTCCCATCATTCGCGCGTCGACGACTTCTTCGAACAATCGACTGTATGAAAAAAGCTTCCATCCCCTTAATCAAACGGGAATGGAAGCTTTCCTTAGTTATTCGGATTCTTTTTCAAGACAGCGGTCTGCGTCCGCTCGAGTACGGCATTCGTGATGACGATCAAGCCGGTGAAGAGGAATAAGGCTTCAAAACCGAAGTGACCAGCAATCTGTCCACCCGCGAGTGGTCCGAGGAAGTTCCCCATGAACTGCGCGGACTGGTTGTACCCGAAGATACGTCCTGACGCATTAGCTGGCGTGTTCTTCCGAAGCAGTGCCTGTACCGACGGCATCAGTGCTGCTGTCGCAAAACCGATTCCCATCCGTAAGACGATCAATTGACTTGTATCCGTGACGAATGCTTGCGGAATCAAGAAAGCGGCAAAGACAAGTAATGCAAAGAATAAGACACGCTCTGCCCCGATCTTATCGGAGAGACGACCGAGTCGTTGCGCTGCGATCAAAGCTGCGATACCAGGTGCCGAAGCGACGATCCCGGATAATAACGCCAGACGTTCTGTCCCCGGACTGAGTTCCCGGACGTAGAGCGACAGGATCGGACTGATTGATTGTGCCGCGAACTGAATCAGGAACGTCGTCAAAAAGAGACTCAAGATGAGTTCCGGATGACGGAGCGACTGGATGATTTCCTTCGCGGACGCCATTTTTTTGACTTCCATTGGGACGAATTCTTCTTTAACTAAGAAGTAGGTCACGAGGAAGGTAATGAAGAGCGGTACGCTCGTAAAGAGAAAAACGGGTCGAAGCCCAACAACGTCGGCGAGGAATCCTCCAATGAGAGGTCCTAGCAATCCACCGGCAATCCCACCGGTCGACAAGGTGCCGAGCGCCCAGCCACTTTTCTCTTTTGGGGTTTGGGAAGCAACGAGTGTGATACCGGCTGAGATGAATCCGGATACGGCTCCCATGACAAGACGTAGAAAGACGAGTTGATAGACGTCTTGAACAAAACTAATTAAGAACATGACAATCGACATACCAAGACTTGCGCGAAGCAACATCAACTTCCGCCCTTTTCGATCGGCGAGACGCCCCCAGATCGGTGAGACGATCGCAGCGACGAGGAAGGTTGCACCAAAGGCAATACCGGACCAGGTCGTAATATCTTGTCGGCTGTCGACACCGAGTTCTTCAATGAATAAAGGCAAAAACGGTAATACGAGGCTGAGGGCGGCAGCGGTCAAAAAACTACCGAACCAGACGACGACTAAATTTCTTTTCCACAATGGCATTGTGGCATCACTTCCTTTTATTTGACAATTCGTTTCAATGCAACAACTTTTAATATACACTTCACATTGTGAAATGTCTAGGGTTTGAACTGTCAAAGTGTAGAACAGGACCTTTGATGCATATAAGCAACTGCTTGACGGTCGATAGTAAGGTAATCCACACGAAGGAGTGAAATTGAAATGAAACGCTTTTTGATTGGCGTAGTCTGCCTGTCGTTGCTTCAATTCGGACTACCACTCAAAAGTTCAGCTGCCGTTTCCGTCACTCGTCACACGGTCCTCTGGTCCATCCCAGAGGCCAAATCCATTTCAACGAAGATCAATCAGCTGGCAAACAGACAGATGAAACGTGTCTATCTGCATGTCGCTGTCGAGGGTGATCGTACTCTCTACCGAACATTCGTTGAAAAAGCGCATTCTGTCGGCATCGAAGTGTACTTTTTGTTCGGACAGCCGCGCTGGATCACAAACGAAGGAACGACAGCTCGACCAAACGTCGAGGATCCGTTAGCCTGGATTTCGACCTATCAGCAAGAAACGATCAGTCATCCGGACGGCATCAGCGTTGATCTCGAACCGTATGCCTTACCGGAATGGGAGACGGACCAACCACGTGTCATCGCCTCCTATGAACGGATTTTACTTGCCTTTCGCGAGAAAGCGTCTGTTGAAGGATTACCGCTGCAACTGTTCCTTCCGTTCTGGTTCCACACCGTACAGGATGAAAGCGGTCGCCCTCTCAGTGAATGGGCAATGGAGCTCGCTGATGAAGTCACGTTGATGAGTTACCGAACTGTCTATGGTGGTGGGAATGGACTTGGTGCGATTACAATGACGGACGCGCTCTATGCCGCAAGCAACAATCACACGTTATCGTATGCGATCGAGTTCACTGAACTCTCAGAGACGCCGGATATCACGTTTTACGGTAAGACACGAACGCAGTTGAATCAGCTCGTCAATCAAACGATGGCTAGTTCACTGCCGCCAAGTGCGATCGTCTATCATGACTTTGAAGCGTACCAAGCGTTCATGCGTAGTACGCAGTGAGAACATAAAGATTCGAAGCGACGGTATAGAAAAAGACTTGCTATCATTGATCCGACTCCTACAGGAAAAAGCGCAAATTTTTGCGCTGTCAGAGACAGACAAGACCCGGGTTCACTGTTATATGAACAGTGAAGACTGGCTTGTGTCTCGCCTGAGGAAAGCGGGTCAAATGGAGCAAGTCTTTCTTTTCTTCAACATCTTCATCTTCCAAAAATGAAAAGTGGTCCTTCCCATTACTGAGAAGAACCACGTTTTAATCGATCTCGATGTTCTTACTTTCCGAGGTTATCGAGCATGATTCCTGTACCGCGTGCGACACATAACATCGGATCTTCTGCGATCAGAACCGGTAGACCAAGTTCTTTTGCAAGCAGTTGATCGATTCCGTCCAGCAACGCGCCCCCACCTGTTAAGATGATGCCACGATCGATGATGTCTGCCGCAAGCTCCGGTGGTGTCTTCTCGAGCACACGCTTCGTTGCCTCGACGATCTCCATCGCTGCTTCCGCCAGCGCATCGTGCATCTCTTCCGATGTCACCGTGATGTTGTGTGGTAAACCCGTCACGAGATTGCGTCCGCGAATATCCATCTGCTCGCTCCGTCCATCTTCTGATACAGTGGCAACCGTCGTCTTGACCGCTTGTGCCGTCCGTTCCCCGATGATCAGCTTATGTGTATCCTTGATTGAACGAATGATGTCGTGGTCGAAACGATCTCCTGCGACCTTAATCGTCTCCCCGCATACGATATCACCCATTGAAAGTACGGCAACATCCGTCGTTCCGCCACCGATATCAATGACCATGTGCCCTGCTGGCATCCAAATGTCCATACCGGCACCAACTGCTGCGACCTTCGGCTCGACTTCGAGGAAGACCGTCTTTGCGCCTGATTTTTCACCGGCTTGACGAATTGCCTTCGCTTCAACCGTCGTGATGCTTGCTGGTGTACAGATCAACATCCGGACTCCACCGAACATCTTACGGACTTCAATCTTATCGATGAAATGGCGAAGCATTGCTTCCGTCATTTCAAAATCAGCAATAACACCGTCTTGAAGTGGTCGAATGGCCACAATGTTCCCCGGTGTCCGCCCTACCATCAAGTGTGCTTCCGTACCTACCGCATGAATCTTACCTGTTGCCTTGTCGATCGCGACGACCGATGGCTCATCGAGGACGATGCCTCTCCCTTTGACATGAATGACGACATTCGCCGTCCCTAAGTCGATTCCGATATCTCTTGAAAACATCTCGTGTGCTCTCCTTTACCCACTGGCTATTCTTCCAAAATATAGAACGTCGTTTGGACGTCTAACCCATTTATGTATACATACCTTTCAATTCTAGCATATGCCCCTTCATGAAACGACTTTCTTTTTCCGCTTTTCGGATTTCATTGTCGTCATTTTCAAAAGACGACAAAAAGAGCACCATCCCACAAAATAGGATGATGCTCTTATCTTAGTGCTTACAGTTTTGTTGCAGCTGTTTCTTCAACGACTGCCGCTTCTTCTGTCACACGTTCTACGTCTGCACCAAGTGCTTGTAACTTCAAGTGGAAATCGACGTATCCACGGTCGATGTGGTGAAGCGCACCAACGCGTGTTTCGCCTTCAGCGATCAATCCTGCTGTGACGAGTGCTGCACCTGAACGAAGATCCGTTGAAAGAACTTCTGCACCTTGCAACTGTACGCCACCGTTGATGATCGATGAACGACCTTCAATCTTGATGTCAGCGTTCATGCGACGGAATTCTTCAACGTGCATGAAGCGGTTTTCGAAGACCGTTTCCGTGATGACTGATGTGCCGCCTGCTTTGAGGACGAGTGCCATCATTTGTGCTTGAACATCTGTCGGGAAGCCTGGGTGTGGCATCGTCTTGACGTCGACTGCTTCGAGTTTCGCTGGACCGACGACACGGAGACCTTCTTCTGTATCCGTGATCTTAACGCCCATCTCTTCCATCTTCGAGATGAGTGGACGAAGGTGTTCGCGCTCTGCGCCGATGACTTCGACGTCACCTTCTGTGATCGCAGCAGCGATCATGAACGTACCTGCTTCGATCCGGTCAGGAATGACATAGTGTGTTGCACCGTGTAATTTCTCGACGCCTTCGATGCGGATTGTTTCTGTACCTGCACCGCGGACTTTTGCGCCCATTGCGTTCAAGAAGTTCGCAAGGTCAACGATTTCTGGTTCTTTTGCGACGTTCTCGATGACTGTCGTTCCTTCTGCGAGTGTCGCCGCCATCATGATGTTCTCTGTCGCACCGACTGATGGGAAGTCGAGGTAGATTTTTGCACCTTGGAGGCGACCGTCGACATGTGCTTCAACGAATCCGTTTCCGATGATCGTTTTTGCGCCCATCGCTTCGAATCCTTTCAAGTGAAGATCGATCGGACGTGATCCGATTGCACATCCACCTGGCATTGCGACACGTGCGCGCCCGAGGCGTGCAAGTAATGGACCCATGACGAGAATCGAAGCTCGCATCTTACGCACGTACTCGAGTGGTGCCTCGTCTTTGAGATTCGGTTCTGCATTGACCGTCACCGTGTTCGCTTCTGCGTCGAATTCGACTTCCGCGTTCAAGTTGCGTAAGACGTTATTGATTGTATAGACGTCTGCTAGACGTGGTACGTTTTGAAGAACTGATTGTCCCTCTGATGCAAGCAATGTCGCGACGAGTGTTTTTAAGACCGCGTTCTTTGCACCTTCTACTTTGACTGTTCCAGCTAATTTACGTCCGCCACGGACAACGATTTTTTCCATTCTCCCTACTCCTCTGCTTCGTTTCTGTTCTAGTATGTTCAATTCGTGATTGGTGAGGATCATAGTTGGAATTCAACGAATGTTAGAAAAGAAACTTCCCTATAGTTGATCTCTTACTACAAAGCCAATACGACGTTTCGATTGTAATGTTAGATGATTGCTAAATGACTGTGTTCCTTCATTGAAAGAGCAGTGTCCTGTTCCATGGTAAAACAAATTACCATTTCAGGGTTTACAATGCAGTTACAAGTTCACCCGATTAAAAACTGAAGACGTTGTGCAAAACCGGCATAATCTAGTAAAAAGCGCGCTACGATGGATCCGAGTGCAATCGCAAGAATCGTTCGTAAGGCTACCGCATGCGGTCCTTTAGGATGTTGCAGGATTTTCTCCCATTTGACTGGTAACAAGGACCACCAAGCGAGCAAAATCGCTACGATATAGACCAGCATACTAACTAACGCACTCACACCAATAGATGTCACTTTCGTTGCACCTCTTCTTCATAGTTTCTTCAACTCTACTATGATTTCATAAAATGAATGATTGCGCAAACAAAAAAGAACACGCTGAATTAATTTTAGCGTATAAAATATATTTATTGAAGATAAATTTGGTCTTCTACTGAAAAAAGGTTGAAGAATTCGTGAAGACGAGGCATATAGTGTACTTTTACATTTTTGCAGTATTTTAAACCTGTATCCTTCATCGTGTTGCGAAAACGGTTGCCATACGGAAAATCATTGATGGTTTATATAAAAAAAACCCCGGTTCCGCAAACGGAACCGGGGTTTCATCAAATCAATCGCGACCGTAGTCTTTCAAGCTGAGACGGTTAACTGCTCGTTTCAGTGAAAGTTCAGCACGCTTGAATTCGAGTTCTGATAATTTCGTGTCCTGGAGACGACGTTCTGCACGAACCTTCGCAGCTGCAGCCCGGTCATAGTCGACCTTGTCTGCTTGCTCCGCAGTTTCCGCAAGAACCGTTACAGTATCCTGGCGCACTTCCATAAAGCCACCGCTGATAGCGATCAACGTGCGTCCGCCATCTTCGTGGCGCAACTTCAAGATGCTGATGTCGAGTGGTGTCACGAGTGGGACGTGGTGCGGGAGAACCCCGATCTCACCAGAAATCGTCTTCGCAACGACCATACGGACATCGCCATCATACACTTCGCCATCCGGGGTGACGATATTGACATGAAGTGTGTTCATCTCAAGTCCCCCTTATGCTTTGTCACTTAGACAAGCGCCTTCGCTTTTTCAATCGCATCTTCGATCGGACCGACGAGACGGAATGCTTCTTCCGTTAAGTCATCGTGTTTACCTTCGAGGATTTCTTTGAAGCCGCGGATCGTGTCCTTAACTGGGACGTACGATCCTTTTTGTCCTGTGAACTGCTCAGCTACGTGGAAGTTCTGCGACAAGAAGAACTGGATACGACGCGCACGGTGTACAGTCAATTTGTCGTCTTCTGACAACTCGTCCATACCGAGGATCGCGATGATATCTTGAAGTTCTTTATAACGCTGAAGTGTTTCCTGAACTTGACGTGCAACACCGTAGTGCTCTTCGCCGACGATTTCCGGTGAAAGGGCGCGTGATGTCGAAGCAAGTGGATCCACGGCAGGATAGATCCCCATCTCAGAGAGACGGCGCTCAAGGTTCGTCGTTGCATCTAAGTGAGCAAACGTCGTCGCAGGAGCCGGGTCAGTATAG
This sequence comes from Exiguobacterium acetylicum, assembly GCF_019890935.1. Lineage (NCBI taxonomy): Bacteria > Bacillati > Bacillota > Bacilli > Caryophanales > Exiguobacterium > Exiguobacterium acetylicum. The sequence continues at coordinate 2,835,563 of NZ_CP082333.1, forward strand.
TCATCGGCTGGTACATAAACCGCTTGGATCGATGTAACCGAACCTTTATTTGTTGATGTGATTCGCTCTTGGAGCATACCCATCTCTGTTGCGAGTGTTGGCTGGTAACCAACGGCAGATGGCATACGACCGAGAAGGGCCGATACCTCAGAACCCGCTTGTGTGTAACGGAAGATGTTATCAACGAAGAGAAGAACGTCTTGTCCTTGCTCATCACGGAAGTATTCTGCCATTGTCAAACCAGTCAAGGCAACACGAAGACGTGCACCCGGTGGTTCGTTCATCTGACCGAAGACCATCGCTGTTTGTTTGATAACGCCTGAATCCGTCATCTCGTGGAACAAGTCATTTCCTTCACGCGTCCGCTCACCAACACCTGCGAATACCGAGATACCGCTGTGCTCTTGGGCGATGTTGTTGATCAATTCTTGAATGAGGACGGTCTTACCTACACCGGCACCACCGAAGAGACCGATCTTACCACCCTTGATGTAAGGAGCGAGCAAGTCGACGACTTTAATTCCAGTCTCGAGGATTTCAACTTTCGTTGAAAGGTTATCGAAAGTCGGTGCTTTTTTGTGGATCGGAAGACGTTCCACGTCAGCAGCGATTTCTTTTTCATCAATTGGGTTACCGAGTACGTTGAAGACGCGACCAAGTGTCGCTTCTCCGACGGGTACCGAGATTGGAGCATTCGTATCGAGTACTTCCATTCCACGGCGTACTCCATCCGTAGAGTCCATCGCAATGGTACGGACGACGTCGTCACCAAGGTGCAGGGCGACCTCAAGCGTCAAGTCGATAGCCACTTCTTCTACAGTTTGCGGCGTATATTGAATACGAAGCGCGTTGTAGATGTTCGGTAAGTGTCCTTCGAACTTAACGTCGATGACAGGTCCCATGACCGCGACGACGCGGCCTTTTAAACCGAGTTCGTTCATCGTGTTTCCTCCTACCTATCGTTACGCCAGTCGGGATTACTGCTGCGCAGCAGCCCCACTGACGATCTCTGTGATTTCTTGCGTGATTGCAGCTTGTCGAGCTCGGTTGTAGACGAGAGTCAATCGACCGATCAAGTCATCTGCGTTATCTGTCGCACTTTGCATTGCTGTCATACGTGACGCATGTTCTGCTACTTTCGCGTCAAGAAGCGCACCGAAGATCAAGCTCTCCGCATAACGCGGGAGGAGTTCCGCAAGGATTTGTTCCTCGCTTGGCTCGTACTCATAAGTCGTCGAAGATGAAGCTTCGATTTCTCCGAGTGGGAGAAGAGTTTCGACTTTCACTTCCTGGCTGATGACAGACAAGAAGTGGTTGTAGCACAGCTTGAGCTCGTCGATTTCGCCGATCGTGAACGCACTCACTGTGCGCTTCACGATCTCAGCGACGTCGACATACGAAGGAGAATCGTTCAAGCCTGTGATCGCATCCGTGACCGTGATTCCGCGTGAACGGAAGAACTGGACACCGACTTTACCGACCACGAAGAGAACGTAACTGTCCGTAGTATGCTTTTCTTTGATTTCCCGGTAGACTTCACGCAGCACGTTGGCGTTATATGCACCAGCTAAGCCGCGATCCGATGTGATGACGATATAGCCCGTCTTTTTGACGGGACGTTTCTCGAGCATCGGATGGCTCGCACCTGTCGTGCCATTCGCAATGGTTCCGAGTACCTCTTGCATTTTCAGCATGTAAGGTTGGAACTTCGCGCTATGTGCTTGAGCGCGGTTCAGTTTCGACGCCGAAACCATGTTCATCGCTTTCGTGATCTGTTTCGTACTTTTCGTCGAGTTGATCCGCGTTTGTATCTCGCGCAACGATGCCATTTCGATTCACCACCTTGTTAGTTTCAAGAGCGTTCCGCCGGATTAGACCGTCGCTTGGAACGTTTTCTTAAATTCTGAGATTGCTGCTACGAGCTCTTCGTCTGCTGGAAGGTTACCTGTCTTACGGATCTCATCGCAAAGTTGTTTGCGGTTTTGATCGAGCCAGAGGTTGAGTTCCTTTTCAAAACGACGAATATCCGTTACAGCAACATCATCAAGGTGACCACGAGTCAAGGCATAGATGATGATGACTTGCTTATCGACAGTAAGTGGTTGGTTCAAGTCTTGTTTCAAGACTTCAACTGTCCGCTCACCACGGTTAAGCTTCGATTGAGTCGCTTTATCAAGGTCAGATCCGAACTGTGCGAATGCTTCAAGCTCACGGTAAGATGCGAGGTCAAGACGGAGCGTACCCGCTACCTTCTTCATCGCTTTTACTTGAGCCGAACCACCTACACGCGATACCGAGAGACCCGGGTTGATCGCGGGACGGACACCTGAGAAGAAGAGATCCGATTGAAGGAAGATTTGACCATCCGTGATCGAGATAACGTTCGTCGGGATGTAAGCTGAGATATCCGACGCTTGTGTTTCGATGAACGGAAGGGCAGTCAAACTACCTGCGCCAAGCTCGTCGTTCAACTTCGCCGCACGCTCAAGAAGGCGTGAGTGGAGGTAGAAGACATCCCCTGGGTAAGCTTCGCGGCCTGGTGGGCGTTTCAAGAGAAGTGAAAGCTCACGGTAAGCAGCTGCTTGTTTTGAAAGATCATCATAGATGACAAGAACGTGTTTGCCTTGGTCCATGAAGTGTTCACCCATCGCGACACCTGCGAATGGTGCGAGGTAAAGAAGTGGAGCTGGCTGTGAAGCCGCTGCCGAAACGACGATCGTGTAATCGAGGGCACCGTTTTTACGGAGCGTCTCGACGACGCCACGGACTGTTGATTCTTTTTGTCCGATTGCGACGTAGATACAGATCATGTTTTCTTCTTTTTGGTTGATGATCGTATCGATTGCGATCGACGTTTTACCCGTCTGACGGTCACCGATGATCAACTCACGCTGTCCACGACCGATTGGAACGAGGGCATCAATTGCTTTGATTCCTGTCTGAAGTGGCTCGTGTACCGATTTACGCGCCATGACGCCAGACGCCTTACGCTCGATCGGGTTGTAGTGTTCTGTTTCGATTGGACCAAGACCATCGATTGGCATACCGAGTGGGTTGACGACACGTCCGAGGAGTGCGTCTCCAGTTGGTACTTCCATGATGCGGCCCGTACGGCGAACAGAGTCGCCTTCTTTGATTTCAAGGTAGTCACCGAGGATGATGATACCGACGTTGCCTTCTTCTAAGTTTTGCGCCAAGCCCATTGTGCCGTTAGCGAATTCTACGAGCTCTCCCGACATGACGTTGTCGAGTCCGTGTGCACGAGCGATACCATCACCGATTTGGATGACCGTACCTGTCTCGTTCACTTCCATCGTAGAACCGTACTGCGCGATACGCGCTTTAAGCAGGGCGCTGATTTCTTCAGCTCTAATGCTCATGCGTTTCACCCCTATTTTCTTACGCTTTTAACAGCTCACGCTCAAGGCGCGTTAGTTTAGTTTCGATCGTACCGTCATATGTCGTGTAACCGATTTGAACGCGAAGTCCTCCGATGACACTCGTGTCGACGACGTTCTCGACTTCAAGCGTTTTACCTGATTTTTGGCCAAACGTCTCTTTCACTTTCGTGAGTTCCTCGTCTGACAATTTGTATGCACTCGTGACGATTGCCGTCGCGACATTGCGGTGTTCATTCAACAATGCAATGAAGTGTTCCGGTAATGTAACGATCTCTGCCGCCCGGTCGTTTTCGACCATGACGAGCAATGTGTTCAAGACGATCGAGTTGAAGCCAGTGAAGCTTGTTTGAAGAACTTGCTTGAGCTCTTCAGCAGAAATCGATGGGTTATCTAAAACCGAAGCGAGCTCTGGTGTTGCGTGGAGCACTTCGCCGAGCGTCCGCACATCAGCTTCTGCTTGCTCGAGCACATGGTGCTCAAGCGCAAGATCGAAGAGCGCTTTTGCGTAGCGTCCCGCTACGTGATCACGCATTAGTTCGTGCCCTTAGTATCAGCAAGGAATTGATCGACGAGTGCTTTTTGAGCGGCTTCGTCTGTCGCAAGCTGTGTTTTCATGACGTGGCGTGCTGCAGCGATTGCTTGAAGAGCGACATCGTTCTTCAAAGCAGCTTGTGCTTCAGCGCGTTCACGTTCGATCGCACGGCGAGCTTCTTCCTTACTCATTTCGGATTCAAGACGTGCCTGCTCCATCGCACGTGCTTGCTCTGCTTCTGCCTGACGGCGTGATGCTTCTAAAAGGTCGCGTGCTTCCGTACGCGCCTTGTTTAATTCTTCGCGTTGTTGTTCTACGTAGACTTCAGCGTCTTTACGGCTCTTTTCAGCCGAGTTGATCTCGCTAGCCACATGCTCTTCCCGCGCTTTCATCATGTTGACGAGCGGGCCCCATGCGAATTTCTTCAAGAGGATGAGGAGCAAGAGGAAAACGACGATCGTGACGATCATGTTGGCTAATAAAAGTTGGTTGCTTTCGCCACCAGCCCCTGCCGCAAGATACGTTAGATTCATTCGATTACACTCCCCTCGTGGTTGGTTCAACTTCAATATCTACATAAGGGAGCCTAAGCTCCCGTGACGGTTCACTCAAACGTTGAACGAATAGCGCCCTATGTAGTCCGTTCTCGTTAATCGTGGATTAAGAGTTGAGAAGAAGGAAACCGACCGCTACACCGATGATTGGAAGTGCCTCAACAAGACCGATACCGATGAACATTGTTTGACGAAGTTCGTTTTTGAGTTCTGGCTGACGTGCTTGACCTAATACTGTACCGTTTACGATAAGACCGTTACCGATACCTGCGCCGAGTGCGCCGAGTCCGATGATGATCGCTGTTGCAATAAGATTCATGATAAATTGCCTCCCTAGAGTATGTTCATTGATTTGTCGTGCTGTTATCGGAAAAGCGGATGCTTTACCTTCGAATTAATGGTCGTGCGCTGCCTTATGTCCGATGTAAACCATCGTCAGGATAAGGAAGATGTACGCTTGGATACCACCGATGAAGAGTGAGAATCCTTGCCAGATCAACATCGGGATACCCGATATGATCGCGCCAACTGGTCCGAGGAATTGGAAATCGTTCGTACCAGAGACGATACCGATCGAAAGAATGATTCCGATCATGATTTCACCAGCGAAGATGTTTCCGTAAAGACGAAGACCGAGCGTCAACGTGTTTGCAAACTCCTCGATGATGGTAATGATAAACATCGGCGTCATGAATGTTTTCGCATAAGCGCCGAAGCCTCGCATCTTCACACCGTAGTAATGACTTAAGACTACTACGAGAGATGAAAGTGCCAGTGTCACGTAAGGATCTGCAGTTGGTGAGTTGAACCAAATGTAGTGTCCCGTCACGACGTTGAATGGGAGACCCATGATGTTGGACACAAGGATGAACAGGAATAATGTCATTCCGAACGTAAGGAAGCGACCCCCTGTTTTCCAGTCCATCGTGCTGCTGATGATTCCGCGAACGAATTCAAGGAACATCTCCATCACGTTTTGAGCACCGGTTGGCTTCATCACAAGACGTCGCGTACCGGCCACGGCAATCAAGAAGACGAGAGCAGCAGCAATCAATACTGTGATCAAGTTCGTCCAGCTACCGTACAGAACGAAGTCACCCCAGAGTGGGATTTCGTAAAGTGGCATTTCGTGGTTCATTTGACTATTCACCTCTTTTCCCGCTTGAGTTCGTGAGTCAAGAACTCACAAAATTGTATGACGTGGCCGGCGAGAAGGCCTATTACCACCGCAGTTAATGACAATTCAGTTTGATATTTCAAACCGATCATCACACAAAGTACCGCGACCGCCATGCGTGAAACGGTCCCTCGAGACACTGGCTTGCGCCCCGTCTCGATTACACGATACATCCGATCGACGCTGAGTCGTTGAAGCGTCAAGATCAGAAAGCTGCCAGTTCCACCAAGTGCTAGTCCATAGATGACTGGGTCACTCGGGCGTCCGATGAGCAGCAGGACAGCCAGGATTCCATAAAAGAGTCCAAACCATCGTAAGTACGCACGATACAACGCATCTTGAAGGATGATGTTCATGTCTTCTCCCCTAACAAGTGCCTGATCATGGCGATCATGCAAAGAATGCCGATGAAAATCCCGATGAACACAGCGAACGTTGCACCCATTTTTTCCCACCATTGTTGTTGTTCCCCATAGTTCCCAACCAAAAAGCCAATGACGATCGGTGCAGCCAGTGCCGTCGAAATTTGCGAGGCCATGACCATACTCTTCGCGAGCCCACTTTGGCGCACTAGAGACGACCCCCTTTTTTCCCAATTGTGAGTTCTTTTTCTTTCCCACAATTTGCGGATTTTCATACTAGTCAAGAATACAATGAAGCAGCTTTCATAGTCAAATGAATTCACAATAAAAACAGAGCCGAAAAACCTATACATATCAACGATTGATAAGGTTTTCACAGATGTCATCCGTGCAAGTCATTTCACGAAGATGTGAAGAAAATATGTAGTACTATCAACGGTTAAAGAGATTGTTCATATGGTGAACAAAACCGTTGAATAGTAACGTTATATCGTGCCCGTTAAAGCGAAACAAGACCTCTAAAATTGATTTGTGTCGATTTTGTGAAAAAACATTTTTTGTTCACAATTGAAAACGCTTCCGAATCGGGACATAAAAACAGCTCTGACATCTGTTTGTAACAATACATTTCAGCGATTTCCATTTTTTCAATCGTGCGGTACGTCACAGCTTGAATCGTCATCGTTTCCTTTCCAGTTTCAAGGTCATCTGGTTTTACATTTTCTAAACAAATGGGCTGATTTTAGCGGAAATGGTAAGATTTAAAGATATTATTCCTATAAACTAAAACTTTTTGTCCAAATAGATGTACTAAAACAAAAAGAATCGCTTATTTCACGCGACTCCTACAGGAAAAAGCACAAGTCTTTGTGCTGTCAGAGACAAGTGAGACCCGACTCCTCGTCTAAGGACGATGGAGGCGCGGCTTACGTCTCGCCTGAGGAAAGCAAGTGAATATAAGCGATTCGGAGGGTGATCGTCGTTTCTTATTGCGTGAGTAACGGTGCCGGAGCTTCCCCTTGACCGAAGTGATGCAAGATCGCTTGGACGATGCGTTCTGAGGCATGACCATCTCCGTACGGGTTCGAAGCATGCGCCATCTCTTGATAAAGTGTTTCGTTCGTCAACAATTCCGTTGCCATCTGATAGATCGTCTCTTCTTCCGTACCGGCAAGCTTCAACGTTCCAGCAGCAATCCCTTCCGGACGCTCTGTCGTATCGCGTAAGACGAGTACAGGTACACCAAGTGACGGCGCTTCTTCCTGTACGCCACCCGAGTCAGTCAGGATCAAATGCGCACGACTTGCGAAGTTGTGGAAGTCGAACACGTCGAGCGGAGCAATCAACGAAATCCGGTCATGCCCCTCAAAGACCGTTTTCGCTGCTTCTTGAACGACCGGATTGAGGTGGACCGGGTAAACGACATGTGTATCCGGGAACGCATCGACGAGACGACGGATCGCTCGGAACATCTGATGCATCTTTTCGCCTTGGTTCTCACGACGGTGCGCTGTCATCAAGATCAACTTCCGTTCCCCGACCGTCTCAAGCATCGGATGGACGTAATCGGTTTGGACGGTCGTCTGCAGGGCATCGATCGCCGTATTCCCTGTGATGTAGACACCAGCGTGACGATTTTCGGATGCAAGATTCGCTGCAGCTTGCGCTGTCGGAGCGAAATGTAAGTCCGCAAGCGTCGACGTCAACTGACGATTGACCTCTTCCGGGAACGGCGAGTATTTATTATATGTCCGCAGTCCCGCCTCGACGTGACCGACCGCGATCTGATTGTAATAGGCAGCGAGGCTTCCGACGAACGTCGTCGTCGTGTCGCCATGGACGAGGACGAGGTCCGGCTTGATTTCCTTCATGATAGCGTCAAGTCCTTCGAGACCACGCGTCGTAATATCAACGAGTGTCTGACGTTGCTTCATGATATTCAAATCATGATCCGGTTCAATCTCAAACAGTTCGAGCACTTGATCGAGCATCTCGCGGTGCTGGGCAGTGATCGTAACATGAACATCAAAAGCAGGGTGTTGCTTCAGGGCGTTGACGAGCGGTGCCATCTTGATGGCTTCCGGTCGTGTCCCGAAAATCGGCATGACTGTAATCGGCATGGTGACTTCCTCCTTTTTTCCTTTTTTCATTAAAGCATATTTCAGCAGTCTTGCGCAGTTTACGAAATAGCAACGAAAAGACCGCAGATCATCGTCTGCGGTCTTTTTGTGTATCTTGCTGTTTTTTACTTCGTTCCGAAGAGACGGTCTCCTGCATCACCGAGTCCTGGGACGATATATCCGTGGTCGTCCAACTTCTCGTCGAGTGCAGCGAGATAGATGTCGACGTCCGGGTGTTCTTCTTGAACGCGTTTGACGCCTTCAGGTGCTGCACAGAGACATGCGAGCTTGATGCTCTTTGCCCCTTGTTTCTTTAAGGAGGAGATGGCGTCTGCCGCCGAACCACCTGTCGCAAGCATCGGGTCAACGACGACGAAATCACGTTCTGCGACGTCTGTCGGGAGCTTGAGGTAGTATTCCGTTGGCTCGAGTGTCTCCGGATCACGGTATAAACCGATGTGACCGACTTTAACGTTCGGCATCATGCGGAGCATGCCGTCGACCATACCGAGACCAGCGCGGAGAATCGGGACGATCCCGAGTTTCTTGCCTTCGATCATCTTCTGCGTCGTCTTCGTGACCGGTGTCTCGATCGCGACATCTGTGAGTGGAAGGTCACGTGTGAGTTCATATGCCATCAATGAAGCCACCTCGTCGACAAGTTCCCGGAATTGTTTCGTTCCTGTTTCGACTTTACGCATGATCGTCATCTTGTGCTGAATCAATGGGTGATCAAATACATGTACTTTACTCATTGCTTGCATCTCCTCTCCATTCTCTTTTCGCATTGTACTCTAAAAGATAGGATCTTGAAAACTGTTTTCTTAGAAGTCTTGATCGTTCAAGCTCCGTTTTCCAGCCAAGACATCTTTCGCAGCAACTACCTCTGGACTATTTTTCATTTTCGCAAGTTTTTTCAGCGTCTCTTTATAATTCCCTTGACCAAGGGCACGTTCACGAAAAGCCTGCATCCAAAGTACCGTCGGAATATGAGGTGATTTTGGATACGTAGCAATATAGGCAGTGTAATGTCTCGGAAGTGATTTGTAGACACGATGCTTCGCTTTCAGCTGATAAAAAGCAGCTGTCGCAGCCGTTTCCGGATTACTGATGGCTTCTTTTGATAACACCTTGTCGACGTCTCCATAACGCTTCGCGTCAAGTGCATTCTTTGCTTCTTTCAGCTCCATCTCGAGGAGTGCTGCTTGTTTAGCTGTCGCGACCTGCTTCTGTTGTTTTTTTAATTCATTCGTCAATTGCTCATTCTTCTGCTTTAACGTCGTTACCTCTTTAGAAAGTACTTCGATTTTCTGTTCATTCTTCTGTTGATCAGACGCCACTACTTTCGTATCACTCGAAAAATCGATTTGAGATAAACCGACTGCTAATGCAGCAGCAACAACAGCACTAGCAATCCATTTCTTATTTAGTCGCGTGACCATTTTCCAGTTCTTCATATAGTTATGATGTTTCGCCATCTCCGGCAACGCCTTGAATCGCTTCTTCGCAAGCCTCTTCCCACCTGCTCTAGCCGCGATTGCCATACGATAACGATACATCTCAATTGGAACCGGATTATTCTTCCAATGCGTGAATCGTTCATCTGCCTGCTCATAAAATCCCGCTTGTTGCATGATGATGATCGCCTGAAAATCTTCCGCAAGTTTTTTATAATTCCATTTGGACAAACTTTGTTCCTCCAGCCAACTTGATAGTTGCTCGAGGTCAACGCTCTCTATTTCTTTTTGAGCAAATTCTTCAAGTTTCATTCACATCGTTCCACCTTCACCCTATAATTTAATATAGTATAACAAAAAAAGTAAAAGTGAATACATAAAATTCAAATAGAAACTTATATTGTAAAATGCTCAATAAAAGGAATTTAGTTGTTATTTCATCTGTACGAAATCTTTTTTGGATTCCTGCACGACTCCATCTTCAATCCGCCAAATCCGATCGCAGACGTCAAGCATCCGTTCGTCATGGGTAATGACGATGACCGTCTTGTTCGACTCATGCGCTTGTTGTTGCAACAGTTCCATCACCCGGCGACCGTTCGGATAATCGAGACTTGCCGTCGGTTCATCCGCAAGGACAAGGCGTGGTTCATTCACGAAGGCCCGCGCAATCGCCACACGTTGACGTTCCCCACCTGATAAGGCATGCGGTAAATGATCTTTCCGGTGCTCAAGTCCGAACACAGCGAGCGCCGCTGTCGCGTCAACTGTTCGTCCAGCTTCCTTGGCGACCAGTTCGAGTTGCTCTCCCGCCGTCAAAAATGGTACGAGATGCGACTCCTGGAAAATGAATCCGACTTCCTCGAGACGTAAGCGACGACGTTCTTCGTCCGTTGCTTCACTGACGCACGTATCATCAAAGTAGACCGCACCGTTCGTTGGTGTCTGTAATAATCCAAGCAACTGGAGCAATGTACTTTTCCCACTACCACTCGGTCCGACGAGGGCAATCAACTCACCCGCTTCTGCTTGTAAGTTGATATCGTGCAGGACGGTCATCTCACCATAACGTTGTTTAATCTGATCTAATCGAATCATCCGTTCATTCCTCCCATCGCATCTGCTGCCTCGAGTTTCTTGACCATCCGTAACGGAACGAGCGCACCAAGGATCGCTGTTACGAGTAAAATGCCGCCGTACATCAGACTGGTCGACCATTCAAAACGGAAGGGAAGATCCGCCGGTAAGAAACGACTCGTCAGATAGGTGATCGCGACGCTGACACCAAAGGCGAGGCTCGTCAGAATTATGACTTGCACGAGTAGACTCGTTCCCATCGTCCGGGTCCGAATGCCGATCGCTTTTAAGACACCTAGCTGTTTCATCTTTTGCATCGTCAAAATATAGAAGAAGGCTGTCAGAATCAATGCCCCGATGACGACGAGCGCGACCCGCATCATCTGGAAGGAGTTTTGCTCCGCTGCATAGCCTGGTACATTCTCAACGACCGCTTGTTTTGAAAAGACGGCTTGATCCGTTTGCAACGACTGACCGATGTACGCTGAAACATATGACGTGCCCATCTTTGATTGCCACGCTTGCCATGATTCATCCGTCATCCAAAGGACTGGTGCGTGACTATAACGTCCGTCCGTCACTGTACCGGCAATCCGGAACGTCTCTTTCGTCCGAAAATCGGTGATCGTATCGCCGACACGGGTTCCGCGTTGCTCCGCGTACGCAGCATCGACGAGAACTTCACCTTTTTGCAACGATTGCAGCTGTTTTGGACCATAATTCGTCGTCTCTGGTAACGCAAAGACCGTCACGTCATCCTTCGTTCCATTCTTCTTTTCAAGCACCATGTTCTGGACACCGAGCGCTTCCGCTCCCTTTGGTGTCTCATCTGCCTGTAAGAACGAACGGGTCAGCTGCCCTTCCGCGTCTTTACTCAGTGCAAACTGCTCGACCGGCAGATTCCGGACGGCAGCCCCATTATCGTAGGCCAGCCCGTCCGCAAGACCGGTGATCATCAAAATCAATAAGACGATCAACATCGTCACGATCGTCATCCAACTGAATCGTCCTTTCATCCGGACGAGTTCTTTCCATCCTAGTTTCATTGCGTGATCCCTCCTGTATGTTCGCTACAGGATTGATGATACGACTGCTATATGAACGGAACATGAACGCATGCATCAAATGCGTAAAAAAGTCAATGTCACAGTCAGACCGGATGAATCAGACGACAAGTTCGCGTCCCCACCAAGTTGGCGCATCGTCTCTTTAACGATCGCAAGCCCGAGTCCCGTCCCGCGCGACGTTCGGGATGCATCGCCTTGATAAAAGCGTTCAAAGGCATGTTCCATCTGTTGTTCAGTCATCCCTGGTCCTTCGTCCTTGATTCGGACGATGACCTGGTTCACTTGTTCTTCCGCTTGAATATGAATCGTCGCTCCTTCTTTCGAGACCGAGACGGCGTTTCGAATGACATTTTGGAAGACATGTTCCAGCGCACTGGCATCTGCCTGAATCTGTAACGCTGGCGATACATCGAGTGCGACGGCGATGCCTTGCTCATCGAGCTGAAAGGCAAGTGTTGCGAGTGTCGTCTCTAGACTCGCGCGTAGATCGAGCGCTTGCCGCTTGAAGCGCCGTCCTTCATCGAGCTTCGCTAAGATCAATAATTGACGCGTCAGCTCCGACATTCGCGCTGCCTCTTGTTGAATGATCGCCCGTCTCCTGACGTCTTCTCCCGTCACGTCGAGTTGTCCCGCGTACCCCGAGATCGTCGTCAGCGGTGACTGGAATTCATGCGAGACGTTTGCGACGAACCGACGTCGTTCCGTATCAGACGCTTCGATTGCCGTTGCCATCTCGTCAAATCGCCGGGACAGCTCTCCAATCTCATCGCGTGCCTTCGTTCCGACGCGGATTCCGTAGTCACCGTCCGCCATCTGTTCCGTCGCTTTTGTCAGGCGCCGGATCGGACGAACGAGATACCGGATCGAGAAGACGAGCAAGAGGAAGCTGATCACGACAAGCAGTGCGAGAAACAGACCAACGAACAGATGCAACTCACGGATTTGCCGACTCAAGTCCGGACGGACGAAGATCGCATCTGTGCCTTGCGCCGTCTTAACCGACGTCCCGTACGTATTGATGACTTCATTATCAAACAGACCGAGTAAGAAGAGATGGAACGGGTATTCACGCATCCCGTAGTACGGTTGTCCGTTCTTCACTTGCTCGACGACTTGATTCGAGATGGCTTCATCACGAAACGTGTTTCCATACCGCTCGATTCCGTCGTCCGAGCGCACATACAGTTGAAAGCCGGTCGCTTGTAACATCCGGTAAAACGACTCTGTCTTTCCGTCACCATGCGTCTCGTAATAATCAATCGCTGTCTCGACCGCTTCCTCGACTTTTTGGCTATAGCTGTCCTGCCAGAACGAATAGTAGGCGATGTTACTGATTAAAAGCGCTAACAGTGCGGACACGAGTAAGACGACACAGACGAGTCCGACGATTTTCGTATAGAGGGTCCTCATGCGTCGACCTCCAACCGGTACCCGAGTCCGCGAACGGTCTCGATCTTCACCTGATTCGTCTCCTTTAAGCGTCCACGAAGTCGTTTGATATGAACATCAATCGTCCGATCGTCTCCCATGAAATCAAGTCCCCAGACGTGTTCGATCAATTCCTCGCGGCTGAAGACCCGTCCCGGAAAACTTGCCAGCTGATGTAATAATTCAAATTCGCGCCGCGGGAGTGTCCACTCGGTCGACTGGATCGTCACGAGCTGACTGCGTTTATCGATCGTGACATCCCCGAGATGCAGAACGGGTTGCGCCGCTTTTTGATAGCGCCGCGCCACGGCGTGAAGGCGGAACACTAATTCTTCCGGATCGAACGGCTTTGTGATGTAATCATCAGCACCTGCTGCAAAACCGTCCCGCTTATCCGTTAGTTCACCGAGCGCCGTCAGCATCAAGATTGGGATGTCCCCGTTTTGCCGTAACCGCTCACACAGGACGAGTCCGGTCTGCCCGGGGAGCAGGACGTCGAGCACGGCTGCTTCAAACGTCATCGTCTCTATCCAGTCGAGCGCTTCGTTTCCGGCTGCTGTCGCTCGGACGGAGTGTCCGTCGGCTTGTAACGTCGAACAGACAAGTGCTTGGATATGTGGGTCATCTTCAACGACTAAAATATACATCGTACGCCTCCTTTGTTAGACAAACAAAAATCCCCTTCCCCTTCTCATAATGAAAAGGACGAAGGGGATGACAGTCATCCGCGCTCTGGGTAGAGTGGGAAACGACCTGTCAACGCAACGACACGCTCACGTGCTTGTGCGAGAACGTCTGCTTCTTCTGGGTGGTTCAAGACGAGTTCGATCAACTCGGCGATTTCTTTCATCTCAGCTTCCTTGAAGCCACGTGATGTCATGGCTGCCGTTCCGATCCGGATACCACTCGTAACGAATGGGCTTGCTGGGTCGAACGGAATCGTGTTCTTGTTGACCGTGATGCCGGCTTCGTCAAGCGCGTGCTCAGCGAGTTTCCCTGTGATCCCGAGCGGTTGCAAGTCGACGAGGAGCAAGTGATTATCCGTTCCGCCTGAGACGATCCGGAGTCCACGCTTCGTCAATTCCTCACCGAGGACTTTCGCGTTCGTGACGACTTGACCGATATAGTCCTTGAACTCTGGTGCAAGCGCTTCACCGAACGCGACAGCTTTCGCGGCGATGACGTGCATGAGTGGACCACCTTGGATGCCTGGGAAGATCGCTTTATCGATTGCTTTCGCATGCTCTTCTTTACAGAGAATCATCCCACCACGTGGACCACGCAACGTCTTATGCGTCGTCGTCGTGACGAAGTGTGCATGCTCGACCGGGTTCGGGTGCTGACCTGCTGCGACGAGTCCGGCGATGTGTGCCATGTCGACCATCAAGTAAGCGCCGACGCTGTCTGCGATTTCACGGAAACGTTTGAAGTCGATGACGCGCGGATACGCCGATGCGCCCGCGACGATTAATTTTGGTTTGTGCTCTTCTGCTAATTTCGCGACGACGTCGTAATCAATCATCTCTGTCTCTTGATCGACACCGTATTCCACGAAGTTGTACTGGACACCGGAGAAATTGACGGGGCTACCGTGCGTCAGATGGCCACCGTGCGAGAGGTTCATCCCGAGGACCGTATCGCCTTGCTCGAGAATCGTGAAGTAGACTGCCATGTTCGCTTGTGCGCCCGAGTGTGGTTGCACGTTCGCGTGCTCCGCTCCGAAGATTTCCTTCGCGCGGTCGCGTGCTAAATTCTCAGCGAGATCGACATACTCACAGCCACCATAATAACGACGACCTGGGTAACCTTCTGCGTACTTGTTCGTCAAGACGCTGCCTTGTGCTTCCATGACAGCTTGCGAGACGAAGTTCTCGGATGCGATCAATTCGATGTTATCCCGTTGACGACCTAGTTCCTGGCGCATTGCCGAAAAGAGTGCCTCATCTTGTTGTTTCAGATACGTAAGCGGTGTTTGTTCCATCTGAATTCCCCCATTTCATTTCGATAGACCTATCTTAACACGAATGTTTCGTTCCCGGCATCCCTAAAAACAACATCAAAAAAGCAAGGGGTGCGCAACCCCTTGCATCAATCATTCGTATTTAGCACGTGCTCCACCAATTAATTTCGGTCGTGTCACGGCTGCCGTCACGTGTGCCTCACCGATTTCCTTGTGCGGCAAGCGCACGGGAATCGCAACAGCTTTCAAGTGCATCCCGATGAACGTATCACCGATATCAATCCCGGCGTCTGCCTGAATCGCTTCGACGACGACCGGTGCCGAGAAGCGCTGATAGGCAGCACTCGCCATCGATCCACCGGCTTCTGGAACGGGAACGACCGTCACTGGATCAAGTCCGAGTCGTTCTGCCGTTTGCCGCTCAAGCGTCAGCGCCCGGTTGATATGCTCACAGCCTTGGAAGGCAAGATCGACTTGGTGCGACCGACGAAAGGCATCGAACACGTCGAACAACGCGTCCGCGACTTCCGGTGAACCGGCCTTGCCGATTTGTTTGCCGATGACTTCACTCGTCGAACAGCCGATCACGAGCAATTTTCCTTTTAAGGAAAATCGTTCATCCAGAGCGTTCAGTGCTTCTTCTAAATCGTGCTGGATGCGTGTCAAGTCCATTACTTCACCTCATAATCTGAGATTTTACAAACGCGGTTCTCATGACGTCCGCCTTCGAATTCCGTTTCAAGCCAAAGCTGTGCAATCTCACGAGCCAGTCCTGGACCGATGACGCGTTCGCCCATCGTCAAGATGTTCGAATCGTTGTGCTGACGCGTCGCTTTCGCGCTGAACGTATCATGGACGAGTGCTGCTCGGATGCCCTTGACTTTGTTCGCTGCGATTCCGATCCCGATCCCTGTTCCACAAATCAAGATGCCACGATCAAACTCTCCGCTTGCGACTGCCTCAGCGACTGGAATCGCGACATCCGGATAATCGATCGAGTCGGCTGAATGCGTACCGAAGTCCGTATAGTCGATGCCGAGCTCTTGTAAGAGGTCGTTGATTTCTGCCTTTAACTTAAAACCGCCATGATCCGCGCCGATTGCTACTTTCATCTTTACTATTCCCCCGTTTGTTTAGGTTGTTTTTTCGGAAGTTTCCGTGTATCCGGAGCTTTTCTTCCGTTTCCGTTCTGCGTCAATTTTAACACAAGACGGTTGACGAGGGGTTCGAGTTCATTACGTACTTGCCGGTAAACGTTCATTGATCCGCCGTACGGATCGTTGATGTCCCGTTCAAGCCCTGTAACATATTCATATAAGGTGAACGTCCGTTCCTTCAGTTCCGGATAGCGTTCACCGACTTCCTGCTTGTGCTGACGCGTCATTGTCAAGATGATGTCAGACCAACGTCCGAGTACATCATCAAAGACTTGCGTGTAGTGTTCGAGTTCGATCCCGCGCTCACGTAACACTTGTAAGGCGTTCTCGGACGCATCAAATCCTTGCATCGAACGTAGTCCTGCTGAACGGACGTCGAATTCCTGATCAGCGACTTTCGAGCGTAGCAACGCCATCGCCATCGGGCTACGGCATGTATTTCCTGTACAGATGAATAAAACGCGACGTGTGCTCATCTCCGTATCCTCCTTCTTCAAGGGCGAATGACCCGACCACCTGCTGCTTTATGGAGGCGGTTGCGGACCGCAAGCCCCACCCCTTCTTCTGATAGGTCTCGTACAAAAATCTGATCCACCGTCGTCTGATCAAATCGCCGTAAACAATCGTAAAGACGTTGTGCCGCCGTCTCCATCGAATCACCAAGGGAGCAGCAAACATCTGCGTCGACATCCTCCCCGTCGAACAGGAGGACGCCCGTCTTGTGTCCGGTTTGTCGTGCATCATCGATGAGTTGCTGTAAGAATGAAAGATCTCCCTCAACTACGGAAAGTGTTGCTTCCGGTGCGTAGTGGGTATATTTCATCCCGGGTGCCTTCGGTGTAACATCTTTCATCGATAAGGCAGGATCGAGTGTGACAGGACCGATGACCGACTCGATTTGTTCGCGTGTCACGCCGCCCGGTCGTAAAATCGCCGGTGGCGTCATCGTACAATCGATGACAGTCGATTCGACCCCAATGCCCGTTTCCCCTCCATCGACGATCGCAGCGATGCGCCCCGAGAGGTCATGTGCGACGTGCGCAGATGACGTCGGTGAAGGTTTTCCGGAACGGTTGGCACTCGGTGCCGCGAGACCCAACCCTGTCGCCTCGATCAATCGAAGCGCGAGCGGATGGTCTGGCATCCGTAATCCGATCGTATCTAGTCCTGCTGTGACGAGTGTGGATGCGGTGCCGTTCGATTCGAGGATGATCGTCAAGGCTCCTGGCCAGAACACCTCCATCAAACGTGCCGCGACATCTGGAATGTGCGTGACGAACTGATGTGCCTGTTCTACGGATGCGACATGGACAATCAGCGGATTGTCAGAAGGTCGACCCTTCGCGGCGAAGATTCGCCGAACAGCCGCTCCGTTCGTTGCGTCCCCTGCGAGACCATAGACGGTCTCGGTCGGCATCGCCACGACCTCTCCTTCCTGCAATAACCGAACTGCTTCATCCATCGTCTGTAAGTCAATCATTTCCGTCTTCACGCTGTACAATCCTTTCGTTCCGCATACACGATACGGTCTTTACCGTTTATATCTTTTAAAATACCCGTTTCCGCATTTGGATAACGTTCTTTTAACATCATTTGCACTTCTGGTCCTTGATTGTGTCCAATTTCAAACGCAATCAATCGGAAATCGTCGCGTAGGACCCGTCCACTCTCCTCGACGAGACGTCGGTAAAAGACGAGACCGTCTTTTCCGCCAAACAGGGCGAGATGCGGTTCATGATCGAACACGACTTCACTGAGTAATTCTTCTTCCTCGATATAAGGAGGATTCGAAACGAGCACCCGGACGGAATCGTCCGCAAGTGGTGCCAGTAGATCTCCTTCAAGGAACGTCACGTCTCCACCAAGCGTTGCTTGATTTTGCTTCGCGACCGCAATCGCGGCCGGTGAAATATCGACGGTCGTGACCGGTTGCTCGAGTTCAAGGGCGAGCGTGATTCCAATCGCTCCACTACCGGTACCGATGTCGACGATTTGTCCCGCGGTGAACGACTCACGTTTGAGACGCTCCGTCACGAAGACGATCAACTCCTCCGTTTCCGGTCGTGGGATCAAGACATCCGGTGTGACACGGAAATCCCGTCCGTAAAACGGCTGATAGCCGATTAAATGCTGAACGGGCACGCCGTGAACATGAGCAAGCAAGTATTCACTGAATCGTAAATCTTGCTCCGGTGTCAATTCATCGGACAAGCGGACAAGGAGTCCGGTCCGATCGACATCCAAGACGTGCATGAGTAACCATTCGGCACTTGAACCCTCGCGTCCTGCTTGTTCCATCATCGTTTTTGCATCATTTAGACGTTTTGCGATCCGCATCAGTTCGCCGCCTCCGATGCCCGCGCCTGATGTTCCATGACGAGCGTATCGATGACTTCATCCATCTCGCCTTGCAAGATTCGATCAAGCTTCTGGATCGTCAATCCGATCCGGTGATCCGTCACCCGGTTTTGAGCGAAATTATACGTTCGAATCCGCTCTGAACGGTCACCCGTACCGACAGCCGACTTCCGTTTTTCATCATACTCCGCTTGCTGTTCGCGTTGAATCTTATCGTAAACACGCGCACGCAAGACCTTCATCGCTTTTTCCTTGTTCTTGATTTGCGACTTCTCATCCTGACAGCTGGCGACGATTCCCGTCGGCACGTGCGTGACACGGACAGCGGACTGCGTCGTATTGACGGACTGTCCACCCGGTCCACTCGAAGTGAACGTATCAACTCGGACATCCTTATCGTGGATCTCGACTTCGACGTCTTCTGCTTCCGGTAACACGGCGACCGTTGCCGTCGATGTATGAATCCGACCGCCGGATTCCGTTGACGGAACGCGTTGGACGCGGTGTGCCCCGTTCTCGTATTTCAACTTCG
Source organism: Exiguobacterium acetylicum (assembly GCF_019890935.1). Taxonomy (NCBI): domain Bacteria; kingdom Bacillati; phylum Bacillota; class Bacilli; order Caryophanales; genus Exiguobacterium; species Exiguobacterium acetylicum. Next base: position 2,854,745 of record NZ_CP082333.1, read on the forward strand.
AATAAGCACCCGTTCCTTTGACGATAAAGATGATCTCTTTATAGCCACCGAGTTCCGTGTAGCTCGCATCGATGATCTCAATCTTCCAGCTCTGTTTCTCAGCAAACTTCGAGTACATCTTGAAAAGGTCACCCGCAAATAAGGCTGCCTCGTCTCCCCCTGCTGCACCACGAATCTCGACGATGACGTTCTTATCGTCATTCGGATCCTTCGGTAATAATAAAGCCTTCAGCTTGGCTTCAAGCTCTTTGATCTCCGGTTCAAGCATCGCGACTTCTTCCTTTGCAAGGTCACGCATCTCAGGATCTGTCAACATTTGACGTGCCTCTTGATAAGCTTCCATCTTCTCGCGATAAACACGGTACGTCTCGACGGTCGGCGCAAGTTGTGACTGCTCTTTTGAGACCTCACGCAATTGATTCGTATCATTGATGATGGCTGGATCAGCCAACATATCATTCAGTTTTTCATAACGGTCCTCTAACGCACTCAATCGATCCAACATCTCGGTCATCCTTCCTGGCGATTCTTCTGTCGTCAGTATAGCAAATATTGCGATCGATGGCGTCATCCTCTTCTTGAAAAGAAACGTTGACAGACAGGTTTTAAATTCCTATAATTGGTGTATTAATTGAATTAGTACACTTAAGGAGGTGAAGAAATGTTCACCGTTGATCCGAAAAGTCCGTTACCGATCTATGAACAGTTGGTCGCTCAAATCATCCGCTCGATTGCCCGTGGTCTACTCCGCTCCGGCGAACAGATGCCATCCGTCCGTGAACTTGCCGGTACACTCCTTGTCAATCCGAACACTGTCTCCCGCGCCTATCAGGAACTCGAGAGCCGCAACTTCATCGTCACGATGCGCGGTAAAGGCTCCTTCATCTCAGACATCCCACTTCATGAAGTCAAACAAGCCGCTATCCAAGATCCACTCATCCGCCTTTGTGCCATTGCCGACGAATTATCCATCTCAAACGAAGAACTCTATCAACATATCTTACACATAAGGGAGGATTCCTCATGTTGACCGTTTCTCATCTGACGAAACAAATTGACCGTACCATGATTTATGAAAATGCATCCTTCACCCTGCCGGCAGGAACGATTACTGCCTTAATTGGTCGTAACGGTGCCGGAAAAACGACATTACTGAAAACACTCGTCGGAGCGCTCGAGCCGACCCGCGGGAAAGTCGAATGGAATGGTGAGTCGATCCATCACGTTCCAAAGACGCGGGAGCACCTTTTCCTCGTTCCAGATTCTGTCTCTGTCTACCGCCAGATGACGCTCGGTGAACTGATCAACTTCTACCACGTCTTTTATCCAAACTTCGAGAAGACGTATATCGAAAACTACTGCCGCTCGTCGAATCTCGATCGCGGACGTCGCGTCACTTCTTTATCGAAGGGACAAGCGCAATTGTTCCTTCTCCAACTCGCGTTCGCAACGAATGCCCCGGTTCTGTTGCTCGATGAACCAACCGATGGACTTGATCGGATCAATAAACGTGATTATCTGAAACAACTCGTCTCATTACTCGCAGAGCGTCAAACAGCCGTTCTGATTGCTTCCCATCAACTCGAAGAACTCGATTCCCTTGCCGACCGTGTCATGACGATTGAAAAACATCTCGTCCGCGAACCGAAGGCACTCGATGATGCCAAAGCTAGCATGCAGAAATGGCAAGTCGTCTATGAAGACGTTCCAGAATTGTCACACGCTGACCTCCATGTCTTATCCCAAACAGGTCGGGTCGTGACGTTACTCGTCTTATCGGATGCAGGCGCGCAGTACCTTGAAACGACGCGTCCTCTCTTAAAGGATGCTTTACCGGTGCAGATGGAAGATTACTTCTTAGGGACATTTGGAGGGAAACGACATGGTTAAGCAATTGATCCGCTATCACATCAAGCAAGGCATTTGGCCACTTGCGTGTTTCATCCTCCTTGCGATCTTCAGTTATGGTTTTGGTAGCTATACCATCATCAACGACTTTGAAACATACGAAGCATCTTATCAAACCGAAACGATTCAAGCTGTCCTCGTCAGTCCGTTCTTCGCTGGATTCGCTGCCATTCTGATCGCCGTCTTTGCAATCCTGATGCTCGGTTCCGAACGCGGAAGTGGTCGCAGTCTGATCTTACATGCGTTGCCGTTTTCGAAGGTCTGGCTGTTTTGGATTAAATGGGCGATTGGCACTGTGACGTTGATCGTCTTCCCGATCATCGGCTTTTTCGCCAGCTGGTCATTACTGCAAGCATTCGGTATCAATCCGTTTGATTACGTCACATGGTCGTCACTCCTTCAAGATTTTGGTCTATTCCTTCTATTTGATGTGACGATTTTGACGATCTTCTTATTCGCCGGAACGATTGCCGGTGACATCATCGGACAACTGTTACTCGGAACATTCTTCTTGTTCTTGAATTACTTCACATACTTCAGCATCTATGCGATCGGTCAGTTGGGCTTCGGCGTAGGCTACGAAGAGTTAGACAAACCTATAAGCTTCCTGATGACGATCACGACGCCGTTTGCGCTCTTCTTCGAGTACAATACCGAGTTCAATATCACTTATGCTGTGTTGTTCAGTTTAGCCTTGACGGTCGTCTTACTAATTTTCGGTAGTCGCCTCTATGTCAAAGGTGCGAACGAACGTCTCGGTCGTTTCACGATTTTCCCGAAATTACATCCAGCACTCATCATTACCTTCTCGATCTATACGACGATTCTGCTTGCCGGCATCATCGGTCTGATCTCATCTGAGAATCAGTTCCTGTACTGGCTCGCAATCGCGATTCTCGCGTGGCCAACGTTTAGCTCGTATCGTCGGATGATTGGGTGGAGTCGCTAATTCTAAATGATTAAACCGGAGTTTATTCGACTCCGGTTTATTTTTTGTTAATTTACTGTATTAAATTCTATTAATTTCAAAATCATGCAAATCATGATTTCAAAACCAAATAATTGTTATATAATAAAAATGTATAATATATTTTAAATTTTACCGAGGGGGGATTTCCTTGCCGCTAAAAAAAGGATTAGCAACACTTTTTTCTTCAAAAAAATCCTCTTCTGATGTACTGTCCACGACATCGATTGATGCAAACTTCATTGAACATCATCCGGACGCTGTTTATACTTTAGATCTTACAGGTGTGACAACAAGTTTGAATGAAAAAACAACGTTATTACTTGGTTATACAAAACAAGATTTACTGCGACACAAAAATCATTTCATTCATCCTGACGATCATAGTATCGCGAATGAGCACTTCCAAGAAGTCCTCCAAGGAAAGAGTGTCAATTATATCGTACGTGTTCGCCATGCGTCGGGTCATTATCTCGAGATGTTGATTGCTAACATTCCGATTTTTGACCAAGGTCTCATCGTCGGAGCATACGGTATTGCTCGAGACATCACCCAAACACGTCACTTGAAGTCTAAGGTCGAGTCCATTACTTTCGATCATCAACTCGTCGAGAGCCTGCCTGGTATCGCGACTGCCACTTTCAACCAAGCGGGCTATTTATTACGCTTCTCTCAGTCTTTTGGTGAATTACTCGGTATTTCCGATCGCCAACTGGATCGTTTTGATAAAAAGAGTATATTACGATTAATCCATCCGGATAACATAGATGCTTTTCAAGCTTATTTAGATATTCTCCGCTTCCAACAAACCACTGATCCTCTTGAAATCGAAACACGTGTCCTACACTCACAAGACGGCTATCAGGATGTGTTTTGCCGTTGTGCTTATCGTAATCCCGAAGACGGAGACAATGCTGAAATTACATGTGCCATCTATAACCTTTCCGATCATAAACAATTAAATCGGCAGCTGCATGACGAACGTCATAAACTTTCGACGTTTCAACAAGTTGCTACCAGTGCTATTTATCGTTTTAATCTAACTGATAAAAAAATCGATTTTTCCACGCAAGGCTTCGAAAATCTATTTAACGGATTATTATCCGAATACAAATCACGCCCTATCGAATGGCTACAAGAGATTGTCGTTCCGGAAGACCAAACAAAACTCGAATCAGCACATGCCCGCATCTTATCGGGTCACGATGTTGAAATCGCTTATCGGATTAGGATCGAACATACATTATTTTGGATTCTTGAGCATCGTACACCCCTACGTGACGAAATGGACCACGTCATCGCCTATCAAAGTGTCGTTCAAGATATCACACAACTAAAACATCAAGAAGAGCGAATCTTCCAACTCGCGATGCATGATCCAGTGACTGGTCTACCAAACCGTGCGCTTGTCCTTGAACAACTTCAACACTGGATCGATACATATGAGTGCTTCAGCGTCTTTACAGTCAGCTACAATTTACTGCGTTCCATCAATCATGATTTCGGTTATAAGATTGGAGATCGTTGGTTGACACAAACTGCCACGCGCCTATTACATCATTTATCCAAAGAAACTTATGTCGGTCACTTGTATGGAGATGAATATATCGTCTTACTTCCTCATCTCGTCAGTGAATCAGACATTGAACATGTCTGCGAAACCTTCCTTCGAAGTTCCAAGGAAAAAATCACAGTGGATTCCTACGAGTGGTATCCTTCAATGACGATTGGGGTTAGTCGTTATCCCGAAGATGCTTCTCAACCAGATGAATTGATTAAGGCAGCCAATATCGCGCTTGGTCGTGCGAAGACGAATTCCTACAGTGTCTATTCTTCCACATATAATATCGAGACGTATCGCAGGCATCAACTTCAAAACAGTCTCAGAACTGCGATCCGTCGAGACGAGCTATTTTTAGAATATCAACCTAAAGTGAATGCGTGGTCTGGCATCATCGTCGGGGCGGAAGCACTCGTTCGTTGGCAACATCCAGAGTGGGGACGAATTCCTCCAAATGATTTCATTCCTTTATCTGAAGAGAGTGATATGCATATCCTGATCGCAGACTGGGTTCTTGAAGAAACCTGCCGTAGTATAAACCAATGGGTACTAGCAGGTCTTCCAGCTGTTCCGGTTTCCATTAACGTCTCTCCGAAACGGTTGATGTATGGAAACTTCGCTGAGACCGTCAAGGAAACATTACGCCGTTTCGATATCTCACCTGGAATGCTTGAAATCGAGATTCTCGAAACAGACGTACTCTTTGATAACGCCAAAATCCATCAATCTTTAGAAATGCTGAGTGCCATGGGCATTCGAATTGCACTTGATGATTTCGGAAAAGGCTATTCTTCTATTTCTTATTTACAACAGTATCCGATTGATACGATCAAAATCGATCGACAGTTCGCTACATCCTTGGCACATGATAAAAAAACACAGTCGGTCGTCCGAAGTGTACTGTTCATGGCCAACGAATTCGGCATGGACGTGATTGCCGAAGGTGTAGAAACAATGGAGCAGTTGCATTATTTGCGTCAGCTAGATTGTACGACGATTCAAGGATATTTATTTAGTCGTCCTCTTCCTAAAGCCGATTTCGAGTCTGCTCTTAAGGAACGTCAAGTCAGTGCTGTTGAAGCAATGAGCGTCACTGCACATCAATTAACCGTAACGGCTTCCATTACGATTCATCGATTAAAAGGAAAACAAATTCATGTCGGCTATACGGATATCCTGATTTCTAAAGGAACCTTACATTCCGTCTCATTCTATTCCTCACTTCACCTGCCGATTCATGAAGAAATCGAACTTGCCTTAAAAATTAATGATCACATCATTATCATTCAGCCTAATCAGTCATTCGAACTGGAAAATGGTTTGACTGAATACGAATGTCGCTTTATGAATATGAAAGAGTCACACTACGTATTCGAAGCTATGCAAAGACTGAATCATATCTAAAAACTGATTTGAAAATTCTATACATCCTATAAAACAGTGGACACTTTAGTTCATTGTTTTATTTTGTTCAGTTCTTTATACGAATAGGTAAATTCTATTATTACTACATTTTTTTGCTCAGTCCTATGTGATTGGCGATTGGATGCCTGTAATCGTTCCGTGCTACACTAAAGGCATTATTTGAGTGTAAAGGACGGATCATATGCCGAAGTATTTAAACATCTCTCACGAGCTCGCACAGCGGATTCAGGAAGGAACGCTCCCAGCTGAAACGAAATTACCTTCTGAGACGGAATTGATGCACGAATTCGAGGCGAGCCGCGGAACGGTCCGAAAAGCGATCGATGCCCTTCAAGAAAAAGGCTTCGTCCGTAAACACCAGGGGAAAGGTGTCTTCGTCCTGTCGCAAGAAGCGATCGAATTCCAATTCAACGGGATCGTCAGCTTCTCGGAAGCACATCGCCGGATGGGGCGTCATACCGTCGAGACGGATGTAGTGTCCTGCGAAGTCCTTTCCGCTTCCGCTGAGCTGGCTTCATTATTGCATGTGGCACAAGGAACGGACGTAACACGCATCGAGCGCATTCGCCAGATCGATGGTGAACGGGTCATCCGTGACATCAATCATTTCGTGACCGCACTCGTGCCCGGACTCACTACTGACATCGCTCGAGGTTCGATCTATCAATACATCGAAGAGACACTCGGTCGACAGATCAGCTACGCGAAACGAAAAATCGAAGCTCGCCCTGCGACAATGGAAGACCAAGAACGACTCGACCTTCATGATATGACGCATGTCATCGTCGTCACGAACGATACGTATTTCTATGAAGGACAACATTTTGAACGGACGGAATCGCGTCACCGGCTCGATAAGTTTCAGTTCACTGATATTGCCCGTCGTTGAATATAGGCTGCAAGATGAGGGAATCCGTAGATGACGGATTCTCTCTTTTTTATTCTTTTTCAACTTATCTATATAAGTTCTTGACCAACTTATATAGATAAGTTAAGATAAGTGTGCGCAGATAAGAAAACGTTTTCATTTCAAAAGTGGTCGAGTATGTCACTTCCAAAAAGGAGCATCGAGATGAAACCAAACTATCGTCAGATTGCAGAGCAAATCATTGAGAACATCGGAGGTAAGGAGAACATCGAGCAGGCAGCTCACTGTGTCACTCGTCTTCGTTTAACGCTTAAGAATCAAGAGCTTGTCGATCAAGACGCCTTACTTGAAGTTCCGCTCGTCAAAGGCGCGTTCTTGAACGCGGGTGTCTATCAAATCGTCATTGGTGCCGGTGATGTCGACCGGGTCTATGCAGAATTCATTCAACTGACCGGCTTACAGGCAACAACGATCGCAGATGTAAAATCGTCTGGTGCTGCTAAGATGAATCCGTTCCAAAAGTTGATCAAAGTCTTTTCTGACGTCTTCATGCCTATCATTCCGGCAATCATCGTTGCTGGTCTCTTAATGGGAATCAACAATCTATTCGGAATCGAGTTCGGTGGCAAGACGATGATCGATCGTTATCCGAACTTACAAGGACTTTGGGATCTCATCAATATGATGGCAAACACCGCCTTCGTCTTCCTCCCGGCACTCGTCGGTTGGTCAGCGACGAAACGCTTCGGTGGAAGTGAGATTCTCGGGATCGTTATGGGTCTGATGCTTGTTCACCCAGATCTCTTAAACGCTTGGAACTACGGGCAAAGTGCTCTAAAAGGTGAAATCCCGACGTTCAACATTCTCGGTCTCTTTGAAATTGAAAAAGTCGGCTACCAGGGACAAATCCTCCCTGTACTCGCTGCCGCTTACGTCCTCAGTACGATTGAACGTTGGCTCAAAAAACGAGTACCGAATGCGATTCAATTGCTCGTCGTACCGATTACGACGATCACATTGACGGGATTCCTCGCCCTTGCCGTCATCGGACCGGTCACGCGTCAAGTCGGTGACTGGATTACGATCGGTGTCGTCAATACGTTCGAAGCTGTTCCGTTACTTGGTGCCTTACTTTTTGGCGCACTCTATGCGCCGCTCGTCATTACCGGCATGCACCACATGTTCATCGCTGTTGATCTACAGTTGATCGGACAAAGCGGAACGACGTTCATCTGGCCGATGATCGCGATTTCGAACATTGCTCAAGGTTCAGCAACACTCGCGATGCTTTTCCTCGCGAAAAACGTTAACGATAAAAACATGGCATCAACGTCCGCTTTATCCGCCTACTTCGGCATCACGGAACCAGCCATGTTCGGAGTCAATCTCCGGTTCAAATATCCGTTTTACGCAGCACTCGTCGGTTCAGCGATCGCGTCAGCTTTCATCGCTGTCAGTGGCGTTCTTGCTCCTGCGATCGGTGTCGGCGGATTACCTGCTTTCATTTCGATCGTACCAGGTTCGATTCTGTCGTTCATCGTCGGCATGGTGATCGCGATCATCGTCCCCGTCGCCTGTACGTTCCTGTTCCACTATGTCTCAACGAAACGCGCAAAAAAAGCTGCCCTGAAAAAAGCAGCGTAATTCTAGAAAGGTGTGTATCCCATGATCACGACAACCGATTGGCGCAAATCCGCCGTTTATCAAATCTATCCGAAGAGTTTCTATAGTCCGGAGGGCAAAGCGACCGGTACGTTACGTGGCGTGACTGCCAAACTCGATTATCTGGCGGATCTTGGTGTCGATTATCTCTGGTTGACACCGGTCTATGCCTCACCACAAAACGACAATGGTTATGATGTCAGTGATTATTACGCGATTGATCCATCCTACGGAACAATGGACGATTTCGAGACGTTACTTGCAGAAGCAAAACAACGCGGTCTGTCTGTCATGATGGACATCGTCGTCAATCACTGTTCAACGTCGCATGCCTGGTTCGAAGAAGGACGTCATCCCGATAGCCCCTATCACGACTACTTCATTTGGCGCGAGACACCGAACGACTGGATATCAAAATTCGGTGGTCCCGCTTGGTCATTTGATGAGGTAGCTGGTAAGTATTACTTGCACCTGTTCGACAAGACGCAAGCGGATCTGAACTGGGAAAATCCACGTTTACGGGAAGATGTTTATAACATGATGCGCTTTTGGCGGGATAAAGGAGTCAGCGGCTTCCGACTCGATGTCATCAATTTGATCTCAAAGACGCCAGGTCTTCCGAACGATCCAGCAGGAGACGGACGTGCGTATTATACGGACGGACCGAACGTCCATGACTACTTGCAAGAGATGAACGCAGAAGTCTTTGCTGGACACGATCTCATGACGGTCGGCGAGATGTCGTCGACGTCACTTGAACACTGTCTTCGTTATTCATCGCTTGATGAACAAGAACTGAAGATGACGTTCAACTTTCATCATTTGAAGGTCGATTATCCGAACGGCGAAAAATGGACGGCAGCACCATTTGATTTCAAGCAACTGAAACAGATTTTCTCCGACTGGCAATCCGGCATGAACGGACAAGCCTGGAACGCAATCTTTTGGTGCAACCATGACCAGCCACGCGTCGTCAGCCGGTTCGGTGACGACGTCACGTATCGCGTCGAAAGTGCGAAGATGCTCGCGACGACGCTTCATGGTCTACAAGGTACACCGTACATCTATCAAGGAGAAGAGATCGGCATGCCGAATCCGGACTTCACGGATCTGTCCGACTACCGCGATGTCGAGACGTTGAACGCCTATCAGGAAGCTCGGGACAACGGTGTAACGGAAGAAGCGATTCTCGCTGCGATTCGTCAAAAATCGCGTGATAATGCGCGGACGCCGATGCCGTGGTCGGATGCTGTCAACGGTGGCTTCAGTACGAGTGAACCATGGATACCGGTCTCGCCGACGTATGAGCAAATCAATGTCGAGTCGGCTGTCGCAGACCCAAACTCGGTCTATCATCATTACAAACGATTGATTCAACTCCGCAAACAGTATAACGTGCTGACAGACGGTTCATACCGTCTGTTGACACCAGACGATTCGTCACTCTGGGCGTACGAACGCGTAACGAACGAGGAAGAGTTGCTTGTCGTTTCGAACTTCTACGGAACAGAGACGACGTTCACGTTACCTCGTGACGGATCGGATTATACGGTGCTACTTCACAACTACCAGGAGATGCAGACAGAGGGGCACACTTTGACGTTACGTCCGTATGAATCCCTGATGCTTTATCGTCAAAAGTGATGCACATTCTTAATTTCTTTCGATCAAATAAAAAGGGAGATCACCATCCGAGTACATGACCCGGAACGTGATCTCCCTTTTCTCATACTTCATCATACACGAACTCGTTTTTTAAGCATGTATCCTACGAAACTTTCCGATTCGCTTCTTCTCGTTTTAACTGTTCGCGGAACAGTCGTGTCTCGGCAATGACGACGCCGGACAATCCAATCAAACCGATTAAGTTCGGAATCGCCATCAATCCGTTGAAGACGTCGGAAATCGCCCAGACCATGTTCAAGTTCGTCGTCATCGCACCCGCTCCGGCGACTAAGACGAACAGGATGCGGTAGGGTAAGATCGATTTTTGACCAAATAGATAATAGATCGATTTTTCACCGTAGTACGACCAGCCAAGAACGGTCGAGTACGCAAACATGACGAGTCCGATCGTGACGATGTATTTTCCGGCAGGACCAAGGAAGACTTCGAAGCTCGCCGTCGTCAATTCAACACCCTCTAACTTCGTATCGAGTTGTCCTCCCATGACGAGCGTCAGTCCCGTGATTGAACAGACGACCAATGTATCGAGGAAGACTTGCGTCATCGAGACGAGCGCTTGACGTCCCGGGAAGTCCGTCTTTGCAGCAGCGGCTGCGATTGGTGCTGAACCGAGTCCTGCTTCGTTTGAGAAGACACCACGCGCGACACCATAACGAATCGCTGCCCCAATCGCGCCACCTGTGATGGCTTCGCTTGAGAATGTGCTGCTGAAGATCGTCGAAATCGCACCTGGAATCAAGTCATAGTTCATGACGAGAATCAGTAAACCACTTCCGACATAGAAGAAAATCATGAACGGAACGAACAGACTGACGACTTTCCCGATTGACTTGACCCCACCAAGAATGACGACACCTGTCAATACCATCAATACGATCCCCGTCACGTAAAGTGGCACATCGAACGTCGATTTCATCGCGAGGGCGACCGAGTTCGTCTGGACCCCGTTTCCGATCCCGAACGCGGCGATCGAAGCGAATGCAGCAAACAAGACACCGAGCCATTTTTGCTTCAGTCCACGCTCCAGGTAATACATCGGTCCTCCTGCCATCTGTCCTTTTTCATCGACGACACGATATTTGACGGCAAGGATTGCTTCCGCGTACTTCGTCGCCATCCCGAACAGACCGGACAACCACATCCAGACGATCGCGCCTGGTCCCCCGAGGACAACGGCGGTTGCGACACCAACGATATTCCCTGTACCGACGGTCGCTGCTAGTGCCGTCATCAACGCTTGAAAGTGACTGATGTCACCTTCTGACTTGTCGTCCTGATGCTTTGAAAACGCAAGCTTCAGTGCATACGGCAGTTTGGTAATTTGAATGAATCCTAAGCGAATCGTCAAGTAAATCCCCGTACCGACCAACAGAATGAGTAACGGTGGTCCCCATACGATATCGGACACCGCACTAATCCAGTCACTAAATGAATTTCCCATTCGTCTTACCTCCCTTTATGAAATATGTAGTTCTTTACCATTTTTTCAGAATTTACTGATAATTGTCAAACTATTTTTTCATAAAACTATTTTACGTTTTAATTTTTTTGATAATAAGTAAATTTTTTACTTGTGACGGTATAATCAAGAAAATAAATAGTTCATCTTGCAAAAAAAGGAGCGAATCACATGAAGATTAAAACGAAGCTTATCTTATTGACCTCCATACTTTTGCTTAGCTTAGTCGGTGTCGGGTTATACGGCGGATTCTCACTCGACCACGTCGACAAACAGAGTCAGACCATCACATCCTCCTGGATTCCTGGTCTGAACTTATCTCATGAAACGAATACTGCTCTATCGGATTTACGACGTGTCGAATTATTACACATTCAAGAAAATGATCCAGAGATTAAAGCCGGTTATGACAAGCGTGTCAAAGATGGTTTAGCGACCATTAATGCGAATCTTGCTGAATATGAGAAGACGATTTACTTAAAATCAGACCGTCAATTATTCGATGACCTCGCAAAGAAATGGCAGACGTTCGAAGAGACGACCGATCGCCTGCTCACTCTTAGTACACCAGAAACCCAAAAAGAAGCTGTCACTTATTATGAAGGGGACAGCCGGGATTCGTATTTCGCCGTCTCTGATCAGCTGACGAAAATCGTAAAATTTAATAATCAACAAGCGAAAATAAATGGTGATGCCATCACAAGTTCTGCCAATACAGCACACCTCCTTCTCTTCACGATCATCGGTGTCGTCGGATTACTCGGCGTCATCTTCACCGTCTTGATTTTACGCTCGATCTTCGGTCCACTTCGCCAACTGCAGGCGAAAACGCATGAACTGGCAACACAAGGTGGCGACTTGACGGCACAACTCGACGTCGTACGTGATGACGAGATTGGACAAATCGCCCAGTCGATGAATCAATTCATCGCCCATTTACGGACGATCATCGTCCAGGTCGATGATACAGCAACCCATGTCGTGTCGACTTCACGTCACGTCTCCGGTCGAATCAGCGAACTCGATCAGGATATGGCGTCGACTTCCCATACGATCGAAAATTTATCAGCCGGTATGCAGGAGACCGCCGCTTCTGCCGAAGAGATGAACTCGTCTGCCGTCGATATGGAAGCGACGATTCATGATATCGTTTCTGGTGCGGAAGCGAACGGAAAACGGGCACAAGAAGTCGGCGGACGTGCCGAATCGCTTCAAGTCGTCGCCACAGAAGCGAAACAGACCGCGAATCAGATTCTCGCTGAAACGAAAAGTAAACTCGAGGACGCGATGGCTCGCGCGAAAGCTGTCAAAGAAATTTCCGTCTTATCGGACGCCATCCTCTCGATCGCGGCGCAAACGAATCTATTGTCCCTTAACGCTTCAATTGAAGCAGCACGCGCTGGTGAAGTCGGTCGCGGCTTTGCCGTCGTCGCCGATGAGATTCGTAAACTTGCTGAAAGTAGCCGGGATACCGTCGAACAAATTCAAGACGTCTCGATTTCCGTCATCGAGTCCGTTGAACATTTGAATTCCGCTTCCGGTGAGATGCTCTCCTTCATCGATACGAAGGTCGTCAAGGACTATGATTTATTCGAAGACGCCTCCGTTCAGTATCGAAATGACGCACAATTATTCGGTGATGCAGCGGAACATTTTGCCGCTCAAGCCGGTCAACTCCAGGAACTGACAGCGAACATGCTCGGTGTCATCCACGATGTTGCCGTCACCGTCAATGATGGGGCGCAAGGCACACAATCGATGTCAGAACAAATCAATCATTCCGTCCAAGCGTTCCGGGATGTCCATGACCAGACTTCCGTCAGTCAACAGCAGGCGGAATCACTAAAAGAGGTCTTACGTCAGTTCCAAGTCTAAACGACAAGCCCCTCGTCTTCAGATTAGAAGAGAGGGGCTTTCTTTTTATTATTTATTGTCCTGCACCTGTGAGCGGTTGTGCGTCTTTTGCTTCCGCCGGTAATGTGATTTCGTTAATCTCATTGAATTTCGAGAACGTCGACTTATTCTTCATATTGAACTCAGTCTCTTTTTCGATCGCAAACACCATGTCCATGTCGAGAGACTTCGGATAGAACGTCTTCGCGTCGTACGTCATCTTGTAGTTCATCTTCTTATAATCGATGCTATCCATCGCGTCTTTCATCTGTGCCATCTGTCCTGTCTGTTCGAGGGAATCCTTCATGAAGGCTTTCAGATCGTCACCACTCAGCTTAACGTCGATTTGATAGACATCGCCCTCTTTTTTCGCTGTCCAATTATCTTTGTATTTCTTTAAGAGTTGCAAGTTTTGTTCCGTTGATGCCGATGATTCCATCGCTTCGACCATCTCACCTAATTCCGAAACATCTTGAACGATCCATTGTCCGTTTTGTGAAAGATACATTTTATCGTCAACGATGTAACTTTCAATCGTCACGTCTTTCCCGTCTTCAGGATTTTTCATCGTCATCGTCTGCTTCATCGCGAGCGGCTTTTGAATGATATCAGCTGAAACCTTCTGATCCATCGCCATCTCACCTGCTTTAGAGCTGACCGTTCCTTCCATATGGAACGATTTGATATCCTCTTGAGCAGCTGTCGCTTTCTTTAACAGCTCTGTGTTCGAGAGTTCCCCTGACTTCGTCGAACCCGATCCGCTACCACTACCTGAATCCGTCTGTCCATCTTGGCATCCGGCAAGTCCAATTGATGCTGCGACAATCCCGGCTGCTACCCACCTTGTTTTCTTCATATTCATTTCCTCCTTTATACGCGTTACCCTGATTTACGAAAAACATTGGAAAATGTTTCAAACTTTCTTTAGTAGACCATTACCGTTCTACCTCAAAACGAACCCTCAAATTTCAAATCTACTATCCTTTTTTTGAAATTCATTTTTCTAATTGATATAGTTCTTGGATATTTATCGCCTGCATCGACTTGCCAAAATAATAACCTTGCATGCGTTGACAAGCTAACTGATTCAATAGATTGACTTGTTCTAACGTTTCTACCCCTTCTGCTACGACGTCAAGTCGCAACGACTTTGCTAAGTGGATGATCGATGAAATCAATGCATGATCCGTCTCACTATCCTGCATTCGTTCGACGAATTCTTGGGGAATCTTCAACGTATCGATCGGAAAGTCAGCTAGTCTTGACAATGAGGAGTATCCTGTACCGAAATCATCAATCGATATCGTAAAGCCCATTTGTTTAAGTCGCATCATCGTCTCGATTGTCTCCTCCACCTCTTCGATGGCGGAGACTTCTGTAATTTCTAAATCAATCCGTGCTGGATTCACCCCTGTTTCCTCAATCAATCGCAACAAGGACAAGATGAATGTCGGATGGTGAAACTGTTGCATCGAGACGTTTAATCCGAGCTTGAGGTCGATTCCTGCTTCCTGCCATCGCTTAGCTTGTCGAAATCCTTCATTCAGTACGAAATCTCCTAAGCGAATGATCATTCCGGCTTCTTCTGCCAATGGAATGAAATCTTTCGGTGCAATTCTGCCAAACTCCGGATGGTTCCAACGAATCAAGCCTTCCACCCCGACCATTCGATAAGACTTTGTATCGACTAAAGGTTGATATTCCAAAACGAGCTGTTGGCGTTCGATTGCCATTGGTAGTTCCGATTCCAGACGAAAACGTCGCGATGCACTCTCTGCAATATCCTCAAAGTAGACGATTCGCTTTCCGCCGCGTGATTTCGCCTGATACATCGCTAAATCCGCTTGGCGTAACAACGTTAACATCGGTTGCGACGTACCCGTATGAAAAGTGACCGTACCGATACTTGGACTCGAAATGAGTTCGTATGAATCGATTTGATGCGGCGTACGCAATGATTCAAGGATCGATTGCACGCGTTTTCTCCCTGAATTGGTATTTTTGATGTCGCGAAGGACGATCGTGAATTCATCCCCGCCCTGTCTTGCGACGATATCGGATGATTCCGTCGCTTCTCGCAGACGATGGACGACGTTCTTCAAGAGCTGATCTCCGACTTGATGACCAAACGTATCATTGACCATCTTAAAATCATCTAAATCGATGAAACATAACATGCATTCTTCTTGTTCTTCTTGTTGCATGATGTATTGGAGACGTTCTTCGAAATGCAGTCGGTTCAATGCTCCCGTCAAAGGATCAAAGTAAGCCAATCGATGAATTTTCTGCTCATTCTCCCGGATATCCGTAACATCTTGACCAATACCAAAAACACCCACGACTTTTTCCTTGATACGGATTGGAATGCTCGTGATGCTCAATAATCGACTTTTTCCATCTTCAGTTTCAAATGACGTCTCGAAATGAAATGCATGCGCTTCTCGACGATCCAACTGCTTTAAAAATGATTGATATGTGTTTTGAATCCATTCCTTCCCGTCATCATTCGTCATTCGTTCAAAGGAAGGATTAGTACTTTCTAATCTTCCAGATAGATCGAGCGAGTATACGGCATCTGGATGGTACATGAATAGCGATTTATAGCGTTCTTCACTTTCTTCTAACGCATCCGTTTTTTGATGAACGGCTTGCAAGAGTTGCTGGTTATTCAAAATCATTAAGATTTGTCGAATCAGAATCAAGAAAATCGTAATTCCACACCCAATCATCAATCCGTTGACGGATGAATCACGTTGCGCATACAGGAGCATGGTGCCGAACAGAAACAAGACTAAAGCATACGGTAAAAACAACTTTCCGACTGATTGTGTTCGAGAGACGTTATTCGAAAGTCCAACCGTTCCCTCGTCTTGTTTATATCCTGCATTCGCTACAATCAACAGCCCAGCAATAAACAATGGATCAATCCATTGATTTGCTTCCTGACGATTTACGATCGTCTCATATAGAAACCATGTATCCGCAATGATTTGAATGATTAGACCTGTAATGAGTAAGCGAAACAGGCGTTGACGTCGTCGCCACACTTCTGTCGGGATGATGAAAAAAAGACTGATGGCACAAAATAATAGAATGATATCACTGAGCGGATAACTAAAGGAGACGACGACTTCAGCAACGGTCGCCTGTTGATTCAAGAGAATCGGACGCATTAAGAAAAACCAACTATATGTCATAGCTACCGTCATGACGATCAAGATATCAAAAATAAAACCGATGAGTCGCTTCGGTAATACTTGTTGACGAATGAAGTATAAGAACGCTACTAAGAAAAAGAATATCTGTAATAAATAAAAATAATCTGGTGTTCCAGGAAACGATACGACCTGCTTCAATACGACTTCCGTATAGGTCCATATCAATTCTGCAATGAGATAACTGCCTGTTCCACAAGCAAGCCAGAAGAAGAACCATCGCTGTCCATCTACTTCGTGCTTTACCGCTAAGCGTCCCAGCATGATCGTGGCAACGAGACAACCGAGAATCGAGAACGTGTTGTTTCCCCACGTGCTCCATTGTGGGCTGGATTCAAAAAGAATCAGCCAAATATAAAAACAAAGAATGAAACAACTGATTTCCCAAAAACCAACCGTCCATGTCTGCTTTCTCATGTTGTCCCTCCGTTCTATTCGGTACGTACTAATTGTTATATACCGATGTTTAACAAGAGAAAAACCTTTTTTGTAACAAACAGGAAAATGATACGTGCTTCTTGCTCGATCTAGAGTCCGACACTGATCTCAAAAGGCGTTTAGTTTAAATCATTTCAGCAAAAAAAGAAGTCGACCTTCAGTTTTTTAAACTGGTGATCGACCTCTTTCTATCTTCAACTAATCCAGATCCCCTCAAGCTTAAGGATATCTTCTTTCACTTCCATTAGATCGTGCGTAAAAGATTCGCCATCTCAATCGCAGAAACCGCAGCTTCGTAGCCTTTGTTCCCAGCTTTCGTACCAGCACGTTCGACCGCTTGCTCGATTGAATCCGTCGTCAGGACACCAAAGATGATCGGTACGCCTGTGTCGCGTGATGCACTCGCGACACCTTTCGCGACTTCGTTACAGACATAGTCATAGTGCGACGTCGCCCCGCGGATGACGGCACCAAGCGTGATGACGGCGTCATACTTGCCGCTTTTCGCTAACTTTTCCGCGACGAGTGGAATTTCAAATGCTCCCGGAACCCACGCTGTATCGACAGCATCCGCTGCGACACCATGGCGACGGAACGCGTCGTTTGCTCCTCCGACGAGTTTTGATGTGATCAATTCGTTAAAACGTGCTGCGACGATTGCGACGCGTAGTCCTTCTCCTGTTAAGAAACCTTCATAGATCATGATGTGTGTCCTCCTTGGATGTCGAGCCAGTGCCCGAGTTTTGATTGTTTTGTTTTCAGGTAACGCTGATTTTCCGGCTCAGCCGGTACTTGATGGGGTACACGTTCGATGATTTCGATCCCCTCTTGCTCAAGCACCCGTTGTTTATCCGGATTATTCGTCATTAAGCGGATCTTCGTCACGCCGAGATCGCGCAGCATGTTCGCTGCGACCGTATAGTCACGCATGTCCGTCGGATAACCGAGTGCATGATTCGCTTCGACTGTATCGAGTCCTTGTTCCTGCAACTCGTACGCTTTTAACTTCGCCATCAGACCAATCCCGCGTCCTTCCTGACGTAAATACAAGACGGCTCCACCTTCTCGTTCGATCCGCTCGAGTGCCGCATCGAGTTGCGGACCACAATCGCACCGCTTCGAACCGAAGACATCCCCTGTCAGGCATTCCGAGTGTAGACGGACGAGCATCCCGTCGTGCGCTTCGCCGGATAAGACAGCGACATGTTCTTTCTTATCTTGTGTCGAATAGCCGATCATTCGAAAGGCTCCGAACGTCGTCGGAAGTAATACTTCCGCCTCCCGCGTCAATGGACGCTCGAGATAGGCGACGAGTGCTTCGATCGTAATCAGTTTTAAATCATGTTCTTCCTTATAGAGAAGTAGATCGTCGACTCGTGCCATCGTGCCATCTTCCTTAATGATTTCACAGATGACGGCAATCTCATCGCTACCGGCAAGACGGGCAAGATCGACACCCGCTTCCGTATGTCCGCGTCGTTCCCGGACACCTCCCTCTTTTGCGATCAACGGGAAGATATGACCTGGTCGTTTGAAACGTTCCGGTCCATCCGTCAGCATCCGCTGAATCGTTAGCGACCGTTCCTCAGCACTGATGCCGGTCTTTGCTTCTTCATGATCGATGCTGAGCGTGAATGCCGTCCCATGCGGATCTGTATTATTCGCTGTCATCGGAGCAAGTTCGAGTCGCTGTGCGATCCGCGGACTGACTGGTACACAGACGAGTCCTTTTCCATACGTGATCATGAAGTTGATGTTTTCTGGTGTCGCGTGTTCTGCGAGCATGACGAGATCGCCTTCATTCTCTCGATCCTCGTCATCACAGACGATGATCGGTCGTCCGTTTTTCAAATCTTCTATTGCGTCTTCAATCAAGTCGAATCCGTTCATTACATGTCGCCTCCTAAGAATGCTGCCCAGTCCGTCTGCTTCTCATGCTGCGTGAAATGATAGAGATGTTTCGCCATCATGTCACACTCGATATTGACGACTGCACCGCTTGCCAATCGATCAAACGTCGTCACTTGACGGGAATGCGGAATCAATGAAATCGAGATCGTTTCCGGTGTGACGCGTTGCAACGTCAGGCTCGTACCGTTGATCGCGATCGAGCCTTTCGGAATACAATACTTTTGCCATGATCCGACATCAAACGTATAGACCATCGCTTCTCCATCCGGTCGTCGACTGATCAGTCGGGCTGTTCCGTCGATATGTCCACTGACGAAATGGCCGCCGAAGCGACCGTCGGCCGGCATCGCCCGTTCGAGTTGCAATGGGCTTCCGACGCGGTATGTGCCGAGGGCTGTCGACCGGATCGTGTCATGGACGGCATCTGCCGTGAAACCGGTCGGACTCATCGACGTGACCGTCAAACAAATCCCATCGACGGCGATGCTATCTCCGATCTTCGTTCCTTCGAGTACCCGGTGCGCCTCAATTTCAAGCGCTAACCCGTTCGGTCGCGGGATCTTTCGTTTTAAGGTTCCGACTTCTTCAATCACTCCGGTGAACATGTCGTCTCCTCCTTTCGGATGTACGTCAGATGGAGATCCGGTCCGACCGTTTCGATTTGATCGATTTGAAAACGATTTTCGATATCGTGTTGACTATTCCACGCATCGCCTTCAAAAATCGATGGGGCTTGGTAGACTTCGATTCGATCAACGAGATCTGCCTCAAGGAAAGCGGCTTGAATCGTCGGTCCACCTTCGATCAAAACACTGCGGATGTCTTGTTCGTATAAGCGTTTCAAAATCGCTTCCGGCGTCTCATACTCACCAACGAGCACCGTCACCTGATCGTGACTAATCCGAGGAACACTCGTCAGCCAGTAGGTTGGATTTTTACCATCACGGAAAACTTGGGCCGTCTCCGGGACACGCCCCCGGCGATCAACAATTACTCGAATCGGCTCGATGCCTGACGACGCGCGTAACGTCAGTGCTGGATCATCGACGAGGACCGTCTCACTGCCGACGAGGATTGCATCGTGGCGTCCACGTAGGGCACGACCGTTCGCGCGTGCTTCTTCTGACGTGATCCAGCGCTGTTCACCTGTCGCCGCGATCCCGTTCATCGTCTGCGCAATCTTGACGGTCACGGTCGGGCGTTTTCGTTCGATCGTCTTCCAGAATGCCATGTAGAGGGCTTCTGCCTCATGCCGTAACAAGCCGACCTCGACTTCGACTCCCGCGTCCTGTAGCCGTTTGATTCCGGAACCAGCGACGATCGCATGTTTGTCTTCCGTTGCGACGAAGACTCGTTTGATTCCTGCTTGTAGAATCGCTTCCGTGCATGGTGGCGTCTTGCCGTGATGGTTGCATGGCTCGAGCGTCACGTAGAGATCGGCACCACGAGCGGCTTCTCCTGCCATCCGTAAGGCTTCGACTTCCGCATGCGGACCACCGGCAAACCGGTGCGCACCAAATCCGATGATGCGTCCTTGTTTGACGATGACACAGCCGACACTTGGATTCGGACTTGTTTGTCCGTGTAACATATGTGCTAATTGCATGGCATAACTCATCATCTGTGACATCGCGTTCACTCCTTTCAAATGAAAAAAGACGCCCCTTGAAAAAGGGGCGTCTGTATAGAAGGGTTCACGAAATACACGGTTCGCTCCCTGCATTTTTTCATGCAGAAAGAGACCATCTCCTGAAAACATTTTTTCAGAAAATAGCTTGAATCGTGTCGTTTCGTTCTTCTCCCATCCGGACTTTACCGTCGGCCCTGGAATCTCACCAAGTCAGCCATGATGCGTACATCATGGGTCGCGGGCTCGTCGATCGATTGATCGCATCACCGCCGGTTGGGATTTTCACCCTACCCCGAAGAACTGGATTATTGAGTTATACAATTTTAGCCTAGCATATCTTTTTCAAGAAAACAAAGCGCAAATGCTTCTGTCTTGTCTCTTTTTTGATTTCGCTCCAGTTCTGTCACCCATCACCAATTTGTGATCGACCGCATCTCAAAAACGACCGGAGCACTTGATAGCAGTGCGTCCAGTCGTCGTTTTCTGCTTACAGATACCCGTTCTTCCGGTCATGGAATTCTTGGGCAATCGCTCCGCGCGTTCGCTCATCCGCGAGGACGCGAAGCGCTGTCCGAGCGAGGATTTTTGCTCCTGTGATCAATGCTTCATCTCCAGCTGCTGAACGGGCCGCTTCTTTGAATGCTTCCGTATGGGCGACGAGATCATCTGGTCCAACCTTGATATACGGATGGATCGTCGGGATGACTTGACTGATGTTACCGGCGTCCGTCGAGCCGAGACCCGGTCGTTCGTCTAAATGGACCTTTTCACCAAGCGCCTCTGCTTCTTCTTGGAACAGACGGTCGAACGTCCGGTTGAAGACGAGATTATCGACTTCATTTTGGAAGGCGATGACGTCAAGTGTCGCCCCGGTCGCGAGTGCCGCGCCTTGGGCGACGGCTTTGACTTTTTCCGTGACGGCATTCAATCGTTCCCGTGTCGTCGCCCGGATGAAGAAACGTGCTTTTGCGTATTCCGGGATGATGTTCGGCGCATCGCCTCCATGCGTGATGATTCCGTGAATCCGGACATCGTCCGGTAACTGCTGACGTAAAGCATTGATTCCGTTAAAGAGTTGGATGACCGCGTCGAGGGCATTGATGCCTTCTTCCGGTGACGCCGCTGCGTGTGCCGGACGACCCGTAAAGGCAAAGTCGAGTGGATCGACCGCAAGGGAAGAACCCGTAATCCGTGTTTGACCCGACGGATGAACCATTAAGGCCGCATCGATTCCTTCGAGTAACTGATGTTTGACGAAACTGCCTTTCGCACTACCGTTCGGTCCCCCTTCCTCGGCCGGTGTTCCAAGGACAACGACACTCCCGCCGACATCATCGAGCACTTTACTGAGTGCGATCGCTGCCGCGACACTCGTCGTGCCGATGATGTTATGACCGCACGCGTGACCAATGCCTGGTAACGCATCGTATTCAGCAAGAAAGGCAATCGTCGCGCCTGGTCGGTCGCTCGATTTCTTCGCGAAGAACGCGGTATCGTGCCCCGCGACGCCGAGTTCTACCGTAAAACCTTCCGCCGTTAGACGCTCCGCATGGAGCCGCGAAGCAAAGAATTCCTCGTTCCCGATTTCCGGCGTTGCATGAATCCGGTGACTTGTCTCAAGATACGATTCCCGTTTTTGTTCGATGTCCTGTTCAATCGTCTCTACCCATGTCGTGCGTACTGGTGTCGTCATACTGTCCACTCTCCTTTTGAAATTATTCGCCGATATCGCTCAGTGGAACGAACGTCGGGATCGTACTGCCCTTGTATTCTTTTTTGATGAAGGCCGCGACATCTTTTTGTTGATACAGCGACGCGATCTTTTTCAGTTCTTTTTTGTTCTTGTCTTCCGTCCGTGTCGCGATGATATTGATGTATGGTTTTGCGGTCTCGTTCTCATGGACGATCGAGTCCTTGATCGGGTTAAAGCCGGCGTCAACGGCAATGCCATTGTTGATGATCGATGCGGCGACGTCCGGTAAGACGCGTGGCGTTTGCCCGGCGACGATCGGGACGATTTTCAGCTTCTTCGGATTCTCGACGATCTTATCGACCGAGCCGTTACCGTCGAAGTCGTCCGGTAGCTTGATTAGACCCGCTTCTTGCAGTAACAAGAGGGCGCGTCCCATGTTCGTCGCTTCGTTCGGAACGGCGATTTTTCCGCCAGTCGGAATGTCTTTGACGTCCTTGTATTTATCCGAGTAGATCCCCATCGGTGCGATGACGGTCGTCGCGATCGGCGATAGCTTCAAGTTATGTTCTTTCTTGAAAGCGTTGAAGTAGGAAATCGTCTGGAAGGCATTGGCGTCGATCTCGCCCTCAGCCAGTGCCATGTTCGGCTGGACATAATCGGAGAACTTGACGAGCTCGATTTTGATGCCCTCCTTCTCTGCTTTTTTCGCGACATAATCCCAAACTTGTGTGTCCGAACCGCTGACACCGAGCTTGATCGTCTTTTCGTCTTCTCCTGATGCTGCGCACCCGGCAAATAAAATCGTCGTGAGTGTTGCTCCAATTGCTACTGCTTTTTTCATGGCTGAATCGCTCCCTTGATTAATGTCTTCTAATTTTTCGTGCGACGATATTGCCAGTCGTCTGTAAGCCTTGGACTAAGATGACGAGAATTCCAACCGTGATGATCATGACTTTCGTATCGAATCGTTGATAACCATAGGTGATCGCTAAGTCACCAAGACCACCGCCTCCAATCGCACCTGCCATCGCCGACGCCCCGATCAAGCCGACCGTCGCGATCGTTAAGTTCAGGATGAGTGAACCGAGTGCTTCCGGTAGGAGGAAGCGGAAAATTGTTTGAAACGGTGTCGCGCCCATCGCTTCTGCTGCTTCAAGAACGCCTTTATCGACTTCGAGTAAAGAACTCTCGATCAGCCGCGCCATGTACGGTGCAGCGTAAAAGACGAGCGGGACGATGGCGGCTTCTGTTCCGATCGATGTCTGGACGATCAACCGTGTCAACGGGATGATCGCAACGAGTAAGATGATGAACGGAATCGAGCGAAAAATATTGACGATACTGTTGAAGAACGTGAACAGCGGGACATTTTCAAGCAATGCGCCTTTTCGCGTGACGACAAGCAGGATCCCGAGTGGTAAGCCGATCAAGGTTGAGAATAAGAGTGAGATGGAGACCATCGTCATCGTCTGTAAGAATGCTGTCCAAATATCACTGTAGTTAACTAGCATCAGCGAGCACCTCCTCAACCGTCACCTGTGCCTGATCGATGTAGTGTAACGCTCGCTTCACTTCAGCCGGCTCACCAATCAACTCGACGAGTAAGGTGCCGAACGGCGTATCCTGCAATTCTGTGATGCTCCCGTGCAAGATATTGACATCGACGTCAAAGCGTTTTGCGACTTGCGATAAGAGCGGTTGACCGGTATGGTGTCCGAGGAAATGAATCTTATAGATCGGATTCGCATTCCGGGACTCGATCAACTGGCGAATCGATGCTGGAATCTCGTCGTGCATGACGGAGCGGACGAAGTTTTTCGCTGTCTCAGTCTGCGGGTTTGAAAAGACGTCGAAGACCATTCCTGACTCGATCAACTTTCCAGCTTCGATGACGGCGACCCGGTCGCAAATTTCACGAATGACGCCCATCTCGTGGGTGATTAAGAGAATCGTGATCCCGTACTCGGCATTGATCCGTTTTAATAACTGGAGAATATGATGTGTCGTCTGGGGGTCGAGGGCTGACGTCGCTTCGTCACATAAGAGGACGGAAGGTTGCGTCGCGAGTGCCCGGGCGATACCAACGCGCTGTTTCTGCCCACCCGACAATTGATCCGGATAATGATCCGCCTTGTCCGCGAGATCGACGAATTCGAGTAACTCCGTTACCCGGCGGCGAATCTCGTCTTTCTTGACGCCTGCGAGAACGAGTGGTTTCGCGACATTCGTAAAGACCGTGTTCGCATTCAATAGATTGAAGTGCTGAAAGATCATCCCGATCCGTTGTTTTGCTTGGCGTAATTTTTTCGGAGACAGTTGCGTTAAATCTTCCCCATCGACCGTCACCGTTCCTGACGTCGGTCGTTCTAACAGATTGACACAGCGGAGCAGTGAACTTTTTCCGGCACCGCTAAAGCCGATGACACCAAAGATTTCGCCTTTTTCGATCGTCAGGTCGACACCGTCGAGCGCTGCGATCGCCTGATCTTTCGTGACGTACGTTTTTTTGACTTGATGAAATGCGATCATTCCGTTTTCCCCCTTCATTCAACAAAAAAGGTCCCTTCTTGAGAAACAAGAAGAGACCTGGATCCGCACAGTGGCAGAATCCACTCCACTCATCTCTCAGACATCTGTCTGATGGAATTGGCACAGTGCTCATAATGAGTCTGTTGCCGAGGTTTCGTAGGGCCAGTCCCTCCACCTCTCTGGATAAGTATTGCGGTATGAAATTCGTATGTGCGTTGTTGCGTTGTTGCTTATGTCGTAAAACTAATTTTTACATTACGGGTCGGAACTTTAAAAGTCAACCAACTTTGCAAAAATAATCCATTTGGCGCATATCGATGGATGAACAAGTTATGAATTAGCTTAATGAACGGATCATGATTCGTCAAGAACGATTTGACAAGTCATTTTCGAACGTGCTACCATCGTTTCAATGATTATTCCGACAATTCCAATATGATATTTATCAAGAGTGAACGAGAGACCTGGCTCTATGACTTCACGGCAACCTGCAATCTGTAAGGTGCTCCGACCAGCAAAGCGCGGCTTTGGATGATACGGTGAAAAACTCGTGGGCGTCCAAGCAGTGACGTCGACGAGTTTTTTTCATGAATGGAGGAAAAATAGTAATGATGAACTATCCTGTACTGACTGGTGCTGAAGCGTTTTATTTTCAAGGTGGACCGATCGGCATTCTAATCTGTCATGGTTTTAATGCGACACCGCAAAGTGTCCGAGACGTCGGTGAGGCATTCGCTGCTGAAGGTTTTACCGTCTATGCCCCGCGCTTACGTGGACATGGAACGAACGTCCGCGAGTTTGAACAATCGACTGCTCGATGTTGGAAGCAAAGCCTGCAAGACGGCTATGAACGTTTACAAGAAACATGCGATCAAGTCTTCGTCATCGGTCAATCGATGGGGGCGACGCTTGCACTGTCACTCGCCGCTGACGGCATTCCGTTCGCCGGCATCATTACGATTAATGCTGCCCTTTCCGTTCCATCCTATGAAGCACTCTCGTTCGACGACGGTCCACAGTATTTACCGGAAGGGGCACCGGACATCAAGCGGTCTGCTTTCGAAATCATCTATGACCTCGTTCCGAGCCGTTGTGCGTTCGAACTCGTTCGTCTGATGGACGAGACGAAAGGACGTCTTGGATCGATCCTTCTACCGACCTTGATTCTTTACTCGGCGACGGATCACGTCGTTCCGCCATCGAGCTCAGATTATCTGCATCAACATATCGGGACGAATGATAAACGCAGCTACTGTTTACTCAACTCGTATCACGTCGCGACACTCGATTATGATCAGGATTTGATCGTTCGTGAGACGATCCGCTTCATCGAACGCTCAAGCCGGTTCTCACAGGAAACGGGATAATAAAAAAAACAGCTATTCACTTAAAAGCGAATAGCTGCTACATCAAAGGACGACCGCGATCGGTTCGTCTTTTTTTAATTTTCTTGGTGCTGCACCGACTGGAGCGGCTTCGGTTTTCCAGGCACCTCATGGCAATGGCGGCATCGTGGCTCATACGATTCTGAAGCGCCTACTAGGATGATCGGATCATCGTAGTTCGCTGGTTTTCCATCAATCAACCGTTGTGTCCGGGAAGCCGGATCCCCACACGAAAGACAGATGGCTTGCAGCTTCGTCACGAATTCTGCGCGCGCCAGTAATTCCGGCATCTTGCCGAATGGCTCTGCCCGGAAATCTTGATCAAGACCTGCACAAATGACGCGTTTTCCGTCTTGTGCGAGTGCTTCGATGACTTGTACGATCTCATCATCAAAGAATTGAACTTCATCGATTCCGACGATTTGTGTTTCTTCTGCTACTGCTGCGTAGAGATCGCGACTCGTCGCCATCGGAATCGCCACGACGGAGTTGCCGATATGAGAGACGACATGCTCTTCATGGTACCGGTCGTCGATTGCCGGCTTGAATACTTGAACGGGCAGTTTGCCGTACTGCGCCCGTCTGACACGACGAATCAACTCTTCCGATTTCCCGGAAAACATACTGCCACAAATTACTTCGATCCAGCCGTACTGATTTATTACATGCATCATCGTCCGACACCGTCCTCTAAAAATAGTCACTTTAACGAGTATAGCCCGAAACGGTATCGAGAAAAAGGGTTGACTTCCGGAAATCAAAATTCATTTTTTCTTTACCTAGAATTTTTGTCCTTTCATTCCAACCGTCCCCTATTTCCTGTACACTGAAGAAGAAGACTCTCACGAAAGAAGGTGTCCCCGATTCATCATCTCTTACATGACATCCTGCACCAATATGGTGCCCTTGGTCTCTCCGTCCTTCTCGCAGGTGGTATCGTGGGATTGCCGGTTCCTGATGAGACCCTGCTCGTCCTGTCCGGTTTTTGGATGCATCAAGGCAATCTACCACTCGTCGGTACGATTCTCGCCGCTTACGCCGGCAGTTGTATCGGGATGACGATCAGCTATTTACTCGGATTAAAACTCGGTATGCCACTATTACACCGCGTCGGACCGAAAATGCGTATCTCAGAAAAACATATTCTTTCCGCTGAAGCCGGATTTCGTCGTTACGGAAAATCGGTCCTAATCATCGGTTACTACATACCTGGTCTCCGCCAACTCTCTGCCTTTTTTGCAGGTGTCTCGAAAATGCCGTTTCGCGTGTTTGCGAGTTATGCGTATACAGGTGCGTTGATTTGGATCAGCGTGTTCTTAGGCGCTGGCTACTTTGTCGGTCGTCATCTCTCGTTCCACAAAGTCGTGGACTATATCTTGGCACATCCGGAAGTCATGCCGTATTTAATCGGGATTGCCGGTGGAA
This sequence comes from Exiguobacterium acetylicum, assembly GCF_019890935.1. Classification (NCBI taxonomy): domain Bacteria; kingdom Bacillati; phylum Bacillota; class Bacilli; order Caryophanales; genus Exiguobacterium; species Exiguobacterium acetylicum. The sequence goes on from NZ_CP082333.1 coordinate 2,882,400, forward strand.
TCGCCTTCTCCTTCGTCTTGAAGACGTATCTCGCGTATCGTTCACAATTCAGTCTATACAAAAACAGCCTGCTTCCATAATGGAGGCAGGCTGTTTTTTTAAGAACCGACAAGTGATTACTTGCGGCCGTATTTTTTGTTGAAGCGATCGACACGACCATCTGCCGCGTTGAACTTTTGACGACCTGTGTAGAATGGGTGCGAGTCTGAAGACACATCCACACGGATGAGTGGGTACTCGTTACCATCTTCCCAAGTGATCGTTTCGTTCGAAGAACGAGTAGAACCGCTTAAGAATTTGTACTCAGTCGTTGAATCCATAAATACTACTTTGTTGTAGTTAGGGTGAATTCCTTGTTTCATGGTTGATTTCTCTCCTTCCGCCCTGGTTCATTTGCTGAGCCAGAGTAAGTTACCTTCCTATACTAAACGATTTTTTTACGCGTCGCAATAGTTATTTTTCCGTCGTCGTTTCCTTCTTGACGGTACGCGGTTTAGCCGGTGCGCGTCGGACCGTCTTCTTCTTTTCTTTCTCGAGTTCAACGAAAAATTCTTCATTATTTTTCGTATCGCGAATCTTCCGTAGGAACGTATCGACGAACTCGTTCGACTCATTCATCGTCCGGCGAATCGTCCAAAGCGCATCGAGTTGCTCTTTTGGAAGCAAGAGTTCTTCCTTCCGTGTACCGGACTTCCGAATGTCGATCGCTGGGAAGATCCGACGCTCTGACAGCTTACGATCAAGATGCAACTCCATGTTACCCGTCCCTTTGAACTCCTCATAGATGACGTCATCCATGCGTGATCCTGTCTCAACGAGTGCTGTCGCAAGAATCGTTAAACTACCACCGTGTTCGATGTTTCGCGCTGCCCCAAAGAATCGTTTTGGCTTATGGAACGCAGCCGGGTCGATCCCCCCTGAGAGCGTCCGACCGCTTTGCGGTACCGTTAAGTTATAGGCACGTGTCAGACGCGTGATCGAATCCATCAAGATGACGACATCCTTCTTGTGTTCGACGAGTCGCATCGCCCGCTCGAGGACAAGCTCAGAAATCCGGACGTGGTTGTCTGGTGTTTCGTCAAACGTCGAGCTGACGACGTCTGCTCCCGGAACTGAACGCTCAATATCCGTCACTTCCTCCGGTCGCTCATCAATCAAGAGAATGATCAGTTCGACATCCGGATGATTCTCCTGAATCGAGTTTGCGATTTCTTTGAGAAGTGATGTCTTCCCTGCTTTTGGTGGTGCGACGATCAAACCACGTTGACCAAACCCAACCGGTGCAATCATATCCATGACACGAACGGATAGATGGCGTGGTTCTGTCTCAAGTCGCATCAATCGGTCCGGATAGATCGGTGTCAGTGCCGGGAAGAATAAACGGTTACGGGCAGTATCCGGTGCTTCACCGTTGACGGCTTCCACACTAAGTAATCCCTGGAACCGTTCGTTTTCCTTCGGTGGACGGACTTTACCTGTGACGACATCACCATTACGTAGATTAAAGCGTCGGATTTGAGATGCTGCGATATAAATATCTTCAGAGGATTGGGAATAATTGATAGGACGAAGGAAGCCAAAGCCACCATCGTTTTGCATTTGTGGATTGCCAGGGATGACTTCGAGTACCCCTTCGAGGAAATAAAGACCAGTCGATTCAGCCTGTGCTTTTAGAATCTTGAACATCAACTCGCGTTTACGGGCTTCCCGGTATTGTGGGACATTTTTCGTTTTTGCGATTTCATAGAGTTCTTTTAATGTCAGTTGGCTCAATTGAGCCAGTGTATAGGAACGTTCTGGTTTATCTTTTTTATCAGTTGTTGGCATGTTCTTCACCTATTCTTTATAAATTCAACTGCATTCAGCATACTTCCATACATACATCTAGAGGTATCTTATTATATTCGTGAACTAAAGGTATCATATTTTTTTGAATTCGTCGTTAACAATCCTCTGCGTTTCTTACTTTGTAATATTCAAGGATATTATTTCAGTTATGTTACAAAAGCATCTGTTTTGTCTTCTAACTGAAAAAACGTTTTCAAGTGTGCTCGTGCTAAGATATTCCTGCAGACAAAATTCTTACACAGTTGTAAGGTAGACTGCTTAATCACACACTTAATGATTTCATCATATAACTTACGGACGCAACACACTACATTTAAACGGAGGAATTCTTAACATGAAACGTTTTCTAGCATCGATCGCGACGGCAGCCTTAGTGGTTTCAGGTTTTACATCAGTGGGTACAGGTAAAGTTGAAGCAGCGACAGTCACGAAAGTCAAGATCACGGACAACGGTCTTCGTGTTCGGACAGCACCTTCTACGAAAGCAAGCATCGTCGGGAAAGTCAACGCTGGTCAAGTCTTTACATACAAAGGCAAATCAGGCAGCTGGACAAAAATCTCATACGGCGGTAAAACACGCTATGTCTACTCACAGTACACAAAGACATACAAATCATCTTCTAGCGCTAAAAAATCAACAAGCTCTTCTTCTAAACGGACGAAAATCCTGAACGAAGCAGCAAAACATAAAGGTACACCTTATGTATGGGGCGGAACAACGACTCGTGGATTCGACTGCTCTGGTTTCACAAGCTACGTGTACAAGAAAGCGGCTGGTAAAACATTGCCACGTACGTCTTCTTCACAATATTCTTCTTCTAAGAAAGTCAGCGTTTCAAAAGTACAACCAGGAGATCTTGTCTTCTTCTCACACGGTAGCGGCATTCAGCACGTTGGGATCGCAACAAGCAAGTCAAGCATGGTCAACTCAGAAACAGGTGGCGTTAAATACTCAAGCTTCAAATCAGGGTACTGGGGTTCACGCCTTGTCGGCGCAGGATCTTACCTATAATTCATCATCTCAAAGCGGTTGAGCATTGGCTCGATCGCTTTTTTTATCTCATTCATAAGGAGGAAACAAGATGCATGTCTTAATCACAGGTGCTTCAAGAGGTCTTGGTCGTGAATTCGCTTATCTGCATGCACGACAAGGGGATCACGTCCTGCTCGTCGGACGCGATGCGACAGCGCTCTTCGAGACGAAGTTCCATGTCGAGCGACTCGGGGGAACGGCAACCGTCTTTCCGTATGACTTAACGCAGCGGACGCATCGTCTGGCACTGTTTCGGGCAACGGAACAGATTCCGGTCGACTGCGTCATCAACAATGCTGGAATCGGTGTCTTCGGTTCCTTCCTTGAGACCTCGTTTGAAGACGAGTCCCGGATGATTGCTTTAAACATCGAAGCGTTGACACACGTGACGAAGATCTATGCCTCACGGATGAAAGAACAGGGAATCAAAGGACGTATCGTCCATCTCGCGTCAACGGCTGCATTTGAAGGCGGACCATGGCTGAGTGTCTATTACGCGACAAAAGCCTATGTCCTTCATTTCTCGGAAGGCTTGACAGAAGAGCTCGCAGTAGACGGGATTCAAGTGAGCGTCGTCTGTCCGGGCGCGACCCATACCGGCTTCGAATCGGCAGCAAATCTTGATCAATCACGCTTGTTCTTGCGACCAGGCGTCATGGATGCTCCGACGGTTGCGCGCATCGCCTACCGTGGCTATATGAAAGGGAAAACGTTCATCGTGCCTGGCTTCGGCAATGCCTGGTATATCTTTTCAACCCGTTTTCTACCGCGTCGGTACGTCACCCGACAAGCAGGAGAAGTCCAGCGTCCGCGGTGATAGTTATAATGTTCATTATTTCAATATTTATGACGTTCATCCTCAACTCCTACAGGAAAAGGAAACGGGTTCAACGTTTCCGTCAGGGTAAGGTAAGACCCAGCATTTCGCATAAGTTGCGAGATGTCGCGGCTTACCTCCCGCCTGAGGAAAGTGAGGATATGAACGTTATCAGTTTTAAACATCATCAAAAAAGAGTTGGCATTCCGGAAATCATCCGCAACGCCAACTCTTTTTATGTGGATTCAGACGTCCTGTTTGAGGAGTCGTCCTGTTTTACTTAATGACAAGCTTAGGTTTCTTCTTGAACGAGTGGATACCCTCGACAAAACGAACCGTTCCTGATTTCGCACGCATGACGACAGAGTGCGTCTGACCGCCTTGCGCCGTGAACTGGACACCTTTCATCAATTCGCTGTCCGTGACGCCTGTCGCAGCAAAGATACAGTCGTCTCCTGCGACGAGATCATCCATCATGAGGATCTTCGACGGATCCTCAATGCCCATCTTCTTGCAACGCTCAATCTCAGCCTCGTCTGCCGGTAACAAACGTCCTTGGAGCTCACCACCGAGACATTTCAAGGCAACGGCAGCAAGAACGCCTTCCGGTGCTCCACCTGAACCGAGCAAGATATCAATCCCTGTATGCGGGAACGCCGTGTTGATCGCACCAGCAACGTCACCGTCACCGATCAAGCGAATCCGTGCCCCTGTTGCCCGAATCCGTTGAATGATCTCTTCGTGACGTTCCCGATCCAGGATCGAGACGACGACGTCTTCGATTTCCTTGTTTTTCGCCTTCGCGACGGCCGCGATGTTTTCTTCGATCGTCGCATCCAGACTGATGTGTCCTGCCGCTTCCGGACCAACTGCGATCTTATCCATGTACATGTCCGGTGCATGGAGTAAATCTCCTGCATCCGCGACCGCGAGGACAGCAAGCGCGCCCCATGTTCCTTTTGCGACGATGTTCGTTCCTTCAAGCGGATCGACAGCGACGTCGAGTCGTGGTCCATACCCATTTCCTAGCTTTTCTCCAATGTAAAGCATCGGTGCTTCATCCATCTCGCCTTCCCCGATGACGACGGTTCCTTTCATCGGAATCGTATCGAAGACGTCACGCATAGCGCTTGTTGCCGCATCATCCGCTTCGTTCTTCAATCCTTTTCCCATCCAACGCGCAGAGGCAAGCGCTGCTGCCTCCGTGACGCGTACAAGTTCCATTGATAGACTTCTCTCCATGTGTATGTCCCCTCTCCCTTGTTACAAATCGGTCAAATCGTTTCACGCCATACGAGGGCGCCCAGTTCCTTCAACTTCTGATCAAATCGTTCGTAACTCTGGTCAAGCACTTCTGCGTGGTGCAACGTCGTCTCCCCTGAAGCGAGAAGTCCCGCCAAGACAAGTGCTGCGCCACCGCGTGGGTCCGGTGCCTCGATTTCCGTACCAAGTAAGGTTTCTCCACCACGAATGATGATTGAGGCGTCTTCATGCGTGATTCGAGCATTCAAGCGTCGTAACTCCTGCACGTGCCGGAAACGTTGCGGGTACAACTTATCGACGACGATACTCGCTCCCTTCGCTTGCAACAACGCTGCCGAGATGACAGGCTGTAAGTCGCTCGGGAATCCACCGTAGTGGAAAACACGAATATCGACCGGCTTCGCCTCCTGAAACGTCGCCGTGACGGAATCATCCGTTGCTTCAATCAACGCACCGTACCGTTCGAGTTTTTGGATGACGCTCTCGAGATGAAGCGGAATGACGTTATCGACGGTGACGCGTCCAAGTGCCGCCCCCATCGTCAAGAACGTTCCTGCCTCCATGCGGTCCGGAATCAAGGTATGCCGGCAACCACTTAGTTGCGATACGCCCTTGATTCGAATCTCGTCCGTTCCTGCCCCTTTGACGCTTGCCCCCATGTTCGTCAACATCGTACTGACGTCGATGACTTCCGGGTCATAGGCAGCGTTTTCGATGACAGTCGTTCCTTCAGCGAAGACAGCGACGAGTAACGCACTGATCGTCGCTCCGAAAGACGGAAGATCGAGGTAAATCCGGTTGCCGACGAGACGATCGACGCGCATGTAATGGACGCCTTGCTCGTTACGTACAGAAACACCGAGACGCTCTAGTGCTTTGATGTGTAAATCGATCGGTCGTGGTCCGATGGCATAACCTCCAGGCAGACCGACGACTCCTTGTTTGAATCTGGCTGCCAGAACGCTCATGAGGTAGATCGATCCGCGTAACTTGCGCGTCTCCGCACCAGTCAACGGCATCGATTCGACCCGGCTTGGATCAATCGTCACCATATCGCCTTGACGTGTCACGACCGCGCCGAGCGTCTCCAAAATCTCGATCATCGTCGCGACGTCGCCAATCTCCGGCACGCCTTCCAGAACGACCGTCTGATCCGTCAGGAGGGCTGCAGCAAGACACGGGATGGCGCTTTGCTTCGAACCACTGATTGATACGGTTCCTTCCAGGCGTTGTTGCCCTACGATATGCAAAATGTCCACGTTCCATCAACCTTTCTCTTCGCTACGATTATTGCTGCGTTTTTTCCCAGTCGGCGAGGAACTTTTCAATTCCTTGCGTCGTGAGTGGGTGGTGTGTGAGTGACTCGATGACCGAGAATGGAATCGTCGCGATGTCTGCGCCCGCAAGAGCAGCGTTCGTCACGTGAACCGGATTTCGGACCGACGCCGCGATGATTTGTGTCGGAATATCATGTACGACGAAAATTTGAGCAATCGTCTCGACGAGCCCCATTCCATCTTGTCCGATATCATCTAGACGACCGAGGAATGGTGATACGTATGTCGCACCAGCACGGGCTGCGAGTAATGCTTGGTTCGGGTTGAAGATCAATGTGACGTTCGTCGTGATCTTCTCTTTTGAAAGTGCTGCGACTGCCTCGAGTCCGGCCGGAGTCATTGGAACCTTAACCGTAATGTTCGGTGCGATCTGGGCAAGTTCCTTCCCTTCGCGAATCATTCCTTCTGCATCAAGCGCGATGACTTCAGCGCTGACAGAGACGTCCCCGACGATTTCACAAATTTCACGAAGTCGTGTATGGAAATCGACGCCTTCCTTAGCGACGAGCGACGGATTCGTCGTGACACCATCTAAAATCCCCATTTTATGTGCTTTCTTGATGTCCTCTACGTTTGCTGTGTCAATGAAAAATCTCATCTTTCTCGTTCCCCTTTCATCCCTTGAAATCGCTTACGACTCTATTATAGGTTTTTTTCACGAGAAGTCCTACTGTTTTCCATTGAATACACGTTCACATGATATGAAAAAAGCACGGTAGACCGAAGTCTACCGCACTTTAAAGAGGAGTCGATTAAGCTTTGTTGCTTGAACCGAACTCACGCATCTTACCGATGACAGTTTGTTTGATTGCTTCACGACCTGGTGCGATGAATACGCGTGGGTCATATGCTTCTGGTTTCTCAGCCAACACTTCACGAACGACTTTCGCGAATGAGATTTGGTTCTCTGTGTTAACGTTGATTTTTGAAGTTCCGAGTGAGATCGCTTTTTCGATATCGTGTGTCGGAATTCCAGTTCCACCGTGAAGAACGAGTGGGAGGTTTGTAGCATCACGGATTTCTTCCATCTCTTTGAATCCGAGGTTTGGTTCACCTTTGTATGGTCCGTGAACAGAACCGAGTGCAGGCGCAAGCGTGTCGATTCCAGTTTCTTTGACGATGCGTACACACTCGTCAAGTTTCGCGTACATGACATCACCGATGACGTCGTCTTCTTGTCCGCCAACTGTACCAACTTCTGCTTCTACTGAAACGCCTTTAGCGTGAGCGTATTCAACGACTGCTTTAGTTGTTTCGATGTTTGTGTCGATCGGGCTGTGCGAATCATCGATCATGACAGATGTAAATCCAGCGTCGATCGCTTCTTTACATTTTTCAACGCTCGAACCGTGGTCGAGGTGGATTGCGACTGGAACTGTGATTTTCATGTCGTGTACGAGACCTTCAACCATTTTCACGACAGTGTAGAATCCGCCCATGTGGCGTGCTGCACCTTCAGATACTCCAAGGATGACTGGTGACTGCTCTTCTTGAGCCGCACCGAGAATCGCTTGTGTCCACTCGAGGTTGTTGATGTTGAATTGACCTACTGCATACTTACCTTCGAGAGCTTTGTTTAACATGTCTGTCATAGATACTAATGGCATAATGACATCCTCCTCTGTTTTGATCGCTGCTTACACGAACTCGTGCAATTTCAGACTGATTATAACATACTGATTCATCGGAACGTACAGCATTTCGCTCGGTTTTTTGGTTTGTGACGGCGACGTGAAAGATTAACCGCTTACATCGTGAGAAATTTGCACAGTCACTTCTTTTTTTAATTCAAAGATGTCAAATGGCTTCCCGAAGAAGGCGACGACCCCTAATCGTTTCGCTTCTTCCATCGCTTCTTTTTCACCGAGTGCCGTCATTAAAATCGTCCGGACACGTCGTCCGATCCGGTCCTGATGACGCAATACCTCGATCCCGGTCCGCCCCGGCATGTTGACATCCATCAACAATAGATCGTATGCCGTTTCCCGTAAGTAGACGATCGCTTCCTCTCCATCGACGGCGACGTCCGTTTCATACCCTTCTGCCCGGAACAATTGTGCAAGCAAATTCCGGATTCCCGGCTCATCCTCGACGATCAACAATCTGCCTTTCATCTCTGCCACTCCCCCTCTAGTTATTTCCATTCTACACTAAAGCAAAACTTGCTTTATACTGTCCTTGAGAGAAACATAGAAAGGATGAAGAAAAATGATGAAAATCTTAGCTACACAATTCAACGGAAAATTGCAAACGCTCGCAAAACAGGAAGACGAACTATTCGATGTCGTCCGTCTGCTCGCACAAGCGCTCGTCGGAGAAGGCACGGTCTACGTCGACGCCTACGGCGAATGTGAAGGACTCTATCCGATGCTCTCAGAAGGACCGGACCAGATGAAACGCGTTACGAAGATCAAGGATCGAAAGACCTTACACGCTGTCGATCGTGTCTTGATCTTCACGCCGGATACGGAACGCTCGGATCTCCTCGCTTCTCTTGCCCGTTACGACGCATGGCATACGCCTTATGCGATCGTCACACTCAGTGACGTGACGGAAACGCTCGAGCGTTCGATTGCTCCGCTCGCATTGAAGTTCAACAAGGGACTGCTTCCGGCAGAGGACGGTTCACGTCACGGACTGCCGAGTCTTGCCCTTTGCGCGTTTCTCCTGACACATATCTTGACGCAACTACAAGAGATGACGGAAGAGTGGGATTGACGTTTTTCTTCTATAATATAAAGCTCACTGGATACGTGTCCGCGTCTCACTAAGCTTACGATTTTCATTGAATCAAAGCGAAACCGTTCATGACCGGTATACAAAAAGGAAGCGCCATTCGCGCTTCCTTTTTTTGATCATGCCGAAGCATGTTCTTCTTGTGCTTTTAGTTCTTCGCCGTAAGACAGCTGATCCTGCATGCGGACGAACGGTAGATAGATCGCGACCGACATCGCAATCGTCGCCAACTGGAGCAAGGCACCCTGCCAGCCGCTGATCAAGAAGCCAGAGATGACGGGTGGTGTCGTCCATGGTACTTGAAGCGCATTAAATGGCTCGACCCAACCCCAGAGGATCGAGAAGTAGACCATGAAGGATGCAATCGCTGGTACGATGACGAACGGAACGAACATGATCGGGTTGAAGACGATCGGCATCCCGAAGATGACCGGTTCGTTGATGTTGAACAAACTTGGCGCAAGTGATAGCTTCCCGAGCTGCTTCAAGTGAGCCGAGCGGGCAACGATCAACGTCGCGATGATGAAGCCGACCGTAATCCCTGTTCCACCGAGCTTCGTAAAGACATCGAGGAACTGAATCGTAACGATCTTCGCGTTGTCACCGACGACAAGTTCTTTCCCGGAGTCGATGATCGCTTGGTTTTGTAAAGCGTTCGCTGTCAGCAATGGTCCCATGATTCCCATGATGATTGCTGCGCCATGAATCCCGCACCACCACATGACAGACATCAAGATCATGATCAGGACTGCTCCTGCGAGCGTATCCGTCAAGTTCTGAATCGGTGCTTGCAAGACGTCGTAGACAACTTCCGTGAACGTCCGGTCAGCGAACGCTTGGAAGACAGCAAACGTGACGACAGACAACGTGATGATCGCAAGTCCCGGAATGAGGGCCGAGAACGAGTTCGAAACACCCGGTGGTACACCGTCTGGCATTTTGATCCGAATACCGCGCTTGATGAACTGCGAGTAGATGAAACCGACGACGAGTCCGACGACGATCGAGGCAAGGACCCCTTGTCCGCCCGTCCATACTTTCGGTACGACACCCGTGACGACTTCCCCTGACTTCGACAGAACGGATGATTGTGTGATGATCAAGAAGGCGATGATTCCGAGAATCCCGGCTGGAACCCCTTCGATCTTCTCGTTTTTTACATAGGAGTAGGCAATACCGAAAACACCGATCAATGCGAGGATATCAAACGTTGCACCGACGACCTGTGTCAGCGGTAATGTCCAGTCGGCACCGAATAGGCCCGTCATGAACTTCTCCCAGCCTGGGATTGGTAACGCGAGAATCAGTAGGAATAACGAGCCGATGATCGTCATCGGCATCGTTAAGATGAAGCCGTCCTTGATCGCAAGGACAGGCTTGGCGTTCGCGAATCGTGCGAAGGCAGGAGTGACTTTTTCAAATACGGTTTCTAATCGGTTCATTCCGACTCCTCCTTATAGTTCAGCAGCACGTGTCGCGATGATTTCCTGGTACCAATGGAACGACTGTTTCTTCTTCCGTGCCAGACCATTCGCATGATCGACATAGATGAATCCGTACTGCTTTTTATATCCGTTCAACCAGCTGAGTAGATCGATGACGGACCATGCATAATAACCAGAGACATTGATGCCCTCTTCGACAGCACGCTTGACGGCGCGAAGATGACTTTCGATGTACTCGATTCGTGGTGTATCCATGATCTCTTCGCCGACGATCGGATCCTCGTCACCGAGACCGTTTTCCGTGATGTAGATTTTGATATCGCCGTATCGTGCTTGGAGCATCCGCATTCCTTCCAGGAAGGCATCCGGTGCGATTTCCCAGCCCCACTTCGTGTAGACTTTATCGTCCATCAAGACTGTCTTGTAGACGCCGTCGAATGACGGGTTCCCAGGACGTCCGGTTGAGTTTTCGCGACCACCTGCCATGACGAGCGCCGAATCATTCTTCATGACACGTTGTGGACAATAGTAGTTCAGTCCGATGAAGTCGTTCAGCGGTGCTGTCCGCTTCAAGAGAGCAAGCTCTTCTTCTGTCCATTCCGGTAACAAGCCCTGCTTTTCTAAATCCTTCACGACATATGCTGGGTACTCACCCTTTAAAATCGGATCATAGAACCAGTGTGTCGCGTATTCGTTCGCATGTACTTCGGCCTGTTTGTTCTCCGGCGCTTCATCGATGCTGAACGCTGGGTTGAAGACGTGGGTGATCCCGATTTCTCCTTCATATCCCGCTTCCTTGAACGCTTCGACTGCGCGAGCGTGAGCGACGAAGACGTTGTGCGTCGTTTGGAAGTACGCTTTTGCATCGCCTGTGATGCCGGGTGGGTGTGCGCCCGTCAAGTAGCCGAGCGAACAGAAGATGACCGTCTCGTTGAAAGTGATCCAGTTGCGGACACGATCGCCGAACGCTTCGAAACAAGTCTTCGCAAAACGCACAAAGGCATCTGCTGTTTCAGGACTACGCCAGCCGCCTTGTTCTTCAAGGACTTGTGGTAAATCCCAGTGATAGAGTGTCACGAACGGGACGATCCCGTGCTTGAGGCACTCATCGATCACGTTGTTATAGAACTCAAGTCCTTTTTCGTTCACTTCGCCTGTGCCGTTCGGGAAGATGCGTGGCCATGAGATCGAGAAGCGATACGATTCAAGACCCATCTCGGCCATCAGACCGATATCTTCTTTGTAACGGTGGTAATGATCGATTGCGACATCCCCGTTCGTCGCTTCAAACGTCTTTCCAGGAATCTTCGAGAAGACATCCCAGTTCGAGACGCCTTTTCCGTCTACGTTCCAAGCACCCTCTACTTGATAAGAAGCAGAAGCAGCGCCGAATAGAAAATCTTTTGGCATTTTCATCGTCTTCACCTCTTATTTGTTTGCGAGTTTGATTGCTTGGTCGAGTACTTTCGTTCCGTTCATCATGCCGTAATCGATCGTGTTGATGACATCGATCGGTACACCTTTTGGTTCACAGATTTGTTTCCCTTTCGAAAGAAGGTATTTCACCTGTGGTCCGAGGAGAGCGACGTCAAGCTCGTTGACGTATGTTTCCATCTCTGATTCCGGGTATGCTGCAATGTCTGCTTCTAAGCCGCGCTCCGAGGCAACCGCTTTCATTTTTTCTACTAACATACTCGTCGACATACCTGCCGCACAAAAGAGTCCGATTTTCATCATTATTGATCCATTCCCTTCAATTGGTTGATTTCGTTTTGCATGTTCATCATATATCCGAGCATTTCCTTGACGAGGATCGTGTTCATGAGGTGATCCTGCGCGTGTACCATCAGGACGCCTACGGTTGCTGTCTTGCCTTGTGCTTCGAGTGTGACGAACTTCGTTTGAATGCTGTGGGCATCCTTGAGTGTCGCGTCACCTTCTGCAACAGCCGCTTGTGCCTCTTCGACTTTACCTTCTTGCATCAGTAACATCGCTTGGTGGTAGCTTGCTTTGGCGTCGCCCGACAAGGCGATCAATCCAAAAATATCTTCCGGGGTAATTTCAATCGTTTCAGAAGTCATGCTGTCTCTCCTTTGTTGTATGGATAACTTAAATTCATAGGTACAAATTCCACAGTTCGATAATAGCATGCGCTTTCATAACGTGTAAACCCTTTCTTTTTAAAAAATTTAAATAAAAAAACACACGAAATTCGCTTCGTGTGTTTCCTTCTTATTTAATATTCGAGACCTTCAGCATCTTCACGTGGCGAAAATGATGCGTCGCCCGCGAGACGTCGAAGATTTTCCCATTCGTCAAATAGACCGTGTTGTCGACGAGTAAGGATGGATCGTTCTCTTTTAATCCAAGCAACTCGGCGTCACTGCTATTCAAATAATCCGCATAGATGACGCGATCCGCAAATCCGATCGATAGATTTTGATCGTTGCGTAAATACGTATAGATCGATTTTTGAACGATGTTCTCATCGAGATACATGACGAGATTTTTTCGGAAATAGGACGCTTCGATCGAGAACGGGTGATCATCGACGAGACGCAGTCGTTTGACGTAATAGACCGGTGTACCGACCGGACATTTCATGCGTTCCGCGACCTCTTCGTCTGCCTTCGTCTGTTCGAAAGCGAGAACGCGCGTCTCGACCTTCCGTCCACTGAAGTCGCTCGTCAATCCTTGTAGCTTTTCGAGATTGACGTAATCACTCTTATAATGATCGCGGACGAAGACACCGCTCCCTTGTACTTGGTAAACGTATCCTTTATTGACGAGAATCTCGATCGCCTTCCGGATCGTATTTCGGCTGACATCGAATTTTTGGGCGTATTCGTCTTCCGTCAACAGTTTGTTCGTATGTTGATAGACGTGCTCATTGATCTCGATCTCGATTTGTTCAGCGACATGTTTATACTTCGGTATCAATGATATTCCCCCCTCTATCTAAAATTTGTAGGAATGAATCCGCTACCATTATAGCAGATATGTATTTTGACGATAGGAATAAATGAAAATAAACCCGTCTCCTTGAAGAAGACAGGTTTATTTGGATACGACTTACTCTCCGAGTGATGCTTGGATGAAGTCATGGAAGAGCGCTTGTGGGCGTTCCGGACGTGAGATCAATTCTGGGTGGAATTGACACGCGACGAACCATTTGTGTTCTGGAATTTCAATGATCTCAACGAGACGACCGTCTGGGCTCGTACCTGAGAAGACCATGCCGTTTGCTTCGAACTGCTCACGGAACTCGTTACCGAACTCATAACGGTGACGGTGACGTTCATAGACGAGCTCGCTTGAGTACGCGGCACGTGCTTTCGTTCCGTCTTCGAGTTTACATGGGTAAAGTCCGAGACGGAGTGTACCACCGAGGTCCTCGATGTCTTTTTGTTCTGGCAACAAGTCGATGATCGGGTATGGTGTCGCTGGGTCGATTTCCGCTGAGTGTGCGCCTTCGAGGTTGAGGACGTTACGAGCGAATTCGACTGTCGCGAGTTGCATCCCGAGACAGATACCGAAGAATGGTACGTTGTTCTCACGGGCGAAACGTGTTGCTTCGATTTTCCCTTCGATTCCGCGTTCTCCGAATCCACCCGGAACGAGGATACCGTCTGCTGAACCAAGTAATTCGTTGACGTTTTCGCGCGTCACGTCTTCTGCGTTGATCCAATCGATTTCGATGTCACTGTTGAAGGCAAATCCAGCGTGTTTTAATGCTTCTGCGACCGAAATGTACGCATCACGCAATTCGACGTACTTCCCGACGAGTGCGATCTTCGTCGTCTTCTCGAGGTGCGTCACTGTATGAACGAGTTGTTTCCAAGCCGTCATGTCAGCAGCTGGTGTATCGAACTTGAAGTAGTCACAGACGAGTTGGTCCATGCCTTGGCGTTGCAAGTTGAGTGGTACTTCGTAGAGTGTCGATGCATCTTGCGCTTCGATGACTGCTTCCGGACGTGTGTCACAGAAGAGAGCGATTTTATCTTTCATTTCTTGTGGGACTGGGTGCTCCGCACGTAAGACAATGATGTCTGGCTGAATACCGTAGCTACGGAGTTCTTTGACACTGTGTTGTGTCGGTTTCGTCTTGAGCTCACCTGCAGCTGCAAGATACGGAACGAGCGTACAGTGAACGTACATGACGTTTTCTTTCCCGATATCGTTTTTCACCTGACGAATGGCTTCGATGAACGGAAGCGATTCGATATCCCCTACTGTTCCACCAATCTCTGTGATGACGACGTCAGCGCCCGTTTCTTTTCCAGCGCGGAAAACGCGATCCTTGATTTCGTTCGTGATGTGCGGAATGACTTGGACCGTTCCACCGTTGTAGTCGCCACGGCGTTCCTTTTTGAGGATCGTCGAGTAGATACGTCCAGACGTGACGTTTGCGTTCTGGCTCAAGTTGATGTCGATGAAACGCTCGTAGTGACCAAGGTCAAGGTCCGTCTCCGCGCCATCATCCGTGACGAATACTTCCCCGTGTTGATACGGGCTCATCGTACCCGGGTCGATGTTGATGTACGGGTCGAATTTTTGGATCGTGACGTTGAGGCCACGGTTTTTCAAGAGACGAGCGAGCGATGCAGCGGTGATCCCTTTACCGAGTGACGATACGACGCCACCTGTTACGAAAATATACTTTGTCATGTTAAATATTGCTCCCTTCTCTAATTCACATCTCAACAATACAGAGGTGGTAAAAACAAAAAAGCAAAAGTGCCCCCATTGGAATAGGAGACACTTTTGCTGAAATAAGCACGTTGCTTAAAGAAGCCCATGACTAACTTACGTCATTCGGAAAACTTCGTCAAGCCTAATTTTTCAAAGAAAAATTTCCGTGCTCGTTCGTCAGCCGTCAACGAAAAAACTGCCATTTCTATAGGGAAATAGCAGCTGTACAGTTGTGGTTGATCGTGCTTAGACTTCCTCTTCTTCTTCGAAGTCTTCTAAGTCTTCTTCGTCGAGATCGTCATCGAGATCATCGATGGCTGCGACTTTTTTGAACGTATCATCGTCTTCGCTGTCGTCAGCTGAATCATAGTCTGCTGTCTTCGCGAATGTATCGAGATCGTCTTCGATCGTTTCGAACTCATCTTCTTCTGCATCATAGTTGAACTCTTCTTCAAACTCATCAAGTTCTCCACGTTGACGCGCTTCGATGACGAGATCCTCATCCGACTTATCGAACGGATACCAAGCGCGGAGTGACCAACGGTTCGCTCCGACGTTGACGAAGTTTCCGTCGATGTTCATGTCTGTATAGAGTTGAGCAAGTTTCTCGAACTTGTCTTCTTCATCTGTAAACGTATGGTACTTTTCGATTTCTGACGTGATGTCATCGAACGTGATTGGCTGTTCGCCAGCTTCTTGCAACATTTCGTTGACGAATTCGATCAGCGAAAGATCAGTAATCTCTTCTTTACTTAAACGGCTGAGGCTCATTGTGACGGCCACTTCCTTTCATTTGCGTTCAATCCATTACTTCTCATTATACGCAAAATGGCTTTTAAAAATCCAGTCTCTATTTAAAAAAAGCTCGAATTGATTCTCAATTCGTGTTTTTCCTACTCCCGAAAAAGGAATATCCAAGGGAGAAGAAGGAGGAATGACAGATGGAGATGACAATCGAACGGATCAACGATTTTGATGACTTCAACTGGTTACCAATCTTATCAAAGAGTACACAGGAAGGCTATCCCTTCATCGAACGGATGCTACGTGAACGACGAAACGAAACGTATCGAGAAGACGGAGAAGCAATGTTCGTCGTTTTGTCGCTCTCCGGTCACGTCATTGCGTGCGGGGGTTATATGAAACAAACCGACGCGACCGACGTCGGTCGGATTCGTCATGTCTACGTCTTACCGGAAATGCGACATCACGGTGTCGGTACACAACTGCTTGAGAAAATCATCCCAGAAGCGCTGTTGACGTATTCCGAGCTCTGGCTCTATACAGACGATGCCAGTACATTTTATGAACGATTCGGTTTTGAGCCGTATACGGCAACCAAAGTGACACATCGACTTTTAAAGCATGCATTCGTCCAACCTTAAGTGTCTTGGATTGACATATCGAGAATCATCGATTAGTTTAAGCGTATGACAAATCAAGTGGATCTATTCAAGGCATTATCGAACGAGGTACGTCTTGATATCTTACGCTGGCTCAAGGATCCCGAGACTCATTTCAATAAGCCGACGGCCCATCTCGCGACGAATCTGTCGGACAAGGGAGGCATCTGCGTCGGAGATATCCAAGAGAAGGCGAACTTATCTCAATCGACCGTCTCCCAATATCTTGCGATGTTGCAAAAAGTCGGATTGCTCGAATCCGAACGTCACGGCAAATGGACGTATTACCGGCGAAATGAAGAAAAAATCCAGGAGCTCGCAGCGTACCTCAAAGGAGAACTTTGATCCGTTCTCCTTGCCTTACATATCGACATTTCTCGATATTTAGATTCATGAAAGGATGAATTCTGTTGAAAATCGTGTATTACGTACTCGCGTTACTTGCGGGTATCGCTTTAAGTGTCGAAGGGGCCATCTATGGTGAGCTCGGGAACTTCGTCGGAAAACTCGAAAGTAGCTTTTATAATTTCTTCGCCGGTACGATCATCATCGGGCTGATCGTCCTCTTCTTCGGAAAAGGTTCACTCGGCTATACATTCCGCGCACCGAAATGGACCTTGCTCGGTGGTCTACTCGGTAGTATCTACTTGACGATCCTAATCATCAGTATCCCGCTCGTTGGTGTCGGTCTCGCCATGATCAGTGTCATCATCGGACAAATGATCGCCAGCATGGTCATCGAACATTACGGCTGGCTCGGTAGCCCGAAACGTCCGATCAATCGTGACAAGCTGACGGCTTCTGCTTTGATGCTCGTCGCTCTATTTCTTATCTTTTAAGGAGGTTCGCTCGTGAATATTCTATTACTCGGTTTTACATTACTCGGCGGCGTGATGCTGAGCGCCCAGTCCTCGATCAACGGTGCCTTCAGTCAAAAGGCAGGGGCTCTGGAAAGTACGTTCCTGACGTTCTTCACCGGAATGCTGATTCTCGCACTCGCCATCCTATTCTTTGGTCAAGGAAACGTCTTGCTTTTGCTTGAAGCACCACGTTGGCAACTGAGCGCCGTCCTATTCGGCGTCAGTTATCTCTTCCTGACGATTCTTGCTGTCCCGCAAATCGGTGTCACGGCAGCTAGTATCGCGACCGTCATCGGTCAACTCGCAGCAGGTATGGTCATTGATCACATCGGTGCGTTCGGTGGCGTCGTCGTTCCGCTCGACGGAAAACGTCTGCTTGGTCTAGTTGCGATGCTGGCTGCGCTTTACTTCGTCTATCGCGGGAACACACGCAAAGACGTGTCCGCTTCATCTGATTCGATGGCATCGTGACGATTGTCCTCACGATTCGTTCACGCGCTTTCCTCAGGCGAGACACAAGCCAGTCTCGGCTGTCAGTGACAGCCGACCCGGGTCTTGTTTGTCTCTGACAGCGCAATATCTTGCGCTTTTTCCTGTAGGAGTCGCGTGAACAACGTGAGTCCGACTGTTTCTCATGATCTATCAAATAGAACATAAAAAAAACCGAAATGCTGAAGTGGATCTACTTCAGCATTTCGGTTTTTTCGTGTCGAACAATCCGTTGATGCACGTGCAAGACGAAGACTCCTGCGGGAAAAGCGGAATGGGTGAGACCCCGTAGGCGCGAATGCGGCGAGGAGGCTCGCCTTCCGCCCGCGGAAAGCGAAGTCTTGCACGAGAATCAACACTTGTGTTTTATAAATACCTTATTGCCCCAGCTGTTGTCTCTTCAATAAGCGCAACGCTTCCGTCGCAAGACGATGATCCGCTTCCTGCGATAAACCGGAAACGGTGATCGTACCAACGACACCGACTCCTTCGATTCGGATCGGGAACGATCCGCCGGCATCGGCATAATCAGCTGGCGAGACCGCATACATCGAGTGGTACGAGCGATGTTTACTTTCATTATACCGACGCATGTAGAGCGAGCTATAGCCATGCCGCAAGACGACGTTCGATTTCCGGCGGATCCACTCTTCCTGATCCGGTGCCGTACCGTCGAGCGCTGCGTAATATAAACGCTGCCCGTTTCGTTTGATTTCAACGGCAATCGATAAGTTCTCCTTCATCGCCCGTCCGATCAATTCATGCCCCATCCCAATCGCTTCCGTATTCGTCAAGGACGTCAAGACGAGTTCGTCCTCTTCCGCTAGCAACACCTTCAATTCTTCCATGCATCCCATTCCTTTCGTAAAAGGCGTCGTCCTTCATCACTGCTGGTACGCACTGCTTCAATCAAGCGCATCGTTTTTTCTGCGTCACGTAAATCGACAGGTACTCGTCCTCTGCGAAGTCCTTCTGCCAATTGTTCATAAAACGTCGCATAACTGCCTGGAAGTGTCGCGAGACGCTCGACTGGCTGATCGGCGATCTGAAGGTAACCGTAGGAATCTACTTCATCTTCACCGAGCTGTTCGTTCACCGGATGACCTTTCGCAAGCCGTCCTTCTTGCGGGTCCATTCCGTATTTAATGTAACTGCCGCGCGTCGCATGAAACTCGAAACGTGGCGTTGGTCCTTGGATGAAAGACGTCGAACGGAGAATGACACGACGCGTACCGTAATGCAGCGTGACATGGAAACCGTCATCAACGACAGCACCGTCACGTTGCAGATAGACGTCGCCCGTCAGTGCATCCGGTTCTCCGAACAAGGCAAGTGCTTGATCGAGTAAGTGTGAGCCGAGATCAAACAGGATGCCGGCACCGCTTCCCGCTTGTTCCCGCCAGCGTTCCCGAACGACCGGGCGATAGCGATCAAAGCGTGATTCAATGACTTGCCAGTCGCCGATCTCGTTCATTTCCATCAATTGTTCAAGTGTCAGGAAGTCACCGTCAAAGCGACGATTTTGATAGACGGCGACTTGAACGCCGTGTTGTTTCGCTAACGTTTGCAGCGTCAGTGCTTCTTCGATCGTTACGACAGCCGGCTTTTCGAGTAAGACGTGCTTTTTTGCTTCAATCGCTTGTTTTGCCATTTCGAAATGGAGTGCCGTTGGTGTCGTGATGATGACGAGTTCCGTGTTCTCATCCTGTAAGGCTTCAGCAAGTGTCGCGACGACCGTCGCCTTACTGAAATGTTGTGCTACCTGTTCCGGTCGACTGGAGACGACTTGCGTCACTTCAAATGCCGGTAATGTCTGTAAGAACGGAACGTGGAACGTCACCGCTGAAAAGCCGAATCCGACGAGCGTCGTTTGAATCGGGTTCATGTTGTTTCCTCCTCTGTCACGTCGAGATCGACATGATAATGATCTAGTCGTTCTTGCCACGTTGCATCTGGTACTTGATCCGTAACGAGCACATCGATTTGCTCCCAGTCACAGACCTTATGCAAAAAACGCTTATTGAATTTCGTATGGTCTGCGAGGACGATGACACGGGTCGCGCTTCGAATCATCGCTTTCTTTACGACCGCTTCTTCGAGTTGTTCCGCAAAAAGTCCTTCTTCCGTCAATCCACATGCTCCAAGAAAAACACAATCAACTTGATAATTCAGGATGTCGTCTGCCGTCTTGATCCCACTCAAGCTACGCGCATGCCGGTCGAAACGTCCTCCCGTGACATACAGCTCAATATCCGTGCGAGCTCCGACATAGTCTGCGATATCGAGGGAGTTCGTGATGACTTGTAGTGGATATGGCGGAAGTGCTCGTGCCATCTCAGATACCGTCGTTGCAGCATCGAGCAATAAGCGATCGTTCGCTTGGACGTGACACGCTGCACGCTGCCCGATCCGCCGTTTTTCCGGTTTCTCTGTCCGCTGTTCATACGCAAGCGTTCCACCAGCACGGACTAATCCATTCTTAACGCGAATGATCTCCCCTTCTTGTTCGAGGACGATGACGTCACGACGTGCAGTATCTCGTGAAATCTGATACTCCTGCATCAATTGATCGAGCGAAATTTCAGGACTCGTCTTGATCCATTCTCGCATCTGTTGCAACCGTTCGATTTGCCCCATCGATTCCTGCCTCCTTTTTCTTTATATTAAGTTTTTTCATTACAATATGCAATTTTAATGCAAATAGTTCAACAGTAATTCGGGTAAATAATAGAAGACAACTACTTTCAGAACGGAGGAATTGATATGCAAACGATGTTGATCACGGGTGCTTCTTCCGGTATCGGTCTTGCGACGGCGCAGCGATTCGCAGACGCCGGATGGTTCGTCTACGCTGGTGTCCGGAGTCCAGACGAAATGACCGTGTCGTTACCGACGCTTACCTTCTTGCCGCTCGATGTCACGGATGAGACAAGCGTGAAAGCAGCCGTTCGTCAAATTGAACAAGAAGTCGATCATCTCGACGTCGTGTTCTGTAATGCCGGTCATGGTTTGCTGCGCGCACTCGGTCAAGCGACGAGTTATGAAATCAAGCAACTCTTCGAAACGAACGTCTTCGGTGTCATCCGAACGATCGAAGCTTGTCTCCCCTTACTCAAACAAGCACTGGACGGTAGTCACTTACTCGCGACTTCAAGCGTCAGTGGTCTCGTCGGTCAACCGATGAATGAACTGTATTGTGCCAGTAAGTTCGCGATCGAAGGGCTGCTCGAAAGTCTTGCGACCTACTATAAACCGTACTTCAACATCGACGTCACCCTGATTGAACCAGCCGCCGTCGAGACGAACTTTACCGCAACGGTTCTCGATCAACTCGAACGTACGGGTGGCTTACACGAAGACGACTTCAAACCGATCATCACGGCTTATTTGCAGACGTATCGGACGCGACATGCCGATCGCCAATCGGCAGAAGCTCTGGCTGAGGTGATCTTCGAAGTCGTCCACCGTGACGAACGTCCGTTACGAATCCGGACGACGGAAGCCGATGAACATTTCGTCGCCCATAAGACGCATCATGATCCGTCAGGTCTCGAAGGGATTGCCAAAATACGACGGCTGACATTAAATCTCGACTGATTTCCCTTTTTTTGAAATTTCAATCCGCCTAAGCAATCTTTGCCAACTATACTGAGACTATCTACCTAAAAATTATCTAGAAGGGCGGAACGCCATGCCATCCTTGTTTCTTTTTACGATCGTCTATCTGATTCCGACCTTCATCATGTTCTACATGTCGATTGATATATTTTTACGCAATCCATCACGTCCGCAACACCGACTGCTTAGCTTATTCACGTTCGCTTACGGGATGTTGTTCCTTGGTGAATTTTTCCGGAATGCCTCCCCGATCGAGTTTAGTCCGGCATTCGTGACCTACTGGTTCGGAAACGCTGGTCTGATCGTCTTCAGTACATCGCTCCACTTCATCTTTCGCGTCTCGAATTTGTGGAAACGAATGCCACGCTTACTGTACCCATGGATCTTCTATCTGCCGATGGGCGTCGTGCTGACGACATACGTCTTCCAGACGAACGTCATCAACAGTCAGCAATTCACACAGGTCGGACAGTTCATCTACCCTGAATTCAACACACAATATCTAGTGACGATGACGGTCGGGAACATCTTCCATCTTCTTGTCATCGGTCTGCTCGTGTACGCACGGACACACTTGAAAGATGCACGTCGTGGCATTATCAACGTCTTACTCAGTGTCGCGATTCTCGTTCTCGCGTGGGATATCGTCTTCGGCTACTGGTCGTTCTACGGCATCATGCCACCGTATGCCTATATGTATGGCGGTTTGTTCTGGGCAGGAGCACTGGCGATCGCAATGCGCCGATTCGATTATCTCGCGTCCTATCAGAAGCGTTTCGCGACGCTCTACAATTTGAATCCTTCGGCAATCCTGCTACTCGACCGGGATGGACGAATCGAGAGCGCCAATCCAGCCGCTCATCGCCTGTTTGAGACCGATGACTTAACGGCATGTACGTTTTCGACCTACTTGCCGGATAAAAAACAAGCCGATTGGTCGCTGCATTATATGACGCACTTTTTATCACAGCGGAAGTTCAACGAATTCGAGACGAAGATTTTGACAGCGCAACAGCAAGAACGCTACGTCGTCATGGATGCCGACTTCGTCTTCATCGAACAAGAGCTGCACGGGATGCTGTTGATTCGTGATATCCAGTCCTTCAAGGAAGCGGAGCAGACAATTCGTTTCTTCGCCTACCACGATCCGTTGACGAAGATTGCGAATCGCCGGAGCTTTTACGAACGTGCGGCGCAAGAGTTACTCGAGCTTGATCATATCGCGATCATCGTCGTCGATCTCGACGGTTTCAAAGCCATCAACGATACGTACGGTCATCAGATTGGCGATGCCTTTTTGATTCATATCGCTCGTCTACTTGAACATCATGCGGAACAGAATGGGTTCGCCGCCCGTGTCGGTGGCGACGAATTCTTCTTACTCTATCGTCATCCGACTGTCGCTACGCTCCATGCCTATGCTGCGAATTTGTTGACGTACTTGCAAGACAACCCTTACCGGTTCGCTGAAGAAACCATTGAAATCCGAACGAGTATCGGACTTAGTTACTCACCCAATCATGGCGTCGATCTCGACACGCTGATTCAGCATGCTGACCAAGCGATGTATCGCGTCAAACATGCCGGAAAGAATGATTATTTCATTCATGATACGATGGACTCGACGCAACGATCCTAAAGGAGAGATTCCATGATTTCTGTACTGACGATTTTTTCACGTTTATTCAAGGGATTGCGCCGCGCCTTTCACTTATCTTACTTTCGTGGTCTATTGATTCTCTGCCTGTTGACGCTCGTCTCCGGGACGATCTTCTATAGCACGGAAGAAAACCTGTCGATGGTGGATGCACTCTACTTTTGTATCACGACACTAAGTACGGTCGGGCATCCAACATTCGTTCCGACGACGACGCTCGGTAAGGTCTTTACGATGGCATATATCACGATTGGCTGCGGGTTGTTCTTAACACTGATTGCCACACTATCGTATGTCCTGATTAAACAACCGGAGGATGAATAAGGGGGAATGATCCATGCGCCAAGCTGCCATCCAAAATAACTTCGATTGGTGTCGCCTCGTCTGTGAGTCAGCCGGTTGCCGGGTGACGGAAACTGATTCGACCTGGCACGCTCAAGGAAGCGTACCGAGCTATTATCCGGAACTGATGGTCCGACTTCCCCATCAGCGAATTGGTGTCACGGATGTCTATAGCATCAAGGACTGCACGGCAAGCTATGATTTCTCGAATGCCGGTCTCAGTCATTTATTCACAGCGGAATGGATGACCCGCCCTGCCATACTCGATCGCCGTGCCCTTCCCGTCGATTGGTCCGTCGTGACGGATCTCGATCAGTTCGCTCGCTTCCAGTCGATCCAGGCAACACCGGAGTTGCCCACAACATTATGGCAACATCCCGCTGTCCGCTTTTTCTATTCAGAGGCGCAACAAGCAAGTTGCATCGCCTACTCGAATCAAGTGACGACCGGACTGACGTACGTCAACTCCGATTACCTCGACGAACGCTTATGGGATGATATCGCACGTTTGAGTTCAGCACATTTTCCCGGTCAATCGCTCGTCGGTTACGAGTATGGTGATCACCTGATCACGGCGCTTGAAGCCGGCTTTGACGATGTTGGTCCACTCGCGATCTGGATTCGCACGACGAATGATCACACATGAAAAAACCGAACCGATTCCCTTCCTCTTGACGAAGGTGAATCGGTTCGGTTTTTTTACATTAAGCGGCTAATGAATGCCGTGGCGATCCCGAAGTAGACGAGGAGCGACAAGATATCGTTCAACGTCGTGATCAATGGTCCGGATGCGATTGCCGGGTCAATCTTTAGACGATGCAAGATCAGCGGAATGATCGTTCCAGCAAGTGTCCCAAAGATCAACGTAATGACGAGCGAGCTGCCGACGACAAGACCTAAGACGGCACTTCCTTGCCAGACGTAGGCGATGACGGCAATCAAGATGCCACAAATGACACCAATGATTAAACCAACCCAGAGTTCCCGCAAGATTAATCGAGTCGCGACCCGCTTATCGACTTCACGCGTAATCAATACGCGGACGACGACCGCGAGCGATTGGGTACCGGTATTTCCGGTCATCCCGGCAATCATTGGCATGAAGAAGGCGAGCGCGACGACTTTTGAGAGCGTCTCTTCGAACTGGCTGATGATCGATCCGGAGACGAGCCCGATGAACAATAGCAAGACGAGCCACGGCAAACGACGGGTCGCAGCAATCCACGGCTTCGTCTCGAAATCGATCGATTTACCGGACGCCGAGAGTTTCTCGATGTCTTCGTTCGCTTCTTCCCGTAAGACGTCAAGCGCATCATCGACCGTGATCAGTCCGACAAGAATATCGCCCTCGACGACGGGTAACGAGACGAGATCATAGCGTTCGAACAGTTGCGCGACCTCTTCCTGATCGGTCTCTGCTGCGACCCGGATCACCTTCGTCTCCATGACGTCACTGATCCGTTCCGTATTTTCAGCTAAGATGACATCCCGGTATGAGATGACCCCAACGAGTTCACTGAGTTGATTGACGACGTAGACATAGTTGATCGTCTCCGAGTATTCGATGTAGTCGCGCATCTTCTCGACCGTCTCACCGACCGTAAAATCCTCTCCGACCCAGATGAACCGGTTCGTCATCAAGCGTCCGGCCGTTTCTGGTGGATACGTCAAGAGATTGCGGACGATCAGAGCCTCGTCCGTCCGCATGCTGCCAAGCAAACGGTCGGTCTCTTCCGGTCCCAGTTCCTCAAGTACATCCGCGACATCATCGTTCTCCATTAAATCGAGGACGTGCCCGGCACGCTCGACGTCTAAACGACGTAAGACGGCGAGACGTTGCTCCCCTTCGAGCTCTTCGAGGACATCTGCCAATCGCTCGTGATCGAGATAGTCGAGGAGTCGTGCCTGATCGTCTTCGCCCAACTCTTCATACACTTGCGCGATATCATACGGATAGACCTCTTCGATGACTTGCTGTGCTTGCTCCCGTTTTTCCTTCGCGAGTGCATCAAGCAAGAGCCACTTCCATTGCTGTTCTGCTGTCTGACGCAATCTCCTCACCCCCTGTATTCTGCCTTTTCATCTTAGCACGAGTTGATTCGCGATCGATATCGAAAAACAGTTGACATCTGTTTCCTACGGCTTTAAAGTTTGCCTTAAGGAAACATTATTTGTAGACCAAATCTTTCTCCAGAAATTGGAGTTAAAATTTTTATCCTACTTTTTGCCCTAAGGAAACTTTCCTTCTATATACCACAAAACCAAAGGAGTGATCATTCATGTACGCCCTTGACGTTGATCGTCTCACCGTCTCTTATTTTGATACCCATGCACTCGACGGAGTGTCCGTTCGCCTCCCGTTCGCTTCGTTGATTGGCATCATCGGACCGAACGGTGCTGGTAAATCCACATTCTTAAAAGCCATCCTCGGTCTGATCCCGGCTCGGATCGAGCAGTTACGCGTGCTCGACCAATCACTCGAAGACGTCCGGTCACGCGTCGCATATGTCCCGCAACGAAGTGCAATTGATTGGGACTTCCCGGTTCGTGTGCAGGATGTCGTGTTAATGGGCTGTTATCCGAAGCTCGGCTTATTCAAACGACCATCGAAGGCACAAAAAGCGTTCGCCATGGAATGCCTCGAGCGCGTCGGTATGGCGGGTCATGCCGAACGCCAAATCGGTGAACTGTCAGGTGGACAGCAACAACGGGTCTTTCTGGCGCGCGCCCTTGCCCAAGAAGCAGAGCTGCTATTGCTGGACGAACCGTTCGTCGGCATCGATGTTGCGAGTGAACAGATGATCATCGAACTCTTACGGACCCTTCGAGCCGAAGGGCGGACGATCGTCGTCGTCCACCATGATTTGCATAAAGCAGAGGACTACTTCGACACATTGATGCTGTTGAACAAACAACTGATCGCTGTCGGTCCGCCGTCTGATATCTTGACACCGGAATGGCTCGAACTAGCATATGGCTTACCCCTATTCGAACGACGCAAGGAGGGACAAGGATGACGTTCATCGAGGCATTACTTCAGTATGAGTTCTTACAAAAAGCGATGATCACCGCCGTCATGGTCGGCATCATCTGTGGTGTGATCGGTTGTTTCATCATCCTTCGCGGAATGTCGTTGATGGGGGACGCAATCTCGCACGCCGTTTTACCTGGTGTTGCGATTTCCTACCTACTCGGGATCAACTTCCTGATCGGTGCTGTCGTGACGGGTCTCGTGACAGCGCTCGGAATCGGCTTCGTTAGCCAGAACAGTCGCATCAAGAACGATACGGCAATCGGAATCATGTTCACATCGGCCTTCGCCCTCGGGATCATCCTGATTTCGTTCTTGCGTAGCAGTAGCGATCTCTATCACATTCTGTTTGGTAACGTCCTCGCGGTCCGTCCGAGCGACATGTGGATGACCGTCATCATCGGATTGATCGTCCTCGGTGGAATCTTCTTGTTCTACAAAGAGTTGCTGATCAGCTCGTTTGATCCAACGATGGCGCAAGCCTATGGACTATCAACGCGCTGGATTCATTACGGACTGATGACGTTACTGACACTCGTCACCGTCGCTTCACTTCAGACCGTCGGCATCATCCTCGTCGTCGCGATGTTGATCACACCAGCAGCGACCGCGTATTTACTGACGAACCGCCTCTCACGGATGCTGTTCCTAGCGGCAGGATTCGGTACGTTGTCCGCCATCGTCGGACTGTATTTCAGCTTCACCTATAATCTATCTTCCGGTGCGTCGATCGTCCTCGTCGCGACGACGTTGTTCGCACTCGTCTTTGTCTTCTCACCACGTCACGGTCTGATGCGTCACCGGAAACGAAAGGAGTCTACTGTATGAAAGTAAAACTTTTTCTG
The DNA here is from genome assembly GCF_019890935.1 of Exiguobacterium acetylicum. Classification (NCBI taxonomy): domain Bacteria; kingdom Bacillati; phylum Bacillota; class Bacilli; order Caryophanales; genus Exiguobacterium; species Exiguobacterium acetylicum. The sequence continues at coordinate 2,909,816 of NZ_CP082333.1, forward strand.
TTCGTCCTCCTCAGCACAGTGTTACTTGCTGCTTGTTCGACACCAGCAGAAGATAATGGAAAGCTGAAGGTCGTTGCGACATATTCGATCCTCGCTGACCTCGCACGTGAGGTCGGCGGTGAACATGTCGATGTCCACAGCATGGTCAAGATCGGTGCAAATCCGCACGAGTATGATCCACTTCCAGCAGACGTACAAGCGATGGCGGATGCTGACGTCGTCTTCTACAACGGGTTGAACTTAGAAGCCGGCGGTGCGTGGTTCGATAAACTGCGGGCAACGACTGGCAAAGACGCATCTGACGCGCCCGTCTATCGTTTAAGTAAAGGCGTCGAACCGAAATACCTGACGACGAAAGGCAAGGAATCGGAGACCGATCCGCACGCGTGGCTCGACGTAAGCAATGGGATACGCTACGTCGAAAACGTCAAGCAGGCATTAATCAAGGAAGATCCAAAGCACAAAGCCGACTACGAAAAAAATGCCGATTCTTATATCGAAAAACTGCAGACGCTTGATCAGGAAGCGAAACAGCAGTTTGCCGCTATTCCGAAAGCAGAACGTCATCTTGTCACGAGCGAAGGAGCCTTCAAATACTTCGGAACCGCCTATGACGTCAAAGCGGATTATATTTGGGAGATCAACTCAGATAATCAAGGAACTCCGGCTCAAGTCCGCCGGATCGTTGATACGATCAAGGAGCAAGATATCCCTGTCTTATTCGTCGAAACAAGCGTCGATCGACGGAGCATGGAAACCGTCTCAAGGGAGACTGGCGTTCCGATCGGCGGCACACTCTTCACTGATTCGCTTGGCGCACCTGGAAAAGACGGTGATACGTATTACAGCATGATGCAAACAAACATCGAGACGATCACAACAGCACTTGCCAAGTAAGCGTCAACAAATCGTCACGCCTTCTGGATACGTCTTTCCTTATAATGAAAGCAAGACGATGAAAGAGAGGCTTCCTATGCAGACACGACTTTATCGTTTCGCACTTCCACTCAGCCTTAGCCTGCTTCTTGCCGCGTGCGGGACGGCTGATCAAACGGGTGCTCCGAAAACAGAACAGACGAATCACGGAGACCATGCGGACCATGCCAGCCACGGTGCTGGTGATCAACTCGAGAAGACCGCGGGACCAGACACATTACCCGCTTTTCTGAACGAACAGGATGAGTCGATCCAGACAATTTACCGCTCCGTCGCTAAACATCCTGATCTCTTGAAGAAAATGCCTTGTTATTGCGGTTGCGGCGAATCTGCTGGTCATACAAGCAACTATGACTGCTTCATCGAAGAGCAGACTGCTAGTTCCACGACCTGGACGACGCACGGCATCACGTGCGGCACCTGTCTCGATATCGCAGCACAGTCGATTGTCGCTTATCAAAAAGGTAGCTCCGTCAAGGAAATCCGGACTGCCATCGATCAAGCGTACGCGAAGACTGCTGGCACACCGACGCCGACGCCAGCGCTTTAAAAATAGCCTGCTTCTTGTCACGAACCATGTGATCTGAAGCAGGCTATTTCGTTTAGACCGTCACAGCAACTTGCGCCGTCAACGCCATCGTATTTTGTTCCGAATCCTTAAAGAACGCCATCCACGTCTCTTCCGTCTCGGAACGCGTAATCATGTGTGGTTCTCCGAGAAAAACGACACCTTGTTCTTGCATCCGCTTATATTCTACTTGCAACGAATCAACCTCAAAATATATAACGGAACTCGGATGATCGAATGCCTCTGTCTCTGGCAAAGTTAACATTAATTGAATATTCCCACACTGAAGGAAAACCATCGTCTCGAGTTCAAATAGGACGGATAATTGCAACACATCCCGATAAAATGCTGTACTACGCTTAATATCCTTCACTGGAATTCCAATCTGTTGAATGCGTTTCATTTCATTTCCTCCCTCTGTTTGGCTCGTAAGACAAGCGGTCGACCCGACAACAGCTCATCCAGTTGATAGTACGTATGTGCCCGAATCGGTCGATCCGTTCGTGGCAGGTGACGAAGCTCATATGCCACTTCGAGTAAGTAAAACTTGTATTCCTCCCCTTCATCAAAACCGAAGCTCGCGCGCCGTTCTTCGATATACGCAAGGACACGCTCCTGTTGTGAGAACGAGAGCCGCTGGACTTGTGGGGCGAGTGCCTCGTGCGGAGAGAGCACGATTTCCCGCTCCGTGCGATACAATCGATGCATGACGCCACCACTTTGACGCAAGGCAATCAGACGCGCGGGTCGATATGGACGGGGGTGCGGATGCGCATGGACGAGGTAACGTTCAATCGTGACTTGAGTCGGTCCTGCCGGTAGAGAGATGACGTCATACATACAAAATCGCTCCTTCTCAAAAAATAATAGCTACTCTCATATGCTACCATATCTATCTAGCATTATTCCGTTGACGACAGAAGGGGAATCCGTTTTCAAAGTTTCGCAACTGGTTTTAAGACGAAGCGAGCGTGGAACAGATGGAGAGAAGCGATTCCTATCTGGAAAGGATGATTGTAGATGTCGAACATGTCCGCTGTCGGTTTCCACCGACACTTACCACTAACGGAACACGAAAGTCTGATTGACCTGGAACTACCACGCCCGGAAGCAACGGGACACGATCTCTTAGTTGAGATCAAAGCTGTCTCCGTCAACCCGGTCGATACGAAAGTCCGTGCTCACGGGAAAGAAGAAGACGCCCCGAAGGTTATCGGTTACGATGCAGCCGGAGTCGTCGTTGAAGTCGGCGATGATGCCTCCCTCTTCCAAGTCGGTGATGAAGTTTATTACGCCGGTGCAATCCAGCGCCCCGGTTCAAACAGTGACTTCCAACTCGTTGATGAACGAATCGTCGCCAAAAAGCCGGAACGGTTGACGTTCAGCGAAGCCGCTGCTCTCCCGTTGACGACGCTGACAGCTTACGAAGCATTGACCGATCGTCTCGGATTGACGTTTGATGCTAAGTCGAATCTCGAGAAGACGATCCTCATCATCGGAGCTGCTGGTGGTGTCGGTTCAATCGCGACACAACTCGCGAATCACGCTGGGCTGACCGTCATCGGAACGGCGTCGCGTGACGAGACGATTGATTGGGCAAAGGAACACGGTGCACATCATACGATCAATCACCACGAGGCATTCCGTCCTCAGCTGGAAGCCCTCGGTTACAAATACGTCGACTATATCTTCTGTCTCAATGCGACGGACCAACATTTTGAGACGATGGTCGATGTAATTGCACCACAAGGGAAAATCTGTAGCATCGTCGAGACGGATCAAAAACTCGATTTAAGTGCGCTCCAACAAAAGAGTGCGACGTTCGTCTGGGAGTTCATGTTCACGCGTCCGCTGTTCGAGACAGAGGACATGATCCGCCAACATGAGATTCTGACACAAGTCGCAACATGGATCGAAGAGCATACACTTGAGACGACGGTGACACAGACGTTAATCGGCATGAACGCTGACAATCTGAAAGAAGCACACCGTCTCGTCGAGAGCGGAAAAACGATTGGGAAGATTGTCGTCGAACATCATTAATGGGCATCGGAGCAGGTTGGGAGTAAAATCCCGTCCTGCTTTTTTGTCGTTCTAAGTTTTCTTTGTGAACCTGTATCTCTTACTTTGAAGATATTTTAAGCATTATGACTATATTTATTCGTCTAAAAAATGTACGATTACGGTAACAAATATTCCAACGTAATACATCTAATCGACGCTTGACTCACATAGACAAAGGAGCATCCATAATCCATATGCGAAAATGGTTCAATCAAAAGATCAGCCGACAGATCATGTCGTCGTTTTATCTCATTCTTATTACACTATCGATCTCTTCCCTGGCTGCTTATTTTTATACGAACCACCAAGTCACGGATGCGAAACAAGAGCTCGATGCGATCAGCTTGCGCGAAGATCGAGCGACAAAACTTTGGGACGATTGGCAGTCCCTTCAATACGAGATGCGGGGTTATATCGTCTTCGGTGACGATGCCGTGCTCGACGTGATTGATGAAAAAAAAGCCTCACTCGAACAACAGACGGCTTGGTTTGAGAAAAATCGTCTCTACAAGGCGGATCAAATCTATGCGTCTGATATTCGTTCGCTCTATAATTCTTATACCAATTTCGTCATGCCGAGCTTAATTAAATATGTCCAAGCAAAACAAGAAGGAAAGATTGACGAACGTTTCTTGCAGATGCCAAGTCTGAAGGCGATGATGCCACAAGTACCACGGGATCCGAATCGGAAATTCAAGATGAATGCCTCGAACAGTGAGACGATGCGTAAAAGTGTCAACACGATGGAGAGCACATTCACAAACTATCGGAGTAGTCTTCGCGCGAAAGAACTCGGTGCAAAAGAACAACTTGTCACCCAGACAAAGTATGCTGAGTGGATTTGGCTCGTCAATCTGCTCGTCCTATTCCTTGTCATCTTGCTGATTGTCCGCCCGTTCATCGAACGGACGACACGACAAATCCATCTCTTGAGTAAAGAGAGTAAGCTTCTTGCGAGCGGTGAGCATACGTTACCACTTATTCCGCTCAATCGTGCTGACGAGATTGGCGAATTGAGTAAATCGTTCCATCAGATGGCGACAGCCTTGATTGAAAATAAACACCAATTGATGTCGACGAACAACAATCTCGAAGATGCATTGAAACTAACGCAACGGAACGAGTCCCACTTGCGCCTGCGAAACCAATTGACCGAAACACTGGCATCGCGCGATAGCATCAGTGCTTATCCTTCTGTCATCCAAAAGATGGTTGAAATCACGCAGTCTGATCAAGGCGCACTGATCTTTAAAGAAGGAACAAAAGTCATCGATATCGTCTTTTATCCACAGACACCGCTCACAGTCGAGGATTGGATGCCAACGATTGAGCCGTTATTGCGTGAATCGCGACAAGATAAACGACCGCATACACAGTTCGAGGACGAAGTCGCACGCGCTGTCACACCGGTTCTTGATCCGAGTCAAAATGAGATCATCGCCTATATCTTCTTGTCCCGCGATCAGGATCGGTTTGATCGTTACGAGCTGGAAGAACTAGCCGCTTTCGCGCGCCAGCTGGCATTGTCACTCTTGCGGATGCGGACGTTCGACGAGATTGAACGCGAGCGGGAAAAAACGGCGCGACTATTGAACTCGATTCGTGAATCGATCGTCTATATCGAACCCGAAGGCGATATTCAATTGATCAACCGACCGTTGCTTGACCTGTTCGATCACCCGGTTGATGACAGCCTCGATGAGAACGGACTGATGAACATCACTCCGTCTGTCGTTCAACTCAAGCATCGCGTCGACCAACTATCGGAATTCGAACGTTACTTGAAAAAGACGTTCGTGAAACGAGAAATCGGTGAAGGAATCACCTTCTCGATCGATCACGAGCGACGCTTCATCAAGACGTATTCCGAGAGCATTCATTATGGTGGACAGTTCCGCGGGATTCTACTCGTCTTACGTGACGTGACGAACGAAGTCGAGATTGATCGAATCAAAAACGAACTCGTCTCGACGATCTCGCACGAACTGCGGACACCACTCTCGTCGATCTATGGCTTTACTGAGCTGATGATCCAGCGAGACCTGCCACCGAAGAGACAGAAGAAGTATCTCGAAGCGGTCCATTCGGAAACAGAACGTCTTTCACTGTTGATCAATGACTTCCTCGACCTGCAACGGATGGAAGCAAACCGTCAAGAATACGAGATGGCACCGTTCGATATCGTCGCGATGATTCGTGATTTGAAACAGTTGCATAGCCTGTCGTCTTCTTCCCACGCGATTGAAATATTCCGAAACGTCGAACCGCTGATCGTCGAGGGGGATGCGAAGAAGATTCGCCAATTGTTCAGTAACCTGATCAACAATGCGATCAAATACTCACCAGCGGGTGGAACGATCGATATCCAACTGACGCGACACGAATCACGTGTCACCGTCGCGATTCAAGATGAGGGCATCGGGATTCCGGCTTCCGCGATGAGTAACCTGTTCCAAAAATTCTATCGTGTCGACAATTCGGACACCCGTCAAATCGGCGGTACTGGTCTTGGGCTCTCAATCTGTCGCGAAATTGCGCGTGGACATGAGGGAGAAATCCATGTCGAGTCGATCGAAGGACAAGGCTCGACGTTCACAGTCGAACTTCCGTTGACGCAAAATACATGATGCATATGAAAAAGCGCCAGAATGCGAATCCGCATTCCGGCGCTTTTTAAATTAGGTAATGTTATGAGTTGAGACGGCTTGCCACTTCAACCGTCCGTTTCGCTTGATGTCGCACGGCTGGTTCGACGGATTCGACCATGTTGCCGTCTTGGTCGACAGTGACCGATGTACCATATGGATTTCCGCCCGCTGCGAACAAGACAGGATCCGAATAACCTGGTGCCGCAACGATTGCACCCCAGTGGAACATCGTCGTATAGACCGCGAGAACAGTCGCTTCCTGACCGCCATGCGGATTCTGTGCCGACGACATCGCACTGACGACTTTATTGACGAGTTTGCCTTGTGCCCACAGTCCGCCTGTCGTGTCGAGGAACTGTTGGAATTGTCCTGGGACATGACCGTAACGTGTCGGGACGCTAAAGATAATCGCATCTGCCCAGTCGAGTAGATCCGGTGTCGCTTCTTCGATATCACGTGTGGCATCCGCATGCTTTTGCCACAATGGGTTCGAAGCAATCGCTTCTGCTGGGGCTGTCTCCTTGATTTTTGCAAGACGGACTTCTGCCCCTGCTGCTTCTCCCGCTTCTTTTGCCCATGAGGCAAGTTGATGGTTCGTTCCGGTTGCGCTGTAATAGATGACCGCTAGTTTCACGTTTGACATGACTTCGCTCCTTTTTTAAAAGACAGTGACGGACGATGGACGTACACGCTTTCTATTCCCGCTTTCTGCGCAAATTAACGTCAATTGTTTGAATTCAAGAGGAAATATAGACCAATTCTTCAACCAAACGTTTGAGCCAAAGACCATTTTAAAATAAAACAGGAATCCTATAAGACATTTTCTGCCTTGAAGGATTCCTGTCCGCTCACTTATTTAACGGTTAAACTAAAGGTCTTACTCTTACGCAACTTGATCGACTCGGCATGTACCGTGACCCGAGTGCCTCGTTTTTGTTTCGGGAACGTCATCGTTTGTGTCTTACCGGTTGCGAGTTTCGTGTACCGCTTCTTATTGATTGTGACGACGATCGTCTTCCCTTTCGTCGCTTTGACTTTCCATGATGTACTCGTCGGACTGAGTGACGTCGTATACGACTTGAGTGTTGGATTGGCTGCTGCCACGACTTTCTGCCCGGAGACTTGAAGTTGTGTTCCTTTACGGGCAACGAACGTCACGACTTGACCAATCTTCAACGGTTTGGTTTTGATTGCAAAGATTCGTGTTTTCTTCCGATCGATGTATGCTGTATATTTCCCATCAATGTACAGCTTTCCGTAATCAGCACCCCAATCAAGAACTCCTTCGATCGTCGTATGTTCATCCGTTAGTGGTGCGGATAGATTACTGTAAATCATCACGCTATCTTTCAGAGAGAGTGATTTCGTAGGATACTCACCACTTCGTGTAACACGATATGACGCTAAGTCATTCGTATACGGAATCGTGATCTCGGTCTTTTTCGTTGCTGGAACAGATTGAATTTGTCGTTTCCCTGCATAGATTTTATAGATACCGCCTTCTTTGGCACTTTCTAAGCGGTATGTAATGAATTTAAAATTATCGTTTTTCGACTGGGTAATGCGTGGCACTTCATAACCTACGACGGTCCGGTTCACGGATGTTACTTGATTGAAGTCTCGTGTATTTCCGAACGTCCAACGCGTCACCTGACCGACAAGATTTTTCGTCGACACATTGATTTGGACACGTCCTGTCTCATCGGAGGCAGCACTTCCAAGTTGTTCGCCATCTTTTCCATAGACCGTCACCGGAACATCGCTTTGACCGATGTTGAAGCTATAAGATGTTGTGCCTTCCTTGATGGTTGGAATCGTTGAACCCTGTGCTTTTAAATAACGCTGGTATTGATAACGTGTCCGGTCCTCCAAGACCTTACCGGTTTCAGTCGTGTATGTCGTCCGGTACTCACTATACGGCAAGCGTTTCGGAGTCGTCGTGATCGTGAATAGCTCATTTTTCAGTTCGACATTCCCAGTGAACGATAATTTACTAGGCTCAACGATACCTGTCGTCCCATCTACGCGCGTCAGTTCAACGCTCGGAGCTAGAACCGTTCCTTCGAGCAGCGTCGTATCATCCTTCGTCAAGTCATCAATTGCGATCGGTTGGCGCAAATAGGACGAAAACGATAACATCGTCGCTTGATCTTTGCTTCGGTAGATGGCTTTTCCATCCGCTAACAGTTCATTCGCTAATTGCTTTGAATGGTCAACGAGTGTCATCAGTTGCCCACTCGCCGTATCTAAGTAGAATAACGATGACTCGCTTGACGAACTAGAATCGACCAGTTGAACGTACAATCCGTCTTTCGTTTCGTATGCTCCCTCAACGTAATATCCTCGTGAGACTTTCGGTAAGGTGATTTGTTGATTGGTGACGACTTGACGCAACGTGTCCTGTTCATCATCTAAGATCCAGTCATTCGTTAAAGGCGAGAACCGCTTCACGTCAACGGAAAGGGCTTTTGAGAATGTACCGTCCGGATTCACATCATACCAATCAGCACTGTCCTCTCGTTGGATCGAAAAACGATTCGCACCAATCCATTGCACCCGATTTTGAGAAGTCACTTTCATCGTATCTTGCTCAACGAATTGATCCCCTTCGCGAATAAAGACTGATAACTTATCAAACGAGGTATACCCTATCACCATATCGCGATTCAAGACACGCAGGTACTCCTTGCCTTCTGGAAGTTCCAGCAGTTCCGAAGCTCCCGTCTTCGCATCAATCAAATAATAAGGATGCTCGGTTTCGTCTCCATAATAATCTTCATACAAGAATAACGTTTTATCAGCTGACGTCGCCCGCATCACCATATACGGTGAGACGTCTTTCGGATAAGGTGTCGTCTCTTTTGTCTCTAAATCATAAAATCCAACGATTGCTTGATCTTTCGTTTTGACGTCATACGGTGCAGCATCCGCACTTACAGTGAGCGTCATCCATGTACCGTAGATCAGCGCGGCACTTCCCATCCATTGTTTCCAGTTCATCTATGTAGAACATCCTTTCAAAAATAAGTGATTACTTCTATTTTATTCCATATTCAGTAATTCTTCTAATGTTTTTTGAAGAAAACACTCAAGCGTTCGACACGTTTCGATTCAGGGTAAAGACTGTGTGACGACACACGTAAGGAGTACTGACCATGGCGATTCGCTACACCCTTTATTTGTTACTCGGCATGCTGAAGTTCATGCTGTTTAGTTACTTTACAAAGACCGATCTTTCGCTCCATTTAACACTCATGAACCTGGCCGGGATGCTGATCCTGTCGAGCTGGACATTACTGATTCCGTGGAATAAACGCCGCTGGGTCTGGCTCGGTCTACTGCTCGCGCACAGTTTTCTGCTCGCTTCCGACATGTGGTACTATCGTTACTTCGAGGACTTCCTCTCCATCTCGCTCCTCTCACAGATGACGCAGATGAGTGACGTCAGTAGCGGCTTCACCGCCTTGATCGTACCGCAAGACTTCCTCTTGTTTGCCGATAGTTTGATTTTCGTACTACTGCTCTTCGTCTTCCGCAAACGACCGGAGGTGACGACGGTACAAACACGCCGCCGGACAGCCGGACTACTCGCAATCAGTGGCATCGTCTTGTCTGCCTCACTGCTGACGTACCGGACGCTAACGGAAGATCGTCAACCGACGGCAACGATCTCCGATATGCGTGACTACTACCTGTTTGGTTTCTGGGGTTATCACGGATGGGATGTGTTCAAAGGCGTGACGGGACGACCCGGCGACGGACTGACGGCACAGGAGCAACAGCGCATCAATCAAAAGGAGCAAACGAATCCAACGGGCCCGAAACAGACACCGAATATCATTTTGGTACAGCTCGAGTCATTCCAGGCTTCAGTCATCGACCAAACCATCAACGGTGAAGAAGTGACGCCGAACCTAAATCAATTGAAGAAGGAATCGCTCTACTTCTCGTCGCTCTATCACCAGACGCATGAAGGACGAACTTCGGACGCTGAGTTCATCACGAACACCTCACTTTATCCATTGAAATCAGGCTCTGTCTATACGCAATATCCGACGAATGAATTCGAGCCGCTCCCTGCATTGCTTGAGAAAAATGGATACGATACGGCAGCGATGCATGCCTACGAAAAAGGCTTCTGGAACCGTGACGATGTCTACAAGAATATTGGTTTTAAGCACTTCTTCAGCCAAAAGGATTATTCAAAAGAGAAGAAAATCGGAATGGCGTTAAACGATCAGCAGTTCTTCCTCGAATCGATTGATCATATGGAGACGTTACAAAAACCGTTCTTCTCGTTTTTAGTCGCGCTGACGAGTCATACACCGTATGAGATCGACAAGGAAGATCAGACGCTTGATCTGTCCGGATATAAGGATCCGATGTTGAAACGGTATTACCAGACTGTCCATTACGTCGATACCGGTGTCGGAAAGATGATCGACGAGTTAAAACAACGGGATCTTTGGGATCAGTCCCTCGTCATCTTTTATGGCGATCACGATAGTGGACTCGTCAATGAAGGAAGCGAGATGCGCAAAAAAGCGGATGTCTCGTCTCCAGTTGCTGCTTTTGAACTCGAGCGCCGCATCCCGCTCTTCATCAAAAAACCCGACCAGCAAACCGGTCGGGTCATGAAAGAGAATGGTGGACAGATTGATATCTCACCAACGATCATTGATTTGTTGAATCTTAAGACGTCCTATATGATGGGACAATCCCTCATCGACGACAAACCGAATTTGACGGGCTTCCGCGATGGTTCGTTCCGCTATCAGGACTATTACTATGAAGCAGATTTGACGAAAGCATCCGGTGAAGGCACCTGTTACGACGTCTCAACGGAAAAGAAAGTTGAGCTGAAGTTCTGTCGAAATCAAGTGAAGGATGTGAGTAAGCAGTTAAAGCTGTCGGATAAGATTATTGAGGAGAATGAACTGGAGTAATCAGAGTGCATCTGATTTTCTTAAAATAAACAAGCCTGACTTCTCACTAGACGTGAGGAAGGTCAGGCTTGTTTATTGATTGTTATCTCCACCTATCCTCGAGCCCATCAGTAGAAAGTAAAATGGTCTTCGATCCATTGCCATTCTTCGTCAAACAAGACTTCTCTTTTTGTTTGAATGATCCAATGAAATAATTTAGGAATCGCCTGATGGGAATGCTGGTATCGATGTAAAAATCGAAGAGCGATTAGGACTTCATCTGTTTGTATTTGTCGCGTTCGCTTCAATAATATTTGTACACGTTTGATCACCGGTTCAATCGCTACTTCATCACCATGTCGCTCAATTGCGACTAACGCATACTCTCTCACATTGCTAGATCGATCTTTTAGTCCATGCAAAAATATTGAAAGATCTAATCCATTTCCAAGTTCACTCAGTGCAGCTAAAGCCGAATGTCTCACGTCTCCTCGAGAATGATCCAACAAAGGAGTCAAATAAGGAACGGCTCGCTCTGTTCCAATCGTGGCTAAAACAAAATTAGCATTCATGATATCAAAAGAGTTATTTGATGTCGTAATCAAACGAATTAGCGCATCTTCTGCTGTCTCATCTCGACAGGCTCGCAATGCTTGAATCGCAGCTTCTCGAACTGACGACCGAGAATCGTCTATATATTTTACGATTCGTTCTGTATCAGGAATGCATTGTTGTTTTGCTAGTTCTTCCAAAATGCTTTCAAGAAGACTCGGCTTTGTCTCTTGCTCCAGTTTTTCAAGCAATAACATCCCTGCACGAGCATCTCCCGAATTCACACCAATCGTTCCAATCATAAAATAAAGATGTTGTTTTTGTTCTGCTTGTTTCACTTTATCGAGTAAAGTGTTTAATATCGGAAGCATATTCACGTCCCTAAATTGACGGACTCTTGCATAAGCTAAGTCAGATGGTGATCCTTCGTTCGTACAGCACTTCAATTCTTCATGATAGAGGTATTCTTCATCAGACATCTGTTCAACTAAATATAAAATCTCATCGTCCTTCATATGCGATAGTTGCTCCTTACCCCTTTAAATATCTATTTAACTTTGTTCTAAAGCAAACTGAATTAATTGATACGATAGCCAGAACATTAAGCATCCTATTCCAAAATCTAGTACCTTCCACGCTTTTGGTTGTTTAAAGACAGGAATGAGCCATCTCGATCCATATCCTAATCCAAAAAACCAAACAAATGAGGCAATCAAAGCTCCGATCAAGAAATTGACTTTTTGATCAAATGTCAAAGTCCCAGCTATACCACCGATGATGACGACCGTATCTAAGTAGACATGTGGATTTAAAAGTGTAATCGCTAATGTGAGTATGATCGTTTTGTGAATAGGCATGATTTTAGAATCTGTTGAAACATTTATTGTATGTGATGACGAAAATGCACTACGAAACGATTTAAATCCATACAAGAAAAGAAACAGTCCTCCAACAATCGCAAGACCAACATTTGCAAACGTATTATTCTTAATGACGGTACCGACTCCCAGTACGCCCGCACACATCAACAACACATCGCACAAGAAACATACTAGCGCCACCCAGAAAATATTGTTTTTAAGTAAACCTTGTTTAAGGACGAACGCATTTTGAGCGCCGATTGCGACGATGAGTGTACCCGAGGTTACTATGCCTTTTAAAATTTCATTCACTTGACGTCTCCTCTTTCGTTGTCTTTATTTTTAAATTGATGAGTACTGTTTATGTAATTCTTTCAACTATTAAGTATACTATCGCAAACAAAAAGTACCGAACCCTATTTACTAGGATTCGGTACTTTTAGATGAAATGTCTTACATCATTCCGCCCATTCCACCCATGCCGCCCATATCAGGCATTGCAGGAGCAGATCCGGCTGGTTCTGGTTTATCGGCGATGACGGCTTCTGTTGTTAAGAACATCGCTGAAACCGACGCTGCGTTTTGAAGTGCTGAACGCGTTACTTTCGCTGGGTCGACGATTCCTGTCTCGATCATGTCGACATACTCATCTGTTGCCGCATTGTAGCCCATTCCTGGCGCTTCATGCTTGAGACGTTCGACGATGACCGAACCTTCTTGACCCGCGTTTTCCGCGATTTGACGAAGTGGTGCTTCGAGTGCGCGAAGAACGATGTTGACACCTGTTGCTTCGTCGCCTGTTGAGACCGACAGAATCGATTCGACGGCTTTCGTGACGTGAATGAGAGCTGTTCCCCCACCTGCTACGATGCCTTCTTCAACCGCTGCACGTGTCGCGTTAAGAGCATCTTCAATCCGAAGCTTACGTTCTTTTAGTTCTGTCTCCGTTGCTGCCCCGACTTTAACGACGGCTACGCCACCTGCGAGTTTCGCCAGACGTTCTTGTAATTTCTCACGATCGAAGTCGCTTGTCGTCTCTTCGATTTGTGCACGGATCGTCCCGACACGTGCTTCGATTGAATCGCCGTGTCCGTGGCCTTCGACGATCGTCGTGTTGTCTTTTGAGACGACGACTTTCGACGCGCGACCGAGTTGCGTGATTTGTGTTTCCTTGAGATCAAGACCGAGGTCTTCTGTGATTAATTCTGCGCCTGTGACGATCGAGATATCCTCAAGCATCGCTTTCCGGCGGTCACCGAAGCCTGGTGCTTTGACTGCTACCGCGTTGAACGTACCACGGAGTTTGTTGACGACGAGTGTCGCAAGTGCTTCGCCTTCAACGTCTTCTGCGATAATAAGGAGTGGTTTGTTTTGTTGAACGACTTGCTCGAGGACCGGAAGAATCTCTTGGATGTTCGAGATTTTTTTGTCCGTGACGAGGATGTACGGGTTCTCAAGGACCGCTTCCATCTTGTCTGAATCCGTGATCATGTATGGTGATGCGTAACCACGGTCGAATTGCATCCCTTCGACGACGTCGAGTTCTGTCGTGAAGCCGCGTGATTCTTCGATCGTGATGACACCATCTTGACCGACACGTTCCATCGCTTCTGCGATCAATTGACCGACTTCTTCGTCCGCTGCTGAGATCGCTGCGACTTGTGCGATTGCTTCTTTACCTTCGATTGGTTTTGCGATCGTGTGCAACTCTTCGACAGCGCGACGAACCGCTTTTTCGATTCCTTTACGGATGACCATCGGGTTTGCGCCCGCTGTAACGTTTTTAAGACCTTCACGAATCATCGCTTGTGCGAGGACTGTCGCTGTTGTCGTACCATCCCCTGCGATCTCATTCGTTTTTGAGGCAACTTCTGCAACGAGTTTTGCGCCCATGTTCTCGAAATGATCTTCGAGTTCGATTTCTTTTGCGATCGTCACACCATCATTCGTGATGAGTGGTGAACCGAACTTCCGCTCGAGGACGACGTTGCGTCCTTTTGGTCCGATCGTGACTTTGACTGCATCCGCTAATGCGTCGACCCCGCGGAGCATTGCCCGACGTGCTTCTTCACTGAATAAAATCTCTTTTGCCATGACTGAAATCCCCCTTTAGATGATTGACTGAATTACTCGGCTACTGCCAAAATATCGCTTTCGCGTAAAATTAAGTATTCATTGCCGTCGACTTTGACCTCTGAACCGGCATATTGTGCATAGATGACGTGATCTCCGACACTCACTTCAAGTGGTACACGTACGCCTTGCTCTGTCACACGGCCTGTACCGACAGCGACGACTTTACCCTCTTGTGGTTTTTCTTTCGCTGACCCAGGAAGAACGATTCCTCCGAGTGTTGTTTCTTCTTTTTTAACGACTTCGATCACGATGCGATCACCAAGTGGTTTTAACATGCGAAACATCCTCCTTGAAAATGACTGTTTTTTAGCACTCACTTTCATTGAGTGCTAACATATTTTTATCTTATACGCTTTCTCTTCTGAATTCAAGCCTGAACCTTTATCCGTTTTCCCGAAATCGACACCTTTGAATCATCGTCAATCGTGCGCCAAGACCGTTTGTTTGTTACAATCGGGACAGTACCTTCATTACAAAGGAGTTGTGTCCTGTACGATGAAAAATCCAATTAGTCTGCCTTTTCTGATGGCGGAGAAGTGGCAAAAGCGTCACGTCATCCCAATCATCATCTATCTGATCGTCCAATTGGTTCCGGGTTCGTTCCAGTATTTCCTTCCGAAAAACGTCATTGCTGACGTCGCCGGTTGGTGGCTTGCGATCGGCTTCACGGTCGCCGTCATCGTCTCCTACTACTGCTTGCGCCCCGATTGGCAGAAGTGGAAGGCAGAGGGACGTCAAACCGATCCGATGGATACGTTGAAATGGATCGGAATCGGGATCGTGCTCCTGTATGCGCTCTTGATCAGCGTCAACTTGATCGATGCCTGGATGGCAGGCGGGATCGAGAATGTCGCGAAATCGCAAAATACGGATCAGATCATCCAAGCGATCCAAGTCATCCCACTCCTGCAAGTCATGGTCGTCCTGCTCGGACCGATCATGGAAGAGTTCTTGTTCCGGCATATCCTATTCGGCAATCTCTCCTCGAAGCTCGGTTTCTTCTTCAGCTTCATCTTGACGGGTGCATTGTTCGGACTGATTCACCAAGACAACAAATTTTTAATCTATGTCGCGATGAGTTTCGTCTTCTCACTCGTCTTCGTCAAGACGCGCCGGATCATAGCTCCGATAGCCATCCATGTCTTTAACAACGGAATCGTCGTACTCGCCATCTACGCGATGTCTTAATTTACGAAAGGTCGTGTTTTCATGCGTCAAAGCTCGAACTTCATGGCAGTATTCTATGCCATATTCGGTATTCTCTTCATGTTCCTCGCCTACAACAACTCGGTCGAAGCAGGAACGGTCTTTAACTTCTGGACGATCCTGCTGACGTTGTTCGCTGCGATCGACTTCTACCGTCTCTACTTGATCTTCCGCTTCCGCGCAGCAGCAAAGAAGATGATCAAGAAGGAACAGGACAAAAAGAACGACAAGCAATAAAAAAACGAGATTTCCGTCAGACGGGAATCTCGTTTTTTGGTTTATTCTTTCGCTTGACCCTTGCGGTAGGAGTCGATGATTGTCTTCGCCACATCGAGACTCAACCGTTCATCTAAGACCAAGTTCTTGATCATGTTGACGAATTCGACATCTTCCTGCTGCACCGAATCAATCCGCTCGATCAACTGGTTCAACTTTGCCCGGACGGTCGGGTAGGATACTTGATAGGCTGTTGCCATATCCTTCAACGAACCAGAGCTCAAGACGAACTTCCGGATGAACTCGAGATGTTCCTGTTCGAGTGCCAGTACCCAAGCGGGCACGTCTTGTCGTTCCATCGTGTTCCCTCACTTCTCTTACAAATCTTGAATCTCCATTCGTTCTTTTTCACGCTTCAGTTGCTTACGGCGCGAGTCGACACCCATCTCAGCCATCGAGATCATCATGGACAACCCAACACACGTACCGATTCGGATCAATGACTCCCGATCCGACGAGTGTGGTCCTGTTCCGAAATACCAGTAAATTCCGAGACCGATGATGATTGCTGGAATGATGAAACTCCAGACTCTTCCGCGCCGTGCTAAGTAAAATTGTACGATACAGACTGTGACAATACCAATGACGATTCCTACCGTTTGCATCCTATCGCCTCTCCCTTATGATTATATCAATAATATTAACTTTAAAATTAATAATGTTCAACTTATTTTTAACTATAATCAAAAATAAACGATTTTCTTTAAAAACAATCGACTTTAATCTATTTTCAGGGACGAAAAAAAGAAGGACTGACGATGCAGTCCTTCCTTGTATTTACGATAGTCACGCACTGCGGACGTCGTCTTTTTTACCTTCTGTCGACATGAACGTCTCGAGTTGGTCTTCATCCAGGACACCTTCCCACTTCGCGATGACGAGTGAAGCGAGTGTGTTTCCTGTCACGTTGACGACCGAGCGCATCATATCCATGATTCGGTCAATCCCTGCGATGAAGGCAAGTCCTTCTGCCGGGATACCGACCGTACCGAGTGTTGCGAGTAAAACGACGAAGGAGACGCCAGGAACGGCAGCCATCCCTTTTGATGTCAGCATCAAGACGAAGACAAGCGTCAGCTGTGTTCCGATCGAGAGATCAATGCCGTACATCTGTGCAATGAACAAGGCAGCAAGTGCTTGATACAGCGCTGATCCATCGAGGTTAAACGAATAACCCGTCGGTACGACGAAGCTGACGATTGATTTCGGAACGCCCATCCGTTCGAGTTTTTCCATAATCCGTGGTAATACCGTCTCAGACGATGCTGTCGAGTACGTCAACAAGAGCTCATCCTTAAAGATACGCGTGAAATCAGAAACCCGAATCCCGACCCATTTCATGATCGCACCGAAGACGATGACCATGAAGAGAAGCGCCGTGACGTATAATGTCGCAATCAGTTTAAACAATGAGCCGAGCGATTCAATCCCGAACGTCGAGACCGTGACACCGATCAAGGCGAAAACACCGATCGGTGCAAATTTCATAACGATATTAACGAGGTTGAACATCGCTGCTGCGACGCCTTCAAAGAAACGAACGACCGGTTGGCCCTTCTCTCCTGCAAAACCGACACCGAGTCCGAATAAGACCGAGAAGAAAATGATGGCAAGCATATCACCGCGGACCATCGCGTCCAAGATGTTCGTCGGAACGATGTTGACGATCTTGTCGACGAGTCCTGCATCTTGTGTCGTCTCTTCCGTTTCGACATACGTCGAGATGTCCGTTTTATCGAGTGTCGACATGTTAATACCAGCACCCGGTTCAACGAGATTGGCTGCGAACAGCCCCGTGAAAATCGCGATCATCGTCACGATCGTGAAGTAACCGAGTGTCTTGACGCCAAGACGTCCGAGACTTTTCGGGCTACCGACTGATGAGACACCGAGAACGATCGTCGTGAAGACGATCGGAACGACGATCATTTTCATCATCCGGATAAAGATGTCACCGATTGGCTTAAGCCACTCCGCGACATGGGGATTCCCATAAAATACACCACCGACTGTGATCCCGAGAATCAAGCCGATTAAAATCTGCCAGGCAAGACCAATGGGCTTACGTTTCGTAGTTGTCATACGCTTCCTCCTTATACATCCGTCTTACTTGTATCCTACATGTAGTGGAACATAAGTAGAATTTTGTCCTAAATACAGCACGTTGTCAAATCCACCTGTTATAGTACAAAACTGAATTCTGTATGAAAAAACGTCCAAACTCCGCTTGTTTCCAAGCATTTTGGACGTTTGAACATTATTCAAGATTGTTGATTGACGCGTTCCTCAATCAACGCCCGATTGCGTTTTTTGAAGACTTCGTTGTGCGATGAGACCATTGCTACTTTTGGCGCTTCCGGCTCGATGAAGCGTTTCGCCCGATTGACGGCGTTTGCCGCATCTTGGAACGCACCCGAGATCAAATGGACCTTCCCGTCGTGCGACAAGATATCTCCAGCCGCATATAATCCCGGGACACTCGATTCACTCGCGGCGTTCCCTGCGATATAGAAGTCATCGACCCGTGCGATATCGAGATCACACGCGTCAAGCAGTGCTGCATCCTGTTCATACCCATGATTGATGATGACTTCATCAATTGGAATCTCGACGATTTCCTCTGTTTGACAGTCGATCAATTCAACTGATGCGATCCGTTGATGATCGGGACTTGCGATCAGCTTGTGAATCGTCGTGTTGAGGAGACAAACAGCCGAACTTTTAACGAGCTGGTCGACTTGCGCCTCGTGCCCCGAGAAACAATCCCGGCGATACGTGACGTAGACTTTTTTCGCGACCGGTTCGAGCTCATTCGCCCAGTCGATCGCAGAGTTCCCACCACCTGATACGATGACGGTCTTTCCTTTAAAGCGCTCGATTGATTTGACCGTATAGTTCAAGTTCGACACTTCAAAGCGCTCCGCACCCTCGACCTTTAGTTTTTGTGGATTGAGGATACCGCCGCCGACCGCGACGATGACCGTCTTCGAATAATGGATCCGTCCCGATTCCGCTTCTAAGACGAAGTTACCGAAGACGTCTTTTGCGATCGAGATGATCTTTTCATTCAATTGAACGGTCGGTTGGAACGTCAGTCCCTGTTCGACGAGTTGAGCCATGAGTTTTTCCCCGGTGATCGGTGGCTGTCCACCGACGTCCCAGATCATCTTTTCCGGATAGACGTGCAGTTTTCCTCCGAGTTCTGCTTGATACTCGATCAATTTCGTCTTCATGCCCCGAAGACCACTATAGAACGTCGAATATAACCCTGCAGGTCCTCCGCCGATGATCGTTACGTCGAACAACTCCTGTTCCCTCATCTCACTCACTCCTCATCTTTGATTACGATTGATTATCATTCTCACTCCCTCATGATAACGTGAACATCTCTTGAACACAAGAAAAAATGTTGACAGCGTTTTTACAGGACTGGTATGGTTAATGAGACGATAGTGATAATCATTATCAGTGAAAACGGAGAGAACAACGAAGGAGTCGTCGCGTATGGTACGTCTAGCAACAGAAGAAATCAATATCGGCTACGGTGATCGTCCCATCGTCAAAGACTTGTCCGTCCAAATTCCCGATCGACAAATCACGACGATCATTGGGGCGAACGGATGTGGCAAATCGACTTTATTGAAAGCGATGACACGGATCATTCCTCATCAGTCAGGACGTGCATTGCTCGATGGTCTCGATATCGCCAAGGAAAGTACGAAGCTACTTGCCCGGAAGATGGCTATTCTGCCACAAACTCCAGAAAGCGCAAGTGGTCTGACGGTCGCAGAGCTCGTCTCATACGGTCGTTTCCCGTACCAAAAAGGATTCGGACGCTTGACGAAACACGATTACGAGATCATCGATTGGGCACTCGAAGCAACGGATACGATGGCATTCAAACACCGTCCGGTCGATGCGCTGTCGGGTGGTCAACGTCAACGGGTCTGGATTGCGATGGCACTCGCCCAAGAGACGGACATCATCTTCCTCGATGAACCGACGACTTATCTTGATCTCGCCCACCAACTCGAGGTGCTCGAACTGCTCGAACATCTCAACCGGACCGAAGGACGGACGATCGTCATGGTCCTGCATGATTTGAATCAAGCGGCACGGTTCGCCGACTATATCATCGCCATGAAAAACGGTGAAGTCGTCAAAGCCGGAACGTGTGAGGAAGTCATCGCAAAAGACGTCTTACAAGAAGTATTCCATATCGATGCTGAAATCGGACGCGATCCGCGGACGAACAAGCCGATGTGTATCACCTACAACTTAATCAAGGGAGATTGAATCATGAAGAAACTACTTTTACCGGTTCTACTCATTCTCACGCTCGTCATCGCAGCGTGTGGCAATACAGAGAAGAAGGACAATGCAGCATCTGGGTCGAAAAACGAGACGATCACGTATAAATCGGAGAATGGTGACATTAAAGTTCCGGCTAATCCAAAACGTGTCGTCGTCCTCGCTGGTTTTGCCGGCAACGTCATGGCACTCGACGTACCTGTCGTTGGTGTCGATTCGTGGTCAAAAGCGAATCCGAAGTTCGACAAACTCAAGGACGTCACGGAAGTATCGGAAGAGAACGTTGAAAAAATCATCGAACTCGAACCAGATTTGATCATCGGCTATTCGACAACGAAAAACCTCGATAAAATCAAAAAGATTGCTCCGACGGTCACGTACACATACGGAAAAGTCGACTACTTGACGCAACACATCGAAATCGGTAAATTGCTCAACAAAGAGCAAGAAGCACGCGACTGGGTCAAAGACTTCAAAACACGCGCTGCTGCTGCCGGTAAAGACATCAAAGCAAAAATCGGTGAAGATGCTACTGTTTCTGTCATCGAAAGCTTCGATAAACAACTCTACGTCTTCGGCGATAACTGGGGTCGTGGAACAGAGATTCTCTATCAGGAAATGAAATTGAAAATGCCGGATAAAGTTACGAAAATGGCATTAAAAGACGGATACTACGCGTTGTCACCAGAAGTCCTTCCTGAATACGCAGGCGACTACCTCGTCTTCAGTAAGAGTGCGGAAGCGGACAACTCATTCACGAAAACAGATACGTTCAAGAACATTCCAGCTGTCAAAAACGATCGTGTCTTCGAAGTCGATTCAAAGGAATTCTACTTCAACGATCCACTCACACTCGAACGTCAACTCGAGTTCTTCAAGAAAAGTTTCCTTGGCGCATAATGAATAAGGGAGGGAACCTGCGGGATCCCTCCCTTTTTTTGTGGCTCACTCACTGAATCAGAAATGGAGGCGACATTCATGTCAGCTGGTCGAATTCCGTTCGGCATTAAAATCACACTCGGTCTCGTCCTCTTTTTCGGGATGTTCTGGATCGCAATGACGTTCGGTGCCGCCGATACGACGACGCGCGAAGTCTGGAACGCTTTGACTTTCGGACCGTTGAATGAAAAAGCAAAAATCGTCCAGGAAATTCGCTTGCCGCGGGAACTGGCAGCAATCCTCGTTGGAGCGGCACTCGGTGTCTCAGGTGCCATCATGCAAGCGATGACACGCAATCCCCTCGCCGATCCTGGTCTGCTCGGTCTGACGGCAGGAGCAAATGCGGCACTGGCGCTCGTCATCGTCCTTTTTCCGAAAATTGACTACTTCGGGATCATGATCGCGTGTTTCGTCGGAGCAGCACTCGGGGCAGCACTTGTCTTTGGAATCGGCGCTTCGAAAAAAGGCGGCTTCTCTCCGCTCCGGATCGTCCTTGCCGGTTCCGCGATCTCAGCGTTTCTGTACGCGATTGCGGAAGGCATCGGGATTTACTTCAAGATTGCCCAAGATGTCTCACAATGGACGTCCGGGGGACTCGTCGGGTCGACATGGGGACAACTACAAGTCATCACGCCGGTCATCGCGATTGGCATCGTGATTGCGTTTATTTTCTCGCGGCAATTGACGATCCTCAGTCTTTCGGAAGAAGTCGCGCTCGGACTCGGACAGAACATCCAGCGGATCAAAGCGGTGCTTTATGTCGTCGTCATCCTGCTTGCCGGTGCTGCTGTTGCCCTCGTCGGCAACATGGCGTTCATCGGGCTGATGATTCCGCATATCGTCCGCGCAATCGTCGGGACGGACTATCGGTTCATCCTGCCGATGACCGCGATCTTTGGTGCGACATTCATGTTGCTTGCCGATACGATTGGACGGACACTATATGCACCCTATGAGACACCAGTCATCGCAATCGTCTCGATGCTCGGGCTACCATTCTTCCTCTTAATCGTTCGGAAAGGAGGGCGTGCTTTCTCATGATGGAATCTCGTTTACGCCGTCGCCAGCAACTGACGTTTTGGACGTTACTGGCACTATTAATCGCAACACTCGTCGTCAGCATCGGTCTTGGACCTGCTTCTCTCTCGTACGATCGTTTACTGCCGACGTTACTTGGAAACGGATCGTTCAAAGAGGAGTTCGTCCTCTATTCGCTCCGCTTGCCCCGACTGCTCATCACCGTCATGGCAGGAATGGCGCTTGCCTTATCGGGTGCCATCTTACAAGGCATCACCCGCAATGAACTCGCTGATCCTGGTATCATCGGCATCAATACGGGAGCTGGCGTCGCCGTCGCCTTGTTCTTCCTGTACTTCCCGACCGATGTCGGGTCATTCATCTATCTGTTACCGATTGCTGCCTTCTTCGGTGCACTCGTGACTGCGACAGCGATCTACTTGTTCTCGTACGACCGCATACAAGGACTCCAACCGATCCGGTTGATTTTGACGGGTGTCGGCTTCTCGATGGCACTGTCTGGAATCATGGTCATCCTGATTTCGTCGACGCGTCGTGAAAAGGTCGACTTCATCGCGAAGTGGCTCGCCGGTAACATCTGGGGAACGGACTGGATTTTCGTCTACTCACTCTTACCGTGGTTGCTCGTCTTGATTCCACTGACATTCTATAAGGCGAATAAGCTCAATCTGCTTGCCTTGAATGAACCGGTCGCGATTGGTGTTGGCGTCGCGATTGAAAAAGAACGGATTCAACTCTTGTTGACAGCTGTCGCGCTCGCTGCTGCTGCCGTCTCCGTGACAGGGGGAATCTCCTTCATTGGTTTGATGGCGCCACATATCGCTCGAGCGCTCGTTGGACCACGCCATCAGTTCTTCCTGCCAATCGCCCTCTTGCTCGGCGGCTGGTTGCTTGCGTTCGCTGATACGATCGGACGCAACATCGCGGGACCAGACGGGGTACCGGCTGGGATCGTCGTCGCCTTGATCGGAGCACCATACTTCATCTATCTCCTGTTGAAGAAATAATCAAAAATCCGCATCAAACAGCTTCTTTTTCGCTGATTGATGCGGATTTTTTGCTTTACCGTTTCCACCACGCACGTTCGATTTCACCCATCGAGACGTACGCGGGATCGATTTGTTTGGCTAACCGGTTTAGTCGAGTGACACCTAGACTGACTCCACCAACCCAAAAGAGGAAGATGCCAAATAGATAACCAGGGGAACTTGGAATCGACAGCATGACGACAGCAATCAACCACGCTACGACATAACCGATGATTGTCAAACGAGCTACTTTTTGAACAGTTTGTTGATAGATAGTCGGTGTTAAATACGACTTCATGAGTCGTAGCCGGACGATTTCTCGAGCGACTGCGGTCGCGCAAAGACAAAAGAGCATGATTGGGAAAAAGACGGATGCAATTGACGTCATAAACCAAGCAAATACTGCAAAAATCAATCCAGGGATCAAAAAGAAATAGGCGACGACACGCACCGGTCGTTTCATTACATTCAGACGTGCTTGTCGCTCGAATAGGTGTTCCATTGCGATGTTCCTTTCTGTCTGACGAAGCGGGCTACTTCTCCGTCACTGATATAGTCCGGATCACGCGCCCCATCACGTCGGATGATCCATTCGCTGATGAAATAGAGCGGTGTTAAAATCGCAAAAATTGCCACAAGCATCTGCCAGAACGGTCCCTCGATCGTCTGGGTGATGACGACCGTCAAGACAGCGTACAGCAGGACGTGACTACCAATGCGGAGTAAAAATTGGCGACGGACCTGCGCTTTTGAGATGTAGCCGTCTAAAATTTTTCGTTTTTTTAGTTGGTAGCGAAAATCAGAGCCGAGAAAAAGGGCTGGAATCGTCAAAATCAACAAGGGGATATCGGTCCACTCGATCAGCATACCAACTGTTATGAATAAGAGCACGTTCCAGTACCAGCGTGTGCCGAGCCACTCGACATCCCGGTACGCGAGCGCAAGTTTTTGTAGACGTTCTTCACGAGCCGTTTGCATAGTACCTTCTCCTTTAGCGCGCTTTGTGAATTTCTTTTTCCGTGATATACGTTGGATCAATCTTTCGTGAGATGAACTCTAACGTTTTTCGACAGATCCAGTAGAACGGAATGACGATGATGATCAGACCGAGCAAAAAAGACGTGTTCGGTCGATCGGCTGCCCAGACAATTAGACCGGCAAGCGCTCCGTATTGTAAGATGCCGATCAGCACATGTACCTGATAGAGCCGTCTTGCTGAATCCTCTGATGTGTATTCTGCAACAAGCGCGAACCGCTTTCGTTGTAGTAACATGTCATAGCCAAAATACAATAACGGGACGATCATCGCGTAGACTGGTTTCTCGAGTGTGTTACTGAGCGCTAAGAATGCCGCAAGCATGACCCACATGCCGGTCTTCGTCTTCTGATGCATCTCTTCGTACAGCGCCGCCAAGGCATCCGTTTGTGTATGTACGTGTTCCATGATCATCCACCTCTCTATACTGTCATATACTTACATTTTACTAGATTGGTTTCATCTGTAGTACGATTTTCGAAAAAAAAAGACGTCCTACCGCTTAGGGTAAGACATCTTCCATGAAGACTACGCACTGACCTGAATGATCAGATAAATGACGCTATAGGCAACGATCGCGAGCGGTATCATCGCGACACCAATCAGCCAACCGTTTTTGTCGCGGATACCGAGATATAAGACGAGACACCCTACGATGAAGGCGATTAAGGTCGTGAACGGATTCATGGTTGTTCCCCCTCTGACTTGTTTCTGTTCTTAAAATTCCCCCTCTTCTCATCTCATAAACCCTTCAAGGCGCTTCGGCACGCAAGAAAAGCCAGACGGATTTCCGCCTGACTTCATCTTTTGTTCCTTATTTTTTCGTGATGACGACTGTTTTCGTAACAACGTGTCCACCGAGGTCCTTCAGTTTCAAGTTGTACGTGTTTTTCCCCTTCTTGAGTGTCACTTTTTTCGTGATTGTCTTTTTGAAGGCTTTCATCTCGTACGGCTCTTTGAACGTCCGGCGGTATTCCGCGCTACCGTTGAAGTCAAAGCGTAATTCGCTATAGTTATCGCGAAGAACGATCTTCATCTCAGCTGTTTTTGTTTTGCTTGAAACGGTTTTTGGTGCTGTGACGCGAATCGTCGGTAATTCTGTGTCGATGATGACTTGACGACTGAACGCCACACGGTTTCCTTTACCATCGTACGCTTCGACCTTGAATGACTTGACGCCATCCGTCGTATACGTCACGTCGTGGCTGAAAGCATAGTTTTGTTGAGCCGCATCGAAGCGAAGTTTGACAGATTTACCATTGATTTTGAACGATTTGATGCCTGATTCATCAGAGACGTGACCTGCGATGTTGATGACTTTTGATGTCGCAAGACCAAGTGCGACTGGTGTATCGATTTGAACGTTCGGTACCGCTTTATCGACACCTGTCGTGTTGACGTCTTTTTTCACACTGTTTCCTGCATAATCCTTCACGACGAAGGCAATCTTCGCGCGCTCTGGAAGATCCGTCAACGTGTACGCTTTTTCTGTTGCAGCAAGCGGTTGTTTCAAGACACTCTTACCATTGACGAGAATATCGTATGACGCGACACCTGTTCCTTGGTCACCTGCTGTCCACGAGAGCGTTGATTTTGACGCATCCCATTTCACGGTTGCGGCTGGTTTTTTCGTATCGACATAGACTGGGAAGAGGTTCGACTGCCATTTTGCATTCGGATAATCGATTACGGATTTGACTTTGTAGTAGTAAAGACCATCCTTGACCGGTTTCCCGTTGATCGTTCCGTCCCAAGCAGCGCTTGTGACTGGTGTGTATCCGTCCTCTGAACCGCTATCATAGTAGTTCTTGACGACGTCCGTTTGCGTATCGAGCTTCTGAAGCGTTGCTTTGTTCCGGTCAAGAATCGAGTACTCGACTTTTTTCGCATTACGGAGGAACGAGATGATCGGGAATGCTTCATCTGCGCTACCATCGTTGTTTGGTGAGAACGAGACTTTGTTCGCGACGACATCGCCCGCAGCATCTGCGCCGAGGAATTCGAAGTTATCCTTCACTTCTGTTGCTAGACCTGTCAAACCGTAGAACGTGTTGTCTTCATCGTATAATGGTGCGTCTAGAATCGGAGCTTGATCCCATTTTCCTTTGAAGCCAACGTAAGGAACCGTCAATTCTGGATTCTTACTCTTCGTATCGATCAGACGGACGAATCCTTCGACGAAGTAGCCGTTCTCAAAGACTTGTTCGAGCGGAAGTTCGTTTGCCCAGTCCGTTGTATCCTTCAGATCAACCGATACACTGACTTTCGTTGAGCTCTTCGGATTAATCGAGACCGAACTTGCTTTCTTCGAGCCAACTGCGAATGAGATCGGATATGTGCCTTTGTTTGCATCCACCGTACCGATCGTTCCCTTTTTAAAGATGCCGTTTGCTTCGAGGAAGTTTGATCCTTCTGCACCGAGATCTGATTGAACCGTTCCGGCTAACTTATATGTCACTTTTTCACTGCTGTAGTTTTTCAAATCAAGTGTGAACGTGAACTTCTCGCCGACTTCCTTCAAGGATGCCTTACCTTCACCTGACTTCGTCTCTGTGACGACGACTGGTGTCTTCATGGCAGCACGAAGATCCATCAATCCAGCTCCCTCACGACGTGGGGAGTAGAAGTTGCCTGTTTTTAGCTGCGCATTGTATTTTCCTTGATCGAGTTGCGGACGCGACGTGTTCATCAAGATGTTCTTCGCGAGCTTGACGCGTGTCGCACCATCGACTTTGAAGTCCTTCGCGATCCGTTGCATGACGAGTGCCGTTCCACCAGCGACGTGTGGTGCCGCCATCGATGTTCCACTCATGACACCATACTCGTTATCGTTGAGCGTCGAGTAGATTTTTCCACCTGGTGCCGTGATTTCTGGCTTGAAGTCAAGGCTTGGTGTGACACCCCAAGACGTGAAGTCAGACATTTGTCCTGCGACCGGGTTATCGGCTGAGACTGCTTTTCCGTCGAACGTGACAGCGATTGCCTTGCCCTCTTTTGCTTTTGCTTCAAGATCGTTTCCGTCTGCGATGCTGAGCGTGACGAGTGGAATCGTCGGATTGTTGAGCGCCATGCTGACGTAATCCCCATGATCGACTCGACCGCGGACGATGACACCTGCTGCCCCTTGCTTCTCAGCTTCTGCTTGGATCATGCCGTAGTTGAAACCACCGTTACGCACGACGAAGACGACTTTCCCTTTGACGTCTTTGCCTTCGTAGTTCGAAGCTTGACCGTCACCGACATAGACGACATCCTTCTTCTCTTTATCGAAGACAGCAATCGGATTCGGTGAATCTTGTTTTTGGTATGCCAAATAACCAGCATCCTGACCGTCGATCGTCAGCGCCATGCCTTCGAGTGTCAATTTCGTATTTTCGAGTGATGCGACTTGGAGTGCTTGGCTCGTTAAACCTGGTGCACCGACGACACCGATATCCGGGTTTGCTGTGTACGGATTACCTGCACCATGACCTGCGAATGCCGAGTTACCAGCAGAAATCGCACACAAGATACCGTTGTTCATCGCGTTGACGATTGCGCGTTGTTCTGGATCATCTGCATTGACGAACGATGCCGTCGAACCGAGACTCATGTTGATGACATCGGCTCCGAGTGCAATTGCATCATCGATCGCTTTAATGTAGATATCGCTGAATGTCGATGGCATTCCTGGATCGTTTCCGAAGACTTTCATCGCGAGGAGTTGTGTTTCCGGAGCGACCCCTTTGATACCGCCGTTTGCTTCATCGCCGTTTGCTCCGACCGTACCCGCGACGTGCATCCCGTGCATTGATGCGCCCGCACCTAAATCACGGATTTCGCTATCGTGATCGGCATAGTTATAGCCGTACGGTACTTTTTCCGTGAAGTACTTTCCTTTTAAGCCTTTTGTTTCTTTCGCACTATCGACTTTCGAAGAAGTCAAATCGATCTTCGTTTCTGGGCTCAAGACCATGTCCTTATGCGATGGATCGATTCCCGTATCGATGACGGCAACGATTGTTCCTTCCCCTTTAAAACCATAGTCCTGCCATGTTTCCTTCGCATTGACCATGTCCTTGCTGTACAGCATGTCTGGCTTGGCACCTTTAGCAACTTCCGGACGCGCGTATTCATGGGCGATATGTACGCTCTTGACTCCGCTCAGTTGTTTGATGTCTTCGATGTCTCCGAACTTGACTTCACCACTGAATCCGTTGATGACGGTTGTGAAGCTTTCCTTATATGTAACGGGAATCGCCTTTTTAGCGATGGCTGACTTGACTGATTTTTGGACGTTGACGAGACGATCTTTGATCGACTCTTTTTCGGCATTGCTCAATGTGCTATACCGCTTGTTTTGAGCCTGGGCGATTTGAATCGCCGGCTTCTCTTCCATCTCGATGACGACACGGACTTTATCCGATTGTTTGTAGTTCTTCTCTTGCCCCGATTTCTTCAGCGAGAGTGCTTGCGGTTTTTGACCCGTTGCTTTGTCTTGCGACGACAGTGCACCTTGCGCACTGACTAGATTGGAAGACGTCATTAAGACGGCTGCCATAAGTGCAATCTTCTTCTTCATGCGTTCGTTTTCCCCTTTTCTGTAAAACCATAGTAGTACTACTGATAAAACAGTTAAACGAAAATTCTGTATATTTAGTTTAATGAATTTAATGGAAATAAACAATTTATATTTGCCTATTTTTTTAATTTATTTGTTTTACGTGACATTTTATATTTTTGAGGAATTTAACTGGGAGTAAAATAAAAACTCCTCGACGCCTCGAGGAGTTGGATGTTTGATATTGGTGGAGACTATCGGGATCGAACCGACGACCTTTTGGCTGCCAGCCAAACGCTCTCCCAGCTGAGCTAAGCCCCCATGAATTATCTTTAGTATACGCATCGCTAACTGCTTTATCAATATAAAAATAACGCTTTCATAAAAAAGAATCCCTTCCAAAATCGTCGGAAGGAATTCACGATTCATTTATTCAATTCACGCATCAAATCCGCCTGTCGTTCAAGCTCTGCCTGTTGCTCGAGGATCAAGACCTTTTTGTACGTCCGCGCAGAAATCAAGATGCTGATCTCATAGAGAACGAACAATGGAACCGAGATCATCAAGTGTGACGTCACGTCCGGCGGTGCGATCAATGCCGCAACGACGAACAGCGCAAAGTACGCATATTTCCGATTCTTTCGCATGAAATATGGCGTCACGAGACCAAGACGTGTCAGGAACATCGTCACGACCGGCAATTGGAACAGAAGACCAAACGGCATCGTCAACCGGATTAAGAAACTGAAGTAGTTCTCGACTCCGATGACTTGTTCGATTCCGAGCTCTTTCCCGAGATCCGTTGAGACTTCAAGCAAAAAGGGAAGCAACCAGAAATACGAGAAGGCTACGCCAGCCAAAAACAGAAAGAAGATGACCGGAATATACGTCAATGTCGCTTTTTGCTCCTTGTCATAAAGTCCTGGTCGGACGAATGCCCAGAGTTGATACATCCAGAACGGTGACGCTAAAATCAGCGCAATGATGAACGCAAGATTCAAATACAACATTAAAGGATCGGCGACGTTGAAGGCATTCAAACCGATGCCGAGCTCTTTTAAGTCCGCTTGCAAGAAGCGAACGAGCGGTCGGACGAGCGGAAATGCGACAGCGAACAGGACGACGACGATGATAAGCGACCAGACGATCCGCTTACGCAGTTCGTCAAGGTGCGACGTCATGCTTTGCTCTTGATCAACCGTCATGATTCAATCACTTCTCTTTCGGTTCGTCCTTTTTATCGTCGTCCATGATGCCGTTCGTGGCATTCTTGAACTCTTTCAATGTCTGACCTGCAGCGCGTCCGAATTCTGGTAACTTCTTCGGTCCGAAAATGATCAATGCGACGACCGCGATTAATCCGATGCTCGCAGGTCCGATACCTAGTGTGAGCGGAATAAGGTTTTCCATTATGATTTCACTCCTTCAGCTGATTGCGAATAATGCTTCATGAAATAAACTAACGACTGCAACTCGATCGATAAATCAATGTGATGGACCCGGACGCTAGCTGGCACGTTCAACCGCGCTGGCGTAAAGTTCAGGATGCCTGTCACACCATACTCGACTAACTCATCCGCTACTGACTGCGCGAACTGGGATGGAACCGTCAAGATGGCAACATCGACCTGATTCGCTTCGATTTGTTCTTTCATGTCCGAAACATGATAGATTGGAACGTCATGCGTCGTTGTTCCGACCTTCTCTTCGTCCGCATCAAACGCAACGACTATCCGAGTACTATTATTCTTTAAAAAGTTATAATTTGCAAACGCTGTTCCGAGATGACCGACCCCGATTAAGGCAACATTCGTCACCTCATCTTGATTCAAGGTTTTGCGGAAAAACGTTAAGAGATGTTGAACGTTATATCCATACCCCTTCTTCCCTAATGCCCCAAAGTAGGAAAAATCGCGACGAATCGTTGCTGAATCAACCTTCACCGCCTCGCTTAACTCAGCAGAAGAGACGCGGAGCTTGCCTGAATTGTATAAACTTTGGATGAAGCGATAATATAGCGGCAACCGTTTTGCTGTCGCTTGTGGAATTTTTGTGTCTGGTCCATTCATCCTGCAGTTCCCCCTTCGGCCACATCCATCGTGGCACCCAAATCTTTGCAAAAAGCTTTCTACTCTCCTTGATTGTAAACCACTTCACATAGAGTCACAAATAATATATTCCGCAGGACCTCGCGCTTTTGTTCGTGATAGACTAAAGGGTGGAAGGATGGATGGAAATGATACTCTTACAAGTCAACCAACTCTCGAAATCATTCGGCGTCGAGCCGATTTTAGAAAATATCAAATTGGAAGTACAAGAGCGGGACCGCATTGCGCTCGTCGGACGAAACGGTGCCGGTAAATCGACCTTGCTCAAAATCATTGCTGGCGAACTCAGTCATGACTCGGGCGACATCATGAAAGGCAAGGATGTCAAAATCGGTTATCTCGCGCAAGACAGTGGTCTCGAATCGAACGAGACGATCTGGAACGAGATGCTGACCGTCTTTGAACATCTCCAAGAACAAGAACGGACACTGCGCCGGATGGAAATCGAAATGGGCATGGAGCATATCTTGAACGACCCGGTCGCGTACGATCGTCTCCTGAAGACATACGATCAAGCGCAACACGACTTCTCAGAAGCGGGTGGTTATCAGTTTGAAGCGAATATCCGCTCCGTCCTGCACGGGATGCGCTTTTATCCGGATGATTACTCGCGCCGGATTCAGACATTATCCGGTGGTCAACGGACACGGCTTGCCTTAGCGAAGATGCTCTTACAAGCACCAGAGCTCCTCATTCTCGACGAGCCGACCAACCACCTCGATATCGATACACTCGCTTGGCTCGAAAGTTACCTCGGTGGTTATCGTGGTGCCGTTCTGATCGTCTCGCACGACCGGTACTTCCTCGACCAAGTCGTCAATGTCGTCTATGAGCTGTCACGCAATGTCTGTCGTAAGTTCACCGGGAACTATACAAAGTACTTGGAACAAAAAGCGGCCTTGTACGATCAGGAAATGAAGCAGTTTGAACAGCAGCAAGAAGAGATCGCGAAGATGCAGGACTTCATTCAACGCAACATCGCCCGGGCGACGACGACAAAACGTGCCCAAAGTGTCCGGAAACGGCTCGAAAAGGTCGACCGGCTCGACCGACCAGATGGGGATGAGCGTAGCACGGTCCTGTCCTTCCCGATTGAAAAACAGAGCGGGAATGACGTTCTGCAAGTCAATCAACTGGCGATCGGTTACGAAGAAGCTGTCTCAAAAGACATCACGTTCCGCTTGCAACGCGGTGAATCGCTGGCACTCGTCGGACCGAACGGAATCGGAAAGTCGACGCTCCTGAAAGTCCTCGTCGGCCGCTTACGCCCCCTCTTCGGTGATTTCCGTTTCGGAACCGGCGTCTCGATCGGCTATTACGATCAAGAGCAGGCAGAACTCAATGATCGGAACCGTGTCATCGATGAGATTTGGAACGAATGGCCACTGATGCGTGAACAAGAAGTCCGGTCTGTCCTTGGGCAATTCCTGTTTAGCGGTGACGATGTCTTCAAGATCGTCCATGAGTTATCCGGTGGCGAACGCGGACGTCTCGCGCTCGCGAAACTGAAACTCCGAAAGACGAACGTCCTCGTCCTCGATGAGCCGACGAACCACTTGGATCTGGATTCGAAGATGGTCCTTGAAAACGCGCTCGTCGACTACGAAGGGACGCTGTTATTCGTCTCTCACGACCGTTACTTCATCGACCGGATCGCGACCCGCGTCATCGAGATGAGTGAAGCCGGCGTGACGGAATACCTCGGAGATTATTCGTACTACACGGAGAAGAAGGCGGAGCAAGAAGAGATTGCGCGTCTTGAAGCGGAGGAAGCAAAAGCCGCAAAAGTCACGGCGTCGAAGACGATCGATAAGGAAGCACAGAAAGAAGAACGCAAGCGCCGTCAGCAGATCGAGCAACTCGAGCAAGACATCGAGCGGCTCGAACAGCGTTCGGCAGAAATTGAACAATTGCTCTGTGAACCGGAAGTCTTCAACGATATTCCGAAAGCGACAGCTCTTTCAGCAGAACGTGACCAAATTGATGTCGATCTACTCGAATTGATGGAACGATGGGAGAACCAACACTGATGCGGACGAAAAGCTTTTTCATTAACTTGATTCAAGGACTGCTATCCGGCATCCTTTATTTCGTACCGATGTATGCGGACTACGTGTCGACCTTCATCCGTCCGGATGCTTTTAATGCCGCGCTTCCTTTGTTCCTCCTGATTTCTTGTATGATCGGTCTCGTCATCCAGACATGGAGCGGTCTTTTCGTCAGTTTACTCTCGGGATTATGCTGTACGCTCCTGACGACACAGCTATTCGTCGAACTCAATGACCCGTTGATCCTATCGTATTACGGTAGTGTCTCACCGCTCACCGCTTTCTTGATCAGCTGTGTCGGCATTTGGGCACTCGCAATCGTCTTTTATTTGCTCGATGGCTATCAGTATAGTAAACGTCATGGTCTTGAAGCCTCTTCAAACGAAATCGATCCGCAACCTTGAAGTCCGATCGATGAATCAGATGAACGACATGAGAAAAAGGAGTGGAGATTCCGGTAGCTAGACCGGTCTCTCCACTCCTTTTGTTTGAATCAAAACGAATCGTACGATGAATCAAGCATTCACGCTTCTATCATTTTGTCGGTCGGGCAATCGTAAACGTCTTCCCGATCGTCGCATAATCATTCCCTGCTAAACGAGCGACAGCCTTCAAGCCTGCTGCGTCAATCCGGAACGAATCGACGAGTTCATCCGCGACGTGATAACGCAGTACTTCCCCAATCAGAAGATCGGCACCTTCTAGCTCGACGTGTTGCGTCAAGCGCATCTCGAACCGGATTTTCGCTTCCGCGATTCCGGGTACTTCGATCGCGTCACTATCGACGAGCGTCAAATCCGTCCGCTCAAGCTCACTTTCACCGTAAGCAAGTGGCGCTGCTGTCTCATTGACTGCGTCGACGATCTCTTCGCTGACGATATGGATGACATAACTTTGTTTCGCTAAGATGTTACGTGCCGTATCCTTCTGCCCCTGATCCGTCCGTTGTACGGCGATCACCAGTTGCGGCGGACTGCTTGAAGCGACCGTAAAGAAGGAAAACGGTGCGGCGTTGACCGTCCCGTCTTCTCCTTGCGTTGTCACGAAAGCAATCGGACGCGGAATGATGCTTCCGATCAGTAATTTATAATTGTCTTTTGCGCTAAGCGTTGATGCCTCGAACTTCATGAATGACCCACCTTTTTCTTCACCCGATGAGTGCAGCGAGTGAATAGTCTCCAGCACCGATCATCGCTACACCAAGCGCGATGACGATCAATGCCATGTTGTATTCGTACCCGTTCTGCGTCACCCAGTAACCATTCGCACCGTGTACTTTAACGATCGCGACAAGCATCGATCCGATGATGAGGAGTGCTGCGATCCAGAGGAATACGCCTCCTGCAAACAACAAGCCGCCGATCAATTCAGCAAGACCTGCTGTAATCGCGAGTGCCTTCCCTGGCTTCATGCCGATTGATTCAAACCAACCGCCTGTTCCAGCGATTCCGTGTCCACCGAACCAACCAAATAATTTTTGTGTCCCGTGTGCAGCGAATGTTAAGCCGATGATTAAACGAATGATTAAAAGTCCTGTATCCATCATTGCTCTCTTCTCCTTTTACCTAATGTATTTTAGTTACTTTAAGTAACTCAATAAACAGACTATATCTTATCACTTACTAAAAGTAAATAGATTTGTTTTAGTTCTTTTTGTTACATTAAGTAAAATGATTCGATTTTTTTAGCAGAAGCGGGTATACTACAACTATAGAAAGGATGAGTGCTGATGGAAGAAGTCGCAATCCAACCGGCTCTTTGTCCCAAAGTCGAACATGCCTTTGAAATCTTAGGTAAGAAATGGACGGGTCTGATCTTACGTCACTTGTTGACGAAGACATGTCGTTTCAATGAGATTCAAGATGCCATTCCCGAATTATCAGGTCGTATGCTCACGGAACGTATGAAGGAGCTCGAAGCGGAAGGCATCGTCATCCGGACTGTCATTCCCGATCGTCCGATTAAGATTCAATACAGTTTGACCGACAAAGGGCGCCAACTCGAACCGGTCATTCGTTCCATTGAGGAATGGGCCGAACTACAAGACTAATTTATAGAAAAGCATCTTCTTTCGAAGGTGCTTTTTTATATGTCCTTTGACATTGATAATCATTATCAATTAAAGTAGAGAAGTACAGTGAAAGGAGGAAGATGCATGCATATCGCGATTGGATTCGTCAGCATGTCCGGTAATACGGAAGATATCGTCTCACTCATTCAACATGAACTCGAGCAACACGATGTCGATGTGACGATCACAGAACTAGATCAATTCGTCGGGGAGGACTTATCACGTTTTGATGGTCTATTACTCGGCTCATATACATGGGGAGACGGTGATTTACCGTATGAAGCAGAGGACTTCGTCGAGGAGCTTCGGGAACAATCCTTAGACGGGATACCGGCGGCTGCTTTTGGTTCGGGGGATCTTGATTATCCGAAGTACTGCGCAGCGGTTGATTTGATTGAAGACGCGTTAAAAGAAGCTGGGGCGACCCTCGTCACGGATGGCTTGAAGATTGAGTTTGATCCGAATACCCCGGAGAAACAGGCCGCTTGTCGTGCATTCGCGCAAACGTTTCATCGCTTTTTGCAACAGGTTCATTCTTGAGTGTCGTTTGAATCCGTACTGTAAGGGAATCGTTAAAGCAGACTCTATGAAAGTGAGATGAATGTTTTATGACGATTCAAGCACTCGTCTTTGACGTCTACGGTACATTATTCGATGTCCATTCCGTCAAAGAACAAGCCGAAGCGCTTTATCCGGATCACGGAGAAGCGATCAGCAAACGCTGGCGGGAGAAACAACTGGAGTACTCTTTCCTCCGGCAATTGAACGGACAGTATGTGCCGTTCAGCCAAGTGACACAAGATGCTCTCCGCTATACGTTACTCGAACTGAAGCTCCATGTGACCGAGGAACAAATCACGACCTTAATGGAGACGTACCTGACGCTTGATGTATATCCTGAAGTCAGCTCCGTTCTCGAGACGATGGCGGACAAGCGTCTGGTCGTCTTCTCGAATGGTTCCCATGATATGCTCGATCCGCTCATTGAGCAGTCAGGCTTAGCCGATCGGTTCGAACATCTCGTCAGTGTCGATGATATCAAACAGTATAAGCCAGCACCTGCATCCTATATGCATTCCTTAAACACGCTCGGTCTAAAACGTGAGGAGATCCTCTTCATGTCCTCGAACGGTTGGGATATCACCGGGGCGAAGAGTTTCGGCTTCAAAACGGCATGGATCAATCGAAATGGACTTCCGGTCGAGGAATTGAATCTCGATCCCGATCGCATCTATGATGACTTGACGGGTATCACTGAATGGCAATGAACGAACAACAGCGGACTCCTATTTAGGAATCCGCTGTTTTCATGGATTTAGTAATTAGACAAACGTGAGTAACCCTTCTTGAATAGATCGAGTTTCAGACCGCCTTCTTTTTCGATGAAGAAGAGGTATTCGTTTTGATCCGTATCCTTATAGAAGACCTTAAATAACGTCAACGTCCGTTTTTTATTGTTCTCAACAGCCGTCACCTCATGCTTTGAGATGACCTCGGCTTGGACTTGTTCTGCATCCATCTTTTGAATCATTGGTTCGAATGACTTCTTTTCTTGATCCGTCACCGGTGTTCCGGAAGCAATCATGAAATAATCATCACTCGCCTTGTTCGTTAAACCATACTTCCGATCGACGATGACGACGTTACTGAGCTTACCATTGATTGTCTGATCAAAAGCATATAACTTTTGAATCCGGGTCTTTTCCCCTTCTGCTCGTCCGATTTCGTAAAGTGGACGTTGTTTCGTATTCGTCTCGACCGCTTTCTTATCGGGTACGAGTTCTTCCTTATAGGCGACTTGGTATGCGTTGACGATTTCTCGGATCTGAAGTCCGATCGCGACGATGACCAGTACCGCTAACAATGCGATGATGACTTTTTTCATTCCATTTCCCCCAAGTTGTTCGGATTCCTTACTTTAAATCTAGCCCAGGTTCTGCGTTCATGGCAAGTGTCGAATAGCGTAACGCGCGATACGGATGAATCGCAGCCGCTCCGATCATCGCCGCATTATCTCCACACAGGTGCATCGGCGGAATGATGAGATCGATTCCTTCCTTCGCACACGCCGCTTCGAGACCTTGGCGTAATCCTTTGTTGGCAGCGACGCCACCAGCAAGCAGTAATTGACGTCCCCCTTTATCCTTCACGGCACGGACCGCCTTCGTCACGAGTACCTCGACGACGCTCGCTTGGAAACTCGCAGCTAAATCTTCCGGAATGATCGTTTCTCCCCGTTGTTCGGCGTTATGCACGGCATTGATGACTGCTGACTTCAAACCGCTGAAGCTAAAGTCATACGAATCCTTTTCGAGCCAGACACGTGGAAAATGGAACGTATCCTGACCGGTCTGTGCTAATTGGTCGATCCGTGGACCACCTGGATACGGTAACTTCAACGTCCGAGCAACTTTATCATATGCTTCCCCCGCGGCATCATCCCGTGTTTCACCAATGACTTCATATACACCGTCTTCCGGCATGTAGATCAGTTCCGTATGCCCACCTGATGCAATCAAACAGACGAGCGGGAACTCAAGCTCTTGCACGAGACGATTCGCATAGATATGACCTGCGATATGATGAACACCGATTAATGGTTTATCATGCGCAAAGGCGAGTGCCTTCGCTGCGCTGACACCAACGAGTAATGCTCCGACAAGTCCAGGTCCTTCCGTGACGGCGATCGCATCAATATCGTCGATCGTGACGTTCGCTTCCGTCAAGGCGTCATCAATGACGTATGTGATTCGTTCGACGTGATGCCGTGAAGCCACTTCAGGCACGACGCCACCGAATCGTTTATGACTTTCGATTTGAGACGAGACGACGTTCGATAAGACGTCGGTTCCTCCACGGACGACGGCAGCCGCCGTTTCGTCGCAACTCGATTCGATTGCTAGAATCAATGGTTGTGTCATAGGTCTTCTCCCTCCAGCTCCAGCCAGTAGATGGCAGCATCTTCATTGTTATCTTGATAATATCGTTTTCGGACACCGACATACTGAAATCCGAGTTTTTCATATAAAGTCCGCGCTGGTGTGTTCGAGACACGTACTTCGAGCGTCATCG
The DNA here is from genome assembly GCF_019890935.1 of Exiguobacterium acetylicum. Classification (NCBI taxonomy): domain Bacteria; kingdom Bacillati; phylum Bacillota; class Bacilli; order Caryophanales; genus Exiguobacterium; species Exiguobacterium acetylicum. Next base: position 2,948,178 of record NZ_CP082333.1, read on the forward strand.
CCCGCAAATCAAGTGCACGACCGACGGCGATCAATGCCGTTAGCAGATCTTCTCCGAGTCCTTGTCCGCGATGCGACTGCTTGACGGCAATATTCGTAATATGTCCTTCATCCGCAATATGCCACAGACCAGCAAACCCGACGATACCATCTTGGTCGGCAACGACATAATAGGCATTCGGATTTTGTGTCATTTCCGCTTCGAAGGCATCTAGCGTCCACGGTGTCGCAAACGATTCGAGTTCAACCGCGTGAACACCTGCAGCATCCTGTACGGTCATCCGACGAATGCCCTTACTCATGACGCTGTGCCTCGATCCATTTCGCTTCTGCTTCAGCCAGGCGCAGGTAACGTGGCTCAAACGCATGCGCTTCGACCGTCTGACGCGTTGCACCGAGTAAAGCGAGTACGCCGGCACGTGGCGTCCGGAAAGCAGGAGCCGCCTTTTCGAAGGGCTGAAGAATCTCTTCGAACGCATCGACGTCTCCTGTGACGAGCGTATCTGGCGGTAACGTCTTCACAAAAGAAGAAATCTCGATATGCTGTTCTTCACCAATTCGTTTCCCGGCGTCGTACACTCCGACAAACCCTGCTCCACGCCGCGCATCTTGAATCGCCGCAACGCGTCCTGTATGACCAGTCGAAGCTGCCATCAGTTCAAGTGTCGAGATGGCAACAAGCTCGATACCGAGTGTATAAGCAAGCGTCTTCGCTGTCGTCGCTCCAATCCGTAATCCCGTATAAGAACCAGGACCGTCAGCAACGACGACACGTGTCAGTTGAGCCGGTATCCATTTTGCTTCCACCATCAAGCGCTCCAGCAACGGCATGAGTTTCGTCGCATGATTCAAAGACGTGACGTAAGAAGCTTCTGCTACAATCTGTTTTCCGTCTGAAAGAGCGACTGATAATTGTTTCGTCGATGTATCAATAGCTACGATTTTCATGATTTCAATCCCTCACATAATGTAATGTATCGTTCTCCGATCGGCGTCAGCTCAAAACGTCGACTATCATCACCTGTTCGCGTAATCGTGATTGCCAACCGTTCAGGTGGGAGGCTGTCCGCAATTAACTCAGACCACTCGACGACGGCGACGCCTTCACCATTCAAATATTCTTCAAGTCCGATATCATCACCGGAACCTTCCAAGCGATAAACATCCATATGATAAAGAGGAAGACGTCCCGTATAGACTTTCATGATCGTAAAGGTAGGGCTGTTGACGTGACGCGTCACACCTAATCCTTTCGCAAAGCTTTGCGTAAAAGTCGTTTTCCCAGCACCTAAATCCCCATCGAGCGTAATGACCATCCCTGCTTCAGCACGTCGTCCGAGTTCAAGAGCCAAGGCAGTCGTTTCTTCCAAGCTGTTCATTTCCAGTTCTATCATACGATGTCTCCTCCTTAATACGTACTGTTCGTCCTTCTCTATTGTAACGGACGAAAAAGGCAAAAAAAAATACGAAACGCTGAACGTTTCGTAGTAAAGTTGAAGTTAAGTTTAAAATTGGTTGCGGGGGCCGGATTTGAACCGACGACCTTTGGGTTATGAGCCCAACGAGCTACCAGACTGCTCCACCCCGCGACGATAAACGTTTCGGATTTAATTATTAAAAATTGGTTGCGGGGGCCGGATTTGAACCGACGACCTTTGGGTTATGAGCCCAACGAGCTACCAGACTGCTCCACCCCGCGATGATATAACGTTTCGACAGATATTAATATAACATGTGTCTTTTAAATTGGCAAGTCTTTTTGCCTTATTTCTTTTTACTAACTGTCATAATGAATATTCTTCTATACTGATACGAAAGGAGTGAGCAGATGGGATACTTATTAGATTTACGAAAAATCGTAGGCAGCCGACCGTTGATCAGCGTGGGTGCGACCGTACTCGTCATAAATCCACAACATGAACTGCTATTTCAGTATCGTTCGGACACCCACAGTTGGGGACTTCCCGGTGGTTCGATGGAACCAGGTGAGACACTTGAAGAAGTCGCGATGCGTGAATTACAAGAAGAAACCGGACTTCAAGCACGCAGCGTTCAACTGCTAGACGTCTTCTCGGGTCCTGATTACTTCTTCCGTTATCCAAATGGCGATCAAACCTACAGTGTGATCCATCTCTTTCAAGCAAAAGGCGTATCGGGTACATTACAAATGACGGACGGAGAGAGTCTCGACTTACGGTATTTCTCCCTGAATCAATTGCCAACACCGCTTGAAGCGCGTGCTGCAGCGCTCTTACAGCAAGTTACGCCTCGTCTTCTTGACACACCTTCTTCTTTTTAATCTAGATGCTTCGCTTAAACTGACTCGATGGCGGATTAACGTCCATTCGTCAGTTTTTTTATTTCTTTCCTATCTAAAAGGAGTACACAAAAAGACCGACCTGCAATCTGCAGATCGGTCAAGTGCCTGGCAACGTCCTATCCTCACAGGGGGAAGCCCCCAACTACTTTCGGCGTTCAAGTGCTTAACTTCCGTGTTCGGCATGGGAACGGGTGTGACCACTTGGCTATCGTCACCAGACGACGGGCTCGCGCCCTCAAAACTGAAGTCATCAACAATGCATCTGCTAGAACAAGGCCTCGACCGATTAGTATCACTCAGCTCCACATGTCGCCATGCTTCCACCCGTGACCTATCTACCTCATCGTCTCTGAGGGGTCTTTCTTGATTACTCAAAGGGAAATCTCATCTTGGAGGGGGCTTCATGCTTAGATGCTTTCAGCATTTATCCCGTCCGCACGTAGCTACCCAGCGATGCTCCTGGCGGAACAACTGGTACACCAGCGGTGCGTCCATCCCGGTCCTCTCGTACTAAGGACAGCTCTCCTCAAATTTCCTGCGCCCACGACGGATAGGGACCGAACTGTCTCACGACGTTCTGAACCCAGCTCGCGTACCGCTTTAATGGGCGAACAGCCCAACCCTTGGGACCTACTCCAGCCCCAGGATGCGATGAGCCGACATCGAGGTGCCAAACCTCCCCGTCGATGTGGACTCTTGGGGGAGATCAGCCTGTTATCCCCAGGGTAGCTTTTATCCGTTGAGCGATGGCCCTTCCATGCGGAACCACCGGATCACTAAGCCCGACTTTCGTCCCTGCTCGACTTGTAGGTCTCGCAGTCAAGCTCCCTTCTGCCTTTGCGCTCTACGAATGATTTCCAACCATTCTGAGGGAACCTTTGGGCGCCTCCGTTACTGTTTAGGAGGCGACCGCCCCAGTCAAACTACCCGCCTGACACGGTCCTCCAGCCGGATCACGGCTGCGAGTTAGAGACTCTATGCATGAAGGGCGGTATCCCAAGGGTGACTCCTCCGAAGCTGGCGCTCCGGGCTCGACGTCTCCCGCCTATCCTGTACATCATGCACAAAGCCTCAATATCAGGCTGTAGTAAAGCTCCATGGGGTCTTTCCGTCCTGTCGCGGGTAACCTGCATCTTCACAGGTACTATGATTTCACCGGGTCTCTCGTTGAGACAGTGCCCAAATCGTTACGCCTTTCGTGCGGGTCGGAACTTACCCGACAAGGAATTTCGCTACCTTAGGACCGTTATAGTTACGGCCGCCGTTTACTGGGGCTTCGGTTCAAAGCTTCGCTTGCGCTAACCCATCCCCTTAACCTTCCAGCACCGGGCAGGCGTCAGCCCCTATACGTCATCTTGCGATTTAGCAGAGACCTGTGTTTTTGCTAAACAGTCGTTTGGGCCTATTCACTGCGGCTCTACTCATGTAGAGCGTCCCTTCTCCCGAAGTTACGGGACCATTTTGCCGAGTTCCTTAACGAGAGTTATCCCGCGCGTCTTAGAATTCTCATCTCGCCTACCTGTGTCGGTTTACGGTACTGGCGCCTTCCCCCTCACTAGAGGCTTTTCTTGGCAGTGTGAAATCGTGACCTACGTCCCTACGGGACTCCGCATCGTTCCTTGACTTTGATGCCTGACGGATTTGCCAATCAGACGGTCTTGAAACTTGCACATGCACTTCCATCCGCATGCGTCACTATCCTCCTGCGTCCCCCCATTGTTCAAACGGTGGATCGGCGGTACAGGAATATCAACCTGTTATCCATCGCCTACGCCTTTCGGCCTCGGCTTAGGTCCAGACTAACCCTGAGCGGACGAGCCTTCCTCAGGAAACCTTGGGCTTTCGACGGAGGGGATTCTCACCCCTCTTTTCGCTACTCACACCGGCATTCTCACTTCCAAACGCTCCACTGCTCCTTCCGGTACAGCTTCACAGCGGTTTGGAACGCTCCCCTACCATTCCTTACGGAATCCGCAGCTTCGGTGGTATGTTTAGCCCCGTTAC